>JAEWZX010000030.1 GCA_023394965.1 Pseudomonadota bacterium | reverse complement strand
CGCCATGCTTCATCCGACAGCCAGAACAACGAACGCGACATCTCCAACAGCCTCCTGCTTCAGTGGAGACTCCCTGAATCAATGTACACGCCGATTTTCAAGAGGCTGATTGAGTTTGGACCCTAGCAAGTTTTCCGAGAATGCTGCCCTTTTCAGGCTCCGGACCTTCCACCGCTTCGCCAAGATAGGTGTTTGGCTTCGGTGACTGATCTTCAACCGAAACGAGATTTCTCAAGGCCAGCTGACCCAGATTTTCGTCCGAGAAAGCAGGGGTATAGTAAATGCAGTCGTCGAAAAAGTAATGCGTGACCTGTGACCAGCGGGTGAGCTTCGGGTCCGTCTGGCGACTGCCGCCATGAAGGAGGTTGGCGCACCAAATCAGCGCTTGGCCCTTCCGCGCGAGGAAAGGTTCTTCAACTTTCCGTTCTGCTTTGCACATAGCTGCCCAAGCATCGGCATAAGGGGCCTGAGCCGAATGCAATTCGCTGCCGTAGCCGCGGCGGCCGATCATGGCATTAGAGATGATGGGCCACCGGTGTGATCCGCGCACGTAGAACAGCGGGCCAGCTTCGGCTGAAATATCTTCCATCGCCAGCCATACGCCGCACATGAAGCGTTCGGGCAGGCTTGAGAAGTGAACCGAGTCAGCATGCGCGGCCTGCTGCGTTCCGACCGGAAAATTCAGTGTTTGGAATGGGAAGGCCCGACGGCCATAAAGCTTGGACAACAGGTCAAGCATTGCTGGATTGGACGCTATGGCGTGGACATCTGCATCCGTTTTCCAAGCGTCCTGAACCCGGCGCTCGCCCTTTGTTTTGTCCGCGGCCGGATCGTCGAGGGGAATACCAAAACCCGGGCCAAGATTCCGCTTGATCCGCTCGATCCTAGCGTCAATTTCAGGGTCGGGGAAATCCATCACGGCAAAACCATCAGTGTTCAGTTGCCGAGCGAGATACTTTTCCTGTTCCGTAAAGCGGGGAAGCTCTTCGCTATCGAAGATAGGCGATTCAATCAGGGGAACGCCTGGGAATAGTGCTGCCGTTTTGGTATTGGATAGCTCTACTGAGTCTGACACTCGTCGTCGCCTTTATTACTGCGTTAATCGCTGGGTTTCTTGGGTATCCTCCATTATTTGAACAGGTCCTTCCGCAGGATCTGCAGTAACGATGTCAGTGCATCGTGGTGCATGACCGGAATACCGCCATCCCGGGGCCAGAAGGCACCCGTGTGACCATGGATATGGTGCCCGGTGAGCGGGCGCTCAAGTTCTTCGAACCGATTAAGTACGGGCGGGATGGGGTTGTCGGGCCGAGGGGCATTAATGATCTCGCCATCCACGAACATGTCGGCCACACATTCATGGCTAAACAGGCTAGCTCTCGGGTCGAGGCGGTCGGCCACAACCATCATGTCTTTGGCAGAAACTTCAAGATCAACGTCCATCCAGAGACACATGAGCTGTGGCGGGCGATAGTCACGGAACGTGTCGGCGTAGAAGCCTTTGTGAAAGGTAACCTGATCGACCACTCCGAGGCGACGTATATTCTCGGTTACTTCTTCGAGGCTGCCTGCATAATCACCTGCGGTGTAGCCGCTGTGCTTGGCCTCCGGCAGACCTTCGAACGAGTCAAAAATATGCATTTTCAGCCCCAACTGCTGGCAGGCAAAGCTCAGCATGGAGGAGCTGAAGCCCTTGAAGCAGCCAAACTCGGCAAAGTCACCTTCGATGCCATAGGATTTCAGGACATACAGTTGGTGAGCGATCGAGGTGATTTCGCCAACCGAATTGGGCTTTCCGTGGAAGTCGGCCGAACCGGGCCGGGCCTGTCGGTTGGCGGTAGGAAAGAAACGATCGACGAACACGAAATGCGCGGAGATCGCCTGTAGATAGCGAATATAGTCGGCAATTTCCGGAGTTTCGCGCAATGCAGGAACGATCAGTATCTCGCGCAGGGCGGCTATGAAATTCCGCTGCCCGGAAACTGTAAGGATATCCGTCACTGCGTCTGGCCGAAAGGCGGAAACAACATCGATCACCCGCGCCGGAAACGGGCCGACGATATTCGATCGAGGAGCGGAGGCCAGCTTTTCGATCAAGCCATCGCCAGCCAGGGTTGCCGTTCCAAGCCACGCCTTGGGCGCCCGTGATCCATCCGGCTGTGCCGTGATCTTGACCTCAACCACGCGATCGTCTGGGATTGCGCTCTCGGGCACTTCGATTGTGAAACCGCTGAAGCGGGCCCGCTTGTAACCGGACAGGGCACTTTCGACGTCGGGGCGTTCAACGCCTGTCTTGGTCGAGGCAACCGCTTTGCCATCGATCCATGCCTCAATGAACACATCCTTGTCATTACGCGCCGCTGCCCAACCGGAAAAGCGATTGAGTGCGTTGGTATCAACAGTTCCTCGTGTCCCAGCCATTCGATTTAGCTGGCGCAATAGTTTTTTCGGACGCCTCATTCGTCTTAATTCCCACCACCGTATGATTTGATTTGCGCCTTACCTATTAAACGTAACTCCGCAATAAAGCGAAGTATTGGTTTGCACGCACTTGTCCCTCATCGAAGAACTGACGTCGAGATACCTCAACAAAGAAGTTGCTCGATATCCGATTTATCCCATCGAGCGCTGAGCAAGCGGCGTCCGATTATCCCGCCCTCAATTCCTCGGCCAGAAGTTCGAAGTCGGCTCGTCTCGGTGAATTGCGGCGCCAGATTAGTGCAATTTCTCTGGTGGCGTTCTTGGACTTGAGTGGGCGTGCCACGACCTCCGTTCCAGCAAGAATACCTGCATCCACTGCCATTTTGGGCAGCATTGTAAGTCCAAGATCGTTGTCCACCATTTGCACCAGAGTGTGCAGGCTAGTACCTATCATAGTCGCCGAAGCACGCAGTTCGGGGCGATTGCATGCGGCCAGCGCATGGTCCTTGAGGCAGTGTCCGTCCTCAAGCAGCAGCAGGCGACCTTCGTCGATCATGCTTGGTGGAATGACATCAGGCGGATCACGTGGATCGTCCTTCGGGAACGCAACGTAGAGCTCGTCATCGGAAATATGCGCCTGTTCCACTTCGCCTGTGGCAAAGGGGAGTGCAAGCAGCACACAATCAACGCGTCCATGCTGCAAAGATTCGACTGCATCATGGCTGGTCTCTTCACGCAACATCAGTTCCAGATCGGGGCGTTCGCTGCGCAGGCGAGGCAAAAAGCGCGGCAGCAGGAATGGTGCTATGGTTGGAATGACACTCATTCGGAGCTGGCCGGCGAGCGGCTTGCCGGCAGCATGCACGAGGTCTGCCAGTTCTTCCGCTTCACGCAAGATGCGGTGAGCTTTTTCGACCACCTGATTGCCAAGCGCGGTAAAACGCACGACACGGCGGCTACGCTCGACGAGTGTCACGCCAAGCAAAGATTCAAGCTCTCGGATTCCGGCACTGAGTGTCGATTGCGACACGAAGCTGGCTTCTGCTGCACGGCCAAAATGACCATGCTCGTGCAACGCAACGAGATACTGCAATTGCTTGAGGGTAGGGAGGTAAGTTGACACTTAGGCGGTCTGCTCTGCAATTTGCGCATCGACCATGCCGGCATGAAGATCATCTACATGGGTCATCAGCAGTCGACCGTCCCTGACTGCAAATGCGAGCCTTCCTTCGACAAGTTCGAGTGCGTCCTTACCAAACACGTCGTAACGCCAGCCTTCGAGTATCTTGAGATTACGCCCGCCAGCGGCAAGCGCTTCCATCTCGTCGGCTTTTGTAAGCAGGCGGGACGCGACGTCGATTTCACGAGCGCGAATTTTGAGCAGGAGCTTCAGCAAATCTGCCACCAAGGCGCCCTCCTTACCTAAAGGTGCTCCGCGTTTGGGCTTTTCAGGCATCTCGTCTTTTGACAGCGGCTCTGCCTTATCGAGCACCTTCATAAGCCGCTTGCCGATATCATTGTCTTTCCACGCGTTCGAAAGCCCGCGAACCTTGATGAGATCGCTCTGGGTTTTGGGAGGATGGCTGGCGATATCGGCAAGAGTTTCGTCGCGCATTATTCGCCCGCGCGGGATGTTCTTGTGCTGAGCTTCGCTTTCTCTCCATGCTGCTAGCGCCTTGAGGCGTCCAAGCACTGCAGGATTGCGGCCAGGTGAGCGGATGCGCTGCCATGCAGATCCTGCATCGTTGGCGTAGTTCTCCGGATCAGCCAGACGGTCCATTTCCGCATCGAGCCATGCACCGCGCCCGGTCTTGATCAGCTTTTTCAGGATGCGGGGAAAGATGTTGGCGAGATGGGTTACATCGCCGATGGCATATTCTATCTGCCGGTCAGTCAGTGGGCGACGGCTCCAGTCGGTAAAGCGAGCGCCTTTGTCGATTGTCAGACCCAGCCAGCTTTCGACGAGATTGGCATAGCCGATCTGTTCGGAT
Organism: Pseudomonadota bacterium; assembly: GCA_023394965.1. Classification (GTDB taxonomy): domain Bacteria; phylum Pseudomonadota; class Alphaproteobacteria; order Sphingomonadales; family Sphingomonadaceae; genus Qipengyuania. The sequence goes on along the minus strand of JAEWZX010000030.1, from coordinate 397,745 downwards.
TGGCTGATCGCCATCATTGCTATCTGTGTGTCGAAGATCGGCTGTGGTGTTTTGCCTGTGAAATTATATACAATTTCAACGTCCTGCCCGCCAGCATGGAAGACTTTAAGAACCTCTTCATTCTCGCATAAGAGGTCCCACAAAGGGGTCAGGTCGATCCCATCCGCCAGCGGGTCGACGGCCGCGGCTTCCTCCTGATTGCCGATCTGCACGAGGCACAGTTCCGGCCAATAGGTGTTTTCGCGCATGAATTCGGTGTCGACGCAGACGAAGTCACTTTTCGCCAGCCGCTCGCACAGTTCTGCCAGCGGTTCGGTCGTGGTAATCAGATCGTGTATTTTCATCGTGCTCGTTTCTGGTTCGGGCGGAGTGCCGCCCACGGGCTAGGCCGGCCCAAGAGAATGGGGCATGCGCGAACTTGACAAAAAGCCATGCTTGCCCTGTTAGCGCGCGCGATTCCTGCTAGAGGAGCGCAGCCTTTCGCGCCCCTAGCGCTATAGCTCCGAAAATGGAAAGATTTTAGATGCACGCCTATCGTACCCACAACTGTGCCGCGCTGAACAAAAACAATGTTGGTGAGACCGTTCGCCTGTCTGGGTGGGTGCATAACAAGCGCGACCATGGTGGGGTGCTGTTCATCGATCTTCGCGATCACTACGGAATCACTCAAATCGTCGCCGATGAGGATAGCGAGGCGTTGCCGATCCTCGACAAGATCAAGCTCGAGTCGGTTGTTACTATCGACGGGGCTGTGAAGGCCCGTGCCGATGTAGCCGTGAACAAGAACCTGCCGACTGGAGAGATCGAGGTTTTTGCGCGGTCGGTAACCGTTCAGAGCCGTGCGGACGATCTGCCGCTGATTGTCAATTCGGCGGAAGACTATCCGGAAGAAACTCGGCTCAAATACCGCTTCGTAGATCTGCGTCGCGAACGCGTGCACGCCAATATCATGCTGCGGAACCGAGTCATCACCTCTCTGCGCCGCCGTATGATCGATCAGGGGTTTAGCGAGTTCCAGACCCCGATCCTGGGTGCGTCCAGTCCCGAAGGTGCGCGCGACTATCTGGTGCCGAGCCGGCTTCACGCGGGGCATTTCTATGCCCTTCCGCAGGCGCCGCAGATGTTCAAACAGTTGCTGATGGTGGCGGGCTTCGACCGCTACTTCCAGATCGCTCCCTGTTTCCGCGATGAAGACCTGCGCGCCGACCGGAGCCCTGAATTTTACCAGCTCGACTTCGAAATGAGTTTCGTGACTCAAGAAGACGTTTTCCAGACAATCGAGCCGGTATTGGCTGGCGTCTTTGAAGAATTCTCTGGCGGAAAAAGTGTGACGCCTGCGGGAGAATTCCCTCGTATACCTTACGCCGAAGCGATGCTGAAATACGGCAGCGACAAGCCGGACCTGCGTAACCCGCTGATCATCAGTGATGTGACGGACCACTTCACGACGTCGGGCTTTGGCCTCTTCGAGAAGATCGTCGGCACGGGCGGTTGCGTGCGCGTCATCCCCGCGCCTAATACGCATGAAAAAAGCCGCAAGTCTTTCGACGAGATGAACGATTGGGCCCGCAAGGAAGGTTTCGCTGGGCTGGGCTATGTCACGCGCAAGGGTGGCGAATTCGGTGGGCCGATTGCCAAAAACCACGGCGTCGAAGGTATGGAAAAGCTCTATGCCGAACTGGGCTTGGGCAAAAACGACGGTTTGTTTTTCGCTGCAGGTAAGGAGAAAGATGCTGCCAAGCTTGCAGGTGCTGCGCGCACCCGCGTTGCCGAAGAGCTCGGCCTGATCGAGGAAGGCTGCTTCAAGTTCTGCTGGATCGTCGACTTTCCGATGTTCGAATATGACGAAGAGCTCAAAAAAATCGATTTTAGCCACAACCCGTTCTCTATGCCGCAAGGCGAGATGGATGCGCTGGAAAATCAGGACCCGCTCGACATCAAGGCGTGGCAATACGACATCGTCTGCAACGGCTACGAGCTGTCCAGTGGTGCCATCCGTAACCATCGCCCGGACATCATGTACAAGGCGTTCGAAGTCGCCGGTTATTCTCAGGCTGAGGTCGACGAGAATTTCTCCGGCATGATCGAGGCATTCAAGCTCGGTGCGCCGCCGCACGGCGGGTCGGCACCAGGCATCGACCGTATCGTGATGCTTTTGGCAGATGAGCCGAATATCCGCGAAGTGATCGCTTTCCCGCTCAATCAGAAGGCGCAGGATCTGATGATGGGGGCTCCATCGCAGGTGTCCCCGCGCCAGCTGCGCGACGTCCATATCCGCACGGTCGATGCGTCAAAGCCCCACCGAACAGATGAGACACGTGTCGATCAGGCGGGTGATTGACCCCCGAACAGTCCGCCAGGACGATTTCCTAGGCACTTGCCTAAGCCTTCTGCGTTCATTAGGGCGACAGGCAATTCAATAACCCCCAGATCTGAGAGGGATTACAATGAGCGATACTGCCGACCGCGTGCAGAAGATTGTCGTCGAGCACCTCGGCGTCGAGGCCGACAAGGTCACCCAGGAAGCCAGCTTCATCGACGATCTCGGTGCAGACAGCCTCGACATCGTTGAGCTGGTTATGGCGTTCGAAGAAGAATTCGGTGTCGAAATTCCCGACGATGCAGCTGAGAAGATCACCACCGTCGGTGACGCAACCAAGTATATCGAAGAGCACAAGGGCTAAGCCTTTAAGCTGCCTTCACGCCCGCCAGGAGCGGGTTCGGACAGGCCCGACCCGCTAACTGGGCCGGGCCTGTTGTCTTTTTGCGGAGAATAGCATGCGTCGTGTGGTCGTAACCGGTCTTGGCCTAGTCACCCCCCTTGGCGGTGATGTGGAGACTTCATGGAAGAACCTTATCGCTGGCAAGAGCGGAGCAGGGCAGATCACCCGGTTCGATACCACGGGCCAGAAATGCACCATCGCCTGTGAAGTGAAGCCCAAGGATCATGAAGACGGCTTCGATCCCGACAAGCGTGTGGATCACAAGGTCCAGCGCCAGGTCGATCCGTTCATCGTTTACGGCATAGATGCTGCCGGACAGGCCTTGGAAGATGCTGGCCTCGTGGACATGGACGATGAACTGAAGCTGCGCACTGGCGTGTCGATCGGCTCGGGCATCGGTGGACTGCCGGGCATCGAAAGTGAATCGATCGTGCTACATGAACGCGGTCCTGGCCGGGTCAGCCCGCATTTTGTCCATGGTCGTCTGATCAATCTCATTTCCGGTCAGGTTTCGATCAAGTACGGCCTTATGGGCCCCAATCACGCGGTGGTGACAGCTTGTTCTACCGGGGCGCACTCCATCGGCGATGCGGCGCGGATGATCGCGCTCGACGATGCCGACGTGATGCTGGCGGGCGGCGCTGAATCGACTATCAACCCGCTCGGCGTGGCCGGTTTTGCGCAGGCACGCGCGCTCAATATGAGCATGAACGACCGCCCGACCGAAGCGAGCCGCCCCTACGACAAAGACCGCGACGGTTTTGTCATGGGCGAAGGCGCAGGCGTGGTTGTGCTGGAAGAATACGAACACGCCAAGGCGCGCGGTGCGAAGATCTATGCCGAAGTCGTCGGTTACGGTCTGTCGGGCGATGCCTATCACGTGACTGCGCCGCATCCTGAAGGCAAGGGCGCCGAACTGGCCATGCGGATGGCGCTGAAGAAAGCAGGAATGGAGCCGAGCGACATCGATTATGTCAATGCGCATGGCACTTCGACCATGGCCGACACGATCGAGCTTGGCGCTGTGAAGCGTGTGCTGGGTGATGATCTGGGTGGCGCGTCGATGAGTTCGACCAAATCCGCCATCGGTCATCTGCTGGGTGGTGCGGGTGCGGTGGAAGCGATTTTCTGCATTCTCGCCATCCGTGACCAGATCGTCCCGCCCACGCTTAATCTGCATAATCCAGATGAGGGCACGGAAGGCGTCGATTTGGTCCCGCTCAAGGCCAAGCAGCGCGAGGTGAATGCCGTGCTCAACAACAGCTTCGGCTTTGGCGGTACCAACGCATCGGTAATCCTCAAGAAAGTCGACTGAGGTGAAAAAGGCCGGGTGCCTTCTCGCGGGCGTACTATCGCTGGTTCTTGCGGTAAGCGCGATCTGGTTCCTGGCCGGTTGGTGGGGCAGCGCCGAGATAGAGGAGGACACGAACTTCATCGTACCTTCCGGTGCCAGCCTGACTTCCGTGGCGCAAAAACTGGCTGACGAAGGGCTTATCTCCGATCGCCAGGGTTTTCTGCTGCGGGCGAAGATTTTCGGATCCTCGGATCCGATCATGGCGGGTGAGTTCCTATTGCCGGCGGGGGCCAGCAATTCGACCATACTCGATACTTTCCAGCATGGTGAAGTCATTCGCCGTTTCGTAACCATACCGGAAGGGCTGCCTTCGATTATGGTTCACGAGCGTTTGATGGCGGAAGAAAACCTGACAGGCGAAATTCCCGTGCCGGTGGAAGGGTCGGTGCTTCCCGACACTTACGATTACGAACGTGGGGAAGCCCGCAGCGCAGTGCTCGCGCGCATGCAGGCGGCCATGCAGAACTATCTGGCCGAAGCCTGGCCCAAGCGGGCGGAAGGGATCGCCGTAAATTCCATTCAGGATGCCGTGACGTTGGCCTCTATAGTGGAGAAGGAAACCGGCGTCGCCCGCGAACGGCGAATGGTGGCCGGGCTTTATTCGAACAGGGTGAAGGACGGCATGCTGTTGCAGGCAGATCCGACGATCATCTATCCCATAACCAAGGGCAAGCCCCTGGGCCGACGGATAAAGCAATCCGAAATTGCTGCCATCAATGATTACAACACCTATACGATGGTGGGATTGCCAAAAGGGCCGATCACCAACCCAGGGCGTGAATCCATCGCGGCCGTGCTCAATCCTGCGAAGACCTCTGCGCGCTATATGGTCGCGGATGGGACTGGCGGGCATGCATTTGCCCAGACACTGGACGAGCATAACCGCAACGTTGCCAAGTGGTTCGAAATCCGCCGCCAACGCGGGGAAATGTGAGCGGGGAGGGCGACAGCCCGCTGATCGTTACGGCGCGCTTGCCGGCGGATATGCACGCCAGATTTACCGCCCTGCGCACGGCTCATTTCCCGCCGGAACGCAATTATCTCGAAGCCCACGTCACTCTGTTTCACGCACTGCCTGCGATGTGCGAAGCCGAAGCCTGCACCTATCTGAAGCGCATCGCGTCCGAACTCGCCCCGATAGAGGGGTATGTCGAGGGCATCATGTCATTGGGAAACGGGACTGCGATCAGGCTTGGCAGCCCCGGAATGCTGCTGCTTCGGGAAATGATCGCAGACCATTTCCACGGCTTGCTGACCCAGCAGGACCAACAGCGCCCCCGCTTGCACGTAACCATTCAGAACAAGGTTAGCGGCAAGGAAGCGAAGGTTTTGCAGGCCAGCCTGGCCGGCATAATAGAGCAGGAGGAGTTTCGGTTCCGCGGCCTCGATCTGTTTCGCTATCGGGGCGGCCCTTGGGAAAAACTGAAAGAAGTGAGCTTCCGGGGGAAGGGGATACTTTAGCCTGATCATACAGGCACTTGCATGCATAGGCGATCAGTTCTGTCGGCCCTGTGTTATAGAGCGGCCAGGAAATTGCACGGGAACCGCATTTGCGCAGTTGACCCCGTAGCCGGACCGCCCTAAACGCGCCGCCTGCCGAGGGAGCGATTGCCCCGGCATGCCTTTCGGGGCGGAGTAGCTCAGGTGGTTAGAGCAGCGGAATCATAATCCGCGTGTCGGGGGTTCGAGTCCCTCCTCCGCTACCATTTTCAACGTCCACATGCATCCGCACGGTTCCGCTTGTATCCGGGAGCGATGCTGAAAGCGGCAGAAATCCGCGCACTCTGGTCGCGTTGCACGCCCTCATGTGTCTCTATGCTTCCGCTTGGTTCCGTGTGCAGCCAGCAGGGTAGTGGGGGTATTCTGGGGGTATTTCGTCGAAGGCTGAAAATGCGCGGTACCCCCAGAGAGAGTCGAGGCGGATGTGCAAATTTATGATTTATAATCATGTATTTATGTGTGATTATTCTGGGATTTTTCCCGAAAAAATTTCGCAAAGGTCCCAATTTCGGTGAGAATGTGAGTCCCGCGCAGGGATTCACGGGAATGTCAGCGATGTTGGATGATCCGGAAAGGCAGCTTCGGAAACGCGAAGGGCGATAAGCTGCCGTTCCTATTGGTCGATGCTAGCGTCAGCAACGCGCCCCACGCTCCGCCGTTCGAGAACCAACGCGATGAGCCTGAAAGCCGACGTCCATTGCTTGCGCAGGAACGTGCAGCCTTGTCATACGATCCGAAAAGCCAGCTCCAGTGGAGTCGATTAGGATAGCAAAAGTTCCGGGGGTCACCTCCGGGTGTCAGCTACACGCCATATTGCGCGGAAGAGGTCGCCGTTAACGGCTCGCAATGATCGTGGGACTTCTTCTCCTCAACGGGCGAAAACCTGTCGCCCGGCCACGGCCGACTTGATCAACCGGAAGTGGGAGGGTGGGACACGATGCGCTTGCCCGCCAGAACCACGCAGGTCACAGCCAGCGCCAGCAGGATCACGGCAGCCACTCTGATCTCGTACAGCGAAGCCCCCATCTGGTTGAGCGGAACGAAGGTGTGCAAGCCGGCGGTCGACGGGATCAGCCAGGCAATCGCCGCGACGACGCGGGGCATCTGGTCGAGCGGCCAGGCGGCGCCGGTCAGGAAGAAGAATGGCACCGACGCGGGCGCGATAATCGCCATCGCTCGCTCGAACCGGTCGAAGAAACTGCCGAGCCCGAGGCCCAGCGCCGCCACGCAGACCACGAACACCGGCGTGATTGCAATCACGCCGCCGATATTGCCGCCCACCGGAACCCCCTGTATCCAGAACGCCATTCCGAACAGAAACAGACAGGTCACCGCGCCGGCCGAGCTGAAGGCGGCCAGCGTGCCCAGATATTCGCTTAGGCCCATCCGCCAGGTTCCCTCGCGGCGCCGCCCCGCCATGAAGCTGGCGGCACCGATCAGCAGCGTCTGCTGGATGATGACGACGGCGACTGCCGGGAAGACATAGTTCTTGTAGCCGCCTGTCAGGTTGAACAGCGGCTCGCTGACGATCGCGATCGGCGGGCCGGATCGAGTCGCCTGGCTGGCGGGCGCGAGGCGGGTGACGACCAGATTCTGGATCACGGCAGTCACCGCGTCGCGGATCGCGCTCGCCCGCACGAGGTAGGTCGCGTTCACCCAGACGCCGACGCCAGATCCGGGAGAGCCCGTGCGCAGCTGCCGCTCTAGCCCGTCTGCAATCAGGATCACCCCGTCTGCCTCGCCTGCGTTCATGGTCGCGCGGGCAGCCAGCATGCTGGTCTCGACGGCCTGCACCCGGACCGCCCGCGTTGCATCGAGTTCGTGCACCATGGCACGGCTCAGCGCGCTGTCGTCCTGGTCGACGACAACGATCGGTAGTTCCAGCGCGGTCTGCTGCGCGTAGGGCGCTGGATAATAGAAGGAATAGAGCAGCACCGCGAGCAAGGTCGTCGCCAGCAGCTCGCGCGATCTGAAGATCGCCCGCCACGTTGCCAGAAAGGCTTCGCCAACGCTCATGAACGGCGGGCCGCGACTGTGATGATCGCAACCGCCCCACCGCCTGCTATCATTAGGTAGGCGGTGAGCGCGATCGCGGGTACGATGGCACCGGTCATGGTGATCGCCCGGTCGGTCACCTGCCCCAGCTCCAACGCGAGGTAATGGGGTAGCGGGAGCAGGTTGCTCCAGACACGCGCGAACAGGCTGCCCCCGTTGAGCGGCAGCGTCGCACCCGAATAGGCGAGCGCCGACCCCGCGTAGACGATACCGGCGGACAATGTGACTGGCGTATCGCGGGTGATGGCGATCAGCAGCGCCGAAATCGCGGCTGTGCTCGCGTAGAGCAGCACCTGCGCGAAGGCGACGAGCGCGATGCTTCCCTCGAACCGCCAGCCGCGCGCCAGCGTCAGCCACAGCATCCAGGCGACGCCCCACAGGCTGACAACCGCAACATAGGGCAGCATCTTGCCCGCCAGCGCCGACGCGACCCCACCGGTGGACCGCGCCCAGCTGGCCAGCGATCGGTCACGCAGTTCGCGCCCCAGCGCCATCGCGGTGGCGCAAGCCGCGATCAGATGCAGCACCGAGGGATAGATCAGCAGCCCGAGGAACCACTCATAGCTGCCCGGCGCATTGCCGAGCGCGGTGGCCTCGATCACCAGCCTGTGGGTGCGCGGCGACGGCAGGCTGTGGTTCGGAAGCTCGTCGGCAAGGATCTCGAGCGCGGCTGTCATCAGGGCGCTTTCGGCGGCACTCGATATCTGGCGGCCTGTCGAGAGGAAGCTGGCGTTGTAAAGGATACGGACCACCGGCTCGCGATCCCGCGCCAGCCCCTCGCCGAGACCGGGCGGCAGATGCACCAGCGCCATGGCCTCACCGCTGCGCAGCGCGTGCATGGCGTCGACTTCACTTGGGTAGGAGCCTTCGATCCGGATCATCGGCGAGGCATCCAGCGCACGGATCATCGTCCGGCTGGCACTGGTGCCGTCGCTGTCGATGACGGCCAGCGGAAGCTTGTGCATCGTGCCCTGCCACAGCATCCCGGCCATCAGCGCCAGCAGAATGGCGGGGACCACGAACAGCCCCGCCAGATCCCAGCGATCATGCCGCAGGTGGCGCAGTTCGCGCGTCAGCGCTCGCCCGAACGCACTCATTGCGGCCAGTCGAACAGGACACTCATGCCGGGGCGCAGCTCGGGAATCGGCTTTGCCGGGCGCAGCCGGACCTCGAACGTGCGCACATCGTAGCCCGATGCCTCGCGCGTCGCCCGCCATGTCGCGAAGTCGCCGCGCGGGGAGATGAAATAGACCCGGAAGTCCGCATCGTGATCGAGCGCGGGGATATGCCCGCGAAGCACCGTGCCCATGGAGAGACCGCGATACTGGTCCTCGCGCAGGTTCAGCGCGACCCACGGATGGTCGATGTCGATCACCTGATAGGCGGGGATGACCGGGCTGACGATTTCGCCGGGCTGGACCAGCTTGCGCGCCACCTCTCCCGCAATCGGCGAAACCAGCCGGGTCTCACTCTCCATGGCATCGGCGGTCTGCGCACCTGCCTGTGCGATACGGACCTGCGCATCGGCAGCGGCCTTGGTCTGGTGACGGGCGCCGGCCAGCGCCTTCTGATATTGCAGCCGCGCAGCCTCCGCCGTGCGCGCGCTGCTGTCGCGTGCGGCCACGGCCTCATCGCGGCGCTGCGCTGCGACCACGCCCTCGGCATAGAGGTTCTGGGTGCGACGACTTGTCTCCGCCGCCAGATCGGCCGCCGCCTGCGCCGCCTGCCAAGTGGAGCGCAGTGTTGCGATATCCTCTTCGCGCGGGCCTTCGTTGGTCGCCGATGCGATTGCGCGCGCGGCGTCGAGTGCGCCCTGCGCCTGCGCCTGCGCGCCCGTGATCTCCGGGCTGGACAGCGTGGCGAGCACCGCGCCAGCCTCCACCCGCTGGCCTTCTTCGGCCATCAGCTTTTCGACCCGCGCCAGCGCCTTGGTTGCGACATTCACCTCTTCGGCATCGACCATGCCCTGAAGCTGCTGCGGAGCCGGTCGGCTCGCCAGCCACAGCCCGAGGACGACCACGGCAAGCACGATGACGATCGCCGCGATGACGACAATGCGCTTGCGGCGCGAGGCCGGGGCGACCGATCCTTCGTTCACTCGTAGTCCTCCAGGCGTCGGTCGGCTTGCGCCAGAAAGGTGCCGAACTCGTCGACCCGATGGCTTGCCGCGAGCAGACCTGCAAGCGCCAGATCATATTCGTAGGCCGCTGCGATCCGCTGGGTCTTGGTCGTCGCCAAGATAGCTTCGGCGTCGACCAGCGCGGAGGACGGCGCCTCACCGGCGGCAAAGGACAGCTGCTGCACGCGCAGGTTCTCTTGCGCGGCGGCGAGATTGCTGTCGAGCAGCAGGAAGGATTGCCTGGCGGCCTCCACCAGGTTCCAGGCGCTGACGATCTGTCCGGTCACATCCTTGCGGGTCTGGGCGGCAACCTCGGCTGCGGCACGTTCGCGCTCCCGCGCTGCCTGAAGCGTTTTGCTCCGGTCGAAGCCGGACATCAGGGTAAAGCGCAAGGTGACGCCTGCAATCCAGTCCGGATCGATCGGCACCGCGTTGTCGCGATTGGCGTTGTAGCTGCCGAAAGCAAAGGCCTGCGGCAGGTAGCGCGACTTGGCCAGATCGACACCGGCATTGGCAATATCATAGGCCGCATCGCCCCCGCGCACCTGCGGCGTGGAGTCGACGCTGGCGAGAAAGGTCTCGACCGGTGGGAGCGGCAGCGATCTGACGAACAGCGGCGTTACCGCAGAAATCTCGCCCGGATGGTCGAGCAGCCGGGCCAGCGCGTCGGTGGCGGTTGCCTCCTCCAGCCGCGCCCGCTCATAGGCGCGCTGCGCCGCATCGCGCGCGACCTGCACCTGCAGCACCCGCGCATGCGGGATGAAGCCATTTTCTTCGAGCTTGATCGCATCGGACAGGTGGCGATCGAAGCTCTCCAGCGTCTCGCGGGTCGAGCGGGCCAGCTGCACCGCCACCTGTTGCCCGAAATAGGTCTTAACGAGGTTCACCCGCGACAGGTCGCGCCCGCCAGCCTGCTTGGCCCGGGCGACGCCGACCGCAGCATCCGCGCCGTCCTGAACGGCGCCGATCGCCCCGCCGGTGTAGATCGGCATCGCTGCAGTGAGCGTCGGCCGGAACACGGTGTCGCGGGTCTGGAACTCGAACGTGTCAAGGATCTGGCCGAAGATCGCAGGCAGCGCCGCGCCGAAGCGCTGCGTCACGTCGCCGACGATCTGTTGGAGGCCGGGCGGAAACTGGCCGGGCAATTGGGTCAGGAAATCGCTCGCCGCATTCTCGGCATTGTCGCGCGGGCCGCTGATATCGACCCCCAGTGTCTTCTGATACTCGATGAGGCTGGCAGACGCGGTCACTGTCGGCCTGCGCAGCGTGCGGGTGGCATCGGCGAGCAGCTCGCTCGCGCGGACCGAGTGCTCCTCTCCGGCGAGACCGGGGGACGTCGCATCGAGCCGCGCCAGCGCGGCGTCGAAGGTTACGTCTTGTGTGTTCGCTTGCGGGGCAGGCATCTCTTGCGCCCAGGCGCTGAGCGGCCAGACGGCAAGCAGAAGCATTGCAGCGCGAAGGTCAGCACGTATCATCACTGGCCCTGCCGATCCGCAACTCTGCGTGCGCGAGCTGCGGGGTGGCTAAACTTGCTCTGCTCGTACATCACCCAGCGCCATCGGCATTATTGACAATAGGCTCTTCCTACCGCCTGTTGTAATCAGCGACAATAGAACTCGACACGACACGCAGGCGCCGCCGCCATCCGGATGCCGTCCGGACCGAAGCGATTGCGGCAGCGCGCCAGCTGCTCGTCACCGGCGGCCCGGATGCGGTCACCCTGCAAAGCGTGGCCGGGGAGCTGAACTTGGCGCATGGCAATATCGCCCATCACTTCGGATCAGCGGCGAACCTCCAGACCGCGCTTGCCGATGCGCTCATTGCGGACATGATCGCAGCCGTGCGAGAAGGGACGAACAGGCTGCGCACCGGTGCCATCACCGAAGCCGACCTGGTCGATGTGATTTTCGACAGATTCGAAAGCGACGGCGTCGGCCGGCTGATCGGCTGGCTCGCGGCTCAGGGCAGCGACCGGCTGGATTCGATGTACCAGCATCTCGCCAAAGTGCCCGCCGAGCTTGGCGAAACGCCGGAGGTCGGCGGCCTGACGCCCGAAGCGCTGCCGGAAGTCGTGGCGATTATCGTGATGGCCGCGCTGAGCGCGTCGCTGATCGGACCGGGAACCGTGGCGGCGCTGGACTTGCCGGAGAATTTCTTCCGCAAGCGCGCCACCGAGTACCTGATGCGCTGGCGACATTCAGGCGGCAGCGCGGGCCATCCATTAGAGAGCTGACCGCGTCGAGGTCCGGCGACGCCTCGTCTTATCCATCTGGCGGCAGCTATAGCCTCAATCCTCTGCGAGACCTGCCTGTCTGCAACCGGCCCAGTTGCCGTCGCCTGCGTGCGGCTGAATCAACGATAGCTTTCGGCGAGCGGATCTGATCTGATGAACGTCGCTTCTCTTGGCGTTTCCTGCGGCGCCTTTAAATCAGTTCATCGAGAGTAATGCTCAAGGCGTCGGCCAACTTCTTGCCCGTCTCGATCGAACCGCTCTTCCGTCCGGCTTCGATATCCGCGATCTGCACCCGGTTGACGCTTGAAGCATCGGCGAGGGCAGTCTGGGTAAGGCCCCGGAATTCCCGCCAGACGCGCAGAGGGCTTTCGCCGGAGACCATGCGCTTCACGAATTCGGCAGGCAGCAGTTCCTCATCGCCGTTTGCCAGCAGCGCCAGAGCACGGTCATAGGCTTGCAGATCGGCCAGCTCTTCGGCGGCGGCCTGCAAGCTGCGATATTCCTCAAGCGGGATCGAAATCATTTCACCCATATCTGCCTCCATCAACCGTAGATGCTGCCACGCGGCCCTATATCGAGAACCGCCAGAACAACGCCGTCATCATTCATGATCACGCGCCAGTCGCCCACTCTTAAACGGATACCTTCCTGTCCCTTGAGAGCCGTGACATTGTTGGCCAGCGAGGCTGGGTCGGCGGCATATTGCTCGATCTTCCCTATGATCCGTTCGGCTACGTCCGCGGGCATCTTGCGAAGGGCCTTCAACGCAGCCCGCGTGTAGGTAACAGGCTTCATTGCCTGCGATGTAGCTCATGGCTTCAATGTAGTCAATGGCTACATATGTCATCGCATGAACGGACGGGGTCGCCATGTGGATCGCGCCATGCGTTCATGTTATCAGCCATCCGCGAAGATTTCGATTTTGCGGGGATTTGGAGAAAATGCTCGGCGAGGTTAATTCAATCGATGCCCAGCAGGAAGCTGCTGCGCTCTTTCGTGCGAGCCTGAGCCTTTTCGAGAAATGGGGCGTACCCGATGAGCAGGCGGCCACCTTGCTAGATGTGCCATTGCGGACCTATCGGCGCTGGAAGGGGCAGGGGGTGGGCAAGTGTTCTTCCGAATGTCATGCCCGATTGTTGAATTTGATAGGCATCCACAAGGCGCTCATGACAATCTTCCGCAAGTCAGAGCGAGCCTATTCGTGGATACGAACGGACAATGCCGCTTTTGATGGCGTGAGCGCACTTCATCACATGCTGGACGGCGAACTGGCAGACATCATGCGTGTCCGGTGCTACCTAGCAGCCGAATGCGCTGGTGGTTGATTGCCGAAGCGGAAGGTGCGGTGACCGGGGCTGAAAAAACGGCAAAACATCGCATAAAGTATGCGTTTCACCGCATCGAAATTCTGGGGGTATCAGTGGGGGTATTTTGAGTGTAATTCTCAATAAAATAATTATTTATCAATATGATAAGCTTCTAAAAAATACTCCTCCTCCGCTACCAAGACTTTAGTACGAAAATCAGTACGATAAGCTCCGCTGAGGTCGGCTTCCGCGTCAAACGCTGATTAGCGCGTAGACGTCCTTTTTCTCCCAGTTTTGCGCCGTTTCGCTTGGTGTCGCGGCACGTCGATGCAACATGAATGCGACACGAAGGATACTTAGGGCACGACGAATGACTGCTGCAGCGCGGGTGACCCAAGCGGACATCGAACGAGCTTTGAAATCAGTAAAAGCCGCTGGATATGATCGAGCTCGGATCGTTATCGACCTCAATGCTCGAACGATTGAAATATGGCTTGGCGAAGAAGGCGATGGGCATAGTCTGTGGAGAGACGATGACTAGTCGCTTGCTTGCTAGCTCGTTTCGCAGTGCTTACCCCTGATCAACATGATTCCCGCCTCGCGTCATTATCCGGGAACGGTGCAGCGAGTAGACTAGGGGCGTATCAGTGTGATCGGTGAAGGGGGTAAGATGGCCGAAAAGTACAAGCCGACACGAGGCGACCTGGCCTTTCGTGACGTGCAACACGATGTAAACCCGTTCGAGATGGCTGCGGCACTTCAGAATGTGAGCGACGTGTATTTATCTGTCCTACTGTCGAGTAATACTCGTGACCGATCTGCGGGCTTCCGCTCGCAACTTGATTTTGAGCTTCAGAGGCGAGCAGGCGTTAGACAACGAGACGCCAACTTTATCGCGCTCGGGGGTATGGCCATCGCAGCGCTGGCCGTCATCGCAAGCACGATCTGACGACCCACCCCAATCCTAGGAGGAAGAATGCCAAACGTCCGATTTGTGGAGGATCGAGACCAAGACCAGGTCTTAGACGATGTTGAAATGGTGGCCGTACCAAGAGTGGGCGAAACCATCCGGTTTCGCTTTCCGGATGGCGAAGAGCAGATATGGACTGTCGCAGGCGTAGAACATGTATTTGACGTTCGCCTTCGTCCGAGCTCAGAAACTCGACCGGTTGGCGTGCTTTGTCGCCTGAAAGAATGGGTGGGACGATGACCGACGAAGAGGTTGCGGTCTTGCAGGCCTACGGAGCGGTTAGCGTTGCGTGCTTGAACGGGATCGTGACGATTGTCGCGCGGCTAAGGGCGAAGGGTCAATTCGACAAGGACGACCTCGATGCCGTCCACCAGATGATGAGCAAGGCTTTTAGCGACTCGGATTATGCGTCGAACCCGTATATTCAAAACCAGCAGGAAAAGCTCGATGAGCTATTCTCCACGGTGAATACATTCCGTGGCCCTAACGATGGCGCTGGATAGAAAGGCTCGTGGCGATCACCCCGTCGCGCCGCCAGGCGAGCGCGGGCGCGACGCATCCATGCGAGCTCTAGCTGACGAAGCGCTGACCATACCCGGGCCCATCACTTTCATCACCTCAGCTGCGCCTTGGACAACGCGAGCATCGAACATCTCGCCCGCTACGGTTTGAACCACCACCGATTCTGGGGCTCCGCCCAGCCCGCATCTGCAAATTGAACGCGCTGAACCGCTACGGCGATTGCCTCAATATAACTCCCTACGTCATACAGGCTTGACTAGGTGCCGCGCGAGATCAGATTAAACGGCTTTCCCGTGCCCCGTCGGCGCAATTCCTTAAGGAGACCGGAAAGATCCGGTTCGCGGTGTGCTGCAAATGATGTAGCTGTCGTATTCTGACATTTCCGGTTCAACCAAGTTCTAAAAAGCCGGGTTTGTATTTGACCGGCGATAGAATTTGCCTTTGTGCCACGTCCAACCTGACTGTCGGAAATGATCATGCGCAGCTGTAGCGGCGTCGGATCTTTGCCGTCGCAACCCAGGGTGACAACCATTCAGTCTACGCATACGGGTCAGGCGGCTACGCCTGCTCAAGATTCTGCAGCTTCTCACCCAGCGCAAGCCAGCCCGTTTCTTCTTTCGCAAGCCGGTCGCTGATCTCAGCTCGCCGGATGAGCAGGTCGTCCATCGCCATGTTGGCGAGATG
This sequence comes from Pseudomonadota bacterium, assembly GCA_023394965.1. Classification (GTDB taxonomy): domain Bacteria; phylum Pseudomonadota; class Alphaproteobacteria; order Sphingomonadales; family Sphingomonadaceae; genus Qipengyuania. The sequence continues at coordinate 382,278 of JAEWZX010000030.1, read as the reverse complement.
GGCTGGGGCGCTTTCTGGATGACACATGGTTTCGTCGATTTCATTCAGCGTGGCTTCCAGCCGGGCAATGGTTTTCTCGGCCGATGCCAGTTCGGACTTGAGAAAACGGGTCTGGGCGCGCGTTTTGGAAGAGCTTGCCGAAGCCGCCTTGGACGAACCGGCTTTGGGCTGCTTCTTTGGCTGATTGCGGCCGAGCACGAAATCTATGTAATCGTCCATGCTGCCGGAGTATTCTCTGGCGGTACCACGATCGACCAGCACCAGTCGATCCGCCGTCAGTTCCACCATGTGCCGATCGTGACTGATCAGGATGACGGCCCCGGTATAGTCATTGAGTGCCTGAACCAGAGCTTCGCGCGCGTCGACATCGAGATGGTTGGTGGGTTCGTCAAGAATCAGCAGATGCGGTGCGTCGCGCGTGATGAGTGCCAGTGCGAGCCGGGCACGCTCGCCGCCAGAGAGCTGCGAAACATTGGTGGTTGCGCGCGGCCCCGAGAAACCGAAGCGTCCCAATTGTGCCCTCACGGCAGCAGGTGGTTTTCCCTCCATTGCCCGCGTCATCAGCTCGAGCGGCGTGGCATCGCTTTCCAACTCTTCGACCTGATACTGCGTGAAGTAACCAACCTTGAGTTTGCCTGGTGCGTTCATGGCCCCTTCGACAGCAGGGAGCTGTGCTGCCAACAGGCGGGCGAAGGTGGTCTTGCCGTTGCCGTTGCGGCCCAACAGCGCGATTCGATCATCGGCATCGATCCGCATGTCGAGGCGCCGCAGGATAGGAGGAGCATCGCCATAGGCCACGGCAGCTCCTTCCAGCGTTATCATGGGAGAGCGTAGCTCTTCGGGCGAGGGGAAGTCGAAGCTAAGCGATGGGTCTTCGATCAAAGCCACGATCGGCTGCATTTTCGCCAGCATCTTGGCCCGGGCCTGGGCTTGCTTGGCGGTCGAGGCGCGGGCGCTGTTGCGTGCTACGTAGTCTTGAAGTCTAGCCCGCTGTGCATCCTGTGCGGCCTTCGCCGAAGCCAACTGCGCGGCGCGCTCCGCCCGTTGTTTCTCGAACGCGTCGTAACCACCGGTGTAGAGCGTCAGCCCACCGCCCTGAAGATGAAGGATATGATCGACGACATTGTTCAGCAGGTCGCGTTCGTGACTTATAACCAGCAGCGTGGCGGGATAGGACCGGAGGAAGTTTTCGAGCCACAAGGTCGCTTCGAGGTCCAGGTGGTTCGAAGGCTCGTCGAGCAGCAGTACGTCGGGTTCGGAAAACAGCAACGCGCCCAAGGCCACGCGCATTTTCCAGCCGCCGGAGAAACTCGACAGCGGGCGGCGCTGCATGTCTTCATCAAAACCAAGACCGTTGAGGATCTTCGCCGCACGCGCCGGCGCGCTATAGGCGTCGATGGCCAGAAGGCGCTCGTGGACTTCGCCAAGCCGGTCGACATCGGTGCAGGTTTCCGCCTCATCAAGCAGACGCGCGCGTTCCACGTCGGCGGCCAGGACTGCTTCCTCTGGGGTGATTGAGCCATCGGGCGCTTCCTGGGCGATATATCCGATCCGCGCGCGCGCAGGCTTGCCGATTTGCCCGTCGTCAGGCTCGATTTCCCCGATGATGGCTTTCATCAAAGTGGACTTGCCAGCGCCATTGCGCCCGATCAGGCCAACACGCGCGCCGTGGGGAATCGTCGCTGTGGCGCGTTCGAGAATGGGCCGGCCGCCAAGCCGGATCGTGATGCCGTCGATAGTAAGCATGCGCGGCCCTTAGCAGCACTGTGCGCCGACACCCAATAATTTGGTTCAGCTAGCTGTATCTCGCTTTGTGCGATGCGGCGAGGATGAGTGCGCGCGCACTATTGCAGCCATTGGTGCCGGTCTGCGCCCGGCAAAAGTGACCAGACCTTGCTCGCGCGTCCTGGGTTACACGATTCGGTTGTCGTTCTCACCGATCGAATGGCGAGCTATTCGGTGTTGCAGATAAGCGGCGGCAACAGAGATCAGCAGAGAAGGCAACAGGAAAGCCATTGTGGCCGTGGCTGCCGAGCTTTGCTCAGCCAAGCTGGCGGAAGCCAGCGGCCCCAGGGCTGCCCCCAGAACCACGGCGGCTGGGCCAATGCGAGCGATCCGCATTGAAGGATCGGCGGCAAGCCCCATTGCGGTGAGTTGCGGCAAGGAGAAATTCCACAGAAGTCCATAAATGAAGGAGGCGGTTAGAAACAGAATCGCCGTGGTTGTTTGCCCGATCGCGACTTGAACTGCCGCAAGAAGGACACCCACCACCATTAGCGCTGCATTCCAGGAAAGTCGGTTTGAAAGCACCATCGCCGCCAAGCCACCGAAGACCTGCGCTGCCAGCATCGTCGGGGTCGCCAGAGCGACCGTCGCTTCAGGAAGGTTCGCGTCGACGCCCACCAATTCGACGAGAATCCAGCCACCTACCAAGCTGGCCTGAAGCAGCACCATCACCCCCAGAGCAGTCACTCCACGCGCGTTGAAGCGCGGCACCTGTGACGGTTCATGATCTTCGGGCATGACGCTCCAGCCGCGCGCCGCAGGAGAAAGGACTAGGGCGATAACGCCGCATCCGGCCATGATCAGGGGAATGATATCGGGATTATGCGGGGCGAAACCAGCTGCACCGGCTGCAACAGAGAATTGCACTGCGGTTTGCAGAATGAGGAATACCGCCGCCAGCTGCACAACCCGACGCCCGAGCACGATATAGGCATTTGCCAGCCAGAGCATGATGCCGCCGGAGATACCGGCCACCACGCGCAGGCCGACCAGTGAAACATCGAAGTCGCGCGTCATCGCAAGATTGGCGCACATCAAGCCCATTGCGGCCACGCCTGCCAGCGGCATCAACTTCAGATACTGGGCCAGTTTGCCCGCCAGCACGACGCCAAGGGCCAGCGCGACCATTTCCGCAGATGCAGCGATACCGATTTGTGTCACATCGATCTGCCCCGCGCGCTCCAGAGAGCCATACATTGCGGATTGCACGCCGATTGCGATCACGCCGACCGCGCCGATGAACAACATCGCGGCTGTCCGCGCCAGAGTCCTGTCAGCTTTCATGGTTGCGAAACCGGATTTCGAGGTGTGACATCTGGCCCAAGGCGCTTCCTTCAATCCAACTGGCGTGGGTCCCTTCGGGATCGAAGGCAAGCTGTCGGTCGAGAATTTGACCGATCACTGCCTGAATAAGCATGGGTGCAAGGTGGCGTCCCGGGCAAAGGTGATGCCCGCCCCCGAATGTTGTGCTTCCTTGCCGCGGCCGTTTCAGGTCGAAGGTTTCGGGATCGGGAAAGCGTTCGGGATCGAAACCGCCCAAACCCCACATCATCACGATGGACGTGCCAGCCGGAATCTGAAGGCTGGCAACTTCGAAGTCTTCGAGGGCCCACCTCTTCAGCGCGATCACCGGCGGAGCGAGGCGAAGGCTTTCGAAAATCGCCGGGAGCAGCAACGATCTGTCGGCGCGAATGTATTCCAGGGCTTCCGGCTGCTGGCTGAGTATATAAAGCGTATTGGCAACGCCCACAGCCGCAGTGTGATATCCGTCGACGAGATTGCCCGCGAGCAGGGCCCCTGCATGTGGTGGGACAATTCCGATAGTGGAAGCATCCTGGGGAAGGTTCAGGGCCCGCACCGCATCTAGATCGCTGGTGAGGGCAGTGATGAAGGGGTGATCCGAAGCCACACCACGCTGCGCGGCGTTGTCCAGGAGTGCCCTGTACCCCTTCGCTGCCGCATCGTAGCGAGCGATATGTTCCGGCGTTGGCGGGACTAGGAAAAGAGCGGTGAAATCGTTTATATACCGTTCCATTTCAGCGATTTCGCCGCTGTCCATGCCGAGCAGTCGGCCGAAAAACCCGCATGTGACCCGTTCAGAGAACATATCCAGCCCATCGACCGGCACTGACGTGTCGATCGTGTCGACAATCCCGCCGGTCACGGACCATGCGAGTTCTTCCATTTCCCGCACTTGTCGCGGACCAAACCGGTTGGTGATCGTCCGCCGCATTGGCTTGTGAACGGGCGGGTTCATCGCAAACACTTGGTTGGCGATCACATCGGCCATGGCAGAGCCGGGAATTGGTTCTCCTGCTTCGAGGGCATCATAGGCAGGTCCGAAGATGACCTGCGGGGGCACGGTCCCGACTTCCGGGGCCGTGCCGAAGGACTGCAGGTCATTGTTGCGATAGACGATCAGATCCCCATCGGCGGTCCGCATGAATTGCGGGCCGTCAGCGGCAAATACGTGACGGGCGAACGGTACAAGCGTGTCGTGACCAAGTTTGAGGCCCAGATCGTCTGCGCAAGGCAGGTCTTCGATGTTCCTGGCTGTGGCGGGCAGTGGTTCTTGATCCTGGATGGTCATGCTACGATTAGAAACCAGCCCGTACGAATACGCCTAAACGGCGGGGCGGGTTGTAGTTGAGCACGTCCATGCCGAAACTTTCAAGCGGGGAGATGCCTGCCAGGCTGACCGTGTCGAACAAGTTCTTTGCGAAGACCCCCAGTTCCAGCGATTCGGTGGCGGTTCGCCAGGAAATCTGCCCGTCGACCATTGCCTTTCCACCTTCGGCCAGGCGTTCGCGCATCGAATTGTCGAAATAGACCTTGCTGCGCCAGTTGGCGTTGGCATTGAGCAGTATAGCGCTGCCATTGGACAGCAGGGCTTCATAGCTGAAACCCCCGGCTAGCGTCCAACGGGGGGAGTGCTGCAGTCGGTTCCCACTAAAATCATCCCCGAGTGTTTCGAACTCGTCGATCCGCGTTTCGAGCCAGCCTGCGGAAAGGTTGATGTCGAGCCCGGGAAGGGTGCGTCCGGAAAGCTCGAACTCCCCACCGTAGGCATGGCTCTTGCCTGCGTTGGTCAGCACCTGCACGGTCACGCCGTTGCGTTCTTCCAGCGAGAAAACCTGCTGGTTCTTATATTTATAATAGAAGCCCGACAGTGCTGCGCGCAGGCGGCTGTCGGCAAACTCCCCTTTGAAACCCGCTTCATAGGCATCGAGCGTTTCATTGTCGTAGGGCTGAAGCTCGTCGGGAGAGGTGGCGAAGCCCCCGAAGAAGCCACCGGATTTATAGCCGCGATTATATGTCGCATAGACTCTGGCGCTATCGGAAAATGCGTAGTTCAGCCCCAGCCGCCCAGACCAGTCGCTGAAGGTTCGATTGTCGCGCAATTGAAGCAGCATGATATCGCCGTTTTCGGCCTGCGAGGTATAGTCGATTGACTTTTGATCGGCTGACCAGCGTAGACCGGCGGTCAGCGTCAACTGGTCGACGATGTCCCAGTCGACTTGCCCAAACGCCGCGTAACTGTCGGTTTTCTGGGTGTAAGGCCAGCTGAACAACGCCACCGAATCATCGATGCTCACCCCGTTCGGGTTTGTCGGACTGACAAACAGCGGCCGTAATGCCCGAAGGATGTCGTAAGAACTGGAATCGCGGAGGTAGTCGCGCATGTAATAGGCCCCGGCGACCCAGCGCAGGGGCGAGGCCCCCGATGATTGCAGGCGGACTTCCTGACTGAATTCGCGCTGCACCGCATTGTAGCGCGCTTCGATCATCTGCAGCGGGCTGGCGTCTGTATTCTCCCGATCATCGCGCCAGGCATCCTGGTAGGCGGTGATCAGCACAAGGTCGGCAAATGGCAGCCCGATGGTGGCCTGCATGTTTGCGCTGAACACGTCGACCTTGTCTCGTTCGTCGAGGTTGGTTTCGACCGAGTAGGGATCGGTGCTGGTATCTGCGTAGCCGAGCACATCCGTGCATAGGCCATCGTTAGTGTGCGCCGGTAGACAAAATCCGTTGCTGCCTGCATATTGCGGGTCGGTCGGCAACAATGCGCGATGCTTCAGAACTACCGCATCGCCGCGATTGCTGAAATAGCTCGCCTGCGCCAGCAATTCGAATTCCGAAGACGGTTCAAACAGAAGCTGGCCGCGCACGGCGTAGCGATCCTGATCGCCGATACGGCTGCCATCCAGGCGGTTGCGCGAATACCCATCGTTGCGGACATATTGACCGGACAGTCGGTAGCTGAGCGTATCCCCGATGGGGCCGGTCAGCGCGCCGTCGACATTTACCGTGTTATAGCTGCCGTAATCGACCGCCAGCTTGCCGCTTGCGACGGGCGAAGGGCGGTTGGTGATGACGTTGATTGCCCCGCCGGTGGTATTGCGACCGTACAGCGTACCCTGCGGACCGCGCAGCACTTCCACCCGCGCCAGGTCATAGAATCCAGCCAGCTGGGCCAGTGGCGACCCCACGTAAACACCGTCGACATATATGCCCACGCCGCTCGATGCGGAGGGATTGAAGTCGGAAATACCTGAGCCGCGGATGTACACCTTCGGGTTGGCTGCCGAATCAGCACCAGTGATGCGCAGGGAAGGGCTGACACTGTTCAGATCCAGCACCGAGACAATACGCTGGTCTTCCAATTGGCTGGCACCGATCGCCGAAATCGCGATGGGTACATCCTGCAGCCGTTCTTCGCGCTTGTTGGCGGTGACGACGATCTGGAGTGTGTCAGCGGTGTCCTTCGATTCCGCTTCCGGCGACGGTGAAGCCTGGGCCTGGGCGATGGCAGGTGCGCTCACGCAGGTCATCGCGGCAGCTAAAACAATCGACATCCGCTTGGGCATTTCAGGTTTCCCCTTTTTTAAATTGCGCGACAGCTGGGGGCAGGGCCACTGATTCTGTCACATTCTCTCCCGGAAAGAGAACAATAGTTTTAACTAGCTGGTAGTCAAGACTATCTATTTTGAGAATGATGACGGTCGTGCTTGGCCATTGGCCATTCGGTGGCTAGCGTGGCACGGATATGCCCAAGCAAAAATCAAATCCCCGCGCACGTCGTTCAGCCTCACCGGAAGTAGCAGGGGTTGATCTCGAAATGAAAATTGCGCCAGCGCAAAATCGCGCGCGTGAGACAATTGAGCAAATCGTTGGTGCGACGGCGCATTTGCTGGAAGAGGTTGGAATAGAGCGCCTCTCGACCAATCTGATCTGCCAGCACGCAGGAATAACGCCTCCCGCGCTCTACCGCTATTTCCCCAATAAATATGCAATTCTGAACGAGATGGCCCGGCGGCTGATGGATGCCGAAGACAGGATCGTCTTCCACTGGCTCGAGCAGGAAGGCGATGAGCATCGTGCCTCGCTGGAGCATCAGATCAAGCGACAGATCGAACTGAACAGGGCCCTGCGCGATGCGGCGCGGGAGCAACCCGGTGGGGTGTGGATTCTGCGGGTAATGCGGTCCGTTCCAACCCTTCGGGAGGTTCGGGCGCAATCAAATCGGACAGTGATCGATGCCGTGCATGCCAGGTTGTGCGCGACATGGCCGGAGATCGACCCTGACCGCCTTCTCGCCGCGGCGACATTGTCGACCAATCTGTCAACCGCCACAAACGAGATGATTCTGGAGGATCCACAGCTTGAGGATCACGTTTCGCGCGAATTTGCGCGTATGCTGGCATTGTATTTCACCAATATGATGGAGCCAGTTGCCTGACGATCAGCGGGGGGCGGATTTCTGGCCATATTGGGCAAATTTGATGCGAATGTGTTTCATTTCATCATCGCCCAGCAGTACTGGTCCACCGATCGCAAGCGTGCCGCAATAAACCGCTGCCTGCTCTTCCACCTCGTCGGCGATCGCCAGGGCTTCATCGAGCGTGCGACCGATCGTGATTTGCCCATGATTGGCCATCAGGCAGGCACGAAAGCCCTCAAGCGTATCGGCGATGGCTTCCGCCAATTCCGGGGTGCCGAAAGTGGCATAGGGCGCAAGCGGGATATGTGATCCTCCGGCGACTGCCACCATATAGTGGAGTGCGGGGATTTCGCGCCCGGCGCATGCCAGGATGGTTGCATGACGTGAATGGCAATGGACCACGGCTTGCGCCTCGGGCCGTCGCAGCAGAATGCCAAGGTGCATCCGCCATTCGGATGATGGGTTCGCCCCGGTGGTGTCCCACAAACCGTCGTTGGACACAAAGACGACCTTATCTGCCGTCAGCCGCTCGGGAACGATGCCGGATGGCGACACCAGCATGCCGCCCTCCACCCGCACCGCCACATTGCCTGACGTTCCACGGTTGAGCCCGCGCATGTCGAGCCGACGCATCGTCTCGACGACAGCGGATCGCTCGTCGGTCCAGTTAGTCATGAAACCCGTGCCTATCGATGAGATCGAGCACTGACTGGGGGCCGTCAAGGGTTCCCCATGTGCCAAGTCCCATAGCTACGCAGGCCGCGGTGGCGGACGCGAAACGCAGCAGGTCGCGCCCCTTCACTCCGCGGGTACGGCCAACATGATAACCGGCGCACAGCGCATCGCCGCAACTGGTGGTGTCGATCGCATCGATGGCAAAGGCACCGACGGAAATGGCCGTATCCTCGGTGTAAAGTGCCGCTCCGTCCCGGCCGAGTTTAAAGAGGCACGATCCCGCGCCCATGGCCTGGAATTGCTTCGCCGCAGAGGCAAGGTCCACCTCGTTACCCAGCAACGCTCGCACTTCTGCCAGGCTCGGCATGAAAAGATCGATATGCGGCAAGAGGTCGGCAAGATGTTCGAGCGTGTCGGGACCGGGCGAAATCAGATCGCACGTGGTATGGGCACCTTCCTGGCGCGCCGCCTCCAGAAAGGCTGCTCCATTGCTCTGAGGGCCGGGGAAACCAACGCCGCCGAAATGGACCGCGTGGGTGCGCGGAAGCGCTGCGAAGGCTGCCTCGGGTATCGGCGCCGCTACGCTGGCGCCGATCATGTGCAGCGTCGGTCGCCCGCCATCGGGTGCCAGCGGCAGCACGGTTGTCGATGTCGGCATGCTATCGAGCCGGGGCACCATCGCCAGGTCGACGCCCTCGCGAGCCAGCATGGCTGCAACCGTATCGCCTTGCGGGTCGTTCCCGAGGGCGGAAACCAGAGAAACATGCAGGCCGAGACGCGCAGCGATTGCGGCGGTGCCGCCGGCAGTTCCGGCAGGAGATAGCGTGATCGCTTCAACCAGCTCGCCCTCGTCCGCTGCGGGCAGGCGGGTCACCGATTTCACCGCCACATCAAGCGTGGTCAGCCCAACGGTAATTAGATCGATCGTCTGGTCCGTCACCATTACGCTGCCTGTTCTGCGGCCCGCGCCGCAGCCATCGCCAACACTAACGGATGCGGTTCAAGCTTGTTTCGGCGTTCAGCCAGCCTGGCGAAGGCGCTATTGGCGGTGTCCAAGGCAAACGTGATATCGGCGTCGGTCATTGCGGCGCACAGGAACATGTTGTGCCACGGATGTACATAGACACCGCCACGCAGCATTTCCTCGGCCCAGCTGAATCCGATCCTCGCGTCCGGATCATCGTCGAACAAGATCAGCGGCATTTGCGCCGGTCCGCTCTGGCGGAGGGAAAATCCGTGACGCACGGCCGCCTCGTCCAAGCCTGTGCGCAACATTTCACCCAGCCGAACGGTGTTTTCGAGATAGTCCGTCTCACGGATGATCCGCAGCGTTTCCAGCGCAGCAGCCATCGGCACAGCGGAGAACCAGAAAGATCCGGTGGCATAGATCTGGCCAGCACCCACACGGCAGCTGTCCGCCCCGAGCAGCACCGAAATTGGGTAGCCGTTGGCCAAGCATTTTCCCCAAGCTGACAGGTCGGGCGCCACATTCAGCGCGGCCCAGCTCGATTCTCGCGCCACGCGAAAGCCCGCACGTACTTCGTCAACAATCAGCATGGCGCCGGTCTCATCGCACAATTCCCGGGCGCGGCGGGCATAGGCCGGATCGGGCAGCTCCTGGTCGGTGAATGCATCGTGGCGGAAGGGAGAAGCGAAGATGGCAGCAAGGTCATCGCCTGCAGCCTCAACTGCAGCTTCTAGGCTGACGACGTCGTTATAGCGGTAGAAGATCTGGTTGGCGCGGTCCTGCTCGGTGGTCCCCGCTTTCATCGGTGTGCACCAGGGCGCGGCACCGTGATAGGCACCTTCAGCCAGTAGCACGGTTTTGCGGCCAGTCTGCGCTCGCGCAGAAGATAGCGCCATGGTCGTGGCATCGGTTCCGTTTTTGCAGACCATCGCCCAATCGGCATGGCCGATCATGTTGGTGAAAGTTTCCGCAAGCTCGACGAAGAGGGGGGAAGGGCCGGTCAGCGTGTCGCCTTCGCGTTGCTGGGCCTTCGCTGCCGCATCGACCCGTTCGTCGCCATAGCCGAGCAGATTGGGACCATAGGCGCACATGAAATCAAGATAGCGATTGCCATCTACATCCCAGATATATGCGCCCTTGGCGCGGCTGAAGAACTGCGGGAAGCAGGCGGGCAGCATGGCGGTGGATTCATGCCCGTACATACCGTTGGGAATAACGCGTGCCGCGCGTTCGCGCAGCGCCAAATCTTTGGTCCTGTCCATTCTATCCTCTCCCTAAATCGATTTGTTCGCCAACTTTTCGTATCAGGCGTGGGCCAAGCCTTCCGATGCGATCGCACGCTCAAGCAGCGCGACGTCGTCGATGTCATCGGGATGAAAGTCCCTGCGAAAAAAGGCCCAGTAATGGCGCCAGTTACCGCGGATCAGTCCGCCCTTGCCGAATAGGAAGCTCCAGGCCTGTCGCAGCGTCCGGCCAAGCGGGGGGTGATCACGGCAATACATATGCCACAGGCTGCGCGCCTGAAAGCGGAACAGGAATTCCATGCTCATCAGCACCATTGCTTTGCGTAACATGGCGTGGGTACCTCCTGCGGCGCGATAGACATCAAAGGCCACGCTCTTGTGTTCGATTTCCTCGATCGCATGCCAGCGCCAGACTTTGGCCACCCCGACATCGGCTCCAGCGAGCCAGTCTGCGCGGTCTAAAAGGCAACCGGCGATAGTGGCAGTGAGGTGTTCGTAGGCCACCGTGGTCGCTAGCCAGAACAGCGGATCAAGCTTTTCGAGCTCTTCGGAATCTCCGCGAATTGCCGCTTCGAGCCACTCCAGATCGTAACCACGGCTGGCGCAAAGCCGCTCGTTGAACCGCTGATGCTCACGGCGATGGACGTATTCCTGCGCCATAAAACCGCGAACCGCGGCTTTCAGTCCCGTCTCGGTGACCATGTGCTGATTAGCCCGAACGGAATCGATGAACGACTTTTCACCATAGGGAAATAGGATCGACATGGCGTTGAAGAAAGCAGTGCGAAACCAGTCCCCGCCATTCCAGTCTGTCCCCAACCCATCGTCGTGCGGAAAACGAATATCGCGCGGCTTGATCATGTTCATCTGCCTCCTGAATATAGGATAGTTATAACTATATTTTTAGTCAGTCAAGTAGTCAGAGAGAGTGAGTGCTGCCTACGGGGGCGAAGAGATACTGCCTGTGGTTGCCGCACTCACCCGCATAGCGGCGAAGCCTGCAATTCGAGTTTCATGCCAGGAAGTGTTGTATAGGAAGCGATGCGGGCGACATGGCAGCCGCAGCACGAATTTACGTGCAGCATTTCAAACCTCGATCGTATTCGATAGAGGCGCCACGAATATGACCCCCGCCTATCTACAAGACCAACTCGACCTCAAGACCAAGCCCCTGCATTCTCTGGGGCGCCTGGAATCTCTTGCGGTGCAGGCGGCAACTATCACCGGCGCTACCGATCCGGGCAAAGCTTCCGCATCGCTCACCATTTTCGCGGCCGACCATGGCATCGCAACCCGAGGTGTTTCATCCTTTCCGCAAGAGGTGACCGGGCAGATGGTCGCCAACTTCCTTGCCGGGGGGGCGGCGGCGAACGCTATTGCGGTGCAATTCGGGGTGCCGGTGATCGTGGTCGATTGTGGGATTGCGCATCCGCTTTCACAACGGGGGGGATTGATAGACATGGCATTGGGTGCAGGAACTGCCGATAGCTCGGTAGGGCCGGCGATGTCAGCGCAGCTGGCTAACCGTGCGGTCGAGCAGGGAAAAGATTATGCCGCGCATCTCGACTGCGCAATTGCCTGTTTCGGCGAAATGGGGATCGGCAATACGTCTTCGGCGACATTGCTCGCGCACAAGGTGAGCGGATTGTCGGTGGCGGAACTGGTCGGCCGGGGGACGGGACTGGACGATGCCGGCCTCTCCCGCAAACGTGAGATTCTCGAGGCGGCCGCGGCACGAACCGGTGCGCTGTCTCCCATGGCTGCTCTGGCTGAGGTTGGTGGATTTGAGATCGGCACAATGGCAGGTGCAATGATCGGTGCCGGGCAGGCAGGCAAACTGGTTGTTGTCGACGGATTTATTGCAACTGCGGCTGCGGCACTGGCTCGGGCGATCGAGCCCGGCTGCGAACATGCTTTCGTATATGCGCATCGATCGGCCGAGCACGGCCATCAGGCACTTCTCGATTGGCTCGGCGCTGACCCTCTGGTCGCGCTGGACATGCGGTTGGGCGAGGGCACGGGTGCTCTGTTGGCCGTGCCGCTCATCCGCGCCGCTTTGTCGCTATTCGGGATGGCGAGCTTTTCGCAGGCCGGTGTGTCCGGCTCATCCGAAGATATATGAATCGCCCGTTCAAAGCACTCGTCGCTGCGTGGCTGTTCCTCACGCGCATTCCTTTGCCGACCATGCCGCTTGACGATCGCGATTTCGAGGCAGCGCCCGGGTTTTATCCATTGGTCGGCATTATGATCGGCGCAATTGGAGCGGCAGCATTTGCAATAGGCTGGGCCATTGGCGGCGCCGTCATCGCGGCAATTTTCGGCACCGCATCCACTATATTCGCAACCGGCGCATTTCACGAGGATGGTCTCGCCGACCTGTTCGATGGTCTCGGTGCATTTTCCGCAGAACGGATGATGGAAATTATGCGGGACAGCCGCCTCGGCACTTTCGGCGCCGTGGCGCTATTTTCCGTCCTGTTGTTGAAGATCTCCGCTCTTTCACAAATGCCGCTGTCGTGGGCACTTATCGCATTGCCGGTGGCCCACGGTGTTTCGCGTCTCTCGGCGGTAGTTGTGATTGCAACTGGAAAATATGCCCGTGCCGAGGGGATCGCCAAGCCAGTGGCGAAGGGAATCCGGAAGGGGGCCTTGACCCTTGCCGTATTGACCGGAGTGGTCGCGATTGGCTTTTTTAGTATGGCACTGGGAGTTGGCGCGATGTCTTTTGCTTGTGTGGCGCTCGCCATCGGACACGCCGCCACAAGGCTGCTCTTTGAGCGCAAACTTCGCGGTTACACTGGCGACTGTCTGGGCGCGGTACAGCAAATCAGTGAAGTCTGTTTCTATCTTGGGATACTCACGTGGCTCTGATCTTCGTGCGTCATGGGAAGCTGCAGGTTGCTTCCGGAATATGCTATGGTCAGACGGATGTCCCCTCGGCGGTTCTCGACAATGCAAAGGTTTGCCAACTTCTTGCTGGAATACCGCGGCCCATCTTGCGGCTCGACACAAGCCCGCTCGGGCGATGCCGGTCGCTTGCAGCACAGATATCTTCGACACTCAATCTGCCTATTCATACCGATCGACGGCTTATGGAGATCGACTTCGGGTGCTGGGAAATGCGGAAGTGGGATGATATTCCCCGATACGAGATCGATGCTTGGGCGAAAGATGTCGAGGGTGCCCGTCCGCACGGTGGGGAGAGTGTTGCGCAGATGATGGAGCGCGTGCGCAGTTACTTGAATGATTTGCCAAAGTCCGAAGGTCATGTGCTGGCAGTAACGCATCTTGGGGTGGTTCGATGTGCTGCTGCGGTTCTCGGCCTACCGGACCCCTTTGAAATGGAGCTTGGCTTCGGCAAGTTCCTCGTAGTTGAGCCTAAAGAGACAGTATGAGTGACATCGACACCAAAGCGCACAAGGCTAAGATGAAGCAGTTGCAGGCCGCACAGGCCAAGCGACGGCGTGAGTTGAAGGATCCGGAGCGTGGTCTCGTCCTCGTCCACACGGGTGATGGAAAAGGAAAATCCAGCTCTGCCTTTGGTGTCATCGCTCGGGCGCTCGGGTGGGGACAGAGGATTGCAGTGGTGCAATTCATCAAGGGGAAATGGAAGACGGGTGAGAAGAAATTCTTCGAGCGCTTTCCCGATCTTGTGGATTGGCATGTTATGGGTGACGGGTTCACCTGGGACACACAGGACAGAAACCGTGATATCGAAGCAGCTGAAAGTGCTTTGGCCAAGGCAGGCGAATTGATTGCGGGCGGCGAGTATTCTCTGGTGGTACTCGACGAGATAAATATTGCCCTGCGCTACGATTATCTCACGACCGGCGCGGTGATCGATGTGCTCGAACGCAGGCAGGGGACGCGTATTATACTCACCGGACGGAATGCTAAGCCGGAACTGATGGATTATGCTGACACCGTCACCGAAATGACCGAGATCAAGCACGCATATCACGCGGGCATTCGAGCGCAGCAGGGAATCGACTTCTAGCTGCGGGAGGATTGACAGCACTGCCCGGGGTGAGCATTGGGGCGCCCAGACGGTGCTGCAGGTGCGAAATCGCCTGAAGCTAAGAGGGAAGCCGGTTAAAGACCGGCGCTGTGCCCGCAACTGTGAGCTGGGAGCCCCGAGCCACCTGTGTCACTGGCAAAGCCCGCAAGGGTAACGCCGGGAAGACGGTTCGAAGGCGATGATCGGCAAGCCAGGAGACCTGCCGTCGCGTCGTTCGTCCGGGGCCGGGTCCAGCCCACTGGGACAGGAAAGTTCTTTTCCGAAGTAGCGACAGCCAGGCCGGTTACCGGTGTCGTGGCGCTCTGAGAGCCACGGCGGGCCATCTGTCGATTAAGACCACGCGGGCACCGGGACCCCTGCGTGAGCAAGCTTTGGATACTGCTATGAAAACCGTATCTTATTTGTCCGTCGCGGCGATGGCCACGGCGATGTATTCGACGAATGCCTTCGCTCAGACGAGCGATATTTCCAGCAACGGGGAATCCATTTCCGACACCATTGTTGTCACCGCAAACCGAACCGAGCGGGCGATCAGCCAAGTGGGTGAATCGGTCAGTGTGATCGGCGAAGAGGAGATCGTGAACCGCCAGCCAAGTGACGTGCTGGATATTTTGCGCACCGTTCCGGGTATTACTTTCAACCGCAATGGAGGGATCGGCACGAATGCTGGTGTATCCATTCGAGGAGCTGAGAGTGATCAGACGGTTGTTCTAATCGATGGGGTCAAACTGAACGATCCGGCGTCAACTGGTGGCGGCTTCAATTTTGGGCCGATGTTGGTGGGTAATATCGCGCGCGTCGAAGTGGTGCGTGGATCACAGAGTGTGCTCTACGGCAGCCAGGCTATCGGGGGCGTAGTTAACCTTATCACCCGAGAGCCGACCGACAATCTGGCTGCATTTGCCCGCGCTGAATATGGCGCGCGTGATACGGCAGAACTGGTGGGCAATATATCGGGTCGGTTCGGTCCAGTCGGCGCGAGCGTGGGGGCGACCTATCTACGAACAGACGGGATATCCGCTTTCAGCGAGGCTAGGGGCGGGATCGAGAAAGATGGCTTCGAAAGCTTCGGTTTAAATGGCAAACTTGATGTTGCTTTAGGCAAAAATGTCTCTGTAGATCTTCGGGCCTTCTATGCCGATGGCGAGGTGGACATCGATGGTTTTGCGCCACCTGATTACGTCTTTGGGGATTTGGACGAAGTATCCTATCGCACCGATTTCGTGGGATATGCAGGGCTGAATGCCAGTTTGCTGGATGGCCGTTTCCGCAACCGCCTTGGTTTTGCCTATACCAATATCGGCCGTCGCAATTTCAATTTCGATACGGACACCGAAACTTTTGATGCCAACGGTAAAAATCGGCGCTTCGAATATCAGGGTGTATTTGATGCAGCTGGTTTTCTGGAACTGGTGTTCGGAGCCGAAAGGGAAGAATCCGAGTTTAGCAGTTCGAGCAATGGTGGCAGTCCAAGCGAGGCCGATGTTTGGATCAACAGCACCTATGCGCAGATCAATCTGACCCCTTTTTCAGGTCTCTCTTTGACGGGCGGCGTTCGCTACGATGATCACGAGACCTTCGGCGATGCGACCACGTTTGCTGCGAGTGGTGCCTATTCGCCCAATGCCGGGAATACCGTTTTCCGGGCAAGCTATGGGGAAGGATTCAAAGCTCCCTCGCTTTATCAGATTTACAGCATCTACGGGAATGCCGATCTCCAGCCGGAAGAAGCGGAAAGTTGGGATGTTGGGGTAACGCAGAGCTTCCTCGACCGACGTGCGCAGATCGGCGTGACTTATTTTGAACGCGATTCAACGAACTTGATCGGATTCGTCTCGACTGACACCGCGCCTTTCGGATTCTACGAAAACACGGAACTTGCCTCTGCCAAAGGGTGGGAACTGGGGCTGGCGCTGCGCCCGGTTGATGGCTTCGATGTCTCGCTGAACTACACGAACATCAAGGCGATAGACGAAACCACAGGCAACCGGCTTGCGCGGCGCGCGGACGACAAGGTCAGCTTGGTCGTCGACTATCGCATGAAGAACGGCATTGGCATTGGTGCGACGGTGCTGGTGGTTGGCGATAGCTTTGACAATGCAAGCAATTCACGCCGCCTTGAAGGCTACGTCGTGACCGACGTGCGTGCCAGCTACGGTGTCACTGACAATATCGAAATCTTCGGACGGATCGAAAACCTGTTCGACGAGGAATATGAAACCGTGTTTCGCTATGGCCAGCAGGGTCGCGCGGCATTCGGCGGTGTGCGCTACCGGCTGTAACAGATGGTTGGACGAATCCTCGCGGCGCTGGCTTGCCTCGCGTTAAATGCCTGTTCGCAGCCATCGGAGGGGCGCGTGGATGCGCCGCGACGGATCGTCAGCCTCGATTATTGCGCCGATCAGTATGTGCTCAAGTTCGCGGATCGCGAGGATATCCTTGCGTTATCGCCCGATGCGGAAAAGCGCTTTTCCTACATGCGTACGGCGGCAGCGGGAATTCCCACTGTCCGCCCGCGCACTGCAGATGTGTTGGCGCTCCAGCCAGATCTGGTTGTGCGGACATATGGTGGAGGGCACGATGTGGCCAGCTTCATGGAAAAACCGGGCGTGCCGGTGGTGCAACTGGGCTTCCCGCAATCGATCGCGGATGTTCGTGCTGAAGTACTCCGAGTGGGGAGCGAACTCGGTAAACCAGATAGAGCAGCCGAGCTCGTTGCCGATATGGACCGCAGATTGGCTGTGCTGGCCGAGCGCGAAGGACCACCCCGTCGGGTTCTCTATATGACACCCTCGGGTGTGACAGCAGGGGAGGGCACCCTTGTGCATGAACTGTTCCATGCAGCTGGACTGGAAAATTTTCAGAACCGGCCCGGATGGAACCCCTTGCCGCTGGAACGGCTGGCTTACGACCACCCAGACCTAATCGCGGCGGCTTTTTTCGACAGCGCTACCAATCACGTCGATAACTGGAGCGCAGCGCGCCATCCGGTTGCCCGCAAACAACTGAGTGAACTGCCGGTGGTGGCGCTCGATGGGGCGTGGACGTCCTGTGGCGGATGGTTTTTGCTGGATGCGGTGGAGGCCTTGGTAGAAGCCGGAGAAAAGCTGTCATGATACGGGTTGTACCTCTTCTGATCGCTGCGCTCGTCCTTGCACTGGTGCTTTCTGTCGTGCTTGGATCGGTGCCATTGCCGTTCGATCGGGTGCTTGCTGCGCTCGCTTTTCAGGCGTCTTTGGGGGATCAGTTGGTTGTCTGGCAAATCCGCCTGCCTCGCGCGCTTGCCGCCGGTTTCGTTGGGGCCGCGCTGGGAATGAGCGGTGCAGCCTTGCAGGGATTGCTACGAAATCCTCTGGCTGAGCCTGGCATTCTCGGGGTTTCGGCAACCGCGGCGCTGTTCGCAACTTTTGTATTGTATTTCGGTCTTGCTGCAGCGGGCCCATTGGTTCTGCCGCTTGCAGCAGTTGCGGGCGCACTACTGGCTACGTTGCTGGTGGCGGCTGCAGCTATCCGAACCCGCTCGGTCGTTACTCTCATCCTTATTGGTGTGGGCCTGTCGAGTTTCTCTGCCGCGGTCATGGCATTGTTGATGAACCTTGCCCCCAATCCATTCAGTCTGGCTGACATGGTGAACTGGATGCTGGGAACCGTCGACAACCGCAGTTACGATGACTTGCTATTTGCCCTCCCTTTCATGGCATTCGGAGCAGCAATTCTCCTTTTATCGCGGCGGGGGCTTTCTGCGCTCGCATTGGGTGACGAAACGGCGGAGGGGATGGGGCTGGACCTGCGCAGACAGCGGTTGGCCGTAATCGTGGGTGCCGGTCTGGCGACCGGTGCAGCGGTCGCCCTTGCCGGATCAATCGGCTTCGTGGGTATTGTGGCTCCGCACCTCGTGCGTCCCTTTCTTCGTTACGACCCCGCACGGTTGCTGGTGCCGTCAGCCCTGCTTGGAGCGTTCATTCTTGTGGTCGCGGACATTGGAGTGCGCGTGCTGCCCACCGATAGCGAACTCAAGCTGGGTGTAGTCGCTTCCCTGTTGGGTGCGCCCGTTTTCATCTGGATCGCAGCGCGAAGAAGGCTGGCATGAGTATCCTTGAAGCGAATGGCCTGAGTTATGCCGTCGACGGCAGACAGCTTGTCGCCGATGCCAATTTCTCTGTCACGACGGGAGAGCTCGTAGCGCTTGTCGGGCCCAACGGATCGGGCAAGACCACCTTGTTGCGCTTGGCGCTTGGACTATTGCCCGCTGATTCCGGTACCGCCGCGATCAATGGGGGGGCAATTGCCACGCTTTCCAGCGTCGAACGTGCGCTGGAAATTGCATATCTGCCGCAGACGCGCCCGCTGGTCTGGCCGCAGCCGGTACATGATGTCGTGGCACTGGGACGGTTCGCATATGGTGCTGCGCCGGGCCGGTTGTCGGCGGAAGACGAAGCCGCGGTTCAGCGCGCCATTACAGTGTGCCAACTTGAAAGCTTCGGTGAGCGCGCTGCCGACACCTTGTCGGGTGGCGAATTGGCCAGGGTCCATCTTGCCCGTGCTCTGGCTGCGGAGACCCCGCTTGTGGTTGCCGATGAGCCGGTCGCAGCGCTGGATCCGCGCTATCAGCATCAGACAATGGAACTGTTTGCCGACTTGGCAAAGGGTGGGCGTGGGGTTCTCACCGTGATCCACGATCTTGAACTGGCGCTGCGATACGCCACGCGGGTTCTCTGGATGCAAGAAGGCCGTATCGTCGCAGATGGCACACCTGAAGAGACCTTCACTCGCAATCGTTTGCGAGACGTGTTTGGCATCGACGCGCATGTTCTCCGCAAGGGTAACGCCATGCGGCTTGAGATTTCCGGTCCCGCCTAACCGATCATGCCTGCGCGCGCGATAATGCTTCAGGGCACTGGGTCCGATGTCGGCAAATCGCTGCTGGTCGCGGGTCTGTGCCGGATTGCGCGGCAGCGCGGCATTGCTGTAGCGCCGTTTAAGCCGCAAAACATGTCTAACAATGCTGCAGCCTGTCCAGGCGGGGGTGAGATCGGGCGGGCTCAGGCGTTGCAGGCACGAGCAGCAGGTCTGGATCCGGTAACCGATATGAACCCGGTGCTGTTAAAGCCCGAAGGTGACCGCAGGGCTCAAGTTGTCGTCAATGGAAAGGCGCTGCGGAGTGATGAGGCGGCAACCTATATGGCTAAGCGCGGCAGCCTGCTACCCACCGTGCTCGAGGCTTTCGAGCGGCTGAAATCTGCACATGAGTTGGTGATCGTCGAAGGTGCGGGAAGCCCTGCTGAAGTCAATCTGCGGCGCGGTGACATTGCCAATATGGGCTTTTCCAGAGCCGCCGATGTTCCTGTCATTCTTGTAGGGGATATCGACCGGGGTGGGGTCATCGCATCGCTGGTCGGCACGAAGCAGGTAATCTCTTCCGATGACGCAGAGATGATCGCGGGTTTCGCAATCAATCGTTTCAGGGGTGACCCGTCATTATTCGACGATGGAATACGGTTTGTCGAAGATCGGACTGATTGGCCTTGCCTAGGTATCGTGCCTTGGTTGGATTGCGCTGCTCGCCTCCCAGCCGAAGATGCTGTTGTGCTGGACAAAGCCAGACCTGAAGGTACCGGCATATTGATTGCTGTGCCGATGCTGTCGCGGATCAGCAATTTCGATGATCTTGATCCACTGCGCGCCGAGCCTGGAGTGGAGGTTCGCTTTATTCCGCCAGGTCAGCCGATCCCGCTCGATGCGGACGCGATTGTTCTGGCAGGCACAAAGTCGACGATCACCGATCTGGGAATGGTGCGTGACCAGGGGTGGGACCACGATATTCTCGCGGCCTACCGCAAGGGCATATCTGTCGTTGGCATATGTGGCGGCTTTCAGATGCTCGGACACTCTATCGAGGATAGCAAAGCGGTAGATGGCGCGGCGGGATCGGCACAGGGCCTTGGCCTGTTCGACATGATGACCGTCATGACGAAAGATAAGCTTGTTCGCCCTGTGCGCGGCCTAACGGTTACGGAAAGCGACCCGGTTAGCGGCTACGAAATCCATACCGGCCGCTCGCAAGGTCCAGCATTCGACCAACCATTCTGCAGGCTAGAGGATGGCACTGCGGAAGGTGCACTTGCAGCGGGTGGGCGCCTGATGGGCACCTATATTCATGGACTCTTCGCAAGCGACCCTTTCCGGTCACGCTGGCTCGGGAATTTGCGCAGCGGCTTCAGCTCAACGACCGACTATGAACAGGGTGTGGAACGCGCGCTCGATGAACTGGCTAAAGGGCTTGAAGCGGCGCTCGACATCGATGCGCTGTTTGGGCTGGCACGATGAGCACGGCATGGATCATGCTGGCAGCACTGGCGTTGGAAGCATTGTTGGGTTGGCCTGATGCAGTGGACCGGCGGATTGGTCATCCTGTGCGCTGGTTTGGGTGGCTGGTCGATCGGGTCGAGAGCTTTGGGAACCAAGTGGCTTGGAACAGGATAGTCCAAGTCGCGATGGGCGGTGCGATTACGCTTGCGCTGGTGGCGCTTGCAGCGCTGGCCGGTTTCGCAATCGAGCGATTGACTCCCGGTGGGTGGGGCGGAGCGGTGATACTTGCTTGTGTCGCTTCCAGCCTTGTCGCAGCCAGATCGCTCCACGATCATGTGGCCGCGGTACTGAAGGGGTTTGGCGACACAGGCATCGAGGCAGCTCGGAACTCGCTGAGCCGGATCGTGGGCCGGCAGACCGATGATCTCGACGAGCAAGCAATCGCGCGTGCAGCGATAGAGAGTCTTGCCGAAAACACATCCGATGGAGTCACTGCGCCTCTGTTCTGGGGGGTGATGTTCGGTCTGCCCGGGCTGTTCGCTTACAAGGCGATCAATACGCTTGATTCGATGATCGGTCATCGCACCCCATGTTATGAATTCTTCGGGAAGGTCGCTGCGCGTTTAGACGATATCGCCAATCTGGTCCCGGCGCGGCTCACGGGTTTGCTCTTTGCGCTATGTGCTGCATCGCCCCGCGCTCTTGGCATCATGATGAAGGACGCAAACAAGCATCGCTCTCCCAATGCAGGCTGGCCCGAGGCAGCCATTGC
Organism: Pseudomonadota bacterium; assembly: GCA_023394965.1. GTDB lineage: Bacteria > Pseudomonadota > Alphaproteobacteria > Sphingomonadales > Sphingomonadaceae > Qipengyuania. The sequence continues at coordinate 360,786 of JAEWZX010000030.1, read as the reverse complement.
GGGTGCGCTGGGTATTCGGCTTTCTGGCCCGCGAACCTATGACGGCGCGACAAGCTACGAACCCTGGTTGAATGCCCAAGGAGGAGATCCGAATATGGCCGATCTCCGCTTTGCGTTGGCGCTTTACCGGTGGGTCATAGTCGCGATCGGCCTGATCTTGGCTGTTATTGGCTCGCTTTCCTTATGAGCCGCAAAAATGACCCCATTTCAGGTCACGGCGGCCGGATAGATGCGATGGCGCGCGCATTTCCCGATGCGCCTTTGCCATGGATCGACCTTTCTACGGGTATCAACCCTTTCTTCTATCCGGTTCCCGCGATCACGGCGGATGCCTGGCACCGCCTTCCGGGCGAAGCTGCTCGCGCCGAGTGCGAAAGGTCTATGGCAGATGCTTTTGCCTGTGGTGCTGCTCATTGTCGGGCAGTGGCGGGGACCGAGGGCGCTATTCGGCAGCTTCCAGCAATCCATAAAGCCCACACAGTTGCCGTTCGCGGTCAAAGTTATGCCGATCACGCCGAAAGCTGGCGAGCATCCGGAGCGAGAGTGATCGAAGTATCGGATCCGCTGGAGTTAGCAGGAAGAGCGGATGTCGTGGTCATAGTGAATCCGAATAATCCTGATGGACGCGGCTGGCCAATCGACCAGATCGAGCATGCGCGGGCGCGGCTTGCGGGCCGGGGCGGTTTGCTGATCGTCGATGAGGCCTACGCGGATATCGACCCGTTTCACAGCGTTGCCTCGCTTGCTGGGCGCAAGGGGCTGATAGTCCTGCGCTCATTCGGTAAGTTTTATGGACTGGCTGGGGTCAGGCTAGGGGCCGTGCTTGCTGGTCCGGATGTGCTTGGTGCGCTCGATAAAAAGCTTGGCTGCTGGGACGTGTCCGGTCCTGCGCTGGAAATAGGAACCGCCGCCTATGCGGACCGGCAATGGCAAAAAGCGACGCGTGAGCGTTTGGCCGTGCAAATGCAGGAAATGCGGGGCCTGATTGCGACCGCTGGCTTGGTCGATGTGGGCGGCACCGATCTTTTCCGGTTCGTACGGGCCGAAAACGCCCCCATGCTTTGGCGGCAACTTGCCGAAAGCGGGATAGCTGTGCGGCGGTTCGTCGGAGACGCACTTCTTCACCTTCGCGTCGGTTTACCATCAGACGACGCAGCGTTTGGACGGCTCGCGAAAGCGCTCAGCCCTTAATTCGCAAAGGTATCCCGGCAACCACCAGGTCGACTGTATCGGCGGCCTGAGCCAGGAACTGGTTCAGACGCCCTTGATCGTCGCGAAATCGACGCGCGAGACGATTTTCGGGGACTATGCCGGATCCAACTTCATTGCTTACCAGCACTACATTCGCTGTAGCCGCCGTCAGGCTTTCGATCAGCGCATTGGCTTCTTCATCCACATCGCGTTCGGCAAGCATGATATTCGAGAGCCACAAGGTGCAGCAATCGACGAGTATCGTGCCGCTTTCCAGTGCAGCAATTGCCTTACCAAGTTCGACCGGCGCTTCCACGGTGTGCCACCGATCATCACGCTCTTCACGATGCTTGCGGATCCGCTCGGTCATTTCATCATCGTAAGCCTGCGCGGTCGCTATGAACCGATGCGGACTATCCAGCCCTTCGCACAGCGAAAGTGCGTGACGGCTTTTGCCCGATCGGGCTCCTCCAAGAACAAGACGAATAGTAGCCAAGCGCAAACTTCCTTTCAGACCCCTTTGGGTTACGGCCCGCTCATTGCTGAACCAGATGACGAAACAGGCCGCTATCTCATTCATCCGGGGGCTGTGAACCGTCTGCACGCTTTGCAATCTGCAGGCGACAACTTACACGCCGGTGCGCGATGAAACTGCCCCTTTTTTACAAAGACGATCTTTCCGCCCTTCGTGCGTCTGGTCGCTATCGGTCCTTGTCATTGGCTGCTGGATGGGACTTCTCCTCCAATGACTATCTTGCTCTTGCCGGGTCTGCGGAACTGGCGGGGGCGGCCCGCGCGGCTATCGATCGGGGCGTGCCCTTGGGGTCGGGCGGATCGCGGCTGCTGCGTGGCAATGGTGAGGAACACGAAAGGCTGGAGACGGCGGCCGCCGAGTTCTTCGGTAGCGAATGTGCGCTTTTCGTTGGCTCGGGCTTTGCCGCGAACACCATGCTCCTCGCAACGCTGCCGCAGAAGGACGACATCGTTTTTTACGACGAGCTGGTCCACGCGAGTGCTCATGAAGGGATGAAGCTTTCCCGCGCCCCACGGGCCGCGTTCAGGCATAACGATGTGCAGGCTGCTGCCGATGCCATTCGCCAATGGCGCGAGAGCGGTAATTTGGGCACGCCGTGGATCGCCTTTGAAACATTGTACAGCATGGACGGCGATTGCGCACCGTTGGCAGACTTTGCCGCGCTGGCAGACCGAGAGAGTGCCATGCTGTTGATCGACGAAGCGCATGCGGTGGGGGTGTGCGGAAACAGGGGGCGCGGGCTGGCCGCCGATCTTCAGGGCCGCGAGAATGCCATTGTACTCGCCACCTGCGGCAAGGCGCTGGGCTGCGAAGGTGCGCTCGTTCTGGTGCCCGAAACCATCAGAGACTTTCTGATCAATCGCGGACGCAGTTTCATTTTCTCGACCGCGCCGTCGCCTTTGATGGCGGCGGTCCTGCACAGCGCGCTCGACATTGTGGCAGGCGCGGACGATCGGCGTGAACGCCTGCGCGCGCTGGTGGGTACAGCCAGGAAAGTTTTCGATCCGCTAGGCATTGCAGCCAGCGGATCGCATATCCAACCGATCATCATCGGCGATGACAGACGCACGATGGAGCTGGCCAAGCATCTGCAGCACCAGGGCTTCGACATCCGGGGCATCCGCCCGCCGACCGTGCCCCCCGGCACCGCACGATTGCGCGTGTCGATCACCTTGAACACCAGCGCCGAGGCAATTGCCGAGCTGGGCACAATATTGGAAGACCTGCTGTGAAATCTGCCATCATCGTAACCGGGACGGATACCGACATCGGCAAGACCGTCTTCGCCGCCGGGCTCGCTGCAGCCTTGCAGGCGTATTACTGGAAACCGGTGCAGGCGGGCCTGGAAGACGGCAGCGACAGCGCGCGTGTTGGCGCGCTGGGTGTGCCTGAAACCCGCATTCTTCCCGAAGCCTACCGGCTGAACACGCCCTGTTCGCCCCATCTGGCCGCGGAAATCGACGGCGTTATCATCGACCCGGCGGCCCTTGCATTGCCGCAGGTGGACGGCCGACTGGTTGTGGAAGGGGCAGGGGGAGCAATGGTGCCCATCACACGCGATGTGCTCTATGCCGATTGCATCGCCGAGTGGCACGCACCGACGGTGATCGTCGCGCGCACTGCCCTGGGGACGATCAACCATTCCCTTCTGACGATCGAGGCGCTTCGCCAGCGTGGTGTGCCGATCCTGGGCATGGCCTTCGTCGGCGATGCACAGGACGATAGCGAGGCCACCATTTGCGCCATCGGCAAGGTCAAACGGCTGGGGCGCTTGCCCATTCTCGATACCCTGACGGCAGAACGCCTTGCTGAGAGTTTTGCCACTTCCTTCGATGTGGGGGATTTCGCATGAGCAGTTCACCAATCTGGCATCCCTTCACCCAGCACGGCCTGGGGGAGCCGATCCCCAAAATCGCATCTGCCGAAGGGGCGCTGTTATATACTGACGACGGACGCGAGGTGATCGATGCGATATCCTCCTGGTGGGTGACAACGCATGGTCACGCCCACCCCGCGATCGCGGCGGCCATAGCGCAGCAGGCGGCACAGCTCGACCAGATCATTTTTGCGGGCTGGACTCATTCTCCGGCGGAGGAGCTGGCCGAAGGCTTGTTGAAGTTGCTGCCGGAAAGCCTGACCCGGGTGTTCTTTTCCGATTCCGGGTCGACCAGCGTGGAAGTCGCCCTGAAAATGGCGCTCGGCTATTGGCTCAATCGTGGCGAGCCGCGCCATCGGATCATCGTTATGGATAATGGGTATCATGGCGACACTATCGGGGCCATGTCGGTCGGGGCCCGCGGTGCTTTCAATCGGGCTTATCAGCCACTCCTGTTCGACGTCACCTCTATCCCTTTCCCCCATCCAGAAACCGAACAGGAAACTCTGGACGCGCTGGAGGCGGCCTGTCGCGAAGGGGCTGCAGCGTTTATTGTGGAACCGTTGGTTCTGGGGGCGGGCGGAATGCTGATGTATCGGGCGGACACGCTGGCCGAAATGCGGCGGATATGTTCGGCTTACGGCACCCTGTTCATTGCCGATGAAGTGATGACGGGCTGGGGCCGCACCGGCACACTGCTGGCGTGTTCCCAGTCGGGGATAGAGCCCGATATCCTGTGTCTTTCCAAAGGTCTGACCGGCGGAGCAATCCCGCTGGCGGTGACGCTGGCGACCGAACCGATCTATCAGGCGCATTACGCCCCGGATCGGGGCCGGATGTTCTTTCATTCATCCAGCTATACCGCAAATCCCATCGCCTGTGCCGCCGCCAATGCAAACCTCGCCATCTGGCAGACCGAACCGGTTACCCAGCGCATCGCCACGCTGGCGGAACGTCAGGCAAGCAGGCTGCGGCATCTTTCAGATCATCCCATGATCCAAAATCCGCGCCGCCTGGGGACAATTGCCGCTTTCGATGTGGGTACGTCCGAAGGGTATCTGTCGGAACTGGCACCCAAAATGCTGGCGATGTTCCGGGAACGGAACATTCTGCTGCGCCCGCTGGGCAACACGATTTATGTGATGCCGCCTTACTGTATTCGCGAAGCGGAACTGGACAGGATTTATGCCGCTGTCGGCGATGTCCTGGACAGCCTTTAAGGAAACTCTCGGTTCGGCGGCGGAGTGTCGTAGAAATCGATCTGCATACGCATTGGCCCACGCAAGGTGACAAAATGCCATTGCTCGGGCTGAAGGATGCCCGGAGTGCCGGGGCGCAAAACTGTCTCTGAAGGCGGGTCGAGCAATGTCAGACCCAACTCGCCTTCAAGGATGCGAATGACGCCCCAGACACCCGCCTTCGTATTGTGCTTCTTCTGCAGGGAAGCCGGCAGAGTTTCTTCGGTGAAGACGGGCGTCGATTTATAGGGCGTCGCATTCATGTCAGGCTGCCATCCTGATATCGTCGGCGTGCTCGGGATAGGGTGCGATCTTCCCCTTGGGATCGATCTTGCCCGACAGTTCGTCGGCAAACCTATGATTGACATCGCGGTGATGGGCCTCGTCAGCGCGAACCACCAGTACAACGTCGCGCAGGGTCGCATCGTCGGGCAGCTTCCAGTAATGCTTCGCGATTTCCGGTGCAGGCACATTGGGGCTGCGACCTTCGTCGAGCTCCTCCAGATACATCGTGTAGCTGATCACCGCCTCTTCTTCGAAATAGCCGACCACGCGATGGGCAGTCTTCGCGCTGACGAGATAGAGGAGGAAGAAGGCAACGTAGAACACCCATTGGACGCCCAGGATCACGAGGCGCTCGAACAGTGTCGGTTGTGCAACCTTGATGAAGGTCATCAGATGCATCCGCTCATTTTCCGCCTCTTCCATCAGTGTGCGGATCCAGTTCTGGTCGTGGCACATGCGGCGAAGGCATTTGAGATGGGTAATCGTCGCCCCTACCATTCCGGGTACCGCCGCCACGGTTTCCAACACTATGGCGCGATGTCCGTAACGTTTGGCGAAGAAGGTATCCGCGCAGAAGCGGAGCGCCTTGGTGAAGCCGTATGCAATCCGGTCCGAAATTCCTTTCGGCCGGTGATGGATTGAAAGGTCGACCTTTGGAATATCACCCATAATCAGGCTCCTTGCATTGCGAGCCGGCCGGGCCGCTTGCCAGACGCGGCAGACTCGTTGGGGACGGGTGGGAGTTTGAAAAACAGCGCCAGTTTCAGGCTCTCGGCGATGCGGTTTGCCTTGTCCTGCATCGCCCGGGCAACGGGCGGCTCCATCAAGTCTGAAGTCGTTTCAGCCCAGAGCGCCAGCCAGCGATCGAACATGGAGGGATCGATACGGCCCTGGTGCTTGCGATGGGCGGGAACAGGCTGTCCCTTATAACGCCCGCTGGTGAGCATTACCGATGACCAGAAAGCGCACAGCCTGTCGAGGTGTTCGGGCCAGTCATCGATGGCATCGTTAAAAACGGGTCCCAGAACTTCGTCCTCGCGCACCTTCGCGTAAAAACGGTGAACGACTGTATCTATGCCGCTTTCGTTCAACTTGCCTGACATCGTTCTGCGACTCCAATCATGCATCTGGTGTGCATGTATAACTCTGCTGGAAAGATGCAAGTGAAATGCATATATATTTGGCAGCGCCGCTACGGAGGCACCATGAGACTGACCCGATATACCGATTATGCGATGCGCACGCTGCTTTTCCTGGCAGTGCGGCAGGATCGGTTATGCTCGATTGCCGAAATCGCTACCGCCTATAAGATCTCGAAGAACAATCTGATGAAAGTCGTCAACGATCTGGCGGGCGCGGGTTACCTGGAAACCATAAGGGGGCGTCACGGTGGCGTCCGTCTTGCAAAGCCTGCATCGCAGATCATCGTCGGTGACGTTATCCGGCATACGGAAGAGGATTTCGACCTCGCCGATTGTGCGCATTGCGTGATCGGCGGGTCATGCGGGCTGACGGGAGCGCTGAACCACGCTCTCCGGTCCTTCCTCGCGGTGCTCGATGGCTACACGCTTGAAGAAATATCCCAAAAAGGCGGCAATCTCAGCCGCCTGTTCCTGCAGCAGGAATTGGGTGCGACTTAGCAGACCAATCTGACTGGCGGCTAGTCACGCGGTTTTACTGTTACCCATACGTCGACTGGGGCGGCAAACTTTCCCGGCGCGGGCTTGCCTACATCGATTCGCTCAGCAGTCACCAGTTCACCGCTTTCCAGATTGAAGCTGGCCCAGGGTTTGGGCATCCGTCCGAAGGTCATTTTCTGGATCGGGCGTCCGGTGACGGTATTCATGATAGTCGCGATAATAGTCATAGGCGGGCCGCTTTAGTCCGGGGCTCGCCCTTGTCCAGCCTGTTTGATGGCAGCGAAATTGCGCGGGACCGCTTTTCTGTCGATCGCCCTCGAAAACCGCCATTTTCTATGGTCAACTTGGCCCGCCAGTGCCGTCGGCCCTAACCATCGGCTCTTCTTTCAACAGCGCTACCGCCGTTGTGGGAACGCCTTGTTGTTTACGGATCAGGTCGAAAGCGATCGCCTTGAGGATGGATATCCCCATGAGCGCGACCACGAAAGAGAAGGGCAGGGCGCCAATGATCATCGTAATCCGAATGGCTTCGATCCCACCGATTACCAGCATGCTGCCCACGATCAGCGAAAGCGCCGCCCCCCAGAACAGGATGTGGCGGCGCCGTTCACCGTCGGTCTCTCCGGCCCCGTTGATCGTGTTCACGATCAGGATGGCGCTGTCGGTCGAGGTGACGAGATAGGTAAGCAACAGCACGACGATCAGGCAGGAAACCACAAACGCAAAGCCCGGATCGAGCAGGACGGCAAGCGTGGCATACAATTGGTCGGAGATAGGCGCGCCGACGATCGATCCCGCAGCACTGCCATCCAGTTCGAGAGCTATGGCGCTGCCGCCCAGCAGGGTCATCCACACAAAACAGACAAGCGATGGCACCAACACGACGCCGAACACATATTCGCGGATGGTTCGCCCGCGTGAAATGCGGGCGATGAACATTCCGACGAAGGGCGAAAACGCGATCCACCACGCCCAGTAAAAGATCGTCCAGTCCATTTGCCAGCGCACCAACTGTTCCCCGAAAGGAGCGTTCTCGCTGAATAGCGTTAGCGAGAGCGTCAGAAAGCCGCCGATATAATCGGCTATTCCACGGCCCAGCAATTCGAGAGCGAACAGGCCAGATCCGACAATTGCGAAGAGCGCGAGAAGGAGAAACGACAGGCCCAGATTGATGTTGGAGAGCCACTTTACCCCTTTGCCGACACCTGAGAGGGCGCTGAGGGTGGACGCGCCGACGAGAACGGTCAGGGCCAGTACGATGGCCGCCAGGGAGGCAGAACCATCCGGCTGGAGAAGCCAGTCCCCAACACCGACGCGCGACAGTCCGACGACGAATTGCTGAACGCCCAGGGCCATCGTCACGGCTACCCCGAGAATAGTCGCGACCACGGCAACGATATCGACAAGATGGCCCGCCGGACCGGACATTGTCTTCCCGAACAGCGGTGCAAGAGCCGACCGTACTGTGAGGGGCAGGTTTCGGCGAAACGCCACGTAACCGATAGCCAATCCGATCAGCGCATAGGTTGCCCAGGCAGCAAAGCCCCAATGCAGGAAGGTGTAGCGATAGGCAGATGTCACTGCTTCCGGCGAACGGGCGTCCACTGTTCCGCGGATGATATCCGGGTTCTGCGAAAAATGGGCGAGCGGTTCTCCGGTGGAATAGGTCAGCAGGCCGATCCCGATACCGGCTCCAAACAGCATCGCGAACCACGACAGCCGCGAAAATTCCGGTTTTTCGCCGGGATTGCCGATCCGTAACGACCCCGTGCTTGGAACTATGGCCAGCACCGCGCAGATCGCCATGAGGGCGGCTACCAAATAGACGTACCAGCCGGCGAAAGAGGCGATAATGGTCGAATTGGCGCTGGACAGCGTTTCGTTCGCGCTGACCGGAAAGAAGATCGCCCACATGATGATCAGGGATACGATGATCTTCGCCGGGATCGTAACCTGGCGGCTGAAACCATCGTAAAAGCCCTCATCTGCGGTTCGGATCGGCAGATCGATCAAGGGCGGCGCAATACCTTTCGAAGTGTCGGAAGACATGTTTCTCTCGCTGACTTGGCTGTCCCAAGGTTCGGCGAACAGTGGGTATGGGAAAGCCCCACAATACGGAGGTTCGGCGAGAGATCAAACCCACCGCCAATACTGGCGGTGGCTAAGCGGGTTTTAAAGCGTTGAACGGATGGGGCTCTTTGCCCCCTCAGGACCAGGGGAGCGCTGTCCAACCGGCCCCGCAACCAAGGCCGATCGGATGGCTGTTGGATTTCAGAGACCGCCCTCCCTATGCACGACTTTAGCGACCTTTTCAGGTGTGGAACCGGTCGCATCAGCGATCAGCTGCTCCGCTTCGGCAATCCCATTGGCCTCGTCGATCTTCCCGTTCTGGATCTCGTCGGCGATCGTCAGCAGGCGGCCACTGATGACCGTTCCGGTCTCAGCCTCTTCTTTGATTGTAATGCCGCCATGCGATGCCGCAACCTCGTCCCACTTCGCCCGCACGGCTTTCCAGTACCCCTGTGTCGCCTGCCAATAGCTGTCAGCCGCCGCCACATTGTAGCCGTCATACTTGTCGTATGTATTCAGCACATACTCCTGCACCACCGCTTTGACGCCATCTTCGCTGGCTGCGTCAGGCATCATCTTGGTATTGTCCTGCCAGTGGATCCATCCGGTCGGTGTAAGCTGATGGCGGTTGATCGAGGCGTACCGATCATAAATCGGATGGCGCACAGCGTCGCGGCGGGCGAGGGGGCGCCAGGTCCAATTTGATCGCCAGCGACGGATGCCTTGGCTGTCCTGCCATTCGCCCCAGCCAGCGTAACGAGGGCTATCGTCGACCTGATAGACTGTCTGCGACCAGCGGCCGTTGCGTAGCTTTTCCGGCACTTCCACCCATTTCCAGGTATCAGGTCCGGCATAGGCAAGGATTTTCTCCGGTTCGTACTCCCAATCCTGTCGCCAATGCTTGATGACGAATTCTTGTCCGTCATGATCCGCCACAAGAAAATGCTGGAGAACAATTCTGTTCCCGGAATCCTGGATTACACGAACTGACTCGTAGCCACCCGAAATCTTTCGATCGAGCGGCTCATACCCCTCTATCCATGGGGTCGCCTCCTGCATGTCAAACCGTACCTTGTAATTGCCTGCCATACTGAGGATGGTTTGACGGTCTTGGTCAAAGTGGGCTCTTTCCACTTCCTCACCCCTATCGCGGATGGGGCCGTCGGCTAGCACCGGAGCGGAAAGCAATGCGCTAACAAGAAGTGCAGAGCGCGCCAGAGATTTTACAGTGTTCATTCGTGTCTTCCCTTTAGAACTGGAAACTGAGTGAGACGCTGGCGTTGCGACCAGGCCGAGTGTAGGCGTCGATTTGCGTAGTGCCGGTATGCGGGTTGATGAGCCCTGCGGATGCCGACAGGCCACGGACATCTTGCCAGTGGGAGTATGTCTCGTTGGAGATATTGAATATCCCAGCACGTAGCTTCAGCGCATCGGTGATGGAGAAGAAAGCCGTCGCATCCAGAACCATGAAAGCTGACGGGCGATAGCTTTCTGCAGCCACATTCTCCGCCGCCTTTCGCGCGTGATGTGTCATGATCAGTTCACCACCGAAGCGGCCTGCCGGATCGCGATAGCCGATCCCTGCAACCATATTGAATGGATCGATGGTATCGAGGGGCCGGTCTGCCATACCAGGCGTCAGCACATCGCCGTCTGCGTAGGCGGCGGCGAGCCTTGCATAAACTCCGTTGTCGAAGCGCAAGGTGGCCTTGGCCTCAACCCCGTCGATCCTCACAGCATCGAAGTTGACGAACTGATACTGGGCCGGGTCGGTAGGGGTGAATGAACCACCGACCACCTGCTGGCTGATAAAGTCTTTGTACTTCGCCTTGAAGCCCACGACCTGCAGAGAAATCTTCTTGGAGACGAAGCGAAGCCCGGCTTCCCAGCTTTCGCTTCTCTCAGGCCCCAAGTCAGGATTGGGGAGCGAAGTGTATCCGTAAGCGAGATTCTCGAAGAAGTTATTGACCTGATAGGGCGTTGGAGCGCGAAATCCTTGGGCATAGTTGCCGAAAAGAATGAGCTCATCCGTCAGCTTGGCTGTGAGCCCCAATTTAGGGGACAGCCGACTATCGCTTTGTGCCGACCCGGCGAAAGACGGCAGCAATGGATCTTCGGTTGGATCGAGATCGTAGAAATCATAACGAAGTGCTGGAAAGACGGTTAGCCTGCCGTCGAAGAGTGAGAATTCGCTAGCAAGAAACACTCCCCCGAGCATAAAGTCAGTCGCTGGGAAGGCACGTGTGGGATAGATCTCCCCGGCTGGCGGTTCGGTGCCGTCGCGTAGGCCTTTTTGCCTTGTCCAGCTGATATCACCACCGAAAGCGAGGGTAGCGCGGACCCCTTCATTGCCGAACACGCTCCGCGCTTCTGCCGAGAACCCGTAAACCTCGTTCTCGAAAGTGTTGAGACGTTCGCGGTCAGGCCGTGGGGTAGCATTCAGCGAGGAGCGGTTTTCGTCAGTGAACTGAACATCTTCACCGTCTTGATAGTAACCCACCAAATGCAGGTAATCGATCGCGCCATCGCCGGTGTAAGTGTAATCGAGCGAAAAGCGGCTGCGCTTCGTTGTGTCGTTCGCTGAAAGGTCATCCACTATCCAACTAGGGGTGGGGCCGAATAGGAATTGGGGCCCCTGTCCGGTCAGAACATCGGTAAATATCTCGCTTTCAAGGTATTCGCCGGTCAGCCTGACACGATGCGCGCCCCTGTTCCAAACCAACTTTCCGAGAAGTGCATCGGATTTTCCATCTTGTGGATTGGGCATTGTGCGGCTTTCGCCTAAGCCGCCAACCGTCCCCCGATTTTCGAGTTCTTGGAAATCGCGACGAGTGTAAGATACCATAGCTGAGAAATCGCCGGAAAGTCCGGCGACGGCTGCAGTTTCGGCAAATTCTTCGTCGGCACTCGCATAGGATGCCCGTGCGAAACCGCCGAAATTTGCGCCTTGGGCGATCAAATCAATCGGGTCACTCGTAGTAAAACTTATAGCACCTGCAAGACCATCGCTTCCATAAAGCGCTGACGCTGGCCCGCGCAGGATTTCAACGGATTTGATGAGGCTGACATCTGTGTAGCCTCCGCGACCCGCATCCTGGGCGCCGAAGCTAAAGCCTTGGGGACTGCGAATGCCGTCCACCTGTATCAATACCCGGTTCCCCCCGATGCCGCGTATCACGAAGTCTTCATTTCGCGCGCGACCGACGGCACCCAGTGCCGCACCAAATCGAGCGGGAGCACGCCGCACCGAAACTCCCGGCTCGTAACGCACCAGATCCTTGATGTCGGTGGCAAGCTCGTCAGCGATGCGATCACCGCCAATTACCGTTACAGTTGCAGGAGCATTTTCGATCTCGATTGGAGTGCGTGTAGCGGTGACCACGATGGTGCCACCGCTTGATGGGCCTGTGTCGGCGCTCGATTCCTGCGCTATCGCAGGTGTCCATGCACAGAGAATAGACGCGATCGCGAGTGAAGACGGTTTGCATTTGATTTTGAGCAAGGTGCCATCCCTGAAAAATTAAGATTTATACATGCAAGTGATTCGCAATAGCAGGTCGTCTAGCAGAGCAGCCTTGCTCTGCAACCTTTTGCAGGGATGAACCTGTCGATTGTGGAGACGCCCCTTTCCGCTCGGTCCGGTGACCGGCTCTAAATCCCTGAAATATCGGATTTGAGCGATTTTCTGAGATTGTCAGTCAAAACTCTCTGTTTTCAGAAGCTCTGGCCTTGGACGGTCCGCCGACGCGACTGTTGCGCAGAAGTGGGGCCGATTCCTTGTGTTGGGCAGATCAAGGATATTGGTGAGCCAGCCAATCCGTCTTCAACCACGCAAAAAATTCAAAGCTCGTTTGCGACGATCGCGGTCGGTAAAAAGCTGCGTTCCAATAAAGAGGCTGGAGCGTAGGATGACGCCAGTCAGATGAAAGATGCCGCTGAGGCTGGGCTTGGGCATAGATAGGAAGCCAAGCTTCTCGATCTCTTGTCCAATTATCCTGTGGGCTAGCCAAACTTCCGCGTCGGTAACTTCGCGGCTCGTGCGATTGGGATGATGAGAACTGTTATTCCCGAAACCTTCCAGTGCGATCGCTTGGCAGGGCAGGCCTGCCCACTTCGAGAGCATATCGACACTCGCTTCAGTATCGCTCACCAAGCTCTCGTACCAAAGAAATTCCACCCGCCCAGGCCTCTGTTCTGACCAAGCACGGAAGTTCCGGGCTGCGACCCGCCAAGCATAGCCGATAGTTGCCGGGTTATAGCGGCGAGCGTCATGCCACGGCCCCGACGCGTTCTTGTAAGAACGAAGTACATCGTTCGGATCGCGCATAACAAAAAGAATTTGGGCTTCAGGCCATGCGTTGAAAATGCGCTCGAGATGAAGATGGTCCTGCGGTGTATTCCATCCCCACACGCTACAGCCTGCTTCCTGAGCGGCTTTCGTCAGAACAGCGCCCATAACTTCGTACCATGGTGTACCAGCAGGCCAATCGCCCCTCGCAAAAGCGGATACTTTCGCAAGTCCCTGGCTCGAAAGTTCAATCGATTGCTCCAGAGTTTTCCCCGACTCTTGGGTTGCGCGGACTGCGACCCGCTTGAGCACGATCTCCGCAATTCGTGCTGAGCTACTCGGGTCGCGGCGATGCCAAAGCTTCTCGGCATCGATGGCTTGCAACGCATAAAAGTCGTTGATGAGAAAAACACTATCAAACGCATTCAGTATGCGGGTCGTGATGGTGGATCCGCTCCGTGGCTGGCCGACAATAACAATAGGTGCCTGACGGCAGGACATAAACCTTGGAGCTAAGGGTTCCATCAACTTGATAAATTCGTGATCATTGCCAGACCTGCGATAGATAACTTGATTTCGACGATTCGGGGGACGGACTATTCAACGACAGTGCGAGTTTATTTGTGAGTTCGGTCGCGCGTGAGTTGCTGGTCAGATTGGGTATGAGTTGGCGGTCTAATACGCGAATAGCTGTGCTTGTCGCTGACGGCATACAGGGAAGGGGAGGTATCGAGCGCATCATGCTTTATATGACGCGCGAACTCGCCCTGCGTCATCCCCGGTTTCAAACGTATATTCAGAAGACGCGTTGTGGCAATTTGAAGGCCGTCCGTCAGGCAACGGTGCCGTTCGTTCTTGCGATATTCGCCGTCCGTTGCGCGCTAGGTCGTGTCTCTCTCGCACATATCAACATTGCTCCTCGCGGCTCAACCTGGCGGAAGATGCTATTTGCAAAGGCGGCCCAGCTGGCTCGGGTGCCGGTAATACTTCATCTGCATGGAAGCGGTTATGACGAGTATTTTGCGGCCTGCTCGAGCTATCGACAGCAGCGCATTCGTCGTTTCTTTCGGGAAGCCGACAGAGTAGTCGTGTTGGGGGCCCATTGGGAGCGCTTCACGCACGATGTTCTGGGCGTGGCGGCAGAAAAGATAGCGATTGTCGAGAACGGTGTTCCAATGCCCGCCGGCATGGCTTCTCCTGGTGCGGCGTTGCCCCTCATCGTGTTCATGGGAGCTGTAGGAGAACGCAAGGGCATGGATGTGCTACTTGCGGCGCTGGGTCAGGTTGCAGCTAGTGGGACGGGTTTCTATGCGAGAATTGGCGGAGATGGTGATATTGCCCACTATCGAAAGATAGCTGCTAACCTTAATATCTCAGATAGGGTCGAATTTCTCGGCTGGGTCAGCGAAGAAGCGGTCGACCGAGAATTGCGGGACGCGGATATGCTCGTCCTTCCTTCCCGTGCCGAAAACCAGCCAGTTGCAATCATCGAGGCGATGGCGCGCGGCTTGCCTGCGATTTCGACCAATGTCGGCGCGATTCCCGACACGCTACAAGATGGAATCTGTGGCGTTATTGTCGAGCCCGGAAAAATCGATCCATTGGCTCGGGCCATAGCCACTCTTGCACAGAACCCTGCGCTGCGGCTTCGCATGGGCAGAGCGGCTCGCGCGCGCTGGCAAGAACGCTATTCGATTGAGTCAGTCGCGGAACGAATGGCCGCACATTATGACGAACTCCTCAGATAAACCGGAACCTTTCAGGATTACACCGATGAAAGTTGCTATCTTCGGCTTGGGCTATGTCGGCTTCACCTCTGCATGCTGTATTGCGGATGAAGGCCATGAAGTGATTGGAATCGATATCTCCAATGCCAAGGTTGACATGATTAATAGCGGCAAGGCTCCGATTTCGGAACCGGGCCTCGCCGAAATGCTCCAAGCCGCTCGGGCCGATAATCGCATTCGTGCGGTAAACACTTGTGATGGACATCTCGAGGGTGTCGATCTGATTTTGGTGTGCGTGGGCACCCCCAGTGCGGCGGATGGGGCACATGACATGCGCCATATCGCCGAAGTGAGCCGCAGCATAGGGTGTGCGCTTGCGAAACGTAAAGCACCGCATCCGGTTGCTGTTGTATATCGTTCAACCATGCGACCGGGTTCCTGCGAACGGCTCATCGCACCGCTACTTTTCAGTGAATTGCGGGATGAACATAAGCGCAGCACTCAGTTGGCCTACCATCCTGAATTTCTGCGTGAGGGTTCAGCAGTGGCAGATTACTGGGCGCCACCCAAGATTGTCATCGGGACGCTGGACGGTGAACCATGCAGGCAGCTCGAAGAACTCAACAGGGATATTGAAGCGCCACGATTTATAGTCGGCTTTCGCGAGGCGGAGATTACAAAGTTCGTCGATAACAGCTTTCACGCGCTGAAAGTGGCCTTCGCAAACGAGGTTGGCCGTGTCTGTATCAACGAAGGTATCGATGTATCGGCAGTCCACGAGATTTTCGTGTGCGACAGGAAGCTGAACATCTCGCCGTCTTATTTGCGTCCGGGTGGTGCATTCGGCGGTTCGTGCTTGCCCAAGGACGTTCGGGCGTTGAATTTTATTGCGGAAGATATTGGCGCGCAAACGCATGTGATAAACGCTATCGTGCGGTCGAATGATGCACACAAACTGTTTGTCTTCAACAGGGTAAGCAAGGACCTTACACCGGGATCCAGGATTTTACTGAATGGGCTGGCCTTCAAGCAAGCTACGGATGATCTTCGCGAGAGTCCCAATCTCGATCTGGCCCGCCGCCTGATGGCCGCGGGTTTCCATCTAACTGTCTACGACGAGAACTTGAACCCAAGTGCTTTGATGGGGTCCAATCTTGGCTATTCCTACAGTCACCTTCCCCGTCTTGGTGAAATCATCCGTAGCGATGTGACGGGTGAGAAATTCGATCGTGTGATCGATGCACGCGGCAATGCCGACACGCTTGCAGTCGAGTGCGATGATATAGTGTGGATAGACCAGCTGTAGCCGGTGTGGACTGGAGTTGTTTGTTTCTGACTCCAATCAAGCTTCGATGGTGGGCGTACCAAGGTTCGAACTTGGGACCCCTACGATGTCAACATAGTGCTCTACCACTGAGCTATACGCCCGCACCATCGATCGCCCCTTCTGCGGGGCAGGCGGGCCCTTTAGCGAGGCTAATCTGGCCGCGCAAGGGCCTATTATTTAGTTATTGCAATTGGGCACTGACCCGGTCGTCCAGGACTCGTTCCACTTCCAGCACAAGATCTCGCAAATGAAATGGCTTGGAGAGGACCTTGGCATGTGGTTGTTCGCGGCTCGCCTTGAGTGTGACAGCCGCGAAACCCGTAATGAACATGACCTTTGTATGCGGACTGACCTCGTTGCATTTTTGTGCGAGTTCTATGCCGTCCATCTCAGGCATCACGATGTCGGAGAGCAGTAGATCGTAGACTCCCTCCAAAAGAAGAGGAACAGCGGCGGTGCCACGATCAACTGAATCCACCTCGTAGCCTGCCGTCACGAGCGCGCGCTCGAGATAGACGCGCATCGCGTCATCATCCTCTGCAAGCAGAATCTTTTGAGTCGCCGTGTCCGTCATTCGGGCTACTTAGCGGCGTCGTTTTAAAAAAGCATGTACCGGAAATGAGCCATGTAGATTTGGGACAGCTTGCCGTTTCCAGAAGTAAAATCTACAAATCCGGTCTTGATTAATTTTCTTGGGCAGACAACGCTCGGTCAATGCATAAGGTGATGGCAGAATTGACGATAGACAGCCAGCATCTTAGCGGGGGTGAAATACCTGGAGATGATGGCCCGGCATATCGCCTTTGGCGCTTGGAGGCCTCTACTCTTCCGATCCTTATTGCAGCACCACATGCCGGACGATCCTACCCGGCGCAGGTTATTTGCGATCTGCGTGATCCGGAGGAGGCAAAACTAAGACTGGAGGATCGCTATATCGACGTCGTGGCGCAAACCGTCGCGTTTGATGCGGGGGTCAGTCTTTTGGCTGCGGAAGCTCCTCGGGCCATGATCGATCTCAATCGCTCGGTCGAAGATATCGATTGGGGAATGGTGCGCGGCGAGAGGCCACGTCCAAAACGTCACTCTTCGGCCAATCGTCGATCGCGTAGCGGGTTGGGTCTGGTGCCAAGGCGTATATCAGGGATGGGCGAAATATGGCGGAGGAAACTGGAAAAGGTCGAGCTCGATAGTTGGATTGATGGCATCTACACGCCCTATCATACAGCTCTTGCCAGCGAGTTGGAGCGGCTGCGCGACAAGTGGGGAGTGGCGTTGCTGATCGACCTGCATTCTATGCCTCCTCTACGGCGGACCCACCCGCAGGACCAACCTGCGGAGTTCGTGATTGGCGACCGATTTGGTGCCTCTTGCGACCCAGGCCTGGCCGATCTAGCAATCCGTTTTCTTGCCACGAGCGGTCGACGTGTGGCACACAACCGCCCTTATTCAGGGGGCTATGTCCTTGACCGCTATGGTCAGACCGCGCGTGGCATCCATTCCATTCAGATCGAAGTCTGCCGCAGTTCCTATCTCGACGCGAGGCTAGACCAACCAAGTGCTCGCGCTGGGGGGATAGTGAAGCTGTTGTCTGGTTTGGTGCTTACACTTGGGGCAGAAGTTGAGGCTATGGGGCGTACAAGGCGACTGCCTGAGGCAGCTGAATAAAAAACCACCTCGCGCAAATGCGCGAGGTGGCCAAGGTTCAGGGAGGAAATGCACTCACGTGCATCCGCCGGAAGAGCCATGAGGGGAAGCTCTGCCAGCAACGCTAAAATAGGTCGATTTGAGTCCGTTTCAAGCGGTCAAAAAAGCAAAAACGCTGACATGAAACAGTTCGTCGCATAGCCAATGGAAAAACATCCAAGTCGTACATCGTTAATCGAGATACAGATGTGCTATTAATATCGATCTGCCTGCGAATGGCATTCGTGACTTCGGGTGTGATACGAATGGGTTACCTCTCTTTAAGGATACCCACGGACGTCATCCACTCTGTCGTCTGGAAACTGCAATCTGACAGTGACTGGCGGAGGTTTTATAGCCTGTACATTGCTAGGCAACGAGACACTAAGTGGTATTCGCGAGATAGCGATCGCGAGGGCGAGTACCCCAAAAACTATCTCGAGGCCCCGCACTTGCGTATTTAAAAGGGATTAAGCGGTCGGAATGGCCGCTGTCGCCGCATCGGGCTGCGGCGCAGTACCCTGCTGGATCTGCCGCCCGAAGATCGTGCGCATCATGTCCATAGAGAAAATCTGTGCCCAGATGAGCGGAAGCAGCCCATTTTCAGTCCATTTGCGCAGCTGATCTCCACGGAGCGCGCGCAGCTTTTCCTGATCGATCATCTGAAAGCCACGGTAGACAAAGGGCTTGTCGCTACCCTGTTCCGTGATAGCGACCTCGCCCTCCATCAGGAGATCGTGGTCCTTCAGTTCTTTCATGAAATTCTGCGTGCGCTGACCGGCGTGTTCGAACTGTTCGCAAAAGTTGAGAATTTCCTTGGTGCCTTCGCTAGGCTGGCCATCTTCGAAGAGTGGCTGGCCATCGTCGAATTCTCCGATGTTTTCCGCTGTCGGATCAAAGCACAGCGACAGGTCATCGCTGTTTTGATTGAGACGCGCCAGCATGAAGGGGTAGCGACGGACATAGGCAGGAATATAAACCTGCTCCGTAACCGCGCCGTCGTCGTCGCAGAAGGTGTTTATGCCCTCGTTCAGGCCCATAAGCGCCAGCGGCACGGCATCGGGACCAGTCGAGAACACAATTGGCATATCGCGCTGCGCCTGCACGAATTCGTCAACAGTAAGTGGAATGGCATGCTGCTTGGCAAGCCATGGTGCCTTCGTCATCGGGCGCGAGCGATAATTCGCATGGTCCTTGCTGTTGAGAGGCATGAGGTCATTAAAAAACAGGGGCAGGTTGGGCTGCGGCGCAGTGGCCATGGATCTCTCCAAAAATCAAAAGGATTGGCTGCAGGCCCTGGCAGGCATGCGCTCGAAGCGGGCGCTTTACGGGGTTGAGCCTGCGTGCGCAAGCGCAACGAGTTTGCTTGGATTAAGTATTTCCTGCGGATCGAGCGCCTGTTTTACACTACGCATCAGCCGGAGCGATACTGGATCACCCAACCTGTTCAATTCATCCCGCTTCATCTGGCCTATGCCATGCTCGGCGCTGATGGATCCGCCGAACCCGGCGACCAGATCATGAACATACGTGCTTATGATTTTTCCATCGCTCTTTTCCCACTCTCCGCGTTTGGCGTCTTCGGGTGCAATTACATGGAAATGTATGTTGCCATCACCCAGATGGCCGAATCCAATCGCCGTCGTGCCGGGGAACCGTTGTTCGATCTGCGGCGCTGCCGTTTCCACGAATTCCGCCATCCGCGCTACTGGGACGGAAATATCGTGTTGCATGGCTGGACCTATTGCTCTCTCCGCGGGAGAGATACTTTCGCGCAGCAACCAGAATGCTTCAGCTTGGGCCTCGCTCGCTGAAATTACCGCGTCCTCGATCAGATCGCGCTCAAGGGCGTGTTCCAGCATATCTTCGGCCAAGTCGCCGATTGTATCAGCTTTACCTGCCTCGGCGACAAGTTCCACCAGCGCATGCCAAGCGTGATCTCCCGATAAGGGGCTGCGCATATCCGGGGCATACGCCAGCACTGCGTTTAAGCAATGTGCTGGGAGGATTTCGAAACCTTCCAAAGCATCGCCAGCTTGCTTCTCGCAATGAAGCAGCAAATCTCGCGCTTTCGCGATGCTCGACAAGCCGACCCACGCAACGCGTCTCTCAGCTACTTGTGGCACCAAGCGTAGCGTCGCAGCTGTGATTATCCCGAGCGTCCCTTCCGATCCAATAAACAGTTGCTTGAGATCGAAACCACGATTGTCCTTTTTCAAGGGGACGAGACCAGAGAAGACCGATCCATCTGCCAGCACGCCCTCCAAACCCAAAACCTGAGCTCGCATAGTACCGTGGCGTAGCACCTGAGTGCCGCCGGCATTGGTCGAGACAAGGCCGCCTATTGTGGCGGAGCCTTTGCCGCCCAAGGTAAGCGGGAAACGAAGCATCCCGGCACCTGCAGCCTCGTGGAGGGTTTGAAGAACTACTCCGGCTTCGCAGGTGACTTGGCGCGCAGCAATATCCAAGTCGCGTATCTCATTCATGCGGCGCAAGGAGAGGATTACGCTCTCGCCACTTTCATCTGGCGTTGCGCCGCCTGACATTCCGCTATTACCCCCTTGGGGAACGATTGGCACATTGTGGATGCTGCATAGCTTGACGAGCCGGGCCACTTCGTCTGTCGATTTGGGAGAGGCCAGACCGATAGCCTTACCCGTGTAGCGACCACGCCAGTCGGTCAACCACGGTTCGACAAGCTCTTTGTCCCAAGTGAAACCTTGCGGTCCAAGTAACTCGGCCGCTTCGCGTCTGAAAGAATTCTGGTGGCTCATTATACGGTACCATTGCCACATTTGGACATGCCAATACCAGCACTTGCCAATCGATGCAGAACAATTAAGCCCGCATTCAAGCGTGGGGGCGCAATGGTATTCTCTGATTTCCGCACGTGTCCCGATTGCGGCAGAGGAGCGTTCGTACAAAATCCATGTCTCTGCTTTCTCCCTTGGTCGCCATGCTGATTGCATTGGGAACGCCGCAGGGTGCGGGATCGGAGATCGTTGTGCACGAGGCCGATCAATCGCAAATCGGGCAGGTTGATCTCGGCTCTCTGTCTGCCCGGGGCCGTGAGTGGCCGGGATTTGTCGACACTTCGATGATCCCGGTTTTCAATCAGGTGAGGATCGAACGGCGGGTGATTCTGCGTATCAGTCCGCAGCCCGACAATCTGCGCCGCAGTATGCTGAACGAGTTGCCGCGTCAGGCGACACCCACTCGTTTCGTGGAGCGACGACACGGCAAATGTGTCGATGCTGGCGATATCGTGGGTGTGTCCGATCGCGGGAGTAAGTTGATGATGTACATGCGGGACCGGCGTATTATTTCGGCAGAGTTGGAAAAGTCCTGCAGCCCCCGAGACTTCTATCTCGGTTTTTATGTCGAGCGGAGCGAGGACGGGAAGCTCTGCGTCGATCGAGACCGGCTCTTGTCACGTGCCGGAGCGAAATGCCGTATTTCCAGTTTCAACCGGCTTGAGGCGGTTCGCGGAGACCGTTGACGGGCGATTCTCGCCGTTTTCTTGACTTTTCCAGCATTTCCGGCAAAGGGCGATGCAAGCCGATGCTGCGGACGCGCAGTTTTACCTCGGCCGATATTCCAGGGACAATTTCTAACCACATGACTTTTGCCGATCTCGGCCTTTCCGAAGACTTGCTCCGAGCAGTAAGCGAAGCCGGCTATACCGAGCCGACCGACATTCAGCGCGAGGCCATTCCGCCGGTCCTGATGATGAAGGACATCATCGGTATCGCCCAGACGGGCACCGGGAAAACGGCCAGTTTCGTGCTTCCCATGATCGACATCATGGCCAGCGGCCGCCGCCGGGCGCTGATGCCGCGTTCGCTGATTTTGGCGCCGACGCGCGAATTGGCAGCCCAGGTCGCCGAAAACTTCGAGAAGTACGGCAAGAACCATGATCTCAAGCTCGCGCTGCTGATCGGCGGTGTGCAGATGGGCGATCAGGTGAAGGCGCTCAATGAAGGCGTCGACGTGCTGATCGCAACGCCGGGGCGCCTGATGGACCTGTTCGAGCGGGGCAAAATCCTGCTCAACGGCTGCGAACTGCTGGTTATCGACGAAGCGGATCGGATGCTCGACATGGGCTTCATCCCGGATATCGAGTTCATCTGTTCCAAGCTGCCGGAAACCCGGCAAACCATGCTGTTTTCGGCGACAATGCCCCCGCCGATCGAGAAGTTGGCAAAGAAATTCCTTAATAATCCCAAGCGGATAGAGGTTAGCCGCGCCGCGACCACCAATAAGGATATCACGGCCTTCAAGGTGCCGGTGAAAGGGCGTCAGAAGCGTGAGACGCTGCGCTGGCTGCTCAATCACGATCAGGTGGAAACGGCCATCGTCTTTGCCAATCGCAAGACTACCGTGCGCGAACTCAACAAAAGCCTGCAGCGCCATGGTTTCCGCAGCGGCGAAATCCATGGCGACATGGATCAATCGAACCGGCTGAAGGAACTCGACCGGTTCAAGCAGGGCGAGATCAACATCCTGGTGGCGTCCGACGTCGCGGCCCGTGGTCTGGACGTAAAAGGTGTTAGCCACGTGTTCAATTTCGATACGCCTTGGCATCCCGATGATTACGTTCACCGCATTGGTCGGACGGGCAGGGCAGGGGCCAAGGGCCGGGCCTTTACTTTCGTGGCGGAAGAAGATGCCGAGGCGATTGCCAATGTCGAGAAGCTGACCGGCGCCCAAGTGCCGGTTTTCGGCAAGAAGGATGTGCGCGTCGAACTGGTGGAGAAAACGCCGGACGCCGAAGAGCAAAAGCCCAAACGCAGCCGTAAATCGCGCGATGAGGAAGAACGTGCACCGCGTTCAAAACCTGAGCGCACAGCGAGAACGAAAAGCGAGCCGCGCCGACACTGGGAGGAGGATAACGCGCCTGTCCCAGCTGGCGAATGGAATGGACCGCGCCCAGGCTTCCTGGACATTTCCGCGACCTGATCCACCGTTTTTGCCGCGTCGATAGTATCGGTGCGGCAAAGGCTTATACGGAAGCAGCCTCGAACGGCCGGTCAGGCGCCCGCTGGGGCGATTCAGTTTGCGTCGAGTGTGACGAAGCTGTCGAGTACTCTTTTTTCGCCAGCCTTTTCAAATTCGATCGTCAGCTTGTTGCCTTCCTGATCGGTGACGACGCCATAGCCGAACTTTTCGTGAAAGACCCGCGCGCCGTTGGCGATGTCGCTGCGGGGCTTGGCGGCAAAGCTCGCAGCACTGCGGCCCGTTTCGGCGATGCGTTTGGGGGTCGCATCATATTTCGTCGACAGGGCCCGTTGCCAGCCCGGACCACGCGCGCCCGACCGGTCGGGGCGGTTGGAGGAAACATGCGCGAAGGGATCGTCCGTTTCGCTCCAGTTTGCCCGCCAGAGCGATGCGCCACCGGTCATGGTGGTTTCGCTCTTGATATATTCGTCGGGCAGTTCTTCGATGAAGCGGCTGGGTATCGAGCTTGTCCACTGGCCATAGATGCGCCGGTTCGCGGCATGGAAGATCGAACAACGGCGCTTGGCGCGCGTGATGGCGACATAGGCCAGGCGGCGTTCTTCTTCTAGACTGGCCAGCCCGCCTTCGTCGATGGCCCGCTGGCTGGGAAAGGCACCTTCTTCCCATCCGGGCAGGAAAACGTGGTCGAATTCCAGTCCCTTGGCGGCATGCATGGTCATGATGGTGACTTTCTCACCGTCATTGGCGCGGTCGTTGTCCATCACCAGGCTGACATGTTCGAGGAAGTCGCCGAGCGTTTCGTATTCCTCCATCGCGCGGGCAAGTTCGGTCAAATTTTCCAGGCGGCCCGCACTTTCGGTGCTGCGGTCTTTCTGCAGCATTTCTTCATAGCCGCTTTCCGCAATCACGGTGCGTAGCAATTCGGATGGCGTCACCTTTTCGGACATCTCGCGCCAATGGACGAATTGACCGAGCAACCCAATCAGCGTGTTACGGGCCCGGGCTGGCAACTCATCCGTATCGCACAGGTCCAGGCTGGCTGCGGAAAGTGGTGTCTGTGTGCGGCGCGCATGGCGTCGCATGGCTTCCAGCGTCTTGGCACCCAAACCCCGCTTGGGCTGGTTATAGATCCGTTCGAAAGCGAGATCGTCTGCTGGCTGGGCAATTGTGCGCAGATAAGCGAGCGCATCGCGGATTTCGGCGCGTTCGTAGAAGCGAAAACCACCGACGATGCGATAGTTCAAACCGATCTGGATGAAGCGGTCTTCGAATTCGCGCGTCTGGTATTGCGCGCGTACCAGAATGGCGACTTCGTCCAGCGGGGCGCCTTCCGCTTCCAGCCGTTCGATCTCTTCACCCACACGGCGGGCTTCTTCGGGGGCATCCCACACCCCGATCACGCGCACCTTTTCGCCAGCGGGCAATTCGGTCCACAGCGTCTTGCCCAGCCGTTCGCTATTGGCGTTGATCAGGCCCGAAGCGGCGGCGAGAATCTGCGGAGTGGAGCGGTAATTCTGTTCGAGCTTGATTACCGCAGCGCCCGGAAAATCCTTTTCAAACTTGAGGATATTGGCAACTTCCGCGCCGCGCCATGAATAGATGGACTGGTCATCGTCACCCACCACGCAAATGTTTTTGCGCGTCTGGGCCAGCAGCCGCAACCACAGATATTGGACCTGATTGGTGTCCTGATATTCATCGACGAGAATATATTTGAAGCGCTGTTGATACTGTTCCAGCACATCGCGATGCTGCCGGAAGATATTGAGCATGTGCAGCAGAAGATCGCCGAAATCGCAGGCATTCAGCGCTTTCAGCCGGTCTTGATATAGCTTGTAGAACTGCGCACCACGGCCATTGCCATAGGCTTCGTTTTCAATCGCATCGAGATCGCCGGGATTGAGGCCGCGGTTCTTCCAACGATCCAGCAATCCGGCCAACTGGCGGGCAGGCCAGCGTTTTTCATCCAGATCGTTTTCCT
Source organism: Pseudomonadota bacterium (assembly GCA_023394965.1). Classification (GTDB taxonomy): domain Bacteria; phylum Pseudomonadota; class Alphaproteobacteria; order Sphingomonadales; family Sphingomonadaceae; genus Qipengyuania. The sequence goes on along the minus strand of JAEWZX010000030.1, from coordinate 335,986 downwards.
GAATCAACTGCTTGAGCAAGCGCAATTGATCGTCCGTGTCGATGATCGTGTAATTGCTTTGCAGTCCGACCAGCTCGGCATGGCGGCGCAGCATTCGCGCGCCGATCGAATGGAACGTGCCGAGCCAGGGCATCCCTTCAACCGCGTCCCCGATATGACGCCCCACACGCTCCCGCATTTCCCGGGCTGCCTTGTTGGTGAAGGTAACGCACAGGATTTCACTTGGCCATGCCCTGCGTGTTGCGATGAGGTGTGCCAATCTTGCGGTGAGTGCCGCCGTCTTGCCGGTTCCGGCACCTGCCAGCATCAGAACCGGTCCTTCGGTGGTCAGGACGGCTTGTTGCTGGGGGGCGTTCAACCGCGCTGCATAGGCGGGAATCTGCGCGTTTTCAGGCGCTTCGGAGGGGGCAGGGATATCGGACATCGGGACTGGAACAGCTAGGGAACGCTTGGGAATAACACAAGCCCTTCGCACCATGACCGGTCCGGAACCGACGACCCGTGTCCCGCGTAAGACGGACAATGACAACGATAATGGAGTATTCTCCAATGCGTAATCTTATCTTTGCCGGAGCAGCGGCGATCGCCTTTACTGTCACCCCTGCCATTGCCCAGGATGTCGCCGTAGATGCTGACGGTAATGTCTACGTTCTGACCGATGATCAGCAGACCATGTATGATGGCTGGCCTGCAGATCGCCAGACAATGTACGATGGCTGGCCGTATGAGGTGCAGGAATATTATTGGACGCTGACGCCCGTACAGGTCGATGGCTGGTGGGTTCTCAATGACGAGCAGCGTGTCCGGATCTACGAAATGACGCCGGAAGCGCGGACGCAGGCATGGGCACAGATCGCCTCGCAGATGAATGCCACCCCGGCGGCAACCGCCACCACTGCCCGCACTGCAGCCGCATCGGCCAGCACCAGCGCGCCGCGCTTCGTGAGTAAGGAAGTCACCCAGACGACGCCAGCGAACTATACCGCCGCATCAGGCGATGATGTCCCGGTGTGTAAGGGCAATCAGCAGGATGGGTGCATCAACAGCTGGGAAAAGAACAAGACCGGTAATCGGCCACTGGAATACTGGCCGGGCAAGCCGGCAAGCGAAATAGACGGACCGCTTCCCGCGAAGAAGCCGGGTTCGTAACAATCACTTTCCGCTCGTGCGCCTTTTTGGCAGCGCGACGCTTGGAGAGGGCGGGACTGCCATGGCGGTCCTGCCCTTTTCGTCTTGCACGTAAGCCACAAAGTGAAATTGACGGGATAGCTTATTGAGAGAGGCGGAGAAGCAGGACCTTTGCCTTGCCCATCTTTCTTTCTGCCACGATTTCGAAACCGCGCAGTTCGCGCACCTCTTTTGCACCCGTTTCAAGCGCAATCCATGAAGCGGGGCCGATCCATCCGAGCCTTGTCAGGCGATCGATCGCCACATGCCCTGCGCCCGTATCGTAAGGCGGATCAAGCAGGATAAGATCGTGCGGCGCCTTGGCTGGCCCCAGGCTCATCACAGAAGTGTTTTGCACGATAGCCCGTGTCCGCGCGTCCAGCGCCTCCACATTCCTGCGGATCGTTTTTACCGCTTCGGCATCCTGTTCGACGAACAGACACGATTGTGCACCGCGCGAAAGCGCCTCGAGCCCGAGCGCTCCGGAGCCGGCGAACAGATCGGCCACGCTCAGCCCTTCAAATGATCCGAGCCTGCTGGCGAGCATATTGAACATGGTTTCGCGCGTGCGATCTGCGGTGGGGCGTGTCACATCGCCGCGTGGGGCCGACAGTTTGCGGCCACGCCATTCGCCTGCGATAATCCTCACTTGCGGTTCCGGATCAGCTGTTTGCGGAAGCGTTCGACATCGCCCTGGCGGATCTCGACCGCTTGTCCGCGCCCCAGTTCGCCCAGCTCGAACGGACCGTATCCGACGCGCAGCAGGCGATTGACCTGTAACCCCAGATGTTCGAGCACACGGCGCACTTCCCGGTTCTTGCCTTCGGTCAGCGTCATCTGCACCCAGCGGTTCTTGCCCGACCCACGCTCCAGATCGGCTTCGATCCTGCCATAGCGAATACCGTCGATTTCGATCCCTTCGATCAGCTCGTCCAGCTGCGCCTGAGTCACATCGCCGAAAGCGCGGGCGCGATAGGTGCGGGGAATGCCGGAAGACGGCAGTTCCATGGCGCGCTTCATTTCGCCGTCATTGGTCAGCAGCAGCAGGCCTTCGGTGTTGAAGTCCAGCCGCCCGACCGGCATTACCCGGCCGGCATTCTTGGGCAAGGCGTTGCGCAGCGCCGTGTAGATCGTGGGCCGCCCCTTGGGGTCCCGCTCTGCAGTGATCAGGCCCGAAGGCTTGTGGAAGGCAAACAGCCGTGGCGCTTCGGCCTGCCCGACAGGCTTGCCGTCCACGGTCACGCCCTTCAGGTTGGTCAGCTTGACCGCTGGCGTGGTCAGGGGTTTGCCGTCTATCGCCACGCGGCCATCGGCGATCATCCGCTCGATCTCGCGCCGACTTGCAACGCCCGCACGGGCAAGGAGCTTGGCGATCCGGTCGCCTTCTTCTGGTAATCGATTGTCGGCCATGGCCGCGCCATTACACAGAACCGTGCCCTAGCGGAAGCGCAAGCTGACCGCCGGCAAAAGTTGCAATTGCGGCTAGTTTGCCGCCCGCAGCGCTTCTTCCACCGTTTCGTGATACCGCCTTATGCCGCCTTCCAGCATGCCCAGGGTGAGATGGGGCACCGCGCCGGTGGCAAGACCCTGCTGACCGAGTTCCGCCGCTCGAAAATCCTCGCCAGCGAATACGCCGCCGTCGAGCAAGGCCCAGCTGCGTTCCCAGTGATCGCGCGCCTTGTCGGTGGCAGGATGCTCGGGAATAAGCATGAAATCCTCCACCAGCGTGCGGTCGTGCGCCTGTGGCATCATCACCATCACATTGATGTAATCGGGGCTGGGGATGATCAGCGCGCCCGGCAACAGTTGATAGGCAAACGTCACGACACGGCGCAGCGCGGCCATGTCTTCAAGGTCTACGCCTTCCATTTCCTCCAGCCGCCCCACGGCACTGCGTGAATGCGGCCCGATCATATCCCCGCTGGTGGCGCCATCCTTGAAAAAGGGTCCGATCGTTTTCGCATGAAGGCGGGTGACGTGATAGCTTTCAAGGAAGGCATCCATGATAAGCTTCCAATTGCCAGCCACTTCGTGCGTCTTGCGGCGAAACAGCACCTGTTCCCCCATGCCGAGCGCATCGAAATCCTTGCCGACTTCATCCGCCAGCGAGAAATCGGCCGTTTCTTCCAGTGGGCAGAACCAGATCAGGCCGCCGGTTTCCCGGCTGGGCAATTCGACCAGTCCGTAATCCTGTTTGTTCAGACCCGGAAAGGTATCGGGACGGGGCAGGGCGAGAAGCCTTCCGTCAACCGAATATGTCCATGCGTGATAGGGGCAGACCAGCTTCTTGGTACACTGCACCTCCGCGCCCTCGACCAGCCGGGTTCCGCGGTGACGACAAACGTTGAGAAACACATGCGCCGTTCCATCCGCGTCCCGGGTTATGAGCAGCGGACGTCCTGTGGCATCGTGCGGTACGGCCATGCCCGGATCGGGCAGCAGGGCGGAAGGGCACAGGATCTGGGGCAGTCTGTCGTAGATTGCCGCCTTTTCGCGCGCCCAGTAATCGGGATCGATATAGACGCTGGCCGGTACCGTGGAGGCATCCACAGAATCGCGCTGTTGTCCCTCGGCTATATCTTTCGCCAGGGCCAGCATGCCATCGGTTGGCCGCCGCGCGGGATGTTTGGTGTCGACATCGCTCATGACGCCTGTTCCTCGCTCTCTCTCCCCGCTAGTGTCGCAAATAATTCGCCGAATAGGAAGGACGCTAGGGAATGGCCGAGGCCGTAGAACAAAAGAAAAAGATTTCCGCCTGGCGCGCACTTGGACTGGCGCTGGGCAATCGCAAGACTGGTTTTATGCTCCTGTTCGGCTTTGCCAGCGGCCTGCCGTTTGCGTTATTTCTGGGCACTCTCTTTGCCTGGCTGACCGAAGCCGATGTCGATCTGGAAACGATGGGCATTTTCTCGCTGATCGGGCTAGCCTACGCGTTTCAGTTCCTCTGGTCTCCGTTGATCGACAAGGTCGATATCCCGCTGCTGCGCAAGCTGGGTAAACGCAAGCAATGGATTATACCGATGCAATTGCTGCTCGGGGCGATCCTGGTCACCATGAGCGTATTGGAACCGCGTACCCAGCTCGGCATGTTTTCACTGCTAGCTGGGATCGGTGCCTTTGCCAGTGCGACGCAGGATATTGCGATCAATGCCTGGCGCATCGATGTGGCGGACGAGGTGGCGACGATCGACATCCTGTCGACAGTCTATCAGATGGGATACCGTCTTTCCTCGCTGGTTGGCGGCGCGCTTGGCCTGATCATCGCGGCTCGGATAGGCTGGCCAGAAACATATATGATGATGGGCGGCATCCTGTTGTTCGTCGGAGCGGTCGGACTGCTGGCACCAAATGCCGAAGGTGCAGCCGAACTGACCGAAGGTGATGAACAGGTTCGCGCGCTGCGCAGGGCGGGAGAGCTGGTGCCTGCGGTGCGCAATCGAGCGCTGGCAGCGGTGGCGTTGCTCTGGGCGGTGGCCATCGGCGCGGTTCTTACATTTATGGTCATGTCGATGACCTATGCGCCGGAGGATCGGCCCAATCCAACCGATTTTACCCTGACGTGGGGGCCATGGATCATCGTGGCGACCATTATCCTGCCTGCGCTGATTGCAGGCTGGTTGTCGAGCCAGAAGAAGCATGGCCGGAACCTGCTGGCAGAAGACGCTCCTGCTGCGAGCGGGGGCGGCTATGCACTCGATCATCTTTATCGTGCGTTGGTGCTGCCACTGGTGGAATTCGTCGGTCGGCTGGGTTGGTCGCTCGTGCTGATCCTCGCCGTGGTTCTGACATATCGGATATGCGATGCCATCTGGGGGACTTTCGCCTATCCCTTTTACCTCGGCGAGCTGCAGTACACGAATGACGATGTCGCCTTTGCATCCAAATTCTTCGGCGTGGGTGCCATCATCGCAGGTTTGGCGCTGGGTGGTCTAATGCTCACGACTATCGGACGGATGGCGACATTGCTGATCGGCGGTATCCTTGCTGCGCTGACCAATCTCCTCTACGCCGATATGGCCATCGGCGGGGCTAATATGCAGGCATTCAGCGATGCGATCGGCTTCACTTATCTGATCGAACAGGTGCCGGGGATTGGCGATGCCGATCTTGCCAAGCTGACGATCACGATTGCTTTCGAAAACCTTGCCATCGGGATTGCGGGGGCGGCTTACATCGCCTGGCTGTCGTCGATCGTTTCCAAGAAATTCAGCGCCGTTCAATACGCTCTGCTGTCTTCACTGACTTTGCTGGTGGGTACCTTGGGGCGCGGGGCGCTGGGAGAGATGATCGAAAATCAGGGCTATTACGACGTCTTCATTCTAACCACCTGGATCGGCCTCGCGGCGGCGGTGCTCGTTTGCATCGAATGGTGGCGGGTCAGCCGGGCAAAGGGAGATGCGGGCATCATCGCGCCCGAAGCGGGTGAAGTCGTGCCCGCCGATTGATCGGCAGCTGAAGGCCCCAGCGGACGCCGAACGCCTTCTAATCCGGCAGTTCGCCGTTCAGCCGCAGAACTTCCCCCGCGAGATAGAGCGACCCGGCGATCAGCACCGGCGCGCCATCTGCAGGCAGATTGGCGAGGGCAGTGGGAACGTCGGCCCAGCCAACGGCATCTGCACCGAAAGCTGCGGCGGAATGCCAGTCGTGCCCCGGAACGGGCACTGCCGAGATGGACTTCAGGCTGGCAGCCAGCGGCATAACGAGGGCAGACGGATCCTTGTTGTCCAGCATACCGATGATGAGATGCAGGAGCTGGCCTTCGAAATGTCGGCCGATCATCCGACCGGCATCGGGATTGTGTCCGCCATCGAGCCATACTTCGCGGCTGCCGGTGAGGGGGCCGGGTGAGAGGCGCTGGAGGCGGGCAGGCCACTGAGTGATGGCCAATGCGCTGGCCATAGCTTCGGACGAGACCGTTATCTGATCCTGGTGGCGCAGCATGGCCAGTGCCAGCGCCGCGTTGAGCGCCTGATGAGCCCCTGGCATTGCCGGAAGGGGCAGGCCCAGCGATCCCTTGCTGTCGCGATACGCCAGACCGGGGCCGATCTCCACGTTCCAGTCATCGTCGAGAAGCGCCAGCGCCGCGCCCGCGCGTTCCGCCGCGCTGCGGATCTGGGCGCGTGCATCGGCGGGATACGACAGACCGACCAGCGGGATCCCCTGCTTGGCGATACCGGCCTTTTCGAAGGCGATACGGGCCATGGGTTCGGTCGGCGCGCCGTCTTCCGGTGCCAGCAGAAAGCGTTCGTGATCGATCCCAAGCGAGGCAATGCCGCAGGCAGCCAGCACTGCGGGTTCGAGCACATTTGTCGCATCGAAGCGGCCACCGAGCCCGACCTCGATCACACAGGCATCGGCGGGGACGCGCGCGAATTCAGTAAAGGCTGCCGCGATGGTGACTTCGAAGAAGCTGGGATTGAGGTCTTCGCCTGCATCCAGCACTTCGGCGAGCAGATCGGCCAGCCGGTCATCCTCGATCAGCTTGCCGGCCACCCGAATGCGTTCGTTGTACCGCACGAGATGGGGGCTGGTAGTGACGTGGACGCTGTATCCCTGTTCTTCCAGCATGGCGCGCAGGAAAGCGCAGGTCGAGCCCTTGCCATTGGTCCCTGCCACATGGAACACCGGCGGCAGGCGGCGATGCGGATTGCCGAGCCTGTCCAGCAGGGCGCGGATCGTATCGAGGCCGAGCCGACCGTTCGGCACGGATAGCGCGCCCAGCCGGTCGAGCTGCTGCTGTACTGCCGGACTGTCCGAGCGAGCGAAATCCCGCATGATGTCCTCAGGCGGCCTCGGCCGGGGCAAGATAGTCGAGCAGGGTTGCCAGCGTGCCACGCAGGTCGTGGCGATGGACCACCATATCGACCATGCCGTGCTTGTGCAGATATTCGGCGCGCTGGAAGCCATCGGGCAATTGTTCGCGGATCGTATCCTGGATCACCCGCTGTCCGGCAAAACCGATCAGGGCGCCGGGTTCGGCAATGTGCACGTCGCCCAGCATGGCGTAACTGGCCGTGACGCCGCCGGTGGTCGGATCGGTCAGCACCACGATATAGGGCAGCTTCGCTTCCTTCAGGCGGCGGGTCATCACGGTGGCCTTGGGCATCTGCATCAGGCTGAGAATGCCTTCCTGCATCCGGGCCCCGCCTGCCGCGGTGAACACGATATAGGGGCAGTTGCGGGTCAGCGCGCGTTCCGCGCCCTGGCAGAATGCGGTGCCCACGGCCATGCCCATCGATCCGCCCATGAAGCCGAAATCCTGCACGCCGACGACCGCCGGCTTGCCATCGATCGCCCCCGAACCGACGAGGAAAGCGTCCTTGTGCGGGCTTTTGGCGCGGGCTTTCTTCAGGCGGTCGGTATATTTCGCCGTATCGCGGAACTTGAGCGGGTCTTCCTTCACATCGGGGATCGGAAGAACGTCATACCCTTCGTCCATCACCTGACGCAGACGCTCGTCCGCACCGATGCGGCCGTGATGGCCGCAGCGCGGGCAGACATAGGCGTTGTCTTCATATTCCTGCGCAAACACCATCTGCTGGCAGCTGGGGCATTTGACCCACAGGTCCTTGTCGGTGCTGCGCTTGGACAGCGAGGTGATCGAATTCCGTACGCGGGTGAACCAGTTCATGCGGTAGGCCTATAGGCTGAAATGAGAGCGATGACAGCCCCCTCCCGCAAGCGGGAGGGGCAGCGAGGCTTGCGAGCTTGCTCGCTAGCCGCAGCGGGGTGGGTGAAGGCTAGGTCCTGGCCCACCCCCGACCCCTTCCGCAAGCGGGAGGGGGGTTAGGGTTTCGTGTGAATGGCGGCTGCAAGTCCGGAGGTCAATTCGCGCAGCTTCGCCGGGGCGTCGGCGCCATGTTCCGCCACCAATTCGACCAGGGCAGACCCGACCACCACCCCATCGGCCACACGCGCGATTTCGCCGGCCTGTTCGGGTGTGCGCACGCCGAAGCCGACCGCGACGGGAATGTCGGTCGCTTGCTTGATACGGCTGACGTTTTCCTCGATCGATTCGATCGCCGCCTGCTGCATGCCGGTGATCCCAGCGACCGCAACGTAATAGAGAAAGCCTTGCGAGCCATCCACAACGGCAGGCAGGCGCCTGTCATCCGTGGTCGGCGTGGCAAGGCGGATCGGGGCGATTCCGGCATCGCGCAGCGCGGGGCCCAGTGCATCGTCTTCCTCGGGCGGGATATCGACGCAGATGACACCATCGACGCCTGCGTCTTTCGCGGCGGCGGCGAACCAGTCGGGCCCGCGACGGACCATCGGATTGGCATAGCCCATCAGCACCAGCGGCACATCCGGGTGGCGCTGGCGGAAGGCAGTGGCAATGGAGAACACATCGGCGGTGGTGGTCCCTTTGCCGAGCGAGCGGATATTCGCTGCCTGAATCGCCGGGCCATCGGCCATCGGATCGGTAAAGGGCATGCCCAGTTCGATAACATCGGCCCCGCCTTCGACCAGAGCGTCGAGATTGGCGGCAGTATCGCCATCACCCGCAGTCAGAAAGCAGACCAGCGCGGGGTGCGGTTTGGCGAAGGCGGCAGAGAGGCGATTCGGGGTGTTCATGGTGTCAGGTTCGTTCATCTAACTCTGCAGAAGTCTGAGACATGGACCGGGTGTTACACTGTCCAAGGGAGAAAAAACTGGCTGGCGCGATCGGCATATTTCCAGAGGCGCACGGAAAGGAAAGGTGAGACTTCATACAAAGTCCCTGGCACGAATACGACCGTGTAGGACAGCGTCGATGAATGATGACGGATTTGTCCCCACAATGCCCCCTCACCTGTAGGGAAGGGGGCTTAAATCTCCACTCCGAGCTTTTCTGCCACGGTGAAAATGTCCTTGTCCCCGCGGCCGCACAGGTTTGCCAGGATCACGCTGTCCTGCGGCATTTCCTTGGCGCGCTTGGCGACTGCCGCGATGGCGTGGCTTGGTTCCAGTGCGGGGATGATGCCTTCGGTCCGGCAGAGGAGCTGAAACGCTTCGAGCGCCTCGTCATCGGTGATGGCGGTGTATTCGACGCGGTCCATGTCTTTCAGCCAGGCATGTTCCGGGCCGATGCCGGGATAGTCCAGCCCTGCGCTGATAGAGTGGCCTTCGGTGATCTGGCCGTCATCGTCCTGCAGCAGATAGGTCTTGTTGCCATGGAGCACCCCTGGGAACCCGCCGAGCAGCGATGCCGCGTGCTGATCCCCGTCGAGGCCATAGCCTGCTGCTTCGACGCCGAGCATCTTTACGTCCGGATCGTCGAGGAAGGGGTGGAACAGACCAAGCGCGTTGGAACCGCCGCCGATAGCCGCCACCAGCAGATCTGGCAGGCGGTTGATGCGGCTCAGCATCTGCGCGCGCGCTTCCTTGCCGATCACGCTTTGGAAATCACGGACCAGTTCGGGATAGGGGTGCGGGCCGGCAGCGGTGCCGATAATATAGAATGTGTCGTGGACATTGGCGACCCAGTCGCGCAGCCCTTCGTTCATGGCGTCCTTTAGCGTCGCCGCGCCGCTGGTGACGGGCACGACCTCTGCACCGAGCAATTTCATGCGGAACACATTGGGTTGCTGCCGGGCGACGTCGGTGGCGCCCATATAGATGACGCAGGGCAGGCCGAAGCGCGCGCAGACCGTGGCGGTGGCCACGCCGTGCTGGCCTGCGCCGGTTTCCGCGATGATCCGGGTCTTGCCCATGCGCATGGCGAGCAGGATCTGGCCGATGCAATTGTTGATCTTGTGCGCGCCGGTGTGATTGAGCTCGTCCCGCTTGAACCACACCTGCGCCCCGCCGAGCGCTTCTGTAAGCCGTTCCGCGAAATAGAGCGGTGAAGGGCGGCCGACATAATGTTCCAGCAGATCGTCGAACTGCGCCTGAAATGCCGGATCGGCCTGCGCCGCGCGATATTCGCGCTCGAGGTCCAAAATGAGCGGCATCAGCGTTTCGGCGACATAGCGGCCACCGTAATCGCCGAAATGTCCGCGTTCGTCGGGCTGATTGCGAAAGGTGTTGGGCTTGGATTCGGTCATGACGAGGTTTCCCATGCCGATGTGCCCGGACGAAGTCGAGACAGTTGGGGTTGCCGCGCGCGAAACGGGGCTTCGATCAGCCGGCGCGGGCAGCGGCGCAAAAGGCCGCGATCCGGTCCACATCCTTCACGCCGGGCGCGCTTTCCACACCACTGGATGTGTCGACCAGCGGCGGGCCTGCCTGGGCGATGGCTTCGGCGACATTGGCTGGATTGAGCCCCCCGGCAAGGCCCCAGCCGGGCTGACCGCGCCAGCTTGCCACCAGCGACCAGTCGAAGCGCAGGCCCATCCCGCCGGGCAGCGCAGCGTCCTTGGGCGTCCTGGCATCGAACAGGATCAGATCGGCCACGCCGCGATAGGCTTGCGCCCTGGTGACATCGGTGGCGTTGGAGACGGACAGCGCCTTCCATACCGGCAGGCCGAAGCGTGCCTGAACCTGCGCGACACGCTGCGGCGTTTCCGCGCCGTGCAATTGCAGCGCGTCGAGCCGTCCCGCAGCCACTGCCTCGGCCATCAGCGCGTCATCGGCATCGACGAACAGGCCAACGCGCGCAATTCGGTCCCCCGCGCGCGCAGCCAGCGCGGCAGCGGTACCGCTGTCGACATGACGTGGCGATGGCGGGAAGAAGACAAGACCGGCGAAATCGGTGCGCGCGGCGATCGCTGCGTCGAGCGCGTCGGCCGTGGATATGCCGCAAATCTTTATACGCGGGGTGGTCATGGCCCCAGCCTCTAGGCCGGGGCGAGCGGCTTTTCCAGCACCGCGAAGGTGAGCGGCGGATCGCGCGGCACGTAGAAGGGACGCGTTTCGCCCGTGCGACGATAGCCGCGCCGCTCGTACCAGGCGATCAGCACCTCGCGCAAAGTGATGACGGTCATCTCCATCGCCGCGAGGCCGAGCCCGCGGGCATGGTCTTCCGCCGCTGCGAGCAGTTGGGAGCCGAGCCCGCGCGACTGGATCTGCGGGTCGACGCAAAAGGTGCCGAGATAGCCGAGCGCATTGTCCTTCCGTGTCACTGCGACGCAGCCGAGTAGCTGGTGGTCGGTATCGCGCGCGACCAGAACGGTCACCACCGGATCGGCCAGCAGGGCATCGATTTCTGCGCGGGTGATGCGTTCATTGTCGAGGATGTCGGCTTCATGGTTCCAGCCCTGCCGCGCCGAATCGCCGCGATAGGCGCTTTCGATCAGGTGTTTGAGTGCGGTGGAATCAGCGGGCGTTGCCTCCTCGATCGTTGTCAAAGCGTGGCCTCTATATCGCGCGCGGCTTGCGCGGGATCGGTGGCGCGGCTGATCGGCCGTCCGATTACCAGCACACTGGCCCCGTCGTCGCGGGCCTGGCGCGGGGTGACCACGCGCTTCTGGTCGCCAGTGGCGCTGCCTGCGGGGCGCAGGCCGGGGACGACGAAGAAACCGTCTTTCCACTGATCGTGGACCGCCTTCACTTCCTGCCCGGAACAGACAATCCCATCCAGCCCGGAATCATGGGCGAGCTGGGCGAGGCGCATGACCTGATCGTGCGGGCTTCCGGCCACGCCCGTCCGTTCGAGATCGCGTTCATCCATGCTGGTGAGCATGGTTACGCCGACGACCTTGGTATTTTCACCCGCCGCAGCCTTGGCATCTTCCATCATGGCGCGCCCGCCGCCGGCATGGACAGTGACGATGGCCGGTTCGAGCACATGGATCGCCTGCATCGCGCCTGCCACGGTGTTGGGAATGTCATGCAGCTTGAGATCGAGGAATATCGGCAGGCCCAGTTGCGCGATCATGTGAACGCCATGCGCACCGTGGGCGCAGAAGAATTCCAGCCCCAGCTTGATCCCGCCGACGTGGTTCTTGACCTTCTTCGCAAGGTCGACCCCGTCGTTAAGCTGAGGAACGTCGAGAGCGAGATAGATCGGATTGGTCATTCGGGCTTCTTCGGTGCTGGATCGATCGGGTGGTCGGGCTGTGCCGGGGAAACGGGCGACACCGGTTCCGCGGGCGATGGCGCGGGCGCGGTTGTAACGGGTGTCGGATCGACGGCGGTGGGTGTGGCGGGTTCAGGCGTGGTGGCAGTTGGCACGACCGGGTCGGGCGCGATGGGCGCGGAGGATGAGGGCGCAGGGGCCGACATCTTCTGTGTCGCCGTTTCCAGCGCCGCGATGCGCCGGTTGGCGCGCCATGTGCTGGCACGGTGCAGCAGCCACATCGGAACGAGGCCCAGCAGGAAGGAAATGATCACCAGTGCCGGCAGTTTGGTTTCCAGCACAAGGTTGGACCAGATCTGCACCTCCACCGGCTTCCAGTTGAAGAAGCTGAACGCCAGCAGTGAAAACAGCAGCAGGACCCAGACGATGGTACGCACGATCTGCATTGGCAGCTCCCCTAATTGGCTTCCCCGACCTTGCTAGGCCGCAACCGCGCGCGCGTCTAGCCGAACACGCGGTCGAAGATCGTGTCGACGTGCTTGAAGTGATATTCGAGATCGAACTTTTCTTCGAGCTGTTCCGCGGTCAGTGCGGCGGTGACTTCCTCGTCCTGCTTGAGCAGGTCGAGTAGCATCAGCCTGCCGTCCGATTCCCACACCTTCATCGCGTTGCGCTGGACCAGACGATAGGCGTCTTCGCGGCTGACCCCGGCCTGCGTCAGCGCGAGCAGGACGCGCTGCGAATGGATCAGGCCGCCCATACGGTCCATATTGGCCTGCATCCGTTCGGGATAGACCAGCAGCTTGTCGACCACGCCGGTCAGGCGGGCGAGGGCGAAATCCAGCGTGATGCAGGCATCGGGCCCGATGAACCGTTCGACCGAGGAGTGCGAGATATCGCGTTCGTGCCACAGCGCCACGTTTTCGAGCGCGGGCAGGGCATAGGCGCGGATCATGCGCGCCTGCCCGGTGAGGTTTTCCGTCAGGATCGGGTTGCGCTTGTGCGGCATCGCGCTCGACCCCTTCTGGCCAGGCGAGAAATATTCTTCCGCTTCGAGCACTTCGGTGCGCTGCAGGTGGCGGATTTCCACCGCCAGCCGTTCGATCGATCCGGCGATAACCGCAAGCGTGGAAAAGAACATCGCATGCCGATCGCGCGGGATGACCTGCGTCGACACAGGCTCGACCGACAGGCCCAGCTTGTCGGCGACATGTTCTTCGACCTGCGGATCGATATTGGCGAAGGTGCCGACAGCACCGGAAATGGCGCAGGTGGCGATTTCCTCGCGCGCGGCGATCAGGCGCCGGCGGCAGCGGTCGAATTCGGCATAGGCCTGCGCCAGCTTGAGGCCGAAGGTGACGGGTTCGGCGTGAATGCCGTGGCTGCGCCCGATGGTGGGCGTGTATTTGTGTTCTTCCGCGCGGCGCTGGATCGCAGCAAGCAGCGCATCGAGATCGGCCAGGAGAATATCTGCCGACCGCGCGAGCTGCACTGCCAGCGTGGTGTCCAGCACGTCGCTGCTGGTCATGCCCTGGTGCATGAAGCGTGCTTCGTCGCCCACATTTTCCGCCACCCAGGTGAGGAAGGCGATCACGTCGTGCTTGGTCACCGCCTCGATCGCATCGATCGCCTCGACGTCGATCTTGGGATCGGTCGCCCACCAGTCCCACAGCGCCTTGGCCGCGCTGGCCGGTACAACGCCCAGCTCGCCCAGCTTTTCGGTCGCATGCGCTTCGATCTCGAACCAGATGCGATATCTTGCCTCGGGTTCCCAAATTGCGGTCATTTCTGGGCGGGAATAACGGGGGACCATGATGAACTCCGGTTTTGGCGGGTATTTGCGCAGCGCGCTAGGCAAGGCAGCCGCCCGTGGCAAGGCGCAGCCGCATCCTTATCACGCATCCAGACGCCTGGTTATCTAGATCAGGCCCTTGGCGCGCAGCGACACATGACCATTCCGGCCGACAATCACGTGATCGTGCACGGTCACGCCGAGCAGCCGCCCCGCTTCGGCGATGCGTCCCGTGATGGCGATATCGGCGCGGCTTGGCTCGGGATTGCCGCTGGGGTGGTTGTGGACAAGAATCAGCGCGGTCGCACCGATGTCGAACGCCTTGCGGATCACTTCGCGCGGATGAATCGCCGCTTCGTCGATCGACCCTTCGGCAAAGTGGTGGTCGAGAATCAGGCGGTTCTGCGCGTTCAGATACAGCACACGCACCCGCTCGTGATTGAGATGGGCCATGTCGATGGCAAGATAGTCGAGCAGCGCCTGCCAGCTTCCGAGTACCGGTTTGTCCTGCACGACACCGCGGGCCATGCGCCTGGTCGCAATGCTGACAGCGTGGAGCGCGGCTGCACTGGCTTCACCCATGCCCTTGACCTGCTTCAGCGCCTGGGGATCGGCTGCCAGAACCGCGGCGAAAGATCCGAAATGGGCAATCAGGCTTTTGGCGAGAGGTTTCGTGTCGCCCTGTCTGATGCTGGCAAACAGAAGAAATTCGAGCAGTTCGTAATCGGCCAGCGCTTCCGGTCCCCCGCTCAACAGGCGCCGACGCAATCGTTCGCGATGACCTGCTGCTGCATGCCCCGCCGAATTATTTGATTCCTGCGGCAACCATTCCCCCGTGCACGGCGTTGCGTGCACTTGCATTGCCTTTCGAAGGCTGGTGGCGCAAGTGGGGTTCGATGGAGCGGGATGCTGACGACAATGCCATGGCGATGGGGGCCGATTCCATCAGGCGCGCGCGCTGGCGCAAGAAGCGCTGGGCGATTCCCAGCGTTCTGCTTGCACTGCTGATTGCAGCCGGAATCGCCGCGTGGTTTTCGCGCGAAAGTATCGTCGACGACATCATTCGCGACCAGCTCGAAGCTAATAACATCCCCGCAACATATACTATCGACCGGGTGGGCGGCCGTACCCAGGTTCTGTCTCACGTGGTGCTGGGCGATCCGGATGCCCCGGATTTCACGGCAGAACGAATCATCGTGCAATTGCGCCACCGGCTGGGCGTGCCTGAAATCGGCGGTGTCACGCTGGTCGAACCGCGGATCTATGGCACGTTCCGCGACAATAAGCTGAGCTTCGGTTCCCTCGACACGCTGATCTTCGCGCCGAGTGAGGGACCGGGCGGGCTGCCTAATCTCAACGTTTCCATTCGCGACGGGCGCGGGCTGATCGAAACGGATTACGGCCGGGTCGGCCTCAAGCTGGTGGGGGCGGGCCTGGTCAGTCACGGGTGGAACGGGACGCTCGCCGCCATCGCCCCGAACTTGCAGGGCGCTGGATGCGACGCCGGGCGGACCACCGCTTTCGGACAGATAACCACCACTTCCGGTGAACCCAAATTCTCCGGCCCGGTCAGGCTGGCTTCCCTCAGCTGTGAGAAGCAGGCGCTGGAACTGTCCGATTATGCGATAAATCTGACCGCCGAAACCGATACCCGGCTGGCCAACCCGACGATCGAGGCGCGGATAGAGGGCGGTGACAGTCGTATCGCCGAAAATTCTGCCGCCGCGATTCTCGGCACGATTCGCGCCCAGATGCGCGACCAGACAACCACTGCGCGCTTTTCGCTGGCAGCCCGTGGTGTTGAAACGCCGCAAGCGCTTGCCGCCGTGCTGACGGCAGATGGGCACATGCGATCGAGCGGCGGGTTCGAGCGGATGCAGGTTGAAAGCAACCTCGAAGGCAATGGGCTGCGGTTGGGACGCGATCTTGTTTCGGCAGTCGAAACGCTTGCTCGCACAGGCAGTGGTACGCTGGTCGCCCCGCTTACACGCAAACTGGCAAACGCTCTTCAGGCCGAAACCCGGGGTAGTGCTCTGTCTGCCGATCTGCGGCTCAGAATCGAACCCAATAGCTATTCGCTGTTTTCCCCTCGCGCAGAATTGCGTGGTGGCAGTGGCGCACGGCTCGTTTCGCTTTCACGGGTCGAAGTCGGCGCCCGGGGTGGCGAAGCCCCACGTATTGCGGGCAATATCGCGACCGGCGGGGCGAATATGCCGCGCGTGTCGGGCCGGATGGAGCGCAACGAATCAGGCGGATCGATATTCCGGCTGGCAATGGAACGGTACGAAGCAGGTGATTCTGCGCTGGCCGTGCCGCAGATGTTCATCGCGCAGGGTCGCGACGGTGCGCTCGGTTTCTCCGGCAGGGTCTTGGCAAGCGGTCAGCTCCCCGGCGGATCGACCACGAATCTGTTGCTGCCCGTCGACGGGCGATACGCAGGTGGCCAGCTGGCTATGTGGCGCTCTTGCACCGACATACGTTTCGACCGTCTCACGCTAGCCAATCTGTCGTTCGAAAAGCGGGGACTGACACTGTGTCCGCCACGCGGGCGCACTATTCTGGACAGCGGCCCCCGCGGAATGCGGATTGCCGCAGGGGCACCGTCGCTCGATCTTCAGGGCCATCTGGGTGAAACGCCCATACGGCTGGCATCCGGGCCGGTGGGCTTTGCCTATCCCGGGGTCATGACTGCGCGCTCGATCGAGGTTGCGCTTGGCCCGCCTGATACGGCCAGCCGATTCGTTGTTTCCGGCCTCGAAGCACGGCTGGGCAATGAAATTGCTGGGACATTCACCGGTGCTGATGTGGCTCTGGCTGCAGTTCCTCTCAATCTGGAGCGGGCAAACGGCCAATGGCGTTTTGCCAATGGCATATTGTCGATCAGCGGCGGCGATTTCACTCTGGTGGATCGTAATGCCCCGGCGCGGTTCGAACCGCTTGTCGCGCGCGATGCCACGCTGACCCTTATCGACAATGTGATCGATGCCCGGGCAGACCTGCGGAATCCGGCAAGCGATCGGCTGGTGACTGCGGTCGACATTCGCCACAATCTGGGAAGCGGGGCGGGGCATGCCGATCTCGACGTTCCCGGGCTGCAACTGGACAGGGATCTTCAGCCCAGCCAGCTTTCCCACCTGGCACTCGGCGTCATCGCCAATGCGAAAGGTGTCGTGACAGGGGCAGGGCGGATCAATTGGTCGCCCGATGGTACGGTAACAAGCACCGGCAGATTTTCGAGCGAAGACCTTGATTTCGCAGCGGCCTTCGGCCCGGTGAAGGGTGCCAGCGGAACGATCGAGTTCGTCGATTTGCTGAATTTGACGACCGCTCCGGGGCAGAAGATCCGTGTCGCATCGGTGAACCCGGGTGTCGAGGTGTTCGACGGGGAAGTCGAATTCGAACTGCGCAATGGCGAATTGCTGGCCGTGTCCGGAGGAAGCTGGCCTTTCATGGGCGGGCGTCTGCTCTTACGCGATGTGAAGCTGAATCTGGGGATCAGTGAAGAGCGCCGCTATATATTCGAAATCGTCGGCCTCGATGCGGCCGTGTTCATTACGCAGATGGAACTTGAGAACATTTCTGCCTCCGGCCTGTTCGATGGGACGGTGCCGATCGTATTCGATGCGGATGGCAACGGCCGAATCGACACTGGGGTGCTGATTTCGCGGCCTCCCGGCGGCAATCTCTCCTATGTTGGCGAACTGACCTATGAAGACCTGTCGCCGATCGCCAACTTTGCCTTCGATGCGCTCAAGAGCCTCGATTACACGCAGATGCGGGTGATTATGGAAGGGCCGCTGACGGGTGAGATCGTAACGCGGGTGCGGTTCGACGGAGTGAGCCAGGGCGAGGGCGCCGAATCGAATTTCATCACCCGGCGCCTTGCCGCACTGCCCTTGCAGTTCCGGATCAATATCAAGGCGCAGTTCTACCAGCTGATGACAAGCCTGAAATCGCTATATGACCCCGCTGCCGTGCGCGATCCGCGCGAGCTGGGGTTGTTGTCGGATGATGGAACCCGTTTCCTCCGGCGCTCGATCACCGGCGAGGAAGCCGAACCAGATATCGATCCGGAAGACATCATTCCGGATGAACCCACCATTCAGGAGCAGGAAAGCGAGTGAGCGCTATGAATCATGCGAATTTGACCGGGAGGATGGCTGGCGTCATGCTTGCCACTGTCGCGCTCGGCGGCTGCATCACTGTGAATGCGCCAGAAGAGCCGATCGTGATCGAGCTGAACGTCAACATCCGCCAGGAAGTGATCTACCGGCTTGCTGCAGATGCGGGCAATACGATCGAAGACAATGCGGATATCTTCTGATGGATGACATGATGAACAAGGTAACGAAATCGGTTCTCGCGGCTGCTGCCATCGCTACGGCAATGGTGGGTTTTGCCGCTCCGGCCTTCGCGCAGCGCGATCCTGCCTATGCCGCTGCACGTTCTGCGGGCGAGATTGGCGAGAAAATGGATGGCTATCTCGGCATCGTAGGTGCGGAAACGCCTGCCCTGCGCAAGATCGTGAACGACATCAACATCAAGCGCCGTGCGGTCTATTCGGACCGGGCCAAGGCGAACAATGCGACGCTGGAAGAATATGCGCTGACTGCCGGATGCCAGGCGATCATGGCAACCAAGCCGGGTGAAAAGTATCAGGCCCCGAACGGCAGCTGGCAGACCCGCGATGCGAGCGCTCCCCAACGCGACCCGCGTTGCCCGTAACATTCGAATCTGACTGTTATCGAAAGCCTCTTGGCCCTAAGCGGGGCCGAGAGGCTTTTTTACGACATGGCGGCTGTTTCCGGTTCTTCCTCGTGTTGACTCGTTACCCCCCCCCTTCTAAGGGGGCGGCGCCCTTGGCGGGCAAGTCCCTGCGCGTGCCGCGCAACCCCCTTCAAAGGAGCAAGGCATGAGCAATGACGAACCCGCACGGGAACCAATCGAGGAGGATGCGCGGATCGACGCGCTGGAAAAGCGGCTCGCAGCCGCCCAGCAGCGCGAAGAACAGCGTAACCTTCCCAAGGCTTCCGGGGCCGATGCGAATTATCGCAGCGGCAACCGGGTTCTTGCGGATCTTCTCGGTGGGATTCTTGGCGGTGCGGTCATCGGTTATGCCATCGGGTATTTCACCGGGACCAATCCATGGGGTCTGTTGGTCGGGCTGTTCCTCGGAATTGCAGTGGCCTTCAGGAACATTATCCGTGCGGCAAACCAGCGCCCCGAAGAATAATCCCATTATGGGGATTCCGGGGCGTTAGTTACAGGATCTAGGGACTAGTAGAGACGTGGCAGCCGAGCAGGCCAAAGTCGATCCGATGCATCAGTTCACCATCGAACCGCTCGCCGGTTCTGGTGGCTGGGAAATCGCAGGCTACAACATCGCCTTCACCAATTCCGCATTGTGGATGCTGATCACCACCGTGGTGCTCTTCCTCTTCGTGCTGGGCGGCATGAAGCGCCAGCTGGTGCCGGGTCGCTGGCAGATGACGGTCGAAACCTTCACCGGTTTCATCGACAACATGCTGGAAGCGAATATCGGCAAGGCGGGTCGTAAATACGTGCCCTATGTCTTCAGCCTCTTCATGTTTATCCTGTTCGCCAATATTCTCGGCCTGTTGCCGCTGGGCGTGATCGGACTGCACCCATTCACCTTCACCAGCCACTTCACCGTGACCGGTGTGCTGGCCATCATCAGCTTCGCGATCGTGCTGCTGGTGGGTTTCTGGAAACACGGCCTCCATTTCTTCAGCCTGTTCGTGCCGCATGGCACGCCGCTGCCGATGATCCCGATCATCGCGCCGATCGAATTCATTTCGTTCATGGTGCGCCCGTTCAGCCTCGGCCTGCGTCTGTTCGTCGCCATGATGGCCGGGCACGTACTGCTTGAAGTGCTGTCGAGCTTCGTGATCGACGGTACCAATGCTGGGGCCCTGTGGGGCGGTGTGGTCGGCTTGCCGAGCTTCATTCTCATGATCGGCATCTGTGCGCTGGAACTGCTGGTTGCAGGCATCCAGGCCTATGTCTTCGCTCTTCTGACGTCGCTCTATATCAACGACGCTGAGAACCTTCACTAAGTCTTCAATCTTACACGTTTTTCCAAAGGAGTTTGTCATGGAAATGGAAGCTGCAAAGCTCATCGGCGCTGGCCTCGCTGCAATCGGTGCCGGTATGGCTGCGATCGGCGTTGGTAACGTCTTCGGTTCGTTCCTCGAAAGCGCCCTGCGCAATCCCGGTGCTGCCGACGGTCAGCAGGGTCGCCTCTTCATCGGCTTCGCCGCTGCCGAACTTCTCGGCCTGCTGGCGTTCGTCGTTGCCATGATCCTGATCTTCGTCGCCTGATCGACGCAATCGGATTTGAGCCGGTCGGGTTTATCCCGGCCGGCCCACGAATTTTCGTACCCGCCTTTCGAGAGCTGCAATGCCCCAGATAGCACAGCTTGCCGAAACATGGTCCAGTCAGGTCTTCTGGCTGTTGGTCTTCTTCGGCATCACTTTCTTCGTCATCGGCAAGGGCATGGTGCCCAAGGTGATGGAAACCGTCGCCCAGCGTGACGGCCAGATCGCCGCCGACCTCGCCGCTGCCAAGGCTGCGCGGGACGCTGCCGACGAGCAGGAAGAAGCCTGGCGGGTTCGTGAAAACGAGAACCGTGCTGCGGCACAGGCGATTGTGGCCAAGGCCAAGGAAGAGGCTGCCGCCAAATCCGAAAGCAAGCTGAAGGCTGCTCAGACCCGGCTCGACAAGAAGCTGACAGAGGCCGAAACCCGTATCGCGGAAGCGCGCACTGCTGCGCTTGCCGAAGTGGAATCGGTTGCTGTCGAAGCCGCTCAGGACATTGTTGCGCGTTTGGCAGGAGCCAAGGTAACCAAGCCTGTTGCAGCGAAGGCCGTCAAGGAGGCCATGAGCCATGGCTAATGCCACTCCTGAAGTATTCGCCACCGAAGCCGCCGAAGCTTTCGTAGAGGAAGGCCACGGCGGTGCGCCGACCCACGCGGAACCGGAGCTGTTCGGCCTTGCGCCGTTCCAGATCGTCTCTGTCGCGATGTTTGTTCTCCTGCTGATCGCATTTTTCGGCGGCAAGGTTCACAAGACCATCGCTGGTGGCCTCGACAGCAAGATTGCGGCGATCAAGGAACAGCTCGACGAGGCCAAGCAGCTGCGCGCTGAAGCGGAGGCGCTGCGCCAGGAATATGCCGACAAGATCGCCGGTGCCGAGAAGGATGCTGAAGCCATGCTCGCCAATGCGCAGCATGAAGCAGACGCTCTGCTCGAAAAAGCCGAAGCCGACAGCAAGGCGATGGTCGAACGCCGCAAGCGCATGGCCGAAGACAAGATTGCTGCAGCCGAGCGCGAAGCAGTCGACGATGTGCGTAACCGGGCGGTCAATGCCGCGACTGCCGCGAGCCGCAAGCTGATCGCCGAGAAACACGATGCCGAGGCGGACAAGGCGCTTGCCGATAAGGTCATCGCCGGTATTTGATCAACGGCTTCGAAAGAACACTCAAGAGGGCGGTCCTGCGGGGCCGCCCTTTTCGTTTCAGGGTTCGAGAACGATCTTCCCGACAATATCGCCGCGCTGCATCGCCTCGAACGCTTCGCGCCAGGAGCTCAGCGGAAGTCTGCGGTCCACATGTGGAGTGATCCGGCCATCTTTCGCCAACTGATCGATCGCCTCGGCGATACGATTGCCACGGTCGGGAAAGCGGCGTGCATATTCACCGGCACGTACACCGACGATTGAGAAGCCTTTGATCAATGGAATATTGACTGCGATTTCCGGAATGCGCCCGGAGACGAAACCGATTACCAAGAGCTTCCCGTCAAAGGTGACACAGCGCGTACTTTCGTCGAATATGTCACCGCCGATAGGATCGAAGACAAGGTCGCACAGACGCCCGTCGGTCAATTCTGCAACCGTTTCCCGGAAACGGCCAGTATTGAGGATTACCGCATCGGGCCTGGCGATGGCTCGCAATTGTTCGGCCTTGTCCTCACGATGTGTTGCCGCGATGACTTTGGCCCCCATGGCGCGGGCGAGATCGCATGCAGCAAGCCCCACGCCGCCGCTGGCGCCATGGATCAATACGGTCTGGCCAGACTGTAGCCCGCCGATTTCAACCAGCGCCACATAGGCTGTGTGATAGGCTGCCCCCATGGCCGCTGCAGTCGAAAAATCCAGTCCATCTGGCACTTTGCGAAGCGAGGCCGCGGGCAGGGCGACATATTCCGCAAAAGCACCAGTCTTTGTCCCGCCACGTACTCTATCACCATGCATGAAGTGGGAGCCTGCCGGGGCTTCGACGATTTCGCCTGCCATTTCCATGCCGGAGATAAAGGGTGGTTCCGGTTTGAACTGATATTTGCCCTGCGTCATCAACAGGTCTGGATAGTTGAGCGACGCGGCGCGCACGCGAACCAGAATTTCGCCCTGCGGTTGTTCGATGTCGGCCAGCTCGACTCCCGAAAGATCGGGTGAAAGGTGGCGCACCAGAACAGCTTTCATCTGGCTAGCTCCCTTCCCGGCCCTCGTTCAGTCGTGACCGGACTGCGGCAACAAGTTCTTCCATGGATGAGACCTGCTCGATACCATAGCGTTCCGCCGTAATATCTACATTGCCCTTTCGCCAAAATCCTGGAGGGCAATACAGGATGACCTTGCCACCTCGTGCATGCAGGCCCAGTTCCATCAGGCTCACGGGGCTTTTGGTAGATGGCGCAAGGTAGATGACAATGATGTCCGAACTGTCGAGCGCTTGGAGTTCCCATTCCACCTGTTTGCGAAATTCGGGATTGTCGGCCTCCGGCAGCCAGGATGGGTCCCAGTCGGATCTGCGAGGATTAAGCAGCACTACCGGGTCGTGCTGCAAAGCCTCGATCATCTCGGCCTGCCAGTCGCGGGCGGCGCCCATTTCGATGCTTCCACCGAGAAATACCCGCAAACGTCCGTCAGCCTTAGGCAAAGTCGCGGGAGAGGTTACGATGGTTGAGTCTGATGTTGAAGCTGCAGAGACCGGAGTGCCTGCCGCGCCAATACATCCGCACAGCAAGGCGGCCACCACAGCAAGCTGAAAGGGCTGCATTGTCAGAAATTGTCCTTGGCCGCGCGCAGGGCGGCGAAGGTTTCCGCCGGGCTGCTGCCACCCCAGCGGTCCCGCATATAGTCCTTGTCAGCCCGCAGGAACGGATTGGTCTCCAGCTCGCGGGAAAGGACCGTTGGCACCGTGGGTTCGCCATTGGCGCGTTTTTCGTCGACGCGGTTCGCGTAGAGCTTCAATTCCGTATTGTCCGGATCGGCATGCAGCGCAAACTTCGCATTGGCCTGAGTGTATTCATGCGCACAGTAGAGCAAAGTGTTTTCGGGCAATTGGCGAATGCGATCGAGGCTGTGCCAGAACTGTTCGGGCTCGCCTTCGAACATCCTTCCGCAGCCCAGCGCGAACACGCTGTCGCCGACAAAAGCCATATCCGCGTCGGCCAGATAATAGGCGATGTGGCCGTTTGTATGTCCTGACACATCGATTACACGCGCTGCCCAATCGCCAAGTGTCACCGTATCGCCATTGCCGACCACCCGGTCGATCGGGCTGAGCTTCTCGACTTCCTGCGGTGCGGTGATGGTTGCGCCGGTCGCATCCACAATGGTCTTGTTGCCGCCCGCGTGATCCGGGTGCCAGTGGGTGTTCCAGATCTGGGTGATCGTCCACCCCCTGGCTTCCGCCTGTTTCAGATATTCTGGACCGTCCGGCGTGTCGATTGCAGCCGTTTCGCCGCTGGCCGGATCGTGGAGGAGGTATCCGTAGTTGTCGGAGAGACACGGGAATTGGTGAACTTCGAGCATGGCAGGCAATGTAGATTGCTTGACCCATATAGGAAAGGCCCGCCTGCTCGGATGAGCAAGCGGGCCTTCCTGATTACCCCTGAGAAGGGAGGAAGAGCTTAGTCTTCCTTCTTCTTCAGCGCTTCGCCGAGGATGTCGCCAAGCGAGGCACCCGAATCCGACGAACCGAACTGTGCAACCGCTTCCTTCTCTTCGGCGATCTGACGTGCCTTGATCGAGAAGTTGGGCTTCTTCGAGCGGTCGAAACCGGTGACCATTGCGTCGACCTTGCCACCGACCTGGAAACGGTCGGGGCGCTGTTCGTCGCGGTCGCGGCCAAGGTCGCTGCGCTTGATGAAGCCGGTCGCGCCGTCTTCGCCAACCTGAACTTCGAGGCCGCCATCGCGGACTTCGAGAACGGTAACGGTGACGGTTTCGCCCTTGCGCAGGCTGCCCGAGGCACCTGCTTCGGTCGGCGCACCCTTTTCGAGCTGCTTCATGCCGAGGCTGATGCGTTCCTTGTCGGTGTCGACGTCGAGAACGACGGCTTCGACCTGCTCGCCCTTGCGGTGCAGGGCGAGGGCGTCTTCACCCGAGATGCCCCATGCGATGTCGGACATGTGGACCATGCCGTCCACATCGCCATCGAGGCCGATGAACAGACCGAATTCGGTGGCGTTCTTGACTTCGCCTTCGACCTTCGAGCCAATCGGGTGCTTTTCGGCGAACTCTTCCCAGGGATTGCGCTGAGCCTGCTTGAGGCCGAGGCTGATGCGACGCTTTTCGCTGTCGACTTCCAGGACCATGACTTCGACTTCCTGCGAGGTCGAAACGATCTTGCCCGGGTGGACGTTCTTCTTGGTCCAGCTCATTTCCGAAACGTGGACCAGGCCTTCGATGCCCGGTTCGATTTCGACGAATGCACCGTATTCGGTGATGTTGGTGACGGTACCCGTCATCTTCATGCCGACCGGGTACTTGGCAGCGACGCCATCCCACGGATCCGATTCGAGCTGCTTCATGCCGAGGCTGATGCGCTGCGTATCTTCGTTGATGCGGATGATCTGGACGGTCACGGTCTGGCCGATTTCGATCATTTCGCTGGGGTGGTTGACGCGCTTGTAGCTCATGTCGGTGACATGCAGCAGGCCGTCGATACCGCCGAGGTCGACGAATGCACCGTAATCGGTGATGTTCTTGACGACACCGTCGATCACTTCGCCTTCAGCCAGCTTGTCGATCAGCTCGCTGCGCTGTTCGGCGCGGGTTTCTTCAAGAACCGCGCGGCGCGAAACGACGATGTTACCGCGGCGGCGGTCCATCTTGAGGATCTGGAACGGCTGCGCCATGTCCATCAGCGGGGTAACGTCGCGCACGGGGCGGATGTCGACCTGCGAACCGGGCAGGAAGGCCACGGCACCGTCGAGATCGACGGTGAAGCCACCCTTGACGCGGCCGAAGATGCGGCCTTCGACGCGCTTGCCTTCACCGAATTCGCTTTCAAGCTTGTCCCAGGCGGCTTCGCGGCGGGCGCGGTCGCGGCTGAGCATCGCTTCGCCTTCGGCGTTTTCGACGCGGTCGACAAACACTTCGACTTCGTCACCGACGCCGGGCGCGGTTTCGGTTTCGGAGCGCTGGAATTCCTTGAGATCGACGCGGCCTTCGCTTTTCAGGCCAACATCGATGTGTGCCATACCGTTTTCGATGGCGGTGACGGTGCCCTTTACGACGCGGCCTTCGAAGCCTTCGTCGCCGGCGCCGCCGAGCTGCTCGTCGAGCATTTTCGCGAAATCATC
The DNA here is from genome assembly GCA_023394965.1 of Pseudomonadota bacterium. Taxonomy (GTDB): domain Bacteria; phylum Pseudomonadota; class Alphaproteobacteria; order Sphingomonadales; family Sphingomonadaceae; genus Qipengyuania. Next base: position 310,474 of record JAEWZX010000030.1, on the reverse strand, counting down.
GCGAGTGGGATTGGCTGCAGTTGCCATATGTTGAGTAGTCCTAACGTTCGTTTTGCTACCGGCCACCGGTTTTCCCGGGGTCTTTACCCGTCTCTGCGCACCATTACGCAGGCCAACGGGGCAAGAGGGCCGATGCCGCTGGAAGCCGAATGCCGCCCAACGGGTCCTTTCAATCGGGAGATTGCGAGAACGGGCGCGCGCCTAGGGGAAACGCGGGGGAAAAGCAAGCAAATTGCACCAGCGCCGGGGAGACATGGACCGCATGTTACACTGTCCAGAAGCAAAAAAGCGCAGTGGGCCAGAATGACCCGGAAACGGCCAAAGTCTGCGGGGCAGGGCGCGGTGCGAGTCATGTCCTGAAGCATGACCCGTGCGGCGTGCTGTAGGAAAGCGGTTTCGCAGCAGGACGCGCGCTAATCGCCGATATAGCGCATGGCCACGTCACACCGCTCGTAGCGCGCGCCGTAGGTCGCCATGATTTGCGCATCATGGGCGAAGCCGTTCTTTTCATAGAGATGGATGGCGGCGGCGCATTTGCGACTGGTCAGCAGATAGAGCGTTTCCGCGCCGAGATCGCGCGCTCTGGCTATCGCTTGGCCGAGCAGGAATTCGCCCGCCTTCAATCCTCGGGCGCTCTCGCGGACGCCCATCTTGGTCAGTTCATAGGTGGCGGGACCGGTCTTTTGCAACGCGCAGGTGCCGACGATGCCGAGCCCTGCGGCTTCGACGAACAGGATGACCCCACCGGGATCTACGATGCGTTGCTGGGGATTTTCGAGCACGTCACGGTCGGTCGGCTCGAGTGTGAACATGGCCTCGATCCAGCTCCGGTTGATGGCGTTGAAATGGTGGGCGAGGTCGGGGCTGAATTCGCGGATGGTCAGCGGGGGCGGAGCAAGCTTGGCCGCACGCTCGGCAATCGAGGCCTCGGCGAGCGCCTTTTCGATGGCGGCCAGCTGGTCGAGAAAATCTGTTTCGAAGCCTTCGATCAGTTCCTGTGCCGCGGCGCCCACGCGCGGCCAGACCTCTCGGGCGATGATTGCGCCCATACGCTCGCCATCAGGGGTAAGGGCGATAATTCGGCTGCGCTGGTCTTCGCACGGACGGTCTTCGGCGAGACCGAGCTTTTTCAGCTGACCGATCGTGCGCGTCATGCCCGGCTGACTGGTCCCGGCGGCTTCGGCGATCTGGCCCACCGTCTTGGGGCCAGTCCGCAGGGCAGCCATCGCCGCCATATGCCCCGGCTGGAGCGGTACGCCGGCTTCCACGATCACCGCAGATGCCCCCGCCTGCATTCGTTCGCCCAGCCTTTTCAGTCGGCTGCCCAGAAATGCCGGGCCCATTTGTGCAACGACATCCATTTTCAATTCTCCATAACGCGATATATAACCCGATATATAAGACCTTCTGGAAAGGCAAGGAGGCGTGAACAGCCAGGCCGTTACGCGAACCGAGCCGGTACTGCCTGGGTCCAGAACCGGCAGTACTGCGTTGGGAAAGCCGGTCTTGGCCGGCTTTTCCGGCGGCCGTTCTGGCTTATTTCGCCGCGCTGCCGGAAGCCCCGATCATCCGCTGTTCGGGCGCGAGCGGCACTGTTCCACCGCTGCGATGGCCGCGGCTATGGCTTCGTCACGGTCGAGCGGGCTGGTGTCGATCACCACCGCATCAGGGGCGGGTGTCAGCGGGGCGACTGCGCGGTTACGGTCGCGTTCGTCGCGGCGGCGCAGATCGTCCTGGATTTCCAGCAGCGTTACGCCTGCCCCGCGCTCGCGCATCTCGAGGAAACGGCGCTGGGCGCGCGCTTCCACGCTTGCGGTAACGAATAGCTTGGCTTCTGCCTCCGGTGCGATGACCGTCCCGATATCGCGCCCGTCGAGGACTGCGCCGCCCGACTGGGTGGCAAAGCTGCGCTGGCGTTCAAAAAGCGCCTGCCGCACGGCGGGGTGGATCGAAACACGGCTCGCCAGTCCTCCGGTTTCTTCGTCGCGCAGATGGGGATCGTCCAGCAGGCTATCGGGAAAAGCGCATCCCGCCAAAGCGTCTCCCCCATCGTCCGGATCGCCGCCATCGAGAAATACCTGCCGCCCGACTGCGCGATAGAGCAGTCCGGTATCGAGATGGGGCAGCCCGAAATGCGCGGCGAGCGCCTTGGCGATGGTGCCCTTGCCGGAAGCGGTCGGTCCGTCGACGGCGATAATCATGTTTTGCTCCTGCGCGCACGGGCAGCCTTTGCCAGGCCCCAGATGGCGATCGCGGCCCAGAAGCCTTCGAGTACGAGGCTGGGCCAATTGGTGTGAACGAGCAGCGACACGGTCAGGAGCGCTGCACCGGTTAGATTGGTGGTATGAAGGATGAAGGGATTGGGATCATCTTTCCAGGTGAGGTATCCATAGGCACCTATGATGCAGGCCATGCCGACGAAGCCCACCGCAGTATAGATGTCGAGATAGCCGTTCACGCTGTTCCAATACCTGCTTTGCAACCCCGCAAGGGCAGGGGAATATGACGTCTTCAGTTTCCATCCGGCTGCGGCTTGCGGCCTGCAAAGTCAAGGATGCCGGGAATGGGGCACCGTACCATCGGGCGGTCTGATATTGGCGCGGCACTGGCCTGAATCTGCAAAACGCGATAGGCAAAACTCATGTCTGCCCTTCAACAAGCCGCCGCAGCATTGGGCGCACTGGCTTTTCTTGGCACACCGACGTCCGCGCAGATGTCCTTTCCGTCAGAGCCGCCTGCCGCCGGGCAAACACTGCTGGAGTGGAGCGATCTGCCCATCATGAAGTATGACATTCCGGTCGAGCAGCGTGGAGATGTAACGAGTTGCGCCGAAGAGGATGAAAGCAGGATTGAAGAAACAGCGCTGACCTGTTTCCCGCTGCTGCAGGCCTATCAGCAGTTTCTGCTGCTGGATTTTGCGGCGCAGGAGCCATCGGGAGACCCGCAGGCCAACCGACGCCTGGCCCTGGATCACGCAGAACGGCTGATCGATATGATCGGCGCACCGCAATGGCCGTTGCAGACATATATCTTGATGAAAACATATGCGGTGCAGGCCGAATTGCTGGCCGATGAAGGACGAATGGAGGATGCCCTTGCCGCGAACGAGCGGCAGATTGCGGCGATTGGTTCCGTAGGAGGGTATGACCGGGATTTCCGACTGGCCTTTGCTCTCGCCAAGCGGAGCGACCTTTTGCTCCGCTTGGGGACGCGCAGTGACGCGCGAAAAATGCTGGAGCGTGCGCGCCCATTGCTGACGCGCCCGGATGGGGCCCGGAACGGGTGGGCTTTTTCACGGCATACCGAAGCCATCGTAAAGGATGCGATAAGGAACGGCGATCTCGGATATGCCGAAGATATGGTGGATCGATATCGCGCCTATTTGGGCGAGGCGCCGCAGGGCATGCGGTTCGCCGCGGTCGATATGCTCGACCTGAAGCTCTATTTTGTTGCCAATCGGAAGGATGTGGCGGCGGTCGTCCGTTTACTGGATGAACGCGCGGCCATGGTTCCGAAACGGAACTGGTGCCCTGATTATGGTGTGCTGTTTCCCTATGTTCTGGCCCCTGTGCAGGAAAACCCCCTTATTGCAGACCATATCAAGGCACTGGGCTGCTCGACGGCTGTTCTGGCGCGGCTGAAGTCGACATCGCAGAACGACTTTCTTTCGAACCTTGATACCATCACCGCGACGACAGTCAGCGACAAAGGGGCGCACCCGGAGTGACAAAAGGGCTGTGCGCATGGGAAAACGCGCGCAGATCATTCCGGCCGGTCAGAGTTCGTAGGGGTTGTCCTGAAGAATCGTGACAGTCAGACCTCCAAAGACGTTTTCAGGCACGGACTGCACATTATCGCCCGTAACTTCCATCGCCAGACAGTCTCTTTCCGGTTCCTTCGCTTTGCCTTCGTCGACTACGCACAGGCGGTCCTGATCGTCTATCGACCATTGTGCCGGGGCTTCGCGAGTCTCACTAAGCTCCCCATCTATCAGCCCGCGCACAATCGCCCGTCCGTCCGGGCTGAAGTACATCACGACTTCCACCGGGAGCGGTAATTCCTTTTTTGGCGACAGGTGCAGAGTGTTGCCGGTGACGCGTTCCAGGGCCGCCCGCCCTTCAACAGTGGTTTCGGATTGGCTCGAAGCGACGACAGGCGGCAGCGCCAGAAGGCTGGCGCAGACAACAGCAAAAAATCTTTTCATGCCCGCCTGCTATCGAATGGTGATCGCGCGCGCAAATCGCCGCATCAGGAATGGTGAAGCGGACGAATGCATCAACCGGCAGCTTCGTCCAACAACGCGGTGAAATTGGGGAAACTTGTTGCGATCGGTTCGATCTCGTCGATCTCGACCCCGTTCCTGCTGACGAGACCCGCAATTGCCATGCTCATGGCAATGCGATGGTCGAGATGCGTCGCGACCTGCGTATCGGTGGTTCCGCGGAGCAGTTCGCCACCGCTGCCTTCAATCACAAGACCGTCCTCGCGTTCTTCCAATGTGACCCCTGTGGCGGCAAGCGCGGTGGCCATGGCGGAAAGGCGATCGCTTTCCTTGACGCGCAGTTCGTCGAGGCCGCTGGTCACCGTTGTGCCGGAAGCCATGGCAGCGGCAACGAACAGGACAGGAAATTCGTCGATCATGCTGGGGGCGATTTCCGGATCGACCTCGATGCCGTGAAGCGCGGCCTGGCGCACGCGCAGATCCGCAACCGGTTCGCCGCCGACATCACGCTCGTTCAGCTTTTCTATATTGGCACCCATCTGCTCAAGCACCTGGAATATGCCACTGCGCGTCGGGTTCAGGCCGACATTCTCGATCATCAGATCGCTGTCCGGCACCACGCTGGCGGCAACCGCGAAGAAAGCGGCCGAAGAAGGATCGCCGGGAACGGTGATGTCACAAGGGTGCAGGTCGGCAGGGCCGTGAATACGGATAATCCGTTCGCCATCCGCTTCCTCCACCGTCAGCTCCGCACCGAAACCACGCAACATGCGTTCCGTGTGGTCGCGTGTGGGCACTGGCTCGATGACCGTGGTGATGCCGGGCGTGTTGAGTCCAGCCAGAAGCACTGCGCTTTTCACCTGTGCGCTGGCCACCGGCAGGCGGTAGGTGATGGGCACGGCAGGCTGCATGCCTTCCATCATCAACGGCAGAGTGCCGCCGGGGGAAGGGGTGAAGCTGGCCCCCATGGTGGAAAGCGGATCGATGATGCGTCCCATCGGGCGTTTCGACAGGCTGGCATCGCCAGTAAAGGTGGCAGTAATTCCGTGGCTGGCGATCAACCCCATCAACAGGCGGGTCGATGTGCCGGAATTGCCCATTTCGATGGCCTGTTGCGGCTGGAGCAAGCAACCGACACCCACGCCGTCGACAATCCAGTCATCGCCGTCACGTTCGATCGTCGCGCCCATTGCGCGCAGGGCGGCAGCTGTGGCAAGCACGTCCTCGCCTTCGAGCAAGCCCGAAATGCGGCTGCGTCCGATTGCCAGAGCGCCGAACATCAGCGACCGGTGGCTGATCGACTTGTCGCCCGGAATACGGATGCTGCCCGTTAGCGGGACAGAGGGCATGAAACGGTGAGTGGTCACGATTGCTTATCCTTATTGAGGCGGCGCTTTGACAGCGCACATGCGTTCTGGCAAGGCGCGCGCGCTGTTGATTCCTGCCCAGCAGGTACCCATCAATACAATTACGAATTCATGGCCCCGCGGCGCAGATGCCCGGGGCGGCAAAGCCAAGGATTACACATGGTCAAACCTGAATGGGGCACCAAGCGGACCTGCCCGAACTGTGGCACCCGCTTCTACGATCTGAACAAGGAAGATCCCGTCACCTGCATCGAATGCGGTGAAGAATGGACGCCGGAACCGGTGCTCAAGTCGAAGCAGCCGATTCTCGCCGAAGAAGAAGCGAAGAAGAAGAAAGACGCCGACGCCGATAGCGATCTGGGCGGCGACGACGATGACGATCTGGATATCGACATCGACGAGGATGGCGATTCCCCCGACAATGAAGTCGATCTCGGCGGTGATGACGATCTCGGCGTGGAGACCAAATCGAAGGGTGACGACGACGACGTCGACGAGAGCTGATTTTTTCTCTTGCGTTGCGCGAGGTGGCCTCATAAAGGGCTGCCTCCGCAAGGCTGGCGCGCCTCCCAGGGTGCGCTATTTGAAATGGCTCGGGGCCTTAGCTCAGCTGGGAGAGCGCTACAATGGCATTGTAGAGGTCAGCGGTTCGATCCCGCTAGGCTCCACCATTTCGATAAATTCCTTCGGGTCTGGTGGTAGCATGCTGCGGCGACGGCTTCGGCTTGCTTCCACCACACCCGGGCAAATGTTTGGGTTTCATCGGGGAATTCCCCACGCTGGCCGACGAGTTCTCGTCCGCCGGCGTTTTTCGTGTTTATTCGGGCTCGATAGAGTTCGAAAGGAGTAACCGGCATGTTCGACAATCTGTCAGACCGCCTAGGTAATGTCTTCGACCGCCTGAAAGGGCGCGGCGCGCTGTCGGAAAACGACGTGCGCGAGGCGATGCGCGAAATTCGCATCGCACTGCTCGAAGCCGATGTCGCCCTGCCGGTGGTCCGCCGCTTCATCGATGCGGTAACGGAAAAGGCGATTGGCTCGGAAGTCCTGAAATCGGTCACGCCGGGCCAGCAGGTCGTCAAGATCGTCGATGACGAGCTTACCGCAATGCTCGGCGGTGGCGAAGATGCGGACCCCAAGGATCGCGAGCTGAACTTTGCTGCCAAGCCGCCGGTCGTGATCATGATGGTCGGTCTGCAGGGTTCCGGTAAAACGACCACTACGGCCAAGCTCGGCAAGCTGATCAAGGCCAAACATGGCAAGAAGGCGCTGATGGCGTCGCTCGACGTCAACCGCCCGGCCGCGCAGGAACAGCTCAAGGTGCTGGGCGAACAGGTCGAAGTGGCCACGCTGCCGATCATCGAAGGCCAGCAACCGGTCGATATTGCACGCCGCGCGCTGGAAAGCGCGAAGCTGCAGTCGGCCGACGTGCTGTTGCTCGATACCGCGGGCCGCCTGCATGTCGACGAAGCGCTGATGGCCGAGATGAAGGCCATTGCCAGCGTATCGGTACCCACCGAAGTGCTGCTGGTGGTCGACAGCCTGACCGGTCAGGACGCGGTCAACGTGGCGCAGAGCTTCACCGGCGAAGTGCCGCTGACCGGCGTGGTGCTGACCCGGATGGATGGCGATGCGCGCGGCGGCGCCGCGCTGTCGATGCGCTATGTCACCGGCAAGCCGATCAAGTTCGCCGGTACGGGCGAAAAGCTCGATGCACTCGAGGCTTTCGATCCAAAGCGCGTTGCCGGTCGCATCCTGGGCATGGGCGATGTCGTCAGCCTGGTCGAAAGAGCCGCCGAAACGATCAAGCAGGACGAGGCCGAAGCGCTCGCCAAGAAAATGGCGCAGGGCAAGTTCGACCTCGAGGATCTGCGCATGCAGCTTCGCCAGATGCAAAACATGGGTGGCCTAGGCATGCTCGCCGGGATGCTGCCCGGCATGAAAAAAGCGAAAGCGGCGATGGCGGCATCCAATATGGATGATCGCGTGCTGTTGCATATGGATGCGATCATCGGCTCGATGACGCCGAAAGAACGTAAAAATCCGGCACTGCTCAACGCCAAGCGCAAGAAACGCGTGGCAGCCGGTTCGGGCACGCAGGTGCAGGACGTCAACAAGGTGCTGAAGATGCATCAGGAGATGTCCCGCGCCATGAAGCAGATCAAGAAGATGGGCGGCCTCAAGGGCCTCGGCGCGCTGTTCGGCGGCGGCGGAGGCGGCTTTGGCGGTATGGGTGGAGCTGGCGGACCTGGTGGTGCGATGGGCGGAATACCTGGCCTGGGTGGAAGCAAAGGTCCGGGCGTGGACATGGATACGCTCCCTCCCGACCTCCAAAACATGCTCAAGAAGAAATAATTTCAGACGTTTATATTCGAAAGGTAATATCAAATGGCAGTTGCAATCCGTCTTTCGCGTGGTGGTGCCAAGAAGCGCCCCTACTACCGTATCGTTGTTTCGGACTCGCGTTCGGCACGTGACGGCAAATATCTCGAACAGATCGGAACCTATAATCCGATGCTGCCGAAGGATTCGGGTGAGCGCGTGAAGCTCAACGAAGACCGTGCGCGGCACTGGCTGTCGGTCGGTGCCCAGCCGAGCGACCGTGTTCATCGCTTCCTCGACGCCGCCGGTATTCTCGAGCGTGCGCCGCGCAACAACCCGAAGAAGGGTGAGCCGGGCGAAGCCGCCAAGGAACGCGCCGAAGAAAAGGCTGCCAAGATCGCTGAAGCCGAAGAAGCCAAGAAGGCTGCCGAGGAAGAAGCCAAGGCTGCTGCCGAAGCTCCGGCTGAAGAAGCTGCCGCTGAAGAAGCGCCGGCTGAAGAAGCCACCGAAGACAAGGGCGAGTAACCCCCGCCCATGTCGGACAAGCCCGTCACTCTGGCAGCCGTCACCGGCGCGCACGGTGTGGCGGGTGAAGTTCGCCTGAAGCTCTTCGGTGAAGGCGTCGATGCTATCAAGCCGCACAAGAGCTTTAATGAGGGGGCGCTGACCCTCGCTAAAATCCGCAGCGACAACAAGGGTGGTGCCATCGCGCGCTTTGCCGAAATCCTCGATCGGACTTCGGCCGAGCAGCTGCGTGGCACCGTCCTGTTCGTTTCCCGCGAGGCCTTGCCACCGCTCGAAGAGGACGAATTCTATTTCTCCGACCTCATCGACCTTCCGGTTGTCACCGATGCAGGCGATGCGGTGGGCCGTGTCTGCGCCGTGGAAAATTATGGTGCGACCGATATTATCGAGATTGAAAAGCTCGACGGCGGAAAATTCATGGTTCCGTTGACGAAGCAGGCAGTCCCTGGCTGGGATGACACGCGGCTGACGGTCAGCTCCGACTTTGTGGATTAGCGCCTTATCGGGCGCTCTTCTGCCAGGTGGTTGCGGATGGTCGTTGCCGCCACACCTGCCTGACCCATGGCATGGCTGATCTGATCCAGACCCAGCACGACATCACCGGCGGCAAAAAGGCCGGGTATGCTGGTTTCCATGTGATCGCTTACGATTATGCAATCCCCGTCGCTGACCTTCGCGCCGCAGGAGCGGGCGAGGCCAGATCGCACGAGCGAGCCAAGCGCGGGATAGATCGAGTCGAACTCCATCAGGCCCTCGGCCGTTTCCACTGCCAATCTTTCCCTGTGGATGGCGAAATTTCCGCATGGTCCTGCGACCCGGGCGATACCAGCGTCGTCCAGAACGGTTGAGCATTCGCTCGACAGATCGTGATCGCCATGGGGCGAGATCAGCGTGATGTCGCTGGTGTATCCGCGCAGGAACTTTGCTTCGGCGGTGCCGTGGTCACCCGTTCCGATTACACCGACGCGCTTGTCGGTCACTTCGTAGCCATCGCAGACGGGGCAGTAGCGCAGAAGTCCGCGACCAAGCGCTTCTGCGTGGAGCTGATCGTCCATTCCCTCTGGCCGCTTGTTGACCACGCCCGTGGCCAGCAGAACAGTGCGCGCGCGATATTCCTCGTCGTCACATGACACTATGAAGCAGCCATCCTTTTTGACTAGGTCCGTAACGCGCTTCGGTTCGCGCAAGGCCCCATATTTGGCGGCCTGTTTGCGCATCCTTTCAAGCAGTTCCTCGCCGTTGACACCCTCGGGAAAGCCGGCGTGGTTGTGGCTCGTTGGGATCCAGCTGGCGCGACTGGTGCCGCAATCGAACATACGGATAGTGAGATAATAGCGCGCGAGATAGATCGCCGCGGTCAGCCCGGCCGGGCCAGCGCCCACGATAATGCAGTCGTCAATGTCCATGCACGGGATACGCATGTCATGGCTTTGGGTGCCGTTCGCCGAGCGGAATCGGCATTTCGCCACGATCACCCTTGGTCGTGAAGCCGCAGTATGCAAGGCCGGATAGGCAAGGAAGGACTAGATACCGATGTTCGATAACGCCGTTTTTCTCGCTGGGGCCTATGCCGCGATGGCTACGGGTCTGAGCCTTGCCGTTGCGAAATTTTCTCCGAGCATCGGGCCACGCCTGCGCCATGTGTTTGCCGGTGCGGCACCGCTTGCTGCGGTGCTGGCCGTGCGGCTGGGCGCCGCGGACAGCATCACTTTGCAGGGAATGGATCTCTTCGCAGCGGGCGGACTGGTCATCCTTGGCGTGGCCACATCGACTGCGGTCGGAAAATTCGTGTCGAGCCCCGCAGCCAGGGAAACGAAGCTCGTCGCGCGCTGAACCGGTCCGGCAGTATGGTGCTACGGGCTATCTGCCGCTAAGGGCGCGGCACATGACTTTCGCCGCCACCATACTGACGCTTTATCCCGAAATGTTCCCCGGTTCGCTGGGCGTCAGCTTGGCGGGTAGGGCACTGGAGCGCGGCGACTGGTCGTGCGAGACCGTGCAGATCCGCGATTTCGCCACCGACCGTCATCGCACGGTCGACGACACGCCGGCAGGTGGCGGGGCGGGCATGGTGCTGAAACCCGACATCATCGGTGCCGCGATCGCAAGCATGGGGCAGGAACGGCCAATTCTGGCGATGACGCCGCGCGGAAAGCCGATCACGCAAGATCGTATTCGCGCCATCGCGACCGGGCCGGGTGTCACCATTCTGTGCGGTCGTTTCGAGGGCTTCGACGAACGTATTTTTGAAGCCTATCCGCAGATAGAGCAGGTGAGCCTAGCCGATATCGTGCTGTCCGGCGGAGAACCTGCCGCGCTGGCGATTCTCGATGCTTGCATTCGCCTGCTTCCCGGAGTAATGGGCGCGCCCACAAGCGGGCATGAGGAATCGTTCGAAGACGGTCTCCTGGAATATCCGCAATATACCCGACCTCAGGAATGGGAAGGGCGCACGATCCCTGAAGTGCTGCGATCGGGGGATCATGCGAAAATCGCTGCTTGGCGCAAGGCAAGGAGCGAGGAAGACACACGGTTACGCAGGCCGGACCTTTGGGAGCGTTACTGTGACGCTCGGGACCGATCTGCCTCTGGCGCGCGGCGAAAAAACTAAGGATACGGTTCGATGAACCTCATTCAGCAGCTCGAAGCGGAAGCTATCGAGAACCTCGGCAAGGACATTCCCGAATTCCGCGCCGGTGATACCGTCCGCGTCGGTGTGAAGGTTGTCGAAGGCACCCGCGAACGCGTCCAGAATTTCGAAGGTGTTGTTATTGCCCGCTCCAACCGCGGCATGGGCAGCAACTTCACCGTCCGCAAGATGAGCTTTGGTGAAGGCGTGGAACGCGTGTTCCCGCTCTATTCGCCGATCGTCGACAGCATCACCGTGGTTCGCCGCGGTATCGTGCGTCGCGCCAAGCTCTACTATCTGCGTGGCCGCACCGGTAAGCGCGCCCGTATCGCCGAGCGCCGCGACAACGCCCCCAAGGCGTAAACGAACAAGAGTTTCTCTTCATGAGGAATTGAAGGGCGACCTCCCAGGCGGGATGTCGCCCTTTTTCGTGCGCCACTTCCATCGGAAAAGTTCTTGGCGCCAGATCCTTATCCGGAATGATTGCCAGGGCGGCTTGCGCTGGCCCGCGTGCTTCGTCATCACGCTGCGCAATGATGGAGAAGAAAATTTGCGCCGCTTGACTCTTGCAGCCGTGCTTGCGCTCGGCACCTGCCTTTCCGCGCCCCTAGCTGCACAATCGACGGAGACCGCGCCTATGGACTTGAGCTTTGAACGTGTCTTCGCTTCCCCCAGTCTCGACGGACCCGCACCGCGCCAGGCGAAGCTTTCGCCCGACGGCCAGTATCTCTCACTGCTGCGCAATCGAGAAGACGATCGCGAACGGTACGATCTGTGGGCGTATGATCGCGAAACGGGTGAATGGTCCATGCTGGTGGACAGCGAGGCACTCGGTTCGGGTCGCGAACTGTCCGAAGACGAAAAGATGCAGCGAGAACGTGCCCGCGTGGGCAACCTCAAAGGCATCATAAGCTATCAGTGGACCAAAGAGGGGGATGGGGTGCTCGTTCCGCTCGACGGTGATCTCTTCCTGGCTCGTATTGGTGGCGAGGTGGTGCAGCTGACCGACACGGCTGAAACCATACTCAACCCCGCGCTCAGCGGGACTGGCGCCTATGTCAGTTTCGTGCGTGATCGCCAGTTGTGGGTCGGCGAAGTGGGTGAAGAAACCCGCCCGATCACGCCAAAGGAAGGCGAAGATGTGCGCTGGGGCGAGGCAGAGTTTGTCGCGCAGGAGGAAATGGGGCGGCTTACTGGCTATTGGTGGAGCCCGGACGATCGCCGCATCGCGGTCGAGCGGTTCGATGAAAGCATGGTCGGTATCGTTACGCGGGCCGCTATTGGTGCGACAGGGACTGAGGTTTTCGACCAACGCTACCCGGTCGCAGGCAGCGCCAATGCCGATGTCGAACTCTATCTGATGGATTTCGATGGCCGCGATCGCGTGAAGGTGGATCTCACCGATTTCCAGCACCCCAGTGTGTATACGGAAGGAGATCCGACCGACTTCTATCTCGCCCGAGTCGATTGGGCTCCCAACGGCAGTGTGCTTTATGTTCAGCGCCAGAACCGCCAGCAGACGCATATGGACGTTCTTCGGGTCGATCCGGACACAGGGGCGGTACAGCCTGTTTTTGCGGAAAAGGCTGCGACAGAGGATTACTGGATCAATCTGTCCGACAACTACCGTATCCTCGACAATGGCGATCTGATCTGGTGGTCAGAACGTGATGGCTTCGGCCATCTGTACCGCTATTCGGGCGATGACGGTTGGCGGACACACAGGCAGCTGACCAGAGGCGACTTCGTTGTCACCAAGCTGGTGGGGGTCGATCAATCTGCGCAGCGACTTTTCTATCTTGCGACCAGCGAGGACAATCCGCTCGAACAGCATGTCTATGCCATGAACTACGCGGGTGATACCTTGGGGCCACCAGAGCTCCTTACGGAACCGGGGTACACCCATTCGGCAACCATGGATGGGAAGGGTCAGACACTTCTGGTCACGCGGTCCAATGACGATACTCCTCCGCAGATCTACCTTGCCGATCAAGACGGGACGCGGCTTGCTTGGGTGGAAGAAAATGCGCTCGATGAAGATCACCCCTATGCGCCGTTTTTGGCCGGTCATCGCCCCACACGATACGGCACTGTAAAGGCAGAAGACGGCACCCCGCTTTACTGGGAAATGGTCACGCCTGAACTCGAGCCCGGCAAACGCTATCCGGTCTATTTCTATCACTATGGCGGACCGGGGCCGCAAATCGTGAACAAGGGTTGGGATGGGGCGCTGAGACAGGCGATCGTCGACAAGGGATATATCTGGTTTGCGCTTGATAATCGGGGCAGCGCCAATCGCGGCGTTGCATTCGAACAGCCGATCTACCGTGCGATGGGCGGCGTCGAGGTGCGCGATCAGAAGGCAGGGGCACAGTTCCTGAAAACACTCGACTTCGTTGACCCGGATAAAATCGCGATCGATGGCTGGTCTTATGGCGGTTACATGACGCTGAAGCAGCTTCAGGCCGACCCTGGCCTGTATGCTGCCGGTGTCAGCGGCGCGCCAGTCACAAGGTGGGAGCTTTACGACACGCATTATACAGAGCGTTTCATGGGCACTCCTCAGGCCGACGGAGAGACATACGAGCGCGCCAGCGCAGTTGGGGACGCGACCAAGATCACCGATCCACTGTTGATCATTCATGGGATGGCGGACGACAACGTGGTTTTCGAAAATGCCACCGAAGTGATTTCCGCCATGCAGGAAGCGAATGTGCCCTTTGAGATGATGCTTTATCCAGGGTATACTCATCGGGTATCGGGCGAAAAGATATCGCCGCACCGCTACAACACGGTCTTTCGTTTCCTCGAGAGCCATGGTGTGACCCCGCCCGAATGACCGATCAGGGTGAAGGCAAGGGAACGCTGGGTCTTCCTGCGGTGTGGGCAATCGCCGTCGGCGGAATGGTCGGTGGCGGGATATTCTCCACTCTGGGTGTGGTAATATCCAGCGCTGGTCGCTGGGCCGCCCTCAGCTTTGTGCTCGGCGGCCTGGTCGCCTATGCTACGGGCCACAGCCTTGCCGCGCTCACAATCGATCGTGATGAGCCCGGTGGGATTTACAGCTTCCTGCGTGATCTCAAATTCAGCCGGCTGGCGAAGTGTTCAGCTTGGGTGCTGTTGGCAGGTTATGTCCTGACATGCGCAGTTTATGCCTACACTTTCGGCGCTTATGTTGGCCATGCGGTAGGTGGGCCAGCCTGGCTGCCGCAGGCGATGGCCGCTCTTGCCATCCTGTCCATGACAGCGATCAATCTGCGGGGGGCAGGACAAGCTGCCGGCGTGGAGATTGCGATTGTGGTCATTAAATTGGCCATTCTGGCGGGGCTAGCTGCTTTCGGCCTCGCCCAATTCGATGCGGTAAAGTTGGAAATAGTTGCGCAACCGGGGCTTTTGGGCGTGGTGGTCGGGGCGGCAAGCGTGTTCATGGCCTACGAGGGATTCGAACTGGTCGCTTATGATTACGACGAGATGGCCGATCGCAAGCGCGTGATGGGCCGGATCATGCCGCTGGCGATCGGTAGTGCTGCAGTGATCTATGTTTTGGTGGCTCTGGCCGTCCCGATGCTGACCGGCACACAGGCCGTGATTGCTGACGGCGAAGTTGCACTTTCGCGGGCTGGTCAGGCTGCTTTGGGAATGCCCGGGCTAGTTCTTGTTACAATCGCAGCAGCACTTTCCACTGCCAGCGCCATTAATGCGACGCTGTTCTCCTCCGCGCGCCTTGCCCGCGAGGTTGCGGAAGACGGGGCACTTCCCGACCAGCTTGGTCGGCGAAACAGGCATGGTTCTCCGCAATGGGCGGTGCTGGCGCTGGCGGCCATGTCTCTGGCGCTCGCCATTTTGGGCGGCCTTGATGGGTTGGTAAGCGGTGCCAGTGTCGTATTCCTGCTGGTATTCGGAACGCTCAATGCGCTGGCGCTGAAGGAAGACGTCGGCCGACGCTGGATCACCTTGCCCGGCACTATCGGGGCTTTCGGAGCGCTTCTGGTCCTGCTGGCACATTTCGCCGGACTGGTCTGAGCTTTAGGCCAGGCAATTGATTGTGCGCTTGCGAGAGCGCAGGTAATCGCTATCTCCGCGTCGACTTATAGTGGAGACGTTGAATTGGGCTATCGTGTTGCCGTAGTCGGTGCGACCGGAAATGTCGGGCGGGAAATGATGATGGTGCTTGCCGAGCGCGAGTTTCCCATCGACGAGATCGCTGCCGTTGCATCGAGCCGTTCGCACGGCTCGGAAGTGGAATTCGGCGACACGGGCAAGATGTTGAAATGCCAGAATATCGAGCATTTCGATTGGTCAGGCTGGGATATAGCACTCTTCGCGGCGGGCAGCGGGCCGGCAAAGGACTATGCGCCGAAGGCTGCTGCGGCTGGCTGTGTCATAATCGACAACAGCTCGCTTTACCGGATGGACCCTGACGTTCCGCTGATCGTGCCGGAAGTTAATCCCGATGCGATCCACGACTATAAAAAGCGTAATATCATCGCCAATCCCAACTGCTCGACTGCGCAGTTGGTCGTGGCGCTGGCACCGCTTCACAAGGCGGCGACGATCAAGCGCGTCGTTGTGTCCACGTATCAATCCGTTTCGGGCGCTGGCAAGGCGGGCATGGATGAACTGTTCCAGCAAAGCCGGGCCATCTTCGTTGGCGATCCGATCGAACCGGTGAAATTCACCAAGCAGATCGCCTTCAACGTTATTCCGCATATCGACGTCTTCATGGATGACGGTTCGACCAAGGAAGAATGGAAAATGGTGGTCGAAACCAAGAAGATACTCGACCCGAAGATCAAACTGAATGCCACCTGCGTGCGGGTGCCGGTGTTCGTCGGCCATTCCGAAAGCGTGAACATCGAATTCGAAAACGAACTCAGCGCGGAGCAGGCCCAGGAAATCCTGCGCGAGGCGCCGGGCATCATGCTGATCGACAAACGCGAAGACGAGGGATACGTCACACCTGTAGAAAGTGCTGGAGATAGCGCGACTTACATCAGCCGCGTGCGGGATGATCCGACGGTCGACAATGGCATTGCCCTGTGGTGCGTGTCGGACAACCTGCGTAAGGGGGCGGCGTTGAATGCGGTGCAGATTGCGGAACTCCTGGGGCGGGAATGTCTTAAGAAGGGATGATCCGTAAAACCCTTCTTGTCGCCCTGCCGCTGGCGCTTGCCGCGTGTGGACAATCCGATGGTTCCGCCGGGGAGGAAACCTCCAATCCGGCGGCATCTACGGCTTTGCTCGACACGGCGAAGATCGTGGTCGATGCCAATGGCGTGGGCCCGAAAGGTGCGCCTCTGGGCTTCGGAACACCCAGAACACAAGTCGATCAGGCGCTCGATGTGGCGTTCGGGGCGTCGCCGAACACCTCCCGAAACGACGAATGCGGGGCCGGACCGATGGAATTCAGCGCCTTCGGGCCGCTCAAGGTCGGATATCAGGACGACAAGCTGGCCGGCTGGTTTCTCGGCCGGGGGGAGGGCGTGGTTACGTCCGACGGCATCGCCCCCGGCGTTACCACGCTGGAAAGCCTGAAGCTGGAACGGCAGGTGCAGGAACTCGACACCACTCTCGATGGCGAGTTCCAGTACACCAGCGGGGATTACGGCACGATCACCGGTTTTGCCGAACCCGATGGCACGATCACTGGTCTGGCAGCCGGCGTTACCTGCGTCTTCCGCTGATCATTCGCCCGGCGGTGGCAACGGTGCCGCAGACGGTTTCGGTTTGCGCATGATGAAGGCCAGCGGCACGGCGGCCAGCGTGATCCACATCATCATCCAGAAATCGTCGATATAGGCGACCATCGCCGCCTGGCGGTTCGCTTCGAGATCCAGCAGGCTGAGCGCCATTTCGCCCAGGTTCTGATAACGGTCCACCGTGCTGACATCGATCATGCTGGACACCGATGCCCCGGTAAGGTTCGAGGCGATGTCCGAATGGGCGGTCTGGATATTGCGGGCCAGCATTACGGTGGTGAGCGAAATGCCCGCCGATGCGCCAAGCGAACGGAACAGGTTGAGCAGGCTCGATCCGTCCGTCCGCAGGCGCGGGGGCAGGGTGCCGAAGGCGCTGACGTTGAGCGGGATGAACACCAGCCCCATGCCAAGGCCCTGGACCAGGCCCGATGCGACGATGTGGAACCGGTCCACGCCCAGCGACCACTGCGCCATTTCATAAAGCGACAGGGCGCAGATCAGAAAGCCCGTGGCCACGACCGGGCGGGAATCGATCCCGCGCCGCATCGCCATGCCGGCAAACTGCATGGAGATGAGCACCCCGATGCCGCGCGGCATCAGCACCAGCCCCGTGTCGATCACATCGTAACCCATCAGCTGTTGCAGCATGGGCGGCAGCAGCGCCATGGTGGCGAACATCACCACCCCGATGGCCAGCATGAAGCCCATGGCAATCGCGAAATTGCGGTCGAGGAACAGCGCGCGGTCGAACAATCCGTCCTTCGCGGTGCCGAGATGGATGACCGCCATCCACGTCGCGCTGAGGAACAGGAAGGTCCACAGCCAGATTTCATAGCTGTCGTACCAGTCGAGCGTCTGCCCGCGGTCGAGCAGCATCTGGAAGCTTGCCAGCGCCACACCCAGCAACACGAAACCGACGAGGTCGAACTTGCGCTTCACCATATCGCGATGGGGCAACTGGCTGATCAATATGGCCAGGCTGAGGATGCCGATGGGCAGGTTGACGTAGAAGACCCAGCGCCAGTTCGCCTGTTCTGTCAGCCATCCGCCCAGAACCGGGCCGAGAATGGGGCCGATCATGATCCCCATGCCCCACAGCGCCATCATCTGCGCATGTTTGCTGGGCTTATTGGTATCGAGCATGAAGGCCTGGCTGAGCGGCGCGATGAAGGCGCCGGTAACACCCTGCAGGGCGCGGAACAGCACCATTTCTTCCAGATTCTGCGCCATGCCGCACAGCATGGATGACAGGATGAATCCGGCGACGGAGAGAATGAACAGACGCCGGGCGCCCACGCGGTCGGACAACCAGCCGGTGATGGGCAGGGCGACTGCGCTGGCAATGATATAGCTGGTCAGCACCCAGGTGACCGTTTCCGTCGTCGCCCCCAGCGCAGTGCGCATATGGGGAATGGCGACGTTGGCGATGGTCGTATCGAGCACCTGCAACAGCGATGCGGCCATGATGCCGACGATCAGGATTCCCGGATTGGCGACGGGAAGCTGGGCGACATCATGCGCCGGATCGGGCGCCGTGGCGGCTCCCGCCGGGGCAGCGCGACTGGCCATGGATCAGTGCCGCTTGCCGTCTGTATAGACGGTTACTTCGGTTGAAAGACCGGCAATCAGCGGGCGCGAGCTTTTTTCATCGATCGCGATACGCACCGGCACGCGCTGCGTCACCTTGACCCAGTTGCCGGTGGCGTTCTGGGCCGGAATGACCGAAAATTCATTGCCGGTGCCTGCGCCGATTGAGGAGACATGGCCTTTGAGCTTGACGCCCGGATAGGCATCGAAATGCACTTCTGCCGGCTGGCCGACCTTCATGTCGGCAAGATCGGTTTCCTTGAAGTTCGCTTCGACATAGCTGCTGCCATCGGCGACCAGCGTCAGAACCGGCAGGCCCTGAACGACCTGCTGTCCCTGCTGAAGGCGATCGGCCTGCGCAATACGACCGGCGGATGGGGCGCGCACTTCGGTACGGCGCAGCGACAGTTCGGCAACCGCCTTTTCCGCCTTGCCCGCAGCGATCTGCGGATTTTCACCCGGGACCGCGCTGCCATTCGCCAGCTTGGCACGGGCGGCATTCTGGCGGGCAACTGCCTGACGCAGCGCTTCCTGTGCCTGATTGACACGGTGCCGGGCGGCATCGTGATCTGCCTTGGTCACGAAACCCCGTTGATACAGCGCATCCTTGCGTTCGAAATCGGACTGCGCAAAGGCAATGTCTTCACGCGCGGCGGAAATATCGGCACCTGACAGGTCGGACGAATTGGACAGGGCGGTGACATTGGCCTGCGCCCCCGCAATGGCGGCATTGGCCTGTGCGATCTGCAGGCGGTAAGGTTCGGGATCGATCCGGAACAGCAGATCGCCTGCCTTCACCGTATCGCCTTCACCAACGAATACTTCAACGATCTCACCGCCGACCTGGGCGCTGACGGACACCTTGTCCTGCTGGATATAGGCGTTGTCGGTCGAAACCTTGCCCTGAAGCGACAGCCAGTACACCCCGCCGACGATCAGCAGCACCAGCGGCACGCTCAACATCAGCAGCAGGCGACCGCGCTTGCGCTTCGGCGCAGCTGCTTCGGGTTCTTCCACCGCATCTACCGGGATTTGAGGATCGGCCTCAGACATTTGCGACATTCCTGTATTCTCGTTCGGCTGAAAGATTGGCCGAGATTTTTCCAAGCAATCGGGCCAGCACGTCGCGTTCCTGCGGTGTGAAACCTTCCGCCATGTCGTTCACCATCGTTTCCACCGTCTTGCGAAGCGGTTCGACGATCTCGCGGCTCTGATCGGTAAGGTGCAGCAGGCGTGCGCGCCGGTCCGTGGGGTCGGCGACACGTTCGACCCAGCCGGCTTCTTCCATCCGGTCGACCATCCGCGTGAGCGTAATGGGTTCGACTTCGATCCGCTCCGCATAGAAGGCCTGATTGTTGTCGGGAAACTTGACCAGGCTGAGCAGCAGGCGTGCCTGCACTGACGTCAGGCCGAGATCCCGCACGCGTTCGTCCAGCGTTTTACGCAGCAGGCGACCGCTGTCGGAAAGAAGATAGCCGATGTTCTGTTCCATGCGCGGCGATATAATAACATGGCTTATTATTGCAAGTTGCAGTTATTGCAATCACTGTCGCCTCGAAGGCAATCGACCGCTACAGCTCCGGCATGATGAGACGGTGGATCGCGCCGGGTGTGGTGCACGGTGGAAGAGACTGATCAAGTAGGTAGTATGGCGACATGACGAGCGAGTTTTTCGAAAGCTTCGACGGGACGCGACTGGCGGTGCATCGCCATGGCGAAGGCAGGCCGTTCGTGTTGCTGCACGGCCTGTTTTCGAGCGCGCAGATGAACTGGATCAAGTGGGGCCACGACGATGCGATCGCGGCGCAGGGATACGAAGTCTTCATGCTGGATTTCCGCGTTCACGGCGACAGCGAAGCGCCCCATGACCCGGCGAAATATCCGGCCAATGTGCTGGTTCGCGATGTCGCGGCGCTGGTCGACCATTATGGGCTGAACGATTACGATCTGGGCGGTTTTTCGCTGGGTGCCCGCACCTCGCTCCACGCCACGGCGCATGGTGTGCTGGAGCCGAAACGGCTGGTGGTTGGCGGGATGGGGACGGCCGGCCTTGGCGAATGGCACCGCCGGTCTGCTAAATTCCGTCGCGTGATCGATGAATTCGACGCGATCCCGCGTGGCGACCCGGATTACTTTTCGATGCAGTTCCTGAAGTCGCAGGGTGTCGACCGAGTGGCGGCGCGCCTGCTGCTGGACACCATGCCGGATCTGGATCTGGCGCTGCTTCGCCATGTCGCAATGCCGACGCTGGTGGTGTGCGGGGACGAAGATCGCGACAATGGTTCTGCCCGGGAGCTGGCCGAACTGCTGCCCGATGCGGAATATGTGGAGGTTCCCGGCACACATATGAGCAGCGTGACCAAGCCCGATCTGGGACAAGCTATCGCCGGATGGCTCGCCAAGACCGCTTGATTAACCCTGGCGGCAGGTGCAATCTGGTACCACGTGAAACCATATTGCAGATTTACCCCGAGAGGACACGTATGAGATTCGCTTCTGTTGCGCTTTCAGCCCTTGCCATTTCGCTTGCCAGTCCGGCGCTTGCGGACAATCACCAAGCGGCGGCGGCAACGGCCAGCGCCTATCCTATGACCGCGAAGGGCGCGGCGGATTGGGTCGCCATGGTGGAAAAGGAAATGGCGGATTTCGGTGTTGAATACGCCAGAATTTCGTGGGTAAATTCGACCTATATCACCGACGATACCGATGCGCTGGCCGCGAAATACGGCGCGCAGGCGACCGAAATGTCGGTCCGCTATGCGAATGAGGCGGCGAAATATGCGAAGGTCAAAGGGCTGAACCCGGAAGTCGCCCGCAAGCTCGACATCCTGCGCAATGGCATCGTCATGCCGGCCCCGGTGCGGGATGGCGCGGCGACCGAACTCAACGAAATCGCCACTAGCCTGAACAGCCAGTACGGCAAGGGCAAGGGCATGCTGAACGGCAAGGAAATCAGCGGCAGCGATATCGAAGCGGAAATGGGCAATCTCGACCGCACGCCGACCGAATATGCCGAAATGTGGGCCAGCTGGCACGACAATGTCGGTGCGCCGATGCGTGACGATTACCTGCGCATGACGGCGATCGCCAATGAAGGCGCCAAGGAACTGGGCTTTGCCGATCTGGGCGCGATGTGGCGTTCCAATTACGACATGGACCCCGACCAGTTTGCGGCCGAGACAGAGCGTATGTGGCAGGAAGTGAAGCCGCTTTACATGGCGCTGCACACCTATGTCCGCAGCAAGCTCAACGAAAAATATGGCGATCAGGTGCAGCCCGCTAGCGGCCCGATCCGCGCCGATCTGCTCGGCAATATGTGGGCGCAGGAATGGGGCAATATCTATCCGTTGGTCGCGCCCAAGGGCGCGGGCGACATCGGCTACGATCTGACGGACCTGATCGAACAGAAGGGTCTGGACGAAATCCAGATGGTTCGCACGGGCGAACAGTTCTTCTCCTCGCTCGGCTTCGCTCCGCTGCCGGGGACCTTCTGGGATCGCAGCCAGTTCGTGAAGCCGCAGGACCGGGAAGTGGTGTGCCATGCCAGCGCCTGGGACGTCGACAATGTCGATGATCTGCGCATCAAGATGTGCATCAAGAAGAATGCCGACGATTTCATCACCATCCACCACGAACTCGGCCACAATTACTACCAGCGCGCCTATAACAAGCAGGACTATCTGTATCTGAATGGCGCGAACGACGGCTTCCACGAAGCGATCGGCGATATGGTCGCCCTGTCGATTACGCCCGAATATCTGGTGCAGATCGATATGCTTCAGCCCAGCCAGGTACCCGGCACCGACAAGGATATCGGCCTGCTGCTTCGCCAGGCGATGGACAAGGTTGCCTTCCTGCCGTTCGGCCTGATGGTCGATCGGTATCGCTGGGGCCTGTTCGACGGATCCATCCCCGCCGGTCAGCTCAACAAGGGCTGGAACGACCTGCGCCTGGAATATCAGGGCATCGTGCCCCCGGTGGCGCGTGACGAAACGAAGTTCGATGCCGGGGCGAAATATCACGTGCCGGGCAATGTGCCTTACACCCGCTATTTCCTCGCCCGCATCCTGCAGTTCCAGTTCTTCAAGGCTGCCTGCGATCAGGCCGGCTGGGAAGGGCCGCTGCACCGCTGCTCGTTCTACGGCAATGAAGAAGTCGGCAAGAACCTCAACGCCATGCTCGAAATGGGCGCCAGCAAGCCCTGGCCGGATGCGCTGGAAGCCTTCACCGGCGAACGCCAGATGAGCGGTAAGGCGATGGTGGAATATTTCGCGCCGCTCAAGGAATGGCTCGACAAGCAGAACGCAGGCAAGACCGAAGGGTGGTAAGCCGCCCGGCCTTGCCCGTGACGCTCCCGCCCATGGCCGTTCTCGGGCCAGTGGCGGGGGCATGAAGCGCAAGCTGCTCCCCGCCGTGGGGTGGCGGGAACTGGTGCATTTGCCCGACCTCGGGCTGCACGCGGTTCCCGCCAAGATCGACACGGGCGCGCGCACGTCCTCGCTGCATGGCACCGTGCTCGAGGAATTCGAACGCGACGGCGAGAAATACGTGCGCTTCGCGGTCGATTTTTCACGGCAGCATGTGCGCCAGATATGCGAAGCCGTTCACGTCGATATTCGCGGCATCACCAGTTCGAACGGCGAAACGCAGCGGCGCTATGTCATCAAAACCCCGCTGAAGATCGGCGATGTGGAATTCCGCGCGGAAATCAGCCTCGCCGACCGCAGCGACATGCGATTTCCCATGCTGATCGGGCGCTCGTCCCTGCGTCGTCGCTTTGTCGTGGACAGCGGCTATTCATGGCTGCAGACGCCCGAAATGAAGGTCAGGAAAGGCCATAAACCATGAAAATCGCCATGCTGGCGCGTAATCCCAACCTCTATTCGCACCAGCGATTGCAGGAGGCGGCGGAGCAGCGTGGACACCAGTTCGACATTCTCAATACGACGCGCTGTACCGTTCATATCGCCAGCCATCGGCCCGAGGTTTACTATAATGGCGAGCCATGCGTCGGCTATGATGCGGTCATTCCGCGCATCGGCGCATCGATCACCAATTACGGCCTGGCGATCCTGCGGCAGTTCGAAATGCGCGGGTGCTGGCCGCTCAACGAAAGCGTCGCTATCGGCCGCAGCCGCGACAAGCTGCGCAGTATGCAGATCCTGGCCAAACACGGGCTCGGACTGCCGCTGACTGCCTATGCCAACGATCCGAAACAGGCGGAAGAAATCATCCGGGCGGTTAAGGGGCCGCCGGTGGTGATCAAGCTGCTGGAGGGGACGCAGGGCATCGGTGTGGTGCTGGCGGAAACGATGAGCAGCGCCAAATCGGTGATCGAGGCGTTCCGTGGGGCCAATGTGAACATTCTGGTCCAGGAATTCATCAAGGAAGCGGGAGGTACTGACATTCGCGCCCTGGTCGTCGGCGGCAAGGTTGTCGCCGCGATGAAGCGAACCGGCGCGCCCGACGATTTCCGGTCCAATCTGCACCGCGGCGGCAGCGCTCAGCTGATCAAGATCACGCCGGAGGAACGCAGCACCGCCGTCCGCGCGGCCAAGCGGATGGGCCTGAATGTGTGCGGCGTGGACATGCTGCGGTCCAACCACGGGCCAGTGATCATGGAGGTGAACAGTTCCCCCGGTCTTGAAGGCATCGAGAATGCAACGGGCAAGGATATTGCCGGCATGATCATCGATTTCATCGCCAAGAGCGCCAAGGATGGCAAGACGATGACGAAGGGGAAGGGGTAGCCGGGGAACACCGCGGATAGTCCGGGTGTTTCCACTTGTAGCCAATCAGCAGGGGTGTTTTTCCGATGCGTACAGCTCTTATCCTCGCCAGCACATTCTTTATGTCGGCCGGTGCCGTATCCGCGCAAACCAGCGCTCTGGAAGTACTCGCGCCGGGCGAAACCCTGCTTGAGGTGCAATCGACCGGGCAGAGCTATATCGCGCCCGATCAGGCAAGTGTGACGGGCGGTGTCGTAACGTTCGCTACCACTTCCCGCGAAGCGGCGGACAGCAACGCGCGCGCTATGGCCGATGTGGTCGCAGCGTTGAAGAAAGCAGGCGTTGCTGCGCGGGATATCCAGACGCAAAGCGTCAGCCTGGACCCGCAGTTCAATTATGACCGGCAGGGCGGGGAGCCACCGCGTATCACCGGCTATCAGGCGCGCAATTCGGTGACGGTGCGCATCCGCAATGTCAAAAAGGCCGCCGATTTGCTGACCGTTTTGTTCGAAGCGGGTGCCAACAATGTAAGCGGCCCGTATTTTTCGCTGGAAGACGACACCGCCGCCGTCGCAGAAGCACGAAACGATGCCGTGGCAGAAGCAAAGGCCGAAGCAGAGGCTTATGCGGCGGCGTTCGGCATGCGTGTCGTGAAAGTGCTGCGGATCAGCGAACGGCAGCGTAATGCGACTTACGAACCCATCATCGTGACGGGATCGCGCGTTCGGGCTGGCGGCGCACCACCACCTCCGCCACCTCCACCACCGCAAATGGCATCCCCGGCGGGGACAGTCGAGATCGGCGAAATGCAGCAGCAGGTCACGATCTGGGTGGATTTTGCCTTAAGTCCGCTCTGATCTGCTGAATTCATCGTGACTGGCTATTCGGCTGCCATTTTCAGCAGTGCGATCTCTTCCCGCAGTCGCTGCAGTTCCATTTCGTAAAGCCGGGTGCAGTCGATCCGTTCCGGCCGCTGCCCCAAGGGGATGGTGACGCGGGCGTAAACCAGGGCGCGCGCGTCGCGTTCGTTCGAGAACGGGCGATACTGGAGATAGGGATCGACCGTCTCCGGTGTCGCGGCGCTTCCGCTGACACCGACATCGACATAACCCCCGGATGAATTGATCGATTGCCGGCACCGGGTCCCGCCAGAGGTTTCAATGGAGTCTTCGCCTCCTGATCCCTGGGGTGCGGGAGGGAGATAGACGCCCTGCGCCTGCGCATAGGCTTCGGTGCTAGCGAACAGTGCCAACGCGGCGAGCGCTGAGTTTCGAGCAAACTCTCGCATGGATCACGACCTCCTTGCTTTCGATCCGTTCGGCGCAGACCCGCACATCGAACTGTTCGCCGGGCACAAGGTCGCGAACGACCACCAGGATCTTGCGATTGGATTCGGGCGCCATCAGGGCGACCTCTGGTAAAATGGTGACGCGGTCACCGGCCCCTGGGCTATCGGGATCGACGAATGTGCGAAAGCGGTACGGCTCTTTGTACGGGTTGGTCAGGGTGAGGTAAAATCCCTTCGCCTCGCTTGCCGTAAGCCCGCTTTTCTCCAGTGGCCCAAGCCCCACCGCCACGGCGGCGGTGGATGTCAGCACCAGTGTCGCCGCAAGAACTCGTGTCAGGAACACGTCAGCACCGTGCCGACCGTATAGTTCCCAGCATCGAAGGTGCTTGGCTTCAGCGCCTGGGCATTGACGGTGTACGTTCCGAGCAGCCCCACCTGATTATAAGTGGTCTGGCTGCTGGTGTAGGGCTGATTGGCGCCGCCCAGCGAGGTATATTTTATCTGCGGCGTCACACCCGACACATCCGCCGAAGAGGTTATTGTCGGGGCCGTGAACGTAAGCCGCGGAGAACCGCCGAGCGCGGTAACGACGGCTGTTGCAGGCAGGCCACCCACATTTTCCGACGACAGAGAGGTGTAATCGCCATTGGGGGCCAAAACTCCATCGGTAACAACGATCACACAGGATACCAGCAGGGTGGCACGGAAACTGACCGGTTCCGCCTGAACCGCAGTTGGTAAGGCGAGGGCACCGGCAACCGCGGCGAGTGTCGTCAAAGCATATTTGAACATTCCCATCTCCCATTTGCGAGATGGTTCTGTTTAACCGATCAGGGTGAGCAACCCTTTCCTGCCAGGCTAGGTACCTTACCGGGGGTACCGTATCAGCGGAACGGCGGTTCGTTGAAGGCACGCAATTTCCGGCTGTGGAGGCGGGGGCCCTCTTCACGCAGCAGCTTGCAGGCGGTCACACCGATCTGGAGATGGGCCGCAATGGCTTCTTCGTAAAAGGCATTGGCCTGACCCGGCAGTTTGATTTCACCGTGGAGCGGCTTGTCCGATACGCATAGCAGGGTGCCGTAAGGCACGCGGAAACGATAGCCTTGCCCGGCGATCGTCGCGCTTTCCATATCGACACCGACGGCTCGGCTCAGGCTCATCCGGTGCGCCGAACTGGTGTAGCGGAGTTCCCAGTTGCGATCGTCGGTCGTCACCACGGTCCCGGTGCGCATCCGCTTCTTCAGATCGGCGCCATGTTCTCCCGAAACGCTCTCTGCCGCGCCAGCCAGGGCCTGCTGCACTTCGGCAATGGCGGGCAGGGGGATTTCGGGGGGAAGCACCGGGTCGAGCACGTGGTCGTCACGCAGATAGGCGTGGGCCAGCACATAATCGCCGATCTTCTGGCTGGGACGCAGGCCGCCGCAATGGCCGATCATCAGCCATGCTTCGGGCCGCAACACGGCCAAATGGTCGCAGATCGTCTTGGCGTTGGAGGGGCCCACGCCGATATTGACCAGCGTGATCCCTTCCTTGTTCGGGCCGACCAGATGGTACGCCGGCATCTGGTGGCGCCGCCAGGCCGTGTCGGACAGCTGCGCCCGGGCATTGTCCGTTTTTTCCGTCAACAGCAGGCCGCCGGCACCGGCCAGCGCCGTATAGCCGTTGGAGCCGAGCTGCGATCCGGCCCAGTCCACGAATTCATCGACATAGCGGTGATAATTGGTGAACAGGATGAAGCGCTGGAAGTGTTCGGTGCTGGTGCCCGTATAGTGGGCCAGCCGGGCAAGGCTGAAATCGGTGCGCAATCCATCGAAGAGCGACAGCGGTATGGCGTCTTCCGGACCGCCCAGGATGATGCCGTCGGCCAGTTCGTCTCCGATATCGGCCAGTTCGGTGGACGGGAAATGGCGCGCGATGAGATTGGGGTCTACCCCGACCAGTTCGGCCCCGGCTTCGCCATCCAGCACATAGGGGAAGGGAATTTCCTGGCTGGATGATCCGACTTCGAGTTCGACCTCGTAGTTTTCGTGGATGAGTTCGATCTGTTCGCGCAGGTAATCGCGGAACAGCGCCGGGCGGGTCACCGTCGTGGTGTACAGGCCCGGTGCGTTGAGCCGGCCGAAGGCGCGATTGCGGTCTGCTGGCTGATCGCCGCCACGAAAGCGCAGGCGCAGTTCGGGATAGGCATAGCTGCCGTCGGTGCGGCGTTCCGGCGCGGGCAATGCGCGTTCCCGCCCGAAAGCGATGACGTCGGCGCGCAGCCGGTCGACGGCGGCGTCGTAAATGCTTTCGAGCCGGTCGAGGATCTGTTCGATGGATTCCATGGGCGTTTCTCCTGCCTCTTGTGTTTATGGTGTCCCTCCCTGCCATAAGCAGGGTTCTGTTACAAAAAGGGCGCGGGGACCGAAGCCACCGCGCCCTGATTGCGTTTTTTTGGAAACGAGGATCAGCCTTCGGCCGTCTCTTCGGTTTCTTCCGCGTCATCTTCGAGCATGTCGGCGGGGATTTCGCCCGGCTCGAGCGTCGGATCGATGCGGTTTGCTTCGGCCTGTTCTTCGATCTCGCGCTGTTCGTCTTCGAACATCTGCGCCATCACGTCGACACCCTGGCTCTGCAGTTCGGCTTCGTCGTCCGAGCGGGCGACATTGGCCTTGATCGATACCGAAACTTCGGGGTGAAGGTCGATGCGGACTTCATGCATGCCGATCGCCTTGATCGGATCACCCATGATGACCTGCTTCTTGTCGATGTCGTGGCCCTTTTCGGCCAGTGCGGCAGCGATGTCGCGGACGTTGACCGAACCGTAGAGCTGGCCGGTGTTCGACGCAGCACGGATCAGGATGATTTCAACGCCATCGACCTTTTCGCCAGCCTTTTCGGCTTCGGTACGACGTTCCGCATTTTCCTTTTCCAGGCGGTCGCGGTTCGCTTCGAAAACCTTCTTGTTGGCTTCGTTGGCGCGCAGGGCCTTCTTCTGCGGGAGCAGGAAGTTGCGGGCATAACCGTCCTTCACGGTGACAACGTCACCGATCGAGCCGAGCTTTTCGATCCTCTGAAGGAGAATGATATCCATCGAAGTTCTCCTTACTTCACGATGTACGGCAGCAGGCCGATGTGGCGAGCGCGCTTGATGGCCTTGGCCAGTTCACGCTGCTTCTTCGCGCTGACGGCGGTGATGCGGCTGGGGACGATCTTGCCACGTTCGGACATGAAGCCCTGCAGCAGGCGCGTGTCCTTGTAGTCGATCTTGGGGGCGTTCTTGCCCGAGAACGGGCAGGATTTGCGGCGGCGGAAAAACGGACGGGCCATCAGTTACGCTCCTCGCGGTCGCGGCGCTTCTTGGCATCGCGTTCGTTCTTGCGCATCATCACGCTGGGGCCATCTTCATGTTCGTCGACACGGATGGTCATGTAACGGATGACGTCTTCATTGATGCGGGTCTGGCGTTCGAGCTCGGCCACGACGGCACCGGGGCCTTCGATGTTGAGCATGACGAAATGCGCCTTGCGGTTGCGGTCGATCTTGTAGGCGAGGTTCTTGAGGCCCCAGGTCTCCGTCTTGGTGACCTTGCCTTCGTTATTCTCGACAATCTCGGTAGCGGTGGCGGCGAGCTGATCCACCTGAGCCTGGCTCAGGTCCTGTCGCGCCAGGAAAACATGCTCGTAAAGAGCCATGCCCTTGTCCTTTCACTTTATGGCCGATCGCTGGC
Source organism: Pseudomonadota bacterium (assembly GCA_023394965.1). Lineage (GTDB taxonomy): Bacteria > Pseudomonadota > Alphaproteobacteria > Sphingomonadales > Sphingomonadaceae > Qipengyuania. Next base: position 281,397 of record JAEWZX010000030.1, on the reverse strand, counting down.
TTGTCCGCGGGATTGCGGGGCCCCTCCGGCTTTCTTCGAATCTCCCGGCCGAACCGGGGGATGCGCGCCCATACCCGGATTGGCGCAGAATGCAAGCGGCGGGCCTGCGGGTTTACACGGACCCACCCTGAATAAAAAACTCGCGCTGGCCTGAATCATATTTCAAAACAGAGGGTTAGTGGCTAAAGCCGGATCGCCACTGTCACCTTCCGATAACGGCTGTAACCGATGTTCTCAGCCTGCCGATTGTCGCAGGCCCCGCCAGTCACTGGTCTTGCGCTGACAGCCCTATGCCATGGGGAAGTAATGTAGGACAGCGCAAATCGTCAGTTGCGTCTGGGGCCATTGGCAGGCAAGCACGGCGCAACCTCATAAAACAAGGACATACAATGCCCGGTGGTTTGGTAGCCCTTCTGGACGACGTATCGATCATTGCGCGCACGGCGGCGGCTTCGGTGGATGATATTGCCGCTGCGGCGGGCCGCGCCGGTTCGAAAACGGCAGGCGTGGTGATCGACGATGCGGCAGTTACGCCAAGCTATGTGACGGGGCTGTCCCCGGCGCGCGAATTGCCGATCATCTGGGGCATCACCAAGGGCAGCCTGAAGAACAAGCTGCTGATCCTGTTGCCGGGTGCCTTGCTGCTGAGCGAATTTCTGCCGCAGGCCATCGTCTTCATCCTGATGATGGGCGGGGCCTATCTGTCCTATGAAGGCGCGGAAAAGGTGGTCGAAAAGCTGGGCGGGAAGAAACACGGCCAGACGCTGGACGATGAAATCAAGGATCCGGTCGCTTTCGAAAAGCAGCGGGTATCCAGCGCCATCCGTACCGATCTGATCCTGTCGGCGGAAATCATGGCGATCACGCTGAACGAAGTGGCCGCGGAAGACCTGCTGACCCGCGCGGGCGTGCTGGCTATTGTCGGCGTGGCGGTGACGGTGGGCGTTTATGGCGTGGTGGGCCTGATCGTGAAGATGGACGATATCGGCCTGCACTTCACCAGGAAGGACAGCACACTGGCGCGCAAATTCGGGCGCGGTCTGGTGGCTTTCATGCCCCATCTGCTGACCGCGCTGAGCGTGATCGGCACCATCGCCATGCTGTGGGTCGGCGGCGGGATCATCCTGCATGGCCTGGCCGATATCGGCATTGCCGGGCCGGAACACTGGATCGAAGGGATCGAACATGGCGTATCTGCAGTCGCCGGGGCGGCAGGTGGCGTGCTGGGCTGGCTGACCTTTGCTGGCCTGTCGGCGCTGGTCGGGCTGACACTGGGTTTTGTGCTCGTTTTCGTGCTGCACAAGGTGTTGGGCCTTGGGCATGACGACGGCGAAGACGCCGCCGCCCACTAATATCCGGGAATTACGCCAGCCGTGAGAATAGATCGCGCGCGAATGTGCTGAGCGTGTCGTCACGCGCGCCCATGATGACGATGCGGTCGCCGGGAAGGGCGATATCGGCCAGCCGGTCGCCCACGGCATCGCGCGACGGGATATATTCCGCATGGCCGCCGGCGTCTTCGATCAGGCGCACGATCCTCTCGCTGCCTTCGCTGCGGTCGACCGTGCCGCCGAAATAGACCGGATCGCACAGGATCACCCGGTCGCCATCGCCCAGTTCATGGGCAAAGGTTTCGGCCAGTTCGCCGCCCATCTGGCGCAGCGGCCCATATCCATGGGGCTGGAAGAACGCGACCACGCGGCCCGGATGGGCTTTCAGCGTGCGCAGGGTGGCTGCGCATTTTTCCGGGTTGTGGCCGAAATCGTCGATCACGGTGGTGCCCGATGCGCTGGTGCCGACAATGTCGAAACGGCGCGACAGACCTGCAAAACCGGCCAAGGCCCCTACGGCCTTGCCCACGGGAATGCCCGCGGCAGCCGCAGCGGCGATGGCCGCCAGCGCGTTCGAAAGATTGTGCCTGCCCGGCAGATCGAGTGTGAGCGCATGCTGGCTGCCATCGTGCCGGTCCACCACCAGCGCCGCCTGCCGCATCGGCCCTTCGGCGATGGAGCCCGGCACCACGCCGATCTGGGCCTTTTCCTGATCGATGCCGAAAGTGATTACTTCCTTGGCATGGGGCAGCAGGGCCAGCGCTTCATCATCATCGGCATTGATGACCGAAATGCGGCTGCGCGAAAGGTAATCGCCGAACAGTTGCCGCAGTTCTTCCATGCTCTTGTGATCGAGGCTTACATTCAGCAGCACGCCCACCGCCGGGCGGTACAGCGCGATCGAGCCGTCGCTTTCATCCACTTCGCTGACATAAAGGCTCTGCCCGCCGATGACCGAACTGGCGAAGGGGCGTTCAGGCGACACGAAATTCTTCATCACCGCGCCGTTCATGATCGTCGGATCGCGCCCGCAGGCATGGAGGATCCAGCCGAGCATACCGGTAACGGTCGATTTGCCGCTGGTCCCGGCAACGGCAAGGCCCGCGCCGCTGGTGTTGAACAGGATGGAATTGAGTTCGGCGCGGGTGAGGCGCAGGCAGCCTAGTTCGTTCGCTCGCTGCACTTCGGGAACGCTATCTTCGATGGCGGCGCTGGCGACGAGGATCTGCTCGCTCGACACCATGCCGCTGCCGTCCTGCGGATGAAGCGTAAAGCCCTGCCGTTCCAGCGCGCCGAATTTTTCCGGCGTACGGCCCTGGTCAAAACTGCGATCGGAGCCTTCGACCGTGCAGCCGCGGCCTTTCAGGATCTGTGCCAGCGGCAGCATCCCCGATCCGCCAATGCCGCAGAAGAAAAAGGGGCGGGCGAACAATTCATCTGGAGTGGGCATATCGCTCATGCCGGTGCAGCTATTGAGTTGTGTCGCCCGACACAAGCGCGCTAGCACGCAGGCATGGTCAAAATTGCGATCTGCGCCCCCGGAAAACGGTTGAAGCGCGAACAAGCCGACGCCGTCCAGACGCTGGCGGCGGCGCGCGACGATGTGGAGCTGGTGTTCCACGAGCAGTGTTTTGCAGAAGAAGGGCACTTTGCCGGAAGCGACGCAGTGCGCCTGGCGGCACTGCTGGACTGCGCAAATGATCCCGCTTTCGATGCAGTGTGGTTCGCCATGGGTGGCTATGGATCGAACCGGATTGCCGCCGAAGCGGTTGCCCGAATGAACGAACACGCGCGAATCAAGCGTATAATGGGCTATTCGGATACCGGATTTCTGCTTGGCGCGCTGTATCGCAGCGGCATCGGGCAGGTGGCGCACGGCCCACTGGCGGGGGACATCAGGCGGGACAGGGGCGAACATGCGATCCACCGGGCTCTCGAGTGGCTGACCGGCGGCGCGGGCGGGCTGGAGCCTGGACTGGATGAACGGCCCGCCGTCGCCTTCAACCTGACCACGCTGGCCATGATGGTTGGTACCGAACTGATGCCCGACCTTTCCGGCCATGTGGTTATAGTCGAAGAAGTGTCGGAACATCTATACGCGGTGGACCGCCTGTTTTTCCACCTGACGCAGCATCTCAAAGGCATTGCCGGATTGCGCCTGGGACGGATCAGCGATGTGCCGGAAAACGACCGGCCCTTCGGCAGCGACGAGGTTGCCATCGCGCAGGACTGGTGCGCGCGCAGCGGCATTCCCTATCTCGGGCGGGCGGATATCGGGCACGATGCTGCCAACAAGATTGTCCCCTTCGGACTTGAGGCGGGCGGCCCACGCGCCTAGGCGCGCCCTCGAGGAGATTTACATGACAGCATTCATCTTTCCCGGACAGGGCAGCCAGAAGGTCGGCATGGGCACCGAACTCGCCAAAGCCAGCGCACATGCCCGCGAGGTTTTCCAGGAAGTCGACGAGGCGCTGAAGCAGAACCTGTCGGGCCTGATGAAGGACGGGCCTGAAAGCGAACTGACCATGACTGCCAATGCGCAGCCTGCCATCATGGCCAATTCGATTGCCACCGTGCGGGTGCTGGAAAAGGAATTCGGCGTTGCGCTGGCCGACCGGGCGGAATGCGTCGCCGGCCATTCGCTGGGTGAATACAGCGCGCTGTGTGCCGCGGGTGCTTTCTCGCTGACCGATACGGCCAAGCTGCTGCGCCTGCGCGGTATTGCCATGCAGGATGCCGTGCCCATCGGCGTGGGGGCCATGGCGGCGCTGCTGGGTGCGGATATCGAAAAGGCAACCGCCCTGGCCGAAGCTGCGGCCCAGAGTCAGGTCTGCGAAGTGGCCAATGACAACGACCCCACGCAGGTGGTTATTTCCGGCCATGCGGAAGCGATCGACCGTGCCATCGAAATGGCGAAGGATCACGGGATCAAGCGCGGCATCAAACTGCCCGTTTCGGCCCCGTTCCATTGTTCGCTGATGGGCCCGGCCGCCCTGCGCATGAAACGTGCACTGGGCGACACGCCGCCACAGGCTTTCACCGTGCCGCTCTACGCCAATGTCACCGCTGCCCGGGTCACCGATCCAGCGGAAGAACAGACGCTGCTGGTCGATCAGATCACCGGCCGCGTGCGCTGGCGCGAAAGCGTGATCGCCATGCGCGATGCCGATATCGAACGGTTCGTGGAACTGGGCGGTAAGGTGCTGGCCCCCATGGTCGGCCGTATCGCCAAGGACGCGCAGACCGTAAGCCTCGTCACAATGGAAGATCTCGAAAGCTTCGCCAAGGAGAATTGAGCGCTCACAGAGGCGCCGGGGCACAGAGGTAATGGAGAGCGATCTCAACCGCCTGACCGGTCTGGTAATTGAAGAGTGCATTCGCATTCATCGGGAATTGGGACCGGGATTGCTGGAGTCGGTTTATGAAACCGTTCTTGCCGGCAGCCTCGATCGTCGCGGCCTCAAGGTCGACCGGCAGGTGCCGGTCGACATTCATTATGATGGGCTGACCTTTCCAAACGCGTTCCGAATAGATTTACGAGTGGAGAATAGGTTGCTGCTCGAAATCAAATCGGTTGAACGACTGTCCAACTTGCACGCCAAGCAATTGCTGACCTATCTGCGTCTCACTGACAGCCGATTGGGGCTGGTTCTGAACTTTTCCGGCGAAACCATGAAAGAGGGAATTCGCCGCGTCATCAACGATTAGGGCGCGACCCCTCTGTGCCCCTGCGCCTTTGTGAGCGCATTGAGGAGGAAATGATGTTCTCACTCGAAGGAAAGACTGCTCTTGTTACCGGTGCCAGCGGCGGGATCGGTTCGTCGATTGCCTATGCCTTGGCAAAGCAGGGCGCGCGGTTGGCGCTGTCGGGCTCGAATGCAGACAAGCTGCGCGCGTTCCGTGAACAGCTCAACAGCGAGTTCGGCCACGATCATGTCGAAATCACCTGCAATCTGTCGGATGCCAAGCAGGTCGAGGAACTGATCCCGGCCACGGTCGACACGCTCGGCAGCATGAACATCCTCGTCAACAATGCCGGCATCACGCGCGACAACCTCGCCATGCGGATGAAGGACGAGGAATGGGATGATGTCATCCGTATCAATCTGGAAGCCAGCTTCCGCCTGATGCGCGCCAGCGCGCGGCCGATGATGAAGGCCAGGGGCGGGCGGATCATCTCGATCACCAGCGTGGTCGGCCACACCGGCAATCCGGGCCAGATGAACTATACCGCGGCCAAGGGTGGCCTGACGGCAATGTCCAAGAGCCTGGCGCAGGAACTGGCCAGCCGCAACATCACCGTCAATTGCGTGGCCCCCGGGTTCATCCGCACTGCGATGACTGATGCGCTGAGCGACGATCAGAAGGGCGCGATCAACGCGCGCATCCCGATGGGCCGCATGGGCGAAGGCGAAGAAATCGCCGCGGCCGTGGCCTATCTCGCCAGCGACGAGGCAGCCTATGTCACCGGCCAGACGCTGCATGTGAATGGCGGCATGGCGATGATGGGGTAAGGGCGGTTCGGCTGCAGGCGGTTGCCCGGCATCCATAGCCTGCGGCCTGTTCCGCAAGTCGCGCCGCCGGTTCTGCGACCATGGGTAATAAAACCACCACTTTTCCCCAAGGAAATCGGCAGCGGGCCGCTTGCGGGTTGCTCCATATGACCGCCTCGCTAGTGTAAATATCCGTATTCCGGCGCTGATGGGGGCGATTCCGGCCCTCTGTGTGCCCAAAAGGGACGAAAGTAGGACCATGAAGGCCACCATCGAACGCGCCACGCTGCTGCGTTGTCTCAGCCACGTGCAATCGGTCGTAGAACGCCGTAACACCATCCCGATCCTCTCGAACGTGCTGATCGAGGCGGAAGGCGACAATTCGCTCAAGGTCATGGCGACCGACCTCGATCTGCAGGTGGTCGAACATATGGACGCCAGCGTGGAAAGTGCGGGCGCGATCACCGTATCGGCGCATTTGCTGTTCGACATCGCACGCAAGCTGCCCGAAGGTTCGCAGGTCAGCCTAGAAGCGGCGGAAAACCGCATGGCGATCAAGGCCGGTCGCAGCCGCTTCTCGCTGCCGACGCTGCCGCGCGACGATTTCCCGGTGATCGTGGAAGGCGATTTGCCGACCAGTTTCGAACTGCCCGCCAAGACGCTGGCCGAACTGATCGACCGCACGCGGTTCGCCATTTCCACCGAAGAAACCCGTTACTATCTGAACGGCATCTTCTTTCACGTGTCCGACGACAGCGAACCTGTGCTGAAAGCCGCCGCCACCGACGGCCACCGGCTTGCGCGCTTCACCCTGCCGCGCCCGGATGGTGCCGAAGGAATGCCCGACGTGATCGTGCCGCGCAAAGCCGTGGCCGAACTGCGCAAGCTGCTGGAAGAAAATATGGACGGTAATGTCCAGATCGATCTTTCCGCCAGCAAGGTGCGATTTACACTGGGCGGGGAGGGGGGCGTTGTCCTCACCAGCAAGCTGATCGACGGCACGTTCCCCGATTATTCGCGTGTTATTCCAACAGGTAACGACAAGCTCCTCAAGATCGACCCGAAGAGCTTCCATGAAGGGGTCGACCGTGTGGCAACCATCGCCACCGAAAAGACCCGCGCTGTAAAGATGGGCCTCGACCGGGACAAGGTAACGCTGACGGTCACCAGCCCGGACAATGGCACCGCGACCGAAGAAGTCCCGGCAGAATACAGCGCCGACGGCTTCGAAATCGGCTTCAACGCGACCTATCTCAAAGACATCCTCAACCAGATCGATTCGGATGTGGTGGAAATCCACTTGGCCGATGCCGGCGCGCCGACACTGATCCGCAAGGATGAAAATTCGCCCGCGCTCTACGTCCTGATGCCGATGCGGGTCTGATATTTATAGAAGCTTGAAGCTGGAGTTCTCGAACACCCAGACTTCTAGGAAAGTTGATCGAGCCTTTAGGGTATTGGCTTTCCACCAAGAGAGGTCGAGCCTCCATGGATCAGAGACGAAAGCGTTGTGATTGATGATTAGACCGGATTGGGAGGCGTAGCTTTTTCTCGCCTTCTTTTCCGTGAGGCGGGTAACCGTCTTCGAATACAATTCTGAGCTTACCCACTCGGATTCGGGAAGAAGCGTCGGAACAAGAGGTGGTGATTCGGCACCACGTCTTCGGTTTGGATTGTCTGCTTCAGTTATCTCATATTTTCGCGGGCCATTTCCGAAATCGACCTCAAAGTCAGGTGTCGGCTTGTGGGATAGCGGGAGAAGCAGTCTTACTCTCGACACCGATTGAGCGAGTGCGAACTTGCTAGCGACAAAGCCTTCTCGGTACGAGCGCCCTGCGCGCTTGAGGGAATCGTACCCCAGACAATCGGCGGCGGCCCTTATGAGGCATTCGAATTGGTCTGGCTTCTGCCATTCAAATAACGGTTTCTCCCAACCTTGCAGCCTAAATCTCCACCGCGATCTTGCCGAAGTGTCCGCCGCTTTCCTGGTGGCGGAACGCATCAGCCAGGCGTTCCAGCGGGAATGTGTCGGAAATTTTCGGCCTGATGCCGTTACTTTCGATTCCCGCGATCATGTCGAGCTGATGCTGTCGGCTGCCCACTGTGAGGCCCTGAACCCGCAGGTTTCTGGCCATGAGCAGACCGGTCTGGACCGGACCGGCAAATCCGGTGAGTACGCCGATCAGCGCGATGTGCCCGCCAATGCGGGTGGCGATCATCGATTGGTCCAGTGTTCCCGCGCCGCCGATTTCGACCACACAATCCACGCCGCGGCCACCGGTGAGTTCCAGCACTTTCGCGCCCCAGGCCTGGACCTCGCGATAGTTGATCAGCTGGTCGGCGCCTAGATCGCGCAGCCGTTCCAGCTTTTCGCCGCTGGAACTGGTGGCGATAACGCTCGCCCCGGCAGCCTTGGCGAATTGCAGGGCGAAGATGGACACGCCGCCACTTCCCTGAACTAGGACGGTATCGCCGGGTTTGATCGCATCATCGACAAATAGCGCCCGCCAGGCGGTCAGCCCGGCGCAGGTCAGCGTGGCTGCTTCGGCATGGGTATAGCCCTTGGGCACGCGTGTGAACCATGTGGCAGGGGCGGTTACCGCTTCGCGCGCGTAACCATCGACCCCGTCCCCCGGAACGCGGGTAAACCCGGCTGGTGGCGGGCCGCCGCCATGCCAGTCGGGGAAGAATGTGCTGACCACCGCGTCACCCACGGCATATTCGGTTACCCCGTCGCCCACGGCAGTGACGATGCCTGCGCCATCCGACATCGGAATGCGCCCCTGCTGTGATGGGATCATGCCCGTCACCACAGCATAATCGTGATAATTGAGCGAACTGGCCTTCAGATCGACGGTGATTTCCCCCGGGCCGGGATCCGTCGGTCCGTCGATATCGCAATAATTGAGAGCATCGAGAGTGGAGGGCGCAGAGCCGGTGTGGATTGCCTTCATTCGGCGGCCTCCAGCATTTCCACCCGCTGCGGGCCGCGGATGAGGCCGCCGGGGGTTTCGCCGGTCCATTTGCCATCGCGGAAAGTGACCATACCACTTTTGATGGTGGCGATGTAGCCGTCGGCTTTCTGCAGCAGGCGTTTGCCGCCGGCCGGCAGATCGAAAGCGAGCCATGGTTTGCCCAGCCGGATGCGGTCCATGTCGATGATGTTGAGATCGGCGAGATAGCCAGGCGCAAGGATACCGCGATCTTCGAGGCCATACAGGCGGGCGGTATCGTTGCACTGCCGCTTGATGGCATTTTCCAGGCCGATGGTACCGCGCTGCCGGTCGCGCACCCAGTGCTGGAGCATGAAGGTAGGCGATGCGGCATCGCAGATTGTGCCGCAATGCGCGCCGCCATCGGACAATGAATTGACCGTATCGTCTGCCTGTTGCAGATCCTTCAGGAAATCGAGGTTTCCGTCGGCATAATTCAGAATCGGCAGGTAGATGAAGCCTTTGCCACCGTCGCGGCATAAGAGATCATAAGCATATTCTTCGCCGGAAACGCCCGCAGCTTTCGCACGTTCGAGGATGCTCTCTGCTGTGGTCGGTTCGTAATTGAAATCGGGGTCCATTTCGAACTGCATGTTCCAGCCGCCGCAGACGACCATGATCAGGCCCATGATATCCTGATTGACGCCTGAAAAGTCGTGCTGCTCGGAGAGTATTTGCGCCTTGAATTCCGGGTCAAGCAGCTTCGCCCTCTGCTGTTCCCAAGGCAGGCTTTCGATTTCTTTCCAGCTCGGCTTGAGGCGGAAGGGATGGACAGTGCCCTGCCAGGCCATGACGATGCCGTTGCCGCGCAGCGCGATCTGAGCCACAATATTGGCGCCATTGTCGTTTTCGGCGCGCATGCTTGCGATCTGCTCGTCCAGCGGCATTTCCTTGGCGATCGACTGGAGCGCAGCGAAAGTGACCGGCAGGCCGGTCTCACGGCTCATCTTGCCCATCCAGCCGAATTCGTCCCAGTCCCGCTTCATATCGGATGCCATCTCGAATACGCCATGGCCCGCGCGGCCCATGGCGCGACCGATTTCGATCAGCTCTTCCGCCGTGGCGGTGGTGCCGGGCACGACTTCCCCATCGATGTCGCGGTGAAGCACGGTGCGCGAGGTGGAGAAGCCAAGTGCGCCTGCGCGCACGCCTTCTTCGACGATGCGGCCCATTTCGGCGATCTCGTCATCGGTTGGCACGGCGCCCGGACGCTCGCGGTCTCCCAGCACATAAGCACGCACGGACCCGTGCGGGACGTGTGTGCCAACATCGACCGTCCGCGGGAGTTTTTCGAGCGCGTCGAGATATTCGGGAAAGGTTTCCCAATCCCATGTCATCCCCTCGGCCAAGGCGGTGCCGGGAATATCTTCCACCCCTTCCATCAGACCAATCAGCCATTCGTGCTTGTCGGGCCTGGCCGGAGCGAAACCGACGCCGCAATTGCCCATCACCACCGTCGTCACGCCATGCCAGCTCGACGGGGCCATCTCCTGGTCCCACGTCGCCTGCCCGTCATAGTGAGTGTGAATGTCGACGAAGCCGGGCGTGACGAGATGGCCACCCGCATCGATTTCTTCTTCTGCATCGCCGCCCACCTCACCGATCTGGACGATGAGCCCGTCCTTGATGGCAATGTCGCCGGTAAAGCGATCCTGGCCGGTGCCATCGACGATGGTACCGTTGCGAATGATCAGGTCGTATGCGGGCATGATTATCTGCTCCTCTCTCCGACGAAAGAAGGTTCCACATTGCAACCAATGAGTCCAGCAGTGTTTAAGCGGCGCGTTCCGGCATTCTGACAGTCAGCAATGTGGCGAAACCGATCACGAAGAGCAGGTGGATCGACATCATTCCGATCCGTTGATCGCCCGACCACAGGGTGAATTGTTCGACCAGCAAGGGGCCCATCCAGACCGTGATTGTCCCCGCGATGGCATAGAGCCCGAAAAACTCCCCGCTGCGACCGGGAGGCGCAAGAGTGACGAGCATGGTGCGGCCCGATGAAATGCTGGCTGTCACTGTTATGGCGACTATGCTGATGAGGGACAGATAGATCAGGTCCGATAAAGTCTGGAAGACCGGCCCATCCCAGACCTGTGCATTTTCGACCAGGCCGAGGAACAGGCTCTCTCGGGTTATGCTGAGCTGGGTGAGCCCTGCGACGACCATAAGGATGATTTCGAGCAGCAGAGCCCGTTTGACCCCGGCCTTAGCTTCCAGCCAACCGCCGATAATCCCGCCGGCAAAGGCGCAGGCACTGGCGAAGATGGCATAACAGAGCATTTCGAGGAAGTTCCACCCCAGGAAGAGAGCCACATAGACCGCGCCCAAAGCGAGCAGGGCAGCCATCCCGTCGGCATAGAACATCCGGGCGACGAGGAATTTCATCAGCTCCCGATAGTGCGTTGCGGCGCGCAGGGTGCGCCAGACGCTGGCCGCCCCCTCGCGAAAGGCTTTCGCCCAGCTAGAACCGGGAACTCCGGGATCGCGGGCATTGAGGAAGAAAGGGATCGAAAAGAGCGCCAGCCAGACTGCGCAGATCGGACCGGCGAGACGCGCGTGTTCGAATTTAGCGAGGTCCACGCCGAATTGCGGTACTGCGAAGGGCCAGCCGATTGTGGCTGGCAGAACGAACAACAGCGCAATGGACAGGAAGATAAGCGTGGCCGCAAGATTGCCGAGACCGAGGCCGAGACCGGATATCATGGCCAGCCGTTTCGGTGCCCCGGAAACGCTGAGCATCGCGTTATGCGTTACTTCAGAATAGGTGTAGCTGACGTAGGCGATCACCAGCAGCGCCATGATCGCGGGTACGCTAAGCCCTTCGCCACCCGGTATGGCGAACCACAGCATCGCAGAGCTGATGACGATCGCCCCCAGGAATAGCGCCAGAATAGGTTTCAGTCGCCCGCCGCGATCGAGCGCTGCGCCCAGAAACGGTGCGGTCAGCGCGGCTATGAGCCCGGCCCATTTTGTGACCGAGGCGATGGTCGCCTGTCCCTGAGCGTTGGCCGCTGCGAGCGCCTGATCGGGTGGCAGATTGTCAACTGCGCCGCTGGCCAGCAAATCCGCACCAATGATATCCCGCGCGAAATAGGGCGCGAAGATATAGATGACGATCAGAACGTAATAGGGATTGCGCGCCCACTCGAAGACGGCCCAGGCAAGCCCTGTCCGCCCCAGTGCGCCGCCTTCGCCAATGGTCGGGCGAATGGGTTGATTGGCGAGAGCATTCGCCGCGAGCGCGGGATCAGTTGCCATCGTTATTTACCGCCCATCCCCGTCGTGCCGCCGTTTATGCGGCTCTGGCCAGTTCGGCCTGCGTTATCGGAGCGTCGAGGAATGTTCGCAGCATACCCACACTTTCATCGGCGTGGGTCAGCAGGAACAGGTGCCCGCCCCCGTGAATGATCTCCAGTCGCGCATTAGGTATGGCAGAGGCAAGGATGCGGCCGTTGACGAGTGGGACGATCTGATCGTCGTCGCCCATCATCACCAGCGTTTCCTTTTTCAGCAGGGGCAGGGCGGGAAGGCTGGTCCAGCCCAGCATGGCGATGAGCTGATAGATATATCCGCGCGGAGACGGCGGCTTGAGGCGACCGATGTGGCTGTCCTTCTGGTTCGCCTGCCCATCGGCATCGATACCACCATAGAGCGTCTGGAAGTGCTCGTTCATATAGTCTGGATCGATATAGCGACGCGGATTGGCCATTTTGGTCAGCGCAGCGGGATTGCCTGGCACCATGAGCATGCCAGCCGTGGTGGCAGCCAGTACCAGGCGCCGGGTGCGTTTGGGATATTGCAGCGCGAAATGCTGCGCCATCGCACCGCCCCATGACACACCCATAACGTCGACCTCGACGATGCCGATCTGATCCAGAACCTTCCGCGCGGTCCAGCTCATCGTGAACGGGTTGTAAGGCAGGGTGGGGTCGGGGCTTTCGCCGGTGCCCGGCATGTCGAACATGACAAAAGCACGTTCGGTCAGCATTTCGGCAAGTGGGGCAACTGCTTCGATATTCGCCCCTATGCCGTTGAAGAAGAGGATCGGCGGGTGGTCGAGTGGTTCGTCCAAACGCCACGCGGCCACGCGCAAGGTCCGCCCCCCGGCTTCCATCATGGTGACGGTAGCGGTCATGGGTTCGTCTTTGGATGCAGTCACACGGATATCCTTTGTACTGCTGTTCAGCAGGGTTCCATAACATATTGGCCCGGTGCCGGATCGAGCGGAGCGTAGGTCTTGCTACCCAGTTTGGCGGGCGCTTTCTTCTTTTTGCCTGAACGCGTCTGAACCCATTCAATCCAAAGGGGCCACCAGCTGCCAGCGACTTCTTGGGTGCCCTTGAGCCATTCATCGGCCGTCGCGGGCAATGCCTTGTCCGCGTCGCCCTGAATGTAATATTTTGCCTTGGGATTTCCCGGCGGGTTCAGGATCGCCTGCATGTGGCCGGAATGGCTGAGTACATACGTCACATCCTTCGATCCGAACAGTTGGGTCGACCTATAGGTCGCTTTCCACGGCGTAATATGATCGGTCACGCCGCCCAAGATGAACAGATCGCTGGTCACCTTCGATAGGTCGATTTTGTGATCGACCATCTCGACCTCGCCCTGCCTGGTGAAAGCCAGAGTTTCGAACACGGTCAGGAAATCGCCCATCAGCGCACCCGACAGATTGGTGGCATCGGCATTCCAGAACAACACGTCGAAAGCAGGCGGATCCTGACCGAGCAGGTAATTGTTGATGACGTAATTCCAGATTAAATCGTTGGGGCGCAGCCAAGCGAAACCGCGGGCGAGATCATCGCCCTTGATAATGCCTTTTTTGGCAGCACGGCGCTTGGCCAGAGCGAGCCCGTTTTCGCTGACCAGCGAGCCGGCTTCAATGTCGTTTTGTTTGGGATGCAGAACGCAGACCATCAAGGTAAGAGCGCCAAACAGATCGTCCTTGTCGGCAGCCATTTTGCTGGCCAGTATCGAAGCGGTCTGTCCGCCGGAACAGCCAGCGGAAACATTGACCTTCTTGCTGCCGGTGATTTTCGCCACGGCCGTCATCGCCTCACGGCAGGAATTGACGTAGTCCGCCATATCCCAGTGGCCCTGGTCTTTGCCTGGATTCTTCCAGCTGATAACGAAGGTTTGAATGCCGTTCTCGAGCTGATATTTCACGACCGACTTTTCCGGCGAAAGGTCGTTTATGTACATCTTATTGATCTGTGGCGGTATCGTGAGTTGCGGAATTTCGCACACTTCCTCGGTCGTTGGAGCGTACTGGATAAGCTCCATCATCTCCGTGCGTAGGACCACCGCCCCTTTCGATGTGGCGATGTTCTCGCCAAGCTTGAAAGGCTTCTTGTCGACCTGACTGACCATGCCTTTGTTGTGAACCATGTCATCATAGGCGTTCCTCAGCCCCTTGATCAGTGACAGGCCGCCGCTGGTAATGGCCATCTTCTGCGCCGAGGGGTTGCCCACCAAAGTGTTCGTCGGGGCCACGCTATCGATGATGATATTTGAAACGAAACGAGCGCGATCACGCTCCAGATCGTCCAACTCGAGATCGTCCAGCCAGTGCGCTGCGCCCTTCTGGACGGCTAGATAGTATTGCATCCCGGCGCGCATGAAGGGGTTGTATTGCCAGGCGGGGTCCTGAAAGCGCTTGTCCCTCGGGTTGGGCGCGATGTCGCTCTTTCCGGTCATGATCTTGATCATGTCCTCTCCCATGGCCCTGCTGTGCTTCATCAATCGTTGTGGATCGGAAGCGGTTTCGCGCAGCATGACAGCCACTGCACCGAAAATGTCTTCTCGCGTCAGTCCGACGAGTGGGCCGAGGGCGCTGGTCGACTGAGCGGCTTCATCTTCGAGCTTGACCATATTTCCGGTTCTCTCCGCTTGCTTATATCGTTTCTTTTACTCGATTTCAGATAATTCGTATGGGTCGGCTCCCACTTATATTGAACCGAATTTAAAGGCCGCGCGCAGCGATCATGCTTTCGATATTGACGAATTTCTCGCGCGGGGCCCCTTCGCGGGCGGCGGCGATCTCAGCCTCTTCGATTTTCTGCCAGTCACGGAAGGTGACGATATCCAGCTCACGTGCAGCCGCCAGTTCGTCAAACCCCTCACGGCCCTGCTTGTTGCTTCCTGGGCCGATATCCTCTTCGACTATGTCGATCACCGAATAGCCGTCCGGACGGTTGGTGCCGATGGTTCCGCTCGGACCGCGCTTGGCCCAGCCGACGCAATAGAGGCCGGGGAGAATGCGGCCTTCGTCATTGGCGAACCGCCCTGCGCGCTCGTCGAACGGGACGCCTTCGATCGAAGAGGTTTCGTAGCCGATGCAGGTGACGACGATGTCGGCAGGGATAATGTACGTTTCGCCGGTACCGACCGCGCGGCCCGCCTCTACCACGGTCCGTTCGACGATAACCGCGCTTGCCTTGCCATCGGAAGCTTCGACTGCCTTCGGATTGGCAAAGAAATCGAACTCTATCGCGATCGGTTTTTCGCCGTGGATGCTTTCGGGAATGGCGGCGAAATCGCGGAGCAAGGTTACCGATTTGCGCATTCCTGGTTCGAGCATGGCATCGTCGTCGATCGGCGGCAGATCGCGACTGTCGACATGTGGGCTCGCCCGCTCCAGCCGCATGAGCTCGCCCAGTTCTTTCGGTGTCATCATGATCTGATGCGGCCCGCGACGGCCCAGAATCGTGATGCTCTCCAGATTGCTTGTCCGCAATATGTCGAGCGCGTGGGCGACTATATCCGAGCCTGCGAATTCGGTTTCGGTCTTGGACAAGATCCGCGCCACATCGAGCGCGACATTGCCCATACCGACGACGACCGCGTGTTTGCCCGACAGATCGGGATCCAGAGAGGCGAATTCGGGGTGCCCGTTGTACCAGCCGACGAAAGCGGCACTGCCGATGACGTTTTCCGCGTTCGCACCCTCGATCCGCAATTGGCGATCCTGGGGCGCGCCGGTAGCCAGAATAACTGCATCGTAGAGCGAGGACAGTTCGTCGATCGAAATATCGCTGCCGATGGTGATGTTGCCGATGAAGCGAACCGTGTCGCCGATGGCGGTCTTCTCATAACGCCGCGAAACCGCCTTGATCGACTGGTGGTCCGGAGCGACGCCGGTGCGGATGAGGCCGAAGGGCACCGGCAGCTTGTCGAACACATCGATGCGCGCGTCTTCGCCCCATTTCTTAACGGCCGCCTCGGCAGTGTAATACCCAGCCGGTCCGGAACCAACGATCGCGATGTGCCGCATGCCTTTCTCCCGCAAGACCCGCCATCAATGCACCGGTGTTGCGTAGGTTGCAAGGCGGGGCAGGGGCCGCCAGCGTGAAGGAAGCGGTACAGGCGCATCTTTGCCTGCTGACAGGGCGGCGCGGCGCGGCTAATGGGACGGCGCAATGACCGACCTTTCCAAGATCCGCAATTTCTCCATCATAGCCCACATCGACCATGGCAAGTCGACATTGGCTGATCGGTTGATCCAGTTTACCGGAGGGCTGACCGACCGGGAGATGTCCGAGCAAGTCCTTGATAACATGGACATCGAGAAAGAGCGCGGCATCACCATCAAGGCGCAGACCGTGCGTCTGAACTACACCGCCAAGGATGGCGAAACCTATGAGCTCAACCTCATGGATACGCCGGGGCATGTGGACTTCGCCTATGAAGTTTCGCGCAGCCTGGCCGCGTGCGAGGGTGCGCTGCTGGTGGTGGACGCCGCGCAGGGGGTGGAGGCGCAGACGCTGGCCAATGTGTACCAGTCGATCGAGCACGACCACGAAATCGTCCCCGTCATCAACAAGATCGACCTGCCCGCCGCCGAACCGCAGCGCGTGGCCGAGGAGATCGAGGAAATCGTCGGCATCGAAGCCACCGGCCCGTGGGAGGAAGGCGGCGCCGTCCTCACATCGGCCAAATCCGGCATCGGCATCGAGGAAACGCTGGAAGCGCTGGTCAAGCGCATCCCGCCGCCCACGGGTGACCGCGACGCCCCGCTCAAGGCCATGCTGGTCGACTCATGGTACGACCCCTACCTCGGCGTCGTCATCCTGGTGCGGGTGATGGACGGGGTCATCAAGAAGGGCCAGCAGGTCAAATTCATGCAGGGCGGCACCCAGCATCTGATCGACCGCGTCGGCTGCTTCACCCCCAAGCGCACCGACCTGCCCGAACTCGGCCCCGGCGAAATCGGCTTCATCACCGCGCAGATCAAGGAGGTGGAGCAGGCCCGCGTGGGTGACACAATCACCACGGTCAAGGGCGGGGCGCAAACCGCGCTGGCAGGCTATAAGGAAGTCCAGCCGGTGGTGTTCTGCGGCCTGTTCCCGGTCGACGCCGCCGATTTCGAAAAGCTGCGCGAAAGCATCGGCAAGCTGCGCCTGAACGATGCCAGCTTCAGCTACGAGATGGAAAGCAGCGCCGCGCTGGGGTTCGGCTTCCGCGCCGGCTTCCTCGGCCTGCTGCATCTGGAAATCATCCAGGAACGCCTCAGCCGCGAATACGATCTCGACCTTATCACCACGGCCCCGTCCGTGGTGTACCGCGTCCACCTCGGCCATTCGAAGACCGAGGATGCCAAGACGATCGAGATCCACAATCCCGCCGACTGGCCGGACGTCAACCGCATCGAAACGGTGGAAGAACCGTGGATCAAGGCGGTGATCTACACACCCGACGAATATCTGGGCGCGATCCTGAAGCTGTGCCAGGACCGCCGCGGCATCCAGACCAACCTGACCTATGTGGGTGGCCGCGCGCAGGTCAGCTACGAATTGCCGCTGAACGAAGTGGTGTTCGATTTCTACGACCGGCTGAAATCCATCAGCCGCGGCTATGCCAGCTTCGATTACGAACAGATCGGCAGCCGCGAGGGCGATCTGGTCAAGATGAACATCCTCGTCAATAACGAGCCGGTCGATGCGCTGTCGCTGATCGTCCACCGCAGCGTGGCCGAAGAACGCGGCCGCGGCATGTGCGAACGGCTGAAGGATCTGATCCCGCGCCATCTGTTCAAAATCCCGATCCAGGCCGCCATCGGCGGCAAGGTTATCGCCCGCGAAACCATTGCCGCCCTGCGCAAGGATGTGACCGCCAAATGTTACGGCGGCGACATCACCCGCAAGAAGAAGCTGCTGGAAAAGCAGAAGAAGGGGAAGGCACGGATGCGGGAATATGGTAACGTGAGCATTCCACAGGAAGCCTTCATCGCCGCGCTGCGCATGGGCGAGGAATAACCCTCCGCCCTCCCGGCGCCTGATTTTTCAGCCGGCACCATGCCGGCCAACCAGAAACGATTTGATTACCGATGCCTGCATTCAAGCAACCCACCTTCCAGGAACGCGCCGCCATGGCCGAAAAGGCCCGCGAAAAAGCGCTGAAGAAACTGGCTGCCAAGCCGAAGATCGACCCCGAGGTCGAAGCCAAACGCCGCGAAGCCCGCCTGGCCCGCGAAGCCGCCGCCGCCGAGAAGAGCGCCGCGCGCCGCGCAGCCATCGCCAAGGCCAAGGCCGACAAGATCGCCGCCGCCGAAGCCGCAGCCAAAGCCGCCGCCGTGCCCAAGCCCACCGAAGCGGAACTGAAAGCCAAGCGCGACGCGAAATATGCGGCAAGGAAAGCGCGCAAGAAGCGGTGAGGTGAGAGCGGCTGAATGCCGCTAACGCAGCCTTCTATGTTATTGGTTCGTAATTGAAATCGCGGGGTCTGATCGGCGGCAAAGTGATTGCCCGCAAGATGATCGCCGCGCCTGCGCAAGAATGTGACCGCGAAGTGCTATGGCGGCGACATCACGCGCAAAAAAGCTGCTGGAGGCCGCGAAGCAACTGACTAGCTAGAAGACGATCTGTGCAGCGCTTCGCGCAATTCGGCCAGCGGTTCCGCGAAGTGAGACCGGACTAACGTCAAGCGTCGCACGGAGTGTTTGTGCCAGCAAACGCGGAACTACTCGACATTCAAATACCGAAAGCTTCTCTTGCTTCTGCCAAATCAATGCGTGCATCATATGAGTGCTTTCGTAAGAGGTGGAGCAGATTAGCCCCATTAAGTAGAGAAAGGGGCTTAGATGTCGCGAACTTATGCGCATCAGGACCAAAATCCGACGTTGTTACGAGAATGCCCTTGGTGGCTCCCTCATTCATAACAGTTCCGTATAAATCGCGAACCGCAGCGACGCCGACTGTCCGCGTGTAGCGCTTGGCCTGAATCACGATCTTCCCACCACTGATTGGGTCGGGATCGAATGCGATCGCATCAACGCCCTCATCTCGGCTCGACTGGGTGACCTTGACCTCCCCACCGCGCGAGTTGAATTCTTTCTCGAACAATTCTCGGATCAGGTGCTCGAAATCTTCCCAGTCCATTGCTGCGAGGTTGACCGAAGCATTGAGGGTATTGGCAATCTCTCGGCCCTCGACGAAACGGCGGTCGCTTTTGTCGATGGTGATAATTGGTGGGATTGGTGCCAGCGCTGCGAGAGAGGCCGCAGAAACACCGCTTAGTGCCTTGAAGCAGGCCTTAGGCTCAACACGAGCGAGATCAATCTTCTCAAACTCAGCTCGCGAGCACAATACGGAGAGGATGCAGTTGCGGTTCGAAAGCCCATTGGCGGGATTGATGGCGGTTACGAAGCCATTGAATGCCACATTCTCGATGTTTCGGCATTCATCGGCCTCAAGAACCTCATGAATAGTGCGCAGGGCAATCTGATAAATTGTGTCTTCGAACAGGTCTTTCTTAGCTCTAGCGGCGAGCGGGGTTTCCTTCAATTCACCCGTGGCGCGCACAAACCGCACCGTTTTTACAGTCGGGAGATCGTCGGGGTTCGGCAGTTCATATTCGATCAGCAAAGTCTTGTCTTGGGACTGATAGTCTAGGACAAACTCCTTCTCAATCAGCCCATGATAGTTTGAGGCCTCCAGAACTAGAGAGGCGTGCTCCATCACCGCCTCTTCGTGTCCCTCTTGCAGGGACCCAATCAAGTCTTCAATCGCCTGGTTGTGTTCTGCAACCTCTTCCTCATGAGATGCCTTGTCCGCAGCATGTTTGGCTAGGAATGCAGCTTTCTCTGTCTCGTAGGCAACGACTGACTTATCGTGCGCATCCTTGCGCGCTGCTTCGCGTTGTTGCCATTCCCCCATTCGAACAGCGTGATCCTCTTCAGCTTGCTGGATGAGGCTTGCCTTCTTGCCGAACAACGTGTCCCAGAAGGTAATCTTCGCCTCCTCGAAGGGTGGCGCGTCTTCACGCGCGAGACGCGGGCGCGGCCGTTCGAACGTGCTAGAACCTGTGAATGCATCATGTCTGCGAAGGCTCTCCCAGTCTACCGTGTCGTCGATCCCGAGGGTATGCGACAGAACGCTAGAGAGTTGGTCGCGTTCGAGTTCTGCCTGCACCGTCAGGCGTTCTGCTTCGGCTTTGCCATCAGCGAACATCGTTTGCACATTGTGCTTGTCAGTCTTCTCGTCCCATGACGCCATGAGCGCATTTGCCTTCTCCTGCAGAATTGACAGGTCCGGAGCTCCAAGCTCGCGGTGCAAATTCAGGGTGCGATGACGAAAGTCGATGTAGTAACGCAGGATGCGATCGCCCCTCGCGCTCCATTTGACTTTGAGATCTCCGACCGAGATATCTTTCAAGTATCGACTTTCTACTGTGATTCCCGACATCAAAGCCCCCATTTCTGCTTCGATCTTGTCTGCTTCGTTGGGTAAAAGCAACTCCTGCGAAGTAGTTGTCATTGAACATGCCGTGCTAATTCTGCTTTCATCCAAAAATGTGGGGCGCAGCGGAATTCTTGCGAAATTCGGCTAGTCATATTTTGCATAGTGTGCGGAGTTTTATGTATAAGAATGGGTCGATCTATAACGACCTCTCCGAGGTCAATTACTAGTTCTCGAAAAGCGATCTCAGCCGCGCTCAGCAGATGGTCGGCGACTCGATTGTCTATCGCGAGCCGGTCAAGCTGCCGCATTAAAAGGGGTAGGCATTAGCGCTGATAACTCCCCTCTCGCTTGCGGGGAGTCGCAGACGGCCCACAGGGCCAGCGGTTGGGGGTGGGCGAACGTGGCACGTAGTGTCGGCCCACCCCGCTGCGACTAAGACCGCTACACGGCCCAAGTCTCGCTGCCCCTCCCGCAGGCGGGAGGGGGAGATTACTGCAAAACCTCTTCCACCAGCTTGGGCTGCTTGGCGATCATCGCCAGCAGCACCTGCGCCGGGCCGGTAGGGTGGCGGCGACCGGGCTGGGCGATCTGCTGGTGCGCACCGGCTCCTGGCCTGTCACTCGCTGCGCGAGCGCCTGCGCTATTCGTCTGCGTCCAGCGTTCGCCAGTGGTCTTCGTCCTCCTTCCACGGTTCCAGTTCGTCCTCGACCTCGTACAGATCTTCCAGCTCGCCGGCCGGTTTCCAGTCGCTGCTGGTAAGCTGGACGAAGTCGGGATCGGTATCGTCGTCGGGCGGGCCGTCCTCATCGGCGCGTTTGCGGCGGGCGATTTCGGCGAGCTGGGTCTGCATCGCCTCGATCTCTTCCAGGCTCATGCTCACCGGGTCGAAATGTTCGACGATGGCGGCGTTCCTGTCGTCCTTTTCCGCGCGGGTGAGGGCGGGGGTGGTGATGGACGCGGGCTGGCCGGACCGGGAATCGAAATAACTGGCGGCGAGGCGTTTGCCGCGCTCGTCGCGCGCGTTCATCCGCAGGCAGAACATCAGCAGGCGATCGTTGCGGATGCGGCGGAAGCCTTTCAGCTTGCCGGCGACGAAGACGGGGCTGAGCTGGCCGTCGATCGCGCGTTCGAAGGCGATGTCCTTCAGCCGCTGCACGCCGAGATCGAGCGCGGCTTCCCACGCGCGGCGGAAGCTTTCCGCACCCGCGCGGCGGCGCAGGTAATAGGCGCCTTCGGGGCTCATGTTGACGTAGCGCGCGGCGCGGCTGACGCTGCCGGTATCGGCCAGCGCCCCGATGAAGGCTTTCTGGCGGGCCGGGGTCCAGCCATCGTGGCGGAATTTGACGGGGACGCTTTCGAATGCGGGAATGTCTTCGGCGGCGACGGGGGTGCGGGTTTCGGCGGGGTCCTTGCGGCGGGTCATGAGGGGCTCTCCAATGCGAAAGGGCCGGAGATTGCCCCGGCCCCTTGCGTGTAGGAAAGCGAAATAGGTTCGCCCGAAGGCAGACCCTACGGCCGGGTCTGGCCATCCCCGTGGACGAGGTATTTGAAGCTGCACAACTGCTCGAGTCCCACCGGGCCGCGGGCGTGCATCTTGCCGGTGGCAATGCCGATTTCCGCGCCCATGCCGAATTCACCGCCATCGGCGAACTGGGTGGAGGCGTTGTGCATCACGATGGCGCTGTCGATCGCGGTCATGAACCGGCGCGCGGCGGCATCGTCTTCGGTGATGATGGCATCGGTGTGGTGGCTGGAATGGTCGTCCACCCAGGCGATGCCTTCGTCCAGCCCGTCGACGATCTTCACCGAAGCGATCGGATCGAGATATTCGGTGTTCCAGTCCTCCTCGCTCGCCTGCTTGAGCCGGCTGTCGATGGCGACCGCATCGGCATCGCCGCGCAATTCGCAATCGCCCGCCATGGCATCGGCGAATTTGGGGATGAAGGCTTCGGCCACCGAACGGTCGACCACGACGCTTTCGGTCGCCCCGCACACGCCGGTGCGGCGCAGCTTGGCATTGCGGATGACCGTGACCGCCTTGTCGATATCGGCGGCGGAATGGACATAACTGTGGCAATTCCCGTCGAGGTGGAGAAGCGTAGGCACGCTCGCCTGATCGCGCACCAGTTCGACAAGGCCGCGCCCGCCGCGCGGGATTACCAGATCGACGAATTCATCGGCCTTGAGCAGCGCGGCAACCGCGTTGCGATCGGTCGTGCCGACGGTCTGTACGGCATCTTCGGGCAGGCCCGCGGCCTTGAGCCCGGCGCGCATGCATTCAACGATTACGCGGGTGGAATGGCGGCTCTCGCTCCCACCGCGCAGGATCACTGCATTGCCCGATTTCAGGCACAGCGCACTGGCATCGGCACCGACATTGGGGCGGCTTTCGTAGATCATGCCGATCACCCCGATGGGCACGGCGACGCGTTCGATCCTGAGGCCGTTGGGGCGTTCGAAGGTTGCCAGTTCACGGCCGACGGGATCGGGCAGCTCGACGATTTCTTCCAGCGCCCCGGCCATGCCTTCGATGCGGTCATCGGTAAGGCGGAGGCGGTCGATAAAGCTGTCGGGCTTTTTACCTTCGACGCTCTTTACGTCTTCGCCATTGGCGTCGAGCAGCTCGTCCTTGCGGCCGCGCAGCGCCTTTGCGGCCTCGCGCAGCGCCGTGTTCTTGGCATCGGTGCTGGCGCAAAGCAGGCCACGTGCAGCTGCGCGGGCGCGCTGGCCGAGTTCATGGATGTGAATTTGCGGATCAAGTGTCTGGTCGTTCATCAAGCTCTCTCTTGTTGGTGTGTTCGGGACGGGAGGCGCCGGATATCAGCGCAGCTCGACCGCCCGATCGTATGCGGCCTGCAATGTATCATGCAGGCGGGTGGAAAGACCACCGTCGCCGTTGAGGGCGTCGAGGCCCGCGGCGGTCGTCCCGGCTTTGCTCGTGACGGAATTGCGCAGGTCTTCCAAGCTGGGGGCGCCTGGTTCGCTGGCCATTGCGATTGCGCCGCCGATCGTGCCGAGCACCATGTCCCGCGCCTCGTCTTCGGTGAAGCCCTGTTTCATGGCCGCTTCGGCGTACGCGCGGGCAATTTCGAAAACATATCCCGGGCCCGATCCGGCAACGGCGGTCACCCGGTCGAGTTTGTCTTCGCTATCCACCGTGACAGTCGTCCCTGCGCGGCTCATGAAATCCTGGGCGTGGGCAATGTTATCGTCACTGGCATGGGGTCCGGGACAGATACCGCTAACCCCGCGACCGATGGCGGCGGGCAGGTTGGGCATGGTGCGGATAACCGGGGCATCGCCCATGAGGCGGGAGAGACGCTGGGCGGAATATCCGGCCGCAATCGACAGAACATACCCACCCACTGCCAAATTTGGTGCGTAGTCCGCCAGAATATCGTCGATCAGCTGCGGCTTAACCGCCGCGACGATGCAATCGAATCGCTGGTCCGCCACATCTTCACGGCCGGAAACGAGCGACACGTCATCCGGGACTTCGCTGCCGGCCGGATCGACAACCGTGATCGCTTCAGGGCCATTGACCCACTGGGACAATAAAGCGGAACCCATTTTTCCGCATCCGACAATGCACACAGTTTTTGTAATGTCTAAAATCCATTTCCGAGCGCTAGGGCTCTCATTAAATCTTTGCTGTACTTTAAGTATGAATAAAAAGCTTTGAAGTACTCAAGCGAACACTTTACGTTACCTATTTATTCATAAAATATCGATATTTTCAAAAAAGCCGGTTGTGCGCTGCACAATCACTATCTATATTCTTTTCATAAAATTTCAAGGCTGCGTAATATTTGGAAATATGACACACAAACCAACTATCGTCGTCAAAATCGGTTCGGCACTCCTCGCCAATCAGGAACTTCTTACTCCGCGTTATGGTTTCCTCCAGCGGTTGCTGGAAGACATCGCACATTTGCGGGCGCAGGGCACCAATGTCATTCTTTGTTCCTCCGGATCGGTGGCTTTGGGCCTCCGTATCATCGGCGAAACGCCCGAAAGCGCTGGTGTTTCCGACAAGCAGGCCGCTGCCGCATGTGGCATGCCGCTGTTGTTGAATGCGTACAAACAGGTCGGGCATGAATTCGGTTTCGATATCGCACAGGTCCTGCTGACGCTGGGTGACTTCGAAGATCATCGCCGCTTCCTCAACACGCGCAACACCGTGCACCGTCTGCTTGAATCCAATGTCGTGCCAATCGTCAATGAAAACGATTCGATTACGACTGAGGAAATCCGCGTTGGCGACAACGATCGGCTGGCGGCGAAAGTCGCGCAGATGGTCGGGGCGGACGATTTTGTCATCCTTACCGGAGTCGACGGACTGTACGATCGTAATCCCGACGATCCCGAAGCGCAATTTGTGCCCGAGGTGGAAGATGTCGGTATGTATATGGATGCCACCAAGGGTAAGAGCACACTTGGTACGGGCGGGATGGAGACCAAACTTCTGGCCGCCAATATGGCGCAGGAAGCAGGCGTCACCACCTGGATTGCTCAGGGGGAGGCCGATCATCCGGTCTCAGAAGTGCTCGACGGTTCGCGCAGATCGACCAAAATTTTGCCGCATCCCAACCCGCTGTCAGGTTGGGACAGCTGGATCGCCAATCGCCTGCAGATGGCAGGCAGTATTGTGATTTCAGACGCGATTGCCGCCGGTCTGAGCGGTGATCGTCCGATTCGCCGACAGGATATCATTTCGATGACCGGCGATTTCACCCGTGGCGATGTGCTGCATATCTATGATTGCAAGGGTATCGAGCGAGCACGCGGCCTGAGCGATTTCACATCGGAAGAACTCCGCGTTCTGACGAACAATCCAGACACCCAGGCCGAACAGCTACTAGGCTATCGTACCAAGGGCGAAGTCATCCGTAGCGCTAACCTGGTGATGCTGGAGAACCGGCACCTGCTGTGGGATGCGCCAGAGGAAATTGCGCAGCGGGGTTGGGAGCAGCCAGCGGTTGGGTGAGAGTGAGTGCGCGCTGTCGGGGGACAGGGTTGCTAACTTCACTTGGCGTTCATGGGGACGGTGGCTATAGGCTGCTTCCCATGACGAACCACACCCGTTCCACGACCAAGCTCATTTTCGGTGCCGCGCTTGCAGGTGCGACCCTTCTGACTGCCGCTTGCGCTGGCCGCAGCAACGGTCCCCGCGATACCGCCTATGTCGCGCGCGATGTGGAATCGCTCTACGGCGAAGCCAAGCGACGTCTGGATAATGGTCAGGCAACTCTCGCTGCTGCACTGTTCGACGAAGTGGAACGCCAGCATCCCTATTCACCCTGGGCACGGCGTGCGCAGTTGATGAGTTCGTTCAGCTATTACGTCGCAAAGGATTACAACAAGGCGATTCAGGCGGCGCAGCGGTTCCTGCAGATTCATCCTGGTAACAAGGATGCGCCTTACGCCTTTTATCTGATCGCGCTTAGCTATTACGAACAAATCAGCGATGTGCAGCGCGACCAGAAGGTGACCGAACAGGCGCTAACAGCGCTGCAGGAAATCGATCGCCGTTTCCCCAACACGGATTACGCATCGGACGCCCGCCTCAAGATCGACCTCGTGCGCGATCACCTGGCAGGCAAGGAAATGGAAATTGGCCGCCATTACGAACGGTCGGGCCGGTGGATCGCGGCGCAGATTCGCTTTCAGAACGTTGTGGATAATTACCAGACCACGAGCCACGCGCCGGAAGCGCTGTTCCGCCTTACCGAAACCAGCCTGGCGCTAGGCATTCCCGATGAAGCCGTGAAATATGCCGCTGTGTTGGGTGCTAATTACCCCGGCACGGAATGGTACGACAAGGCATATGATCTGGTGCAGGATCACGCGGCCGGCGTTTCGCCGAGCTGAATGCTTCAGACCTGCTGCGTCCGCACAGGCTTTTTATCGACAGCGCAGATGGGGTCGGCGTCTGCGATAAAGGATCTGACACGGTTGCGTCCGTCGTTCTTCGCGCGATAGAGCGCGTGATCCGCCTTGCCGTACAGATCATCCCAGTCATCTGGAGTGGCGGCAATTCCATCGGCCACGCCGATGCTTGCCGTGACCTGTTCGCCATGAGGCATTGGAGCGCTGCGGATTTCAACAAGAAGCTGCAGCGCAATGGCCGCGTCCAGCACTTTCGAACTGCCTAGTAGTGCAAATTCTTCTCCGCCGATACGTGCTGCAGAAATTTCTTCCCGGGCGTGATGAGCCAGCAGTTGGGAGAAGGCACGCAGCACTTCGTCACCGACATCATGCCCATGACGGTCGTTCACTGACTTGAACCTGTCGATGTCGATTATCATCAGCCGGACATGCGTCGAATGCCTGGCAAGGGATGAAAAATGCTCCAGCAAGGCGCGCCGGTTGGCAAGGCCGGTGAGTGGATCATGCCGTGCCTGCTGATCGGAGAGGCATTGCTGCTCCAGCAAATCTAGCAATAGTCGGTGATGGCGGGAAATAACAATCAGCTGGAAAACGATAGCTAAGATAAGTGTGGCAGCAATAACCCGGTCCATGAATGCTTCCGAGTTTCCGAGCATGGCTGCGATCGGGACCAGAGTTACGAGGACGACCGTAACGGCCACTTCACGTACTGCCGTCAGGAAATACCCGGCGGTCAGTCCCCCGATAGCCATGATAACCGGATAATAGGTCCGCGTTTCGACAGGCGCGACAATCCAACTGGTGATGCCCCATACCACTCCTGCAAGAGAAAGAAGGAAACACATGAGCCAGATGCGGTTTATAGCGGCGCGGGCCAGATCGGCCTTGTTATGTGTGGCAATGGGCGGAGGCAGCGTAAGAAGGGCTGCTGCCGCAATGCACAGTATGACGAGTGGCAAGCCATAGGCCACAAACGAACCCGTGCTAGGGCTCGCACCGTACACAGACATAGGCAGGCTGAGGATAAACCCGATGAATATCAGCTTGGCCTGGCTGCGCAGATAACCGGCGGTGAGAACGGTAAAATCGTCACGCATTTGTAAAGGGATATCGGGGCCGAGAAGCTGTTGGAAGATAGATCGTAAAAACACAGGTCTGCCCTAGGTTCGAAAAGCTAATGGGTCGTATACGGGCACGCTCAGGAAGCAAGGGTGTCGATTGCCGCGCGTCAACTGCTGACTCGCACCGATGCACCGGCTAGGAGGAGCTGGCATGCTGACCCGGCTTTCCATCCGCAATATTGTGCTTATCGAAGCGCTCGATCTTGCGTTCGGGCGTGGCTTGGGTGTGCTCACCGGGGAGACTGGGGCGGGCAAGTCGATTCTGCTGGATGCCTTGGGGCTGGTGCTCGGTAACCGCGCGGACAGTGGGCTGGTGCGCAGTGGTGAGGATAAGGCCAGCGTTTCCGCTAGCTTTGAATTCAAGAGCTTGCCCGGCGGTCTTGCCGAAAGACTCGAGGATGCAGATATCGAGATCGAGGATGGCGAACCGTTGATCGTTCGCCGCCAGGTCAAGGCAGACGGGAAAAGCAAGGCATTCATCAACGATCAGCCTGCCAGTGTCGGGTTGTTGCGCGAACTGGCGGGATACCTCGTCGAACTGCATGGCCAGCACGATGATCGCGGGCTCGTCAATCCACGTGGACACAGGGCTCTGCTCGATCGGTTCGCCGATAGTGAGACCGCTCGCGTGGCGGCAGCCTGGGCTCAATGGCGCAGTACGGAAGATGCTTTGGCAGAGGCGCGTGGCGCGGTGGAAACGGCCAAAGCCGATCAGGATCTGTTGCTCGCCCATCTTGCCGAACTGACGGCGCTCGAACCGCAGGCAGGGGAAGAAGCCCGTCTCGCCGAAACGCGTGCCAGCATGCAGAAGGGCGAAAAGCTATCGGGCGATCTCGACGAGCTGCGCCACCTGTGGGAGGGATCGGATTCGCCGCTGGCAAGTCTCCGCGTCGCGGCACGGCGGCTCGACCGGATCGCGACAGAGCATCCGCTTCTCGCCGAAGCGCTGGCGGCTCTGGATCGGGCAGTGATCGAAGCGGGTGAGGCGGAGGACAAGCTGGCGGCGGCGGCAGAGGCATTGGTGCACGATCCGGCTGCGCTGGATGCAGCAGAAACGCGGCTGTTCGAATTGCGTGCTCTTGCTCGCAAGCATCGCTGCGAGGTTGACGAACTGCCCGCCAGAATGCGCGAGATGCGTAGTCGACTGGACAGCATCGAAGGTGGCGAGGCGCAACTGGATGCGCTGGAAGCAGCCGCCAGAGACGCGGGAAACCGCTACCGCACAGAAGCCCAGGCTCTTCACGCCACCCGTATGGCGGCAGCCTTGCAGCTCGACGAAGCGGTGGCGCGCGAGCTTGCCCCGCTCAAGCTGGACGCTGCACGATTCCGCACCGCAGTTGCCGAACTGCCTGAGGACAAATGGGGCGCTTCAGGAATGGATTCTGTCGAATTCCTGATTGCGACCAATCCCGGTGCCGATTTCGCGCCCTTGAACAAGATCGCGTCTGGCGGCGAGCTTTCCCGCTTCATTCTGGCGCTCAAGGTCGCGCTGGCAGAGCAGGGCGGCGCGGCGACGGTGATCTTCGACGAAATCGACCGAGGTGTCGGCGGGGCGGTGGCGAGCGCCATCGGCGAGCGGCTTGCAAGACTGTCTGCCGATGGACAGTTGCTCGCCGTGACCCACAGCCCCCAAGTGGCTGCCCGTGGACGCATGCATTACATGATCGCCAAGAGTTCCGACGGCACGGTCACCAGGACCAGCGTGGCCTTGCTCGACGAACCCGGTCGCAAGGAAGAAATAGCGCGTATGCTGAGCGGTGCCGAAGTCACGCCAGAGGCGAGGGCACAGGCCGATCGCTTGTTGGAGGGGGTATAATACAAGCGCGACTGGTAGCCGTTCTTTGCCGGGAAGTGACTGAAGGCGCTTGGGGTGGTTGCAGCCGCGGCACCAACTAACGATTCCGTAGTCGAAAAATGTTACGATGGATCGATGCCATGCCAGCGTGGTTTCACGATGGTGAGGCGCACGAATGGTGAGGCAACGCACACCTTGCGTGGTGTTTTGGAAAGGTTGAACAGCGTGCTCGAATGTATTGCGGAGCGTTGGCTGAACGTTCGCAGACAATATCTCCAAATCCGTTCATTCGAAGACGACGGGGCATTTTGATGAATCTCGACATCACGGAAGCGGATGCAGCCAACGAGTTGATGCGGCTGGCGAAGCAGATTGCGCATCATGACCGGCTCTATCATGCCGAAGATGCGCCGGAGATTACTGATCAGGAATATGATGCGCTGGTGCGGCGCAATGGAGAGCTTGAGGCGACTTTTCCCAATCTGATCCGGCCGGATTCGCCCAGTCGGAAGGTTGGCCACGCGATCGCTGCTTCTCCGCTTTCTAAGGTGACGCACGAGGTTCGCATGATGAGCCTAGACAATGCTTTCAACCCGGAGGAAGTCGAGGAATGGGTCGCGCGGGTGCGGCGGTTCCTGTCGCTGGCCGAGGATGCGCCGCTGGCTTTCACGGCTGAAGACAAGATCGATGGCCTGTCCTGCTCCCTACGCTACGAGAAAGGCGTTCTTATTCGTGCAGCCACCCGCGGCGATGGCCAGGTTGGCGAAGACGTCACTCCAAATGTCGCCTTCATTCCCGACATCCCACAGACGATAGCCGGCGAAGTCCCCGATGTCTTCGAGATACGGGGCGAAGTCTATATGGCGCGGGCGGACTTCATCGCGCTCAATCAGCGTCTGATGGACGATGCGCGCGAAGCTGCGGAAGCGCGGGGTGAGGAATTTGATCCTGCAAAAATCCGCCAGTTTGCCAATCCGCGCAATGCAGCCGCCGGATCGCTGCGCCAGAAGGATGCGAGCGTTACAGCCAGGCGCGCGCTCAAATTCTGGGCACACGGCTGGGGTGTGGCCTCTACCGTGCCGGGCGAAACGCAGACCGAGGTTGTGCGTCAAATCGCGGATTGGGGCGTGCCCGTTTCACCGCTGTTTGCGCGGTTCGATAGCGTCGTAGAAATGCTCGCCCATTTCGACACTATTGCTGTCCAGCGCGCTAACTTACCTTATGAAATCGATGGAGTCGTCTACAAGGTCGACCGGCTCGATTATCAGCAGAGACTGGGTTTTGTCGCCAAGGCACCGCGTTGGGCACTGGCACATAAGTTCCCGGCCGAGCGGGCCGAAACGACGCTGGAGAGCATCGACATTCAGGTCGGCCGCACTGGCAAGCTGACGCCTGTGGGCCGCTTGGCGCCCGTGCTGGTCGGTGGTGTTACGGTGACCAATGTGACGCTCCACAACTGTAACGAGATTGCCCGCTTGGGTGTACGTCCCGGCGATCGCGTCGTAGTGCAGCGTGCTGGCGACGTTATTCCACAGCTTGTCGAAAACCTCACCCGCGAGGCCGACCTCCAGCCCTACGTGTTTCCCGATCGCTGTCCCGAGTGCGGCAGCGAGGCAGTGGCGGAAGAGGGCGAAGTCGATGTGCGGTGCACAGGTGGTCTTATATGTCCCGCGCAACGTACGGAAAGGCTGAAGCATTTTGTCAGTCGCGGAGCATTGGATATAGATGGGCTGGGCGAAAAGACAATCGATCAGTTCTTTGCTCTTGGCTGGCTTGAAAGCCCTGCGGATATTTTTCGCCTGAACCAGCGCCGCGCCGATATTCTTGCGCTGGACGGGTGGAAGGAGCGGTCTGTGGATAATCTGTTGGCTTCTGTGGAAGCCAGACGGGAGCCAGATGCCGCCAGGCTACTGTTCGGACTGGGTATTCGGCACGTCGGCGCGGTCACTGCGCGTGATCTTATGAAAAATTATCACGAGCTTTCCCAATTACGGGAAGTTGCGGAGAAAGCGCATGCCGGTGACGAAGAGGCGTTAAATTCGCTAGTATCTATCGACGGTATTGGTAGCGCGGTGGTCGAAGCGCTGGGCGATTTCTTTCATGAAGATCATAACAAGACGGTGTGGGACGACATCCTGTCGCAAGTTTCACCGCCACGATATGAGGTCGAGACGAAAGACAGTCCGGTTACTGGCAAGACCGTCGTTTTCACGGGAAAGCTGGAAACCATGAGCCGAGATGAGGCGAAGGCCCAGGCAGAACGTCTGGGGGCAAAGGCCAGTGGTTCAGTCAGCGCGAAAACCGATCTGGTCGTGGCTGGCCCTGGTGCGGGCAGCAAGCTGAAGAAGGCGGCCGGTCTGGGGGTGGAGGTAATCGACGAGGCCGAATGGGCCGAAATCGTGAAGGCCGCCGGCTAAATGCTGGCCGACACTCATCTACAGTCCTTGCGCATTGCCGGGCTGCTGCGCGCACAGCGCGAGAAAATTGCCGTGGCCGATGGGGCGACTGGTGGGCTGATTGCGGCATCGCTGCTGACGGTTCCGGGGGCGCTTGATTTCTTCGTCGGGGGAGGGGTGGTCTATTCTTTCCGCGCCCGGGATGTTCTGTTCGCTCTTCCGCGCGATGCTTATGCCGGGATGCGCGGCGCGACCGAAAGTTATGCTTTGCTTCAAGCCCGCGCCATTCGCGATAATTTCGGTTCTGAATGGGGGCTTGCAGAGAGCGGTTCGGTAGGCGGTTCGAGCCATCCCAGCAGCGCACCCGCCGGGCAAAGCTGCGTGGCACTTGTTGGCCCCAACGGCGAGTGGACGAGCATGATGCACACCGGCAGTGACGCGCGCATAGCCAATATGGAAGCCTTCGCGCGCGCCGCCCTGTCATTTACCGAAAAGGTGCTGGCTAGTCGTTCGGCATGATGTGAATTTCGCGCACTGCCGCGGTGTGGGCCTGGGACAGCGCGAACATTACTGCGCCTGCCACATCTTCAGGCTGGATCTTTCCCGGCTTCCCTTCATCGAAGAAGGGGGTGTCGACCATGCCAGGGCTGATGACGGTGCAACGCCCACCCCATTCGCGCATTTCTTCGGCCAGATTACCGGCAAAGCCATGTACGAACCATTTGGTTGCGCCATAAACCGATCCTTTAAGATGGTCGCGGCCAGCCTTCGATCCGGTGACAACGAACTGTCCTTGTGTTTTACGCAGATGGGGCAGGGTGGCGTGAGCGGTGGTCAGTACAGCGAGGATATTGAGATGGATCATCTCATGCCATTCGTCAGGGTCGCCCGTTTCGACACCAGGGGTTGATACCCCCTTTCCGGCATTTGCGAAAACCGCGCCGAGTGCGCCGAAATGAGCGACCGCTTCTTGCACCGCCTGCGTTAAGGCGGCGCGATCCGTGACGTCGCAAGGCAGTGCCAACGCCACGTCATCTCCAATGTCGTCAACAAGCTCTTCGAGCTTGTCTGTAGAGCGCGCGAGGAGAGCGACCTTCCAGCCGTCGGCGGCAGCGGCGCGGGCGGTGGCTGAACCGATGCCGCTGGAAGCACCAGTGATAAGCAGTGTCTTGCTCATGAAAATTCCTTGTGGATGTTGTCCTTGCAAGAGCGGCCTGGCATCGCAGAAGTTCCAGCTATTGCAGAACGGTACAGTGCCGTTCCCGTACTCGCGTGAGCGAGCGCGACGGGTTATAGCGAGTCTCAGGGGCAGGCTGGGGGAATAACCATGATCCGGATATATCGGCGCTTTGCGCAGGGGCGTGTAGATGCTCGCACTGCAGGGACCGAGGGGAAGCGCTGGATCCGGTCGTGGATCAATGTCTTTCGAACAGAATGCGAAGCGCGCATTCCGCAGGACGAGGCGCAAATTGGCGCGCTCATCGGCAAAGGCCGCTATTGCTGTGTGGGGCAATCGCATTCCTATAACGGGGTGCAGATCGTCCCCGGCGTTACCGCGATCATGATGCGTGAAGGCGGGCTGAAAACCCTGTCATACGATTCCGCGACCGAAACCGTTCGCGTGGGGGCATCGGTGTCGGTGCGTGAACTCAAGGTTTTCCTGCGTGACAACCACCGCCGGGGGCTGCTCAATTCTGGTAATTTCATGGAACAGTCCGTCATCGGCGCACTGGCGACGGGGACGCACGGTTTCGGTCCGCGTGCGGTAATGGCAGACAGCATCGTCGAACTGACCTTTCTCGACGGGGTCGGGCACCGCGTGACATTGCACCGCGCAGATCCTGAATTTGCCTATGTTGCGCTATCCTTCGGCACGATTGCGCCGATCATCGAACTGGTGCTCGAGACCAAGCCGCTCGAATCCTACATCTCGACCAGTTCAATGAGCCGACTGGATCATCTCGATGAACTGAAACAGGGTTGTATAGCGGCGAATTGGGCAGTGATGCCTTATACCAACCCAGACAACCCGGTTGTTATGCTCCATGCGCTGGCCGAATGTGACGATGCCGACCAGCTCGTGTCCCATCCCAAAGCCAAGGGGGGAGACGGCAAGTTCGCGGCGTGGTTTCTGCGGCGATACTATGCGTTTGATCGTTTTCTCCCGGCGTTCCGCAGACCCATGCAACGCTTGATCGACTGGCTCGATCTCAAGCAGAGCGAGCGGGTAATCACCGATCCCGACGATCTGGACTATCTGTACGATCCAAAACCCGGGTTGAAGGAAAGCCGGGCACCCAGCATCACCCGCGGTCTCTTCTCCACCACGTACACGGGATACAATCTGGCCTTTTTCGTGCCTCTGGAAAAGGCGCCTGCGGTGGTCAAGTTCATCATTCGCGAAGCCGATGCCCTGCGTGATCTCGGGTTTTACCTGAAAGGCATCATTTCGGTGCGCGAATTGCCGGGGCAGGCGAACCCTATCTTTGCCGCTAACGCCAGGGGCCCGGTGGCGGCAATCGACCTATTCGCGGACCCGCGCGATTATGCCTGGCTAGAACGACTGCAGCGGCTGATCATGCAGTATGAACCAGAAACCCGACCGCATTTCGGTAAGAGTGCGCTGGGTCCGGATTTTTGCGAGGCGCTGGGCCAAGCGGAGCTTGCGGAGCTGATGCGCATCCACCATCGCTATTATCCGCATGGGAATTTGATGTTTTCCGAACGTGTCCGCGCGATGTGTAATGTGGGCCGCCCTCTGCCAGGAGTTGCCGCAGTTGATTCCGGTCTGGTCTGACACCGTCAGGAACAAGCTGCAGGTGATGCGTTAAGCAAGGGTGCACGCATCTTACCGCTTCGTTCTTTTCGCCATTCCCGTCCTTCTCGTGGCCCTGATCCTTGTGTGGATACCGCGAAATTTCCCTGCCGCGGATGACGATCCGCTGGTGAAGCAGGCGGCAGACGATATCGAACCGGCGCCGATGACGCCGGAACTGCAGGCACTGGATCGTGAGCTCAGCCGTATCGGTGGCACCTTCAATGGCCATGTCGGCATAGCGGTGCGCGATATAGCGGCGCACAGAACTCTTCACTTCAACGGATTGCAGCTGTTTCCCCAGCAGAGTGTCAGCAAATTGTGGGTGACACTGGCGGCATTGGACCAAGTCGACACGGGCAAGCTCGACCTTGCGGAAATGGTCGAGATTCGCACTCCCGACCTGACAGTATTCCATCAGCCGATTCGCGCGATCGTTACCCAGCGTGGTAGTTTTTCAGCCGACTATGCCGAACTCATCGAACGGGCCATCACACAGAGCGACAATACGGCGAACGACCGGGTCCTGCGGCGTGTCGGTGGGCCCAAGGCCGTTCAAAGATTCCTCGACCGGCATGATCTGGCCAGTATTCGTTTCGGTACGGACGAACGCCACAAGCAGAGCGCCATAGCCGGCCTAAGCTGGACCCAGGCCTATGCGCAAGGATCAGCCTTTTTCGATGCCCGGGAGAAGGTTCCGGCGCAAAGACGCCGCGATGCATTCGAGGGCTATCTAGCCGATCCGATCGATGGAGCGCCGCCGGTCGCCATAGTGGATGCCCTGGCTCGTCTGCACGAAGGCCAGTTGGTATCCGGCCCATCGACCGCGTTGCTGTTGGGCACGATGTCGCGCACGAAAAGCGGGCCGCAGCGTCTCAAGGCCGGGGCTCCGCCAGATTGGATCGTTCGGCATAAGACCGGGACAGGTCAGGTCTATGACGGGGAGCAGTCGGGCTACAATGACATCGGCCTGTTTACCTCGCCGGAAGGGCGGACCTATGCGATTGCAGTTATGATCGCCCGCACCCGCGCCCCCATACCGGCGCGGATGGAAATGATGCAGGAAGTCGTCCGCGCGGTGGTGCGCTATGCTGTAACAAAGGGAATGAGTGAACCAATATCCATAAAGGAAGAGCCCGCCTGAGAGCGGCTTTTATGGAAGCTGTCTGGCGGCCGGTTCCGGGATCCACCGCATCACCCCGCCGGCCAACGGGGTCCACAGACCGATGCGTATGCCGGCCTGGGCAAGTGTGTCGCTGGTCCATTGGTTGCAGGTATTGCCGATATGATACGTTCCGGGTGCATCGTAGAAGACATCGTTATGGAAATAGCCGTGATAGGCCACCCGCCTGTCTGGCGTGACGAGCCGGCTTTCGATGGCGGCGACGAGGCGGGCATACTGATCCTGTGTGATAATTACCGGGCGCAGATCGGGACCGGGGGCAGGGCGCACATAATGCGCCACATGTAGCAGGCTATCGCCATTGACCAGCGCACTGGCTACGGTGGAGACGGTTATGTCGGCCCAGGTGGGCGTGTTCAGGAATACCTCCCGCTCGCCCCAGCTGACGGAAATATGAGTATAGGGGCGCCGGGAATCTTCGATATCGGACGCGGGGAAATCGGCTCTCCAGTCTTTTTGAGCAGTCACCACAGGCATCACGATCGCGGTATGGATGCCGTTCGTTTCGATCATGATTTTGACGCCGCTTACAGGCTGTTTCCATGCCGAATTACGCGGAATCGCGCTTCCGATCCATGCCAAGAGAAGAAATAGCGTCAGCGCAGTGGCAGGTACGGCAAGTACCCATGCAATCAACTGCGTGGGCCGTCTCACCGCACCCGGCTTTTGCGCAGCCACAGAATCGACCAATCGCCATTCACCAGCCGCCGGGACAGACGGAAGCCTATCTTGCGATAGGCTTGGCGGACACGTGCTTCCTGTGTTTCCAGCAGTCCAGCAAGCAGCAAATTGCCCCCCGGAGCAACTGCTGCGCCGAAGGATGGTGCCAGCTCCACCAGCGGCCCTGCCAGAATGTTGGCGATAAATAGATCGTAAGGCCCGCGAAGCTTCAGCAGCGGATGTTCCATGCCATCGGCGATGATCATGATCAGTTCTCCGCGGCCATCACCCTCAGGGATGCTATTGATCGCCATGTTTTCGCGTACCACGCTGGCGCAGATCGGATCGATATCCGATGCCGTGGCGGTAGCTTCGGGCCATAAATGCATGGCGGCGAAGGCGAGCAGGCCTGTACCTGTTCCGATATCGGCATGGTTGCGCGCGATGATTCCTTCGCGCTTCATCAGATCGAGCATGGCAAGGCAACCGGCGGTGGTATTGTGTTGGCCGGTGCCGAAGGCCTGGCTGGCAGGAATCACGAAGTCGACCATGGTCGGTTCAGCGGCATGATCTGGTGTTCGCACGTGGAAACGCCCTGCGCGTATCGGTTCCACGCCTTTCTGGCTTTCGGTCACCCAGTCCGTTTCAGGCAGCTTTTCGACAGTGAGTGAAGGCGACGAGTCGGCAAACAGTGCTTGCACGCGTTCAAGGTCGACCTTTTTTGGCTGGTGGTCCAGGTAAACTTCGACAGTCCATTCCTCCGGCCGGTCATCCGCCACTTCCATTCCGGTGACGACCCAGCCTGCTGGCCAATCCAACGCATCTTCATGTTCGACAAGGGCTGCTCTGGCGACGTCCTTGGAAACTTCGGCAAGTATTTTCCAACTGTCAGCCACCGGCTCGTTCCTTCTCAAGGCGTTCGTCGAGGGCGGTGGATAGCGCCGCCGCATACTGCTGGCACTGGCCTGGCGCCCCCATCGTGCCATCGCGTAGCTTCATGATCAGACCGCTTGCGGATGGATGCGGCGTCAGCAGCTCATCACACGGCATTCGAGACACTTTATCGATACTTGCGCGAAAAGCGGCAAGCGCCTGCCGATGGTCGCTGAACCGATAGCCGTCAGCCGACACGGGCGACAGGCTATCGACATAAGCAAGGCGGCGGCATGCAGGCGGTTCCTCGGGGGAAGAGCAGGCTTTCCAGCTATAGCTCATCGCTCCGGGTGTATGGCCGGGCGTTGCGTGGGCTGTAATCTCTATATCTCCCAGCGTCAGTATCTCGCGATCCTTGATAATACGCGACACTTTCACGGGAGTCATAGGTGGGTGATCGGCATCCGCCTGCGGGTCAGCGTCGGATACGATCCCGCTTTCGAGGACCGGGAGCGCTGCGGCTGATGCAATAATTTTCGCCCCGGTAGCCTTGGCCAGAACCGCATGTCCGCCGACGTGGTCGAAATGTTCGTGGCTGGCGAGAATATAGCGAATATCCGATGCATCGACGCCGATCCTGCGCAAATTGGCGAGCACCAACTCGCCCCCGGCAGGCGTGCCGCTGTCGATGAGGATGTGGCCTTGAGGGTCGGCGATCAGAATCGCTGCAATTCCGCACGTACCGACATACCAGCTATTGCCGAAAATACGGAACGGCGGGGCGGGTTTATCCCAGTCGTCCCACGGTTCGCAGCTCTCCGCGAATGACGCCCCGGAAAGGCCGGCTTCGGGCAAATTTGGCATCGCCGCGTCGGGTGTGGGGGGCGTCATCGCACATCCTGAAAGCAACAGCGCGGGCAGAAGTCTAGCGAACATAACTGGCTCCATTCGCATCGATAGTTGCGCCCGTCATGCTTGCCGGGGCGTCCAGTGCGCAGAATGTGATGATTCTAGCGATTTCGTCGGGTTCAGCCACCCGACCCAACGGAATATCCGCCAGCAGCGCGGGCCCGCCCCGGCTTTCCAGATAGTCGCCTGCCATCGCCGTATCGGTAAAGCCGGGTGTAATGGCAAAGCTTAGTATGCCCTGATCCGCATATTGCCGGGCAATGGTCTTGTGCATTGCCAGCATTCCACCCTTGCTTGCCGCATAGTGCCAGTGGGCGGGTGAATCTCCACGGTGACCGGCACGACTGGCGACATGGACGATGCGGCCGGTAGCGCCGCGGTCCTGCCAGTGTTTGACTGCAAACCGGCTCAACTGCGCCGGGGCAGTGAGGTTGATTCGCATGGTATCTTCCCATGCGTCGAGCCATTCGATGTCCGATCGTTCGATCGGGTTGGGATCGAACAAACCGGCATTATTGACCAATATGTCGATTTCCCCACCCGCACGGGCGAGAGCGGCCTCCCACAATTCATAGGGTGCACCAGGCTCGTTGAAATTTGCCGGGATGGTGTCGACAGCGCTGCTGGATGTTGCCTGACCGAAGACATTGGCGCCGCGCGCTTCGAGCTGGGCCTTGGCCGCTGCACCTATCCCGCGTGAAGAGCCGGTAATAAGAATGGTAGTCATTCTGATGCTCTATCGAAGGGAAAGCGGCATTGCCATCCTTGCACCATGCGTCAGCTTCGCTAAGGGAAGGCCTTCAAATTTTCCAACCGGACGAAAATGATGGCCAACCGCCCGATCGCACCACATCTGCAAATCTGGAAATGGGGACCGCACATGGCCGTCTCCATCCTCCACCGTGTCACCGGGGACGGTCTGGCGATCGTCGGTCTTGGGGTGCTGCTTTGGTGGCTCGGGGCCATGGCCGCGGGTCCCGATGCCTATTCGACCTTCCAGACGGTCATGGGATCGCCTCTCGGCATGGTCGTGCTGGTCGGCCTCAGCTGGGCCTTCTTTTCACATATGATGAGCGGGCTTCGGCACTTCGTCCTGGATATCGGCGCCGGTTACGAGCTCGACACGAACAAGACCTGGTCGACCCTTGCGCCGCTGCTCGGCATTCTTCTTACTGCGGGCTTCTGGGCCCTCATCCTGCTTCGCTAAAGGCTTAGACCATGGGTAACGGAACTTCTATCGGACGCGTGCGCGGGCTTGGTTCGGCACATGAAGGTGCGCATCACTGGCTGCTGCAGCGCTTCACCGCGATCGGCAACCTTGTGCTCGCGCTGTTTCTGGCGATCAGTCTCGCGCTGCTGCCGAATTACAGCTTCTCCACCGTGACCGGCTGGGCTTCGCAGACGCTGCCCGCCACTGCGTTGGCGTTGCTCGTCATCTCGGTTTTCTGGCATGCGCGGCTTGGCCTGCAGGTGCTGGTCGAAGACTATGTTAAAGACGCCGGAACCAAGTTCGGTGTCCTCGCCCTTCTCAATCTTGCAACCATTGGCGGCGGTGCCTTCGGCCTCGTTTCGATCGCACGCCTTGCCCTTGGAGGAGCCGCCTGATGGCTTTCAATCCTACCTTCAGCATCAACGGTCGCGAATATCCGATCACCGATCATACTTATGATGTGGTTGTCGTAGGCGCGGGCGGATCAGGTCTGCGCGCCACCATGGGTGCAGCCGAAAGTGGTCTCAAGACCGCCAACATCACCAAGGTCTTCCCGACGCGATCGCACACCGTGGCCGCACAGGGGGGCATAGCCGCCAGCTTGGGCAACAACACGCCTGACCATTGGCAGTGGCACATGTACGATACCGTGAAGGGCTCCGACTGGCTCGGGGACCAGGACGCGATCGAATACATGGTCCGCGAAGCGCCGCAGGCGGTTTACGAACTGGAACATGCCGGTGTGCCCTTCAGCCGCAACGATGACGGCACAATCTATCAGCGCCCGTTCGGTGGCCACATGCAGAACATGGGCGAAGGCCCTCCGGTGCAGCGCACCTGCGCCGCGGCCGACCGTACTGGCCACGCCATGCTTCACGCGCTCTATCAACAGAGCCTGAAATATGACGCCGATTTCTTTATCGAATATTTCGCCCTCGACCTGATCATGAAGGACGGCGTCTGCGTCGGGGTGATTGCCATGTGCCTCGATGACGGCACGATACATCGGTTCCGTTCGAAGGCTGTCGTGCTTGCCACGGGCGGGTATGGCCGGTGCTATTTCACCGCCACCTCGGCGCACACGTGCACCGGTGATGGCGGCGGCATGGTGCTGCGTGCAGGTTTGCCGCTGCAAGATATGGAATTCGTTCAGTTCCATCCCACGGGTATCTACGGTGCAGGCGTCCTCATCACTGAAGGTGCGCGCGGTGAAGGTGGGTATCTGACCAATTCGGAAGGCGAGCGTTTCATGGAACGCTACGCTCCCAGTGCGAAGGATCTTGCCTCGCGCGACGTCGTATCGCGTTCGATGGCGCTCGAAATGCGCGAAGGCCGCGGTGTGGGCCCTGAAAAAGACCACATTTATCTGCACCTCGATCATATCGATCCGAATGTTCTGGCCCAACGCCTGCCGGGCATCACCGAAAGCGGCAAGATCTTCGCCGGTGTCGACCTGACCCGCGAACCGCTGCCGGTTACCCCGACGGTCCACTACAACATGGGTGGTATCCCCTGTAACTTCCATGGCGAAGTCATGGCGGGGGACAAGAACGATCCAGAAAAGATTGTCCCCGGTCTGTTTGCTGTCGGCGAAGCTGCCTGCGTTTCGGTACACGGCGCCAACCGCCTCGGCTCCAACTCGCTGATCGACCTTGTTGTCTTCGGCCGCGCTACCGGCCATCGCCTCAAGGAACTGATCAAGCCAGGCACCAGCCATGACGAACTGCCTGCTGACAGCGCCGATCTCGCCCTGACGCGTCTCGACCATTTCCGCTACGCCGATGGCGCTACGCCAACCGCGAAGCTACGTGCAGACATGCAGAAGTCGATGACCCGGCATGCAGCCGTTTTCCGCGATAGCAAGCTGCTGGCCGAAGGCGTCGAGGAACTGAAGGCGATCAACAAGCGGATGGAAGATGTGAAGGTCTTCGACCGTTCGCTGATCTGGAACAGCGATCTCATCGAAACGCTCGAACTCGACAATCTCATGGCGCAGGCAAATGTCACCATTGCCAGTGCGGAAAACCGCAAGGAAAGCCGCGGTGCCCACGCGCACGAGGATTATCCCGACCGCAACGATGCGGAATGGATGAAGCATACCATTGCATGGTTCGATGGCTGGGGCGGGAACGGCGGTGGCGTGAAGATCGATTACCGTCCCGTGCACGAATACACGCTGACCGACGACGTGAAATATATCGAGCCGAAGAAGCGAGTGTATTGATGCGGGCTAGGGCGGCCGCATTCGTCGCGTGTCTAGCGGCGTTCGCTGCCGCCCCCGCAGCCGCTGAACTCAAACCTGCCGAACAGACCATTGTCGAGACCGTAGAAGACGGCTTCGAAAGCGATGTTGCGCTGCTGGAAAAGATCACTCTGATCAATTCGGGCTCGCACAATCATGCTGGTGTGAAGCGGGTTGCCGATACGCTGGTGCCCGAGTTCGAAGCGCTTGGTTTCGAAACTGAATGGATCGATCAATCAGCTACCGGCCGGGCAGGACATTTGTTTGCGCAGCATCGCGGGGCTGCGGGGGCTACTAAGATACTCCTGATCGGGCATCTCGATACGGTGTTTGAACCGGATTCTTCTTTCACCGGCGTCGTCCGCGATGGTGACATGGCTGTCGGTCCGGGCATTCTGGACAATAAGGGCGGGATCGTGGTGATCCTGTCGGCGCTCCGTGCGATGAAGAAGGCGGGCACTCTTGACGGTGCCAATATCGTGGTCGCGCTAACCGGGGACGAAGAAGATGCTGGCGAGCCGCTGGAGGCAGCGCGCAAGGATCTGGTCGAGGCGGGCCGGTGGGCCGATGTTGCATTCGGCTTCGAAGGTCTGTCGATCCGCGACGGCAAGGACATGGGCGTTATCGCGAGACGCTCGTCCGGGGGCTGGACACTGACTACCAGCGCGAAGAGCGGGCACAGTTCGGGCATTTTCTCGGAATATGCAGGCTATGGCGCAATTTATGAAATGGCCCGCATTCTCGACACTTTCCGTCGGGAACTGACCGAGGAAGACCTGACCTACAATGTCGGTTTCATGGCTGGC
Organism: Pseudomonadota bacterium; assembly: GCA_023394965.1. GTDB lineage: Bacteria > Pseudomonadota > Alphaproteobacteria > Sphingomonadales > Sphingomonadaceae > Qipengyuania. The sequence goes on along the minus strand of JAEWZX010000030.1, from coordinate 239,000 downwards.
GGAACGCCGGCGCAACTCTCCGAAGACGGTCTGTCGGCCAGCGCCACTGGCAAGACGAATATTATTCCCTCGACAGCAGTCGCACGCGGCGACCTGCGCGCGCTCACGCAGGAGCAGAACGAGCGCGTCGCCGAGAAAATGCACGCCATCGTTGCCGATCATCTTCCCGGCACGCATGCGGAAATCAGCATCGAGTTTCGCTATCCCTCCATGGCACCGACTGACGGCAACCGTAGGCTGCTGGACAAACTAAATGTCATAAACGCCGATCTACGACATGAAGCAATGGAGCCATATCCCCCTTCGCTTCGTGGCGCCGCTGATATCAGCTTTGTAGCGCCCTATACCGATGGACTCGCGGGAATGGGGCCAGCAGGCACAGGCAGCCATGCAGAAGGGGAAACGATCGATTTGCGCTCTATCGTTCGGCAGGCGCAACGTGCTGCCATCCTGATGAGCAGACTGTCCAAAGAAAGATCTGCCGAGTAGTCGTGCCGATACGGTCGTTCGCCACACTCGCATCGGCTCTTCTACTGACGGCTTGCGTGATGACTTCAGGTGCACCGCCTGAACGGCTTGCCGCCGATCCTTTCTACAGCAAGCATGTGGACGCGGCTGGGATTCCCATTCTGTCATCCTCCAGAGTGCCTGATGATGCGCTCTTCGCGGCGCGAAACATGGTCCACGGGATGCTTGCTCACCGGCCGGATCTCGCTGCTTGGCTTGTCGCCAAGGACTATCGTATCGCTCTCATCGCGCGGGACGAGGCGCTGCTCGACCTTCCGGAAAATGCCAGCTGGACCAAACCAGCACGCGACGATCCGCGGCTGACGCGTTGCGAGCTCAAGCATTACGACGAACGCATCGGCTCCAAAACCGATAGGGAATATTGGGATGAACGTGCCCGCGGCATCGGGGGCGAACGGATGGTCGGATCGGAGGAGGATGTTCTGGGCCTGCCGATCAGCCGATATTGGGGCGAAACGATCTTCGTTCACGAATTTGCCCATAACGTGCTGTTCGCCATTCAGGGCGCGGACCCATCCCTCTACGCACAGGTTGAGGCGGCCTATGCCAATGCGCTGGCGAAAGGTCTGTGGTTTGAAGAATATACGACCACGACAGTGCAGGAATACTGGGCCGAAGGGACCCAGTTCTGGTTCAATTCCAACCGCTTGCAGGCCTTTGATGGCCGTCATATTCTGAATGATGCGGATTTGGCCGACTACGATCCGCAGCTCTATGCTGTGCTTGCGGAGGCGTATGGTGACAGCCACGAGCTGAGGTCAGACCCGTTCTACATGCATCCTGCGCGTGTCCCGCCGGGCCCGCCACCAAAAAACACTGCAGAAGTCTGCTAGCCAACCTTAGAGGGTTCGATCCGGCGCATATCGATGATTTCGACCGGCTCTGCCAGCAGCTGTCCCTTCATCCAGCCTTCACCCTTATCCGGATCGGGTGGCAGGGCATGGATGGCATGGACCACATCCATGCCATCGATCACATAACCGAATACGGCGAAACCAAGCTGCAGATTGGAGTCCGGCGATGTCGGATCGGCGTCGAGACCAGTCTGGTCCTTGATCATGATGGAGAAATCGCCAGTCGCCGTACCGGGATCGTACCGCGCCATCGACAGGGCACCATTGGTATGGCTCAAACCCGTTTGGCTGGTCGGCTCGTGTGCGATCGGATCGAGCACACGTTTCGGATCCATCTGCGTACCGCCTTGGAGTAACCCGTTGGGCGGTTCCCCCCAGTCGAGATGCATCGCGCGATAGAAATGGGTGCCGTCGAAACGGTCCTCATCGACGTAACGCAGGAAATTCGCTGCGGTAACAGGAGCTCGGTCGGTCTCTATCGATACGGTGATATCGCCCATCGTTGTCTCGATGACAACCAGTTGGGTGGCATATTCCCGGCCTTGCGGGGCAACATCTTCGTGCGCGAGCAACGGGGCGGGCACCAGCAGGGCGAAGGCAAGGACGAATCGCTCGATCATTTCAACAGCATGGCATGCTGGCCAGTCAGATCACACCCGCAATCAGGCCGCGTTCTGCCGCTTCATCGCACCCGATGTACCAATTGTCGGGTGCCTTGTCGCGGAGCTCCTCGAATTCGACATCCGCCCCGTTCACGATTGCGCGGAACCCCTGGTCTTCGATGTCGATCGAATGCTCTATTTCATTGAGAGCAGCTTTCAGCTGGGCGATGCAGCTCTTGAGCGGCCCATTCAACTGAATTGTCTTGGCTATCTGCCTTTCGTGCAGAAGGATCGACGAATCCTTCGTCATAAAACGGTACTCGACTGGAAAACCCGCCATGAATGTAGCGCCGGCCGAATACACGGCCGATTTGCCGAGAAAATAGATCTTTCGTCCAGCATTACGTAACAGGCGGACGTCGTCGGCCATCGCCCGCGCGATCTCTGGATTGCCCCCCAAGGTGGTGAGAGCAATCACGAGCAGACCTTCCTTGGGCGCAGCGCTGAGCTGGTTGCGGAATTCGGCATACATCGCCTCATCCACGCTCCCCATGAGGCGCAGTTGCGGTGCCGAAAGGATAGCGTTGCGATCGTTGTCGTTCATCGGGCGGTGTTTCCAATTGGTCGAGTACCTGTCCCAGCGCACCGAGGAGAGGGTTGTTCCACCGGCGTCGCCAAACCGATTATATTGTTTACACACGTAGTCGATACCGCTAGAAACTGGTCGCAGCACATTTCGGATTCTCAGGAGCATGGCATGTCGAAACGCAAGGACGCAGGCGAGCGGATAAGCGAAGCCGAACATGCCGTCATGGAAGTGTTGTGGGACAAGAACCCCGCAACTGCTGCCGATGTCTGCGATGCGATCTGCGCGGAACGTGACTGGTCGATCCCGACGGTGAAAACCTTGCTGAGCCGACTGGTGCAGAAAGAGGCCGTCGGCACGGAGCCCGATGGCCGCAAATTCCTGTACCGACCGCTGATCGAACGGTCGGACTATGTCGGTGGGGAAAGCCGCCGTCTTGTCGACCGGCTGTTTGGCGGGCGTGCAGCGCCGCTGTTCGCACAACTCGCCGAAAGCGAGGCGCTGACCGATGACGATCTCGCTGAAATCGAAGCGCTCTTGAGGGAGATGCGCAAATGACCGACCTTATTCGCGATTACTGGGATATGTTCCTGTTCGACACGCTGGTTTGGACCGGCGGGCTGATTGCCCTGGCGCTGCTGTTGCGACGTCCGGTCTCGAGGCACCTTGGTGCAGGGGCAGCCTATGCCTTGTGGTTCCTGCCTCTGGCACGACTGGTCTTCCCGCCGGTAACACTTCCTGCATGGATGCGGCCGACGGCTGTCGAAGCCATGCCGGTGGTCGATCCTGTCACGGCGGGTCCCGTTTCGGTTCCTGCCGTAGACACTGCCTTTTCCTACAGTCAGTTTGCTGAGCCTGCCGCGCCGATGCCGCTGGAATCGCCGATCGATTTCATTGTGCCATTGGTGATTTTGTGGCTGATCGGTGCGGCGATCTTCATGGGGCGCCGCTTCTGGCTCTATGGCGAACTGCGGCGTGAACTGCTCGAACATGCGCGCCCGGTGGGTGAAGTGGGCAATATTCGCCTGGTTGAAACGCCTGCAATTTCGGGACCGATGGCTTTCGGAGTGCTGGACAAGGTCGTGGCCCTGCCTGACGGGTTCATGGTCAACCGCGAAGGGCAGGTCCGCGATCTCGCCATTGCGCATGAGGTGGCTCATCACCGTGGTCACGATATTCTTGCAAATATGCTGATCCAGCCGCTGTTTGCGATGCACTGGTTCAACCCCCTTGGCTGGATGGGCTGGACCGCTATGCGGCGCGATCAGGAGGCGTTTTGCGACGCGCGGGTTGTTGCCAGCCGCAGCCGCGATGAACGGGCTGCCTATGCCGCGGTAATTGCCGATTATGCGCGGCGGTCGGGTCCGGCACCGCGTCCCGCGCTGGCCGCACCGATGGCATGCCCGGTTCTGGGCGACAAATCCATTATCCACCGCCTGCGCAGCCTGCCGATGGCAGATCATTCACCCCGCCGCCGGATGGCCGCGCGTGTGGCTGTCGCTGCGGCACTGGTTGCTCTGCCTTTGACGGCCAGTGTGTATTATTCCGAAGCCGTCGCCGCGCCATCCGCCGCACCCCAGGCCCCGGCAACGCCGCATTCGTCGGCTGCGTCCGATGGGACGCCTGTTGTGAACGAAGACCAGCGCAGCGTTCATGTCGAACGGGTGAATAATAACGGTGCGGTGACGGAACGACGCACGGTGCGTTACGGCAGTCGGGAATGGACGGAAATGACCGCAGGCGAAGAGGCGGATCATGAAGCGGCACTGGCTGAACACGAAGCCGCACTGGGCGATCGGGAAGCGCGGCTGGAAGAGCTAGCTGCCGATCGCGAGGAACGCCGTGCACAGCGGCAGGAACGTCTTGCGGAACAGCGGGACCGTATCGCCGAAGAGCGCGATCGTGCAGGCGAAGCAAGGCAGAATGCGGGAATGCGGATCGCTGTGGCAGAAGCGCGCGTCGCTGGCGCTCAGGCACGGGCGATCAGCAGAGAGGCGATGGCATCCGCGCCGCGCGTCGTTAACGAATGTCGTGGATACGATACCCCAGTCAAGAGCATCACCGACCGGCAGGGCCGCACCACCCTTTATGTATGTGAAGAATATGGTGACCGCGTGGCTCTGAATGCGCTGAAGGCAACACGCAGCGCGCTGGCTTCCGATCCCAATCTGTCTGGTCGGGCGCGCAGCGAAGCGCTCCGCGAAATTGACGAGGAAATTGCCGGACTGTCGCGCTAAGTCCCCCGGGCGCGGTAGGTGGGCGCGGCCTTTCCGGCTGCGCCCTTTACCGATTTCTGTTGCCTGTCAGCTTACGTTAGTGATGGCGTCACAGGCCCTGTCGTCGCCCTGCAGGCCGAGGCGCAACGCATCGCTGCGCTGTTTGCTGGTGCCATGGGTGAAGTTTTCGGACGACACGCGCCCGCCCGTCAAGCGGTCGTCCCCGATCGCGGCGGCAGCGTTCATGCCCTCTTCGATATCGCCCGGTTCGATCAGGTTGCGGTTTTTGCCTGCCCATACCCCGGCATAACAATCCGCCTGCAATTCCATCAGTACCTGCAATTGGTTCGCCCGGCGCGGGTTCTGCTGCTGGAGGCTGCGGATCTGGTTGGAAATCCCCGTTATCGTTTGGATATGATGGCCATACTCATGCGCCAGTACGTAATACCGGGCGAAATCGCCACCAGCGCCCAACTGCTTTTCCAGCGTGTCGTAGAAGCTGGTGTCGATATAGATCGTCTGGTCTGCCGGGCAGTAGAAAGGCCCCACTGCCGACGATGCATTTCCGCACCCCTTCGTGCTCACCCCGCCGCCGCCGAACAGGTCGAGCGCGGGTTGCTGGAAATCATAACCCTGATCGCGGAAAGTCTTTTCCCAGGTGACATTGAGCGAGGTCAGCGCATTGCACGCTTCGGTGGCATAGGCACTGCTGGTGCAGACTTCCTGCGCATTCGTGTTCACCGAACCTGTCTGCTGCTGTTGCCCCTGCTGTACGCTTTCGACCATGCCCGCTGTCTGCATCGGGTCCAGTCCGAAGACGAAATAGCCCAGGGCCGCGATGACGATTGTGCCGCAGCCAATGCCGCCCGCCTTGCCGCCGGGCATGCCGCCGCCGCTTGATCGCACGTTGATATTGCCCGTATCGAAAGGATTGAGCCGCATCCGTTTCCCCTCTGTCTGTCGGCTTTACAGCGCCCATGATGTGCGCGATGGCCTGAAAACGATATTCCCTATAACGCCGGGAGGTTCAAATGTTTCTCGAAGGTAAGCGCGCACTGGTCACCGGGTCGACCAGCGGTATCGGCCTGGCCATTGCCCGGGCGCTTCACGGCGAAGGGGCGCAGATCGTACTCAACGGCTTCGGTGAAGAGGCTGAGATCGCAAAGCTGTGCAGTGAAATGGACGCCGCCCATTCCGGCGCCGATTTGACCGACGTGGCCCAGATCGAAGAGATGATGGGGCGGGCGGGCGGTATAGACATCCTCGTCAACAACGCCGGAATGCAGTTCGTGAGTCCGGTGGAGGATTTTCCGGTCGACAAATGGGACAAAATCATCGCGCTCAATCTCAGCGCAGCCTTCCACACTTCCCGGCTTGCCGTGCCCCATATGAAAGAGCAGGGATGGGGGCGCATCATCAACACGGCAAGTGCCCATTCGCTGACGGCGTCGCCCTTCAAAAGTGCCTATGTCGCTGCCAAGCACGGGATTGCCGGGCTGACCAAGACTCTGGCACTGGAACTGGCGGAACATGGCGCAACCGCCAATTGCATCAGCCCCGGTTATGTCTGGACCCCGCTGGTCGAAAACCAGATTCCGGACACGATGAAAGCCCGGGGCATGACCCGCGACGAAGTGATGAACGATATCCTTCTGGCCAAGCAGCCGACGAAGAAGTTCGTCCAGCCGGAAGAAATCGGCGCTCTGGCGGTTTTTCTGTGCCGCGACGAAGCGCAGAATGTGAATGGTGCCAACTGGAGTGTGGATGGCGGCTGGACGGCCGAATAGCTGCCGATGCCGCCACCGCTGATCGCTTTTCTTGCCACAGCTTTCACCTGTCTGCTGGCGAGTGTGGCAGCTTTCGTGCTGGCCGTGCGCGAACCGGGTCTGAAGCTTAAACCGATCTGGGCGCTGCTCTCTCTCGTCGGCATGGGCGGCGGGGTGATGATCTGGGCGGTGCCAACACAGATCCACTGGTTTTTCGGGATAGCCTTGCCCACCGCTTCATTCGTGGGTGGGGAAGGGGGCTGGCCGCCAACGCTGGTTCGCTTCCTGTTCCCGGTTGGCGCTCTGGTGGTCTTTGCGCGCCTTTACTGGCATCGCCATGGCGGGCGTAAGGGCGTAATCTCCGTGTGAGCCACTAGCGCCAGTGGCAAACCGTCGTTACATGGGCCGCCACATTTACTCCGGCAGGCGATTCTCTACGTGGCATATCTCGACATCCCCCTCGGCCTCACTTTCGACGACGTACTTCTCGTACCGGCCGAGAGCGATATTCTCCCGTCGATGGCCAATACCGCAACGCGGCTGACGCGCGAGATATCGCTTAACATCCCGGTAATTTCTTCCGCAATGGATACGGTGACCGAAGCCGACATGGCGATTGCCATGGCGCAGCTGGGCGGCATCGGGGTCCTGCACCGCAATCTGGAGGTCGACGAACAGGCCGCCGCGGTGCGCGCGGTAAAGCGGTATGAAAGCGGCATGGTGGTCAACCCAATTACCATCCACCCTGACGCCACGCTTGGCCAGGCGCAGGAAATGATGGCCAAGAACCGCATCAGCGGTATTCCGGTGACCGATCGCGGTGGCAAGCTGGTCGGCATACTCACCAACCGCGACGTACGGTTCGCGGAAAATCCGCGCCAGCCGGTCAGCGAATTGATGACGACAGAGAACCTTGCCACGGTGCCACTCGGCACCAGTCAGGAAGAAGCGCGCAAACTGCTCCATCAGCGGCGTATAGAGAAGCTGCTGGTAGTGGACGATAACGGGCGCTGCGTCGGACTCATCACGGTGAAGGATATCGAAAAGGCGGTTGCCTATCCCGATGCTACCAAGGACGTAACCGGCCGCCTGCGTGTCGCCGCGGCGACCACGGTGGGCGACAAGGGTTTCGAACGTACCGAAGCCCTGATCGATGCGGAAGTAGACGTGGTCGTGATCGATACGGCCCATGGCCATAACAAGGATGTGGCCCGCTCGGTCGAGCGGGTGAAGAAGCTGTCCAACAGCGTACAGGTCATTGCCGGCAACATCGCCACGGGCGAAGCGGCAAAAGTGCTGGCCGGTGCTGGTGCGGATGCGGTGAAGGTCGGGATCGGCCCAGGCTCCATCTGCACCACGCGCGTGGTCGCCGGTGTCGGCGTGCCGCAGCTGACCGCGATCATGGATTGCGTGGAAGAGGCGGAAAAGCTGGGCGTTCCGGCCATCGCGGATGGCGGCCTGCGCACCAGTGGCGATGCAGCCAAAGCGCTCGCTGCGGGTGCCTCCACGATCATGGTCGGCTCGATGCTCGCCGGGACCGAAGAAGCGCCGGGTGAGACTTTCATTTACCAGGGCCGCAGCTACAAGAGCTATCGCGGTATGGGCAGCGTCGGCGCAATGGCCCGCGGCAGTGCCGATCGATACTTCCAGGCAGATGTCAGCCAGCAGAAGCTGGTGCCGGAAGGGATTGAAGGTCAGGTACCTTACAAGGGTCCGGCCAGTGCTGTGATCCATCAGCTGGTCGGCGGCATCAAGGCGGCCATGGGCTATACCGGCAGCGCCACGATCGAAGATCTGCGCAAGAATGCGAACTTCGTGCGCATCACCAATGCGGGCCTGACCGAAAGCCATGTCCATGACGTGTCGATCACTCGCGAAGCACCGAACTATCCGACGCGTTAAGCCATGACACCCGCAGCCCGGGTCCAGACCTCGATCGAACTACTCGACAGGATCATAGAGGCGGCGCGCAACAAGGGGGCGCCTGCCGACCGGATTCTGGCCGAATGGTTCCGCAGCAATCGCTTTGCCGGATCGAAGGATCGCCGGGCCATTCGCGAACTGGTGTTTTCCGCGATCCGGGCCTGCGGACCTGTGCCGGATAGCGGGCGGGCAGCTATGCTGCGCCTGGCCGCAACCGATCCGGTTATCGCTCCGCTGTTCGATGGCTCGAATTACGGGCCGTCTTCCATCGGCGAAGGCGAGCAGGCAGCCGTGGGCGGAGTGGCGCCGGAATGGCTCGAACAGCGCCTGGCGCTATCGGATATCGCCGGGGCGGAGGCGGATGCCCTGCTCGACCGCGCCCCGCTCGACCTCAGGGTGAACACGCTCAAGGCAGACCGTGCAACGCTGGATATCCCGGCGGAAGCTGTCGTTACCGCCGCACCGCACGGCCTCCGGCTGGAGTCGGGCACACAGGCGGAACAATGGCCTGCTTTCCGGGACGGTGCCTTCGAAGTCCAGGATACCGGTTCGCAGCTGGCGTGTGTCGCGGTGAATGCCCAGCCGGGGGAAACGGTGGTGGATCTGTGTGCAGGCGGGGGCGGGAAGACACTCGCACTGGCTGCGGCGATGGACAATCTCGGCCGCCTTATAGCCGCAGACACCGACCGCAACCGTCTCTCACGGCTCGCCCCGCGTGCAGATCGCGCAGGTGCCACGAATATCGAGACGAGATTGCTGAACCCGCAGCAGGAGCTCGATGCTCTGTCCGATCTGGCAGGCAAGGTGGATGCCGTGCTGATCGACGCGCCGTGTTCGGGCACCGGAACCTGGCGGCGCAATCCCGAAGCACGCTGGCGGCTGGACGACAAGGAGCTGGCCCGGCTTACGACGATCCAGTCCTATCTACTGGATATTGCGGTAGAGCTGATCCGGCCTGGCGGGCGGATTGTCTATGTCACCTGTTCACTGCTCGACGAAGAAGGGGCGGGGCAGTTCGATGCCTTTCTTGCGCGCCATTCGGGCTTGAAAGCGCGGGACCTTGGGCTCCCGCTGGGGCGCCCACGCGGGAAGGGAATACGCCTGTCGCCCGTCCACGACGGCACCGACGGTTTTTTCATCGCCTGTGCAGAATGAACGTGTTAGCCATGCGGATTATGGCTGATACGCCGCCCTTTGGACGGAATACCCCGCTGGAGACTATCATGCGTTTCGCACCTGCTGCCGCAGCCCTTTCCCTGGCTTTCGCCGTGACGTCCAGCATCGGTTGGGCAGAGCCGCGCGAACCGGCGCCACGTGCCGCCGCGCTGATTTCCGAAGGTCAGGCCGCGATGGCGCAGAACGATATTCAGGGTGCGATCGATGCCTATGAAGCGGCGCTGGCCATCGATCCTGGCTATACGCCGATTCTTCTGAGGCTGGCCGAAGCGGCTCGCGCCGACCAGCTTCAGGGCAAGGCGATCCGTTACTATCGCAAAGCGCTCGCCCGCAATCCGCGCGATCTTGCCGCCATTGCGGGCGAAGGCGAAGCGATGGTCGAAAAGGGCGCGGTCGAAAAGGCCAAGGGCAATCTGGCCAAGCTTGAAACGATGTGCGGCAAGAGCTGCGCCGAAACCAAAACACTCTCGGCAACGATAGCGGCGGGTCCGCCCAAGCGCGTCCAGACGGCCGAAGTGGTGCTGCCCGACGACGCGGCCGCACAGCAGAACTGAGCTACACTAGTTCCCGGAATGCCTCGACCACGGCGCGATAGACGCGCTTTTTGAACGGGACGATCAATTCGGGTAATTGCTCGGGTGCGACCCATTTCCAGTCGCAGAATTCCGCCGGATCGTGGGCATTGAGGTCGATATCCTCGTCCTTGCCGGTGAAGCGGGCCAGGTACCACACCTGTTCCTGCCCGCGGTATTTGCCGCCCCAAAGCTTGCCGATCAGCTCTTCCGGCAGATCGTAGCGGACCGGTTCGTCCATCGCCTTGAGGATGGCGACGTGTTCCGGCTTCGCGCCGGTTTCCTCGTTCAGTTCGCGCAAGGCGGCGTCCTTGAGGTTTTCGCCCTCGTCGACGCCGCCCTGGGGCATCTGCCACCAGTCGCCTTCCTTGTTGTCGATGCGGCGGCCGACGAACACCTTGCCGTCGCCATTTACCAGCATCACACCCACGCAGGGGCGGTAACCCAATTCCCTCACCTATGTCGCTCCAACATCAATTTCACTGCATCGAGGAAGGCCTCGAGATCCGTCTGGCCGCTCGGTATCGCTTTTCTCAGCGTCGTAAAGCCATGAATTATTCCGGGAAACTCCAGGAAGATCACTTCCGTTCCAAGCTGGACCAGATGTGCGGCATATTCCCTGCCTGAATCGCGCAAGGGATCGAGCCCGGCCGTGCACAGCACGGTGGGCGGCGTATTCGAACAGTCGCCAACCATGGGGGTGTGCCGCGGATCCGTAGCATCGCCGCCATATTGATCGGTAAACCACGCCATCGTCGAGGCGGTCAGCAGGAAACCTTCTGCGAACAGGGCCAGGCTGTCATGCTTCGTTATGTCGCTGGCCACCGGATAGATGGGGGCCTGCACGATCACGGGCACAGCGGCGGGATCGCGCATCAACTGATTGGTGGTGACGATCGTCAGATTGCCGCCAGCACTGTCGCCGGTGATGATCAGCCCGGTAATCTCCCGCCCCAGCTCTGCGGGTGATGACGCGACCCAGCGCGCGGCCGCTTCGCAATCGTCGGGCGCTGCGGGGAAGGGGTGTTCCGGCGCCAGACGGTAATCGACCGACACCACCGGCAGATCGAGATGGTGCGAAATTTCGGTGCACAGCGCGTTGTAGACTTCCAGATCCCCGATGACGAAGCCGCCCCCGTGCAGAAACAGCACGCAGGGCGATGGGCCGCGTTCCGCCTTTACGTCATAGAAACGGATCGGGATGGGACCGGCAGGGCCGGGACAGGTGAGATCTTTCAGCACCGCCATCTCGCGCGGTTCGGCTTCGCCCACGGCGCCGAGGGTGCGCATCTGCTGGCGGCCTTCGGTCGCGCCGATTTCTTCGACACCCTGTCCGCCCATCTGTTCGAGCATGTCGAGAAACCCGCGCACATCGTCACGGACATAATGTTCGGTATCGGCCATTGTCTTCTCTCCCACTTGCGTTGCTTTTTGGGACTTAGCGTGTTCACGGCACTTTTCCATGCGTCTTTTTTGGCCTAGCAGAGAAACTTCATTGCGAGAGAATGGGGGGCATCCTAGGTGGCGCATCCCAGAAGAAACGGCATCGCAACGTGGCGGTGCAGACAAGGAAGACCCGGATGGCGACAGTCGCCCCGAATGATGCCGACCGTTCGCAGGACGGCCTCCCCGCAACTCCCGAAAGCGTAGTGGTGCGCTTCGCCGGCGATTCCGGCGATGGCATGCAGCTGACCGGCGGTCAGTTCACCCTGTCGACGGCGCTGGCCGGCAACGATCTGGCGACGTTTCCCGATTTTCCGGCGGAAATCCGTGCGCCGCAGGGGACGCTGTTCGGTGTTTCGGCCTTCCAGATCAACTTCGGCAGCCGCGAAATCAATACCGCCGGTGATGCGCCCGATGTGCTGGTTGCGATGAACCCCGCCGCGCTCAAGGTGAACCTTGCCGCGCTCAAGCCGGGTGGCCTGATCATTGCGGACACCGGTGCCTTCACCAAGCGCAATCTCGACAAGGCGAAATACGATGCCAATCCGCTCGAAGATGGCAGCCTGGCGAAATTCGATGTGCTGGCTTTCGACATCAGCGAAAAGACGATCGAGGCGGTCAAGCCTTATGGGCTTGGCAACAAGGACGCGCTGCGGTCCAAGAACATGTGGACGCTGGGCCTGGCGCTGTGGATGTTCGATCGCCCCCGCGAACCGATCCATGACTGGCTGAAAGGGAAGTTCAAAACCAAGCCCGATATTGCCGATGCCAATATCGCCGCGCTGGATGCAGGTCATGCCTATGGCGAAACGGCCGAACTGTCCGGCCCGCTCAAACAGCTTCATATCGATCCGGTGCCCAGCGATCCGGGGCTTTATCGCACGGTAACGGGTGCGGAAGCCGTCAGCCTCGGCTTGGTGGCAGGCGCACAGCTTGCCGAATTGCCGATGTTCTTCGGCGGTTACCCGATCACGCCCGCTTCCGCGATCCTGCACCATCTGGCGCGGCTCAAGGAATTCGACGTCACCACCTTCCAGGCGGAAGATGAAATCGCCGCGATCTGCGCCGCCATCGGTGCAAGCTACGCCGGCAGCCTGGGTGTTACATCTTCTTCCGGCCCAGGCATCGCCTTGAAGGGCGAGGCGATGGGCCTTGCCATCATGACCGAACTGCCGCTGGTCATCGTCAATTCGCAGCGTGGCGGCCCTTCGACCGGCCTGCCGACCAAGACCGAACAGAGCGATCTGTATCAGGCGGTTTATGGCCGCAACGGCGATGCGCCCATGCCGGTGATCGCCGCCAGCAGCCCAGGTGACGCCTTTGAATGCGCGATCGAGGCTTGCCGGATTGCAGTGCAGTATATGACCCCGGTCATGCTGCTCACCGATGGCTATATCGCCAATGCCGCCGAACCGTGGAAAGTGCCCGATCCGGCCGATTTCACGCCGTTCCCGGCCCAATTCCTCGACCAGCCGAACGCGGTCGACGATGCAGGGGGCGAGATCTTCCAGCCCTACAAGCGCGATGAAAAGGGCGCGCGTCCCTGGGTCAAGCCCGGCACGCCCGGCCTGATGCACCGCATTGGCGGGATCGAGAAGCACGAACTGACCGGCAACATCGATTATTCGCCGGATAACCACCAGCGCATGACCGATCTGCGCAAGAACAAGATCGACGGCATCGCCAAGGAACTCGGCCCGCAGGGCGTAACGCTCGGCCCCGATGGCGACAATGCCGGCGGCAAGCTTGCCGTGGTTGGCTGGGGTTCGACCTTCGGCCCGATCCGCCGCGCAGTCGACAATTGCCGCCGCAAGGGAATGGATGTCAGCCACATCCATGTCCGCCATATCTGGCCGATGCCTGCCAATACGGGCGAGCTGCTGCGCAAGTATGACAATATCCTCGTGCCCGAAATGAACACCGGCCAGTTCAAAACCGTGCTGCGCGACCAGTTCCTCGTCGACGCCACGCCGCTCACCAAGACCAGTGGCCAGCCTTTCCAGATCGCCGAGCTGGAAGCTGCCATCGCGAAGTATTTCGACGGTGTGGACGGCAATGAAGGTGGGCAGGTGCCTGTGAATGATGACCAGTTGCCGAGCCCCGAAGGAGGCGCAGAATGAACGCTCCGGTGAAAATCGAAACCACGCTGAAGGACTGGGAAACCGATCAGGAGGTCCGCTGGTGCCCGGGTTGCGGGGATTATGCCATCCTCAAGGCCGTGCAACGCACATTGCCGCAGATCGGTGCCGACCCGGCAAACACCGTGTTCATCAGCGGCATCGGCTGTTCGAGCCGGTTTCCCTATTATGTCGAAAGCTACGGCTTCCACACGATCCACGGCCGCGCCCCTGCATTCGCGACCGGGGCGAAACTGGCCAATCCGGAACTTGACATCTGGCTGGTGACCGGTGACGGCGATGGATTGTCCATTGGTGGCAATCACTTGATGCATGTTCTTCGCAGGAATGTGAACATGCAGATCATGCTGTTCAATAACGAGATCTATGGCCTGACCAAGGGCCAGGCATCGCCGACCAGCCGGGAAGGGACCAAATCGCCTTCGACGCCGATCGGCAGCTACGATCACCCCGCACGCCCCGCTGCCTTTGCACTGGGTGCCGGTGCGCGCTTTGTCGGGCGCGGGTTCGATGTATCGAAGCACCTGCCCGATGTGCTGAAGGCCGCCCATGCGCACAAGGGCGCTGCCTTCATCGAGATTTTCCAGAATTGCATCGTCTACAACAAGGATGTGTTCAACGATTTTGCCGCACCCAAGGGTGCGGAAGATCAGCAGTTGTGGCTCGAAAACGGTCAGCCCATGCTGTTCGCCGGTGGGGCAAAGGGCATCACGCTGAACCACGACACGCTGAGCCTGGAAGTGGTCGATGTCACCGATGGCGATTGGGAAGCGGCGGGCGTGATCGTTCACGACGTGACCAACCGGTCCATCGCGCATATGCTGGTGGAAATGCCGTTCGGCCCGTTCCCGATGGCGCTGGGCGTTCTCTATGACGATCCGAGCCCGACCTTCGAAGCCGCCGCCATGGCTGAAAAGGCTGCGGCGAGTGAAGGCAAGGAAGCCAATCTTGCCAAGCTGCTGGGCAAGGGCCAGACCTGGACCGTCAGCGGCACGGCGCAAGATCCGGTGTAAGGATACGGGTTCGCGTCCTGGCCTCTCTCGGCGCGAACCAAAACACTTTCCTACATCGCCGCTGCACGGTACGCCCGTGTGGCAATGGACCACCCCCGAACCTTTTCCTTCTCGAATGCTCGCCAGGGCAGGGTGCCTATCGCCCAATCGGGCACCACAGTTAGCGGCATCAGGACTGTGTCAACTGTGTCAACCCGGGCCGGCAAGACAGCTCCGAATCTGAACGCCGATGGATAATCTGACGCACAGCCTCGTGGGGGCAGTGATCGGGCAGGCGGGGCTCAAGAAAAAGACCGGCCTGGCCATGCCCGCGCTGATTATCGGCGCGAATCTGCCCGATGTCGATGCGACATGCTTTTTCTGGCTGGACGGGGTGGAACATCTCGGTTTCCGCCGCGGTATTACGCACGGGCCGCCGGCCATGGTGCTTTTGCCGCTGATCCTTGCCGCGCTGCTATGGGGTTTCGACCGTTGGCAGGCGAAGCGGGGTAAGCGGCCGGAAACGCGGCGCCCGGTGAGCTTCAAATGGCTGTATCTTCTCAGCCTGCTTGGTTGCCTGACCCATCCCGCGTTCGACTGGCTGAATTCCTATGGTATTCGCCTGCTCGAACCGTTCAGCCATCGCTGGTTCTATGGCGATACGCTGTTCATCATCGATGTATGGCTGTGGGCGCTGCTGGGCTTCACCACGTGGTTCTCTCTTCGCCGCGAAAAGCGTGGTGGGGACTGGATGCGGCCCGCCTGGATCGGGATGATGATCGCACTGGCCTATATCGGCGGTAACTGGGCCACGTCGCGCTCGATGAGCGAACTCGGCAATCTGAACGGCGCTTATGGCAAACCGATTGCTGCGCCGGTGCCGGTGGCGTTCTGGCAGCGGGACATCATTTTCCCCGACCCCGATGGCCGGTACGAGATATTACCCCGGTTCTCCGGGCCATCCATGAATGTGCGGGTTGAACACATCGGCGATGCCTATCTGCCATCCTGCCGATTGGCGCAGCTGGCCAGGGCGGATCGGCAGATAGAGGCATTTCTGTTCTGGTCGCGCACGCCCTTTGTCCATCGTGGCCCTGATGGCGCGCTTGCGCTGCGCGATGCGCGCTTTACCGATCCGCGTGCGGTCGGCCGGTTTTCCGTCCCGCTTCCGGATGATGCCTGCAGCGATTTCTTCAGCGAGCGGCCAGTCCCGTCACCCCCGGAACCTCGTGCTCCGCCACTGCCCGTACTGGCCGATACAGCACCGCAGCCGCAGTGAATGCCCAGGCGGCACCGCCCAGCCAGCCTGCCACGACATCGCTGGGATAGTGGACGCCCAGCATCACCCGGCTCCACGCGATCATGGCCGACATGACCATCGCCGCCCCGATCATTGTGTAGCGGACCGAATGCCGATTGCTGAGCGAGGCAAACGCCAGAGCCATGGCGATGTAGATCATGGCAGAACCGAAGCTGTGGCCGCTCGGAAAACTGTTGCCGCCCGCTTCGGTCAGATGCGGGACGATCTCTGGCCGAGGCCTGCCGATCAGCCATTTCATCAGATTGTTCAGCATCCAGCCCAGAAACACCGTCGCCCCGAACAGAATGGCTTCGCGCCGCAATTTGAGGAACAGGAGAGCAATAACCGCACCCATGACGATCAGCGAACTGAGGAATATGCCGCCGAGCGATGTGACATCGCGCACCGCCTCGTGGATGCGTGGGCCGCCGATGGGCTCAAGATCGGTGCCGGTGCGGTAGAGATGTAATCCCCAGTCGTCGAAGGCCGCCGTCTGCGAATGCAGAACAAGATAGACCATGATGCCCCATCCGGCCCACAACACCGCCGCAGAAAGCAGGGCTTTTCCGCGATCGATGGTGAAGCCGCGTTCGGGCAGGCGAACTGTTTCGGCGGCAAGGTGATGGGAATCGTTGATGATGTCGCTCATGCGGTCAGGAACTAGCTCGGCATTGTCCGGGTTCCAACAGCATGAGTTCCGTTCAGATTGTGTGGCTGCGGCGCGACCTGCGTCTGGCCGATCAGCCCGCTCTCCATGCCGCCGCTGGGTTGGGCCGGGTAGTCCCGGTCTATGTGCTCGACGACGAGCGTGCCGGAGACCATGCCTATGGCGGTGCCAGCAGGGTCTGGCTGCATCACTCGCTCGACAGTCTTGGGCGCAGCCTGGGCGCACGCCATTCGCGGATTGTCCTGCGCAGGGGCGACGCACCGCAGGTTCTCGCCGCACTGGCGGACGAAATCGGTGCCCACTGCATTCACGCCATGCGCCACTACGAGCCGTGGTGGAAAGAAGCCGAAGACGAACTGCGTGACGCCCTGGGGGATGATTGCAAGCTGTGCCTGTATGACGGCAATTATCTGCTGCCGCCGGGCAGCGTCACCACAGGGGCTGGCGATCCGTACAAGATATATACGCCCTTTTCGAAGGCGATGCTCGACGTCATGCCGCCGCGCGACCCGTTACCGGAACCGGACACGATCCATTCCCCGCATAGCTGGCCGGAAAGCGATACGCTTTCGGATTGGGCCCTGCTGCCGACCAAGCCCGATTGGGCCGGGGGTATCAGGGCGTTTTGGGAAGTGGGCGAGGCGGCGGCGCATTCGCGGCTCGACTGGTGGGCCGATCAGGTGGCCGACTATGACGAGGGGCGGAATTTGCCATCGCAGGATATCACCTCGCGCCTGTCGCCCCATTTGCATTGGGGCGAAATCAGCCCGGCTCAGGTGTGGCACAAGCTGAAGGACAAGCGCTCCGACGGGTGGCGAACTTTTGGCAAGGAACTGATCTGGCGCGATTATGCGCAGAACGTCATCGACCAGTTTCCCGATTATCCGCGCGACAGTTACCGCGATTATGACGAACGCAAACTGTGGCGAAACCCCGATGCCGGGCGGCTGATAAGGGAAGATCTTCAGTGCTGGCAACGCGGGATGACCGGCTATCCCGTCGTCGATGCCGGGATGCGCCAGCTGTGGCAGAGGGGATGGATGCACAACCGCGTGCGGATGATCGCTGCCAGCTTTCTCGTGAAGCACCTGTTGATCGACTGGCGTTATGGGGAAAAGTGGTTCTGGGACTGCTTGGTCGACGCGGATTATGGCAATAATGGCGTCAACTGGCAGTGGATTTCCGGAACCGGGGTCGACAGCAATATGTTCGTCCGCATCATGGCTCCTCTCACTCAGAGCGAGAAGTTCAACTCCGCCGACTACATTCGCGAATATATACCTGAACTCGCAAACATTTCCGATGACGACATTCATGATCCGCCAGACGATCAGCGCGGGAACTATCCCGCAAAGATGATCGGCCACAGGGAAGCCCGTGAACGGGCGCTGGAGGCGTATCGCGCGGCGAAGTGATGCTTGAGCGGGACGGCTCGACACGCCATAGCAGCCGCAATGCACATGCCCACCACACAGCGCGGCCGCGAGCTGCTTTCCGGATCTCAACGCTTTGCGCGTAAACCCGGTTGGTTTGCCCGGATTACATCGCCCGGCTTCGGCAAGATACTCGACCGTATCGATCAGGCACTGGTTTCGGGCACGATCCATGGCACGCTGCCGGATGGCACCCGCCGGGTGCTTGGCAACCGCACCCCTAGTTTCGAATGCGAAGTGGAACTGCGAAGCTGGAACGCCCTGATCCGCCTTGCCAGTAACGGGTCGGTGGGGTGGTATCAGGCATGGGAGGCGGGCGAATGGTGGAGCCCGGATCCCGTGCCGCTGTTCGCGCTGTTCATGCAACATGCCGGTCGACTGGGTGACACGGCCCGAGCGAAGGGGCGGTTCCGCCAGGCGCTGAAGCTGGCTCATCTGCTCAATCGCAATACCCATGAAGGCGCGCAGAAGAATATCAGCGCTCATTACGATCTGGGCAACGACTTTTACGAAGCATGGCTCGATCCGACAATGAGCTATTCTTCCGCGGTGGACATCGGTCCGGACGGGCTAGAAGCCGCGCAACGTCGTAAATGGGAAGCCCTGGCGTCACGGATCGATGGGGCCGACAGGGTGCTTGAAATAGGTTGCGGCTGGGGCGCGCTGGCGGGATATCTTGCATCGAAAGGCAGTGCCGTCACAGCGATCAGTCTCTCGGACGAACAGCTCACTTGGGCGCGCAATAAACACGGTGCCAGGGTGGACTTTCGCAAGCAGGACTATCGCGACACGGCAGGCCAGTACGATGCGATCGTCAGTGTTGAAATGGTCGAGGCTCTAGGGCGAGAATACTGGCCCACTTTCATGGATTGCGTGGCGCGCAATCTGAAGGCCGACGGGCAGGCGGCTATTCAGTACATCTCGATGCATGAAGACCTGTTCGAAGATTATGCCAGCAGCGCCGACTTTATTCAGGCCTATGTCTTCCCGGGCGGTCTGCTGATCCGGACCAGTGAATTTCGAAAGCTGGCAGAGGAACGTGGCCTTGTCTGGCAGGACCAGCATGATTTCGGGACTGGTTATGCCGATACGCTAAAAGCCTGGCGTCGCAACTTCGATGCCGCGCAGGCCGAGGGGCGGCTACCACGCGGCTTCGACGACCGATTCTGCAACCTGTGGCGGTATTATCTGATGTATTGTGAAGGCGGGTTTCGTGGAGGTGGGATCGATGTCCACCAGGTTACACTGAGAAAAACGGGAGAGTGAGAATGGGAAGGCTTTGGATTTCGACAGCCGCCTTGGCGCTGGCTGGTTGCGTGTCAGGTACATCGGACAGGCCGGTAACGACCACGCCGACGCCTGCGGTTACGCAGTCCACGCCCGCTGATATGGCGAGCCTGGACCCGACAGACTCCATACTGTTTTGGAGTGACGAGCGCCGGTCGGCTGCATTCCGCAACATGGAAAGCCTGTTTCCCGGGCTTACCGTTGCGCCGGCTTCGTCACCGCGCGTTCTGCCGCGCTCGCCTCTAAAGCTGCCCGCACCGCTACAGACTTCGATCCGCGCATATATGGCCGATAGCCATGCGGCAGGATTGATGGTGCTCAAGGATGGAAAGATCGTATTCGAAGAATATGGTCTTGGCTTCGGGCCAACGGGTCGCTGGACGAGCTTTTCCGTGGCGAAAAGCTTCACCTCTACACTGTTGGGGGCTGCGATCAGGGACGGGGCAATTGAGGGCGTGGACACCCCGGTCACCGAAATTATTCCCTCTCTTTCCGGAACGGCTTACGAGGGCGTAACTGTCGGCCAGATCGCGACCATGACCTCGGGTGTCGCCTGGAACGAAGATTACACCGATCCCGATAGCGATGTGGCCAAAATGCTCGGCATTGCGCCCGTTGCCGGAGAATCGCAGGTGGTGACATATGCTCGCACTCTCAAGCGAGAGGCACCGGCAGGCGAAAAGTGGGTGTACAAGACTCTTGAAACCAACCTGCTGGGCCTGCTGGTAGAACAAGCTACGGGCAAGTCTCTGGCATCCTATGCTGCCGAAAAGATCGTGGAACCAGCAGGCTTCGAAGGTCCGCTGTTCTGGATGCAGGATCTGACTGGCGGCAATATCGGCGGCTGCTGCCTCTCGCTGCGACTGGCTGATTATGCCCGCATGGGTCAATTCGCACTTGAAGGCGGGAACGGGGTCGTGCCCGAAGGTTGGTTCGAAACAGCCGGATCACCGCTGGTGAACTTTGCGCCCCAGGCCCCGGGGTTCGGCTATGGCTATCAATGGTGGACGTATCCGGGTGGCACGTACGGAGCACAGGGGATTTTCGGCCAAGCCATAACTATCGTGCCGGAAGAGCGGGTGGTTGTTGCGGTCGTGAGCAATTGGAAGACAGCCACGAGCAAGGCCAACCGAGATGGTTTTCGCGAACTTGTGGCGCAGATAACCGCCGCGACGCGAAACTGAACGGTGCCAAATGGTGGCGGCGGCCGAACCGGGGAGGGCGGCGCACCGCCACCGCCACCGGCAACGAGCTGAACGAAGGTTCAGGCCAGCGTTCGGTGCCGTCGCCAGAGGTGGAATCTCAATGGCGGTGGTGAAGTCCTTCCTCGCCGTAGCGCGAGAGGATGGAATCATGCACGATCGGGCTCAGCAATTCGCTGAAAGCGCATCCCGCCATGCAGTTCTCCCACCAAACCACCTGAGCCTGCAGGGATTCGAGGCCTGGAAGCGTGAGCCAGCATAACTGGCCTTCGCGCATGCGGTTGAGCGCGGTAGCCGAAAAGCCGGAGATCGAAAGATCATGAATTACTGTCTGGAAGGCACGTCCACCGCTTGCCCGCAATTGGCCCGGGATGGTCAGTTTTGTCCTAGGGGCGCAGCGATCTTCCTGAGAGGCAAGAGAATAGCTATCCTGAATTCTGTGGATCATGACTGGCGCTCTTCGTCGACAAATCCGAATTAGACGCGTCTGGCCCACTGGGCGACACGTTTAACCGATTCTGTCGTATCAGGGTTGCCAATTCATTAGGCGGGCTGGTTAATCTACCCTTCAACCCGTTCCCGATGGAAGCCATGAAAGTCGTTAACGAGCAACTCGACCAGTCGGTCAGCGACTTCTTCGGGCGTTTTCACGGTTTGGGGATCCTCGCCCGGATAGGCCTTGGCACGCATTTCCGTGCGGGTTGCGCCGGGATCGATCACGGCCACCCGTACCTTGGAGATTTTCTCCACCTCCTGAGCATAGCTTTCGAGCAGATTGTCGAAGGCAGCTTTGGTGGATGCGTAAGCGGACCAATAGGCGCGCGGTGAGGCGCCCACGCTGCTTGTGAGACCGATGACACGGCCCGCCTCGGCGCGTTTCAACAATGGATCGAAATTGGCCAGCAGTGCTTGCGTAGCGAGAAAGTTGACGGTCAGTGCCTGGCTGAGTTGCTTCCCATCGATCTGGGTAACAGGGGTCAGGGCAGGCAAATAAGCAGCCGAGATAACAAGGTAGTCCAGCTTGTCCCAACGGCTGCCCATAGCCGATGCCAAGCGTGCTATTCCATCGCTTTCGGCCAGATCCACCGGTGCAATGGTCGATGCTCCGCCAGCGTCGTGGATGGCATCTTCCACTTTTTCGAGTGCGCGTACATCGCGTCCGGTAAGAACAACGTGAGCACCGGCTGCGGCAAGCGCATGCGCGGTCGCCGCCCCGATGCCCTTGCTTGCCCCGGTGACCAGGGCGAGGCGGTTTTCAAATGGCTTGTCCATCAGGCGACCTGTTCGGAGGGAAAAGCAAGCTGCTGCTGGCGGCTCTCGCGCCGCGTCATGTCGGTTAGCGAAGTGGGATAGTCACCGGTGAAGCAGGCGTCGCAGAATTGCGGGCAGGATGGGTTACGAGGTTTCTCGCCGACAGCACGATAAAGGCCGTCGATCGAAATGAACGCGAGGCTGTCCGCCTTGATGAATTCGCGCATAGGCTCGACATCCATTCTCGCGGCGAGCAATTTCGAGCGTTCCGGAGTGTCGACGCCGTAGAAACAGCTATGTGCGGTCGGCGGGCTCGCCACTCTGAAATGGACTTCGGTAGCACCTGCGTCGCGCATCATTTCTACGATTTGCAGGCTGGTAGTGCCGCGCACGATGCTATCATCGATCAACACTATACGCTTACCTTCGACCAGCGCGCGGTTTGCATTGTGCTTGCGTTTGACACCGGCATGGCGCGCACCGTCCGAAGGCTGGATGAAAGTCCGTCCGACATAGTGGGATCGGATAATCCCGAGTTCAAAAGGTATGCCCGATTCCTGCGCGTAACCGATGGCGGCAGGCACGCCGCTATCCGGCACTGGGATAACCAGATCGGCCTCGATCGGCTTTTCCCGTGCCAGTTCAGCGCCAATGGCCTTGCGTGCTTCGTAGATACTGCGGCCATCGAAGACCGAATCCGGTCTGCTGAAATAGACATGTTCGAAAATGCAGGGGCGCGCCGCGTGACTTCCGAAGGGGTGGAGCGAATCGACGTTGCCATCGAAATCGACCTTGATCACCTCGCCCGGCTCCACCTGCCGCACGAACTGGGCACCCACCACGTCGAAGGCGACTGTTTCGGATGCGAAGACCGTGGCATCGCCCATCCGGCCCATCTGCAGCGGCCGAATTCCCAAGGGGTCGCGGCAGGCGATCATGCCTTCGGGGGTCATGACGATCAATGCATAGGCGCCTTCAAGAAGGCGAAGCGCATCGATCAGCCGATCCATTATTGTGGGATATCGGCTTGTCGCCACGAGGTGGATGATCACCTCGGTGTCGCTGGTCGACTGGAAGATCGAACCGCGCCGAACGAGATCTTCGCGCAATGTGCCGGCATTCGAAATATTGCCGTTATGCGCCACCGCGAAACCGCCACTGGCCAGATCGGCATAGAGCGGCTGAATGTTGCGCAGACCGGATCCGCCAGTCGTCGAATAGCGCACATGCCCTGCAGCTATCATGCCTGGCAATTCGGCTATCGCTTCCTGGGAAGAGAAGTTCTCGGCCACATGGCCAAGCCCCCGGCGGGTGTAAAACTCCGCACCGTCAAAGCTGGTGATACCGGCGGCTTCCTGGCCGCGATGCTGGAGCGCGTGGAGGCCGAGCGCTGTGGCTGCGGCCGCATCGGTCGCGTTTATCGCACCGAATACGCCGCACTCCTCGCGCAGCTTGTCGCCATCCTCGTCTAGAAACGGGTGGGTAAGATTCATCGAAAGGCCTGTCTGCCGCGGCTGATCGGGATGCGGGCTCCAATGGCGATGTTACGCGACGATTACAAGGGGAGTGCGACGAGTGCCTGCGCCATCAACATGATTTCATTGCACGGAAAGGTTACTCTGCCTAAACGCTCCCCACCCTGCAGGCAAAGACAAGGACCGTCTTGATCCTCTCCCCTTTCGAATGGACCATCGCCAAACGCTACTTGCTTCCGGGCAAGGGCGAGGCATTCATTGCGCTGGTCGCAAGCATTTCCATCGGCGTCGTGATGCTATCCGTTGCCATGCTGGTTGTCGTGATGAGCGTGATGAACGGATTTCGCGCCGAGTTGCTCGACAAGATCGTAGGCCTAAACGGTCATGCGATTGTGCAGGCCTATGGCGGACGAATGGACGATTGGGAAAATATTCTCGAAGAGGTGCGGAATACACCCGGTGTGGTTAGTGCGTCCCCCCTGATCGAACAGCCTCTTCTGACCAGTTTCAACGGTCGGGTGGCACCAATTCAGGTGCGCGGCAACACACCGGAAGCGATCCGCGATCTTTCGTCAAAAGTGGTCACTGGCAATATCGATGCTCTGCAGCCTGGGGCGAGCAAGGTGGCGATCGGGGTTCGGCTCGCCGAAAACATCGGAGTTCGGGTTGGGGACACCATCACCATTCTCAACCCGCAGGGCCGCTCCACTCCTTTCGGGACGTTTCCGCGGCAGATTGGTTATGAAGTCGCTGCGATTTTCGAAGTTGGCGTGTACGATTACGATGGCGCTTTCGTGGTCATGCCGATGAAGGATGCCCAGACGCTGCTGTTGATCGGCGACACCGTTCAGATGATTGAAATTACGGTGGAAGATGCCGACAAGGTGGGCGAGATCCTAGAACCGGTACAGCGAGCGGTGCAGGGGCGCGCAGTTGTTTCCGACTGGAAGACGATCAATTCGACCTTGTTCGAAGCGCTCCAGGTCGAACGCGCAGCAATGGCTTTCGCTCTCAGTTTCATGGTGCTTGTGGCGGCATTCAACATCCTTTCCAGTCTCGTGATGCTGGTCCGCGCCAAGACACGCGACATCGCGATCATGCGAACGATGGGCGCGACACGGCAGAGCCTGATGAAGATCTTCGTGACCACCGGTTTCACTATCGGTGCCATCGGCACTGTGGCGGGGCTGGCTTTTGGTTTCCTCATCCTTGCCGGGCGTAAACAGATCGTCGAGGCGATCGGGGCTCTGACCGGGCAGAACCTGTGGGATCCGCAGTACAGGTTTCTCACCACCATTCCTTCCAAGATCGATGGCATGGAAATTGGCATGATCGTGCTGTTGGCGCTGTTCCTCAGCTTCCTCGCCACACTGTACCCCGCATGGAAGGCGGCAAGTACGGATCCGGTACAGGTGCTCCGCTATGAATAGTATGGGTGTAAAGCCGGTTGTCGAACTGAAGGGGCTGACCCGCAGTTTCGAACAGGGTGGGGTACGTATCGATGTGTTGCGCGGGGTCGATCTGGCTATCAGGCCAGGGGAGATTGTTGCGCTGCTTGGCCCGTCAGGTTCAGGAAAATCGACCTTGCTCCAGGCGGTCGGGCTGCTTGAAGGTGGCTTTGGCGGCGAAATTGTGATTGCTGGCCATTCGGCAGAAAAATCGAATTCGCGGGCGCGAACAGTCCTCCGCCGCGATCATCTTGGCTTCGTCTATCAGTTCCATCATTTGCTGCCGGACTTCGATGCGCGGGAGAATGTCATTCTGCCGCAGCTCGTTGCAGGCACTCCGAGGGCTGAGGCTGAAGCGCGTGCGGAACAATTGCTTGTCGCATTGGGACTGGGGCATCGCCTTGACCACCGGCCGAGCCAGCTTTCCGGCGGTGAGCAGCAGCGCGTGGCGGTGGCGCGTGGTCTCGCAAACAAGCCGGATCTCGTTTTGGCGGATGAACCGACAGGCAATCTCGATGAGACAACCTCTGAAAAGGTTCTCGCGGAATTTCTGGCCCTTGTTCGCGGTGAAGGTAGTGCCGCGCTGATTGCAACCCATAACGAGCGTCTTGCACAAAAGATGGACCGCTTGGTCCGTTTGCAGGAAGGTGTGCTCGAATAACGGACCCGTAAAGCAGTTTGGCCGTTGGTCTGTCGAAGGAGAATTTGATGACCGACCATCCCAGCACATTCAGAGGTGAGAGTACCCATCTTGCAGGCATTCAATGGGACGATCGCGCCGAAATCCATTTGGCCGATGACGGACAGGGAATTCTGGACGGTGGCAAAGGCTTGCGGGGTGGCACGCTCGCCGAATTGATCATGCAG
The DNA here is from genome assembly GCA_023394965.1 of Pseudomonadota bacterium. Classification (GTDB taxonomy): domain Bacteria; phylum Pseudomonadota; class Alphaproteobacteria; order Sphingomonadales; family Sphingomonadaceae; genus Qipengyuania. Next base: position 213,274 of record JAEWZX010000030.1, on the reverse strand, counting down.
ATCATGGCCTATCCGCCTGCCGAGCGAGACAGGTTCGTAATCCAAAAGGCCGGTGATCACCGCCTCGAACGTGCCGAGATCGAAGCACTCGCTGCCAGGGACGACTTCCCGAGCGCCTAGTTTTGGCTATGTCCCGCCATGTCGCTGTTGGGTGCGACGTGGTTCTGTGTACTAAACTCTGAACTTTTATCCGAAGGACCTGCCCGTCATGACGACCATTGCCGACTTCACTGTCGCCACCAACAAAGGCGATGAACTCTACCTCAAGGATAAAATCGGCAAGGTTTTGCTGGTGGTCAACACTGCCAGCAAGTGCGGTTTCACACCGCAATATGACGGGCTGGAGCAACTCTTTCAGGATTATCGCGACCGAGGTTTCGAGGTGCTCGCCTTTCCCTGCAACCAATTTGGCAATCAGGAACCTGGGGATGCGAGCGAGATCGCGGAGTTTTGCAAGATTAACTTCGGGCTCACATTCCCTTTGATGGCAAAGGTCGACGTGAATGGCGATAGCGCCAGTCCGCTTTTCGACTGGATGAAGGCTGAAAAACCCGGGCTGATGGGATCCAAGGCAATCAAATGGAACTTCACCAAGTTTTTGATCGATAGGGGTGGCAATGTGGTGAAACGCTATTCGCCGACCGATGCACCCAAGGCGATTGCCAAGGATATCGAAAAGCTTCTCTGAGCAACCCGCAGGCTGTGGAGAAGTGCGCGTGGATGTGACTGGAGAATCGCGCGCAGAATTCGCATATTGATTTGCATGTCCTTCAAGCCATTCGTCCCATTCCGTATTCTGTCCGCCTACACGATGCTGGAAGGGGCTATCGACCCGAAGGCTATGGCCAAGCTAGCGAAAGAGCGTGGTTTTCCTGCTATCGCCATTGCCGATCGCAACGGTTTGTATGGCGCAGTAATGTTCGCCAACGCCTGCAAGGCTGAAGGCGTCCAGCCAATCATCGGCACACTGCTGGGTGTTGCGCGGGACACAGATGGCAAGCAGGTCGATTATCTGCCTCTCTACGCGCAGGATGAAGAGGGGTATGATAATCTCTGCCACTTGGTCAGCCGTGCGCATCTCGATCGACCGCTCGAATTCGAACCGCATGTGCGCATGGAAGATTTCGACGGTTACACCGGTGGGCTGATCGCTTTTACCGGCGCGAGTGAAGGGGCACTGACGAAGCTTCTGGCTGAAGGCCAGCAGACCCATGCCGATATTTTGCTGGACCGATTGCAGAAACTGTTTCCCGATCGTTTGTACATCGAATTGGCCCGTCGGGGGAATGCTGTCGAAGAACGGGCGGAACAGGCTCTGGTCGATATTGCGTACGCTCGCGACTTGCCTTTGATTGCGACGAATCCGGCCAATTTCGCAGAACCGCACATGCACAAGGCGCATGACGCCATGTTGTGTATCGCCGGATCCACGCATATCGATGCGGATGAGCGCGCGAAGTCCAACCCGGAAAGCTATGTGAAAACCTATCACATGATGGACGAGGCGTTCGACGATCTGCCCGAGGCCGTTCAGAACACGCTCGTAGTGGCGCAGCGCTGCGCTTATGCTCCACCTTATCGCAAGCCCATCCTACCCAGCCTCGCTGGGGACCTCGAAGGCGAGGCGCGGATGTTGGAAGAGGATGCGCGCAAGGGCCTGGAGGCGCGGCTCGAACCATATGGCGAGATGAGCGAGGATGAGCGCAAGGTCTATTTCGACAGGCTGCAGTTCGAAGTCGACATTATCAATCAGATGGGTTTCCCCGGCTACTTCCTCATTGTTGCTGACTTCATCAAGTGGGCCAAGGATCACGACATTCCGGTCGGTCCTGGGCGTGGGTCCGGCGCTGGCAGTCTGGTTGCCTGGGCGCTTACCATCACCGATCTCGACCCGATCAAGCTGGGACTGCTTTTCGAACGCTTCCTCAATCCGGAACGTGTTTCGATGCCCGACTTCGATATCGACTTCTGCGAAACCCGGCGGGGCGAGGTGATCCGGTATGTCCAGCAGAAATACGGCCATGATCACGTGGCGCAGATCATCACCTTTGGTAAGCTGAAAGCACGGGCCGTGCTGCGCGATACCGGCCGTATCCTGCAGATGAGCTACGGTCATGTCGACCGGTTGTGCAAGATGGTGCCCAATCATCCGACCGATCCGTGGACGCTACCGCGCGCGCTTAATGGAGCGGCAGATTTCAAGCGCGAATACGACAATGACAACGAGGTGAAGCGCCTCGTCGATCTCGCGATGCAGCTCGAAGGCTTTCCTCGTAACAGCTCCACCCATGCCGCTGGTGTGGTGATCGGCGACAGGCCGCTGGCTAAGCTCGTGCCGCTTTATCGCGATCCGCGTTCAGACATGCCGGTGACGCAGTACGACATGAAAAATGTCGAAAGCTCCGGCCTCGTCAAATTCGACTTTCTCGGTCTGAAGACGCTGTCGGTGCTCAAGAAGGCGACCGATCTGCTCAAGCGGCGTGACATCGATATAGACCTTTCCCTGCTGCCGCTCGACGATCCGAAGGTCTACGAGCTTATGAAGAGCGGCAATACGGTCGGTGTGTTCCAGCTGGAATCGGAAGGCATGCGCCGGACGCTGACGGCCGTGAAACCCACCAATTTTGGCGATATCATCGCACTCGTTTCGCTCTATCGCCCGGGCCCGATGGATAACATCCCCCTGTTTGGCAAGCGCAAGGCGGGCGAAGTGCCGATCGAATATCCGCATGCGAAGCTGGAAGGGATTCTCGCCGAAACCTACGGCATCTTCGTCTATCAGGAACAGGTTATGCAGGCCGCGCAGATCCTGGCTGGATATTCGCTTGGCGATGCTGACCTGTTGCGCCGTGCAATGGGTAAGAAGGTGCAGGCGGAAATGGACGCGCAGCGTGAACGCTTCGTCGACGGCTGCAGGGAAGTGTCGGGTATCGACAAGAACGAAGCTAACGCGCTGTTCGACTTGATCGACAAGTTCGCCGGCTACGGCTTCAACAAATCGCACGCCGCAGCATATGCCTTACTGGCGTATCAGACTGCCTGGCTCAAGGCGCATTATCCGGAAGAATTCTACGCCGCGTCGATGTGTTTCGACATGCATCAATCGGAAAAACTGGCGATCTTCGTCGACGATGCGCGGCGTGGCGGGATCAAGGTTCTGCCTCCCTCGTTGAATTATTCCGAGGCCGAATACACTGTCGAGCAGACGGACGAGGGATATGCCGTGCGCTATGCGCTTGCCGGTATTCGCAATGTCGGCGAACGTGCGATGGAATCGATCGTCCACCAGCGTGAGGTCGCTGGGCGGTTCGAGAGCCTGAAGGACCTGTTCGAACGGCTGCCGAAGGGTTCCATGAATTCCCGCCAGCTCGAAGCGCTGATCAGCGCGGGCGCGCTGGACGAATTCGAGCCCAACCGCGCCAAGCTGATCGCCAATGTCGATATGCTGCTTGCCGTGGCCGACGCGGCCGAACGCGAGCGGTCCAGCGGACAAGCGGGCCTGTTCGGCGGGGAGGATGCGGTGGTCGACGATACCTTGCGGCTCAAGGATGCGGAGGATTGGTCCCTGACCGAAGCGCGCAGCCGCGAGAAGGAGAACATGGGCTTTTCCTTCAAGGAACACGCGACGGCAGCCTATCGCGAAGTAGCCAGCGCGCAGGGAGCCCGATCACACGCATCGCTGATGACTGGCGGGGTGCCGGGCGGCGGCCGGATGGGCGCGGTCATGGCGGTTCAGGTTGAAGGTGCCAGCAAAGGCACGACCAAGCGCGGCAAACCTTTTATCCGTGCCGATTTCTCGGACAGTTCCGGCCAGTTCAGCGCTGCCTGTTTCGAAGAAGGTCTGGTCGACAGGTTTCTGGAGTGGGCGGACAAGCAGACCTGCGTCAAACTCGATGTGGAATTGGATAGCCCGAGCCCCGATGAACCGCCGCGGATAACCGTGCGCGGTGCGGTGCCGCTGGATGCGGTCAAGGGTAGCATGGCGATGCTGTTGACCCTCGAAGTCGAGAGCGTGGATGCGCTGAGCCAGCTTGCGCTGGAACTCGGCGAAGACGGGGCAGGGGGCGATGAAGTGCTTGCCACAATGCTGACCGGCGATCCGATCCCACCCATTATGCGGTTGGGGCGAGGATTTTCTATCGACGGCGAGCTTGCTGAACGCTTGGCAAGTGTGCCGGGCCTTGCCAAGGTGCAGCTAACCGCGCGACGGGGGAAGGCAAACCTGCGCCTCGTCGCCTGAGAGTTAGCTTGAAGGCTGAGAGGAGAGGTTATGTCGTTTGGCGCAATGCAGGACTGGTCCATGCGAATTTCGCATGTGATCGACCATGCTGCCCGTGAAGCACCCGGTCGCGAGATTGTTACCCATTGGGCGGATGGAACCGAAACCCGCACCGATTGGGCCGGTATCCATCGCGATGCCCGCAAGATGGCTCAGGCTCTCCAGGCGCTCGGCCTGAAGAAGGGGGACCGGGTTGCCAGCCTGGCGATGAACCATGCGCGCCATCTGGTCAGCTGGTTCGGCGTCGCGGGCATGGGCGGGGTGCTGCACACCTGCAATCCGCGCCTTTTCGAAGATCAGCTCGAATACATCGTCAATCACGCGGAAGACAAAGTCATGATCTACGATGCGGCCTTCCAGCCCATCGTCGATGCCATGCGCGACAAATGGCCGACCGTCGAACATTACATCTGCTTCGATTCAGCCGAACATACGACCAGCTTCGAAGACTGGATCGGCGCGCAGGACGGCGATTTCGAATGGGTCGATGGCGACGAGCGCGATCCCTGCATGATCTGTTATACCAGCGGCACGACGGGGCATCCTAAAGGGGTGCAGTACGAACATCGTTCCACCGTGCTGCACGCTATGGCCGGCCTCCAGACCAGCGCGTTCAATTTCAGCGCTGCTTCAGTGATGCTGCCGGTCGTGCCGATGTTCCATGCTGCCAGTTGGGGCCTGCCCTATGCCGGTGCCATGGCGGGCATTAAATTCGTCTTTTCCGCCGTGAACGAAGCGGCGGTGCTGTGCGATCTGATGGAGCGTGAAGGCGTGACCGACAGCGCGGGCGTGCCGACGGTGTGGCTGGCGACGTTCCAGTATTGCGATGCCGAAGGCAAGGATCTGCCAAAGCTGAAAACGGCCACCATTGGCGGGTCTGCTGCCCCACGCTTCATGATTGAGCGGCTGATGAAGAACGGCACCCGGGTCCAGCATGCCTGGGGAATGACCGAAACATCGCCCGTGGGCACTGTGGGCGGGCCAACTGCGGATTGGGACGAACTGACCTTCGACGAGAAGGTGGAAAAGACGATGAAGCAGGGACGCCCGATTTTCGGTGTCGAACTGCGCACGGTCGATCTGGACGACCCGACGAAGGCGCTGCCCCGCGATGGGGAAACCAGCGGTGCGTTGCAGATCCGCGGGCCGTGGATCGTCAAACGGTACTTCAAGGCGGATCGGGATGCGATCGATGCAGATGGCTGGTTCGATACCGGCGATGTCGCGATCCTGCACCCGGACGGGACCATGCAGATCACCGACCGAACCAAGGATGTGATCAAATCGGGCGGTGAATGGATCAGTTCGGTCGAGCTGGAAAATGCCGCCGTGGGCCATCCCGCCGTGGCCGAGGCAGCGGCTATCGGTATGCCCCATCCCAAGTGGGACGAGCGCCCGGTGCTGTTCGTGGTCAAGAAGGCAGGCGCGGATTGCAGCGCCGATGAAATTACGGATTTTCTGGCCGACAAGGTTGCCAAATGGTGGCTGCCCGACGCGGTGGAATTCGTCGACGCCATCCCGCACACGGCCACCGGCAAGATCAGCAAGAAGGATCTGCGCGCGCAGTTCAGCGATTACACGCTGGCCTGACGGGCGGTTTCACCAGGAGAGGAGAAATCATGACCACGAAGCGGCGTAGATGGGCGATGCTTTCGGCCCCGCTGGCCCTGCTGGCCTGTACGCAGGCGGCAGCGGCAAGTGTGCTCGATGTAACCAAGACGCCGTGGTGCGGATGTTGCAGCGAGTGGATCGAGCGGATGGAAAGCGCGGGCTTCACTGCCAGAACGAGCGAGGTGGATGATCTGACACCGGTGGCGCGGGCTGCCGGTGTGCCCGATGCCCTGCGGTCCTGCCACACCGCCATGATCGATGGTTATGCGATCGAAGGGCATGTTCCGGCTGCGGATATCCGGCGGCTGCTGAAAGAGCGGCCCGATGCAATCGGCCTCAGCGTACCGGGGATGCCGGCGGGATCGCCCGGCATGGAAACGCCGGGCCGGGCAGATGCCTATCAGGTCGTGCTGATCAAGCATGACGGCAAACACATGGTCTGGTCCACTCACCCGGGGAATGCGCCTTCGCACGAGCATTGATTCCAGCAGGAGACAGCATGAGCGACAGCTATATCGATCCCAGCCGCGCCAATTTCGATGCGTTCAAGGATCTGCCGCGTGACGAGCCGATCCACATGCTCAACCTGCTGCGATATCGCGACGAAGCAGACTATCCCGCAGGGCACGAAAATGCCGGCAAGGGGTGGACCGGCCGCCGCGCCTATGAAGAATATGGCAAGACCAGCGGCCCCATCTTCCGCCGCGTGGGTGGCAAAATCGTCTGGCGCGGCGCATATCAGACGGTGGTGACAGGCCCGGAAGCGATGCAATGGCATGACGGTTTCATTGCGGAATATCCCAATTCCGGCGCTTTCTTCGAAATGATCAAGGATGCAGATTATCAAAGAGCGGTGATCAACCGCACCGCCGCGCTGGCGGACAGCCGATTGGTGCGGTTCGCCCCCGGAGAGGTGGGCGAGGGGTTCTAACCTCCCCGAAGCTGGGAGCATTTCATGGCAGGCGTTGCGGGCTTAAAAACATTCTGTCCAAAGGTATTTGATATTTGAAATATTGTGTTACCTTTCCTGGTGCCGGAATTCACTAATGATGTTTTTATAAAAAACACGACCGGCACGAGGAAGGAGAGAATGCAAGATGAGGTTCAAATCCCATGCGTTCGGTCTTGCTGCCCTGTCTCTGGCACTGGGTGCGCCCGCGTCAGCCGATAGGGAAACTGGAGCATATCGCGCGTGTCTCGCGTCGTGTCGGGCAGTCGGGAATTCGTACGGTTTCTGTTATCAGGAATGCTACAAGATTTACGGCGGGGGACGTGACAGAAGCATTGGTGTGCCGACCGCCTATATTTACCCCGACCTGTAAGTAACCGCAGCACGCACTGGATCGCGCCGCGCCGAATATGATGGCTGGCGGTAAGGCGGGCCGTCACAGCAACCACATCTGGCCGCCCGTCTCCGGCGGCCTGAACCGGGTGCAATCGAGTTCGAACCTGGCCTTGCCCACACCGGCGCGTTTGCAGGCCACGCGGAACCTTGCCCTGAACAGATCCGCCCAGACGCCGCTTGGTTTCATGCGGGTGAAGAAATCGGGATCGTTATCCTTGCCGCCACGGATTGAGCGGACGATGTTCATCACCTTGTCGCCCCGTTCGGGGAAATGGACCGAAAGCCATTCGCGGAACAGCGGCGCGACTTCGTGTGGGAGACGCAGGGGAATCCAGCCGACGCTGCCGATGCCGAGTTCACCGACTTGCCGGACGATGTCTTCCATGAATTCATCGGTAATGGCCGGGATGACCGGCGCGATCGAACAATGCGCCGGGATGCCCGCAGCAGCCAGCCTGCCGAGCGCCGCGAGCCGTTTGGCCGGGGCCGCCGCGCGCGGTTCCAGCTTGCCCGACAGTCTCGGATCGAGGCTGGTCACCGAAATCGCCACCGCCACCAGCCGCTGGCGCGCCAGTTCGGCCAGCAGGTCCAGATCGTCCAGCACGCGATCCGATTTGGTGGTGATGGTGACCGGGTGGCGCGCATCCAGACACACTTCCAGAATGCTGCGCGTGATGCGATAATCGCGTTCGATCGGTTGGTAGGGATCGGTATTGGTGCCCATGGCGATCGGCCGGGGCTGATAGCCCCGGTTCACCAATGTCCGCGCCAGCAGATCGGCCGCATTGGGTTTGGCGAACAGTCTGGTTTCGAAATCCAGCCCGGGCGAAAGATCGTGATAGGCATGGGTCGGCCGGGCGAAACAGTACACACAGCCATGTTCGCACCCGCGATAGGCATTGATGGACCTGTCGAAGGGGATATCGGGCGACTGGTTGAAGCTCAGGATCGTCTTGGGCAGTTCTTCCGTCACCTGCGTGCGCAGCTTGACCGGCGGCCCGTCCAGCCGTTCCATATGGTCGCGCCAGTCGCCGTCGACCTCCCGCGTGGGGAGACCGAAGCGGGTCGGCACTTCGGCACCCTGTGCGCCGCGGCCGGGAATCGCAGGGGCGAAACGACGTTCCATTAAGTGGAACATATATGGAGCAAATGGCGCGCGCCAGTCTGTTCGCGCCATAATCCACTACCGCCCGCCAGTGTGTTTCCTGGGTGCCTGAAAGGGGGATCGCGGCGCCGGTATCACCGGCTGCGACGCCGCGGGGGCAAGCATTCGCGAGATGGCGCAGGTTGACACAGTTGACAGTGTGCTGGGACGCGAAAAACCGGGCCTGGAAACGGGCGGTTCCTGGTCCGGCGGGCAGGCTACGGCGATGACCCTGGCCAGATCCGCCGGGACGACATCTGCTTTGCGGGCGGGGTCCGGCAGTCCGGCAACGGGTGGCGATCCGGGCCAGCCGCACAGCGCATCGACCCTGTCGAATGCCTCGATCCGCTGGCGGCTCCATTCCCGCGCTGCGGCCTTGCCCGCTTCTTCCGCGATTTCATCGCATTCTTCCTCCAGCTCGCTCAGGAAATTGCTGGTTTCTTCGGGTTGGGGCGAGAGATACTGGTCCTCCGGTTCCAGCTCCTCATCGCCGTAATAGAAGTTGTGCAGTTCGGTTCGGCGATGGCGTTTGCGGGCTTCTTCGCTGGCCTTGACGATTGCTGCGTCGCGTTCGGGTGGCAGGTTTTCGCTGCCCGCGGCCACGCTGGCCAGCAATTCGTCGAAGCGGCTGGCATCATCGCCCGCCGCATTTTCATCGGCCAGCGCATCCAGCCGGGCCAGATGCGCCAGCAGCAGCCGCCCATCGTAACGGCGGCGCGTGCCGACCAGCTCGCCGCGATAATATATCTGTTCCTCCACCCCTTCGATGGCGCGTTCCGCCAGGGCCTGCACCCCGTTTTCCCTCGCCAGCACCAGCGCCGCCGCCCAGCCACGCGCGAAAAAGGCATCGCGGCGGCGCAGGCGATAGGCGGCTTCGGCGGACAGATTGACCGCGCGGCAGGCGGCGCGGGCATTGCCATGCGCGGCCAGCCGATCGAGAAAACGGGCCTTGAGTTCAGGTGTCCAGCCACGCGCAGGGGCATGGGCGAAAGCTTCGGTGGTGTCGGGCATGATCCGCATCTCCGGTTGAGGATGAAAAGCGAATCAGTTCTGTTATGCAGCTAAGGGTGTGTAGGAAAATGAATTCTTGCGGGCGTTGGCCCATCCTGCAGCGGGGATCACCGTTCTTTGAGGCGTGGCATCAGGTCGACGAAGTTGCAGGGGCGGTGGCGGCTGTCGAGCTGGGGGGCGAGGATGCGGTCCCAGCCGTCCTTCACCGCGCCGTTCGAACCCGGCAGTGCGAAAATATAGGTCCCCCCTGCCAAGACCGCGCAGGCGCGGCTCTGGATGGTGCTGGTGCCGATGGTTTCGTAGCTGATCCAGCGGAACAATTCGCCGAAGCCGGGAATGTCTCTGGTCTTGACCCGGTCGAGCGCTTCGGGCGTCACATCGCGGCCGGTCAGCCCGGTACCGCCGGTGGTGACGATGCAGTCGACGCCTTCGTCATCGATCCAGCGCTGCAACTGGGCGGCAAGTCGCTCCACATCGTCCCGGCAGATTTCGCGGGCCGCAAGATCGTGCCCGGCATCGGTCAGGCGCTGGACCAGGATATTGCCTGAACTGTCATCTGCCAGCGTGCGCGTGTCGGACACCGTCAGCACGGCAATGCGGACGGGCTTGAAGGGAAGGCTTTCATCGATCGCCATGGGCACGGTTCCTATCTGGCGCGGGGGAACATCGGCCAGTCGTTTTCAGCCAGGTCGATGCGGCTGGGGGCCGGGGCATCGGCCTGGCGCAGATACATCCAGTAATTGCGCATCACGATGGAGACATAGCCGCGCGTTTCCCAATAGGGGATGCTTTCCATGTATAGTAGCGGATCGCCCTGATCGCGGATTTCGGTTTCCCAGCGCGACACGGGACTGGGCCCGGCATTATAGGCGGCCATCACCTTGGGCAGCTTGCCCTGCGTATAGTTCGAGGAATTGAGCGATTCGAGCGTGCGCTGACCGAAGGCCAGATTGACGGCCGGGTCCTTGAGATCGGCACCGGAACTCATGTTGATGGAGGCGGCATATTCGCGCTGGGTGATGGGCATGATCTGCATCAGCCCAATGGCCCCGGCGGGGCTGACCACGCTTTCGCGGAAGTTCGATTCCTGCAACGCATGGGCGAAGGCCAGCGCAGGGTCCACCCGCCATCCGCCAACCGGGGCGCGGAAGGTGACGGGATAGCGCAGGCTGGGGTGCGCGCCTTCCCCGCGCGGGGCATTATAGGCCATGAAAGTCTGCGCGCCGGTCAGGCCCAGCGCGCGCGCCAGCCGGGACAAGGGGGCGTAATCGTCCGCGTCGCCCGTGCGGACCAGCCAGATCAGATCTTCGGCGGCGGATTCGCGCCGCCCGACTTCTGCTAGCATCACGGCCTGCTGCACGGCCTGCTGCTTGCTGAGACGGCGCCAGTCGGCCTCCGTCAGATCGGGCAGGGCATGGGTGCGCGGGAGATCGCGGCCCATCTGTTCGTGGGCCAGCATGCCGTAAAGCGTTTCTGGAAAGCGCGCCGCGCCGCGCAGCTGTTCCGCTGCCTTTTCGGGGAAGCGGCAGCGCACGAAGGAGCGGGCGGCCCAATAATGTCCCGCTGCCGTCAGTTCGGGGTTGGATGCGCCTGCCGCGCTGCGCCGGAATGCATCTGCGGCCTTGTCGCAATCGCCCAGCCGCCAGGCGGCGAGGCCCGCCACCCAGTCGCCTTCCGCGACCCAGGGGCCGCTGCCGCCATCGCGGGCGGTATCGGCCAGCGCCCAGGCCTGCGGATCGCGGTTTTCGATGTAATAGCTGAATGCCACGCGATACCGCCATTCGGCCCGTGCTTCGCGCGACAGGGTGGCATCCACACCGTCGAGCAGCAGGCGCGCGCCATCGGGATCGTCATTGGTGATGCGTTCGAGAATGGCCGATTTCACGCTTTCGGGCATGGTGCCATCGCTGATGGCGCTTGGGCGGATGCGCTTGGTCGATCCCGGCTGGCGAACCAGACTGCGCGCCGGGCGCAGATAGGGTGCGTTCTGGAGCCCGCGGGTCTGGCCGAGGCGGACGATCGCTTCGGCCTGCGGCAGCGCGGAATAGCGCGACAGCCAGCTTTCAATTCGTGGCAGCTCGATCCGCGGGCTTTGCGGATGGAGATAATAGGTTGCGAGCGCGGCACCATGCAGCGGGCCGTCTTCGCGGCTGGCCAGCATGATTTCCACCCGGTCCCAGTTCTGGCTGTCGATCGCTTCGAACAACGAACCGTAATAGGCACGGTCGTCCTGCGAAAGGAGCTGGGGCAGGGCGGCGGCGTGTGAACGGGTGAAATAGTCCACGCTGTTTTGTGCAGCGGCGGGGGCAGCGCCGAGCGAGGTTGCAGCCAAAGCCGTTGCAGCGAAAAAACGAAGGGTCATCGGGTCCAGTCCAGCCATCGATTCCAGAAAGATTCCCGGCGCGCAGCCGAGCGGGCGAGATTGCGCAGATCGGGCGCAGCGAGAAGGGGGAAGGACTTGCCGGCGCAGTCCAGCGACAGCGGCGCGCGCGCATCTTCGGGTGTCTTGCCGAACAAGGCGAGCTGCGCACGGCCGAACAGGATCACCCGCTGCGGCGCTGCCAGTCCAATATGGGCCTTGGCGATTTCCCCCAGGCCACCGGCGGCCAGCTGGCCCCAATCGGGCATGGCCATGGGGGCGGGCAGCGCGCTGGCGATATAGGCTTCGTGGGCGGCAATGCCCATTGCGCCAAGCATCGCATCGACGAATTTTGCCGCACCGCCCGTCAGCAGGCCTTCAGCATCATCTTCGAACGGCTGCGGCAGCAGCAACATCAGCCTGGCCCCGGCGACACCGCGCGGCGGCACCCGCCGATCGAGCGCACCGCTGGACAGCGAGGCTTCCGTCATCCACCATTCGCGAAATTTTTCCAGCGTATCGGGCAGAGCGGCCCGATCGATCCGGGCGGCGGCGGTTTCCCCCTGTTCGAGCGCGCGCTGGAGCGGGGTCTTGCGCTCTATCGGCGGCGGGGCGGGAGGCGGCGGAGCCGTTACGGCATCGTCGGGCTCGGGTTCTGCCAGCCAGCCGCTGGCTTCGTCGAGATAGTCGGCGTCGACACCGGCTTCGCGCCACCAGTCGAGCGCGCCTTCCAGGCTTTCGAGCGCCGTGAACTCGCGCGAATTCGGGGGATCGGCTTGCATCATTACTTCGGCGTGGGTCTTGACCTCTAAAGCGCCACCAATCAAGGCATTCGCAACAGTAAAGCGACGAAAAGAGAGAGACATGAGCGAACGCGAATCCATGCCCTGCGATGTCGTGATCATCGGCGGAGGTCCTGCGGGGCTGGCCGCGGCGATCCGCCTGAAGCAGGTAAACGCGGAACTCGAGGTCGTGGTACTCGAAAAGGGCAGCGAAATCGGCGCGCACATCCTGTCGGGCGCGGTGGTCGATCCGCGTGCGCTCGACGAACTGCTGCCTGAATGGCGCGATCAGGGCTGCCCGATGGCGGAAACCCCGGTGACGGAAAACCACCACTGGGTGCTGACCGAAAGCGGCAAGTCGGAAATGCCCGAGTTTCTCCTGCCGCCGTTCATGAGCAATGACGGCAATTACACCGGATCGCTTGGCAATATGTGCCGCTGGCTGGCGGAACAGGCCGAAGGACTGGGGGTGATGGTCTTCCCCGGCTTCCCCGCCGCCGAAGTGCTGTTCGACAATCAGGGGGCTGTCGCCGGCGTCATCACCCAGGACATGGGCGTTGCCGAAGATGGCAGCCACAAACCCGATTATCAGCCGGGCATGGAAATCCACGCGAAATACACGCTCTTCGCAGAAGGCGCGCGCGGCAATCTGACCAAGCAGATGAAGGCGAAATTCGACCTCGAGGCCGATTGCGAACCGCAGGTTTATGGCCTGGGCGTGAAGGAATTGTGGGATATCGATCCGGCCAAGCACGAACAGGGCCGCGTGATCCATACGCAGGGCTGGCCGCTCAGCGAAACCGGCACCTGGGGCGGCGGCTTCCTCTATCACCAGGCGAACGGTCAGGTCGCGCTCGGCTTCGTGACCGCGCTCGATTACGCCAATCCCTATGTTTCACCCTATCAGGAATTCCAGCGGTGGAAACACCACCCGGAAATCGCCGCGATTCTGGAAGGCGGCAAGCGCGTGTCCTATGGCGGCCGCGTCATCAACGAAGGTGGCTGGCAATCCGTGCCCAAGCTCGCCTTCCCCGGCGGCGCGCTGATCGGCTGTTCCGCCGGCTTCGTCAACGTTCCCCGGATCAAGGGCAGCCATACTGCCATGAAGAGCGGGATGCTGGCAGCCGACAGCGTGGCAACTGCAATCGCCGCCGGTAACGAACATACCGAGCTGATGGATTACGATGCCGCCGTGCGTGACAGCTGGATTGCGGATGAGCTCAAGAAGGTGAAGAACGCGCAGCCCGCCGTCGCCAAGTGGGGCGAGGATCTGGGTACGGTCATCGCGGGCATCGATATGTGGATGCGCACGCTCAAGATCGGCCTGCCGATCACGATGAAGCACCATCGCGACCACGAGATGCTGGAGAGGGCCGACAACTTCAAGCCGATCGCCTATCCCAAACCCGACGGCGTCCTCAGCTTCGATCGTCTGACCAGCGTCAGCTTCAGCTATACCAACCACGCCGAAGATCAGCCGTGCCACCTCAAGGTCGCGGATATGGAGCTGCAGCGCGAAAGCGAGCTGGAAGTCTTTGCCGGTCCGTCGAGCAGGTATTGCCCGGCGGGTGTCTATGAATGGATTCTGGAAGAGGGAGCGGAACCCAAGTTCCAGATCAATTCGCAGAACTGCATCCACTGCAAGACCTGCGATATCAAGGACCCGAACCAGAACATCACCTGGGTCACGCCCGAAGGCGGCGGCGGGCCGAACTACCCGAATATGTGATCGCAGTTCCTCCCTGAACCGGGGAGGGGGAGGAATGATGCGCGAAACCGCCTACGCCAAGATCAATCTCGCGCTGCATGTCCGCAAGCGGCGGGAGGATGGCTATCACGAGCTTGAGACGCTGTTTGCCTTCGTCGATGCGGGCGATGGGCTGACAGTGGCGAGCGCTGCGCAGGACAGGGTGAATGTGGTCGGCGAATTTGCTGGCGGGCTGGACAATCCGTTCGACAATCTCGTGGCCCGGGCGCTGGTCAAGCTGCCGCGCGCCGACGCCCTGGCCATCACGCTGGAGAAAAACCTGCCCGTTGCAGCGGGGCTGGGCGGCGGATCGGCCGATGCGGGCGCAGTCTTTCGCATCGTGAAACAGCGTTACGGCCTGCCCGAAGACTGGCATGACCGCGCCACCGCTCTGGGCGCCGACGTCCCGGCCTGTGTCGAAAGCCGTACCTGTATCGGGCGCGGGACGGGCACCGAACTCGAACCCGTTGACGACAGCCTTGCCGGGACGCCTGTTTTGCTGGTCAATCCGCGTGTTCCGCTTTCGACCGGACCGGTGTTTGCGCATTGGGATGGCAGGGATCGCGGTGCCTTGCCGGACGGAACCGCCCGAACGATGACGTTGGACGGGCGCAACGATCTCGAAATTCCGGCCATTTCGCTCTGTCCGCAAATCGCGGGTGTGCTGGCCGTATTGCGCGGAACTTCGCCGTTTCTTGCCCGTATGTCGGGTTCAGGCGCGACGTGTTTTGCGCTGTTCGACAATGAAACAGCGCGGGACGAAGCGGCGGACAGCATTGCCGCGGATCATCCTGGCTGGTGGCAGATGCGAGGAAAGCTGAGATGATCGATGGTCGGCCCTATCGCCAGGTAAATGTTGATGATGTTCGGCCGGGCGGATTGCTGGTGGTTGCCGATCATGCGTCCAATCATGTGCCCGCCGGTATCGAACTGGGTATCGATCCGGCGCTGATGAACGACCATATCGCGATCGATATCGGCGTCGAAGGTGTGGCCGACCGGCTTGCACGCCGTCACGATTTACCGGCGCACATTGCCACTGTCAGCCGCCTGATCTGCGATTTCCATCGCAAGGAAGACGATGTCGCAGCCGTCCCCACCACTAGCGACGGGCATCTGATCCCGGGCAATATCGGTGCCGATGTTGAAATGCGGCTGGCCCGTTATCACCGGCCCTATCACGCAGCGCTGGCCGCGCTGATCGAGCGTGTCCGGCCACGGATGCTGGTTGCGGTGCATAGCTTCACGCCCAGTCTGGCCACCAGTGACGAAGAACGTCCCTGGGAGGTCGGGTTGCTGTACAATCAGGATGACAGGGCAGCGCAGCACGCCATCCGCCTGTTCGGCGAGCAGGGGCTGAGCGTGGGCGACAACCAGCCTTATTCCGGCAAACAGCTCAACGCCACGATGGACCGCCATGCCGAAGCACAAGGCATTCCTTATTGCACGGTGGAGATCCGGCAGGACCAGATCGATACACCTGCCGGGCAGGCGCGCTGGGCGATGATGCTGGCGGATGTGATGGGTCGCGTGGCGCTGGAGGTCTAAAGCCGAGCTTGACCCTACTGCGAGCATTCTTCCGTTAGCGTGGGCCAATCTGTCTGCTAGGCTTGCCCTCAAGCCAAGAGAGACCTGCCATGCCCGCCTATCGTTCCCGTACCACCACCCACGGCCGCAACATGGCCGGCGCGCGCGGATTGTGGCGCGCGACGGGCATGAAGGATGGCGATTTCGGCAAACCGATCATTGCCGTGGTCAACAGCTTTACCCAATTCGTGCCGGGCCATGTCCACCTGAAGGATCTGGGCCAGTTGGTCGCGCGCGAGATCGAGGCTGCCGGCGGCGTGGCCAAGGAATTCAATACGATCGCGGTGGATGACGGCATCGCCATGGGCCACGATGGCATGCTTTATTCGCTGCCGAGCCGGGATCTCATCGCCGACAGCGTGGAATATATGGTCAATGCGCACTGCGCCGATGCGATGGTGTGCATTTCGAACTGCGACAAGATTACACCGGGCATGCTGATGGCGGCAATGCGGCTGAATATTCCGGTGGTCTTCGTCAGTGGCGGGCCGATGGAAGCAGGCAAGGTTGTGGTGAAGGGCAAGGAAGTCGCGCTCGATCTCGTCGATGCGATGGTTGCCGCGGCCGATGAATCCTATACCGACGAGGAAGTGACCGCGATCGAGCAGAACGCCTGCCCGACCTGCGGCAGCTGCAGCGGCATGTTCACGGCCAATTCGATGAACTGTCTGACCGAAGCGCTGGGGCTTTCGCTGCCTGGAAACGGTTCGACGCTGGCCACCCATGCCGACCGCAAGGGCCTGTTCGAACGGGCCGGGCGGCTCGTGGTTACGCTGGCCAAGCGCTATTACGAGGAAGACGACGACAGCGTCCTGCCGCGCTCCATCGCCACCTTCGAAGCGTTCGAGAATGCGATGAGCCTTGATATCGCCATGGGTGGATCGACCAACACCGTGCTCCACCTGCTTGCCGCCGCGCACGAGGCAGGGGTAGAGTTTACCATGAAGGATATCGACCGGCTGAGCCGCAAGGTGCCGTGCCTGTCCAAGGTCGCCCCGGCGAAAAGCGATGTTCATATGGAAGATGTGCACCGGGCGGGTGGCATCATGTCCATCCTGGGCGAACTGGAAAAGGCGGGCCTGCTGCACACGGCCCTGCCAACCGTGCACAGCCCGACCATGGGCGATGCGCTGGATGACTGGGACATCGGCCGCACACAGAATAACAAAGTGCGCGAATTCTTCGCCGCCGCTCCGGGCGGTGTCCCGACACAGACTGCCTTCAGCCAGTCGCGCCGCTGGGCAGACCTCGATCTCGACCGCGAAAATGGCGTGATCCGCAGTGCCGAACACGCTTTCAGCAAGGATGGCGGGCTCGCCGTGCTCTATGGCAATATCGCGCGCGACGGCTGTATTGTGAAGACCGCTGGCGTGGACGAAAGCATCCTGAATTTCAGCGGGACCGCCAAGGTTTATGAAAGCCAGGATGACGCGGTCACCGCGATCCTGACGGGGCAGGTGGTCGAAGGCGATGTGGTCGTTATCCGGTACGAAGGGCCGCGCGGCGGGCCGGGCATGCAGGAAATGCTTTATCCGACCAGCTACCTCAAATCGAAGGGGCTGGGCGCGGCCTGTGCGCTGCTGACCGATGGCAGATTTTCCGGTGGCACCTCCGGCCTGTCGATCGGGCACGTTTCGCCCGAAGCAGCGGAAGGTGGCGCAATCGGCCTGGTGGAAGAGGGCGACCGGATCGACATTTCCATCCCCGAGCGAACGATCAACCTTGCCGTGTCGGACGAGGTGCTGGCCGAACGACGGGCGGAAATGGAGAAACGGGGCTGGCTTCCCGCCAAGCCGCGCGAACGCCGCATTTCGCCCGCGCTCGAAGCCTACGCCGCAATGACGACCTCTGCCGCGCGCGGGGCGATCCGCGATGTCAGCCAGGTAAAGGCGCGCTGATGCTTGCCTCGGCGCGCCGGACGTGGCAGCGCCATGACATGCGAAGCCTGCGGTTTTGTCTGACCTTTGCCGCCTGCGCCGCTATTGCGGCCTGCGAGGGCGAGCGAACGCCTGAAATTGCCGATCAGGGCGGTGAGCCGATCGATTGTGCATTGGATGGCACCCGGAACCTCGAACATATCTGCATGCTCGAAATCGTGGAGGGCACGGATCGGTTCATTCTGTTGCGACCCGATGGCGGATTTCGCAGGCTGGAAGGTAATCTCGAACGTGGCTGGCATCTTGCCGATGGGGCCGAAGATCTGACCGTCAGCATAGAGTTCGACGTTGGCCGCATCGAATTCATCGTGGGCGGCGATCGGTTCGCAATGCCAGTGTCTCTGCTGCCGAAAAACTCCAATGGCTGAAGCCATTCTGACGGTTGAAGAAATGCGCACAGCCGAGCGCGCGGCGATGGCTGGCGGGATCAGCGAATGGGACCTGATGCGGCGCGCGGGGCAGGGGGCGGCACAGTGGATCATGCGGATCGCGGCGGGGCGTCCGGTCACTGTACTGTGCGGCCCGGGAAACAATGGCGGCGATGGGTACGTGATTGCCGATGTCCTGCACCGTGCCGGATATGACGTCCAGCTTATCGCCCCAGTGGGACCGGGGACGGAAACCGCCCGGATCGCGCGGGAGAGTTACGGCGGAAAGGTTACGACCGCTGGCAGCTTGCACAGTGCCGTGGTTGTCGACTGCCTATTCGGTTACGGACTGACCCGGGAAGTCGAGGGCCAATTTGCCAAATTACTCGAACAACTTAGCTCATCTCACTGTTATAAAATAGCAATCGATGTTCCCAGCGCAGTCGCCAGTGATACAGGGGCCATTCTCGGGCCGCTGCCACAGTACGATCTGACATTGGCCTTGGGGGCATGGAAACAGGCGCATTTCCTGATGCCGGCCATGGCCCGTATGGGTACGAAAAGGCTGGTCCCAATCGGCCTGGACTGTGAAGACGCTTCAGCCACAGTCGCAGCAGCGCCGACATTCGCCCCTCCGCCCGCCGATGCCCATAAATACCGCCGCGGGTTGCTGGCGATCGTGGCGGGTGCGATGCCGGGCGCCCCGCTCCTGGCTGCAGAAGCAGCGATGCGGGCGGGGGCAGGCTATGTGAAATTGCTGAGCGATCATTCGCATCCCGATGCACCGGCCGAATTGGTGATCGAACGGGGTAATCTGGACGATGCCCTTTCGGACGATCGTATCTCGGCATTCCTGATCGGTCCCGGGCTTGGCCGGGATAGCGTTGCCTGCAAGCGGCTTGCGGCAGTGATTGCGCAGGGAAAGCCGACACTCCTCGATGCGGATGCGCTCCAGTTGCTCGATCGCGATTTGCTGGACGGTGCAAATACGGGCAGGTTGTGCGTCACTCCTCACGAAGGGGAGCTATCCAGCCTGTGCCAGGCCTTCGGCGTCAAGGCGGAAAGCAAGCTCACTAGAGCGCGCCGACTGCATGACGTCACCGGGATGACTATCCTCGCCAAGGGGCCGGACACGATACTCGTGCATGGAGGCATGACGTCATTTTTCCCGCAGGGATCAAGCTGGCTCTCGATCGCGGGAACGGGCGATGTGCTGGCCGGAATCGCTGCCTCGCGCCTCGCCGTCCATGGTGATCTGGCCGGCGCGTGCCGCGAAGGCGTGTGGTTGCATCACGAAGCTGCGCGCCAGGCATCCCCGGCATTTTCTGCAGGAGACCTTGCCCGCGCCGTGAAACAGGCCATGGCGTGGTTTTTGTGAGCGAAGCAGAAACCATAATCCGTATCGCTGCGCGCGGCGATGGCGTCACCGCATCAGGCCGGCATGTCGCAGGCAGTGTGCCAGGTGACGTCGTTAAGGCGGACGGCACGTTGGCGCCGGGGCCGCATCATGCGCAGCCGCCGTGCCGACATTTCCTGTCCTGCGGTGGATGCCAGTTGCAGCACGCCGATGAAGAGGCGCTGCGGCAATTCGTGACCGACCGCGTGGTACACGCCGCCGAAGCTCAGGGGCTTTCGGTCGTGGAAGTGCTGGCAACCCATCTGTCACCGCCCCATTCGCGCCGCCGCGCCACGCTGCATGCGCTACGCACGGCGCAGGGTACCGTGCTTGGCTTTCGCGAAAGTGGTTCGCACAAGATCGTCGATATGCAGGAATGCCATATCCTCGTGCCCGAACTGTTTGCTCTTGCTGCTCCACTGAAGAAAGTTGTCGGTAAACACGGCGGCCGGCAGGCAGTGGATATCGAACTGACACTGGCGGATCAGGGCGTGGACTGCCTGCTCAAGGGCATCGACGCGGATGGACTGGCTGCCACGGAGGCATTGCTGGACTTCGCCCGCGAGAATTGTCTGGCGCGTCTGTCTGTCGATCGAGGGTACGGGCCCGAAACGACATGGGAACCGGAACCGTTGACCGTGACCCTTGGTGATATACCGGTGCCGTTTCCGCACGGCAGTTTCCTGCAGCCGACACAAGACGGAGAGCGGGCGCTGGCTCACGATGCGCGAAGCTTTCTCGACGGGGCGGCAACTGTTGCGGATCTGTTTTCCGGCCTTGGCACATTCGCCTTTGCTCTTGCTGGCCCACGCAAGGTGCTGGCAGTGGAGGCCGCGCGGGATGCGCATCTCGCCTGCAAGGCTGCCGCCAATGCGCGGCAGGCCCCCGTGCTCACGCTTCACCGCGATCTGTTCCGTAATCCTTTGCAAAGCGATGAGGCGGGACGGTTCGGCGCGCTGTTGCTGGATCCTCCACGTGCCGGTGCGCGGGAGCAGATCATGCAAATTGCCGCCAGCGAGGCTAGTCGGGTTGCCTATATCAGCTGCAATCCGGTCAGCTGGTCACGCGATGCAAAAGTGCTTGTGGATGCAGGCTTCCGGCTCGAAAAATTGCGCCCGGTCGGCCAGTTCCGCTGGTCCACCCATGTCGAACTGACCAGCTATTTCACGCGCTAGCGGCGCAAGGCTTCGAGAAGCTGGGCTTGGAGCCATTGGCTGGCTTGCGGGGACGAATAGGCGTGGTCGGCGCCCTCACAGTGCCTGATGCGGGTATCTTCAGCATCCCATCTTTCGCCAAAGATCTGTGCCGTGCGATCGGCGTCGGCCAGCAGAATGCGGACGGGGCCGGCAAAACGTGCCAAGCCTTCGCGCATCTCCCGCGCGAGAGACGACGCGTCCGACTGCTTTTTCGACGCCTGACGCAAGCCGCGCGCGAGTTTTTTGAGATCAACCTGCCCGGAAGCCAGCCGCAGCAGCTCGCGCGGGTTCTTGAGCTTTTCGACATAGCGCGAGCGGACGGCGGCAGGCGGTGGGATGGTGTCTTCACCGTCATCGATCGTCCAGGGATTGCTGAGAACCAGAGCATCGCATTCGGCACCAGCGGCAAGCATAAGAGCGCTGGCGGCATCGCAATTGCCGAAGCCGACCACCCGCTGAACCTGCGGGGCGATTGCACGAAAAGCTAGAAGTGCCGCCTCTATGTCTTTGCGAGATTTGCGAAAACCATTGTTCTGCCCCTCGCTATCCCCGATTCCGCGCCGATCGAAACGAAAAACGGGAAAGCCGGTGCGGGCAATTGCCGCGGCAAGGCGGGCCTGGGAATTGAAGGCACCGGCGCGGATTTCGTTGCCACCACTGACCAGCAGCAATCCGGTTGTGCCCGGAGCGCTGTCCAGCGTCGCCGCACAGCGGGCTTCCTGACATTCGAAGGAGAGGGCGAGCCGTCTCATGCCATGGAAAACCCGGTGTCGATCAGTTCCGCGACAGCAGTGGCTTGCCCAAGATCGTAATCGTTCTCGGCCCGAAGCCAGAGTGGCGTGCCGCCGACATCGGCCTGATCGATAACCGTATATCCCGGCGATGCGGTGAATTGCGTACCTTCAAGTTCGGTGACAAGCTGAGGACCAAGCGGCCATCCGGCAAGTTCGATGCCATTGGCGCGCGCCGTTTCCATCAGACTTACGCTGTGCTCTTCCCGGCCAGCTTCTTTCGCGCTCAGAATGCGTGCGCGGAGCATGTTGCGCAGAAGCTGCTGGGGTTTGACCGGGGCATAAAGCCACCCAGCGCCTTCGTCGGGAACCAGCCAACAGCCTGACCGAACAGCGAAGATGCCGATAGCCGAAAAATGTGTGGCCGCCGCTGCAACACTGGCGCGCCAATGCGCCAGCGATTGCTTGTCGAGCGGGGCGAGGCTTTCATTGCAACCGGGCAGATCGGGCAGAAAACAATCGATGCCGCGCGCGTCCAGCCTGCGCATTATTTCAAAGAGTTGATGCCGAAACTTATTAGCCTCATCGAAGAGCGGCGGGATTACGAGAAGGCGCCTTTCACGCCGTCCATCGAACCCTAGGGCCATTTCCTCACCCGTGCGGCCGTCCTGCATCGGGCAGGGCCATGTGGAATACATGGCGAACGTTAGCCCTCGACCACCTTTGCCTCGGCAAAGGCGAGCAGGCCGCCGTAATTCTCCAGCATCTCGCCATCGACGTCTTCGTCGTCGATCAGAATATCGAGACGGTCTTCCATTTCGGTCAGTAGGCTGGCGACTGCCATGGAATCGAGCTCTGGCAGATGGCCGAACAGACCGGTTTCGCCATCGAAGCCATCTACCTGTGTCTGGTCGAGACCGAGAACGTCACGCAGGATCGCGCGGAGCGTCTGGTCGATCTCGCTACGGCTCGGCCCGGTGGCTTCGGCTTGTGCGGTTTCCGCGGTCATTCCTTAGGCGTTCCCTGTTTTCGGCCTTGGTCTGGAGGCGATGCCCTTAGCTGGGCCCATTGTGCGGTGCAAGATGGCGCACCAGTGCCCTGGCGATGGCGGGCCAGGCCTGGGGCTGCCGCCAGTCGAGACATGTCAGTCGGTAGCGCGGACGGTTGAGCTCCATCCAGTCGCGTTTGTAGGGATCGTTGCCTGTGCCGAAATCGATCAGGTCGACCCGGTCGATATCGATGACATGCTTGAAAAGAGCAGCGCTGAGCGTCGTCCCGGCGGACAATGGCTTGGCGGCTTCGATGTGTGCGAGCTTGTGTATGTAGGCGGTACCGTTTTCGACGGTCCAGAACTGGGCCGCAACAGGCTTGCCATCGGCGCGTGCGATACCCAGGCGGATACGGCCGGCTGCCCCTTCCGCCCGGGCAAAATGTTCCAGTATGTCGGACCGGTCCTCTTCCGGTTTCCAGCTTTGTGCATAGATGGCCTGATATTCGGCCCACACCTGCGGGTCGAAATGGGTGAGGATTTCAACCGCGACCTTTTTCGCCTTGCGCTTCAGCGTGGTGCGCATCTTGCCAGGCCGTTCTGCCCAATATTCG
This sequence comes from Pseudomonadota bacterium, assembly GCA_023394965.1. Lineage (GTDB taxonomy): Bacteria > Pseudomonadota > Alphaproteobacteria > Sphingomonadales > Sphingomonadaceae > Qipengyuania. Next base: position 190,179 of record JAEWZX010000030.1, on the reverse strand, counting down.
GCGAACTGGCGCCCCGACACGTTGAGAACGTGGTTTTCATCGCACTGGTCGCGGAAGACCAGCCACCCACTTTTGCGAAAAGAAGCCTCAAGGCGAGTGGCGCTTCCGTCTTCAGCGGGGATTGGCGAAAGAATTACGGTATGTTCCCGCCTGCGCAGATCGTGGGCAATCGCTTCCAGCAAGTCTTGCGCGGTGCCTATCGGCCGCCAGATGAAACTGAACCAATAGGTCAGCGCGCGAAGGCCATTTTCTGCCTGCTGGAGTGGCAGGACGACCCGTTCCTTGTCACGCTGTGCCACCACGAACAGGGGACGTTCGAGCAGTGCGAACCACTCGAGCCTGTCGAAAGGCCCCTTGGCAGGCAAATCCAGGCCTTGCAGTTTGGTAACCGTGTCGTGATAGCTGACCGCAATGTTCAACGGATTTCCTCGCACCGGAGCGTTAATGCCTGATCCCACGCCCTATCCGCTTGATCAACTGGCCGAGCGCGGGAGTGCACAGGCACCTGCATTGGTGCTGCGCGACCTCACGCTTACCTTCCAGGAGTTGAGGGAACGTGTCTCGCTGCTGGCCGGATGGCTGGCAAGCCAGGCCTCGAAAGGCGATCGGGTGGCGAGCTGGGCAGCAAAGGGCGAGCTGACCTGTATCCTGCCGCTGGCAGCCGCAAGGGCGGGTCTGGTGCATGTTCCGATAAATCCTCTGCTCAAGCGAGCTCAAGTGGCGCACATCCTGGCAGACAGCGGGTCGGTGCTGCTGATGGGGACACAGGCTCGTCTGGCGTCTCTGGAACGTGGCGATGTTCCGCCGGGATGCGCTCTTGTTGATGAGAACGATGTCTTTGCGCTGGCAGAGACAGAGGCCGCTACCCTGCCTGCGTCGAGCCACGATCCCGATGATTTGGCGGCAATCCTTTATACCAGCGGATCGACCGGCAAGCCCAAGGGGGTAATGCTGAGTCATGCGAATATGTGGCTGGGTGCCGTCAGCGTGGCGCATTATCTCGGCATGGCGGAAGATGATGTCGTTCTGGCAGTCCTGCCGCTGAGTTTCGATTACGGGCAAAACCAGCTTCTCTCGACTTGGTATGCCGGGGGCTGCGTCGTCCCGCTAGATTATCTCTTCCCGCGCGATGTCGCCAAAGCCTGCGCGAAGCACGGGGTGACGACGCTCGCTGCCGTGCCGCCTCTCTGGGTTCAGCTGACCGAAGTCGAATGGCCGGATGAAGCAATTGCGGGGATCCGCCGGTTGACCAACACTGGCGGTGCGCTAACCCGGGAATTGGTGCAAGATCTGCGCGGGCTCTTCCCGGCCGCCCGCCTGTTTCCGATGTACGGTTTGACCGAAGCCTTCAGATCCACTTATCTCGACCCGGTGCTGGTGGATACGCACCCGACCTCGATGGGCAAGGCGATCCCCTTCGCCGAAATCCTGGTGGTCGACGAGAAAGGCGATGTCTGCGCGCCAGAGGAAGAGGGGGAGCTCGTCCATTGCGGCCCGCTGGTGGCGCACGGTTACTGGCAGGATCCGGAGCGCACGGCAGAACGTTTCAGGCCCGCGCCGACGGGTTCACAGTATGGCGGTACGGCGGTGTGGTCCGGCGACCGCGTACGGCGCGATGTTGACGGATATCTATACTTTGTCGGACGACGCGATGCGATGATCAAAAGCTCGGGCAACCGCATCAGTCCGCAGGACCTCGAGAGCGCAGCGCTCGCCACCGGTTTGGTGGCGGAGGTCGTGGCGCTTGGCGTGAAGGACGAGCGGCTCGGCCACTCAATCCATCTGGTGGCCAGACCGGCGCCCGATGCTGGGGAGTATGAAACCGAGTTGCCAAAGGCATTGAAAAAGGAACTGCCGAATTTCATGCAACCCCATGTCATTCACTGGCGCGACACATTGCCTCTCAATCCGAATGGCAAGATCGATCGTACAGCGATTGCAGCGGAGATCGGCGCATGAAACCGCTTGGCCCCATTCCCGACGGTTTCGAAGCAATTGACGGCGAACTGGCAATCGGTGGCAAATTGGCAAGCCACTGGGCGCAAGAGGCTGGGCGAACTCCACTGTTCGTTTACTCGCGATCGCGTATCGAGCAGCGCTTTGCCGATTTGCATGCCGCAATGCCACAGCGGTTGAAGGTAAACTATGCCATAAAAGCCAATAGCTTCCCTCCGCTTCTTCAGTTCATGTCTACCCTCGCAGACGGACTGGATATTGCTTCGGGCGGGGAGCTGGAAATGGTGCGGGCGACCGGCTTCGACCTGTCCAAGGTGAGCTTCGCCGGCCCCGGAAAGCGCGATGTCGAGCTTGAGGCCGCGATCAGCGCAGGCGTCACGCTCAATCTTGAAAGCGAAGCCGAAGCCACCCGTGCCCTTGCGATAGCTGAACGATTGGGGGTGACCCCGCAACTGGCGGTTCGCGTAAACCCGGACTTCGAACTCAAGGGTTCGGGAATGAAGATGGGGGGAGGGGCCAAGCCTTTCGGTGTCGATGCAGACCACGTTCCGGCCCTGATCAGGAATATAGTCGACGCTGGATGCAACTTTCGCGGACTGCATATCTTTACGGGAAGCCAAGCGCTGTCGGCGGAGGCCGTGATCGACATGCAGGCAAAGGTTTTGGATTGTGGGGAGCGGCTTGCGCAGGAAGCGCAAGTCACGCTGCCCAAACTCAATATGGGCGGCGGTTTTGGCATTCCCTATTTCCCGGGCGACGTGCCGCTCGATATAAGGGCAGTCGGGGAGGCGCTGGAACAGAGATTTGCCAGCCTTCCGGATACGCTTGCAGATGCTGAGATCTTTGTTGAACTTGGCCGCTATCTTGTTGGCGAAGCGGGTGTTTACCTCACTCGTATCGTCGATAGAAAAACCAGCTACGGCGAAACCTATCTCGTCACTGACGGCGGATTGCATCACCAGCTTGCCGCATCCGGAAACTTCGGCACAGTTGTCCGGCGTAATTATCCGGTGGCGATCGCCAGCCGGTTTATGGCCGAGCCCGAGGAAGAAGCCAATGTGGTCGGCTGCCTGTGCACCCCGCTCGACCGGCTCGCGGATAAGGCACATCTGCCCCGCGCAGAAGTTGGCGATCTTGTAGCGGTTTTCTGTGCAGGGGCTTACGGCGCAAGCGCGTCACCAAGTGCCTTTTTGGGACAGGGGCCTGCAATAGAGATGCTGGTCTAATCAAAATACACTACGGAAATCTGCCGTGAAATCTGCGGATGCGACGGCCATGGCTAACAGTCTGTTCACCTATTTCGGGCATTAGCTACTCCAAACAGGGGACGGTTCGGCCAGTCGTGTGGCTGCCGTACCCACGGATGATGCCAGGGAAATTATTGATGCGCTTCACTCGAATTGCCAGACTTGTAGCAGGATGTGCCGCCGCCACGCTCGTTCTTGGCGGCTGCGCGAGCGGTGGTGGAACCGAACTTCCCCCAGCGACCTTTGTCGCCCTGCAGGAAGGGCCCGGCGAAGAATATGTCATTGGCCCGCTCGACCAACTGACGATCCATGTGTGGCGCAACCCCGAACTGGGCGCAGACAAAATCCAGGTTCGCCCGGATGGCCGCATCACCATCCCGCTGGTAAAGGATATGCCTGCTGTCGGTAAAACGCCCTCCATGTTGGAAGAGGATATCCGTCTCCAGCTCAGCCAGTATATCGAAGATCCACTGGTGTCGGTAATCGTGAACGAATTTGCCGGCACGTTCAGCCAGCAGATCCGCATCGTCGGCGCCACCGAAAAGCCAGCCTCATTGCCCTATCGGGCGAATATGACCGTGCTCGATGCGATGATTTCGGTTGGTGGCCTGTCCGAATTTGCCGCAGGCAATCGTGCCAAGCTGATCCGTTTCGACAAGCAACAGGGCAAGCAGCGGGAATACTCCCTTCGTCTGACGGACCTGTTGAAGCGCGGGGATAGCGAAGCCAACGTTTTGCTTCAGCCGGGTGATGTCATCATCATTCCCGAAAGCGCGTTTTAGGAAAGCCGCCGGGGCATGCAGGAAGTTCTCGACGAAATTCGCAGCGCATTACACACGGTCTGGAACCGCCGATGGCTGGCGCTTGCCGTGGCGTGGCTCGTCTGCATCCTGGGATGGCTTGCGATTGGGTTCATCCCCAACAGTTACGAAAGCCGCGCGCGCGTCTATGTCGAGTTGGAAGATGTGCTGTCCAAACAGCTCAACATCTCAGGGGATGGCAGGCAGGCAATCACGAAGGTCCGCCAGACGCTGGTAAGCGGAGTCAATCTCGAAAGGGTGATCCGCAACACCAAACTTGGCGAGAAGGTGGCCACCGATGCGGAAATGCAGGCGGCGGTGAAAAATCTGACCGAAAACATCGTGGTGAAGAGCGAGCAGGACAATTTGTTCGAAATCACGGCGCGCATCGGTAAATCGAACTTCACCGACGCGCAGAATGCTGCGCTCGCCAAGGATGTGGTACAGAGCCTGATTGACATATTCCGCGAGTCCAACGTGGCTGGAAATCGGGGCGATGTCGCCAGTACGATCGCCTTTCTCGACGAACAACTGGACGATCGCAAACGCGAACTGGAATCCGCAGAGCAGCGCCGCCTCGCTTTCGAAGCTCAGCACCCCGATCTCGTCGGTGGGACTGCCACCGTCGCTGGTCGCTTACAGAGCATGCGCACTGAAATGCGTGGTATCGATGCCGATATAGCTGCGGCGCAGAGCGCCTTGGCGGCGATTAACGGGCAACTGGCAAGCACCCCGCGAAGCATCCTTGGTAGCGATAGCGGTAGCGCCCGTGGCGCGCTGGCGCAGGCTCAGTCACAGCTTTCGGCGATGCGCGCGCGGGGGCTTACCGACAGCCATCCCGATATCCAGGCGCAGAAACGCCAGATCGATGCCCTGCGTCAACAGGCTGCCGATGAACCGGCAGGGGCGGGCGGATCACCCAATCCGGCCTATACCTCGCTGCAGTCGATCAGGGCCGAACGGCAGGCCAATGTCCAGGCGCTTGAAGCACGCAAGGCTGCCTTGCAATCGGATATTTCCGGGCTGATGGCGGCTCAGGCTGATGAGCCTGCAGTGGCTGCCGAAGCCAATCGTATCAGCCGCGATTACGAAGTGCTGAAGGACAAGTACGACGAACTTCTGAGAAACCGCGAAGAAATGCGTCTGCGTGGTCAGGTTGAAACGGAACGTAGCGCATTCAAGTTCGAGGTTATCGACCAGCCGACTCTGCCGAGAACACCGGCAGCACCCCATCGACCTCTGCTTCTGTTGGCCGTTCTGGTGGTGGGCATCGGAGCCGGTGCTGCCGTTGCCTTCGTGAAAGCGCAGCTGAACTCGAGCTTCACCACATCCGAGAAATTGCAGCGCGCGCTCGACCTGCCTGTCATTGGAACTGTTTCAAGGTCTATGACAAACGCGGCGCGTGAGAAAGAGAAGCTGCGGCTGAAGCAATTTCTAGCTGCTGCCGGTGGTCTGGGTATGGTTTGTTTCCTGCTCTTGGCGGTAGAGATCATTCAGGTCGGATCGGTGGCCTGAGGGGGCGGTGTCAGTGAATAAAGAAACGAACATCGAACCGTCCACAGAGGGCGAGAAGAAACCGAAACGGGCGTCCCTGTTCGAACGCGCCAGTGGCGCATTCGGGTTCGACAAGCTCAGCCCGGCCGCAGTGCCTGCCAAGCTGGACGGGGAGAAGGCGAAGAAGTTCGCATCCAAACGCAAATCCGAACCTGCGCCGGTACAGCAAACACCCCGACGCCGAGCATCCGACTGGATGGCAGAACCCAACAAGGCGGGCGAAGCCATTACCGCTGCCGTCCCTCCGGTACCTTCCGAACCTGCAGAGCCCGTAATTACGTTGACTGGTCCGAAAAAAGGTATTGTCCGGTCGCTATTGCGTGAGCAGGGATTGATCGACCCTGACGGCGGGGCCTCCACATTGTTGGAGGAGTTCCGGATCGTGAAGCGTCAGGTTCTTTCGGCAGCCAAGGCCGACGCAACGCCACATGGGCGCCGTGTGCTGGTGTGTTCACCACATTCGAACGAGGGCAAAACGTTTTGCGCCCTGAACCTTGCCATAGCGCTTTCGGGCGAGCGGGACATGGAAGTGCTGTTGGTCGATGCCGATTTCGGCAAGCCATCGATCATGCGAAAACTGGGGCTGGATGCAGCCAAGGGTTTCATGGACGTTCTCGCCGATCCCGCTGCGCAGGTGGAAGATTTTATTATCGGCACGGATATTCCCGGCCTTTGGGTGCTGCCCGCAGGAGAGCGGACTGGCCGAGACAGCGAATACCTCTCCAGTGAACGGACCCAGGCCGTGCTGGATAGACTGACGCTTGGTGCCCGCAATCGCATCCTCATATTCGACAGCCCGCCGACGCTTGAGGCAACTCCTGCGGCGGAGCTGGCCAAGCATGTGGGCCAGGCCCTGCTGGTCGCACGCGCGGATATGAGCGGTCGGGCAAGTCTGGAAGATGCTGTTGATCTTCTCTCGGCTTGTCCGGACATCAAATTGCTGTTCAACGACGCGACATTCAGCCCCAGCGGGCGCAAATTCGGAAGTTACTACGGATATGAGGACTAAACCCATGTCGTGGTACGAAAAGACCTGTCGATCTGCCCGCTATCTTCTGGCTCTTCCGCTGCTGGTCGCCGTACCCGTGCATGCGCAGACTTATGCGGGCGAAGACATCAGCGCCAGTGAAGCGAAAGGGGCGCCTAAAGGTCGTGGTCGCACCACGATTGATCCCTACATCGAAGCCGGTAACGTTCTGGCATGGCAGGTTTCGCCAGAAAGTGATGTGGTGACCTACACCCAGCTTGCTGCGGGGGTCGATGCATCGATCAATGGGCGTAACACTGGCGGGAGCGTGTCCCTGCGCTATGAGCGAAATTTTGCGCATCAGTCCAAGGGAGCTGATTCCGACACGATCACCGGCATCGCGCGGGGGTATGCCTCGATTGTGCCGCGTGTTCTGACAATTGAGGCAGGGGGCCTGGCAACCAGTACGCGGGTCGATGCGCAGGGGCGTTCGGTGCTGAACCCGATCGTGAGCGACGACCTGTCGACACAGACCTACTCCGTATATGCGGGGCCGGATTTTCAGACGAGAGCGGGCGATGTGGATGTCAGTGCGAATTACCGTATCGGATATACTCGCGTCGACGGTCCTGATTTTCTGACTGAGAACGGCGTTTCGACAGATCTGTTTGACGAAAGTGTGTCCCAAAGCGCGAATGTTCGCGCCGGAACACGCGCTAATCGGCCTTTCCCCGTTGGCGTCGGTGTAGGAGCCGGGTTTTATCAGGAAGACGTGGCCAATCTCGATCAACGCGTGCGTGACGCACATGTACGCGGTGACGTGACAGTTCCGATTACACCGTCGCTGGCCTTCGTTGCCGGAGTGGGCGCGGAAGAAGTCAAGGTTTCGAGCCGCGACGCTTTGCGCGATGAGGATGGCAAACCAATCATCGGAACAGATGGTCGCTATGTCACTGACCCAACCGCTCCGCGTGTTATTTCCTATGATGCGAGCGGGCTGATCTGGGACGTCGGGGTTGTTTGGACACCCAGCAGTCGAACCCAGCTCGAAGCACATTTTGGGCATCGCTATGACAGCGAAACGTTCTACGGCAATTTCAGTTGGAAACCCAACCGGCGCAGTAGCCTGCAGATTGGTGTTTATGATGGTATTCAGGGCTTCGGCGGGCGGTTGAATAACGCGATTGCCACCCTGCCGACCGATTTCAGCGCAGGTCGCGATCCCCTCACCGGAGAGCTTACAGGCTGTGTCGATACTGCCGATGGAACCGGCTGTCTCGATGGTCTCCTGGGATCATTTCGAGCTTCCGTTTTTCGTGGCCGTGGCGTTGTCGCCAGTTACAGCCGCCAAATTGGCCGCATGACCGCCGGGATAGGGGGGGGGTATGACCGCCGAAAGTTCATCGGCGCTGCCAGCACCCCGCTCGAGGCTGCAGACGGTGTTGTCGACGAAAGCTATTACGTGACTGCCGGAGTCTCAGGGCCGGTGGGCGAACGTGCCTCCTTCTCGGTAAACACATTTGCCAGCTGGTTCGACAGTGGCTTTACGGCCACAGGAGATGTCCGCACGATCGGGGCGTCGGCAAGCTATTCCCAGCAGATTTATCGCAGTCTGTCGGCGCGCGCTGCTGTGGCCGTGTCGATGCTCGACAGCGACATCGCTCCAGACAACTTCACCACCGCATCAGCCCTAATCGGCCTGCGCTACGATTTCTGATAGGACGGCGCGCCATGTACGAAGAATTCTACGGTTTCAGCGAGCGGCCTTTCCAGCTCACCCCGGACCCTGCCTTCTATTACGAGAGCCTTACCCATAAGAAGGCCCTCAGTTATCTTGGATATGGCCTAAATCAGGGCGAAGGCTTTGTCGTCATCACTGGTGAGGTCGGTTCGGGCAAGTCGATCCTGGTCGCCCACCTGAAGCAGAAGCTCGACGACCAGCGCATGACTGTGGGCGAAGTGGTGACCAGCGCACTGGACGATGACGAGATGGTCCATGTCATCGCGCGCAGTTTTGGCCTCGACATTTCTGGCAGCGACAAGGCCGCGGCCCTGGCTGCGATCGAACTCTTCCTGCACGAAGAAGCGCGCAGCGGCCGCCGGGTGCTTCTGATCGTCGACGAAGCGCAGAATCTATCGATCGGTGCGCTTGAAGAATTGCGAATGCTGTCGAATTTCCAACTGGGTTCGCATCCGCTTCTGCAGACGCTCTTGCTCGGCCAGCCCGAGTTCAAGCAACTCCTCGCCCAGTCGGACGAACTGGAACAGCTCCGTCAGCGCGTGATCGCCTCACACCATCTTGAGCCGATGCAGCCAGGCGAAGTTGAACCTTACGTAATGCACCGTTTGAGGCATGTGGGATGGAATGGCTCGCCTGAGCTTGAAGCAGGCATGTGGGTCAAGCTGCACAAAGCCACTGGGGGAATCCCGCGCAAGGTAAATCAGGTGATGACCCGCCTTCTTTTGCTTGGCGCAGTGGAAGAGGAATCGGTCCTGAGCACTGACATGCTCGACACGGTTGTCGAAGAAATGACTGGGGATTCGGCCGCATCCGCGAACGAGGTAATTGCAAAGCCGCGGCCCGACCGTGACCTGCCCGCGGCAGAAGCTATCGCGCGGGCAAAGGGTGGAGCCCGCCGTCCCTTGGGCGATATCTACACGGTCGATCCGGAGGCGCGCGAGCATGGATTGCTGGACCACCAGATCGAAGCCATAGAAGCTGCCTTTGCCCATCGCGACAAGCACTTGATGGCTCTTCGTAGCGAAGTGGAGAAGTTGGGCCGGAGCAGAACGTCGGGTGATTTGCCGGAGGATCTGGGGCAGCGTCTGGCGTCGATCGAGGTGCGTCTCGACGAGCAGGAGCGATCTTTGCGCAACGTCCTGACGATGATGATCGACTATTTCGAATCTCAGGGCTCGCGCTCAGCGGTCTGACATTTATGGAGGGCGGCTTGAACGACACGATCGTCAACGGCCTCTCGGTCGACGTCGAGGATTGGTTCCAGGTCGGCGCTTTCGAGAACACAATTGCTCGTTCGGACTGGGATGGTCTCGAACTGCGTGTGGGCGAAAACGTATCCTTTATTCTGGATCTGTTTGACGAAGCCGGGGTGAAGGCCACCTTCTTCACGCTAGGCTGGATTGCAGAACGAAACCGCGCGGCCATGCGGCAGATCGTCGAGCGGGGGCATGAGCTTGCCAGCCATGGCTACGATCACACCCGGGTTTTCACATTCACGCGCGATGAGTTTGCAGCCGATATTGCGAAAGCACGAGCCATTCTGGAAGATGCCACGGGGCAGGTTATAACGGGATACCGCGCACCCAGTTTTTCAATCGATGCGAGAAACCCTTGGGCTCATGAGGTTCTGGCAGAACAGGGCTATGTCTACTCTTCGTCGGTCGCTCCGGTCGTCCACGATCATTATGGGTGGCGTGAAGCGCCACGTTTCGCTTTTCAGCCAGTGAAGGGTAGCGACCTTGTGGAAATTCCCGTCACGACAGCTCTTTTAGCCAGGAAACGCCTTGCGGCGGGAGGCGGTGGTTTCTTTCGCGTTTTGCCGTATGGGTTTACCTGCTGGGCGATCAAGCAAGTGAATGCAGAGCGCCGACCGGCTGTATTCTATTTTCATCCGTGGGAGGTGGACCCGGATCAACCTCGGGTGCCGGGTGCCCCGCTGCGCTCTCGCTTGCGACATTATACCAACCTGTCGAGAATGGCCCGTAAACTCTCTGTCCTGCTGGATGACTTTACATGGGGCAGAATGGATGAGTTGGCGAGGGACGAGAAACTCCGCAGCATCAAGTGGGCGGCATGAACGCGCCGATCAATCATGTCGCGACAATCCGGCAGGCTGATCTTGCGAATGCGGGCGAAGTTGCCCGTATCGAAGCTTTCGTAGCGGAAAATCGAGGGAACGTGTTCCAGCGCCCCATGTGGTTGCGAGCGATAGAACGCGGCACAGGAAACGCAGCGATCGGACTTGTGCTGGAACGGGATGGCACCATCGATGGGTGGCTGCCGCTGACCGATATCCATTCCCCGCTATTCGGGCGGGCATTGGTTTCCAGCGGTTTCGGAGTGGGGGGTGGCGCGCTTACAGCGCGCGCAAGTGATGATCAAAAGCTGTGCCGAGCCGCGGAGGAAATTGGCCTGCGCAGATCGGTTTCTTCGGTAGAGCTGCGCGGCGGGAATGCTCCGAGCGACTGGAAGGTGATCGAAGGTAAGCACGCAAACTTTGCAGCCGAACTGGCGCATGATGACGACGCGCAATTGCTGGCAATTCCACGCAAGGCCCGAGCAGAGGTGCGCAAGGGGCTTGCGATGAATCTTTCGGTCAGCGTCGGGAATGATATGCGGGAGCGAGCCGCTCATTACGCGGTCTATGCCGAAAGCGTGCGCAATCTCGGCACACCTGTATTTCCCCGCAGTCTTTTCGACGCTGTGCTCGACCTTTTCGGGGATGAAGCGGATATCCTGACGGTGTATGATGGCGACACGCCCGTTGCCAGCGTTCTGTCGCTTTACCACCGCGATGTGGTTATGCCCTATTGGGGCGGAGGCACATGGTCAGCACGTCGCCTGCGTGCCAACGAGCGGATGTATTACGAACTGATGTGTCACGCACGCAGAAGGGGGTGCAGTCACTTCGATTTTGGCCGTTCGAAGGTCGGTAGCGGGCCGTTCGCTTTCAAGAAGAACTGGGGTTTCGAGCCTGAGCCGCTGACCTATTTCAGCTGGTCGGCGCCGGGGACCGCTGCCCGTAACGTCGATCCGACGGACCAGAGCTATTCGGCCAAGATCTCGCTCTGGAAACGATTGCCGCTGCCGGTTGCGAACCGCATCGGTCCGTGGATCGCACGGGGGCTTGGCTGATATGGGGGAGATCCTGTTTCTCGCCCATCGGGTCCCGTTCCCGCCGGATCGCGGCGACAAGATCCGTTCGCATCACTTGCTCAAGGGCCTGGCAAAGCTGGGGCCGGTTCATGTTGGCACTTTTGCCGAAACACAGCAGGACATGAGACAGAAGGATGCGCTGGGTTTAGTTGCCAAAACACATACGCTGATCGAGCGGGAGAAATCGCTGTGGAGGGCAGGAATCGAGGCGCTGTTCGGGCGCAGTCCCGTGAGTCTGGCAGCCTTCAACCATTTGGAAATGCATCGTTTTGTGGCCAAAACCCTACATAACCACCGGATCGGCACGATCTTCGTATTTTCCGGGCAGATGGGGCAGTACGTTCCGGATGATTTTACCGGGCGGGTGGTGATCGATTTGTGCGATGTGGATAGCGCCAAGTTCGAGGCTTATGCGAAGGCTGGCCAGCGCAAGTGGATCAATCGGCGCGAAGGCAAATTGCTGGCGGCGGAAGAGGAGCGACTGGCGCACCGGGCGGATACGACGCTGCTGATCAGCGAAAACGAAGCCGAGCTGTTCCGGTCCCGTCTGCATCATCCCGACGAGGTCGATGTTCGGGCGCTGGGCAATGGCATAGACGCAGAACTTTTCGACCCGGAGCAGGTCGCCACCCAGCCCGATCTGGAAGAAGCGGACGGGCCGCAATTGCTGTTTACCGGACAGATGGACTATCCACCCAATGTCGCCGCCGCCGAATGGGTGATCGAGAACATCATGCCTGTACTGCGCAAGACCTACAGCCATGCGCGCTTTCACATCGTCGGCCGCGCGCCGGCTGTGAGCCTGAAAGACCGCCACGGGGAAAATGGCGTGCGCGTGTGGGGGGAAGTGGACGATGTCCGCCCGTTTCTGAAATCGGCCGATTTGGTCGTCGCACCACTGCTGATTGCGCGGGGCGTTCAGAACAAGGTGCTTGAAGCAATGGCGATGGCTAAGACAGTGGTCCTGACGCCAGGCGCAGCCACGGGGATCGATGCGAGGGACGGTGTGCACTTTGCCATCGCGCCGCCCGATCGGGCGGCCATGCTTCAACGTATCGAGGCTCTGCTTGCAAATGATGCGCAGCGACTGGCCATGGGAGCGGCCGCGCGCGCTTTCGTGCTGGCGAACATGAGCTGGAACAGCATTTACGATCAGCTTGCCCGACTGATCGATGGTGAGAAACGGGGGCGTAATGCAGCCTGATCTCGCCCTTGCAGAAAGGCCTGCGACTGGCTGGAGCCGCGTGGTCATCATGCTAACCGCCGCATGGGCAGCGCTCTTTGCGCTTACCTATGCGGAATGGGTGAAGATGGCCCATCAATGGTGGAACATAGACACCTATAGCCACATCCTTCTGATAATCCCCATCGTTGCATGGCTGGCGTGGACCAGAATGCCCGAAGTTGCGAAAACCGCGCCCGGTGCGTGGTGGCCGGGCGTGGGCTGGTGCGCGCTTGGCCTGGCAGTGTGGCTGGGCGGACGGAGCACCGATATAAATCTGATCGCCCAACTGGGCGCAATCGGCGCGTTTCAGGGGGCGGCCTTTGCCCTTCTCGGCCTGCGGGCAGGCCTGATACTGGCATTTCCACTGGCTTATATGACATTCCTCGTACCGTTCGGTGACGAGATCATTCCGCCGCTGCAATATGTCACTGCCGAAATGGCGACTGCGCTGACCCGGCTGAGCGGCGTCGAAACAGTGGCCGATGGTATCCATATCGATACGCCCGCTGGCCTGTTCATCGTCGCGGAAGAGTGTTCGGGCGTGAAGTTTCTTGTCGCAATGGTCGCGCTGGGTGTGCTGGTCGCATATAGCTGCTTTGCAAGCTGGAAACGGCGTTTCTGGTTCATGGCTGCCTGCGTGATCGTGCCGATCGTGGCCAATGGCATCCGTGCCTGGGCGACGATCTTCATTGCACAGTATGTCGGGGCGGAGGCTGCCGGGAGTTTCGACCATATCGTCTATGGCTGGTTTTTCTTCGGCATGGTCATTGCGATGGTGCTGGGCGTGGCGTGGCGCTGGTTCGAGCGCGATCCCGAGGAAGCGGGCTGGAGCGCGGAACAGGTTTCCGCTTTGCCACTGGTACGGCAGTTCGCAGGCGAGGGGGCCAGCCCCGTGCTCGCCTTCAGTGCGGTGCTTGCCGTCGCTTTGGTCTTTGCCGTTATCGCCCGGCTCGGCTAGGCAAACTCGCATATGTGCGGGATTGCCGGGATTTTCCATTACGAGACGGTGAAGCCGGTCGATCCCAAGCGGGTCGAGCGGATGACCGATGTACTGGCTCATCGCGGGCCTGATGGCAGCGATGTGTGGACTGCACCGGGCGTGGGTCTGGGGCACCGCCGCCTTTCGATCATCGACCTGGACGGTTCGCCGCAGCCGATGCCTTCGGCCGATGGCCGCGCGGTGATCGCGTTCAATGGCGAGATATATAACTACCGCGAACTGCGCCGTGAGCTGGAACGGGACGGGGCGCATTTCCGCACCGACGGTGACACCGAAACCATTCTTGCCGCGTGGCAAAAATGGGGGGTGGACTGCCTTTCCCGCCTGGATGGGATGTTCGCCTTCGCGCTTTACGATATGGATCGGCGTCAGCTCTTCCTGGCGCGCGACCGGTTCGGGGTGAAGCCCCTTTATCTCGCCCAGCTGGAGGGCGGGGCGCTCGCCTTTGCCAGTGAGATGAAGGGCTTGTTGGCCAATCCGCTGCTGCGTCGCGTGGTCGATCCATTGGCGATCGAAGATTACATGGCCTGGGGCTATGTCCCCGATCACCGCGCGATTCTGAAAGGTGTCGAAAAACTGCCGGCAGGGCATTTCCTGCTGCTGGACCACGGCCGCACGCCGGGGCCGCCGCAGCAGTGGTGGGATATCGATTTTTCGGAAAGGGCCCGCGGGCGGACCGAAGATCATTCGGCGCAGCTACTGCATTTGATGCGCGAAGGCGTGACAAGCAGGATGGTGGCGGATGTGCCGCTGGGGGCCTTCCTGTCCGGCGGGGTCGACAGCTCGTCCGTCGTGGCGCTGATGAGCGAAGGCAGCACGACGCCCGTCACCAGTTGTTCAATCGGCTTCGATGTCGAGAGCGTCGACGAAACGGCCTACGCCAGGCAGGTCGCGGCGCTGTTCGGTACCGATCACCACGAACGGATCGTATCCTCCGACCAGTTCGGGGATATAGACCGAATTGCCGCGATCTTCGACGAACCCTTTGCCGATGCCAGCGCCCTGCCGACCTTGCGGGTGTGCGAGTTGGCGCGTGAGCATGTGACCGTTGCGCTGTCCGGCGATGGTGCGGACGAAGCCTTTGCCGGTTATCGCCGCCAGCTATTCCATGCCCGCGAAGAACAGGCGCGGTCAGTGCTTCCAAGGGTGTTGCGCGAACCCGTTTTCGGGGCGCTGGGCAGGGTGTGGCCCAAGGCAGACTGGGCCCCGCGTCCGCTGCGTGCGAAATCCACACTGCTGTCGCTCGCAACAAGTGGAGAGGCCGGATATGCCCGGGCGCTGTCCATCCTCGCGCCCGAACAGCGCGAATGGCTGTATGGCGACGCTATGCTGCGTTCGCGGGGGGATTACCGGGCTGAGCATCCGCTTGAGAAACTGATGCGCGAAGCACCGGCGCGCACAGGTCTGGACCGGGCGCAATATGCCGATCTGAAGTTCTGGCTGCCTGGTGATATTCTGACCAAGACCGACCGGACCAGCATGGCTGTGGGGCTGGAAGCGCGCGAGCCGCTGCTGGACCATCGGCTTGTCGAATTCGGTGCGCGTCTGCCGCATCGTGAGCGTGTGCGCGGCACCACGGGCAAGTGGCTGATGAAGCATACGATGGAACGCTATTTGCCAGACGACATACTCTATCGCCAGAAACAGGGCTTCGTCACGCCGCTGGCGGAATGGTTTCGCGGTCCCTTGTCAGGACAGGCGAGGGCAGTCGCGTCGAGCGAGTTGCTGACAGGTAGCGGGTGGTTCGCCCGCAAGGCGCTTGCACGCCTCGCGGACGATCATATTGCGGGCCGATCGGACAATGGCCGCGTATTGTGGCAATTGCTTATGCTGGAGCGTTCGCTGCGCCAGCTTCAGCCCAGCGCCTAACGCGCGTCGACCAGGACTATCTCTGCGTCGTCGAGAGCTTCGACCACGATTTCTTTTTCGCCGGTTATGGCGATCCCGTCACGCGGCTGCGCTTCAATCCCGTTGACTTTCACGCGCCCGGTCGGCGCGACAAGGTACTGGTGGCGTGCGGCCGATGTCGTCCAGCTGGCGGTCTGCCCGGCCGACAGGGTTGTTGCCGCCACCTTCGCATCTGTGCGGATAGGCAAGGCGTCATCGGCCTCGGGCGTGCCGCTGGCGAGTATTTCGAAACCGCCTTCACGGGTCGCCTTGGGGAATTCGCGCTGGCCCCAGCCGGGCTTTTCGCCCGCGCGATCGGGTATGATCCAGATCTGGAACAGCGTCGTCGACTCATCTTCCAGATTGTATTCGGCATGGGTGATACCCGTGCCCGCGCTCATTACCTGCACGTCGCCCGCCGCGGTGCGGCCTTCATTGCCAAGGCTGTCGCGGTGGCTGATCGCGCCGGTGCGCACGAAAGTGACGATTTCCATGTCGCGATGGGGGTGCGGCGGAAAGCCGGTCTGCGCCTGGATTGTGTCGTCGTTCCACACACGGATGCTGCCCCAGCCCATGCGGTCGGGATCGTGATAATTGGCGAAGCTGAAATGATGCCGTGCATCGAGCCAGCCGTGGTCTGCGTGGCCCAGCGAGGCGAAGGGGCGAATGTCGATCATGATAATAGTCTCACATCGGCGGGGTGTTTACGCCGGAATGCAGCAGATGTGGGGGTGACGGCAGGGCCGTCAAGAAACACCGCTGTTACTACCCTTGGCCACGCGCAGATTGCGGGCGGCGCCTTCAGGCGAGGCCGTGGCCACGCGCCATGTAATCAGCGCTCTGCATTTCCTTCAGACGACTGACGGTGCGTTCGAATTCGAAAGCGCCGTCGCCTGACGTGTAGAGATTTTCCGGTTCGGCTGCTGCAGTGGCGAAAAGCTTGACGCTGCTTTCGTACAGCGCGTCGACCAGCTTGGTAAACCGGATCGCCTCGTTGCGATTATCGGGCGACATGGCGGGAATGCCGACAACGATGACGGTATGATAGGCGTGTGCGATAGCGATGTAATCCGCCGCACCGCGGTTTTCGCCGCACAGACGCTTGAAGCTGAATACACCGACGCCCTTCAGGCTCTTGGGAACATGCAGGGTGCGACCGCCGCCCAGATCGAGATCGGCGCTGGGTACATTGGCGGCATCCTCCGGCTTGTAATCGGTCAGGCGGAAGAAGGCTTCGCGGACCTGTTCTGTCGCGGCATCGCCCAGCGGAGAATGCCAGGTCTCGATGTCGCCCAGGCGGTCGAGGCGGTAATCGGTCGGCCCATTGAGCGAAAGCACATCCAGTTCCGTTTCGACCAGATCAATGAACGGGAGGAAGAGCGAGCGGTTGAGGCCATCCTTGTAGAGATCATGGGGGGGGCGGTTGCTGGTGGTCACGACCGTCACGCCCTGATCGCGGATGAGCGCGGTGAACAGGCGTGCCATGATCGCGGCATCGGCGGTATTGGTCACGACCATTTCATCGAAGGCGAGGCAGCGCACTTCTTCGGCAATGTCGCGCGCGACCTTGCCCGTGGGGTCGCCGGGATCGCTTTCGCGCCGCTGACGGATGCGGCGATCAACCTCCAGCATGAACTCGTGAAAATGCGCACGGCGTTTTTCCGCAATGCCAAGCGTTTCGACGAAAAGGTCCATCAGCATGGACTTGCCGCGACCGACGCCGCCCCACATGTAAACGCCTTGGGGGCGGGTCTTTTTGGTGCGGAAGAATTGGGCGAGGAGGCCCCCCGAGCTTTCCGATTCGAGATCTTTCTGCAGCCGGTCCAGCCGTTGGGCAGCGCGGCGCTGGTCGGGATCGGCCTGCAGTTCGCCTGCGGCGACGAGCCGCTCGTAGCGGGCCAGCATCCCGGTCATGAGGCGGTGCGGGGACTTATCTTCTTCACGATGCCGGAAAAGCTGGCGACCGCGTGATCTTCCTGCACCACGGTGCCGCGCACGAACACCATGCTGCCGGTTTCGCGCACGATTTCGCACACTGCATCGAGCGGGCGATCGGGCTGGCCGCCACCGACGAACTGTGTAGACAGTTCGACCGTCACTGAAGGCCCGGCGTTGCCGCTGCCAATGGTGTGCATGGTGGTGAACAGGCTGATGTCGATCAGCGATAGCGTGACCGCGCCGTGGATGATGCCCTGAAGGTTTTCATGCCGCCGCTCGGGGAACATGCGCAGGCGCGCTTTCCCGTCATCATCGACCCGAGTGATGAGCTTCCCCATCACCGAGCCGTTGAACAGGCTCTTGTCCTTAAGGTTCCAGTGCCGCCAACCCGGATTTTCCGGATCGGGGCCGTGCTCGAAAACGTCGTCGGGTAACGCCAAGGGATCAGATCGCGCGTTCTGCGATCATCTTCTTGGTTTCGGCAATCGCCTTGGCCGGGCTCAGGCCCTTGGGGCAGACATTCGCGCAGTTCATGATCGTGTGGCAGCGATACAGGCGGAACGGATCTTCCAGCGCATCGAGCCGCTCGCCAGTCATCTCGTCGCGGCTGTCGGCCAGCCAGCGATAGGCCTGCAGCAGGATGGCCGGGCCAAGGAACTTGTCGGAATTCCACCAGTAGCTGGGGCATGCGGTGGAGCAGCAAGCGCACAGGATACATTCGTAAAGCCCGTCCAGCTTTTCGCGCTGTTCGGGCGACTGTAGCCGTTCCTTGCCCGACGGAGTAGTCGACACGGTCTGCAACCAGGGACGGATGCTCGCATATTGTGCATAGAAATGGGTAAAGTCGGGGACGAGATCCTTGATCACATCCATGCTGGGCAGCGGAGTGATGCGCACTTCGCCTTTCAGATCTTCGATTGCGGTGGTGCAGGCGAGGCCGTTCTTGCCATTCATGTTCATCGAACACGAACCGCAGATACCTTCGCGGCATGACCGGCGGAACGTCAGGGTCGGATCGATCTCATTCTTGATCTTGAACAGGGCGTCCAGCACCATAGGGCCGCATTCGTCCAGATCGATCTCGAAGGTGTCGTAGCGCGGATTCTCGCCACTGTCGGGATCGTAGCGATAGATCTTGAACTTGCGGATGCGTGTACCGCTTTCAGCCTTATGGTCGCGGCTCTTGCCGGTGATCTTCGAATTCTTGGGAAGGGTGAAGGTCGCCATGTGCACTATCGGTCCTGTTGCTTGGTGAAACCCATTAGCGTTTGTGGCGCACGGTGCAAGGGCGCGCGGACGGACAAATCGACAAGCGTGCCCGACCATAACCATATCAGGTCACTGCGCTGAACCGGGAACTACCCGCCTTCAAAGTGGTCTGAAACGATGGAATGGGAACAAGAACGACAGTTCAACGCGCAGCGATCTTTGGTGCAAGCGGCGGAATAGGATGCGCACTTGCATCCGCGCTGGCCGACCGTGGGACCGAAATATGGGCCGGTAGCCGATCAGGCACGGTTTCCGACAGGCGATTTCATGGCTTTCCCTTCGATCTGACCGTTGAAAGTTCGATCGCCGCCATCGCCGAAGACATGGCTGGAAACCCGCCCGACATGGTACTGGTTGCGACTGGCGTCCTGACATTGGCGGATGGAACCGGACCCGAACGATCATTTCGCAAGATCGATGCAGATGCCATGGAAGAAGCTTTCCGGATCAATACGATAGGTCCGGCGCTGGTGGCCAAGCACATGCTCCCCCTTTTTCCGCGGGACAGTTATGCGTTTTTTGGGGCTTTGTCCGCGAGAGTAGGTTCCATTTCCGACAACGGCCTGGGCGGATGGCATAGCTATCGCGCCAGCAAGGCCGCTCTCAACATGCTCTTGAAGAACTGGGCCATCGAGTTGAAGCGAACGCACAAATATGCAGTCGTGGCAGGTCTTCACCCCGGCACGGTAGACACCGGCCTTTCCACGCCGTTCCAGTCGAACCTGCCCGACGGTCAAGTCTTCAGCCCTTCAATAGCGGCAGGAAATCTTTTGGCGGTTATCGATAATCTGGGACCGGCCGATAGCGGGAAGATATTCGATTGGAAGGGAGCGGAAATCCCTGCCTAGCGTGCCGGACTAGGGCCGACACCAGGCTGACTGGTGTCGGCAGAGATCGTTCAGCAAGCCGGGAGGCGTTAGCGAGCGATGAGCCCGTTTCTGCGCCAGCTTTCTGCAAGTAGAGTTTCGAGAAGATCGGAATGGCTGAACCCGGCATGTGCGGCGGCTTTGGCCATGACCTTTTCAGACCATAGATTGCGGTTCAGATTGATCTCGATGAAATTGATCTCTCCGGTCTTGATGTCGAGGCGGAATTCGATGCGGCCGTAGTCGAAGGGTACGAACTCCTGCGCCACTTTGCGCGCCATGGCTTCGATCTTCGGTGCCAGCTCAGCGTCTTCGAAGCGCTTGAGGGCAGCCTTTTCCTTGTTCTCGACCAGATCGCGCTTCTCGTAATAGGTCCATAGCCGCTGCGTATCCTCGCGTTCGTACCACAGCATGGGAAGGGCAACAGGTTCATCGTCAATGGTAATGAAAGCACACTGGATGTCATAACCGTCGAGATAGGGTTCGACGATCGCGTCATGACCTTCGGTATGAATGTGCCAAATCGCATTGGCTACTTCACTCCATTCGTGGGCGTCGGTGATGCCCCAGCTCGCCGAAGAAGCGTTGGGTTTGATGACCCAGCGGCCCGCATCTTTGGCGGGAAGATTGTCTTCCAGCACCGGTGCGCCACGGCGATAGCAGTGCCAAGGGGCTGTCGGAACACCCGCGTGGTCGCATACGAGCTTGGAAACGGACTTGTCGTCGCCAAGACCGCGAAGAAAGGGCATTGCGCCGAGATAGGGGATGCCATGCCTGTTGCACAGAATGGGGATAAGCATCTCGCTGTTCACGAATCCGCCCCGGTTGAGGAGCGGGAATACAAAGTCGACGGCAGGTTTCTCGAACAGGACTTCATAGGCGTTGGCCAGTTCGAGATTGAGACCCAGACCTTCCAGCGTCGATCGAACTTCGTGGTGGTAGATCGCGTGGTTGCCGTCTTCCGGGTGCATGCCTCCGCCGAACAGCGCGTGCTTGGCCATAAACAGCATGCGAATACGCTGCTTTGCTTCTTCCGGAATACGAAGGGGGGTGATCGCTTTGGTCATGGGTACCTGCAAGTGGTTGTGGGCGCGCCTTAGTCGTCTCTGACGCGCTCTACCAGTCGATTTACAAATACAAGAAACCGCTTGTGGTGAGAGAGAAACAGGGTAGCCTTCGATTTATTGCGCAAATGGAGGAACTTGCGCCGTGGGAATGAAGGGCTGGTACGATAGCCACGTGATGCCACGAGTGATCACCGCCGCGTGTGGGCAAAAGGGAATCGGAAAGCGGCGCCAGCAGGTCATTCCCCTGGCGCGCGGTCGCGTTTTCGAGATCGGCTGCGGGGGAGGGCTCAACCAGACTTTGTACGATGCAGAACTGGTGACATCTTTTTCTGGCGTCGATCCAAACGCTAAATTGCTGGACGGTGCCCGCGAACGTGCCAGTGCGAGAGGGTGGCAAGTGGATATTCGGCAAGGGGTGGGGGAAAATGTCCCTTTCGCCGACGGTTCCTTCGACACGGTGGTCTGCACCTACACGCTGTGTTCGGTCAAAGATCCAGCACGCGTACTCTCCGAAGTCAGGCGCATTTTGGCACCCAATGGAATGCTGCTATTTCTGGAGCACGGTCGGGCACCCGATGCTGCCGTAGCGCGCTGGCAGCAGAGGATCGAACCCGTATGGAAGCCGCTGGCCGGTGGGTGCCATCTAACTCGCTCGATCGGATCGAGTCTGCGCGGTGCGGGCTTTTCCGTAGAGCCGCTGGGGCAATCCTATTTGAAAAAGACGCCTAAAGTTGTGGGTTGGATGGAGTGGGGTGTGGCGCGCAAGGCCTGAGGACCGACGAGTCCAAGGCTCGCCGATCCTCTTTCCACAGCCTTAGTCGTCACCGAAAGTCCGCTGCCACCAGCCGCGCTTGGGTGCGGCGGGTGCTTCAGGCTGTTCGGCAACCTTGGCGGGCGCTGTCGGGGTTGCTTCTTCAGACTGCTTTTCCGAAGCAGCGCTGGCCGGTTCGGCGTCGGGCTTGGCTGCAGCCTTTTTGGCCGGAGCTTTTCGGCGGGTGCGTTTTGGCTTTTCTTCTTCGACTGGCGCCTCTGCCTCCGCAGCGGCCACTTCGGCAACCGCATCGGTCTCGGCTTTTTTCTTACGCGGCGCGCGCTTTTTCGGCTTGGGCTTCTCAACCTCTTCCGGACCTGCCGTTTCTTCTGCGGTGGCTTCGGACTCAACCTTCTTTTTGCGTGGTGCGCGCTTTCTCGGTTTCGGCTTTTCTTCCGCTTTTATGTCGGCGACAGCTTCGGCCGTTTCAGGCGAGTTCTCTGGGCCAGCGACCACCGCCATGTCCTCGACAACTGCTTCGGAAACTTCGCCAAGCTCTTCCGCGTCCTCCGATGTAATCTCATCGGACTTGTTGCCACGGCCACGTCCGCCCCGGCGGCGGCCACCGCGACGGCGGCGCTTCTTGGGCTTGTCGTCGCCATCTTCATTATCACTGTCATCGCGTGAATCGTTTTCGGCGGGCTCTTCATCCGAACCGCTATCTTCGCCCTCATCTTCGCGCTGTCGGTTCTTGCTGCGACCCCGCCCACCGCGACGACGACGGCGTTTCTTGCGGGGGCGATCGTCATCGTCGTCATCTTCGTCGTCACTGGCGTCATCTTCGTCGAGGATGTCCTCATCGTCATCATCTTCGACGATCGGTTCAAAACGTGGTGCATCCTTCGGCTTGGGACCATGGCTAGACACGGCCATCTTCGCGCCTTCTTCCTCACCTTCGGGCACAACTTCGACTATCACGCCATAGCGCTGTTCGATCTCCATCAGATCGGCACGCTTTTCATTGAGCAGATAGATCGCCGCTTCGGTGCTAGCGGCTAGACGAATGATCGATCCCTTGCCCTTTGCAGCTTCGTCTTCGATCAGACGTAGGGCCGACAGGCCGGCAGAAGACGCCGTGCGCACAAGTCCTGTGCCGTCGCAGTGTGGGCAATCGCGTGTGGTCGCTTCCAGCACGCCCGTGCGGAGCCGCTGGCGGCTCATTTCCATCAGGCCGAAACTGGAAATCCGCCCGACCTGAATACGAGCCCGGTCGTTCTTCAGCGCTTCTTTCATCGCCTTTTCGACCTTGCGGGTGTTGGAATGGTGTTCCTGATCGATGAAGTCGATAACGACCAGCCCAGCCATGTCGCGCAGGCGCAACTGGCGGGCGATCTCGCGCGCCGCTTCCAGATTTGTGTGGAGCGCTGTCTGCTCGATATTATGCTCCTTGGTGGAGCGGCCCGAGTTGATATCGATCGAGACCAGAGCTTCTGTGGGGTTGATCACCAAGTAGCCACCGGATTTCAGCTGGACCACAGGATCATACATCGCCTTGAGCTGATCTTCAGCGCCATAGCGCTGGAACAGCGGCACAGGATCCGAATACTGTTTAACGCGGCGCGCGTGGCTGGGCATGAGGAGCTTCATGAACTCCTTGCCGGATTTGTAGCCGGCTTCGCCCTCCACAACGACTTCTTCGATTTCGCGATTGTAGATGTCGCGAATAGCGCGCTTGATGAGATCGCTATCCGAGTGGATCAGCGACGGAGCGCTGGAGGACAGTGTGCGCTCGCGAATTTCGTCCCACAGGCGGGCAAGATAATCAAAGTCGCGTTTGATTTCGGTCTTTGTCCGGCTGAGGCCCGCTGTCCGAACGATAAGGCCCATCGATTTCGGCAGGTTCAGATCGGAGACGACCTGTTTGAGGCGCTTGCGGTCCGACGCGGACGAAATCTTGCGCGAAATACCGCCACCGTGACTGCTGTTAGGCATCAACACGGTGTAACGACCGGCGAGGCTGAGATAGGTCGTCAGCGCAGCGCCTTTATTGCCACGTTCTTCCTTGACCACCTGTACCAGCAGGACCTGACGGCGCTGGATGACATCCTGAATCTTGTAGCGACGACGCAGCGCCATGCGCTTTGCGCGCGCTTCGTCGACTTCCTTGGCGCGGCTGCGGCCACCTTTGCCCTGACGGCGGCCGCGACCGCGATGTCCCCGACCACGGCCCTTCGAGCTGTCGTCTTCGTCGAATTCGTCATCACCCGAATCGTCGTCCTCATCTTCGCCATTTTCCAAATGGCCTTCTTCGATGGTGGCGACATCGTCCTTGTCCGATGTGTCGACCTCCTCAAGGCCATCTTCGGCGAGATCCTCAGCCAGCGCTTCCGAGCTTTCGTCCTCGGCGTCGTATTCGTCGCCGGGCATTTCACCGCGCTGTTCTTCCTCATCTCGCAGACGTTGCTCTTCTTCCGCCGCTTCGGCTTCGGCAGCGAGAAGTGCCTCGCGGTCTTCCTTCGGAATCTGATAATAGTCGGGGTGGATTTCGCTAAAGGCGAGAAAACCGTGACGGTTGCCACCGAAATCGACGAACGCTGCCTGCAGCGACGGTTCGACCCGGGTTACTTTAGCTAGATAGATATTACCTTTGATCTGCTTGTGATCGGCAGATTCGAAGTCGAATTCCTCAATCCGGTTGCCTTTGAGCACCGCCACCCGGGTTTCTTCCTGGTGGCGCGCATCGATAAGCATGCGCGTGGCCATTAATATGTCTCCAGCCGCGGCGTGGCAGAAATGATCCTGCGTCTGCGCGGCATTTTATGTTGGGAAATCCGCGGCCCAACGAGGGTGTCGCGGTGTTTGTGAGCCGGCCGGATCGTGCTGATGCGCGGAGCCGGGTATTCTTGAGTGCAGGGGTGGCCTTGCGCATATTCAGCGCTATCCGGCTCGACATAGCGGCAAAGGCGATTGCCTGAGCTGCTGCTGTCGGGGAGAAACGGGCCATCTGCGGCATCAACCTGTATTAATGTGGCCGAAACGACAAACGTCGTTGTGGCCTGAATAAAGAGCGGTTTTTTCTGGTGACCCTCTTCGTCGCGCAATGTTCGCGCCGATCGGAGGCACCCGTCAACCGATAGCCTATCGCTAGCACCGTGGGTTTAACACGGCAACCATATTGCGTCATCGGACAACAAGACGGTAACCGTGCACACCATGACGACAAGGTCGCGCATCCTGTTGCTTACGCTGCTGTCCTTGGCAGTATTTGCGGTGCTGCGCGCGCCCGAGTGGTGGGCGCACAAGGCAGAGACTGGCCAAGTGGCGCGTATCGAACTGTCCCGCTCGGACGCCCGAGAGGTCCTGCCGTCGGTTGCGGGCAACAAGGGGGCGCCATTGGTTGTAATCGATGCTGGCCACGGCGGACATGATCCAGGAGCCGCCGGGCAGGGTTATCGCGAGAAGACCATTGTGCTCGAACTGGCACGTGCGCTCCGCAACGAATTGGAGAAGGAAGGCCATGTTCGCGTTGCCCTGACTCGTGATGAGGATCGGTATCTCGTCCACGCGGAACGAGTTGCAATTGCCCGCAAACTCGATGCGGATCTGTTCATTTCGCTCCACGCCGATAGCGCTGGCGAAGCATCCGATGTAACCGGCGCAAGCATTTACACGCTATCGAACCGTGCATCGAGCCAGGCTGCCGCCCGCTTTGCCGAACGTGAGAATGCTACCGATCGTCTGAACGGTGTCGATGTTGGCGGGCAAAGCGATACGGTGAATACGATTCTGGTCGAACTGTCCCAGCGCAGAACCCAGCAAAAATCTGACGAACTTGCCCGGTTGATTTTGCGTGAAGGAGAGGGCGGCATCCGATTTCATCCACAGCCGCGCAGATCGGCAGCTCTGAAGGTGCTGCGCGCGCCCGATGTGCCTTCTATCCTGTTTGAAAGTGGATTCATCTCCAACGAGGCCGATGCGCAGCGCCTCGCGTCGGACGAAGGCCGGGCTCGGTTCGCCGAGGTGATGGCACGAGCCATCCGCATTTATTTCGCGCGGCAGCAAGAAAGCTGATCAGACGACGTTGTTCGTTCTGGTGAATTACAGAATTCGCGTGCTACAGGCCGATCCATATCATGTCCGACCAGTCAGCCCTTCAATATTATCGTTATCGTTTCCACCGCGACCCCAGGCGGTTGATCGAATGGTTCAATGCCAATTGGGCGCATAACCGGAAGCTGCGCGTCGCTTGCTATTTCGGTGGCTTCGCGATCGTGATGGTGCTTCTTGCCTGGGCAACACTGGGCCGCAACTTGCCCGATGCCGAATCGCTGCTGGAATATGAAACACCGCTGCCAACCGTCGTTCGTGGCATCGACGGAGAGATCGTCAACACCTACGCTCGCGAGCGTAGGGTACAACTGCAGTACGTGGATTTTCCGGAGCGATTGATCGAATCGTTCCTTTCTGCCGAAGATAAGACATTTTTTAGTCATGGAGGAGTCGACATTACGGGCACGGCAAACGCAGTGCTTGATTATGCGACAAAATTCGGTTCCGGCCAACGTGCTGTTGGCGGTTCGACAATTACCCAGCAGGTCGCGAAAAATCTGCTGCTGGGCGACGAGTATTCCGTTACACGCAAGCTGAAGGAAATGCTCCTCGCCACCCGTATTGAGAGTGTGCTTTCAAAGCAGGAAATCCTTGAGCTTTATCTGAATGAAATTCCGCTCGGCCGACGCAGCTTCGGCGTTCAGGCCGCCTCACGTGCTTATTTCGACAAAGATGTTGGCGACCTCGAATTGCACGAGATGGCATTTCTTGCGATCTTGCCAAAGGCGCCTGAGCGTTATGGTCGGGCGCGATATCACGATCTGGCCATCTCCCGCCGCAATTTCGTGCTCGACCAAATGGTCTCCAATAATTTTATAACACCCGAAGAAGGCGCTTCCGCGAAAAGGCAGGATTTGGGGCTCGTTCAACAGCGCAGCGAACGATCGGCCGATGCAGGTTACTTTCTCGAAGAAGTTCGTCGACAGCTAATCGACAAATTCGGTGAAACGGCTGAGGATGGTCGAAACAGCGTTTATGCGGGCGGCTTGTGGGTACGCACGTCGCTCGACACTGAACTGCAACTGGCAGCGCGTGATGCGCTGCGCGCTCAGCTTATCAGCTATCATGGTAGTCGCGGCTTCACTAAACCGATCGCCACGCTCAATCCCGACAACGGCGACCTGACATCGCAATTGGCTTCTTCCAACATATCCATCAATTACAAGGACTGGCGTGTCGGTGTCGTAACTGCACCGGGCCGGATCGGGTTTTCTGATGGCGAAGAATTCTCGTTATCGGGAGGGCCTTCAACACTCGCCCTGGGCGATGTGGTCGCGGCCGAAAAATCGGGAAGTGGATATGCAATCCGCGGAGTGCCTGAAGTTTCGGGCGCGTTTCTGGCCGAAGCGCCACAGACTGGACGTATCCTTGCCATGCAGGGCGGTTTTGATAGCCGTCTGGGAAGCTTCAATCGAGCCACTCAGGCCCTGCGTCAACCTGGCTCGACGATTAAGCCCTTCGTTTACGCCTCTGCACTTGACCATGGGATGACGCCAGCCACACAAGTCCCTGACCAGACGTTCTGTGTCTGGCAGGGCGCAAATCTGGGTGAGAAATGCTTCCGCAATTTCGGCGGCGGCGGCGGCGGAGTTCACACACTGCGGTGGGGCCTGGAGCAAAGCCGTAACCTTATGACCGTCCATATAGCCGATGACACGGGTATGGATAATGTCATCAAAACCATCGATCGTGTCGGGATTGGCAAATACGAACCCTATTACTCCTTCGCACTTGGTGCAGGGGACACGACCGTCGCTCGCATGGTCAATGCATACGCAGCCTTGGCCAATTGGGGCCGTCAGAATGACGGCTCGGTCATCGATTATGTGCAGGACCGCGACGGAAAAGTTATCTATCGGACCGATCGGCGCAATTGTTCGCGCTGCAACATGGACAAGTGGGATGGGCAACCCATGCCCCGTTTCGATGTCTCGGGAAAACAGGTTTTGGACCCCCGTACTGCTTTCCAAATGGTTCACATGCTGCAAGGCGTTGTGACACGCGGCACAGCCGTTCGTTTGCGGAGCCTGGAATTACCACTGTTCGGTAAGACCGGCACCACCAATGGTCCCACCAACGCGTGGTTCGTCGGCGGTTCACCCGATATCATCGCCGGGATGTATGTCGGCTTCGATCAGCCCCGCAATCTGGGGGGATGGGTTCAGGGAGGCAACACCGCTGCCACCATCATGAAGCGTTTCATCGAAGCCACGAAAGACCGTTGGCAGGCCGAGGACTTTGTCGCCCCACCGGGCGTTCGCATGGTGAAGATCGATCGACGCAGCGGTAAACGCGTGTTCGAAGGAACGCCTTCGGACGAGCCAACTGCGGCGATCATTTGGGAGGCTTTCAAGCCCGATACGGAGCCTCCGCGTGCCACGCGATCCGACGCCATCGCCGCCAAACGTAACGAAATTCTCGAACTCATTCGTCTAGCAAAGCAAGGGGCTCAGCGCGCACGCAATGGCCAGGAGGGTGCCCGCGCAGACGATTTTGTCGAGGAGCAGGGCGGAATATATTAATGGCGACTTGGCAGGCGTAGCCTCAAGGTCCATTATGTAGGGCATGAAGACACTGTGTACATTACTTGCCGTGGCCGTTCTCGGTCTTTCTGCAACGCCTCTTTTGGCTGCTTTGGACAAAGGGCAGAATGCGCCGCGTTTTACGGCCCAAGGCGCGATGGCGGGAAAGCCGATACGCGTTGATCTCGCCACCTCGCTGAAGAAAGGCCCGGTAGTCCTTTATTTCTTCCCGGCAGCTTTCACATCCGGTTGTAATCTGGAAGCTCAGGCTTTTGCCGAAGCGATTGATGATTTTCGCGAGGCTGGTGCTACGGTCATCGGCATGACAGGTGGCAATACCCACCAGCTACGCGAATTTTCGGCAAAGCATTGTGCAGGCCGGTTTCCAGTGGCGGCAGCATCGAAAGACCTAATTGCACGCTATGATGTTTCGCTTGGGCGGAGTACTGATAAATCAGGTTGGAGTGATCGCACCACCTATGTCATCGATGCCGACGGCAAAATTACTTTCGTTTATTCTGATCTTAAACCCCACGAACACGTCACGCGCAGCCTCGCTGCTGTGCGTGCGCTCACAGACAAGTAAGCTTACAGCATAGCCTTCCCCGCGCCGCGCGTCTGCGCTAGGCGGCGCGCCCGCACATCTTTTGTCAGGAGACAGTTCCATGCGTGCCGAAGGGCAGGCCCACATCGAAAGGATCGAAGCCGCATTGGCGCTAGTCCGCCAGTCGCTTGACTGGGAACGGGCATTGCGCCGCCTCGACGAACTCGACGCGCGGGTTCAGGATCCCAATTTGTGGGATGACCCGAAGCAGGCGCAGGCTGTTACGCAAGAACAGAAGCGGTTGGAAACGGCTATCAATACCGTGCGGGAGATTGAGGCCGAGATGGCTGACGCGATCGAATTCGTCGAAATGGGTGAGGCGGAGGGCGATGCGGAAGTTGAACGCGAGGGGCTCGATACTCTGGCGAGCCTTGGCGAACGCGCCGATCGCGACAAGGTCCAGGCGCTGCTTTCGGGGGAGGCCGATGGTAACGGCACTTACCTCCAGATAAATGCCGGTGCAGGCGGTACGGAAAGCCAGGATTGGGCGGACATGCTGCTGCGGATGTATGCGCGCTGGGCGGAGCGGCGCGGATTCAAGGTCGAAACGGTGGAATATGCAGCGGGTGAGCAGGCGGGAATCAAGAGCGCGACGCTTTTGATCAAGGGCGAGAACGCCTATGGTTATGCCAAGACCGAAAGCGGGGTGCATCGTCTTGTCCGCATCAGCCCCTACGACAGTTCCGCGCGTCGGCACACCAGCTTCAGTTCGGTTTGGGTATATCCAGTGATCGACGACGATATAGACATCGAGATCAACCCTGCTGATCTCAAGATAGATACCTACCGAGCTTCGGGTGCTGGTGGCCAGCACGTCAACACCACCGACTCAGCTGTCCGAATCACGCACCAGCCGACCGGAATCGTTGTCGCCAGTCAGAATGATCGCAGTCAGCACAAGAACCGCTCAACCGCTATGAACATGCTCAAGGCGCGCCTGTTCGAACGGGAAATGGCAGAACGTGAAGCGGCTGCATCAGGCGAATATCAGGAAAAGAGTGAGATAGGTTGGGGCCACCAGATTCGGTCTTATGTTCTGCAGCCGTATCAGATGGTGAAGGATCTGCGCACCGGCGTGCAATCACCGACGCCTGACGACGTTTTGGACGGTGGGCTGGACCCGTTCATATCCGCAGCTCTCGCACAACGTGTGACAGGCGAGACGGTTGACGTGGAAGACGAGGATTGAGGTCTGTCGCGGCCTTGATCTTGCCGCTTGCGTTGCTGGGCGCATGTGAGGGCCAAGCAATCGTCGACGATGACGAGCCGCGGTTTCCTGCGCCGGACAGAAGTGTTTCCGAACTCGGTTCGAACCAGTTCTCTACCGAAGATCAGCGTGATAGTCGCGGCGAGGCGAAGACGGTAATGGATCTCGCCGAGATAGAAGACGGTATGACAGTGGCCGATATCGGTGCTGGAAACGGCTATTACACTGTGCGCCTTGCAGAAAGGGTGGGAGATGGCGGCCGTGTTCTGGCCCAGGATATCGATCGAGAGGCACTGAACCGTCTCGGTCGCCGGATTGAACGACAGCGACTCGAAAATGTCTCGATCAGACTAGGAGAATTAGCCGATCCCAAACTGCCTGAAAAGAGCTTCGACCGAATTTTCATGGTTCATATGTATCATGAGATCGGGCAGCCATATGAGTTTTTGTGGCGGATGTGGCCGGCGCTGCGTGAGGGCGGCCAGGTGATCGTTGTCGATATAGATCGGGCAACTGATCAACATGGAATCGATCCACTTCTGCTAAGCTGCGAGTTTAAAGCCGCTGGGTATGAACTGGTGACCTTCAAAGACGCTCCGGAACTGGCTGGCTACTATGCACAGTTCAAGGCAGCCGCTACGAGACCGGAGCCGGGAGAGATAACGCCTTGCCGTGGTGATCGTGCCGCGCTGGGTAGCGAGGCGCAGAGCGCCCCTAGAAAGAAGAAAGCGTAAATTACATGAGTTTCAAGGGTCTGCAGCCACTCACCTATGGGGGCAAGGAAGTCTGGCCGCTGGTCGAAGGCGGTAAGGGCGTGTCCGCGACAAACCATTTGAGCTCGGGGGCATGGGCAGCTGCCGGTGGCATCGGCACAGTAAGCGCTGTCAATGCTGACACATATGATGAAGACGGAAACCCGATCCCACAAGTGTATCCGCAGGCCACCCGCAAAGAGCGGTTCGAACAGCTTGTTCGTTACGCCATCGATGGGGCCACCGAACAGGTCAAACGCGCCCACGACATTGCTGGCGGCAAAGGTGCAATCAACATCAATGTCCTGTGGGAAATGGGTGGTGCGCAGCAGGTTCTGGAGGGCGTGCTCGAAAACTGCCCTGGATTGATCACGGGCGTCACTTGCGGCGCTGGCATGCCTTACAAACTCGCTGAAATCGCGGCGCGACATAATGTCCATTATCTGCCGATCATCTCGTCGGCTCGCGCCTTTCGCGCCCTGTGGAAACGTAGCTACTCCAAAGTGCCAGAATTGATGGCGGCAGTGGTTTACGAAGATCCTTGGCTCGCCGGTGGACATAACGGGCTTTCGAACGCCGAAGATCCCACCAAGCCGGAAGATCCTTTTCCGCGTGTAGCCGCGCTACGTGAAACGATGCGCAAGGAAGGTGTCTCGGAGGATACAGCCATCGTCATGGCTGGCGGAGTATGGTTCCTGCGCGAATGGAACGATTGGATCGACAATCCGGAAATCGGCAAGATCATGTTCCAGTTCGGTACCCGACCGCTCCTCACCCATGAAAGTCCGATTCCGCAGGTTTGGAAGGACATGCTAAGAACCGTCGAGCCGGGCGATGTTTTGCTCCACAAGTTCAGTCCGACCGGCTTCTATTCCAGTGCTGTAAAGACTCCCTTCCTTTATGATCTGATGCATCGGTCTGAACGGCAGATACCCATCTTCAAGCGCGATGAGGAAGAAGGCACCGTTCCGCTCTCCGATCATGGCAAAGCCAAATATTTCTGGGTTCATCCCGGCGATCAGCGTAAAGCTCTGGCTTGGATGCACGAAGGTTTTTCGGAAGCTCTCAAGACACCAGATGATACGGTAGTGTTTGTCACGCCGGAAAGTGCGGAACAGATTCGCGAGGATCAGCAGGCTTGCATGGGTTGCTTGTCGCACTGCCAATTCAGCAGCTGGAAAGACCATGACAACAATACCACCGGTCGTCTCGCCGATCCGCGTAGCTTCTGTATTCAGAAAACCTTGCAGGACATCGCTCACGGCGGCGATCCGGATGAGAACTTGGCCTTTGCCGGACATGCTGCCTATCGTTTCAAGCAGGATCCGTTCTATTCCAACAACTTCACCCCGACAGTGAAGGAGTTGATTGATCGCATTCTGACGGGCGATTGAGTTTGGACATCAGCATTGCCAACTTGGCCGATGCTGATGTGCGCGCTCTCGTCGGAACACATCAGCAGCGAATGTTAGAGGATTCACCGCCGGGCACGTCGTTTGCCCTCAACCTCAGCGGGCTGGATAGGCCTGAGGTGACTGTGTTTGAGTTGCGCGCAGACGGAATGCTGCTTGGTATCGGCGCTCTTGTGGAGCTCTCGTCGAAGGTTGGCGAAATAAAGTCTATGCGGACTGATGATTTCGCGCAGCGCCGCGGAGTGGGACAAGCCGTGCTGGATGCCATTGTTGGTACCGCCCGCGAGCGAGGTTACACCTCCATATTGTTGGAGACGGGTACAGGCCGGAAATTTGAATCCGCCATACGCTTGTATTTGCGGAATGGTTTTACTCGGCGCGGTGCGTTTGGAATCTATTCCGAAACTGACTTCAATGTTTTCTACGAAAAGCAGCTCTGATTGTTCAGGCGAGCCCGGTGAGCACCTGATCAGGCGGGCGGTGACCATCCGCCCACATTCGGATATTTGCGATCACTTTAAGGCCGCTTTCCTCACGGCCTTCTCGCGTCGCGCTTCCGATATGGGGAAGGGTCATAACATTGGGATGTTGAAGCAGACGGCGGTCAACGTTGGGTTCGTCTGGATAAACATCGAGTCCGGCGCCGGCAAGCTGACCATTCTCCAGAGCCGCGATCAGAGCGTCCTGCTCAACCAAGTCGCCGCGAGCAGTGTTTATAAGGCTGGCGCCCTTTTTCATTAGACTGATGCGCCGGGCATCGATCATATGATGGGTGTCGGGGCCAGCCGGACAATGAAGGGTAAGAATATCCGCCTTCGTCATGAGTTCGTCGAGGCTATCCACCCAGTGAGCCTGAAACATGCGTTCGACAGCCTCTGGCAGTCGCTTGCGGTTATGGTAGGCGATCTCCAAGCCGAAAGCGTGGGCCCGGTGTGCGACCGCCTGTCCGATGCGCCCCATGCCAACGATGCCGAGGATTTTCCCAGCAAGCTTCGTACCGAGCAGAGCAGTTGGGGTCCAGCCAGTCCACTCACCGCTGCGGATTAGCTCTACCCCCTCCCGGATGCGGCGCGGCACACCGATGATTCCCGCCATCGCCAAATCGGCCGTATCGTCCGTGAAAACGCCAGGCGTGTTAGTCACAAGAATCTGATGAGCGGCTGCAGCGTGGAGGTCAATATGCTCGGTCCCGGTGCCAAAATTGGCGATCAGGCCTAGGCCCGGCCCAGCAGCGGCAATCATTTCAGCATCGATCCGGTCCGTAACGGTGGGCACCAGAACATCACAATTCTGCATGGCCAAGATTAACTGGTCACGAGTAGGCGGCAAGTCTTGGGAGTTCAGGCGAGCATCAAACAACTCTGCCATGCGATCTTCCACGTTTGGCATGAGATGTCGCGTTACGAACACCCGCGGTGTGCGTTCGAGGCGTTTCGACTGGGGCGAGTTTGAGCTATCCATTGGAGTGCAGCGCTAGGACGGTGGCATGGGAGTGGTCAAGGATTTGAGCACGAGTTTGCCATCAAGCCCGTTGACTGTTGGCGTGCTTTCTTCAATTCACCATAGCATGGTGATCCGCCTCTCCCTTTACCTTATACTTCTTTTAGCTGGGTCAAGCAGCGCTCAGGCTCAGGACCGCGAAGTGCCGTATTGGGCTACTATCCGCGCGAGTGAACTCAATATGCGCGTTGGTCCAAGCGCAGATTACAGGATTGACTGGGTATATCATCGGCCCGGCTTGCCGGTGAAGGTCATCCGGCTGATGGAAGGATGGCGTCTGATCGAGGATCCGGACGGGGCACGTGGATGGGTCGTCGCTCGTCTTTTGAGCCCTGATCGCGGGGCGATCGTGACTGGAAAAACGATTACCGAGCTACGTGATGGCGCTTCAACGGACGCCGGCATCAAGTGGCGTGTAGAACCCGGTGTGGTTGGTATGCTGGGTGACTGCGATGATGGCTGGTGCGAATTCGTCGTTGGTAAGCGTCGGGGTTATATTCTGGCGACGCGGCTATGGGGCTCGGGAGAGCCCTGAAGTTTTCAGTTCTTCAGCGGTCGCACCGTATAACTGTCGGTGCCATCGACCCCTGTGGTGGTGAATGTTCCATCTTTGGCAAGCGCCGAATTGGTCCAGCACCTCTCTTGCTCCTTCGGCCCATCGCCTTGTGGATCGAAACAAGCCTTGCCACGCCTGTCGCTCCAAGTTCCGCTGGCGATTTTTTTGCCCTCAGTATCTAACCTGGAGTAGGTTCCGTCAGATCGCAGCTCCGTTTCAGAATACAGTTCCCCGTCGCTACTCTCGACTACATACTTTCCAGGAGCCATAACAAAACCGGCTGGTGAAAGCGCATCATCGCTCCGTTCTGCGACTACCGTCGAGTAGTTGTCCGCAGGCTGTTGATCGCAGCCGGATACAAAGAGTGCGAGCAAGGTGAGCCCTACAGCCGTAAACCGTCTTGTAATCAAGGAGGGCTCAAAAACGAGCGCGACCGACACCCAAGGCCTGTTCATTTATCCAGCCGGTGGTGCCGTAGGTGCAGCAGATGGCTCGACTTTGCGCACAGTCGATGCTGGTTCTCCGTGGGCGTCCTGCATTACAAAACTACCGTCTTCGCCGGGGGCACCACCTGTATAGCACTGTTCGGCTTCATCACCTTCCGGATCAAAGCACATTCTACCGCCATCTCCGGTCCGCCAAGTCCCGCCACCGACACGAGCGCCATCAGGCGTGGTTTCGATGTACGTCCCGTCGGGATCAATAGTCTGCATGACGACAGTACCGTCCGCCAGTTTGGTTTCGTATGTACCGGTAACATCACCAGCAGCAGTCCCCCCAAGCGAAACGTCAGCGGTGTCTGTCGGTACAGGCGTGGGTTCGTCTTTGGATCCGCAGGCCGCAAGAGCGGCGCATGCCGCAAGAACACCAATCTTATTCATAGGAAGTCCCCTTTCGCGGGCATAACGCGCGCGAAAGGGGCTGGGTCCCGAGAATTAGAAGAGTTCGACCGCCACCGCAGTGGCTTCGCCGCCGCCGATGCAAAGCGATGCCACGCCGCGCTTCTTGCCTTGTTCCTTGAGTGCGTTGAGAAGGGTCACAATGATGCGCGTACCACTGGCGCCGATTGGATGGCCAAGCGCAGTACCACCACCATTGACGTTGATCTTCTCGTGGGGAATGCCGATGTCGCGCATGGCGAACATGGCGACGCAGGCAAATGCCTCATTCACTTCCCACAGGTCGACCTCGTCCGCAGACCATCCTGCCTTTTCCAGTACTTTGTTGATCGCCCCGACTGGAGCAACTGTGAATTCAGCCGGTTCCTGCGCATGGGCAGCCATTGCGACAACTCTTGCAACCGGTGTCTGCCCATTTTCTTTGGCCAAGCTCTCGCGTGTCAGGACGACCGCAGCAGCACCGTCCGAGATTGAA
This sequence comes from Pseudomonadota bacterium, assembly GCA_023394965.1. Taxonomy (GTDB): domain Bacteria; phylum Pseudomonadota; class Alphaproteobacteria; order Sphingomonadales; family Sphingomonadaceae; genus Qipengyuania. The sequence goes on along the minus strand of JAEWZX010000030.1, from coordinate 154,718 downwards.
GACGAGGTTGCGGCAGTGATTGTGCCGTCCTTGGCGAAAGCGGGGCGCAGAGTGGGGATCTTATCCGGCTTGCCTTTCCCTGGCTGCTCGTCATGCTCGACGGTCACTTCACCTGCCCGCGTCGAATATGTCACCGCGACTACCTCACCTGAAAAAGCGCCGCTTTCGATTGCTGCATTGGCGCGACGCAGTGACTCGATGGAGTAATCGTCCATTTCCTCGCGAGTAAGCTGATATTCGTTGGCCGTATCCTGAGCAAAAGTCCCCATTGCGCGGCCTTCTTCGTATGCGTCCTCCAATCCATCGAGGAACATGTGATCATAAGCCGTGTCATGGCCGAGCCGAGCGCCGCTGCGGTGCTTCTTCAGCAAGTACGGGGCATTGGTCATGCTTTCCATACCGCCGGCCACGACATAATCCACCGTGCCGCTCGCTAGCGCTTCGGCACCCATGATGACGGTTTGCATGCCGCTTCCACAAACCTTGTTGACGGTGGTTGCCTGGACCGATTTCGGAAGGCCGGCCTTGATCGATGCTTGGCGCGCAGGAGCCTGGCCCAGGCCGGCGGGAAGCACGCAGCCCATGTACGTACGGTCGAACTTGTCGACAGGCACACCCGACCTCTCGACCGCAGCCTTAACCGCCGCTGCACCGAGATCAGTGGCTGGAACACTGGCAAATGCCCCCTGCATGCCACCCATGGGGGTGCGGGCATAGGACAGGATGACGACGGGATCGGATGCGCTGAACTGGGTCATGCTTGTGCTGGTCCTTGTGTTCTGGAATATCTCACGGTCGAAATAGGATGGGCGTCGCTGCGACGCAACATGGACTAAGGGAGAATTCGATGGCTGATGATCGTAGGGCGGCAATGGAAGCCGTGCTCAGGAGGCAGCGCTCGGCCCATCACCAAATGCGTCCCGAACCCATGAAGCTCCGCAAAGATCGCATACACCGTGCCATTACTTTGTTGAAAAAGCATGGCGATGATCTGTGCAAGGTCATGGCGGCCGATTTCGGTAACCGCTCGCCACATCAATCGATGATCACGGATATTGCGGGCACGGTGAGTTTCGGCAAATATTGCCTCAAGAATATGGACAAATGGGCGAAGACGGAGAAGCGCCACGTTCAGTTTCCACTTGGCCTCCTGGGAGCCAAGGCTGAGGTACGCTACGAGCCAAAGGGTATTGTTGGCATATTGTCACCATGGAACTTTCCCGTGAACCTGAGTTTCGGGCCACTGATGCAGGTTTTGGCCGCCGGTAACCGGGCGATGATCAAGCCAAGTGAATTCACGGAGAGAACCAGCCTGCTGACCAAGGAACTGATCGAAGAATATTTCACCCCGGATGAATGCGCCGTCTTCACCGGTGGACCAGAAGTAGCGGCTGTCTTCAGTGAACTGCCGTTCGACCACCTGGTGTTCACTGGTTCGACCGCTACCGGGCGCAAGGTCATGGAAGCGGCTTCTAAAAATCTGGTACCTGTGACGCTTGAGCTCGGCGGGAAATCCCCTGTCCTGATGGGTGAAAGCGCCGATTTCACCAAGGCGGGAGAGCGAGTGGCTCTCGGTAAGATGTTGAACGCTGGACAGATATGTCTCGCCCCCGATTACCTGTATGTTCCCGAGAGCAAGCAGGACGAAGCGATCCATGGTGTCTGGCAGGGCGCCGCCAACATGTATCCTTCCCTGCTAAACAACGATGATTATGCAAGCATCGTGACTGATCGACACTTCGATCGGCTGCAAGAAATAGTCGCCGATGCGCGCGACAAGGGGGCGGAAGTGGTGGAGGTAAATCCCGGCAACGAAGACTTCTCCAATACCAACGCACGCAAGATGCCACTTACCATCCTCAAAAACGTCACTGAGGATATGAAGGCCATGCAGGAAGAAATCTTCGGACCTGTTTTGCCGATAAAAACATACGCGGATATCGACGAAGCAATCGATTATGTGAACCGGCATGATCGCCCGCTGGGCCTATACTACTTTGGGCAGGAAGGTTCCGAGCGAGAGAAGGTTCTGGCACGCACCATCAGTGGGGGTGTTACCGTAAACGATGTGGTTTTCCACGTTTCGATGGATGATCTGCCTTTTGGCGGGATCGGGGCTTCGGGAATGGGGAGTTATCACGGGGTGGAAGGATTCCGTGAATTCAGTCATGCTCGCAGTGTCTATACACAGCCCAAAATCGATGTGGCGAAGCTTGGCGGTTTCAAGCCACCCTATGGTTCGAACACCGAAAAGTCTGTCAAAACGATGATGAAATAGGCGGCCAGGGCGGGAGACCTGCGGAGGGTGCGGATTTATTGCGAATAGTTCGCATTTCTGCACCCTTGCACCAAGTTGGTGAGCGGCCTAGAGGCGGGCCCGAAACAAGCCCCCCGTGCCTAGGAATCATTCGTGGTCGACCTCGAACAATACCTGCCCATCCTGATCTTCCTGTTCATTGCCGTCGGTTTGTCGGCTCTGTTCGTGTTCCTGCCGATGGGCGTTTCGCGGCTGACTGGTGCGCACAAGCCCAATGCCGAAAAGAATAGCGAGTACGAATGTGGCTTTCCCGCCTTTGAAGATTCGCGCAGCCAGTTCGATGTGAAATTCTACCTCGTCGCCATCAGCTTCCTGCTGTTCGATCTCGAAGCGTCCTTCCTCTTCCCTTGGGCGGTAAGCCTGCAGTATACCGGTTGGGAAGGCTGGATCGGTATGATGATCTTCCTCGGCATCCTCGCGGTAGGTCTCGCCTACGAGTGGAAGATGGGCGCCCTGGATTGGGAATAATGCCATGAACAGTTCTACCATCATCACTCCGCCCAATGCTCTTCCTGCCGCTCAGGGCGGTGAGGTTCGTCAGCCCGAGGCGGACTATTTCAACGCTCTGCAGACTGAAGTTAATGATAAGGGTTTTCTTGTCACCAGCACCGAAGAGCTGTTTCAGTGGGCGAGAACCGGTTCGTTATGGTGGATGACTTTCGGACTTGCCTGCTGCGCGGTCGAAATGATCCATGTAAACATGCCGCGTTACGACATGGAGCGGTTTGGTGTTGCTCCGCGCGCATCGCCGCGCCAGAGCGACGTGATGATTGTTGCTGGTACTCTGTGCAACAAGATGGCGCCGGCATTGCGCAAGGTCTACGACCAGATGTCGAACCCGAAATATGTTATCTCGATGGGCAGCTGCGCCAATGGCGGTGGCTATTATCACTATAGCTATTCCGTGGTGCGTGGTTGCGATCGGATTGTACCTGTCGACATATATGTTCCGGGCTGTCCGCCGACTGCCGAGGCGCTTCTGTACGGTGTGATGCAGCTGCAGCGGAAGATTCGCCGCTCAGGCACGATAGAAAGGTAAGGTGTGATGGCAACGTTACATTCTGCGCCCCGCTTTACCTTGATCTCCGGGCTGAAAGACAGCCTCAGCAAGGCGCTTGGCGATCATCTGCTCGAGGCTCACGAAGAACATGGTGAGCTGTTGCTTACCGTAAAGCGTGACGGCATCGAGGATGTGCTGCGCATCCTGCGCGACGATCACAAATATCAGCAGTTGATGGAAATTGCGGGCGTAGACTATCCCAGCCGCAGCGAGCGGTTCGAAGTGGTCTATATGTTGCTATCGCTGACCACCAACAGCCGCATCATGGTGAAATGCTCGGCGTCGGAAGATACCCCCGTACCTACGGTGACGACGTTGTGGCCCAACGCTGGCTGGCTTGAACGTGAAGTATTCGACATGTTCGGGGTTCTGTTTGCCGGTAACACCGACCTTCGTCGTATCCTCACCGATTACGGTTTTGAAGGGCATCCCTTCCGCAAAGATTTTCCGCTCACTGGCTATCACGAGGTGCGGTATTCGGAAGATGAAAAACGTGTAGTGTACGAGCCAGTCAAACTGGCTCAGGATTTGCGCCAGTTTGATTTCATGAGCCCTTGGGAGGGCGCGGACTATGTGCTGCCAGGGGATGAGAAGGCAGAAACGCCGCCTGTTGCAGAGCCGAAGACAACCGAAAAGCCATCAGAAACCGGCGCAGGCGCAAAAGCAGATAAGCAGGCCTCCGAGAAGGTAGCTGCTGGTGCGCCGGCCGAAGAAGAAGGCGGTGAAGACGTGTCTGCGCCTGAGCCGACCGAAGATCAGCCTGCGCGGGCCAAGCGCAAGGGCAAGGCGAGCGATACGGCTGAAGCGACAGAGCCAAAGAAGAAGCGTGCTCCGGCAAAAAGCCCGTCTGCCACCAAGAAGGATGCGAAGTGATGAAAAAAATCCTTTTTGCTATTCTTCCTTTAGTTCTGGCGGGGTGTTCTTCCGGGCAGTCCGAGCGGGAAGGCGCAGATGATTTTGCCAACCGTATTGGTCAGAATGGCGAAGCAGCTAATCCGGCTCAGGCAAATCCAGACAAACCCAATACGGCCAATGCGCAGCCTCCGGTCGGCGCCGACCTTACCAAGCTCCAGAAGCTTGGCGACGTGGGAGGTGTCGACCTGGGTTCGCGCGAAGGCGGCTGCACACTGATGGTTGGCAAGGATGAAATGATCATCGCCGGTGGCGTCAATGACAGCGCGATACCTGGCAAGGCGGTGATGCGGATTGGCGACAGTTTGACCACTGTCGATGCGACTGTTGGCGGCCTGGATGCGGTCAAGAACGGCACCACTTTCGAGGGTGAAGGCTTTGCCGTATCTATCGCTCCTGCCGAAGGCGGTCAGCAACGCCGCCCGGCAAATGTCACCGTCCGCGACGCAGCGGGCAAGAGCCAGAGTTACAGCGGCAATTGGATCTGCGGATGAGCCACTCTATGCATCTAGAAGAGTCGCCCACCACCGGCGACGAGGTGATCACCAATTACACGATCAACTTCGGTCCGCAGCACCCTGCTGCGCACGGCGTGCTGCGTATGGTGATGGAGCTCGACGGCGAAATCATCGAGCGGATCGACCCCCACGTTGGCCTACTGCACCGCGGCACCGAAAAACTGATCGAGCACAAGACTTATTTGCAGGCACTGCCGTATTTCGATCGTCTTGACTATTGCAGCCCGCTGGCGCAGGAATACAGTTACGTTCTTGCAATCGAGAAGCTTCTCAACGTCGAGGTTCCGGAGCGGGGGCAGTATCTGCGCGTTCTGTTCGCCGAGCTGACCCGTATCTGCAACCACATGCTCAACATTGGCGCGCACGTCATGGACGTGGGTGCGATGACACCGAACCTGTGGGTGTTCGAACTCCGCGAAGACTGCATGAATTTCTTCGAGCGCGCGTCTGGTGCTCGCATGCATAGTGCCTGGTTTCGTCCTGGGGGTGTCCACCAGGATGTGCCGGAAAAGCTACTGGTCGATATCGGTAACTGGCTCGACACGCGTTTGCCCGAGCTGTTTGGCGATGCGATGAGCTTGGTGCTCGACAACCGCATCTTCAAACAACGTAACGTCGACATTGCTGTCGTGAGCAAGGAGGATGCGCTGGCTTGGGGATTCTCTGGTCCGATGATCCGCGCTGCGGGTATTCCGTGGGATCTGCGCAAGAGCCAGCCCTATGATGTCTACGACCGAATGGAGTTTGACATCCCCGTGGGCACCAATTCCGATTGCTACGACCGTTTCGTGGTCCGCGTGAAGGAAGTCTACGAAAGCGCGAGGATTATGAAGCAATGTCTGGCACAGATGCCAGGTGGGCCAATCTGCTCCGACGACCGCAAGGTGTCGCCCCCCAAGCGTGGCGAGATGAAGCAGTCGATGGAGGCGCTGATCCATCACTTCAAGCTCTATACCGAAGGCTTCCACGTGCCCGCCGGCGAAGTTTATGTTGCCACCGAAAGCCCGAAGGGCGAGTTCGGCGTCTACCTCGTCAGCGATGGGTCGAACAAACCCTATCGCTGCAAGATTCGCCCGACGGCCTTTAGCCACCTGCAAGCAATGGATTTCATGAGCAAAGGCCACATGTTGCCCGATGCCACCGCCATCCTCGGCGCTATCGACGTCGTGTTCGGGGAGTGCGACCGGTGAGTTGGGAATTCAATCCTTACGATCTGCTGATTGGCTTCGGCTTTGGCATCGCGATCTGCATGCTGGTCCTGCGTCTGTCCGGGGTAATCAACACTGACGTGAGCTTCTGGGGGCAGGTCATTCTGGTTCCGACCGTGGGCTTGGCTGTTGCGCGTCAGGTCCGACAGGCGGCGCTTACCAAAGCTGGTGACAAAGCGGCGCGAGGAGAGATGCGATGAGCACTAACCTCGCCACCGCCGAAAAGATGATCGCGGTCTGCAACGCCCAGGATGTGGATACCTACGTCTCGTACATGACCGACGACGCCTGCGAAGCGAACTATCGCGGCGATGTCGTGCGTGGAGGTAAGGGAGGCACCCGCTCCGGGCTTGCCGCCGCCTTTGCCAAGTGGCCGCAGAACCATGTCGAAATTGTCGAGAAGCAAGCGATCGGCGACTTCGTGATGTTCCGGGAGCACGTCACCCGCGGCCGGGCTTCCGATGGCTCGGAGCTGGTCGAGCCGTTCGACATGATCGCCGTCTATTCGTTCGCGGGCGACAAATGCTCGCGCGTGGAGTTCATTCGCTAATGGCCGACCGCAACCCCGCCCCCGACACCCCGGAACTGCGCGAGCGCTGGGGGGGCTTCGAGTTTAACGAGGCTTTCCGCGAGCGTGCGGATAGGGCTATAGCGCGCTATCCCGAAGGTCGCCAGCGCTCTGCGGTGATGCCACTGCTCGACCTTGCACAGCGTCAGGTCGGTGAAGAAACCGATACGCAAGGCTGGCTGCCGCTGCCGGTGATCGAATATGTCGCGGGCTACCTCGACATGCCGGTAATCCGTGTACTTGAGGTCGCCAGTTTCTACTTCATGTACAACATGAAGCCGGTGGGTAAGTATCATGTGCAGGTCTGCGGCACGACGCCTTGTATGCTGCGTGGGTCCGATGGCCTGTTTGAAACCTGCAAGAAACGCGGCATGAAGAAGGGCCATGTGTCCGAAGACGGGCTGTGGACGCTTACCGAAGTCGAATGCATGGGCAATTGCGCCACTGCGCCGATGGTCCAGATCAACGACGATAATTACGAAGACCTCACGCCTGAGCGGCTCGACGGTATTCTGGACGCACTGGCTGCAGGCGAGAAGCCCAAGACTGGCACGCAGATTCCCGGTAAGCAGACTAGCGAGCCAGAAGGTGGGCCGACCACGCTGAAAGAGATGGTCGACGTCAATCATGATTACCGGGGGGACTGGTGATGGGAATCGTCACTATTCTCGTCGCGCTTGTTCTCGCTTGGATCGCGTGGAAAGTGCTGGTCGGTGTGGTGAAATTCGGCGCACTCGCGATCATCGTGGTCGTCGCAATCTATTTCCTTTCGCAAGGGGGTGCCTTCTGATGCTGGCCGACAAGGATCGCATCTTCACCAACCTGTACGGCTTTCAGGACTGGGGTCTGAAGGCGGCACAGCAGCGCGGTGACTGGGACGATACCAAGGCGCTGATCGCGCGAGGGCAGGATGCCATTATCGAGGAAGTCAAAGCTTCGGGTCTGCGCGGGCGCGGGGGGGCGGGTTTCCCGACAGGCCTCAAATGGTCGTTCATGCCGAAGGAGAGCAAGGACGGGCGTCCGAGCTTCCTCGTCATCAATGCCGATGAATCCGAACCAGGGTCCTGTAAAGACAGGGAAATCATCCGCCACGACCCGCACAAGCTGATCGAGGGCGCGCTGGTGGCTGGCTTCGCGATGCGGGCTAGGGCGGCCTATATCTACATCCGCGGCGAATACATCCGCGAGGCTGAAACACTGCAAATGGCTGTCGATCAAGCGTATGATCAGGGCCTGATCGGACGGGACGCGTGTAAATCGGGATATGATTTCGACGTATTCGTCCATCGCGGCGCAGGCGCCTATATCTGCGGCGAAGAAACGGCGATGATCGAAAGCCTGGAAGGCAAGAAGGGGCAGCCCCGGCTCAAGCCACCGTTCCCGGCAGGGGCAGGCCTCTATGGTTGCCCGACAACGGTCAACAACGTGGAATCGATTGCTGTCGTGCCGACCATTCTGCGGCGCGGGGCAGCGTGGTTCAGCTCCTTCGGACGCGAGAACAACAAGGGCACCAAGCTTTTCCAGATCAGCGGGCATGTGAACAAGCCCTGCGTTGTCGAGGAAGCGCTGAGCATTCCGTTCAGCGAGCTGATCGAAAAGCATTGCGGCGGCATCATCGGCGGCAAGGATAATCTCCTCGCAGTGATTCCCGGCGGTTCTTCCGTACCGCTGGTCCCGGCTGAGCAGATCTGGGACGCGCCGATGGATTTCGACGGGCTCAAGGAATTGGGATCGGGCCTCGGCACGGCCGGCGTCATCGTGATGGACAAGTCGACCGACATTGTCCGTGCGATTTCCCGGATAAGCTATTTCTACAAGCACGAGAGCTGCGGCCAGTGCACCCCCTGTCGCGAAGGCACGGGCTGGATGTGGCGCATGATGGAGCGTTTGCGTACCGGCGATGCAGCGATCGAGGAAATCGACATGCTGCAGCAGGTCACCAAGCAGGTCGAGGGGCACACCATCTGCGCGCTCGGCGACGCGGCGGCCTGGCCGATCCAAGGCCTCATTCGCCATTTCCGTCCCGAGCTTGAGCGCCGGATCGAAGAACACAACGCCAAGTTTGCAGAGGCGGCTGAATAATGCCTAAAGTCACCGTAGACGGACAGGAAATCGAGGTTCCGGAGGGCGCGACTGTCCTTCAGGCCTGCGAACTGGCGGGCAAGGAAATCCCGCGCTTCTGTTATCACGAGCGGCTGAGTATTGCCGGCAACTGTCGCATGTGTCTGGTCGAGGTGAAGCCCGGGCCGCCCAAGCCGCAGGCAAGCTGTGCGCTTCCCGCGACCGACGGTCAGGAAATCCGTACCGACACGCCGATGGTAAAGACCGCGCGGGAAGGCGTAATGGAATTCCTGCTCATCAACCATCCGCTGGACTGCCCGATCTGCGATCAGGGTGGCGAATGCGATCTGCAGGATCAGTCGATGGCCTATGGCCGCGGTGCCACACGCTATGAGGAAAACAAGCGTGCGGTGACCGAGAAATACATGGGCCCGCTGATCAAGACGGTCATGACTCGCTGCATCCACTGCACGCGCTGCGTTCGCTTCAGCGAAGAAATCGCCGGTGTGGATGAAATCGGCGCGGTCGGCCGCGGCGAGGACATGCAGATCACGACCTATCTGGAGCAGGCGGCCGAGCACGAGCTGTCGGCCAATGTGATCGATCTGTGTCCGGTTGGTGCGCTGACATCGCGGCCCTACGCCTTCGAGGCTCGACCGTGGGAGCTTAAGAAAACGCTCAGCATCGATGTATCGGATGCCATTGGCGCCAATATCCGTTTGGACAGCCGTGGCCGTCAGGTCATGCGTGCGCTTCCCCGCATCAATGACGACGTCAATGAAGAATGGATTTCGGACAAGGCCCGGTATCAGGTCGATGGCCTGTCGAAGCGGCGCCTCGACCAAGTGTTTATGCGCAAGAAGGGCGGCCTCAGGCCCGCCACATGGGACGAAGCGTTCACGGCTATCGCCAGCGCCAGGCCGGGCAAGGACATTGCCGCGATCGCGGGCGACATGGTCGATTGCGAGACTATGTTTGCTGCCAAAGCCTTGCTCAAGGCGTGTGGGTCGAGTCTGATCGAAGGCCGCCAGACCGGCATGGATTACGATGTGTCCAACCTTGCCGCGGTCAATTTCAATTCGACCTTGGCCGGTATCGAAACCGCCGATGCGATCCTGATCGTTGGCAGCCACATCCGATGGGAAGCGCCGCTGGTGAATGTGCGCCTGCGCAAGGCAGTAAAGCGCGGCGCCAAGGTGTTCGTGGTCGGCCCGCATTGGGAAACGACTTTTCCGGCTGAATTCCTTGGTGAAGATCTTGCGGTCCTCGGCAAGCTGGAAGGCCATGTCGAAGACGCTTTCAAGAATGCTGACCGGCCAGCGATCATTATGGGCGGCGCAGCCCTTGCCAAGGGTGCGTTGGCTGCAGGGCTGGCCTTTGCCGACAAGTTCAAGCTGACCCGCGATGACTGGAACGGCTTCAATGTGCTGCATTTCAGTGCTGCGCGCATGGGCGGGCTGATGCTCGGCTATGGGCAGAAGGGCGGTATGAAGGACATCGTCGCTGCGAAGCCCAAGGTCGTTATCAGCCTGGGTGCGGACGAGATGGATTTCGAACCCTTCGCAGACGTACTGAAGGTCTATATCGGCCATCACGGCGATAAGGGTGCACATGCGGCAGACATCATCCTGCCGGGTGCCAGCTACGCCGAAAAGGATGGCACTTACGTCAACACCGAAGGTCGTGTGCAGTTTGCCGAGAAGGCTGTGTTTGCGCCGGGCGATGCGCGTGAGGACTGGACGATCCTGCGCGCCTTGGCGGATGCGCTGGGCGTTTCGGTCGGATTCGACAGTTTTGCCGAACTGCAGGCTGCGATGATTGGTGAAGTGCCTGCGCTGGGCGAAGAAGGACTTGCCGATTATGGCACCCTGCCGAAGGCTGATGCCAAGGCAAAAGCCGAAGGTACGATCTCGGCCTATCCGATCAAGGATTTCTACCTGACCAACCCGATCGCGCGCGCCAGCGCCGTGATGCAGCAATGTTCTGCGGAATTGCTGGGCGGCGATGAACTGGCGGAGGCGGCCGAATAATGGCATCTCCCATCATTCCTCTCGCAATTCTCGGTGTCGGCAGCCTTGCTGTGTGGCGGGGCTTCCGCACCGATAGCAGCAACAGATCCAGCGCAGCCAATGGGTGGCGTAACGAAGCCTATTCCACGCGTGAAAAAGCAGGGAAGGGCAGGAAGCAGAAATGACTGAATTCTTCCAATCCCTCGGCATGACCTATGAATGGGCGTGGCTTGTCGCGACCATTGCGGGCATCCTGCTGATTGCACTGCCGTTGATGCTGGCCGTCGCAATGATCATTTATGTCGACCGCAAGGTCTGGGCGGCGATCAATTTGCGCCGCGGCCCCAATGTCGTTGGCCCATTCGGTCTCTTGCAAAGCTTTGCCGATGGCCTGAAGGTCTTCCTGCAGGAAACCATCATTCCGAGTGCCTCAAACAAGGGCATCTTCCTGCTCGCGCCGATCCTCACCTTCACCGTGGCGCTGGCCGCATGGGCGGTGGTGCCCTTCAGCGCGACAGCGGTTTTGGCGGACATCAATATCGGCCTGCTCTACATTCTCGCGATCAGCTCGTTGTCGGTTTATGGCGTTGTCATGAGCGGGTGGGCGAGTAACTCGAAATACCCGTTCTTTTCGGCCATGCGCGCCGCGGCGCAGATGATTTCCTATGAAGTCTCAATCGGGTTCATTCTGGTCTGCGTCGTGCTGTTTGCCGGGACGTTCAACCTCAACGACATCGTGCGTGCACAGGAAGGCTTCGGCCTTGGCATCGTGAACGCCTATGTCATCCACCCGCTGCTGTTCCCGATGTGGGTGATGTTCTTCATCAGCTCGCTGGCGGAAACACAGCGTGTGCCTTTCGACCTTACCGAGGCCGAAAGTGAACTGGTCGCTGGTTACCAGACCGAATACAGCTCGATGAGCTTCGCGCTCTTCTGGCTGGGGGAATATGCCAACATCCTGCTGATGTGCATTCTCAACGCCTTGCTGTTCTGGGGGGGCTGGCTGCCGCCAGTCGATTGGGCACCGCTCTACTACGTGCCGGGCATCGTCTGGCTGCTGCTCAAAACGTTTTTCTTTTTCTTCATGTTCAGCTGGGTCATGGCGACGGTTCCGCGCTATCGTTACGATCAGTTGATGCGCTTGGGCTGGAAGGTGTTCCTTCCCATAAGCCTCGGCTTCGTCGTCGTCATTTCGGGCTATCTGATGGCCACGGGACATTTCGGATGAGTATCGCGCAAACCATCAAGGCGTTCACCCTGTGGGAGTTCGTGAAGGCACATGCCCTCACGCTGAAGTATTTCTTCAAGCCCAAGGTGACGATCAACTATCCGTTCGAAAAGAACCCGATCAGCCCGCGTTTCCGAGGTGAACATGCGCTGCGCCGCTATCCCAACGGGGAAGAACGCTGCATCGCCTGCAAATTGTGCGAGGCCGTGTGTCCCGCCCAGGCGATCACTATCGAGAGCGAACCACGCGAGGACGGCAGCCGCCGCACCACGCGCTACGATATCGACATGACCAAGTGCATCTATTGCGGCTTCTGTCAGGAAGCATGCCCGGTAGATGCGATCGTCGAAGGGCCGAACTTCGAATATGCGACCGAAACGCGCGAAGAATTGCTCTACGACAAGGCCAAACTGCTGGCGAACGGGGACAAGTGGGAGCGAGCTATCGCCGCGAACCTTGAAGCCGATGCGCCGTACCGTTAGGGGCCCGCGCCAAGGGATATGACATCGTGATCCAGACGCTTGCTTTCTATCTTTTCGCTGCGCTCGTCATCGCCAGCGCCGTCATGGTCGTCATGGCGCGCAACCCGGTGCACTCGGTGCTGTGGCTGATCCTCGCCTTCTTCAATGCCGCTGGCCTGATGGTTCTGGTCGGTGCGGAATTCATCGCCGCGCTACTGGTGATCGTCTATGTCGGCGCGGTTGCGGTGCTTTTCCTGTTCGTGGTGATGATGCTCGACATCGATTTCGCCGAACTGCGCGCCGGTTTTGTAAAGAACTTTCCTCTCGGTATCGTCATCGCGCTGATACTGGCGGCCGAACTGATTTTCGGTATCGGTGCCTATCAGGCTGGCCGGATCGAACTGGGCGTCGCCAGCGGTGCGACCTCGCCGATCCTCGATGCGTCGAACACTGCCAGCATCGGTGCGGTTCTGTTCAGCGATTACCTTTTCCTGTTCGAAGCCGCCGGGCTCGTTCTGCTGATCGCCATGATTGGTGCAATCGTCCTGACCCACCGCAAACGTCCCGGTGGGCGCGGGCAACAGAACATTGCCAGGCAGGTCCGTCGTAACCCGAATGAGGCAACCGTCATGAAGCAGCCCACCGTGGGCGAGGGGGTCGAGCTGTGATCGGTATCGAACACTATATCGTGGTCAGTGCGATCCTGTTCGTGCTGGGCGTGCTGGGTATCTTCCTCAATCGGAAGAACATCATCGTCATCCTGATGGCGATCGAACTGATCCTGCTCAGCGTGAACATCCAGCTGGTGGCTTTCAGCGCGTTTCTCGGCGATCTGGTCGGACAGGTATTTGCCATGTTCGTTCTGACCGTTGCCGCCGCAGAAGCGGCCATCGGGCTGGCCATTCTGGTGATCTATTTCCGTGGCCGCGGCACAATTGCCGTGGACGATGTCGACCGGCTCAAGGGGTAAGCCACGGTGCATTCGATTCTCATCATCGTATTCCTGCCGCTGATCGCGGCGATCGTTGCAGGCCTGACCAATAAGGCCGCGCCCAGCGTGTTCGCGAAATCGATCACGACCGGCGCACTGTTAGTCAGTGCCGCATTAAGCTGGCCGATTTTCCTCGGTTTCGTGGGCGGCACGTACGAACCGACCGTTGTGCCTGTGCTCAAATGGGTCCAGTCGGGCACACTTGCGTTCGATTGGGCGCTGCGGGTCGACACGCTGACCGCCATCATGCTGGTGGTTATCAACACGGTTTCGGCGCTCGTTCATCTTTATAGCTGGGGCTATATGGATGAAGACCCGGATCAGCCGCGGTTCTTCGCCTATCTGTCGCTCTTCACCTTCGCCATGCTGATGCTGGTGACGGCGGATAATCTGGTCCAGATGTTCTTCGGTTGGGAAGGCGTGGGCCTTGCCTCCTATCTGCTGATCGGTTTCTGGTTCAGGAAGCCCAGTGCCGGTGCCGCTGCGATCAAGGCCTTTGTGGTCAACCGTGTTGGCGACCTCGGCTTCATGCTGGGTATCTTTGGCACCTATCTCGTATTCGACACGGTTTCGATCAGCGAAATCCTGGCTGCCGCACCGGGCATGAGCGGTGCGACCATCGGTTTCCTGGGCTATACGGTCCATACGATGGATGTGCTGTGCATCCTGCTGTTTATCGGTGCGATGGGCAAGTCGGCCCAGCTCGGCCTGCACACCTGGTTGCCGGACGCGATGGAAGGCCCGACGCCGGTTTCTGCACTTATTCACGCCGCCACCATGGTGACCGCGGGCGTATTCATGGTGTGTCGCCTGTCGCCCATGTTCGAAACCGCACCGGTTGCGCTGGGCATGGTCACCTTCATCGGCGCGGCTACCTGTATTTTTGCCGCCACCGTCGGCACCACGCAGTGGGACATCAAACGCGTCATCGCCTATTCGACCTGTTCGCAGCTCGGCTACATGTTCTTCGCTGCGGGCGTCGGTGCCTATGGTGCGGCCATGTTCCACCTATTCACCCACGCTTTCTTCAAGGCACTGCTGTTCCTGGGGGCAGGTTCGGTCATCCATGCGATGCATCACGAACAGGACATGCGGTATTACGGCGCGCTGCGTAAGCATATCCCGCTCACCTTCTGGGCGATGATGGCTGGGACGCTGGCGATCACGGGCGTCGGTATCTATCACCTCGGCGCAGGCTTCGCCGGCTTCTGGTCGAAGGATGCCATCCTCGAGGTGGCTTATGGTCGCGGCACCGAACTGGGCAATTTCGCCTTCTGGATGGGTACTTTCGCCGCGCTGCTGACCAGCTTCTATAGCTGGCGCCTGATGTTCCTCACGTTCTGGGGCAAGGCGCGCTGGATCGAGAGCGAACATATTCAGCATTCGGTCCACAAGACCCCGGAACAGGCTGGCGAGGATAAGACGGGCGGCTATCATCCGCATGAAAGCCCGCTCACCATGCTTGTTCCGCTTGGTGTTCTGTCTGTTGGGGCAGTGCTGGCTGGCCAGATCTTTGCGCCGACGTTCCTCGACGATGCCGCTTTCTGGGGTGGCTCAATCTTCTACAACGAACCGCTGATCCATGCGATGCACGGTGTACCGTACCTCGTAAAGTATGCCGCGTTTATTGTGATGGTAATCGGCCTGTTCGTCGCCTGGTATGCCTACATCAAGGACACTAGCGTTCCCGGCAAGACCGCCAAGCAGCTTGGACCGGTATACCGCTTCCTCTACAATAAGTGGTATTTCGACGAACTCTACCACTATCTTTTCGTGGTCCCGGCTTTCTGGCTCGGCCGCCAGTTCTGGAAACTTGGCGATATTGGCACTATCGACCGCTTCGGCCCCAATGGCGTTGCCTGGGTGGTGGAAAAGGGTGCTGTTGGAGCAAAGAAGTTCCAGACCGGATATCTGTATAGCTATGCGCTTGTGATGCTCCTCGGGCTTGTCGCAGCGATCACCTGGGTGCTGTTCTGATGGAGTTTCCCATCCTCTCTCTGATGCTCGCGATTCCGCTGGTCGGATCGATTGTCTGCCTGTTTCTCGGTGCGCAAAGCGCCCGCATGGTGGCGCTTGTCACGACGCTGGTTAATCTCGCCCTTGGCGTGCTGCTTTGGGTGAATTACGATATTGGCGGTGCGCAGTGGCAGTTTGTCGAGCGTGCCGAAATCTTCGCAGGGTTCAGCTACGCGCTTGGAATAGATGGCATTGCGCTGATGCTGATTATGCTCAGCGTGTTCCTCATGCCCATCTGTATTCTTGCCAGCTGGGATTCCATCACCAAGCGTGTCGGCGAATACATGAGCGCCTTCTTGATTATGGAAGTGCTGATGATCGGCGTTTTCGCCGCGCAGGACATGTTCCTGTTCTACATCTTCTTCGAAGCCAGCCTAATCCCGATGTATCTCATCATCGGTGTTTGGGGCGGCGACAACCGCATCTATGCGTCGTATAAATTCTTCCTCTACACGCTACTCGGCTCGGTTCTGATGCTGATTGCAATGATGTGGATGGTCAACGAAGCCGGCACAACCGATATTCCGACGCTGCTCAATTATGATTTCGATCCGCGTGCGCAAACCTGGCTCTGGCTCGCGTTCTTCGCCAGCTTCGCTGTGAAGATGCCGATGTGGCCGGTTCACACATGGTTGCCGGATGCGCACGTCCAGGCGCCGACGGCGGGTTCTGTAATTCTTGCCGGCGTGATGTTGAAGCTCGGCGGTTATGGCTTCATCCGTTTCAGCCTGCCGATGTTTCCCGAAGCGAGCGAACAGTTCACCTGGCTGGTCTTCATCCTATCGATGGTGGCAGTGGTCTACACTTCGCTGGTAGCGCTGGTACAGGATGATATGAAGAAGCTGATAGCTTATTCATCGGTCGCGCACATGGCGATCGTAACGGCAGGCCTGTTCGCTTTTAATGTGCAGGGGATCGAAGGCGCGATGATGATCATGCTCGGTCACGGGCTTGTTTCCGGCGCTCTGTTCCTGTGCGTGGGCGTTATCTATGATCGGCTGCACACGCGTGAAATTGCCCGGTATGGCGGTCTCAGCATCAACATGCCGAAATACGCGCTGTTTTTCCTGTTGTTCACCATGGCATCGATCGGACTTCCGGGTACCAGCAATTTTATTGGTGAATTCCTGGCACTGGCAGGCCTTTACAAGGTATCGACACTGGTGACCCTGATCTGCACCACAGGCATTATTCTCGGTGCAGCCTACATGCTTTATCTCTACCGCCGCGTGGCCTTTGGGGATCAGGTCAACGAGGATGCCGCGCGTATGCCCGACCTGAATGCCCGCGAATGGGCCATGCTTGCTCCCATCGCCGCTGCCGTGCTGTGGATGGGCGTTTATCCGGAAAGCTTCCTTGCACCCATGCGTCAGGATATTGCCGCACTTGAGGCTCGCATAGCGCGTGCCGCACCCGATTTCGATGCCGACAATGTGATCGGCACCCCACGTGAGCATAATGCGAACTACGTCGCTCCCGCCCATGGCGACGAGCATCAGGCGGAGGGAGCGCACTGATGTCTTACGCTACCTCATTCTACCTCACGGGTGCCGAAATCGGTTTGTCGCTCGTGGCGCTCGCGCTGCTGTTGGTCTCTGCTTGGACCGGAGTGAAATCGGCGCGGACAGTCACCATAGTCAGCGTCGCGGCGCTGGTTGGCGCAGCCATTTTCAGTGCGGTCCTGTTCGATCGTGTAACGGGCGAAATTGCTGGGTGGGCGTTCGGTGACCTTTATCGGGCAGATGCCTTTGGCAGTTTTGCCAAGATCCTCATTTATATCGCAACTGCAGCCATACTGGTGGTCACTCCGCGCTTTTTTATTCAGCGGGGAAGCTATCGTGCCGAATATCCGGTCCTGATGCTGTTCAACGCCGTCGGTATGGGCATGATGGTATCGGCGTCCGACTTGATGACGCTGTATGTCGGTCTCGAAATGTCGAGCCTGTCGAGTTATGTTCTCGCGAGCTTTCTCAAGGAGGATAGCCGGTCGAGCGAGGCGGGGCTGAAGTACTTCGTTCTCGGCGCACTGGCCTCTGGCATCATTCTTTACGGCATTAGCCTGGTCTATGGCTTCACTGGTTCGACCAATTACGAAGGCATCCGCGCCTCGTTCGATGCGGGGTTTTCCACCGGCGCCCTGTTCGGAGTGGTGTTCGTGCTGGCAGGCCTTGCCTTCAAGGTCAGTGCCGTACCGTTCCACATGTGGACACCTGATGTTTATGAAGGCTCCCCGACACCTGTTACCGGCTTCTTCGCAACCGCGCCAAAGGTTGCGGCCATGGCGATGCTTCTCCGCATGGCGATGGATCCGTTTGGCGGTGAAGTCGACAGCTGGCGCCAGATAGTCGTTTTCGCGGCACTCGCTTCGATTGTGGTCGGCGCGCTCGGCGCAATTGGCCAGCAGAACCTGAAGCGGCTGCTTGCTTATTCGTCGATAAACAACGTCGGCTTTATCCTGATTGGCCTTGCCGCCGCCACGCCGGCAGGCGTGGCCGCTGCGTTGACATATCTCGCCATTTATGTGGCCATGGTCCTCGGCAGTTTTATAGCTCTGCTCATGCTGCGCGACCCGGCAGGTAATAATCTCGAGACGTTTGCGGATATTTCTGGCTTATCCACCACGCGTCCGGCACTTGCCTGGGCACTGCTTGCGCTGATGTTCAGCCTTGCCGGTATTCCGCCGCTGTTCGGGTTCTGGGGCAAATTCGTAGTGTTCCAGGCCGCAGTTCAGGCAGATCTCGTGGCCCTGGCTGCAATCGGCATTGCTGCCAGCGTGATCGGGGCGTTCTATTATCTCAAGTTCATCAAGGTCATGTTCTTCGATGACCCAGTGCGCGAGATTGAGCGCAAAAGCCCGCTGAGCCATTGGGCGATATTGGCGATCTGTGTCGTGATCGTTTCTCCGCTTGGCTATTTGCTAACGGTCCCACTTGCCGATTGGACGGCGCAGGCTGCAGCCTCTTTCGTCGCGGCGATGTGATCCGCTTCGTTACCGAAACCGGTTCTACCAACTCGGATATCGCTGCGCGGTTGAATTCTCGCGAGGCTGTGCCCGAGGGGGAATGGCTGGTCGCTGATCGGCAGGTTTCCGGGCGTGGACGACAGGGGCGGGCATGGTTCGATGGCAGCGGAAATTTCATGGGTTCTACCGTGGTGCACCTTGCGCCACGCGATCCCAATGCCGCGACGCTGGCCTTGGTGGCGGGCTTGGCCGCGTATGAGGCTGTTTCCGCCCTGCTTGCCGATCCGAGCCAATTGAATCTCAAATGGCCGAATGATCTCATGCTTGCTGGTGCGAAACTTGCCGGAATCCTGCTTGAGCGGGAAGGAGATGCGATCATCGTGGGCATGGGCATCAATTTGACCGCGGCCCCGGAATTGCCCGATCGGAAGACTATTTCGCTGTCTGCCTTCGGGCCCCCTCCTGATCGCGATATGTTTGCCCGATCGCTGGCGTCAGCCTTCGATCAGGAAGTTGAGCGCTGGAGAGCCTACGGTCTGGAGCCGCTTATTCGGCGATGGGAAAGCATTGCGCATTCAAAAGGCGCATCTTTGACCGTCAATCCACCGGGAGAACCGCGTGTCGAGGGTACGTTCAACGGACTGAGCGCCGACGGAGCCTTGTCGCTTCGCTTGGAGGATGGTTCTACCCGTGTCATTCACGCTGGTGACGTGATGCTTGTGAACGAAGGAAACTGAGCATGCTGCTCGCTGCCGATGTTGGAAATACCAATGTGGTTTTTGCGCTGATCGACGGGCGTGAAATCAAGGCGCGCTGGCGGATTGCCACAGATCCGCGGCGGACGGGCGACGAATACGCCGTGTGGCTGCTGCAACTCGCTGAATTTCAGGGTTTCGACAAAAGCGACATAACGCAGGTGATCATCGGCTCGGTTGTGCCGCGCGCGATCCATAACCTTACTGTTCTGTCGGAGAAATATCTTGGCATCACTCCGCTTATCGCGGGACAGAGTGGGGCCGAATGGGGCTTTGAACTCGATATCGAACAACCCAGTTCGCTGGGCGCGGATCGTGCGCTCAATACGCTGGCTGCTCATGCAAAATATGACGGCGATCTGATTGTCGTGGACTTTGGTACTGCGACTACATTCGATGCGATCGATTTCAATGGCGCGTATAAGGGCGGCGTGATTGCTCCTGGCATAAATCTGTCGCTGGACGCTTTGGTTGGTAACACGGCCAAGCTTCCCCGCATCGCTATCGAGAAACCTGCGAATGACAGTGTCATCGGCCGCAATACGGAAGATCAGATGCTGATCGGCGTGTTCTGGGGTTACGTAGCGCTGATTGAGGGGCTGATTACCCGTATGAAGAAGGAAATCGGCCGCCCTGCGAAGGTGGTTGCAACGGGCGGACTGGCCATATTGTTCGATGAGCATACAGACCTTTTCGATGTGGTCGATGCGGACCTCACCCTGGAGGGCCTTGCCATTTTAGCGGAGCGTGCGGCTTGAAGAAGGACTTTACCCCCGAAGACGAACTGCTGTTCCTGGCTCTGGGTGGGTCGGGCGAAATCGGAATGAACGTCAACCTCTACGGCTGTCAGGGCCGGTGGCTGATGGTCGATCTTGGGATGACTTTTTCGGGTGACCAATATCCCGGCGTCGACCTGGTTTTTGCTGATCTTGAATTCATTGAAGATCGCGCCGATCGGCTCGATGCAATAGTGCTGACCCATGCCCATGAAGATCATATTGGTGCCGTGCCGTATTTCGCGGCAGAACTGGATGTGCCTATTTATGCTACACCGTTCACCGCTGAACTGGTGCGGCGCAAGCTTGAAGAAGCAGGGCTTTCTGGCCAAATCGAACTCAACATAATCAATGATGATCATGGCAGTTTCGAGATCGGCCCATTCGAGATTACCTATATTCCTCTCGCGCACTCCATCGCCGAAGGCAATGCTCTGCTGATCGGCACGCCGCATGGCCGTGTTTTCCATACTGGCGACTGGAAGCTCGATGAAGACCCAATCATCGGCGAACCTACCACGCAGGAAGAACTGACCGAAATCGGGGACGGGGGGGTGTTGGCGCTGGTGTGTGACAGCACGAACGTATTCAACCCCGCTCCGAGCGGCTCGGAAGGGGCTGTACATAAAGGGCTCCTCGAAGAAGTTCAGCGCCACGCTGGAAAGAGAGTGCTGGTCACCACCTTCGCCAGCAACGTAGCTCGCCTGCAGACGCTGGGCGACGTCGCGCGGGAGACTGGCCGCCAGTTATGTGTGGCAGGACGCTCGCTCGATCGGATTATCGAAGTTGCGCAGGACAATGGCTATCTGCAGGACCTGCCGGACCTTATCGATTTCGATACGGCGATGAACCTGCCGCGTGGCGAAGTGCTGATATTGGCCACCGGTGGACAGGGGGAACCTCGTGCGGCGCTGGCCCGAATTGCTGACAAAAACCATCCTATTGAGTTGGTCTGCGGCGATGTAGTCCTGTTCTCAAGCCGACAGATCCCTGGCAACGAGATTTCGATCGGGGCGGTGCAGAACAAACTGGCTGAACGGGGCATCACCATGGTTACCGATCGGCAGAGTATGATCCATGTGTCGGGCCATCCCGGGCGCCCTGAGCTCGAAGCTCTGTATGGATGGCTGCGGCCTGAAGTACTTGTTCCTGTACATGGCGAAATGCGACATATGCAGGAGCAGGGGAGATTGGGGAAAGCCAGCGGCATTCCCGATCAGGTGGTACAGAAGAACGGTGACATCATTCGTCTCGCACCTGGCGCCCCTTGCAAGGTTGCGGATGTGCGTACCGGACGCTTGGTGCTCGATGGAGATATTATTGTGCCTGCCGATGGCGATGCTATCGCGATGCGCCGGCGCATCATGCGCGATGGCGTTGTGATCGTGGCGCTTGACGGAGACCTCAACCCGCGGATCGATAGCCTGGGGCTACCGTTGGACGAAGACTATGCTGACTTTGTGGCCGAAGCCACATCGGATGTGCGTGGCGCTATCGGCAAACTGCGTGGATCGGATCGCCGCAATGAAGCCAGCGTGCACGAAGCCGCCAGGCTTGCTGCCCGCCGTGCAGCGCAACGCTGGTCTGGCAAGCGCCCGCAAGTCCGCGTTATCGTACCCAATCTCTAGGAGCCCAGACGATGCAGTGGACCAGCGTTCTGGCCATCTATTTCCTGTTCTTCGTATTCAGCGCCTTCCTCCTTCTCCCCTTCGGGGTGCGTACGCATGATGAGGCAGGGATCGAGAAAATACCGGGGCAGGCCGATAGCGCGCCTATAGAATTCAGAGGCGGGCGATTGCTGTTGCGCGCAGCCGTGCTCGCCATTGTAGTCACGACAGCTTACGTACTGAATTATATCAATGGCTGGATCACGGTGGCCGATATCACGTTCTGGGGCCCGTGGGCTAACTGAGCGCTATCTCAGCCGCTCGAGAGCCTGGGCCAGAACTACATAAAGCTTGCCCATATCGCTACTGAGCAGCGTTACGCTTACGGCGTTGCCGTCGCGGGTCGACAGCATGGTGCGCAGCATGGCTTCGAAGTCGTGGATGTAGCGGCTGACGTGTTCGCGGAAGTCGTGATCGGCGTCGTACAGCTCGGCGATTTCGCGTGCTTCGGTATTGTCCAGCAGCCGCACTGCTCGCCGGGTGAAGATCCCGCGATCCCCGCGTAGGTAACTGGCCCAGGCCGTATCGGTAATTTCGGTCGACAAAGCCTTCGCAATGTCGATCGCGTTGGAATTCAGGCTTTCCGTTATGAGCGCAACGCGGCGCGAGAAATCGTTGCCGACATCTTCGGTCGCGCGTTCCCGGGCATGAGCGATGCGGCTCTCCAGATTGCCGGTGAGTTCGTTGACCTTGGCCAGCTGGTCGCGCAGCTGGCGCGTGACTTCCCGCCCGGTCTCTGCCGACCGCTCCGTCGCCCGGTCGAGCGAGGCGATGGCATCTTCGGTGTGTTCCTGCAGAGCCTTGTCGATGGCTTCTGCGCTCTGTTCGCCGACCTTTTCCGCAATGCGTGAAATCCGTTCTGCCTGTTCGGTTTCGATGGCTTTGAGAGCACCGCGGGCGCTGGCTTCCAGCGATGCGATGGCATCGCGCAGTTCGCCCTGCGCCTGTTGGGAAACCACCCGGCTTTCTTCGCCCAGAGCCGCGACACTCGCACGCAACCGCTCTATGCCGTCGACCTGTGCCGCAGCAGTTTCGCCAAAGCGGGCCTGGAAATCATCGACGCCGTCCATGGCTTCGCGGCTACGGATTTCGGCAGCAGCCATGCTCGCGGTCAGCATTTCGCCTGCCGTCTTGGCCTGGTCGAGCAGACCCTTTACCTCTTCGGCACGGCGCTCGATTCCCACCAGCCGCGCCTCGCTCGCTTCCATGGCGATGGGCAGGTCGTCGCGGCTGTGCTTGGCGCTGGCCTGAATAAGTTCAAGCAGCCGGACGCTGGCATCGGTCAGGGCGGATACCGCCATGTCCGTCCCGTCGAGCGATTCACGGCTTTCCACCAGCTTTGCGTTCAGAACGTCGATGCCGCTGGCCAATTCGCCCCGCGCCTCACGACCTTGCGAGGAAACCGTTTCGAAAGTCGTGCCGAGCGCGGCGATCCTGTCCGCCAGTTCTTCGCCTTCGGCCGCGATCAGCGAAAGCTGTTCGGCCTGAGCTGCCCGGCGGTCGGCAATAGCTTCGTCCAGCGTAGCCAGACGTTCCGTGAGGTTCGTATGTGCTGCCTCCTCAGCCTCGCGAATTTCCGCCTGCCGTCGGCCGATTTCTTCCGCGAACAGGCGATTGCGCTCCGCAATCCTGGCATCGACCGCTTCGGCTTCGTCGAACAGGTCCTGCAAATTGGCGTTGGCAGATGCCAGGGCTTCTTCGTCAATGCGCTTTACCGTTGCGACCGCTTCGCCAAGGCGGTTCTGCATCGCTTCGATCTGGCTTGCCCAGGCAGTCAGGGCATGTGCTTCGCCATCCCGGATTTCGGCGGCAAAATCCGTGCTTTCCCGGCGGATTTTATCGAGCCTTCCGGTCAGGTCCTGCAGTGCCGCTTCGCGCTCGACAGCAGACGCAGCGTCGGTTTCCGCAATTTCATTCCGCAGATTTTCGAAGCGGGTCCTGATGGAAGTCAGGGCGTCGACTTCACGGCTATCCAGTTCGCCACGGAAAGCTTCGCTGCTGTCCCGCAGCTCTGCAAAGCGCTGTTCGGTGATTTCGCCAAGCTGATCGGCCTGAGCGCTGAACGCTTCCAGCGATGCATCGACACGCTTGCGCAGAGAGGCGATCTGCCGCTCGCTCGCCATGCCGAATTCGTTCAACCGCTCGAACCCGTCGATCAGATCGTCCAGCTGGGCCCGAGCTTCACGTCCGGCACCGCCGATCTGGTTTGATACATCCTTTGCCGAATTGGCGATGACCGGCAGATTGTTGCGCAATTTGTCCATGTTTTCCAACGCATTGACGCTGACATTCGCAATCACTTCCACGCGATCGCCATTTTCCCCGATCAGCGTTTGCAGTCGGTCGGCATGTTCCGAAAGTCGATCGGTTGCTGTCCGGCCCAGATAGTCGAGTTCGCGGGTCTGGCTGGTCAGAAATTCGCGCGCCAAGCTCAACTCGCGGTTGACCGTGATGAGCCGATTTTCCAGTTCAGCCGATTGTGTCGACAGCGCGTGGGCAACGTCAGAAAACCGTTTGGCTTCGCGGGTGGAATTTCTCATGGCGACAAGCCAAAGCGCAACCACGAGGAGTACGGGCACCGCCCATTGCGAGATCAGTGCTGTCCATTCGCCAGGATTTGGGCTTGCCGTAATCTCGGTGTAATGCGCCCAGCCGAAAAAGGCTGTCCACAGGATGACAATGCCCGCTGCAACAGCAGGAGCCAGCCACGGGCGCGCAGCCATCACCTCCTCATCTTCCAGCCAATCCTCTTCAAAGACGCTTTCGTCGTCGACCGATGTTTCGTCAGCAACACTGGGGGAAACAGAAATTTCCGGAGCATCTTGTTCGGTCGAATGATCGACTGCCTGGATCAGGGGGCGCTTTCTCATAAGCTGGAAAGCTATCACCAAACCTTGCGGCCTTAAACTGCAATTAACCGCTTTGCTTGGGATTGTGACCATGGTGTATCACCGCCGGGACAGGTTCCCATCGCCCGGACGGACGACGCGCGTTCGCGAATAATAGCGACTGGCTGCCCCGAATCGTGGGATGTGCCATTCCGGCATTCGGCAGAAGTATGCAGAAAATATAATGAGCGGGTTGGCTAGACCCCGATACAGCCTTTAAAAGCAGGCTTACTATCCTGTGTCTTTTCCGGAGTTAAACGTGCGCATCGCCCTGCTGTCCGTGCTAGATGGCCAAGCCGATCCGCGCAAAGTGCCCGCGCCGTTTCGGATGCTGGCAGGGGCACGCCTTGTAGAACGGCAGCTGGACATTGCATTGTCTGCCGGGTGCGAAACCATTGCCTGTCTCGCGAATGCGGTGGGCAGGGAGGTCATCGATCTGCAGCATCGAGCGGAAGCGGCGGGCGCACGCTTCATAGCGGTTCGTGATCCGCGCAAGCTTTCCGGTCTGGTTACTGCGAATGACGAATTACTGGTGCTTGCTCCCGGCATACTGCCGGAAGAAGACCCTGTTCTTCGCCACCTTTCGAAACCCTGTATCCTGGTGTTCCCTGAAGAACCGGCGATCAGCCGCGGGTATGAGAGGGTCGATGCCCAGTTTGCCTGGGCCGGTGCATTGTTGACCAGAGGCAATGCGGTCGAAAACCTTGCCCAACTGCCGGGCGATATCGACGCACCGTCGGCCCTTCTGAGAATAGCGTTACAGTCGGGCGTGCGAACGCATCCGCTGGAAGTCCGCCTGCTCGAAGAACATGCCTGGTTGCGCGATCCATCGCCGGAAGAACTGGCCACGCGGGAGCGGAGCTGGGTTTCAGGCCATGCCGATGTTGCTCCATTCACGGCCCCAGGCCTCGCCATTGCCGAACGGATGGGGGTCCGGCTTGCGCAGGATACAATGGGAGGCCGGCTTCCACGAATTCTCGCGTTGTCCACGGTTCTCGCCGGTGTCATGGCTCTGGCGCTCGCGATTGCGGGCTGGCTGCTGCCTGCCTTCGGGGCAGTTGCGGTGGCGGCCCTGCTCTTCGCTATGGAAGAAGTGGTACGGCGCGTTTCCAACGCGGGGCAGGTCAGGCCACGCGTGCCATCGCTGATTCAGGCAATCACCATCCTGTTCGACCCGTTGCTGGTCATATTGATTGCCCTGTCGTCACCCGAAGATACCGGATGGCTGCGGCTGTTCGTGCCAGCGGTGCTGTTCGGCCTGCTTCACCTGGGGGAGCGGCTTAGTATGGCTCGATGGCGGCGCAGCTATGCGGACAGGGTGGTGTTGACCGCGCTGCTGATCCCTGCGGCATTCCTTGGCGTGATCCAGCCACTGGTGGCAGTGCTGTCTGTCGCCGTGCTCATAACGCTGTTTCTTACTTCCCCTCCGCGGGACTAACGCGGGTTTAACCATGCGGCTTCTATCGGTAAGAAATGTTAATGCCTGAAGCATCTCCTGAAATGGTTTCGGACCATGAAGACCTGCGCGAAGACCTCGCACGGGGGAATGCGATGCTCGCACGTATCGGGCCGATTCTGTCGCACCTGCTGGCCACGCCCGATCATTCACTGTTCAGTGACGAGATCATCGCGAGAATACGTGGGATGTGCCAGCACCTCGCCTGGCAAGTGCTGCGCGCCCAGGCCGAAGCCGCGGGGCAGGCGGGGCGTGAACCGTTCGCCGAACGTCACGGGGAAGCCTTGGCAGAACATCTGCTTGGCAGTCCGGGTCTGCTCGCTCACTGCCATGCCCTGGCGCTAGAGTGGCAGTTGACCGAAAAGCTTGAAACGCAATACGGCCATGATCCTGTGCTTTCGCCGCTTGTTCAGGAATTGATCGCGGCACAAGACAGGGGGCTGGCCAGCGCGGCCATGGCTTCGCTGACCGCGCAGGCCCGGTTTGCCCAGACCCAGAGACGCATGGAATTGCCCTTGGCGGAACTGCCGGGCGACCTCTTCCACGATCTGTTGATGAGCTGGCGCGCTTACAGCGGTCAGTTGCGGTCAGACGCCATGATCCGCGCGGAAACGAAGCTGCGCAACGCCTTCGATGAAGGGGCGGGAAGACTTTCGCTGATGGCACGTGTCGTTGCAGGCATGGGCGCAGACTGGCCCCGGGCACTCGATATAGATAGGGCAGGCGCGGCGCTGTTTCTCACGGCTTTGGCAGCCCGGACCGGGCAATCCCGGGTGGCGGTTGTCTTGTCGACCAACCACCAGCAAACCACACGATTGGCGCTCGGCCTGCGCGGTGCCGGACTGGCCAGCGCCGAAGTAGAGCGTCAAATCCTGAGACTCGACCCCAGGGCGTTACCGCCAAGAGAGATTGCCGAAATGCAGATCGACGAAGCACGCCAGCTTCTTGGCGAAACAGTCAGCGGTGGTGTCGCCTGACAATGGCCACGACAAGCACGAAATATATCGCTCATGCAAAGGCGGATGCCGAAGGCATGCTGGTAGAGGCCGATGAGCTGGTTCTGCGGCTGCAGCACGCCTGCGGCGGCTCCATCGGATCACGCATTGCCATTCCCGAGCTGTTGGCGCTGGTGGAGAAAGCGCAGCTTTACGGTCTGCGGCTCGCGCGCCAGTTCGAAGCGGTGGATGGCGAAAACCGCATCACGGCCTGGGTCGAAATAGCCCCGCTGACGTCGGACTCCGGCGAAAATTCCGGCAGCGTTATCGACGTGGTGAGCTGGCATAGTGAAGAGCTGCCGCCTGAAAACGAAATCGAAGCGGCAAGAAAGCGGGCGGAAATACATCGCCACCTTGCCGATTGTACCGCGCGCCTCGATTCCAGCCAGCGTCTGCTGTCTGTCGATACGCAGGCACCCGATCTCGCCCAGTTCGCGGAGACCGCGCTTGCGAATATCGGCAAGCCATGGACCGATTTCGTGCGCCTGCCCGGTAATACGCACCAGCAACCACTGCACTGGCGCCTGCTCGATGGCACGAACTGCACTATCGATGGATCTGGCCGAAACTGGACCGCTCATCTGGAACCACTCGGACAGCCTCAGCCGGGCAGTTCCGGTTTCGTGCTCTATCTGACGGCAGACAGCCCCATCTCCAGCGCCGCCTCCGAACGACGGACCGAAGCTACAGACAGCCCGTCCTTCGGTCGCGATATGACACCGGTTCTGCGCCAGCCGATCAACCGGATCATCGCCAATGCGGAAACGATCCGGACCAAATTGGCCGGGCCGCTGGCGGATGAATACAGCTCCTATGCCGCCGATATTGCGACAGCCGCGCAGCACCTGCTGGCCCTGATCGACGATCTATCGGATCTCGAAGTGGTCGAATCGGATGATTTTACCACTGCGCCGGACCGGATCGAGCTGGCCGACGTCGCTCGTAGAGCCTGTGGCATACTCGGCGTCAGGGCGCGGGAGAAAGGCATTACGCTGGTGGCACCGCCCGAAGGCGAAAGCCAGCTGGCCGTTGCCGAATTCCGCCGCGTCCTGCAGATTCTGCTGAATCTGGTCGGCAACGCCATTCGCTATTCGCCGGAAGATAGCCAGGTGTGGATACGGCTCGACAGGATCGGCAGCCGTGCGCTGATTACCGTGGCCGATCAGGGGCACGGTCTTGAGGAAGCCGAACAGAAGCAGGTCTTCGAAAAGTTCGAACGGCTTGGCCGCAGCGGGGATGGGGGATCCGGGCTCGGACTGTATATATCGCGCCGGATTGCGCGGGCGATGGACGGGGATCTGACCGTCGAAAGCGCGCCGGGTCAGGGAGCGCGGTTTACCTTGTCGGTTCCGGCGGCCGAGGATCTGCGCCAGAAGCCGCGCTGATCAATCAGCGCCGCCGCGACGCTCTCCAGAACATCAGCAGGCCAATCAAGAAGACGATGCTTCCGTAAATCGCCCATTGCCGTTCCGCCAGCATGAAGCTTTCTGCGGGCCACATGACAATGCCAAGCCCTTGAAGCGCCCACAGGCCTCCGGAGAGCATGAGAGCTACCCCGAAGACCATGAGGACGAAACGCATATCAGCGGTTACCGATGGACACGTAATCGCGTTCGGTCGGGCCGGTGTAGAGCTGGCGCGGACGGCCGATAACCTGCGCGGGATCCGAAATCATCTCGTTCCACTGTGCCACCCAGCCGACGGTGCGGGCGAGGGCGAACAGCGCGGTGAACATCGTCGTCGGGAAGCCGATCGCGTTGAGGATGATGCCGGAATAGAAGTCCACGTTCGGGAACAGCTTCTTTTCCTTGAAGTAATCATCGTTCAGCGCCAGCTCTTCGAGCTTCAGCGCAGTCTCGAACACCGGATCGTTCACATTCAGCGCGTCGAACACTTCGCGCAGCGTCTGCTGCATTACCGTCGCCCGCGGATCGTAGTTCTTGTAGACACGGTGACCGAAGCCCATCAGGCGGAACGGGTCGTTCTTGTCCTTGGCGCGCTCGATATAGTGCGGGATGCGATCGGGGGAGCCGATTTCCTGCAGCATGTTGAGCGCAGCTTCGTTGGCGCCGCCATGCGCCGGGCCCCACAGGCAGGCAATGCCGGCCGCGATGCAGGCGAAGGGATTGGCACCCGACGAACCGGCAAGACGCACGGTCGAGGTCGAAGCGTTCTGTTCGTGATCGGCATGGAGGATGAAAATCCGGTCCATCGCACGTTCGATCGCGGGGTGAATTTCATATTCTTCGGCCGGGACACCGAAGGTCATGCGCAGGAAGTTGCCCGTGTAGCTGAGCGAATTCTTCGGCTGCATGAACGGTTGGCCGACCGAGTATTTGTAAGCCATTGCCGCAATCGTCGGCATCTTTGCAATCAGACGATGGCTGGCGATCTTGCGCTGCTCGGGATCGGAAATGTCGGTGCTGTCATGGTAAAAGGCCGACAAAGCCCCGACTACGCCGCACATGATTGCCATCGGGTGCGCATCGCGGCGGAAACCCTGATAGAACTGGCGCAGCTGATCGTGCAGCATGGTGTGGCGCGTGATGGTGTAGGTGAAATCGTCGAGATCGTCCTGCGTCGGCAGTTCGCCGTTCAGAAGCAGATAGCTGACTTCCATGAAGCTGGAATTTTCGGCCAGCTGACCGATCGGATAACCGCGGTGCAGCAGCACCCCTTCTTCGCCGTCGATATAGGTCAGCGCACTTTCGCAGCTGGCTGTCGACTTGTACCCGGGATCGTAAGTGAATTTACCGGTCGCTCCGTAGAGCTTGCGGATATCGATCACATCCGGCCCGACGCTGCCCTGCAGCACGGGAAATTCCTGGGTCTGTCCACCCAGATCGAGGGTTGCCTGCTTATCGGCCACGCGTTTCTCCTCAGTCGTTTCCTTTGGTTCCTGCAGGCGAGGCCTGCGCATCGATACGCAGGAGCGACTCTTCCTTGCCCAACAGGACCAGCACATCGAAAATGCCCGGGGACGTTGTGGTCCCCGTGAGCGCTGCGCGCATGGGCTGCGCCAGCTTGCCGAGCCCTAATTCGAGGGTTTCAGCATACGATTTCGTAGTGGCTTCCAGCGCTTCGATTGTCCAGTCATTTTGCACATGCAGCATTTCTGACAATCCGGCGAGGCGCTGACGCGCTTCTTCGTCCAGCAGGCCGACAGCCTTTTCTGTCATTTCAAGCGGGTGTTTCGCGAACAGGAACGCCGCACCGTCAACAAGTTCGTTGATCGATTTTGCCCTGGTTTTGAGGACCGGCATGGCCTTTGTCAGGATGCCGACTTCAGCCTCGGGGCCGATTTTGGCCGCCACTATTTCGGCCAGGCGCGCATCATCTGCTTCGCGGATGTAATGACCGTTGAGGTTCTGCAGCTTCTTGATGTCGAAACGTGCCGGGCCTTTGCCCACGCCATCCAGATCGAACAGTTCGACTGCTTCGGCCTTGGTGATTTCTTCGCGGTCTCCGTGGCCCCAGCCAAGTCTCAGAAGATAATTGAAAAGCGCTTCGGGAAGCATGCCTTCCTCATCACGATACGCCTCGACACCGACCGCGCCATGGCGCTTGGACATCTTGGCGCCATCGGGCCCATGAATGAGAGGCACATGGGCATAGACCGGATCGGGCCAGCCGCCTTCGATCTGGTTCATTGCGCGCAGGATGGGCAACTGGCGAAACGCATTGTTGAGATGGTCATCGCCGCGGATCACATGGGTAATTCCCATATCGTGATCGTCCACCACCACAGCCAGCATATAGGTCGGCGTGCCATCGGCGCGCAGCAGCACGTAGTCGTCGATCTCGGAGTTCTTGACTGTAACCTTCCCCTGAACCGCGTCCTCAAGGGTAACTTCGCCCTCTGTCGGAACCTTCAGGCGGATGACGAAGGGGGCACCTGCGGGAGCTTCGCTTTCGTCGCGGTCGCGCCAGCGGCGGTCATAACGCATGGGCTGTTTGTTGGCACGCTGTTCAGCGCGCATTTCTTCCAGTTCTTCCGGCGTTGCGAAGCATTTGTACGCATGACCGGCCTCAAGCAGTTTCCGTGCCACTTCAGCGTGCCGTTCAGCGCGGTCGGACTGGAACACCGGGGCATCGTCGAAATCGAGACCAAGCCAGTCGAGGCCATCGATAATCTTGTCGATCGCATCCTGTGTGCTGCGCTTCTTGTCCGTGTCTTCGATCCGCAGCAGCACCCGGCCACCGTGATGGCGGGCATAGAGCCAATTGAAGAGAGCTGTGCGCGCACCCCCGATATGCAGATAGCCCGTAGGTGAGGGAGCAAAGCGGGTGACGACCGGAGGGGTCTTGCTGTCACTATCGCTTGCCATTGTCTCTCTCTTCCTTTCAAACATTAGTATGGCGACGCAGGGGACGCCTTCGATACCGATGGGGGGAGCGGGCGATGAGGCCCGCGAAGCGGTGCCGCGCACTTGGCGCATGCGCGGTCTCTTGTCCAGATCAGCGCAGCAGTTCGAAGCATTTCTGGAAGCGGCCGAATTCGACAGAGGGCCCTGGCTGATCGTGGCCTTTGCCAGTGGAATCGGGCTGTGGTTCTATCTCGCCGATCCAGCCCAATGGCTCGGTGCGATCGGAATTCTTTGCGCGGTGGCTGTTTTCACTGGTCTCCTCTGGCGATATCGCCCTGGGCGGGTATTCACCGCAGCGGCTGCAGTATCGCTCACCCTGGCTGCGGCCGCCGGGGTTTCGCTGATATGGGCCCGGTCTGCGCTGGTGGGTGCGGAACCCATACCGCATCCGCGGTTCGAACAGGTCGACGGACGGATCCTTTCCAGAGAAGAGCAGCCCGCCGAAGACCGCGTGAGGCTGGTGCTGGCGGCGCGCGACCGCGAAACGGGCAGAGCGGTGGCCTATCGCATCAACGTGCCGACGGAGGCCGCCGGAGCCGAATTGCGGGAAGGGGCCAGGGTCAGCCTGTCGGCACGTCTGATGCCGCCATCTCCTCCGATTGTTCCGGGTGCCTATAATTTTGCCAGACGCGCATGGTTCGAAGGCCTTTCGGCAACAGGATCTGCCGTTGGCGAGGTGGAGTTGGTGGAGATGGCGGAGCCGTCTGCCCTTTCAATCGCAGCTATCCAGAGAGAGCTTTCCGCGCATGTCCGGGCCAATCTGGGAGGAACCGAGGGAGCGATTGCTGCGACCCTGGCGAGCGGCGATCGCGGAGCCATACCGGAAGCGGACGAGGAAGCGATGCGCGATTCCGGCCTGACCCATCTGCTGTCTATCAGCGGGCTGCATGTCAGTGCCATCATCGCCGCCACCTATATCGTGACACTGAAGCTTCTGGCGCTGTGGCCCTGGATTGCGCTGCGAACCAGGCTGCCGCTGATCGCCGCCAGCGCTGCGGCACTGGCAGGGATCGGATACACGCTGCTGACCGGCGCCGAAGTCCCCACGGTGCGCAGTTGCCTTGGCGCGTTGCTGGTTCTGGTGGCGCTGGCGTTGGGGCGGGAGCCCTTGTCCATGCGCATGATTGCCATCGCTGCGGGGACGGTTCTGGCGCTATGGCCGGAATCGCTGGTGGGGCCCAGCTTCCAAATGAGCTTTGCGGCGGTCATTGCGATTGTCTCGCTCCATAATGTCCGCGCGGTGCGCAGTTTCCTTGCCCCGCGGCAGGAAAGCTGGCTGCGTACAATGGCACGCCGCGCCATCATGCTGTTTCTGACAGGTCTGGTCATCGAGCTGGCGCTGATGCCCATCGTACTGTTCCATTTCCACCGCGCCGGTGTTTACGGCGCGGCCGCCAATCTGGCGGCCATTCCACTGGTGACTTTCGTGTCCATGCCGCTGATCGCGCTGGCTCTGGCGCTTGATGTCATCGGGGCAGGGGCCCCCGCTTGGTGGCTGGTCGGCAAATCGCTCGATCTGCTGCTGGCGATCGCCCATTTCTTTGCCGATCAGCCCGGTTCGGTCAAGCTGGCCCCACGGATCGGGATGGGGGCGATGCTGCTTTATCTGGCGGGCGCACTGTGGCTGGCCTTGTGGCAGGGCAAGGCGCGGCTGCTTGGACTGGGGCCGGTCCTTGCAGCGGCCCTGATGATGCTCGCTGCGCCTGTGCCGGACATTCTCATCACCCGGGACGGCCGGGATATCGGCATTGCGAACGAGAGCGACCAATTGCTTGTGCTGCATAACCGGGATGGCGGCTATGCGCAGGAAAATCTGCTCGAACTGGCGGGCACGGATCAGGCGCCGATTGCGATCTCGCAATGGCCGCGGAGCCGTTGCAGCGATCAGTTCTGCGTCGTCACCATCAAACGCGACGGACGCGACTGGTCGATCCTTGTCGCGCGCAATCGGGACCTTGTGGAAGAACGGGCGCTGGCCGCGGCCTGCATGAAAGCCGATATCGTCATTGCCGACCGGTTCCTGCCTTACAGCTGCCGCCCACGCTGGCTTAAGGCCGACCGGCGGTTTCTTGCGCGCGAGGGCGGCGCTGCGATCTATCTTGCAGATCGGAGGATCGACACTGTCGCCCAGGATCAGGGCGAACATGGCTGGTGGCGCGCGCAGAGCAGATAGGCGCGCGCCAGCTCTATCAGTGGTAGCGGCGCAGCAGCCCGGCAAGCTTGCCCTGAACCTGCACCCGATGGGGTTCGTAAACCTGCGGTTCGTAAGCGCCGTTGGCGGGATCGAGCACGACGCGGCCAGCATCCTTGCGCAGATATTTCAGCGTTGCTTCTTCATTATCGACCAGCGCCACGACGATTTCGCCATCGCGCGCCGTATCGGTGCGCTTTATCAAGGCGAAGTCACCATCGAAAATGCCGGCTTCGACCATGGAATCGCCGGAAACTTCCAGCGCATAATGTTCGCCCGGGCCGAGCAGGGCAGCCGGGACCGGCATGCTCGACTGGCCTTCGATCGCTTCGATCGGGGCACCGGCCGCAATGCGCCCATGCAGCGGAACATCGATAATGTCGTTGGCCGGTTCGGGGGCCACCGCCTTGGCCGGGATGGCCGCGCCGACCGCGTCATTCGCAGCGGCGGGCTTGGGCGTGCCCATAACCGCGTCTTCAGGCAGCTTCACCACTTCGAGAGCGCGGGCACGGTTGGGCAGGCGGCGGATGAAGCCGCGTTCTTCCAGCGCAGATATCAGGCGATGCACGCCGGACTTGCTCTTCAGATCGAGCGCTTCCTTCATTTCTTCGAAACTGGGGGAAATGCCGGTGTCTTCCAGACGTTGCTGGATAAAGCGGATCAATTCGTGCTGCTTGGCGGTCAGCATGGTGCGAACTCCCGTAGCGCCTGTTCACAAAGTTGTGAACGAATGAGGAACAATTAAGCAACTCGATTCGTCAAGTCAAGCAATCCCGCCAATTTTCGCGCTAAAAAGGAGAGAACAGCCGTTCCCCTTTTGACCTTAGCGCCAGGCGATGCGGAAAATCAGCCGGCGATTCGCGTCTTGGCAGGGCTGCAAAATCCGGCCGAGGTTGACACAGTTGACACTGTCCTGAAGATGATCCCCATCGCTTGAGAAACCATGGCCCTCGAAGGATTTTCGGCTGATTGGGACGGACGGTCTGCGGCATGGCGTCGACCATGACAAACTGCATTCATGTAGGAAAGGCCTAACGCCCCAGCAGTGCCCGCGTGGCCGCTTCGACATCGGCCTGCCGCATCAGGCTTTCGCCGACAAGGAAGCTGTGCACCCCCGATTTGGCGAGCCGCTCGCAATCTTCATATCGCGCAATTCCGCTTTCACCCACCAGAAGCGCACCTTCCGGGGCCAGAGGGGCCAGCATCTCTGTCGTGGCGAGATCGGTGGCAAAGGTCCGAAGATCGCGATTGTTGACGCCGATCAGCCGGGATTGCAGCGATGCCGCGCGCTCCATCTCCGCCCGATCGTGCACTTCGACCAGCACATCCATGCCGTGATCCAGGGCGGCA
The DNA here is from genome assembly GCA_023394965.1 of Pseudomonadota bacterium. Lineage (GTDB taxonomy): Bacteria > Pseudomonadota > Alphaproteobacteria > Sphingomonadales > Sphingomonadaceae > Qipengyuania. The sequence goes on along the minus strand of JAEWZX010000030.1, from coordinate 119,962 downwards.
CTTTCGATTTCTGCCATCACGCCGTCTTCCAGTGCCGCGACGATGATCAAGATCGCATCGGCGCCCAATGCGCGGGCTTCGGCCACCTGCCAGGGATCGACCATAAAGTCTTTGCGAAGCACCGGCAGGTTACAGGCGGCGCGCGCTTCGACGAGATAGCTTTCGTGCCCCTGGAAGTAAGGTGCATCCGTCAGGACGGAGAGGCATGCTGCCCCGCCTGCGGCATAGGCTCGGGCATGTGCCGCGGGAGTAAAATCTTCCCGAATCAAACCTTTGGACGGAGAAGCTTTCTTGATTTCTGCGATCAGTCCGAAACCCGTCTGTTCCGCACGGGCGAGCGCAGAGCGAAAGCCACGGGGGGCAGACTGGTCAAGCGCGGCCGATTCCAGATCCGTCAGGGATCGCTCGCGCTTGCGGGCGGCGACTTCTTCGCGCTTCGTTGCGCAGATTTCTTCCAGCTTGTTCATATCAGGCTGCCATCGCAATCCATTTTTCCAGCAATGTACTGGCCTTGCCCGAATCCAGCGCCTCTGCGGCAATTTCGGCGCCATCGACCCAGTCATCGGTGCGACCGGCAACGATCAGCGTGGCGGCGGCGTTGAACAGCACAGCATCGCGATAAGGCCCGGGCGCCCCGGCAAGCAGAGCCTCCAGGGCGCGGGCATTATGCACAGGATCGCCCCCACGGATGGCTTCCACTGGCGAATGCGGCAGGTTCGCCTGAACCGCAACCACCCGGCGCATTTCGAAATCATTTCCCTGCACATCGGCCAGCTCGTTGCCACCGGCAAGGCTGAGTTCGTCCAACCCTTCGTCACCCGACGCAATGAAGGTCCGCTCCGTCCCCAGCTTGGCTCTGGCGGCGGCATAGATCGGCACATAGGCGGGGCGGGCGATACCGATCAGCTGGCGCTTCACCCCTGCCGGATTGGATAGCGGCCCCATCAGGTTGAAAATGGTGCGCACACCCAGTTTCTGGCGGATAGGCTGGATGCGCCCCATCGCGGGATGATGGTTCTTGGCAAAGAGAAAGCAAATTCCAAGTTCTGCCAATGTCTTCTCGGCACTTCTTCCCGCCGATTCCATGTCCAGGCCAAGCACTTCCAGCGTATCCGCCGCACCCGATTTACTGCTCGCCGCGCGGTTGCCGTGCTTGGCGACCGGAATGCCGCAGGACGCCACAACCAGGCTGACCGCAGTGGACACGTTGAGCGTATGGTGCCCATCGCCGCCCGTGCCGCAGCAATCGACCGTGCCTTCCGGGGCATCGACCGGAATAAGGCGTTCACGCAGCGCGCGGGCAGCGCCGGCAATCTCGTCCGATGTTTCGCTGCGCGCAGACATGCCGACCAGAAAGCGGGCGATTTCTTCATCGTCGGTTTCGCCGTCGAGGATCCAGCCGAAAACCTGTTCGGCCTCCGCTTCGCCAAGATGTTGATGGGCGTCGGGAAGCTTTTTCATGCCGGAACCTTCGCGGCGATGCCGCAGATGTCGAGGAAATTGGCTAGCAATGCGTGGCCATGTTCGGTCGCAATGCTTTCCGGATGGAACTGGACGCCATGAATGGGCAGATCGCGATGACGGAAACCCATCACGCTGCTGCCATCGAGACCGGGCGTTTCGCTGGTGGCATTCACTTCGAGACAGGCTGGAATGTCTTCGACGACCAGCGAGTGATAGCGTGTCGCCGTGAAGGGGGACGGTACACCGGCAAAGACACCGCTGCCGTCATGGGTGACGGGAGATGTCTTGCCATGCATCAGCCCGCCGCGAACCACGCGACCGCCGAAATGCTGGCCGATGGATTGGTGCCCGAGACAGACTCCGAGCAGCGGTCTGGCTGCATCCGCGCAGGCTGCAACCAGATCGAGGCTGACACCAGCTTCGTTCGGGGTGCAGGGACCGGGGGAAATGAGATACCCCGCATGGCGCGCGGCCACGGCGTCCTGTGCGGAAATGGCATCGTTACGGACCACCTCCACCTGCGCGCCCAGTTCCATCAGGTAATGGACGAGGTTGAAGGTGAAGCTGTCGTAATTATCGATTACGAGGATTGAGCGGCTGTCGGTCATTCGTGGCGTCAATGCAGGGCTGCAGCGCTGCTTTCAAGCAAGGAAAGCTGCGAGACGCGAAACGTCAGCGTAAGGTCAGGCCGATTTGCCCGCCAGCCTGTCCGTCGCCCGCACCAGGCCATCGATAATGCCTGCCTCCCCGGCGCTGTGTCCGGCATCATGGATGATCCACAGATCGGATTCAGGCCAGGCTTTCTTCAGTTCCCATGCCGAAACGGGCGGGGTGCAGATATCGTGGCGGCCCTGGACGATGATGCCGGGGATGCCCGCCAGCTTGTCGACATTCTTGAGCAGTTGCGATTCTTCGAGAAAGAAATTCTCGAGGAAGAATTTGGCGCAGATGCGCGCGAAAGGCACGGCCTTGGACGGATCGGCGAAACTGTCGAGCAGGGCGGGGTCCGGCAGCAGAGTGGCGACATTGCCTTCCCACAGCGACCATTCCTTTGCCGCGGCAAGCCGCGTCGGTTCATCGTCGCTGGTCAGGCGCTGGTAATAGGCTTTTACCAGATCGCCGCGTTCGGCCTCTGGAATGAGACCGGTGAAATCGTCCCACTGTTCGGCCATGATCTCGCTTGCGCCGTAGGAATAGAGCCAGTCTTTCTCTTTCTGTCGGGCCAGAAAGACACCGCGCAGCACCAGCTCGCTCACCCGCTCGGGATATTTCTGGGCATAGGCGAGGGCGAGGGTGGAACCCCAGCTGCCACCGAAAGCCTGCCATTTCTCATGGCCGCACATTTCGCGAAGACGTTCGATATCCTCGACGATCCGCCAGGTATCGTTGTTGTCGATTTCTGCGAAAGGAAGCGATTTTCCGCAGCCGCGCTGGTCGAACAGCAGCACATCGTACAGCTCCGGGTCCCACTGCCGCCGATGGGCAGGCGACATGCCGCCACCCGGCCCGCCGTGGAGGAAAACGGCAGGCTTCGCGCCCTTCGTCCCGACGCGCTCCCAATATATCGAATGGCCTTCCCCGACATCGAGCATGCCGGTCTCATAGGGTTCGATTTCAGGATAGAGGGCGCGGCGGGAATCGGTCATTCGGATGCTTTCCTTCTCACGACGACGATCGGTCCGATGGGGGCCCCGGTGTCGAGCCGTTCCGTCGCGGGGTTCCATAACAGGGACACATTGCCATCGAGATACAATGCGTTCTTCACCTTCAGCTCGTCCTTGTAGAAGCGGGCAAGCTTGCCGAAGGAAATCGGCGCGTTGGATATCACGAAATGGGCGCGGCCTTCGCCGTCCACACCCACGGCGTTGCGGATCAGTTTCGATGGTCCGTCACGGGTGATTTCGGGATGGATCTTGCCGTCGTCAATCAGCATGGGGCCGGATTGGGTGCCGAATTGCGGGCGATCCTTGACGTTTGCCAGAAACCATTCGGTGTCGTGCACTTCCCAATCGCCATCACTGCCGTAGAATACGCCATTGGGCTTCATGTGGAAATTGCCCTCGCCATCGGCTGTATTCAGCGTGTGCAACCGCTCCGAATTTTCGACGAAATACCCGATCGGTTCGCCCTCGTCGTCGAACATGCCCGCGTTCATGGCGAAGGCGATCGATTCCCCACTGCTGGCGGCGGCAAAATCGGTCAGACTGCGGTAGGGCTTGCCATCATTTCCCAACGCCATGTCGATCCGATGGCGCGAAGGAACCGCAAGACAGTGAGTTAGCGGCGTATCTTCGAAAATGATCGAACGGCACGCACTCTCGACCTGGCTCGCAAGCGTTTCTGTCGGTGTGGGTTCCGGGGTGGGTGATGCCTCCTGCGGCTGCCCATCGATCCGCGCTCGGGCGACAGGTTCGCCTTCGGGCTGCGCTTCACAGGCAGTAAGGGCCAGCAGGGCGAGGGCAGCAATTGTAATTCTCATTGACCGAATCCAGGCTCTCTCGCGAGGTGAACGGCTTCCTTTGCCGCAGCGAGCAAGGCGCTTGCCTTGGCTTCGCATTCTCTTTGTTCATAGGCCGGATCGCTGTCGGCGACTATGCCCGCGCCGGCCTGCACATGCATTATGCCGTCCTTTACCACGGCCGTCCGCAAAACGATGCAACTATCTACCGATCCGTCGGGGGCGAAATAGCCGACCCCCCCGGCATAGGGGCCGCGCGTGGCGGGTTCGAGCTCGGCGATGATTTCACATGCACGGACCTTGGGTGCACCGCTGACCGTGCCTGCGGGAAAGCCGGCAAACAGCGCATCGATAGCATCCCTCGATGGGTCCAGCCGCCCGGTGACATTGCTGACGATGTGCATGACATGGCTGTAGCGTTCGACGGTGAAACTTTCCGTGACGGTAACGCTGCCTGCTTCGGCAACCCTGCCGACATCGTTGCGGCCAAGATCGAGCAGCATCAGGTGTTCGGCCCGTTCCTTGGGATCCGAAAGCAGATCCTGTTCGGCAAGACGGTCCGCGGCGGAATTCGCCCCTCGGGGCCTCGTGCCGGCAATCGGGCGGATCGTGACCTCTCCGTCGCGCACCCGCACCAGGATTTCCGGGCTCGATCCCACGATGGCGAAGCCGGGCATGTCGAGGAAATAGAGGAAGGGGGACGGGTTCACCCGCCGCAGCGCCCGGTACAGCGCCATGGGCGGCAGTGTGAATGGACAGGTGAAGCGCTGCGAGAGCACAACCTGAAAGATGTCGCCCGCCGAAATATAGTCCTTCGCCTTCAGCACCATCGATTCATAATCGGCAGCAGGAAGGGTGGGGGACAGGGCGGGCTCGTCATGCTCCGCCATTGTCAGTTGTTGCGATGGCTCCAGTGGCTGGGCCAGCGTTCGCAAAACCTCGTCTATCCGTTCACCGGCCTGCTCCAGCGATCCCTCGTTCCACACCGGAGCGACACAGAACAGGGCATCGCTCAGCCGGTCGAAAACGAGCAGAATCGTCGGGCGGACGAATAGCATATCCGGCAAATCGAGTTCGCCAGACGCCGGGCGGGGCAGTTTCTCGACCAGGCCGATCGTTTCATAACCGAAGTAGCCGACCAGGCATGCAAGCGCCGGCGGCAGTTCGTCGGGAACGTCGCAGCGGCAGGAATCCACCAGCGCCCGCAGGTTTGCAAGGCTGCCACCGTCGCAGGGCGAGAAATCGGTGCGCGAATGCTGCCAGTTGCGGTTGATTTCCGCCGTGTCGCCTGTGGCACGGAAGACGAGATCCGGATCCAGCCCCATAAAGCTGTACCGGCCACGCACGTCTCCTCCTTCGACCGATTCAAGCAGGAAATCGCCGCGGCCCTCGCGGAACAGCTTGAGCGCTGCGCCGACGGGCGTTTCCGTATCCGCGACGACTTTGCGCCACACCAGTGCTGGCCTGCCACCTGCCAGCGTATCACGAGCCTGGTCGACGCCTTTTAGGCCGGTACTCAAGGGAGCCTCAGTTGCCGATAAGCTGTTTGCGGACTGCATCGATGGCCGACTGATTACGCGACACACCCAGTTCCTCGCGCATGGCGATGCCCAGCTGCTCGGCATATTCCTCGCCGAAAAGCGGGCCCATCTGACGGGTAGCCTGTGCAATCAACGGATCATTTTTCGCGATATCATCCATCGCGATGTCGTTCACCTTGACCACGAAGAATCCGGTGTTGCCGCCAGCCTCAAGCTTCTTGGTCGTTCCTTTGGCCATGCTGAAAAGCAAGGCCAGGGGCGGCGGGACACGCTGTTCGCGCTGGCGGGCCAGATCTTCGCGGGTCATGTCGATCGACTGTGCCGGAGGCACACGACGGTCTTCAGCCGCAAGGGCCTGAGCCATGGATTTGCCGGAACGGACACGGGCCATTACACGATCGGCGGCAGCCTGTGCTGCCTTCATGCCTTCTGTCGCGCGCCAGCGGGCTTCGACGAGCTTTTCGATCTCGGCATAGGGGGCAACCGCAGCCGGGGTGATGTCGCCCACTTCGTAAACGAGATAGGTCTGCCCGCCCTCAACCGGTGCGATTTCAGGCTCTTCCACATCCATCTGGAAGGCTGTGGCAAGGGCAGGGCGCAGCGCGTCCGGCACCGTCTTGTCAGGGTTGTCGAACAGGCGGCCATCGGCGAGCGCAGGGCCAACCGTCGACAGTTCAAGATCGAGATCGTCAGCGACTTCAGCCAGCGTGGCGCCGTCATTGAGCTGATCTTCGATTTCGGTCGCGAGGTCGGCGAGGCCGCGCACACGCTTTTCGCCGCGAAGGGTCTCGACGATTTCGCCGCGAACGTCTGCCAGGCTACGGGCAGTTTTCGAATCGACGGCATCGATCCGCGCGACGTGCCAGCCCAACGAACTGCGGGCAGGGGCGGTCATGGTGCCCTTGGTGGCGGCGAAATATGCCGACGCTACGGCAGGCGACGATTGCGACGCCAGAGCAGTGCGAGTGATATCGGCGATCGGCGACGCGCGAAGGCCTGCTTCGCGGGCAACCTGTTCGAACGACGCCCCACTGGCGACACGATCGCGAATCGATTTCGCAGCCGCTTCTGTCGGGACGATCAATTGCGTGAAACTGCGCGTCTCGCTTGCCGCATATTTGTCGCTGTCCTGCTTGTAGCGAGCGGCAATTTCCGCATCGGTCGGCTCGGCACGGGCGCCCAATGCGTCGGAATTGAAAGTGGCATAGCGGATCACACGGCGCTCGGGGCGGACGAAAGCTTCCCGATTGCTGTTGTAATAAGCCTTGAGCACTTCGGGTTTTGCCGCTCCCGAAGGGGCATAGGTTGCCGCAGGCAACAGGGCGATCGAACCCTGACGCCGTTCCTTGAACAATTGTGCATAACGATAGGCGAGCTTGTCGGGCACGGAGGCACCGAAGCTTGCCGGGATCAGCAGTTGCTGGGAAAGAAGCCCCACGCCCAGATCGCTACGAACCTGCGCGTCGGAAATGCGCTGCGCTGCCAGGGTCTGGCGATAGGTCTGTTCGTCGAAATTGCCATCGGCCCCACGGAACGCGGGGATCATGCGGATTTCGCTATTGATCAGGTTTTCACCGGCCCGGAACCCATACTTTTTTGCATAACCGCTAATGGCGGCGCGATCGATCAGGGCCTCAAGGACCTGATCCAGCTGACCGGCGGCGATGAATTCGGGCATGGAAAGCGTGGGATCCTGCTGCCTGACACGGTCTAGACCGTTGTTGGCGCCTGTCACCAGATCGGCCGTGCCAATCTTTTCATCTCCAACCACAGCGACACGGTCACCCCCGGCTATGCCGCCGAAAGTGCCGGTGCTGGAAACGTCGGCACTGGCAAAAGCGAGCGCGATAAGACCGAGAAATGCCAGCGAGATGGCAAGTCCGAGCTTGGTCTTGAAGAAATTGCGGAAAAACTGAAACATGATCTGCGAGCGATCCCATCGGGTTGCGGCTTTGGTTCAGGCTGGGCCTGAATAGATTGGGCGCTTTATCCGGCATGCGACCCATGGGCAACAGGGTCAAAGGGTTTTGACGCGTGAAGAAACCTTGTCTAGCGGAGCACCAACCCCGCGCCATATAGCGGGCTTTCACTCAGACAATTCGCAGGATCTACTCATGGCCGAACGGCCCTACATCGTTGGAAACTGGAAAATGAACGGCACGCGCGCCATGCTTTCGGAAGCGCGTTCCATCGATCGCGCAGCACAGCGCTATATGAAGGTCGAGGTCGCGCTGGCGCCTCCTTTCACTCTCCTTCATGCAGTTCATCGGGAAGCCGAGCAGATCGGAATCGGTGCGCAGGACTGCCATGCGGGCGCGGAAGGTGCGCATACCGGCGATATAAACGCCCTGATGGTATCCGATGCCGGTGCAAAATTCGTCATTCTGGGACACAGTGAACGGCGTCAGGATCATGGCGAAAGCAACGAACTGATCAATGCCAAGATCGCATCAGCGCTCGACGCAGGCCTGCGTGTGATTCTCTGTTGCGGCGAATCGCTCGAAACGCGTGAGGCGGGTGATGCCGAAACCTATGTCCTCGATCAGATCAAAGCGGCTCTGCCGGCTTTTCAGGACCCGGCGGACCGCCTCACGATCGCCTACGAACCGATTTGGGCCATCGGCACCGGTCGCACACCGACAACGGACGATATTTCCGCCATGCATGGCGCCATCCGCAAATTGCTCGACGAAACTTTCGGAGAAGATGCGTCGGCGAAGGTCCGCATCCTCTACGGTGGGTCGGTAAAACCGGACAATGCCCGCGAAATTCTGGCTCTGCCGGAAGTGGGTGGGGCACTTGTCGGCGGCGCCAGCCTGTCTGCCGAAAGTTTCCTCGCCATCGTCATCGGTGCTTCGGAAGCCGAAGAGGGCTGACAGCCCCAGCTTGCCGTTTCGCCCATGCGCGCCTACATGCGCGTGAGCCCAGCAATACCAGTTCCAAGAGTATCTGAATGTTTCTCTTCCTTACGGTCGTCCAAGCGATTGTCGCCGCCGCACTTGTTGGCGTTATCCTGATGCAGCGTTCGGAAGGCGGCGGCCTTGGCGTTGGCGGAAGCCCGTCCGGTATGCTGAGCGCACGGGGCGCAGCGGATTTTCTCACCCGGTCGACCAAGTGGCTGGCGGTGCTGTTTGTGGTGCTCTCGATCGCACTGGCTGCAGTTGCTGTGGAAACGACCGGTAGCGATGCGATCGAATCGACGCTTGATCGTACCGTGGCTCCGGCTGCTCCTGCCGATCCGCTCGGCCCGGCAACGACGGGCGAAGAAGCTCCGGCAGGCAACGACCCGCTGGCCGACGTAACCGATTAATCCTCATTGCATCGCAAGCCTGTGGATTGCGCCGCGCCTGCGGCGCGATTTGCACGGCTTTGCGCTTGCCCCGACTCAACTCTTAAGCGTAAGGCCCGACTCCCATGGCGCGGTATATATTTATCACCGGCGGCGTGGTCTCCTCGCTCGGCAAAGGTCTCATGGCAGCATCGCTTGCTGCTCTCCTTCAGGCGCGTGGCTACAAGGTCCGTATCCGGAAATTCGACCCTTATCTCAACGTCGATCCGGGGACGATGTCCCCCTATCAGCATGGTGAGGTCTATGTCACCGACGACGGGGCCGAGACCGATCTCGACCTCGGTCACTATGAACGTTTCACCGGCGTTTCGGCGCACCAGGGCGACAACATTACGTCCGGCCGTATCTATCAGGATATCATCGCCAAGGAACGCCGTGGCGATTACCTCGGCGCGACGGTCCAGGTCGTTCCGCACGTCACCGATGAGATCAAGGCATTCGCCCTGGCCGGTCAGGACGACCACGATTTCATCCTGTGTGAAATCGGCGGCACCGTCGGCGATATTGAAGGGCTGCCGTTCATGGAAGCCATCCGTCAGCTCAGAAACGAGCTGGAGCCGTGGCAAACGCTGAGCGTCCATGTCACGCTGGTGCCCTATATCGCAGCCGCTGGCGAGTTGAAGACCAAGCCGACGCAGCATTCCGTTCGTGAACTTGCAAGTCTGGGTATCAAGCCCGACGTCCTGCTATGCCGCGCGGAACACCCGATCCCGGACAGCGAACGCCGCAAGATCGCGCAGTTCTGCAATGTCCGACAGGAAGCCGTGATTCCCGCGCTCGACGCGCCGTCGATCTACTCGGTACCCCTGCAATATCATGGCGAGGGTCTCGACGCGGAAGTCTTGCGGGCTTTCGGAATTACCGACGCGCCCGAACCCGACCTGTCCCGCTGGTACGATGTGGTGGATCGCCACTCGCATCCGGAAGGCGAGGTCACGATCGGCGTGGTCGGCAAATATGTCGGCCTTCAGGATGCGTACAAATCGCTCAACGAGGCGTTGGTTCACGGCGGCATGGCCCACCGGGTGAAGGTCAACACCAAATGGATCGACGCTGAAATCTTCGAAGGGGATGAGGCTGACATCGCGGCGAAGCTGGAACCCATGCACGCAATTCTCGTGCCTGGCGGTTTCGGGGAACGCGGCAGCGAGGGCAAGATTGCCGCAGTACGCTTCGCCCGCGAACGCAAGGTGCCGTTTCTCGGCATCTGTCTCGGCATGCAGATGGCTTGCATCGAAGCCGCACGCTCCGCAGGATATTCCAAGGCAAGCTCGACCGAATTCGGCGAAACCGAAGAGCCCGTGGTTGGCATCATCACCGAATGGATGACCCAGGAAGGTCTGCAAACGCGCGAGGCCGGCGGTGATCTGGGCGGCACGATGCGACTGGGCGCATATGACGCAAAGCTGGCGGCAGGCAGCCACGTCTCCGGCGTATACAATGGCGAAACCGTGATATCGGAACGCCATCGCCATCGATACGAGGTCAACAGCGCCTATATTGAAGCGCTGGAAAAGCAGGGCCTGATATTCTCGGGAATGTCGCCGGATGGATTGCTTCCCGAAATCGTCGAACGCCCCGATCATCCGTGGTTTGTTGGCGTACAGTTCCACCCGGAATTGAAGTCCAAACCGTTCGATCCGCATCCGCTTTTTGCCGGATTCGTGGGGGCGGCGCTGGAACAGGCAAGACTGGTCTGACCGTCCCAAAATAGTTCATCGGCCTAACAGGCTGATACTTCAACACTTCCACATGATAGTCGCCTGTAACAGGGCGACAAACTCCATGCGCACTGCTCACACGGCTTTATCTTTTGATATATCTCGTGCAGAGTGGCCGCACGCCCGCGCAGTAGTGCGGGGTTTTTGACTTGCGCTTCGCCAGCAAGCGGTGGGGCTTGCCCCGATGACGGTTGTCTTCTGCGACCCGGACAGCCGATTTCGGGGCTAGGCGGCGTGTAACGTCGCGGGGGCGGAACCTTGGTTCCGCCCCCTATAATTTCTCAATTTCTCAAGATGTGAGGGCTGGTCAGGCAGCTTTGCTGCCACCGTCCTTGTCAGTCGGAACCACTTCGAGCGGCTTTTGACCACCGATAGCGATCTTCTTGGGCTTCATCGCTTCGGGAACTTCACGAACAAGATCGATGACAAGCAGGCCGTCAGCGAGATCTGCATTATCGACGCGGACATAGTCGGCGAGCTCGAACCGACGCTCGAAGCCGCGGTTCGCAATGCCGATGTGCAGCATTTCGCCGTCATTGAATTCATCGCGCTTCTTGCCGGTCACGACCAGCAGGTTTTGCTGCGCGACGATATCCAGATCGCCGGAACGGAAACCGGCCACTGCCAGCGTGATACGATATTCGTCTTCGCCGCGACGTTCGATATTGAAAGGCGGATAATTGTCTCCACCGGCATTGCGTGTCTGGCGTTCCATCAGATCGAAGACGCGGTCGAATCCAACGGTGGAGCGGCGGAAAGGTGTAAGGTCCATACGGTTCATCGAAACAAATCCTCTTGTGAGCGATTTTATCAAGGCGGGGCCCGCATTCGGCACCCCGTCACCGCCACATGGTTGTGGCGACAGAACTGAAATAGGTGCGGCGAGGGGGCTTTCAAGTGTCCGGCGAGCACGCTAGGTTTAAGCCTGGAAAGATAGAGGAATTCGATGAGTCAGCCCAAAGTGGACATCTATACCAAATTTGGATGCGGGTACTGTTTCCGGGCCAAGAAGCTGCTCGACGAAAAGGGGGCGGATTACACCGAATTCGACATCACCATGGGCGGCGAAAAGCGCGATGAAATGCTCCAGCGCGCCCCGAACGCGACGACCGTTCCCCAGATTTTCATCGGCGACACATATGTCGGGGGATCGGACGATCTGGCTGCATTGGAACGCGAAGGTAAGCTCGACGCTTTGCTGGCGGGCTGAATGCCCCGCATTGCACTTTTTCAGATGACCTCGGGGATTGATCCCCAGGGTAACGCAGCCGCCCTTGAAGAAGCCATCCTGCGCGCAGGCGACACCGGCGCCGAGATGATTTTCACGCCTGAAATGTCGGGCCTGCTCGATCGGGACAGGAAGCGTGCCGCTCCCTCCATCGTGCCGGAGGAAAGGACTGTTGCACTGGCGCGGTCGCGGGAAGCGGCTCGGCGCGCGAATATCTGGGTTTCGCTTGGCTCGCTGGCGGTGGAAACACCAGATGGCCGCTGGGCCAACCGTGCATTCGTAATCGGTCCAGATGGCGATATTGCCGCGCGGTATGACAAACTGCACATGTTTGATGTCGATCTCGCGAGTGGGGAGAGCTGGCGGGAATCCAATGCCTATCGGGCGGGCGAGACTGTCGTTACCGTGTCGGACACTCCGGTTGGCCGCTTGGGTCTGGCGATATGCTACGATATTCGATTCCCAGCCCTGTTCGAAGCGCTGGGCCGCGCCGAATGCGATTGCATCAGCATTCCCGCGGCATTCACTGTTCCAACCGGCAGGGCGCATTGGCATATTCTCCAACAGGCTCGCGCCATCGAGGCGAGCGCTTTTGTTGTCGCTGCGGCGCAGGTGGGGGAACATGCCGATGGGCGGCGCACTTATGGCCACAGCCTTGTTGTCGATCCGTGGGGCGAAGTACTGCTCGATATGGGAGGTGATGCGGCCGGGCTGGGCTTTTGCGACATCGATCTGGGCCGCATCGCCGACATTCGCGCCCAGGTACCCAGCCTTGCCAATCGTCGCGAAATAGCCAAATAGGCCCCCACATGATCGTATTCGACCTCTCCTGCAGCGAAGGCCACCGTTTCGAAGGGTGGTTCGGTTCTTCGGACGACTATGCCGACCAGAAGGCAAGGGGCTTTCTGACCTGTCCACAATGTGGCTGCGACCAAATCGCCAAGGCCCCGATGGCTCCGGCCGTGCCGGCAAAAGGCAATGCGCGGCAGGAAACTCTGGTGGAAACCACACAAGTCACCCGCGGGGAAATGCCGCCCGAAGTGAAGAAGGCGCTGGAAACCCTGGCGAAGGCTCAGGCGAAAGCCTTGGAAAGCAGCACATGGGTGGGCGATAAGTTCGCCGAAAAGGCGCGCGAAATGCACTATGGTGAAACCGATGAAGCGCCCATTCATGGACGGGCCACCCGGAACGAGGCCGAAGACATGATGGCGGAAGGAATTGCCGTGGCGCCACTCCTGGTTCCTGTCGCGCCCCCAGACGAACTCAACTGATTGCCTCGTCCGCCTTAACCGCTATACGGACCTCCGGCGCGCCCGTAGCTCAGTAGGATAGAGCATCAGATTCCTAATCTGGGGGCCACAGGTTCGAATCCTGTCGGGCGCACCACTACCTCCCAAATTGTCTCGCCACCGTCGCCAAACAGGTGAGCGCGACAGAGCAGAAGCCGAGGAGGCTGCATATGCCAGCCCATCCGAAAGCGTCGTAAACTGCCGTCCCCGCATAGCTGCCGACGCCGCCACCGATAAACATTATTACAATGTAAACCGTCGTCAGCCGTGTCCGGATTGAGGGATGGAGAGACAGGAATGTCATTCGGCCCGTCACATCGACACCTGGTCCAACGAAAGTGGTGATCATGAGGGGTATCAGCAGAGTCCAGAGCGATCCACCCAAAGGCCAAAGAAGCGCGATGCCTGCCAATTGCACCATGGCGAAAATCATCCGAGCCTTGCGCGGCCCGGTCGCGTCGGCCCAGCGGCCAAGTTGGGGAGTGGAGGCGATGCTGATCGCCGCCAGTCCGGCAAGATATCCAACCGTGTCTGTGCCAAAACCCATTGTTGGCGATGTCAGATACAGCGCCAGGCCAAGCCACAGTGCAATAAATTGCCCGAAATTAAGAGCCTGGATGATGCCGGAAAGAAGGATTTCCCTGTTCTTGCCGATCAGGGGAAAAACGGAGAGCAAGAGGCCCGGATAGGACTGACGATCGGTGGCCGAGCGTTCGCCACCCTCCATCAGGCGGGGCAGGGCGAGAGTTACGGCAACCATCAAAGCTGTCGCAAGCAAGTAGACCGTTCGCCATCCTAAATGCGCCGCGATCACGCCTGCGCCGACCCGGGCAACGAGAATGCCAAGAATGACACCCGCAGCCAGCTTGGCTGTTACCTGGCCCAGCCGCTCAGGTGCCACTCTTTTCGATGCGTAAGCGGGCAAAAGATAGGGCGTGATAGTGAAATAGCCGAGCAGGGTCGATCCGGCCACGAACAGGGTGAAATCTTGCGCTACCGCCATGATCCCGATCGAAACGGTCTGTCCTGCGGCAAAGATGATGCTCAGCCTGCGGTTCGAATACCGGTCCCCGAGTGGCAGGAGCATGAATATCCCCAGCGCCAAGGCCAACTGATTCAGCGCTGGGACAAGGCCGATCCGCGAATGGCTTACGCCGAAGTGATCGGCGACATCGGCAATTATCGGATGAATGTAATAGGCGTTCGCTGTAACAACGGCGGCAGCAATAGCGAGAGCCGTTTCCTGAGCCCCGGTCAGTCGAGCAGGCTCTCTCAAGCCACAGTTCCTGTTCTATCGATCACCCGATTTTCCCTGTTTGCAATAACCGGGAAAGCCGGTTTGAGATTTGCCTTTATGGCGTGTTGCGCGTCGGGTCACCCAGTTGGCTGACCGGTACAGTCTCTTTGAAAGTGTGCGTAACATAGGGGAAGGGGATTTCAATCCCGGCGTCATCGAGAGCGGATTTGATCGCCCGGATTACCTTATCCTTGCTTTCCCAACCGGATCGCGGAGTGGAGCCAGCCCACCAGCGAACCAGGAAATCCACGGAACTGGAATTGAACTCCTGGGCAAAGATATCGACGCCTTTGCTGGCAAGAACGTCCTCCACCTCTTCGACCGCACGGCGAATGACATCGGCTGCGTGATCGAGTTGCGTATCATACGACACGCCGACAACGACCTGATGCCGACGTTGATCGACATCGGTGAAGATTTCGACCGGGTTCTTGAATAGGGTGGAGTTCGGAACGACCGTAAGTTCCCCGGAGAGCTTGCGAACGTGAGTCTCGCGAAGGGTAATGTGTTCGACCTTGCCGGTGATGTTTTCACATTCGATCACATCGCCAATGCGCATTTTCTCACGCAGCATGATCAGTACGCCGGCGAGGAAATTTTCGAAGATATCCTTGAAGGCAAATCCTATTGCGACCGCCCCGATACCCAGTCCGGCAAGAAGGCTTGCCGGGGTAAGATCGGGTATGACCACCACGGCTGCGATGAACAGTCCGAGCGTCCATATGCCGAGCCTCACGAGGGTGTCGATAAGGTTCTTGAGGCTGGCTCGAATCTCCGTGCGGCCGACGATCGCGTCGGAAATCCGGATGGCAAAACGTGCGGCAATCCAGGTCAGAAAGACGATGAACAGCGCAATCGCCATGCTGGGGAGAGCTTCGACGAAACCCTTGCCCATAGCCTGCAGCTGGTCGCGCAGCGTAGCAATGTAATTCACTTTTCCAGGAACTCCCTTTGCCGAGGAACGAGATTGCCCGGCAAAGGGTTCCAATCGACCAGCACGAACCGCTCAGCGTCGATCAGAGCTTTGAGTGTTCCTTGCGCGCGATTTCGTGCAGCCAATCGGCGTGACGCGGTGCCTTCTTGGTCTGGCTCCATTCTTCAAGCATCAGCGGTGCGACACGCTTCAGTTCGGCATACTGTTCTTCGGACCCGATATCCGTGGCCAGCTCAACACGATGTCCGTTCGGGTCGAAAAAATAGATCGACTTGAAGATACCGTGATGTGTCGGCCCAAGAACTTCGATCCCCAGGCTTTCGACATGCTCTTTGGCAGCCAGCAATTCGTTTTCGCTATCGACCCTGAAGGCGAGGTGCTGAACCCAGGCCGGGGTATTCTCGTCACGGCCCATATCCTTCTGGTTCGGCAATTCGAAGAAGGCGAGGATGTTGCCGTTACCAGCATCCAGAAACACGTGCATATAGGGATCGTATTCCCCAGTCGAAGGCACATGGTCCTCGGCAAAAGCGGTAGTATAGTCCATGCCCAGGACCTTACCGTACCACTCGACCGTTTCTTTCGCATCCTTGCAACGATAGGCCGCGTGATGGACGCCGCCCAGTTTAACCGGATGTGCCGATGGCTCGCTCATTCTGCGGGCTCCGCTTCAACGGAATGGGCGTCTTCGACACTCAGAACACCGCGCTTGATCTGGTCACGTTCCATGCTCTCGAACAGGGCTTTGAAATTGCCTTCGCCGAAACCTTCGTCACCCTTGCGTTGAATGAATTCGAAGAACACCGGTCCAACCTGTGCTTCTGCAAATATCTGCAAAAGAAGCCGCGGCTGGCCACCTTCCGTCGTGCCGTCCAGCAGAATGCCGCGAGCCTTAAGTTCATTGACCGGTTCGCCATGATCGGGGAGCCGTTCCGACAGCATCTCGTAATAGGTTGCTGGCGGCGCAGTCATGAATGGTACGCCAAGCTCTTTCAAATTGTCCCAGCATTTAACAAGGTCATCACAGATCAGTGCGATGTGCTGAATGCCTTCACCGTTGAATTCCCGCAGGAACTCCTCGATCTGACCTTTGCCACCTTCGCCTTCTTCATTGAGTGGGATGCGGATCTTGCCATCAGGGGCCGTGAGAGCCTTGGAGGTGAGCCCCGTGTACTCGCCCTTGATGTCGAAAAAGCGGATTTCGCGGAAGTTGAAAAGCGTCTCGTAATAATCGGCCCAGTACTTCATGCGTCCATTGTAGACGTTGTGCGTGAGGTGATCGATGACGTTGAAACCGGCACCCACGGGCCATTTCTCGGCCCCGTCGAGATATTCGAAATCAATGTCGTAAATCGAGAGACCTTCGCCATCGACATCAGCATAGCGATCGATCAGATACACAATCGCACCACCGATACCGCGGATTGCGGGAATATGCAGTTCCATCGGACCGGTTTCGACCGCGACCGGTTCCGCGCCACGCGCGATGAGCTCGTCATAGGCTTTTCTCGCGTCGCGTACCCGAAAGCCCATGCCGCAGGCAGACGCGCCGTGTTCACGCGCAAAGAACCAGGCTGCGCTGCGCGGCTCGTAGTTGAGAATCAGATTGATCTGGCCCTGACGCCAAAGATGCACATCCTTCGACCGGTGAGTAGCGACGTGCATAAAGCCCATCGCTTTGAAAACCGGTTCGATTACCCCTTTTTCCGGAGCACAGAATTCGACGAACTCGAAGCCATCGAGTCCGATAGGGTTTTCGAAAAGATCGGCCATTTAAATCCTCTGGAATTTGCTGACTGGTTTCAAAAGAAACTAATCGCATGGACGGCGACCGTGAGTCAAGGAATGAACGGCTTTGTGTCGGCGCTGGTTCCATCCATGTGTACGGTCAATTCGCGAAGAAATTGCGCTTGCGTGAAGGGCTTAAGTATGATTCTGTACGTTTATGCATCGCGCCAACTCCATAGCCTCCACGCGTCGGGCCAAAGTCACGCAGCATGCCGCGCTGGCGGCATTGCTTGTGATGGGCGGGCTGGCAATTGCTGGGCCTTCCGGTCTGCTCGCATGGAGCGAGAATTTGCGTTTGCTCGATCAGCGGGAGGCGCAGCTCGCCAAATTGCAGGCAGACCGCCACGCGCTGGAAAACCGCGTTGCCTTGCTTGACCCAGAAGCTGCCGATCCGGACATGGTCGGAGAACTTCTGCGCAGTCAGCTCAACGTCGTGCATCCCAATGAGGTCGTCATCAAGCTCGAAGACTGAGTGGGGCGAAACCTTCGCGTTCCGTAAGGGTTTTCGTATGCATGTGCGCTCTGCCGTTGCGTGGGTCGCGCGCCTGTGCCTATAGGCACCTCTGACATTCCTCCCCGGAAGAATTAAGGACACAAGTCTTGGCCAAAGCCCCCCGGAGCAAGAAAAAGCCCACCGACTCGCCCGCACAGGATGCGGAGTTCGTTCTCCATTCGCTGCAAGATGCGCTGGAGAAAGACAGGCAGTATGATGCGAGCAATGAGCAGCTGCTGCACTTCTACGAGCAGATGCTCCTCATTCGCCGTTTCGAGGAGCGTGCAGGCCAGCTGTACGGTCTCGGCCTGATCGGTGGATTCTGTCACCTTTACATTGGGCAGGAAGCGGTAGCTATCGGCCTTCAGTCTGCACTCGATGGTGACAAGGACAGCGTTATCACGGGATATCGCGACCACGGTCACATGCTTGCCTACGGCATCGACCCTAAGGTCATCATGGCTGAGCTTACCGGCAGGGAAGCTGGTATCTCGAAAGGCAAGGGCGGATCGATGCACATGTTCTCGACCGAGCATAAGTTCTATGGCGGTCATGGCATCGTGGGGGCCCAGGTGGCACTCGGCGGCGGCCTCGCTCTGGCCCATCAATACAATGACGATGGCGGATTGTGCCTTGCCTATTTCGGTGATGGCGCAGCCAATCAGGGCCAGGTCTACGAAACGATGAATATGGCTGCCCTGTGGAATTTGCCGATCGTATTCGTGGTCGAAAACAACCAGTATGCCATGGGCACCGCAGTCGGGCGTAGTTCAGCCGAAACCGAATTCCATCGCCGCGGCACTGCATTCCGTATTCCAGGCATGGACGTGAACGGCATGGACGTTCTTGAAGTGCGGCAGGCTGCCGAAATCGCGTTCAAACATGTGCGAGACGGCAAGGGGCCGGTGCTGATGGAGTGCAACACTTATCGTTATCGTGGTCACTCGATGTCTGACCCGGCGAAATACCGCACCCGCGAAGAAGTGCAGGACGTCCGCGATCACAAGGATCCGATCGAAGCAATCAAGAAGATCCTGATCGAAAAAGGTTCGACCGAGGAAGAGTTGAAAGCGATTGATAAGGACATTCGCAAGACAGTGACTGAAGCAGCTGATTTTGCCGAAAATTCGCCCGAGCCCGAGGCCGCCGAACTCTACACCGATGTATTGGTGGGGGAGTATTGAGCCATGGCTATCGAACTCAAAATGCCGGCCCTGTCCCCTACAATGGAAGAAGGGACGCTTGCCAAGTGGCTGAAGTCGGAAGGTGACGAGATCGTCGCCGGCGATATTATTGCCGAAATCGAAACCGATAAGGCGACGATGGAATTCGAGGCGGTCGACGAGGGAACTCTCGGCAAAATTCTGGTCGATGAGGGAACCGAAGGCGTCAAGGTCGGCACCGTAATCGCCATGCTCGCGGGTGACGGCGAGGACGTGGCCGACATGGATGGTCCGGCTAAAGAAACTTCGGACGAAACCACATCGGAATCGAAGCCTAAGAGCTCTGACGAGAAGTCCACCGATGCTAGCGAAGCGCAGCTCATGAAGCCGGCTCGCAAGGTCGATGTGAAAGATCCGGAAGTACCCGAAGGCACCAGCTTTACATCTGTGTCCGTTCGCGAAGCTTTGCGCGACGCGATGGCCGAAGAGATGCGCAAGGACGAACGTGTATTCGTCATGGGTGAAGAGGTCGCGCAATATCAGGGGGCCTACAAGGTTACCCAGGGTCTGCTCGACGAATTCGGCGCAAAGCGGGTTATCGACACCCCGATCACGGAATATGGCTTTGCGGGCATCGGAACCGGTGCGGCGATGGGCGGTTTGCGGCCGATCGTTGAATTCATGACGTTCAATTTTGCGATGCAGGCAATCGACCACATCGTGAACTCAGCCGCCAAGACCAACTATATGTCCGGCGGGCAGATGCGCTGCCCGGTCGTGTTCCGTGGACCGAACGGCGCGGCGAGCCGGGTCGCGGCACAGCATAGCCAGAACTATGGGCCATGGTACGCCAGCGTGCCCGGCCTTGTGGTTATTGCTCCCTATGATGCAGCAGATGCAAAGGGCCTGCTGAAGGCCGCAATACGCAGCGAAGATCCAGTTGTCTTTCTTGAAAACGAACTCGTCTACGGTCGCACCTTCGATGTTCCGGATCTGGACGACTACGTGCTTCCAATCGGTAAGGCCCGGGTCATGCGGGAAGGCGCGGACGTGACGATCGTGTCCTATTCCATCGCTGTCGGCCTTGCGCTCGAAGCGGCGGAAGAGCTTGCCAAGGAAGGGATCGACGCCGAGGTCATCGACCTTCGCACCTTGCGGCCACTCGACAAGGAGGCAATCCTTACTTCGCTCGCCAAGACGAACCGTTTGGTCATCGCCGAAGAAGGCTGGCCGACGTGCTCGATTGCGTCCGAAGTCGTCGCAATCTGCATGGAAGAGGGTTTCGACCATCTCGACGCGCCGGTTACGCGCGTTTGCGACGAGGACGTACCGCTGCCCTATGCGGCCAACCTCGAAAAGCTTGCGCTGATCGATACCCCGCGGATCGTGAAGGCGGTCAAGAAGGTCTGTTATCGCGACTGACGGTGAGGGCGCTTGCATGGAGAGTGCCGACCTGATTGATGAATGCCCGGAGGTGGCGCGCGTCGCCCTGGCGAGCGCTACCGGCCACCGCGACCTCTGGCTGAGCGCGTTTGCGCTCGATGGGCGGATCGGCAAGATGGTGCTTGGTGCGACTGAGCCTTTGCTGGGCCAGATGCGTCTTGCCTGGTGGCGCGACCAGTTAGGCAAACCGGTTGCCGAACGTCCCCGCGGCGATGTGCTGCTTGATCTTATCGACCGTACCTGGGCAGGAGATGAATCCGGCCTCGTCGCGCTGGTCGATGGCTGGGAAGCGCTTCTTTCGCCGAGGCCTTTGCAGGAAGAGGCCAGGAAGCAATTCGTGGACGGACGGGGCGAACTTTTGCTTGCCGTTGCCGATCGCATGGGGGAAGCGACAAAGGCAGACCGGGTCCGGCAGGCTGCCAGCCTGTGGGCCTTGGCCGATCTGGCAGTCAATGCCCGCGACGAATCCGAATTGGCGGCAGCGCTCGCACTCGGCAATCGCGAGAGAACGGGGCGTTTGCAGCTTCCCCGCAAGCTGAGACCACTTGCCGTTATCGGCGGGCTGGCGGACCGGTCACTGAGATCTGGCGGGCGCGCAATGCTGGGCGACCGGTTCAGTCCCCTGATAGCCTTGCGATTGAGCCTGTTTGGTCGTTAGACTGCGACGCTCGGGCTTGGGGGGAGTTTGTTGCATGAACCGGATTGTTCTTGGCGCTATAATTGCGCTGGCTCTGGTTGGGCTGGGTGCGTTCTGGTGGCAGGGCAGGGCCGAGATTGAACGCGGCGCCCCGCCGCCCGAACCGGTGGCCATGCAGGAACCGCTGCCTGAAATTCCCCCGTCCGATCCCGGCGACATGGTGGGGCCAGCCCCGCCGGAAGCGACGGAGCTTACCAAGGAGCAGCGCCGGTTCTTCCGTTATGACCGCAATCGCGACTGGCGCATCACGCGCACCGAAATGCTGTCCACCCGCACCGAAGCCTTTCGCAAGCTCGACAAGGACGGCAACAATCTTCTGGACTTCGAAGAGTGGGCAGTTGCCACGGTCGAAAAGTTCGAGCGCGCGGATGCCAATGGCGACAATGAATTGAGCCCGGGGGAATTCGCCACCACCGCACCGAAGCCCAAAAAGAAGCGCCGCTGCGACTGTTAGACAGGCACCGCTTCGATCCCGTCGAGCCATTCGGCAAGTTCGGCCTTGGCCCTGTTGGTATAGGCTTCCTTGCGAACTTTCTTGCCGACATCGTGAAGCGGCGGAAACAGTCCGAAATTGACGTTCATCGGCTGGAAAGTGTCCGCTTCCGCATCGCCGGTGATGTGCGATAGCAAGGCCCCGAAAGCCGTTGTGCGGGGTGGAGAGGTCCAGCCCCGGCCGCCTAGTTCGGCCGCCGCCATCAGCCCGGCGAGCAAGCCGACGGCAGAACTTTCGACATAACCTTCGCAACCGGTGATTTGCCCGGCGAAGCGGATGTGATCGCCGCCCTTCAGCCGCAGTTGCCGATCGAGCACGAGCGGGGAATTAATGAAGGTGTTGCGGTGCAGACCGCCAAGCCGCGCGAATTCCGCGTTTTCCAGGCCGGGAATGGTGCGGAAGAGTTCGATCTGTGCGCCGTATTTCAGCTTGGTCTGGAACCCCACCATGTTCCACAATGTACCAAGCTTGTTGTCCTGGCGCAGCTGGACGACGGCGTAGGGCCAGCGGCCCTGCGGAAATTCTTCCGACGTATCGAAAGGATTGTCGAGCCCGACGCCCTTCATAGGGCCGTAGCGCAGGGTTTCGACACCGCGGGCGGCCATCACCTCGATCGGCATGCACCCGTCGAAATAGGGCGTGTCCGCTTCCCATTCCCGAAATTCGGTCTTTTCGCCATCCATCAGTCCCTGGTGAAAGGCGAGATATTGCTCCTTCGTCATCGGGCAATTGATGTAATCGCCATCTTCGTTCGATGCTTCGGTGCGCTTGTTCCAGCGGCTTTGAATCCAGCATTTCGACATATCGATGCTGTCGTGATGAACGATGGGCGCAATGGCATCGAAGAAAGCCAGCCGGTCCTGCCCGGTGGCGCCGACGATGCTTTCTGCAAGCGACTGGGCGGTCAGCGGGCCGGTGGCGACGATGGTCGGCCCTGAGGAGGGGAGAGCATCCACCCGCTCGCGCACCACCGTAACATTGGGATGTTCGGCCAGCGTCCGTTCCACTTCGGCGGAGAAAACGTCCCGATCGACCGCCATTGCAGAGCCGGCGGGAACGCGGGCCACTTCGCCGGCGCGCATGACGAGGCTGTCGAGCCTGCGCATTTCATGATGCAGCAACCCCACCGCATTCTTGGTGTCATCGTCGGAGCGGAAACTGTTCGAGCACACCAGTTCCGCCAATCCGTCGGTTTGATGGGCTGGGGTCATCTCTCCGCTGCCGCGCATTTCCGACAGGCGCACCTTGAAGCCGCGCTTGGCAAGCTGCCAGGCGGCTTCGCTTCCGGCGAGGCCGCCACCGATTATGTGGATATCATGGGTCATCGAGCGCGCCCTAATGCTTGCAAGTGGCCTCGGGCAAGGCCTAGCGTCGCATCATGCCGCGTCGAGCCCTTTCCGAACACCGCCCCTGGCTGCTTACCAGCCTGATTGCGGGCATCAGCTATTTCTTCGTATCCGACGATCCCATCGGGGGGCTGTATCTGATGGCGTGGAAGGGCGCGGGTGTCGCCTTCCTTGCTATGTACGCCGCATTTCGGGGGCGGGGCAGCGACGGCATCATCATCACTGCCGTGCTGGTGTTCGGTGCGCTGGGCGACATCGCGCTGGAACTCAGCTTTGAGGCAGGCGGTATTCTGTTCGCCGTGGGACATCTGATCGCCATCGCGCTGTATCTGCGCAATCGCCGGGAAGTGACCAGTTCGACCCAGCGCCTGACGGCAGCAGCGTTGCTGATCGCAACCCCTGTGATTGCCGGGCTGATGACCTTCCCGGTGGAAGGCTGGATGCTGGCGACGGCCTATTCGGCGGTGGTCGGGGCGATGGCCGCCGCTGCGTGGATGAGCCGGTTTCCCCGCTACCGGGTCGGGCTGGGCGCGGTGCTGTTCGTCGCCAGCGATCTGCTGATCTTCGCACAAGAGGCAGAGGTACTGCCTGGTTCGATCACTGGCTGGCTGATCTGGCCACTCTATTTCGGGGGTCAGTTCCTGATCGCGACCGGAGTCGTTCAGACCCTGCGCAGCCGGCACACCGCCGCTTCGGGTTGACGCAGACCGCCCCTGTTTAAAAAACTCGGTTCCATCGGCTGCAGAGGCCGTATGGCGGAGATTATTCCTTCATATCAAAGGTATATGGATTTTCACCCGGATGCCGGCCGACGCAGATGTGTCACCTTTCGGATGCGCGCATTGAGGGGATGAAACGACACCCTTCCGGGCGCTTTGGCAGGTCGACGATATGAAAGAACCGAAGGGGCCATAGCCCCTTCGGCCCGTGTAGGAAAATCTATCCGTGCCCGCAGCGTCAGTCGCTGTCGGGCTCGCCTTCGATATTGTTATCCGAATGGAAGGTAGTGTGCGGGGTGGTCTTATCCAGGCCACCGCGTTCAGCAATCTCGTCGGCCACGGCTTCTTCGGCTGTATTTTCCGGCTCTTCGGTTTCGTCGATCCGTGCGGCTTTGACGATCTGTTCGCCCTTGGCGACATTGAAGATCCGCACGCCGGACGATCCACGACCGGAGATGGAGAAGCCAGTGTGGTTGTCGAAACCGCCTTCGACCAGATGGCGGAACTGCAGCGGCAGACGGATCAGCTTGGCCTGATCGGTCACCAGCATCAGTTGCATGCCGTGGCGTACAGGGAAGCTGGCAACGACGTGGCCGTTGCGATCCGGGTTGCTCGACGGTTCGCCGATATTGGTCAGCCCCTGGCCACCGCGACCAGTGGTGCGATATTCATAGGCCGACGAAATCTTGCCGTAACCGTTGGCGGTAAGGGTGAGAATGAACTCTTCCGCTTCGGCCATTTCGGCGACCTTGTCAGCATCCAGCGTCGGTTCGTTTTCGTTATTCTTCCATTCTGCCGCGCGCAGATATTGATCGCGCACTTCGGTGTCGCGTTCGCCTGCGTCCAGAACGGCCATCGAAACGACCTTCTGATCATCCCGCAGCTTCATGCCGCGCACGCCGATACCGGTGCGGCTCTTGGTTTCGCGGGCATCGCTGGCGGCAAAGCGGATCGCCTTGCCCCCATCCGAAGCAAGGAAGATTTCCTGATCTTCGGTGAGCAGGCGCACACCGATCAACCGGTCTCCGCTGCCTTCGACAAAGCCCATGGCGTATTTGCCGTTGCTGGGCACATTGGTGAAGGCATCCATCGAGTTGCGGCGGACCATGCCCTGTTCCGTCGCAAAGACGATGTTGAGCTTGGACCATTCGCCTTCGTCTTCGGGAAGGGGGAGGACGTTGGTAACCCGTTCATCATCGCCCAGTGGCAGAAGGTTGACCATCGGGCGCCCCTTGGTCTGCGGGCCACCTTCGGGCAGTTTCCACACCTTCATGCGATAGACGCGTCCGGTATTGGTGAAGAACAGCACGGGATTGTGCGTCGACGTGACGAACATTTCGACCACGGCGTCTTCTTCCTTGGTCGCCATGCCGCTGCGCCCCTTGCCGCCGCGCGCCTGGGCGCGGAAGGCATCGAGCGGGGTGCGTTTGATGTAACCGCCATGTGTGACGGTAACGACCATTTCCTCGCGTTCGATCAGGTCTTCGTCTTCGATACCGTCCCAGGCCGGCGCGATTTCGCTGATGCGCGGCGTGGCATAGGTATTGCGGATTTCCTCCAGCTCTTCGCGCATGACGCGATAGAGCTTTACACGATCGGCCAGGATCGAAAGATATTCCTCGATCGCCAGGCTGAGTTCCTTCAGCTCGTCACCGATTTCGTCGCGGCCGAGAGCGGTCAGGCGGTGCAGGCGCAGATCGAGAATCGCCTTAACCTGACGTTCCGACAGGCGATAGGTGCCGCCCGTCTGTTCATCGGTCGGTTCGATCGCTTCGACCAGCGCAATATATTGCGCGATGTCGCCAATTGCCCATTCCTTGGCGAGCAGTTTGGCCCGTGCGGCGGCCGGGTTGGACGAGCCCCGGATCATCGCCACGACTTCATCGAGATTGGACACGGCAACGACCAGGCCGAGCAAGATATGCGCGCGTTCACGCGCCTTGTTCAGTTCGAACTTGGTCCGGCGGGTAATGACTTCTTCGCGGAAGCCGATAAACGCCTGGATGAAGTCGCGCAGGGTGAGCACTTCGGGGCGGCCGCCGCGGATAGCCAGCATATTGGCCGGGAAGCTCGCCTGGGCCGGAGTGTAGCGCCAGATCTGGTTGAGTACGACTTCGGGAGAAGCGTCGCGCTTGAGATCGACCACGACACGGACACCTTCGCGCGACGATTCGTCGCGAATGTCCGACACGCCTTCGATGCGTTTTTCCTTCGCCGCTTCGGCGATCTTTTCCACCAGCCCGCTCTTGCCGACCTGATAGGGAATGGAAGACAGCACGATCGACTGCCGATTGCCCTTCGTTTCGACTTCATGGCGTGCGCGCATGAGGATGGAACCGCGGCCCGCGGTATAGGCTGCGCGGGCACCGGATTTACCCAGGATCAGCGGCGCAGTCGGGAAATCCGGGCCGGGGATGATTTCGAACAGTTCTTCCGACGTGATGGCCGGATTTTCCATATAGGCGAAACAGCCGTCGATCACTTCGCCCAGATTGTGCGGCGGAATATTGGTCGCCATGCCGACCGCGATACCGCCTGCGCCGTTCACCAGCAGATTGGGGAAGCGGGCGGGAAGAACGGTGGGTTCCTGGCGCGATCCGTCATAGTTATCGGTGAAGTCGACCGTATCCTTGTCGAGATCGTCGAGCAGGGCATTGGCGACGCGGGCCAGACGCGCTTCGGTGTAGCGCATGGATGCCGGCGGGTCCGGGTCCATCGAACCGAAGTTACCCTGACCATCGATCAGTGGAACGCGCAGCGACCAGTCCTGCGTCATGCGGGCCAGCGCATCGTAAATCGCGGCGTCGCCATGCGGGTGATAGTTACCCATCACGTCGCCGACGATCTTGGCGCTCTTGCGATAGGGACGCCCGGCGACAAAGCCGCCTTCGTTACTGGCGAAGAGAATGCGCCGGTGAACGGGTTTCAGACCGTCGCGAACGTCGGGCAGGGCGCGGCTGACGATCACGCTCATCGCGTAATCGAGATAGCTCGTCTTCATTTCATCGACGATGTCGATGCGCGCGTAATCTTCACCGCCGGGGGCGGGGGAATCGAGTATTTCGATGTCGTCGGACAAAACGTACTTCCGTGCTGCCAAAGGCTCTATGTTCTAATCCGGTGAACCTTAGGCCAATGGGGTGGAAAGCGCCACTCGCACCGGGAACCAAAGCCCGGTTTCATGCGCTTTTTCCACATATGGGTACTGCAACACAGGATCGTAACCATGAACGGCAAGCCGGACAGGTATTCAATGCGCGTTCAGCACGGTTGCACTAGAACAGTTTGCAATGAGAGCCCACAAACGGCATGTCCCGCCCGGATTTTTTCAGTAGACGCTGAAGGCGCTCAGCCCCCCCCTATCCACTCTTGGGAGTTTACCACATGATTTTCACTCGTCTTGCCCGCAAAACCGGTGCCGCTTCGACTTTCGCGCTCGCCATTTCTCTGGCGGCTGGCGGCCTGATCGCTGCAAGCGCAGTCGAAAGCCCGGCATTTGCGCAGAAGAAAGAAAAGAAATCCCAGCCGAAATACTCCAAGGCTTTCATCGAAGCTTACAAGCCGCTTGAAACGCTGGCTGCGGCAGAACCGGTCGACTACGCAGCAATCAAGGCAGGTGTGCCAAGCCTGGTCGCAGCCGTTGAAAGCAACGACGATCGGTATGCGGCTGGTTCTTTCATCTATTCCACCGCCGCCAAGGCAGAGGATCAACCCACCGCGTTGCAGGGCATGGAAATGATGCTGCAGAGCGGGAATGTGCCGGCGGAAAACCTGGGGCAATATAATTTCGTCGCTGGCCAGCTTGCTTACGCAGCCAAGGAATATGCCAAGTCTCGCCCGTATTTTCAGGCAGCGGCCGATGCCGGTTACACGCAGCAGGACCCGCTGATCTTCGTGGCGGAAAGCTATTTCGCCGAAGATCAGGCACAGCAGGGCCTCAGCTATCTCACCGATCTGATCAACGCCAAGCTTGCCGCCGGCGAAACGGTCGATGAAGCCTGGTTGAAGCGCGGTCTGGCGCAGGCTTACAACAGCAATCTGAAGGAAGAGACGAGCCGGTATTCGAACTGGTACGTGAGCCAGTACCCCAACGAACAGAGCTGGGGTGATGCCATTGCCATCCAGTTGAACACCGGCAACTATCAGAATCCGGAAATTCTCGACCTGCTGCGCCTCGGCCAGCGTGTCGGCGCGCTGCGCGATGGCAAACTGTATCTCGAATATGTCGATGCCGCAGACTATCGCCGCCTTCCCGCCGAAGTCGTAACCGTCATCGACGAAGGTATCGCCAAGGGTAAAATCCAGAATTCCGATCCCTATGTCGCCGATACGCGCAAGCAGGCTGCTGACCGCGCTGCGGCAGACCGCGCAGAGGCTGACAGGCTGGTTGCGGATGCCAAGAAATCGGGTGCCACGCTCGCCGCAGTGATGGCTGCCGGTGACACCATGCTTGGCCTGAAGCGTCCGGCAGATGCCGAAGCCATGTACGCCAAGGCGCTCACCATGCCGGGTGCCAACACGGCGCTGGTGACGACCCGCATGGGTATTGCCCAGTTCGATCAGGGCAAGTTCGCAGAAGCCGAAGCGACCTTCAAAAAGGTCGACGGGCCGCGCAAGTCGATCGCAGGCCTGTGGGCCACTCAGGCGGCAAAGAAAGCTGCTGGCGGCGCCTGACGGTTAAGCCTTTTGGCACAGACAAAAGAGGGCGCGGACTTCGGTTCGCGCCCTTTTCGTTAGCGGAGACGTTTGACGTAGAGGTGGTTGTTTTCGCGCCGTTCGACCTGGAACTGATCCATCGACTGGAACAGATCCGATAACCGCTTGAAGCCATAGTTGCGCACATCGAAGCTGGACCGGTTGCCCGCGATATTGCCGACTTCGCTTAGCGAGGCGAAGCCATGTTCGTCCCGCTTGGCTGCTTTCCACGCCGTGCCCAGCAGTTCGACCAGTTCCGCATCGATTTCCCCCTTGCCGTGTGCGGCCTGAGATTTCGGAGCGTCCGGTTCATCCGAAGCCCCTTTGATCAGGGCATCGATGTCGATGAAGCGGGTGCAGGCGCTCTTGAAAGCGGCCGGGGTCTTGCTGGTGCTGCCGAAGCCATACACGATAAGACCATCCTGCCGCAGCCGGGTCACCAGCGGCGTAAAATCGCTGTCGGAACTCATGATGCCGAAACCGTCGACCTTGCCCTGATAAAGCAGGTCGATCGCATCGATGGTCATCGCCATATCGGTGGCGTTCTTGCCCGATGTCAGATCGAACTGCTGCTGGGGGCGGATACCGTATTTGTGGGTGATTTTGTCCCAGTTGGCGAGGTTGTTCTTGGCAAAATTGCCATAAGCCCGCTTGATATTCACCTGCCCCAGTTCCGCCATGACGGTGAGAACCGGATCGATCCCTTTGGGGGTGGTGTTGTCCGCATCGATGAGCAGGGCGATATTCTTGAGGCCGGGTTCTGACATGGCGCACACATGGCTGCCCGGCGTGGCGCATGCAAGTCAGGAAGCGGGGAGAAATTCTCCGCAGCTTTCGTCCAGTAGGTGCAGCACGCCATCGGATATGGCGAAATAGGCACCGCGCAGCCGCAGCGTGCCATCCGCTTCCTTTTCCTGGACGCAGGGGAAAGTCCTTAGATTGGCCAGGCTGACCTTGACTGCGGCCATTTCCATCGCCCGTTCCGCTTCGCGGCCGACCGTTCCCTTTTCGGCGGCAATGGGTTCGCGCACTTCATCGAGCATATCGATCCAGTGCGCCACGAAGCCGCCTTCACCGAGACGGTTGCCATGAAGATCCTGCGTCAGCGCCGCCTGGCACCCACCGCACATGCCGTGGCCCAGCACGACGACTTCGGGCACTTTCAGAAACTGGACCGCAAATTCCAGGGCAGCCGACACACCGTGCTGTCCAGGCGTCGTTTCGAACGGGGGGACAAGTGCCGCCACATTGCGAACGACGAAGATTTCCCCAGGATCGACATCGAATATCTGTGCCGGATCGACCCGGCTGTCCGAACAGGCGATGACCATGACCTGCGGCGACTGGCCTTCTTTCAACTGCTCCCACCGTTCATGCTGGCGCTGCCAGGCACCACTGCGGAAGCGGCCGTAGCCTTTGATCATCTCTTCGAACGTTTTCATGACCTTCCCGCTGCCCCGATTTTTCAACCGATGCAAGAGGGCTTGCGCATTGCTATGCGGGTTGCGGGCGAGGGGGAGGGGGCCTAGATGGGCCCGGATATGAACGACCTTTCTTCCGCACCCAAGCCCGAGGGCGAACGCCCCAAGATGCAACGCAAGCCCGACTGGATTCGGGTAAAGGCACCTGTCAGCCAGGGCTATCAGGAAACGCGCAAGCTCATGCGCGAGTTGAATCTGCATACGGTGTGCGAAGAAGCTGCCTGCCCGAACATTGGCGAATGCTGGACGAAAAAACACGCCACGGTGATGATCCTTGGCGATACGTGCACACGCGCCTGCCGGTTCTGCAATATCAAGACCGGCATGCCCATGCCTGTCGATCCGCTGGAACCGGAACATACCGCAGCGGCTGCGGCGGCGATGGGTCTTGAGCATATCGTCATCACAAGCGTCGATCGCGATGATCTGGCCGACCGCGGAGCGGGTCAGTTCGTGAAGGTCATCAACGCGCTGCGGCGCGAAACGCCGAATACCACGATCGAAATCCTCACGCCGGACTTCAAGGGCCGGATGAAGCAGTCGATCGAGGAGATCTGCGAAGCCGGGCCCGACGTCTTCAATCACAATCTCGAAACCGTGCCCCGGCTGTATCCTACGATTCGCCCCGGTGCGCGCTATTACGCATCGCTGCGGCTGCTTGAAGAGGTGAAGGTCCACAATCCGCTGATCTTCACCAAGTCGGGTATCATGCTGGGCCTCGGCGAAGCGCGGCTCGAAGTACATCAGGTGATGGACGACATGCGCAGCGCGGATATCGATTTCATCACCATGGGCCAGTATCTGCAACCCACGCCCAAACATGCCAAGGTCGAGGAATTCGTCACGCCGAAACAGTTTTCGGCTTATGGCGCGATTGCCCGGGCCAAGGGTTTTCTGCAGGTCGCTTCAAGCCCGCTGACACGATCCAGCTATCATGCGGGTGATGACTTCGCCGAAATGCGGGCTGCGCGTGAGGCCAAGCTCGCCAAACAGGGGGCCTGATGCCCGGCATTCGTGAAAAGCGGCGTCTGCCATACAGCCCGGAACAGATGTTCGACCTGGTTGCCGATGTCGGCAACTATGCCAAGTTTCTTCCTTGGGTGGTCGCCACCAGAGTGCGCAGCGACAGCGAAACCGAAATGGTTGCCGACATGCTGGTCGGCTTCAAGGCCATACGCGAGAAGTTCACGTCCCGCGTCATCAAGCAGCGGCCTACCCATATCGAGGTAATGTACATCGACGGCCCGCTGAAGGATCTGGACAATAACTGGGCCTTCACTCCGACAGAGGGCGGGGGGTGCGAGGTGGATTTCTGTGTCGAGTTTACATTCCGCAATGCCGTGTTCGAAGCGCTTGCCGGCCAGTATTTCGACCGGGCTTTTCGCAAGATGGTGCAGGCGTTCGAAGACCGGGCAGACGAGCTTTACGGACGAGAGAACGCCGCCGCCAACCTTTAGGGAAGCAGCAATTCCAATGCGCAGATCGTGGCTTCGCGGCGAATACTGGCGCGTGAAATGGGATCGAAACGTTTGAGCTCGCCTTCCGGCTCACTCTCCGTCCCACGCACAACCCGCGCGAAGACGACGGTTCCCACAGGCTTCAGGTCGGTGCCGCCACCCGGGCCGGCAACTCCACTGATTGCGACTGCTATATCCGCCTGCGAGCGTTCCAGAGCTCCCTTGGCCATGGCCCAGGCACAGGCAATCGATACCGCGCCGAAGGTTTCGATGATGTCCATCGGAACGCCAAGGCTTTCCAGCTTTGCTTCGTTCGAATAGGTTACGAAACCGCGGTCCAACACGGCAGACGATCCGGGCACTTCTGTAAGGGCGGCAGCAACCAAGCCACCGGTGCAGCTTTCAGCCAGCACAACCTTACGGTTCGCAGATACGTTCTCCTCGACAACCCGGCGCGCCAGGCTTTCGATATCATCGGGAAGAAGGGTCGATGTCATCGACTGTCTGCCTGGCAGATCGATGGCTCCTTCGCCCCCGTCATGTCCAGCACGAAAGTCAACAGGCCACCCACGTTTTCAGGCGGAAGCGGCGCCAGTAATTCCATGGCCCGTTCGACCTTGCCGCAATCGGAAGGTTTGAGCGATTCCCCGAATTTTTGCGAAAGGATTGCATCCACGAACGGGCGCAGGGTTTCCGGCGGCATGCTCTGGAAAATTTCCGTCATTCCGGCATCGTCAGCCTGTTTGCCCCCCTTGGTGGCAAATGCCATCACGGCGCGCATTGTACCCGGCCAACGATCGGCCTGCATGGCTGCATAAGGGGCCACGAATGCCTTTCCCTTTTTCGCGAAGAAGCCATTCGGCGCAAGGTGGGCCGAACAAGTAGCCTGAAACCCTTCTATAAGGACGGGCACCGCGTAAATGGTCGCGTCGGTCAGATCCTGCTTGGCAATGCAGTCCTGTGCAAAGGCCACCGGTGCCTGCAGCAATCCGATACCGGCCAGCACGGCAATCGCCGCTTTCCTGCTTTTCGCCATAGCCAAGACCCTACTCCTCGATAACTGTCGCGATTGCCTGCGCGGCAATCCCTTCACCGCGACCGGTAAAACCCAGACGCTCGGTTGTCGTGGCTTTTACCGATACGGCACTGATGTCAACGCCAAGCAGTTCTGCGATCCGCGCACGCATGGTATCGCGGTGGGGGCCAATCTTGGGCGCTTCACAGATAATCGTGAGATCGATGTTGCCCACGGCGTACCCTGCTTCGCGGACCAGCTTTGCCGCGTGAACAAGAAAACGGTCGCTGCTCGCACCCTTCCACTGCGGATCGCTGGGCGGGAAATGGCTACCGATATCGCCATTGGCAATGGCGCCGAGCAGTGCATCGACAATGGCATGCAAGGCGACATCCGCATCGCTATGCCCCGCGAGGCCCTTTTCATGGTCGATACGCACACCGCCGAGCCAGAGTTCTTCGCCTTCGGCAAGGCGATGCACGTCGAACCCCATGCCCATTCGCACGCTTGGCTGCTGTTTCATGAAATCCTCCGCGAACGTCAGTTTGGCAAGGCGCTCATCCCCTGTGACATGAGCCACCGTGCCACCGGCTGCACGCAGAACCTGCGCATCGTCCCCGGCATCGGTTTCGCCCTGCCACGATCGATGGGCCTGAAGGATATCCTCGAAACGAAAGGCTTGCGGCGTCTGTACGCGGCGCAGCTTTTCGCGCGGGGCAGTGCCGGCCATCATCCCGGCATCATCGAGAGAAAGGCTGTCGACCACCGGCAGAACGGGTATCGCCCCGGGATTGTTCGCCAGCGCAGCAAGCAGCCGTTCGACCACGGGAAGCGGCAAATCCGGCCGGGCTGCATCGTGGATGAGCACATATTCCGCCGCGCCGATCGCTGCAAGCGCGCGCGCAACCGATTGCTGCCGCGTTTGCCCGCCTTCCACCAGAGTGAAGCCGTGCAATCCGTTCAGCACTTCGTTTGCTGCCTGTTCGCCATTTTGCGGGATGGCAATCACTAGTGGGCTGGCCCCGGCAGCAAGCAGGCGTTCGACCGAGTGGCGCAGAACCGGTTTGCCGCGCCAGACTGCAAACTGCTTCGGAAGCAGTTGCCCGGCACGCAGCCCCTTGCCCGCCGCGACGACGACAGCGGCGAAGGAAGGGAGAGATGCGTCTGCAGGCATAGCTAGGCTGCCCGCTAGCGACTTGCCGTTTGCGCTGCAACGCACTATGTGCCTGCCCAATATTTAGGCAACCAGTTCCGACATGAACACCACTCCCCTTCCACCGGCACCGCCGAAACCGATCCTTGTCGGTAACGTATCGATCGATACGCCGGTAGTGCTTGCGCCCATGACGGGCGTTACCGATCTACCTTTCCGCAAGCTGGTGCGCCGATACGGTTCGGGCCTCAACGTCACCGAAATGATCGCCAGCGAGGCGGCGATCCGCGAGACCCGGCAAAGCATTCAGAAGGCTGCCTGGGATTCCACGGAAGAACCGGTGTCGATGCAGCTTGTCGGATGCGATCCGGCGAGCATGGCCGACGCTGCGAAGCTGCAGCAGGATAATGGCGCTGCGATCATCGATATCAATTTCGGATGCCCGGTGCGCAAGGTGGTCGGGCAGCTGGCCGGATCTGCCCTGATGCGCGAAGTGCCGCTTGCCACGAAGCTCATGGAAGCGACGGTCAAGGCGGTGGATGTCCCGGTCACGGTCAAGATGCGGATGGGCTGGGACCACGTGGATCTCAACGCCCCCGAACTCGCGCGGATTGCGGAGGATCTGGGTGTTAAAATGATCACCGTCCACGGCCGCACGCGCAACCAGATGTACAAAGGCAGCGCGGACTGGGCCTTCATTCGGAAAGTGAAGGATGCGGTATCGGTTCCCGTGATCGCCAATGGCGACATCTGCACTATCGAAGACGCTGCAAAGGCCCTCGATCAATCGGGAGCCGATGGCATCATGATCGGCCGCGGTGCCTATGGAAAGCCGTGGCTGCTGGGGCAGGTTATGCACTGGTGGCAAACCGGTGAAGTGCTCGACAGCCCGAGCTTCGACGAACAGTACCAGACGCTCATCGAGCACTACACGATGATGCTTGATCATTACGGCGAAGGGGTAGGCACCAAGATCGCTCGCAAGCACCTCGGCTGGTATACCAAGGGTCTGCACGGTTCGGCCGAATTCAGGAATTTTGTCAATTTCATCGATGATCCGGCCAGGGTTCTCGAAGAAATCGAGCGATTTTACGAACCTTTCCTGCATCGACGGGCGGCGTGAGCTCTGCGGCAGGCGCGCCCGATGCGCGCGACCAGCTCGCGGCGCTCATCTTTGCCGTGCTCCTGCTCGATGAAGATGACAATATCGTCGAAGCCAATCACGCGGCGGAAGAAATGCTGGGCCGCAGCGCCCGCAAGCTTTGCGAAAAGCGTTTCTGGGACGTGGTGGGAATTTCCGATCGACGTCTGAGCGACAACCTGCAACCCAACGATGCGCAGATCGTCGCGCGGGGAGTTACCATCGCCACGGCCGTGGGCGATCGCCGGGTGAATATCACCAGTTCCCCCATGGCAGGCGAGAATGGGTGGCGGGTCCTCACGCTATCCGATGCCGGGCAGCCGGAAAACGACGAAGACGAAACCGAACGCGTCGAGTTACGCGCGCCTGCGGTGCTTGCTCATGAGATAAAGAATCCGCTTTCCGCAATCCGCGGGGCGAGCCAATTGCTTGCCCGGCGCGTGGCCGGCAAGGACAAGCCGCTGGCCCGGATGATTTCTGCCGAGGTGGACCGGATTGCCGAGCTCATCGACCGGATGCAGCAACTGGGGGCCAAGCCAGTGGAAATCACTGGGCCGTGCAACCTCCATGAAGCTATCCGAAATGCGATGGGCACGGTCAGGGCCGGGCGCAGCGCAGCCTGCGAATTGGTGGAAGAATTCGACCCATCGCTGCCACCGGTGGCAGCAGATCAGGGCGCGCTCGAGCAGGTGCTGATCAACCTTATCGCCAATGCCTGCGACGCAAGTTCAGGTCTGGAAGAGCCGAAGGTGAGGGTGCGAACCCGCTTCATCAGCGGATTGGTCTTCAATACCATCCGTTTCGGCAAAGCGACGCGTTTGCCCATCGAAATAACCGTATCGGACCGGGGCCCTGGAATAGATCCCGCGCTGCGCGATCACGTATTCGAACCCTTTGTATCCAGTAAGCCGCATGGTCAGGGGCTCGGCCTGGCGCTGGTGCGCAAGCTTCTGCGCGACATGGGCGGCCGCATCTCGCACGAGCGGGATGAAAGCGCCGGAGAAACACATTTTCGCATCAATCTGCCCGTAGCGGCAGGGTAGGGGAGGCGATGACGCACGCAGTTCTGCTGGTCGAGGACGACAAGAGCATCGCTACGGTGATCACCGAGGCCCTGCGCGAAGATGGGTTCGAGATTACCGCTTGCGAGAGCATAGCGCGGCGTGATGCTTTGCTCGGTCAGCAGCGTTTCGATGTCATGCTGACGGATGTGATGCTGGAAGACGGCGATGGTCTCGCATCCATCGACGCCGTGCGCGACGTGGCCCCCGACATGCCGATAATCGTTCTGTCTGCGCAGAACACGCTGGATACGGCTGTGCGAGCCAGCGACAGCGATGCGTTCGAATATTTTCCTAAACCCTTCGATCTGGACGAACTGACGCAGGCGGTCGCCCAGGCCGTGGCAAGTCGTCCGTCGGTCCAGGATGACCTGGAGGGAGAGGAAAGCGCACTCCCGCTCATCGGGCGCAGTCCGGCGATGCAGGGTGTGTTCCGCATGATCACGCGGGTACTCAGGAACGATCTGACGGTTCTCATCACCGGAGAAAGCGGCACCGGCAAGGAGCTGGTGGCCGAAGCGATCCACGAGTTGGGCTCGCGCAAGACCGGCCCCTTCGTGGCGGTCAACATGGCTGCCATCCCGCATGATCTGCTGGAAAGCGAACTCTTCGGTCACGAGCGTGGTGCCTTTACCGGGGCGGTCAACCAGCAGATCGGCAAATTCGAACAGGCTAATGGCGGAACGCTGTTTCTCGACGAAATCGGCGATATGCCGGCGGAAGCGCAGACCCGGCTGCTCCGCGCGCTGCAATCAGGCAAGATCCGCAGAGTTGGCGGGCGTCAGGAAATCGGTGTCGATGTGCGCATCGTCGCTGCGACAAATCGCGATCTTGTGCCGATGATCGGCGACGGCCGTTTCCGCGAAGATCTCTACTATCGTCTCAATGTCGTGCCGATCCACCTGCCGCCTCTACGGGAACGACCGGAAGACGTGGGTGCGTTGGTACGACATTTCCTGGGCCAGGCCGCGGCTGAAGGCCTACCCGGACGCCAGGCGAGTTCCGACGCCATCGAAGCGCTGGAGACACGCGAATGGCGCGGCAATGTGCGCGAATTGCGCAACGCCGTTTTCCGGCTGGCGCTGATGGCGCGGGATGACGTGATCGACGCATCTTCAGTTGCCGACATCCTGCCGCCACCGCGAACCCCTACAGATGAACAAGCAAAGGACGGCTTCGAAGCTGCGCTGGAAGTCTGGATACAACAAGCGCGCCCGGCTAACGGTGCAGTGTATCATGCAGCGCTTGCCGCATTCGAGAAACCACTGTTCGAGCATGCGCTGGAGCAGACCCAGGGCAACCAGCTACGCGCCGCCCGGTTGCTGGGAATCAACCGCAACACGCTGCGCAAGCGCCTTTCGGAGCTCGATATCGTGCCCGAAAGTTTCGGTCGTCGAAGCTAGCTTCTGGCATACTGGCTACAGTTAGCCTCAATTTGTCGAATTTATACTTGCATAAGTGCAACACTGCCGTTGTATGCCCGCCACGATGGCAACCGGTGCAGAAGTATCAAGGGGACAAACTCCACGCTGGTGGCGCAGATTCATCGTGACATCGCGGCGTCAGAACATCATCGCCTATGTTGAGATAATCGCAGCGATCGCTTTTCTGGTGATGGTGGGCAGCACATGGGCCACCTTCAGCAATGCCCCACCGGATGGTGCTCTTCTTCCGTCACGGCAGGTGGCTGGCCTGCTTATCGGCACACTGATTCCCGCAATGGCGCTGCTGGTGCTGGCCGGGCGACGGATCGCATTGCGTCGCGCTGCGGGAAGCACAGCCAGGCTACATGTCCGCTTGGTATTCTTCTTCTCCATGATCGCGGCAGTTCCGACGCTGCTGGTCGCCGGTTTTGCGGCATTCCTGTTTCAGTCGGGTGTCGACTTCTGGTTTTCCGACGATTCCCGTGGGATGATGGAAAGCGCCAATCAGCTGGCCGACAGTTATTACGAGGAAAACCAGCTTGATCTCGCCAATGAAACCATTTCCATGGCTATGGACATGCGCACCGTTCTGGGTCGTGTAGAGCTGACCGATCCCAACTTTGCACTGGTTTACCAGTATCAGGCTGAACCGCGCGACGTTATTGAAAGCGCGATCCTGCAAGCGATGCCGGATCGCACCATGCGCACCGCTGTAGTTTATGGTCTTGCAGAAGACAGCAACCCGCGTGAATTTGCTCAGGAATCGCTTGCCCAACTGTCCAAGGGCGAACAGGTGGCAGTTCGCGGAACTCCGGAGAGGATCGAGGCCGTCGCGCCGATAGACCGCGAGGCTGGCATTTATCTGTATACCGCTCGTAACGCGGAAATCGGCACGTTTCGCAGTTGGCAGACTGCCCGTTCCATCTCTGCCGCGTACAATGATCTCACCACGCGCGCCCGAGCGCTGCAATTGCGGTTCAATCTGGCACTGTTCTTCGTTTCGCTCGCGCTTGTCGGCCTAGCCGTGTGGTTCGCGCTGCGCTTTGCCGATCGACAGGTCGAACCGCTTACGGATCTTGTTGCAGCCGCCCGCAAAGTCGGCGCAGGCAATTTCGCGTTACGCGTCGAAGGGCGGACAGGGGCCGACGAAATCGGTCTCCTCAACCGGGCCTTCAACCGGATGACTGCGCAATTGGAAAAGCAGACCGACGCGCTTCTTTCGGCAAATACGGAACTGGAACAGCGGCGTAGCTTCATCGAGGCCGTGCTTGAATCCGTCAGTGCCGGTGTAATTTCGGTAGATAGCGATCTGAATGTTCTACTTATGAATGCCCCGGCTCAGGCCATGCTGGCCAGTGAATCGGCTTCTGGCAGACTGCCGACGACTCTCGATGATCTGGCGCCGCAGATTGGTGCTATGGTCAGAGGAGGGCTTACTCAAGGGGTAGTCTCGCACAATCGCAATGGCGAATTGTTGACGCTCGCCGTCAAGATCGGCCGGGGAAGCGATAGCCATGTGATAACATTCGAAGATATCACCAGACAGCTTCTCGATCAGCGTCAGGCGGCCTGGTCCGATGTCGCGCGCAGGATTGCACATGAGATCAAGAACCCGCTGACCCCGATACAACTCGCCACCGAGCGGCTGAAGCGGAGATATCGCAAGCAGATCGAACAGGATGGCGAACTGTTCGATGAATTGACCAATACCATCGTGCGGCAGGTTGGTGACCTCAGAAAGATGGTCGACGAGTTTTCGAGTTTTGCGCGACTTCCGAAACCCAGTTTTCGCCCCGAAGACGCTCTCGACCTCGTTCGTCAGGCCATGTTCCTGCAGGAAGTGGCCCACCCCGAAGTCGATTATCGTCTGGATAGTCCTGACGACGGACCGGTTCGCATTCAGTGCGACCGGCATCAACTTGGCCAGGCTCTGACAAACACACTCAAGAATGCCTACGAAGCTATTGAATCAAAAGCGCAGACTTCCGACGTCGACTTTCGTGGAAAGATCCGTGTGCAGGTCGAACCTGGCGAAGAGTCCGTGATCGTTTCCGTACAGGACAATGGCGTTGGCCTGCCGCAGGACCGAGTCAATATTCTCGAACCCTATGTAACGACCCGCGAGAAGGGCACCGGCCTTGGCCTCGCGATCGTGAACAAGATCGTCGAGGAACACGGCGGTGAAATGACATTTACCTCGGTCGATACCGGGGGCACGCGTGTGACCATGCGTTTCGCGCGTGATCCGCTCGCCTCAAAGGGCGATGTGCGCGCAAGCAAGACAAATGAAGGGTAGGGCCGTATGGCGTTAGATATTCTCATCGTCGATGACGAACGCGACATTCGCGAACTTGTCGCTGGGGTGCTGAGCGACGAAGGCTACGACTGCCGTACCGCCGGAGACAGCACTTCCGCGCTTGAGGCGGTCGACGAAAAACGCCCAAGTCTCGTGCTGCTCGATGTGTGGCTGCATGGCAGCCAGATGGACGGGCTCGAAGTGCTGGATGCCATCAAGGCGCGTGAGCCTGATCTGCCGGTGATCATTTTCTCCGGCCATGGCAACATCGATACGGCGGTCAGCGCTGTCAGCCGTGGCGCCGTCGATTTTATCGAAAAGCCGTTTGAGGCTGAGCGCCTGCTGTATCTTGTGGAACGGGCGACCGAGACTGAAAGGCTGCGGCGGGAAAACACTCGTCTGCGCGAAGATCAGGCGCAGGATGAGGAATTCACTGGCAATTCTGCGGTAATCAATGCCGTTCGTGCAACGCTCAAGCGCGTGGCGAATACGGGCAGCCGCGTATTGGTGACCGGCCCCGCGGGCGCAGGCAAGGAAGTGGCTGCGCGGTTGCTGCACAGTTGGAGTCCCCGTGCCGACAAGGCCTTTGTGATCGTTAATTCCGCGCGCATCACCCCTGAACGTTTCGAAGAGGAGCTGTTTGGTGAAGAGGCAGATGGCAAGCTGGTTCGCCCGGGATTGCTGGAGACTGCCGATGGCGGCACGCTCTATCTGGACGAAGTGGCCGACATGCCGCTCTCGACGCAGGCGCGTATTCTGCGGGTGCTGACAGAGCAAAGCTTCGTTCGGGTCGGTGGAACACGCCAGATTGGGGTGGATGTCCGCGTGGTGTCCTCTACATCGCGCGACCTAGGCAAGGAAATGGAAGAGAAGCGGTTTCGCGAAGACCTGTTCTACCGGCTGAATGTGGTCCCGGTCGAGGTGCCATCGCTGGCTGAACGCCGGGACGATATTCCTTCTCTGGCGGATGGCTTCTTTGCCCGTTACGCGACCGAGCAGGGTTTGCGCCCTCCTGCCATCAGCGAAGAGGCGATGGCGGCTTTGCAAGCCTATGATTGGCCGGGGAACGTGCGCCAGTTGCGCAATGTGGTGGAGCGGACGATCATTCTGACGCCCCGCGAAAATCTGGAGCAGATCGAAGTCGACATGCTGCCAGAAGAAGTGCTCGGCGGCAAAGTCGGCGGAAATGGCGGGGTGGGCGCCATGATGGCAGCCCCACTTCGCGAAGCTCGGGAGAACTTCGAACGTGAATATCTCACCGTTCAGATTCGCAGATTTTCGGGCAATATCTCGAAAACCGCGAATTTTATCGGAATGGAACGATCGGCCCTTCACCGGAAGCTGAAGCTTCTGGGAATGGTCGAACGAAAGGGACCGGAACGAAAGAACTGAAGTCTATCACACAAGTTGCGTGTTCTTGGACGAAACCAGGATTGCATTGCGTTGTTATAAATATTCCACCAGTATAGCTTGGTCTGCAAGATATTGTGGGCACCTCGGGCGTGGTGGGCGCCCAGATTGCGGCTCTGCGATGGGCTGCCAAGAAACGGGAAACAATATGTCCGGCGAACGAACACTTTCCGCAAGACCACGGCCCAAGCCCCCTGTAGCGGAGCAAAGCGGTCGTCCCCAGAACCTGCAAGATGCCTTTCTGAATCTTTTGCGCAAGAATAAGGCGCCAGTGACCATGTTTCTGGTCAAAGGGGTGAAGCTGCAAGGCATTGTGACTTGGTTCGACAATTTCTCTATCCTGCTTCGGCGGGATGGCCAGTCGCAGCTGGTGTACAAGCATGCCATCAGCACGATTATGCCGGCGCAGCCGGTCGATACCGCGCAGTTCGCAAGCCAAGGATCGGGCGCCAAGCAGCGCCTGTTGCAGGATGTGTTTCTGAGCCGTGTCAGCCAGGCGGAAGCGCAGGTGACGATGTTCCTTGTCAATGGTGTGATGTTGCAGGGCAGGATCGCGGCTTATGATCTGTTCTGCATGCTGCTCGAACGCGATGGATATGTGCAACTTGCGTATAAGCACGCCGTCTCAACCATCCAGCCTGCCACTCCGGTTGATCTGACCGAAGAGTGGGAAGAGGACGACAACTGAGCTTCGACGATGATTTGATGGGAGAGGTATCGCGCGGGGCGCGGGCACTTGTAGTGTGCCCGGACATCCGCGGGATGGCCTATGACCTCGATGCACAGTCTCGGCTTGCCGAGGCTGAAGGCTTGGCGCTTGCCATTGGGATTAAAATTGCGGACAGCTTCGTGCTGCCGGTTCGGGAAGTCCGTCCGAACTTGCTGTTCGGGGCAGGGCAGGTCGAGAACATCGGCATCGCCTGCGAGCAGAACGAGGCCGAACTGGTTGTCGTTGACGGGGCACTGACCCCGATTCAGCAGCGCAATCTCGAAGAAAAGCTGGCCCGCAAGGTAATTGATCGGACTGGTCTGATCCTCGAAATCTTCGGTGAACGCGCTGCCACAGCTGAAGGGCGATTGCAGGTGGAACTCGCCCATCTGGACTATCAGCAGAGCCGCCTGGTTCGCAGCTGGACCCACCTTGAACGCCAGCGGGGTGGTTTCGGCTTTCTGGGTGGTCCAGGTGAAACCCAGATCGAGGCCGACCGACGAATGATCCGCCAGCGCATGGGCCGCCTGCGCAAGGAGTTGGAGCAGGTTCGCAAAACCCGCGGCCTTCATCGCGAAAGGCGGGAGCGGGCCCCATGGCCTGTGGTTGCGCTGGTCGGATATACCAACGCGGGCAAATCCACCCTGTTCAATCACCTGACGGGTGCGGCGGTGATGGCCGAAGACCTGCTCTTCGCCACGCTCGACCCGACAATGCGGGCAATCGCTTTACCTGGGGTTGAAAAGGCCATCCTGTCTGACACGGTGGGGTTCATATCCGATCTGCCCACGCAGTTGGTCGCTGCGTTCCGCGCGACCTTGGAGGAAGTGACGTCGGCCGATGTCATCTGCCATGTGAGAGACATATCCAACCCGTCGACTGCGGCACAAAAGGCCCAGGTTCTGGAAATATTGCGTGACCTGGGTGTCATCGAGGGGGAAGGGGAAACATCATCCATCCCCATATTGGAAGTGTGGAACAAATGGGATTTGCTGAACGGCGACGATG
The DNA here is from genome assembly GCA_023394965.1 of Pseudomonadota bacterium. Classification (GTDB taxonomy): domain Bacteria; phylum Pseudomonadota; class Alphaproteobacteria; order Sphingomonadales; family Sphingomonadaceae; genus Qipengyuania. Next base: position 77,689 of record JAEWZX010000030.1, on the reverse strand, counting down.
CCGAAGAATTGGCGCTGCAGGTGGAGAGCAATGAAGACATCGTCGCAATGTCTGCTTTGACGGGCGACGGGCTCGACTCTTTGCTCGACCGGCTCGGTACCATGCTGACCCGTAATGCCACCTTGAGAAGTTTCGAAGTCCCCGTCAGCGATGGTCGCCGCATTGCCTGGCTTCATGCTCATGGCGAGGTGATCGAGGATATCGAGGCTGAAGAGGGTGGTTCGACCCGGCTCATAACCGTCCGGCTAAATCCAAAGGAAATGGGCCAGTATCAGGCGCTTGATTAACCGATTTCTTTTTTAGCCCGCTGCCAGTACCGTTCTTGATTATCCAGATCCAACTCAGAAAAATCCTTTCCGTCGTTGTGGGATAATTCCTCCATCTTTTTGAAACGACGTTCGAATTTCGCGTTGGATGCTCGCAAGGCCTCTTCCGGATCGACTCCATAACGGCGGACGATGTTGACTGCGACAAACAGGACATCACCAGCCTCCATCACCTTGTCTTCTTGGGTTTCCGCTTGGGAAAGCTCTTTCAGCTCCTCGCTCAGCTTTTCAAGCGGTCCGTCGATATCCGGCCACTCGAAACCAACGCGTCCAGCCCGCTTTTGCAGCTTGTGTGATCGCAGCAAGGCTGGAAGGGCGAGAGCAACGCCATCGATGGCGCTGGTCGCCCCCAGCGCTTTTCTTTCAGCGGCCTTGATGTCCTCCCAACGTGCGTCTTCCATAACTCCGCTTTCATCGCCAAAGATGTGCGGATGGCGGGCCTCCATTTTGTCGCAAATATCCCGAGCGACATCTTCGAAGGAGAAATTGCCAGCTTCTTCGGCCATCCGCGAATGGAACACGACCTGAAAAAGGAGATCGCCAAGTTCACCGCGCAGGTCCTGCATATCGGACCGCTCGATTGCATCAGCAACTTCGTAGGCTTCTTCAATGGTATAGGGAGCGATCGAGGCAAAGTTCTGCGCCGTATCCCATTCGCAGCCGGTGTTGGGATCGCGCAAACGAGCCATGATCTTTAAAAGGCGGTCTGTCTGGTGCGACATGGATCATCCAGCAATGAAAAGGGCGTAGTCCATCTGCCTCAGGAAAACACGCCAAATCAGATTGATAATATATATTATGTTAAATAAAGGGTGGCATCACCTGACTTGATCGACGAATAGGATCACTATTGCGAAAATTCCGGCCCAAGCGCCTGCCATATACAAGCCCTTCTTCCATCCGACTTCGTGAGCACGAAAGCCCGATGCGAGCAGGATCAGGAACCCGGTCAGCGATATCAGCGATACGACCTGATATTCGTTCAAGCCTTCATCTCCAATCCATCGAAACCGACCGTAACATCTTTCGGGACCTCAGCGCACAGGCTCCGGTAATCCATGCTTTTGTCCATATGTGTGAGCACTGTCCTGCGCGCTTTGATGCGGCGAGCAAGATCGATCGCCATGTCGAGATTGGCATGTGTCGGGTGCGGACGGCGGCGGAGACAGTCAACCACAAGGATGTCGGGCGCCTTGAAGCATTTCAGCATTGCTGGCGTTATCTCGCTGAAATCCGTCGCATAAACGAGAGACTTTCCGTCAGCTTCGAAGCGAAATCCGGTGCTGGTCACCGGCCCATGCGGCATCTCGACAAAGTGAAAGGAAAACCCCGCAACCAGCTGAACATCGTCAATATTTTTGAGGTTCATAAGCGTCGGATAGCCGAACTGCCCTTCGAATACATAATCGAAACGACGCCGCAAACGTTCGCACGTAATCTTACTGGCAAAACCGGGCAGCGGGTTACTTCGGTCATAACGCATGACGCGCAGATCATCGATACCATGGCAATGGTCGGCATGGTCGTGGGTCCAGAAAACCGCGTCTACCTTATCGATACCATTGGCCAACAACTGCGCACGCAAATCGGTTGAGGTATCAACCAGAATACGCTGGCCTGCATCGTTTTCCACAATGATTGAGACGCGGCTGCGCCGGTTCCGTGGCTCGTCAGGATCGCATTCACCCCAATCATTCCCGATCCGCGGCACTCCGGTGGAAGTGCCGGAACCTAGCATCAGGAGCTTCATGCCGCTGCCTTGCTAAACAGCGAATAGAAGTTCCGGGTCGTGTACTCGGCTAGCTGTTCAAGGCTTTCCTGGCGAAGCTCGGCAAGAAAGGAGGCCGTGTCCCGTACGAAACCGGGCTCGCAAGTCTTCCCACGATGGGGAATAGGCGCAAGAAACGGGCTATCGGTTTCTACCAGCAGCCTGTCTTGAGGAATTTTCTTTGCAAAAGCCTGCAGTTCCCGGGCGTTCTTAAAGGTCACGATGCCTGAGATCGACACCGTTAGACCCAGAGCCAGAACCTTCTCTCCGAACTCGGCCGACGCAGTAAAACAATGGATCAGAGCCGGGAAAGCCCCCTTCCCCATCTCCTCTTCAAGAATTGCGAAAGTATCATCCTCGGCATCCCGGGTATGGATGATGAGCGGGAGCTGAGCCTCCCGCGCCACATCTATGTGAAGACGGAAGGACCGTTGTTGGGCTTCGCGATCCGACTGATCGTAATAATAATCGAGGCCGGTTTCACCAATCCCGACAACCTTCGGCTTGCGCGTTTCAGCTAGCAAATCCTCGCGAGTAAGATCGATATGTTGGTCTGCGTAATGGGGATGGATACCAACACTGGCGTAAACATCGCGTCTGGCCTGAGCCGTACCGACAACCTGCGCCCATTCGGAGCGCTTGGTCGAGATGTTGAGGAATGCCTGGACGCCCAAACTCCGCGCCCGTTCCAGCGCGCCGGACTGGTCGTCTACCAGACCCTCATATTCGAGATGGCAATGGCTATCGACCAGCATCAAGCGGCCTCTTCATTCGGGAGTTCAAGGCGCGGGAATACCGGTGTCGGCTTGTCTAGCGCATGACCTGCCGCAACCATTTCCCCAAACCACCCTGCGTTGTTCAAATCGGCATAGGTGCGACGCTCCGGCGAAACGCCAAGCTGATCAAGGACAGCCGCCGCTTTTTCCGGCACGACCGGCTGGATCGCAATAGCAAGAGAGCGAATAGCCATGAACAACGTCAGAAGGACAGCCTTCATACGCTCCGGATCGGTTTTCTTGAGAGCCCAGGGAGCCTGTTCATCGACATATGCATTGCAGGCATACACAGCCTTCAGCCACGCTTCGATCCCAACCGAAAAAGCAAGCTGTTCGAATTCGCGCGGCAGGATCTGCGCACAGGCTTCATGCACCTTTGATAGCAGTGCTTGATCCTCAGCCGCGAGTACGAAATCCTCAAGCTTGCCTTCCATGTTCTTGGCAATCATCGACAGTGTTCGCTGCGCAAGATTACCAAAACTGTTTGCCAGCTCCGCATTCACTTTATTTACAAGAGCTTCTGCTGAATAGCTTCCATCCTGTCCGAATGTCACCTCGGCCAGCAGGAAATACCGCAAGGCATCCACGCCGAAAGTTTCGGCAAGCGCCATCGGATCGGTGACATTGCCGAGCGATTTCGATTCCTTGACCCCGCGATTGAGCAGGAAGCCGTGCCCAAACACCTTTTTCGGCAGAGGCAAATCGGCGCTCATAAGGAAAGCTGGCCAGTAGATCGTATGGAAACGGACAATATCCTTGCCGATAAGGTGCAGATCGGCCGGCCAGAACTTGTCCCACAATTCACCGCCATCCGGATAACCGACCCCGGTGATGTAATTGGTCAGCGCGTCGACCCAGACGTACATCACATGGCCATCGCTATCGGGCACCTTCACACCCCAGTCGAAACTTGTCCGGCTGACCGAGAGATCCTGCAACCCGCGCTCGACAAAAGCGATCATCTCGTTGCGGCGACTTGCCGGTTCGAGAAAACCAGGCGTCTTCAACAGTTCCAGTAGCGGTTCAGCGTATTTCGACAAACGGAAGAACCATGTTTCTTCCTCGGTCCATTCTACGGGAGTACCTTGGGGCGACAGTTTTTCACCCCCCTCACCTTCGACCAGTTCCTTTTCGTCGTAATAGGCTTCATCGCGGACAGAATACCAACCTTCATAGCGATCGAGATAGAGATCGCCCTTCGCCGCCATCGCCTTCCAGATGGCCCGGCTGGCACGATGATGATCATCGTCGGTAGTCCGAATGAAGCGGTCATAAGAAATGTTCAGAACTTTGAACAATTCTCTGAAATATCCCGACATTTCATCCGCAAGCTCGCGTGGAGACTTGCCGAGGTCGCGGGCCTTCTGGGCCATCTTTAGGCCGTGTTCGTCGGTTCCCGTCTGGAAGCGAACCTCGCGGCCTCGCAGGCGCTGGAAACGTGCAATCACGTCGGCGGCGATCGTTTCATAGGCATGGCCGATGTGCGGCCTGCCATTTGGATAGTGGATCGCGGTGGTAAGGTAGTAGGTTTCAGCCATCGGCCTGCTCGCTAGCCGCGCCAGCGTTGGCGAGCAAGGTGCCGATTTCCATTGCCAGCAATCCCGCGTCGAAATTGTATGTCGGCTGTTCGCCCGTTAGGCGCACGAGTTCGCTATGTGTGTCTATGATTGGTCGCGGATCGGACAAGCTTCCATCAAGCCTTTGTCCTACGACCGATCGGGCAAGTTCGAGCACAGCGCGGATGCGGTTTCTGTCGGGACGGCCACCTATCAAGCCGGCCAAGGTGCCACGCATGCGGAAATCGGGATCGCCACGCTCCAGAATAGCGCGCATTTCCTGTGCGACCTTGCCCAGTTCCATATCGACAAATTCCAGCGCAGCCCCGGGTGAACCGGCCGCAGCCGAAATTGCTGCCGCGCGGGTCGGGGCGTCCGCTCCGGGTGACAATTCCGTTAGCAGGCGATCCATTTCGGCATCCGGAATTGTCGGAAAGCGGAGGACCCGACACCGGGAGCGGATTGTGGGCAGAAGCCGCGCAGGACTGTGGGCGACCAGAAGAAAATAGGTGCCGGATGGGGGCTCCTCCAGGCTCTTTAGCAACGCGTTGGCGGCATTTCGTTCAAGATCGTCGGCAGGGTCGATGATGATTGCCCGCCTTTCCCCCATAGTCGGTCTTGTACTCAGGCGGGCCTGCATTGCACGGACCTGTGCGATGCGGATGCTGCGAGCCAGTTCGAAGGGCTTGCCTTCCGCGCGCTTGCGGTCTTCCTTGTCATCCTTTGCAGCGAAAGTGAGCATGTGGATGTCGGGATGCTGTCCTGTTTCACTCTGACCACCACCAACCAGCTCTCGTGCTGCTGCAATGGCAAAGCTGGCCTTGCCCACGCCGCGGCGCCCGGAAAGCAGCCATGCATGATGCATCCGCTCGCCCTCCATGGCCTTACGCCATTCACGCCAAGCCGCGTCATGGCCCAGCAGCGTCATGCCAACTCCCCGAAGCGACTGAACAGCGCATCCATTACACGCCGATGGACTTCCTCTATCGCTCCAGACCCGTCTACGACGATAAAGCGCTCTGGCTCGGCGAGAGCGAAATCGCGAAATGCCTGGTTCACGGCTGCGTGATAATCCATCGATCTACTACCGATGGCATCGCTCCTGTCTCCATCCCGCTTGGCAAGGCGTGAAGCCACTGCATCGCTTGGCACGTCGAACACGAGGGTGAGATCGGGGACTAGACCCGCACTGCCAATGCCATGGAGAGCCCGCACGATTTCATCGCTCAGTCCCCCGGCGATGCCCTGATAGGCGCGGCTCGAATCGATAAAACGATCGCAAATTATCCAAGTACCAGCCTCAATCGCGGGCAGGATCTTACGCGCCACATGGTCGGCACGGGCCGCAGCGAAAAGCAGGGCTTCTGCCTCGGCAGTCCATCCACAACCCGGAGGGTGCAGCAGCAGATCGCGGATTGCCTCTGCCCCTGGCGTGCCACCGGGTTCGCGGGTGAGTTCGGCAGTGTGCCCCAGCCGCCGCAGTTCTGTCGCAAGTAACTGGGCCTGGGTCGATTTGCCCATCCCTTCGCCACCTTCGAATGCAATGAAACGGCCGCGTGTCACGTGATCCAGCTCCGCAAGGCGTTGAACACGCGTTGGACAGGCGTGGCCTTGATAATATCTTCATTAGCCACAAGTGGTATGTGAAGCTCAGGCATGCCGGAGATCGAAACGATCAACTCGGCAACTTCTTCGCCTTTCGCGACCGGGGCTTGCAAAGGCCCCTCATAACGCAGGGAAAGCGCGATATGCGGATTGGTCCCTCTCGGAATGGATATGCGAACACCCCCTGGAGCGACCAGGCCCACTTTGGCCATGCCCCCTTCCTGGACTTCGGCACTGCCGATACGTTCACCATCGGTAAACAGGGCGCGGCTCTCGAAGTTTTGAAACCCCCATTCGATGAATTCCCGCGAGGCCTTGTTTCGGTCTCTGCCAGTCGGACTTGCTGCGACAACCATGACAAGCCTTTGCCCATCCCGCTGCGCCGATCCAAGAAAGCCGTAGCCAGCCTGATTGGTAAAGCCTGTTTTAATCCCATCGGCACCTTCGACGACTCCCGAAATCGGGTCGTGATTGCGTTGCTCTATGCCGTTATACTTCATCCCCGTTGCGCCTACGAAATGGCGATATTTGGACGGATGCCGCCTCACCATGGCTCGCGCCAAAGTCCCCAGATCGCGGGCGGTTACAAATGTCCTCCCGTCATCCATCCAGCCATTGGGAGTGCCAAAGTGGCTGTTTGCCATCCCCATACCATGGGCTTTTGAATTCATTGCAGCGACCCAGTCCTCGACCGAACCCGCAGCTCCTTCAGCCAGGACGACAGCCCCGTCATTGGCGGACACGGTCGTTATCCCATGCAACAGATCGTCGACTGTCACTCGCGCATCCGCCGGCAGAAACATGGTGGAACCTTTTCGATTCCAGCGGCGAAATGTGTCTGGTCTGACGCCGTAGACCTGCTGCGGAAACAGGCGACCCTCCTCCATCCATTCGAAGGCCAGGAAAGTCGTCATTACCTTAGTGATCGATGCTGGCATGAAGCGCCGATCTATATCCCGTTCGTACAGCACCTGTCCGCTCGAAGCATCCAAAAGATAGGCGATTGGCGCCTCTTCAACGCGGGGTATACGGGCGACTGTTTCGCCCTTTGCGCCGAGCGGAGTTACTATGACGGCTGCTGTCAACAGAGCCAGCGAAATCAGACGTTTGCGCAAGTGTGCTCCCGTGCCGCGCGAGAGCCGCGGCATGTCAGTCGAGTGAAAGTATCAGAGCATCGCTATAACCGCGCTTGCGTAGCTTGGCGAGCGTCTGTTCCGCCTGTCCACGGCTTGCAAATGGCCCCACTCTGACGATGGCGAACCTGCCGCTTCTGACGATATTTCCGCCTACATCCCGCGCCAGTTTCTCAGCGTTCGCACGAACAGAAAATGTGCCCAGTTGCACTGCGTATTGGCCAAGTTTCTCTTCTTGCAGGTTTTCACGAACAGGTGCCGATGCCCCTTCTATCCGGTCTGCCATTATCGATTGGCGCATATCGGAAGGCACAAAGGGCTCCGCACCTATTTCTCTCACCTCACCAACTTCAGCTGCATTTTGAGGGTCGATTGCTTCCAATACTCCGGGCTCGGGTACTTTGCCGCTTATTTCAGCCTGTCGTGGGTCACCGAGCGGTGCAGATCCCTTTTCCGGCAAACGTTTCCGCAAAACCTCGAGGAGACCATCCGGAGTGCTCATGCGCAGTGGTGCTTCACGACCAGCGCGTAACTCCGCGCGATCATTTTCTGGAGGATTGACACGCCGCATGCGCACTGGGGCGCCCTCCCCCACTCCCAGTTGTTGCAATGCCGCCTCAGAAAGTGCGAGCAACCTATCGGAAGTCATCGGCCCACGCCGTTCAAGCCGGACCAGAATAGTGCGCCCCGTGTCGAGAGCAGTGACTTCTATATAGCTGGGAAACGGCAGGGTGTGATGAGCACCAGTGATACCGTGCGAATTGGGAACATCTTTTGTTACATAGCCGACCTGGTCGTAATTCATGGTGTCGACAGGCGTATAAGTGACCCCGTCTAGGACATAGGGGTCTCCAATAACTATCGGATAATCTGCGGCAGGACCATTTACGGCGGCCTCTTCAACGCTGGATTGCTTTGCCTGCGCAGAGGTGCCGCAAATACCTAGAGAGAAGATAGCAACGCCAGCCGTTGCGACGAATGCAACATTAATTGGCAACTTCATCGGCCAGCAGCCCCACACTCATCGCGTAATAGTTCGAACAATTATATTCCAGAATGACCCTGTAATTGGATGTTAGCAGCCATGCAGGCGTACCCGGGCCGTCAGGCTGAAATAGTGTCGCGAGAATGTCGTCCCCGATTGCCCGTTGCGGTTGAATTCCTAATTGTCGCCACTCTCTCACAGGCTTGTAAACGCTGTGCCGCTCGTGAACGCGCGAACAAACGGGGGCGACAATCGGGCTGCGATATGCACCGACATTGAAGCCGGATGGAACCGACGCCCGCACGCCCCACGGCTGTCCGGTGCGCCAGCCAGCGTCGCGGAAATAATTGGCAATGGACGCTAGCGCATCGGCGCTATTGTTCATAATATCCGCGCGTCCGTCGCCGTCACCGTCCGTTGCCAGACGGAGATAGACCGAGGGCAGGAACTGCGGGTTGCCAAATGCACCAGCCCAACTTCCTTTAAGCTCGTTTCGTGAATATCCTTTATCCGCCACTTTCATGAGCGCGACCCATTCGCCTGCGAACAAATCGCGGCGGCGCCCTTCCCATGCCAGGGTGGCGAGGGACTGCGAAAGGTCGAAGCCACCCTTTACTGCGCCATAAGCCGTTTCATGCCCCCAGATAGCAACGAGGATTTCCGCCGGAACGCCGTACTGGCGCTCGATCGCCCGCAATGGGCCGGACCATGCCGCACGGGCCCTGCGTCCTCCACTGATCCGCGCCGAATCGACATGAGTGGCGATATAGGGTGTCAAAGGCGGGTAGCCGGAACCGGTGGATGAACCTGGCTGGCTTTGATCCAGCTCAATCACACGCCTGTTCGGCTGCAACCCGGCCGTCATTCGTTGCAGTGTCGACTCGCTTACCCCTTCCGCCCGCGCACGGGCGATGAGCAGTTGGAGATAGGAATCAAAACTAAGATTGTCCTGTGCCTGCGCGGGCATAGCTGGCAAAGACAGCGCGAGAGCACCAAGGGCGGCAAATAAGCGTCGAAAAATCATGAGTGGGTTGTCGCAGAGTGAAGCTGAACAGCAAGTGTCATCTGTCGTGTACTAAGAACCAGTTGTCGATGTTCCCGGAAAGGCGTGACAAAACGAAAAGATGTGACTAGCTAGCCCCCGCTCGCGGACAGGTGGCAGAGCGGTTGAATGCACCGGTCTTGAAAACCGGCAAGGGTGCAAGCCCTTCGTGGGTTCGAATCCCACCCTGTCCGCCATGTCACTCCGCTTCTGGCGCGCCAACCGCCGCCGATTACCGCATTTGACGGTCCGTGGCTGAGGTATTCGGCGACGGCGAATGTCTGAATGAACGCAGCCGTGGGAATGCCCCCGCAAGAAAACGGAGACGAGCGCTAGCGATGCGTGTTATTGGGGTGTCGTCTCCGCATTCATCGCCAATTGCTTGGCTACTTCACGGCAGCGTTACCACCATCGGCAAACAGAGCGGATCCGGTGACGAAGCTGGCCATGGAACTGGCAAGGAAAAGAGCGGCGGACGCGAGCTCTTCGGGTTGAGCGATCCGCTTCATGGCATGGAGCCCGGCTGCCCAATCCTTCTGGCTTTGATCGCCTGCCATCTCGGTATCCACACCGCCCGGTAAAAGAGCGTTGGCCCTGACACCTTGGGCCGCATAGTCGGCGGCGATCCCCTTCACCAATCCCATTAATCCAGCCTTCGACGCACCGTAAGCGGCCATTCCAGGAAGGCCAACGCTGGTTCCAACGAAGCTGGATGTGAACACGATGGAGCCGCCGCCGTGCTCAAGCATCGCTGGGATCTGGCTGCGTGCGCCCAAATATGCGGCCGTCAGATTGACGGTCAGTGTATGCTGCCAATCCTCAGGCGCGATTTCGGCCAGTGGCTTCACCGCACCCACAGTGCCAGCGTTGTTGATAGCGATGTCGAGGCCGCCAAATTCGCGTATTGCATCCGCAACGATCCGCTCATGCGTTTCGGGACGGCCGATGTCGCCGGCCCAAGTATAGGCGCATCCACCCCTGCTGCGGATTTCGTTCGCAACCTCATCCAATCGATCCTGGCGCCTTGCTGTTAGGACGACCGCTGCTCCGTGCTCGGCAAACATCAGTGCCACGGCTCGCCCGATGCCGGAAGACGCGCCGGTGACGATAGCAATCTTGCCTTCTAATAAAGTCATATCTCAAATACCTTTTCTGCTTTGGTTCGTGTCAGAGACGTAGTGGAGTGCGATTCACCAGCCACTCCGTATCTTGCTGTCAAAGCACTCATTCTCAGAGCCGCTCGCCGCACCTCTGACGGCAAGACGCCGATCATCGATGTTTGGCAGCAAGATACGGAGTTTCGGCGGGGGCACCGGCTGCCAAAGACCCTGAGCAATGTTCACTGGCGCACAACGTCACTACATTTTTTCAAGGAAGGCGGACATGCCGCCCACCAAGCAGAACGACACCAGACAATCTGATCACGCTGTGAAAATCAGTATTGGGATGCGGGCGTTCGCCAGGATAAGACTCTTGAAGAGAAGTTCGTCGATGCCATGAAATCAACCGGCATCTATTTGTCGCAGGGCTGCCCATCGCGCCTTCCGAAAAGGCATAGCGTCGTCTTCTTTTCAGATCAGCGGTCTGAAAAAGCAGCAGGGTTTCGCGCGTGTAGACGGTGCAGTTTCGATGACATTTCCATTTCCGAAAAAGTCGAAGCCCCCAAGGCAGTGCGCGCAGTCGCCGATGCCTGCGGTGCCAACAAGATTGCCGTGGCGATCCCCTGTCATCGTGGGGTCAGGACGGATGGTTCGCTGTCCAACTATCGCTGGTGCGGGCCAGGCGGCGCAAGCGTGCCGTGCTAGAGAGAGAAGCTCACCTATGAACACCACCTTCAACCAGCCGGTTGGCAATTCCGCGCCCGTTATGATCGAGGATCGCATCAGTTTTTTCCGTTGGGACGATCTCTTTGGAGAGCTTGACGCACAGGGGTGTGCGATCATGACAGGGCTGCTGACGCGAGACGAATGCCGGGGCATTGCCGGACTCTACCCGCAGGAAGAGCATTTCCGTAGCCATATCCACATGAGCCGACATGGCTTTGGCAAGGGTGAGTATCGCTACTTCCGCTATCCTTTTGCCCGACCTGATTTCCGTTCTGCGCTCGGCGCTCTATCCTCGTCTTGTGACGGTCGCGAACCGGTGGAATGAAAGGATGGGGATGGACAGGCGTTACCCGGAAACCCATGCGGAGTTTCTGAGGAAATGCCATGCTGCCGGACAAACAAGACCGACACCGCTGCTGCTGCAATACATGGTCGGCGACTTCAATTGTCTTCACCAAGACCTTTACGGCGATCTCGCCTTTCCGTTGCAGGTCGCTATCCTTCTGTCGGAACCCAACAAGGATTTCACTGGTGGCGAATTCGTGCTGACGGAACAACGCCCTCGGATGCAAAGCCGCGCGGAAGTAGTGCCTCTCAAGCAGGGAGATGCTGTCATTTTCGCGGTTCACAATCGGCCCGTTCAAGGATCGAGAGGAAGTTATAAAGTGAATATGCGTCACGGTGTAAGCCGCTTACGCTACGGCACACGCCACACCGTCGGCATCATCTTTCACGATGCGAGGTGAGGATCACTTCTAATATGTGGAAAAGCCGCGCGTCATTTCTCCTTCCTTGCTGGACTAGTCGTTCTGCGTCAATTTTGTGAGGCCACACGGTAACCCTAGTTCTTTTTTCACCAGCCGCCGTGCGCCCGTTGCATTCCCTAGATCAGGTCGCCCATATCGGCACCGGTGCGACGGCTTCTGATTTCTGATCGCTGCCCGGCACTTTGGAGTCTTTTCAAAGCAATGTGATCTTCGGCCAGTCCGCCATCTCTGGTCGCTGGGTTGCTCTCCGCGAGCCCTTGTGGATCATCTTTGATTTCATATTCCATGCTTCGTCTCCTCTGAGGAGAAAACGCAAGGTGGGTATTTCGGCGCAACCGCTTACGATGAAACGATTGTGCCCTGCGGCAGAATGGGGTTTCACAGGGCGTGCGCCAGCAAGGCCTCGTAATCGCCACGACATTCCGCGGCGACTTCGGCGAAGGCACCATCGAGCCGAGGCAGTTCATCCGGTGGTTTTCCAAAACCGGTCGAGGCATTGACTTTGTCATACCAGTGCTTTCCCCAAACGCCGTCCTCCGGGTGCGGACCGATTTCCCAGTGCAGCATCGCAGGGTTCCATGCGATACCCAGCGCTGCGCAAAGCTTTTGTAACATGGTAGCGGGGTTAGCCAGAATGGCATCCGAGTCCACGACAGGCGGCGTCCGCCCCGATCGCTCATGCTCATAGTCGAAATAGCGACGAAGACGAGAGAATCCGAGCAAATCAGCCCGACGCAACTCGTTCTTCCTCTGATAGCTCGCCACCACACGTTCCGGAGCCCGGATAAGGAAAGCATGGCGATGATCGGGCATGTCGGCGATCGAAACAGGTCCGACCATATGATGGGGCATATGCTTCTGATACCAGACCGGACCACCGTCGGGCAGATCCCCGGATTGCGTGGCCAGCACGGATTTCCAGTCGCAGTCCATATCGGCGATCGTTTCCGCTGCCAGAGGGTGCGGTTCCCCTGTTTCTTTGAGAAAGGCGCCATAGAAGGGCTCGTCCGAAACCGCGCAATCAGGCCGCGCGCCGAAGCTGCGCATCATTGCGGTCGAGATGTTACGCGGACCGGACCACATGGCGATACGGATGGTCATGGGCGCCCCCTCACCTTCACATCGTTTGCAAGGCGCGCGAGATAGAGGTCCTGCAGGCGTTCGACCACGGGCCCTCGCTCAGTGCCAAGTACGCGACCGTCGATCGAGCCAATCGGCGCGACCCCGGCAAAGGTGCCGGTCGTGAAAGCTTCGTCGGCGCCATAGACATGGGTCAGCGAGAAATTTCGTTCGCGGACGGTAATCCCGGCTTGCCGCGCGATTTCTATCACCACACCACGGGTGATGCCGTCGAGGCAATAGTCCCCGCTGGAGGTCCACACTTCGCCATCCTTTACGATGAAGAAATGGGTCGAATTGCAAGTGGCCACGAAACCATGCGGGTCGAGCATCAGTCCTTCGTCCGCACCAGCCTGCGCAGCCTGGATACAGGCGGTGATGCAGTTGAGCTTGCTGTGCGAATTGAGCATCGGGTCCTGCACATCGGGATAGCCCCGGCGCACGTGGACAGTGGCCACCCTGAGCATCCGCACGGCGGTTTCCGGCGCAGGTTCCTTCCATTCCGGAATGATCACGATCGTGGCCGGAGTGATCACCACGCGCGGATCCTGATAGGGGGTTGAGCGAATACCGCGGGTCACCATCAGGCGGATATGGACGCCGTCCCCATTCATTCCGTTGGCGTCGAGCACCGCGTAAAGGCGCTGCTCCAGCTCCTCACGCGAAATGCCGATATCCATGTGGATCGCCTTGGCCCCGCGCCATAACCGATCGAGATGGCGGTCGAGAAAGGCGAGCCGGCCGTGGTGCAGGCGGATGCCCTCCCATACTCCGTCACCCAGCATGAAGCCGCTGTCGAAGACACTGATCTTCGCGTCGGGACGCGGAAAGTGATCGCCATTGATATCGATGATGACCGTCGCATTGCGATCATCGACGATGTAGTTGTGGGTACCCTGCGTCATCTCAGCTCTTCCGGGCTGCGATTTCGTCCATCGCATCGCGCAGTTTCGGGTCCCATTCGGCTTTCAACTCCCTTATCTTTGCCAGCAGTTCCTCGTTCTCATAGGCCGGAACATCGAGCCGATAGACTTCGGCAATCGCCTGCGTGGACGACCTGTCCATTTCTTCCCATGCAGCCGTCATCGCCATGGCAGTTTGGCGATCATGCCCCAACGCTTCGTAGACCGACCGCCCCATCCGCAAGGCGCCATCATAGGTTTCGCGAATGACGTCGCGACATCCCATGGCCCAGAGGTGATAGACGTGATCGCGATCCTTGGCGCGCGATATGACATGCAGATTGGGAAACGTGCTGCAGGCGTATCGTACCAGCTTGTCGATCTGTTCGCGATCCTCCAGCGCCACGACGAGGATGCGCGCGCGGTCGATCCCCGCACTGGCGAGGAGATCCGGCCGCGTCACATCGCCATAATAGGTGGTGACGCCGAACTTCTTCATGTTCTCAAGGTGCTGACTGTTGTTGTCGATGACGGTGGCACGGTGCCCCGCCGCATCGAGCATCCGGTCGACAATCCCGCCAACACGGCCCCTGCCAGCGATGATGATCGGATTCTCCTCGTCGATCTGGTCGGCTTCGTCCGGTGCCTGGTCGGCACAATAGATGTGAGCGATCAGCTTGTCGTAGAGAATGAACAGCAGCGGCGTCATCAGCATGGTCAGCGACACGACAAGCAGCAGCTGGTCGGCAAAGGCCTGCTCGAAGACCGCATTGCCGACGGCGAAGGCGATCAGGACGAAGGCGAACTCGCCCGCCTGAGGCAGGCTGAGCGAAAACAGCCACAGAGCCTGCCTGCGAAGACCGTAAAGCCACCCGATGGTGAGCAGCACGGCGATTTTGGCGATGATGGTGACAGCGGCCCAGAAGACGACGGACATCCAGATCGTTCTGGCGAGCGCAAAGTCTATGCCGGCGCCCACAGTGATGAAGAACAGGCCGAGCAGCAGGCCTTTGAACGGGTTGATATCGCTTTCGAGTTCGTGCCGATATTCGCTGGTCGCCAGCACCACCCCCGCGATGAATGCACCCAGTGCGGGCGATAGGCCCACCAGCGACATCATCAGGGCGATACCGATCACCACCAGCAGCGCGGCAGCGGTGAACAGTTCGCGCAGATTGGCCCGCGCGATGTAGCGGAACAGCGGGCGGATGGCGAAGATGCCGATGGCAACGACCCCTGCCACCGCGGCTAGGCGCGTGATCCCGGCCTGCCAGCCCGACATCGCTTCGGTCAGATCGATCCCGCCATGGCCACCGCCGCCTGCATGGCCCGACGCCACTGCGCTGAGTTCGGGCAGTGCCAGCAGCGGGATCAGGGCGAGTATCGGGATGACCGCGACATCCTGCACCAGCAGGACGGAAAAGCTGGCTTCGCCCCCCGGCGTCTTGAGCAGCCCCTTTTCCGTCAGGGTCTGGACGATGATTGCGGTGGAGCTGAGGGCCAGCACCATGCCGATGGCCAGCGCGGTCTGCCAGGGCTGATCGTTGAACAGGGCGATGCCCGCAATCACCAGCGTCGAGAGCAGCACCTGGCCGCCGCCCAGGCCGACCAGCTTGCCGCGCATTTCCCACAGCCGCTTGGGCTCTATTTCGAGGCCGATGATGAACAGCATCATCACCACGCCGAATTCCGCGAACACCTGCAGCGCATCCACATCCACCCGGAGCGATGCGAGGATCGGTGAGATCGCCATACCTGCCAGCAGATAGCCGAGCACGGAGCCCAGACCGAACCGGCTCGCCAGGGGGACGGCAACCACCCCGGCGACGAGGATGAGGAAGGCGAGTATCAGGAAACCGGTCATCTCGCCCTCCCCCTATATGCGGCGCGGCTCAAATATGCAGCGCGCGCCCATAGCTCGCAAGTACGCTCTCGTGCATGGATTCCGAGATGGTGGGATGCGGGAAGACGGTCTGCATCAGTTCCGCCTCCGTCGTCTCCAGCGTCTTGCCGACGACAAAGCCCTGGATCATCTCGGTCACTTCCGCGCCGACCATATGCGCGCCGAGCAGCTCGCCAGTCTTGGCGTCGAACACGGTCTTCACGAAGCCTTCCGCTTCGCCCAGCGCGATGGCCTTGCCGTTGCCGATGAACGGGAAGGTTCCGGCCTTCACGTCATACCCGGCTTCTTTCGCCTTGGCTTCGGTCAGGCCGACGCTGGCGATCTGCGGGTGGCAATAGGTGCAGCCCGGGATGTTGTTACGGTCGAGCGGGTGCGGATGGACATCCTTATTGCCCAGTTCCCTGGCAATCGCTTCGGCGGTGGTGACGCCTTCGTGGCTCGCCTTGTGCGCCAGCCAGGGGCCGGGCGTGCAATCGCCGATGGCCCACAGGCTTTTCGACTTGGTGCGGCCATAATCGTCGATCTGGATGAAGCCGCGGTCCATGTCCGCCAGCTTGTCCAGCCCGATGTTTTCAGTGTTGGGCACGATGCCGATGGCAACGATGCAGTGACTGAATTCGGAGTCCGTAGTCTTACCATTAGACGACTTGATCTTGGCTTTCACGCCCTTGTCGGTCACGTCGAGCGTCTCGACGCCAGCGCCGGTCATGATCGTCATGCCCTGCTTGGACAGGCTCTTTTCGAGGAAGGCGGACACGTCCTTGTCTTCCACCGGCACGATCCGATCGAGCATTTCGACCACGGTCACATCGCAGCCCATGTCGTTGTAGAAGCTGGCGAATTCGATCCCGATCGCGCCGCTGCCGATAACCAGCAGCTTCTTCGGCATTTCCTTCGGCGTCATCGCATGGCGATAGGTCCACACACGCTTGCCGTCCGCCTTGGCGAAAGGCAGGTCGCGCGCGCGGGCACCAGTGGCGACGATGATGTGTTTGGCGGTGAGCTTTTCCTCGCCCTTTTCGCCCTTCACGGTCAGGCTGGTCGGGCCGGTCAGCGTGCCTTCGCCCATATGCACCGTGATCTTGTTCTTCTTCATCAGGTGGGTGACGCCCTGATTGAGCTGTTTGGCCACGCCGCGGCTGCGCTTTACCACCGCGTCCAGATCGGCTTCGATCTCGCCCGCGATCTTGAGGCCGTAATCCTTGGCGTGCTGCGCATAATGGAGGATTTCCGCCGAACGCAGCAGCGCCTTGGTCGGGATACAGCCCCAGTTGAGGCAGATGCCGCCCAGCAGTTCGCGTTCCACGATGGCGGTTTTCAGTCCCAGCTGTGCGCAGCGGATTGCCGCGACATAGCCGCCCGGACCGCTGCCGAGCACGATAACGTCGTATTTGTCAGCCATGATTCGTACCTGTCAGTTGTGAGTTCGCCCGAGACATGGACCGGGTGTTACACAGTCCAGAGGCAAAGAAAGTCGGCTTATGCGCAAAGGCGTCAGCTTGCCGGGATTTGGTGTCGGCTTTCGCCGGTTCGACGTCGGTTTGCGCGGCCCGCCTGTCGGCTTGCACGGCGAAAATGTCGGCTTGGTACAGCCGGGTGTCAGCTTGGGGCGCGCCTGCGCAAGGTGCGGCGTCGAGAGGCGATAGCGGGGTCATGATTGCATTCATCGCATAATCGCCGCCCTGTAGGACAGTGTTCATGCCCACCGCCGCGCCACCGCGCGGGGGCGGTCGTTTTCATCCAGCAGGACGAATTTGAACGTGCCCTGCGCCACCTTGGTTTCCGCATCGCCATTGCGCTCGCGCGCGATGGCTTCGGCGGAGATGGTGAGCGAGGTGTTGCCGGTGGCCTCGATCGCGCAATAGACCGACAGTTCATCCCCCACCTGCATCGCGCCGGGAAAGGCGAAATCGGTAGCCGAGACAACCACGGCCTTGCCCTTCCCCTCGCGGCTGGCGAGGCTGCCGGCACCAAGCGCCATCTGGCTCATCAGCCACCCGCCGAACACCCCGCCATAGGGGTTGAGATCGGTCGGCATGGCCGTGACGCGGATAAGGGGCTGGCGGTCAGTCATCGGGAAGCGCCGCATGGATCGCAGCGGCTACAGCATCGGTGTCGCCGAGAATATCGTTATTCCAGAACCGCAGCACTCTGAAGCCCTGCGCGGTCAGCCAGGCATCGCGCGCCTTGTCGGCGTCGCTGGCCCCATGCTGCGAGCCATCGGCTTCGATAACAAGGCGGGCCCTGAAGCATACGAAATCGACGATGAAATCACCGATCTGTTCTTGCCGCCTGAACTTTGCCCCGGCCATCCGGCCCGCGCGAAGGATCGACCACAGCCGCGCTTCGGCTTCCGTAGGGTCCCGACGCATCCGTTTGGCCAAGGGCATGAGGTTGCGCCTGCCCCCTCTCCTTCCCACCGCTGTGCGGCGGGCCCCTTCCTCTCCCGCGGGGGGAGAGGAGGAAGTTCTCACTTCAATCCTCTCCGCTTGCCGGAGAGGATACGCAGACTTGCGGGCTTGCCCGCTAGTCGTAGTTGGAGAGGTCAAACCACCAGCCCCATCGGGTTTTCGATCAGGCTCTTGAAGGCTTCCATCAGCTGCGCACCGGTGGCGCCGTCGATGGCGCGGTGATCGAAACTGCCGCTGGCGGTCATTACGGTGGCGACCTGTAGCGCGCCGTCGACCACATGCGGGCGCTGTTCGCCCGCGCCGACGGCCATGATCATGCCCTGCGGCGGATTGATGACCGCGTCGAACTGCTTGATGCCGAACATGCCGAGGTTGGACAGGCTGGCCGTGCCACCCTGATATTCATGCGGCTGCAGTTTGCCTTCACGGGCCTTCTCCGCCAGTTCCTTCATCGTTGTGCTGATCGATGCGAGGCCGCGCGTATCGGCTTCGGTGATGATCGGCGTGATGAGGCCGCTGGGCGCCGCCACCGCGACCGACACATCGGCGCGGCTGTAACGGTGCAGCGTGTCGCCCTGATAGCTGACATTGCAATCCGGCACGCGCGTCAGCGCACGGGCCAGCGCCTTGATCAGCAGATCGTTGACCGACAGCTTGACCCCATCCGCTTCCAGACCGGCATTGAGCTGCTTGCGCAGGTCGAGCAGCGCATCGAGGCGGATATCGACTGACAGATAGTAATGCGGGACCTGCTGCTTGCTCTCTGTCAGGCGGCGCGCGATGACCTTGCGCACGTTGGACAGCTTTTCTTCCTCGTAAGGCGCGCCATGTTCGCTGGCAGGGGCCTTGGCCGCAGCCTGGCCTTCGCCCGTGTCCTTCGGTGCGGCCGCAGCGGCTGCGGGCTTGGCAGATCCGCCTTCTGCGCCTTCGACGTCCGCCTTGACGATCCGGCCCCGCGGGCCGGAACCGGTGATGGTGGACAGATCGACGCCGTTCTGTTCGGCAATGCGGCGCGCCAGCGGCGACGCGATGATGCGTTCGCCGCTGTCGTCCTTGGGCGCGGCCGGGGCCTTGCTCTCGGTATCCACAGCTGCACGGGCAGGCTCGGCATTCTCGCGCGGTGCGGCCTTGGCCGGTTCCGACTTCGCTTCGCTTTTATCGCTGGCGGGCTTTTCGTCCGCCTTGTCTTTCGCCGCGTCAGCGGCAGGCGCAGCCTTGGCCGCTTCGTCCAGATCCTCGCCCTCTTCGGCGAGCATGGCGATGACCGTGCCGACCTTCACGCCTTCGGTTCCTTCTTCCACCGCGATCGAGGCAATGGTGCCTTCGTCCACGGCTTCGAATTCCATCGTCGCCTTGTCGGTTTCGATTTCGGCCATGATGTCGCCCGCATTGACCGTGTCACCCGGCTTCACCAGCCATTTGGCGAGCGTGCCCTCTTCCATGGTGGGCGACAGGGCGGGCATCTTGATCGGCGTTGGCATGGTTGTTTACGTTACGTCCTCGCTGGGGAGATAGTGCGCCTGCACCTCTGGCGAAAAGGCGCGCCGCTCGCAAGGTCCTTGCACAGAATACGAATTAGCGAGTAATCGGCAGCCGAGGGAGACGGGGAGCCACTATGCGTATCTATCTTGTCGTAATGGACGAAACCGAAGAAGCGAAGCAGGCGCTGCGCTTTGCTTCCCTGCGGGCGCACAAAACCGGCGGATCGGTGCACATTCTCGCGCTGGTGCCGCAGCAGACATTCAACGCATTCGGCGGTGTACAGGCGACCATCGAACAGGAAGCGCGCGAACGGGCCGAAGTGATGGCCAACAGCGCAGCGGGCAATATTTTCGGTGAAATGGGCAAGATGCCCACAATTGCCGTGCGCCCCGGGCCACCCGCAGACGTTATCCGCAAATATATCGAAGAACACGGCAACATCGCCGCACTGGTGCTGGCCACCAGCGCGGAAGGTGGCTCCGGCCCGCTGGTGACGCATTTCGCAGGCCATGCCGGGCAATTGCCCTGCCCGCTCTATCTCGTCCCCGGCGGGCTGACGCGCGAACGGATCGACGAACTGGCCTAGCCAGATCCTGCGTAGTCACTGCGGGGAAGGCTGCAGGGCTGACGCAGCCCCTTTCCCGGCACCGCGCAATGACTGGCGGACGGGGCTGAGAGCTACTTGCGCCGGCCCTGATGGCGGATATTGCCGGGCCGCCCGCGTTTGCCCTGATCGTGCGTCTGCCGGGGGGCGCCCGTCCCTTTCTTCGGCCCCTTGCGCTGATGCGAACGCTTCTTCGTGGGCGCACGATTGCCACGCGGTTCGATGCCCTGGCCATCGCTGTTCGGCACTTCGAACTTCAGCGCACCGGTCAGCGCATTGGCTTCTGCCAGCGTCAGCTTCAGCCGGTCGCCCACGGCATATTCGGTGCCGCTGCTTTCGCCGACCAGCTTCTGCGCCTTTTCATCGTAGCTGAAATATTCGCGGCCCAGCGTGCTGACCGGGACCAGCCCGTCCCCGCCCAGCTTGTCGATGGTGGCGAAGAAGCCGAAACCCTGCACGCCGGTAATGCGCGTATCGAAGGTTTCGCCCACACGGCCCGACAGCCACGCAGCGACGTAGCGATCGATCGTATCGCGCTCCGCCTCCATCGCGCGGCGTTCGGTCTGACTGATGGCATCGGTGATCTGATGCAGCGCATCCCTGTCGCGGTCGGATAGACCCGTTTTCTCGGGCAGGTCGATTTTCGGCTTCGGTTGTTCGAGCTTGTAAGCATCGACCAGCGCGCGGTGCACCAGCAGATCGGCATAGCGGCGGATGGGCGATGTGAAATGGGCGTAACTGCCCAGCGACAGGCCGAAATGTCCTGCATTGGCCGGGCCGTAATAGGCCTGCGTCTGGCTGCGCAGGACCGCTTCCATGATCAGCGCCTTTTCGACCGGATCGACCACATCCTTGAGCATGCGGTTGAACAGGCCCGGCGTAATCACCTGCCCCATGGCAAATTTGCGGCCCTGGCTGGCGAGATATTCCTTGAACGCCATCAGCTTTTCGCGGCTCGGCGTCTCGTGAATGCGATAGACGACCGGGGCGGCCTTGGCTTCCAGCGCCTTGGCCGCAGCGACATTGGCGGCGATCATGAAATCTTCGACCACTCGGTGCGCATCGAGCCGTTCGCGCACGGCGATTTCCTCGATCAAGCCCTCGTCATTGAGGCGCACCTGCCGTTCGGGCAGTTCCAGATCGAGCGGATCGCGCGCCTGCCGCGCCTTGAACAGCAGTTTCCACGCCCCCCACAGATTTTGCAGATACTCCGGGGCATCGCCGGCATCGATGGCAGCCTGCGCATCTTCGTAAGCGACGTTCTTCGCCAGACGGACGATGGCGCGCGTAAAGCGCCAGTCGCTGATCCTGCCTTCCGCGTCGATGCGGATGTGGCAGGCCATCGCGGCACGATCGACATCTTCCTTGAGGCTGCACACATCGGCGCTGAGCACTTCGGGCAGCATCGGCACCACACGGTCGGGGAAATAGACCGAATTGCCGCGTTTGCGCGCTTCGCGATCGAGTGCGCCGCCGGGGCGGACGTAATAGCTGACATCGGCAATCGCGACGATCGCGCGGTAACCGCCCTTGCCATCGGGTTCGGCCCAGATGGCATCGTCATGGTCGCGCGCGTCTGCCGGGTCGATCGCAACGATGGGGACATCGCGCAGGTCTTCCCGGTGATCTGGCGAAAGCGGCAGGTCGACCGCCCGTTCGGCCTCCGCAATGGTTTCCTGCGGGAAGATGTGCGGGATGCCGTGCTTGGCAATCGCAATCAGGCTAAAAGCCTTGGGCGCCAGCGGATCGCCGATGACTTCGACGACCTTGACCTTGGACCGGGCCGATTTGCCCATCCGTTCGGCCAGCACCAGTTCGCCTTCCGTCGCCTCGCCCACATCACCGATGGGCGCGCTGTCGCGCACGCGCTTGTCGACCGGGGCCAGCCAGTAATTGCCGCTGCCGTCCTTCTCGACCACGCCCATGAGGCCTTCGGTGCGCGCAGGCAGTTTCTTGATCGGCGTTGCGCGCCACCCACGTTCGGTTTCCTCGTTACGCGCAAGGATACGATCACCGCGTTTGAGCGCGGCCATCTTCTTGCTTTCCTTCACCATCAGGCGAGGCGGCTTTTCCTTGGTATCGGGCGACCAGTTTTCGGGCTCGGCAACCGGTTCGCCATCCTCGATCGCGACGATCTTGAGGACGGTCACCTTGGGCACGCCGCCCATGCGGTGATAGGCCGTGCGCTTGCCATCGATCAGGCCTTCTTCGGCCATGTCCTTCAGGCGCTTCTTGAGCGCGATCTTTTCCTGACCTTTCAGCCCGAACGCCTTGGCGATTTCGCGCTTCCCGGCGGGTTTATCGGATGTCTGAATGAATTCGAGAATCTGTTCTTTGTTCGGCAGCCCCTTGAACTGCCGATGCTTGTTCTGTTTTGTCATGCGCGTGATATGGGGATTATCGCGCCCCATGTCACGCGGTGCCTCAGTAAGCCTTGGCGAGCAGGACCCGTTCAACTGCCGGTTCGCCGGTGAAGATGCAGGTGCCATCGGCAGGCTGCGAGTCCATCGGAACATTGCGGATGGTCAGCTTGTGCTCTTTCAGCCGTTCGACCACCTGTTCAAGCGCGTCACCGGTCGGCTTTGCCCACTGCACCTCGACCCAGCCGGGATAGCGTGATGCACCAAAGTGCTTTTCCACCTCGGCGAAATCGGTCACGCCGCGGGTGACATTCGCATCGCGGCGTTCTGCTGCTTCGACAAGCATTGCGCTCTGAATGTCGGCAAGGACGTCGGGAATGGTCTGCCCGGCCACTTCGCGCGTCGGGTTCTGGAACGCCACCTTGCCCGTTTCCATGTCCCACAGACGGTCACGGCACAGCATGCTGACAACCCCGCCGTCCATATCGCGGCCGCCGACTTCGATGATGATCGGCGCGCCCTTGCGGACATAGTCCCAGCGCTTCTGCGCCGCCTTACCGGGGCGCGTGTCGAGCAGGACGCGCAGCGGTTCACCGAATACGCTCTGGCTGGCGAGCGTGGCGCGCAGTGCTTCGCAATAATCGATCAGCGGCCGATCTTCGGGCTTGTCGCGCAGCATGGGCAGGATCACGACCTGCTGCGGGGCAATCTTGGGCGGCAGGCGCAGGCCGTCATCGTCACCATGCGTCATGATCACTGCACCCACCATGCGGGTCGACACACCGAAGCTGGTGGTATGAGCGAGGCTTTCGCTGCCTTCCTTGTTCTGGAACTTGATCCCGCTCGCCTGCGCGAAATTGGTGCCCAGATAGTGGCTGGTACCGGCCTGCAGCGCCTTGCCATCCTGCATCATCGCTTCGATCGACCAGGTTTCCACGGCGCCGGGAAACCGTTCGTTCTCCGGCTTTTCACCTGCGACGACTGCAAGCGAGAGATCTTCATCGGCGAATGCGCGGTAGATTTCGAGCGTCGTGAGCGTGTGATCCTTGGCGTCTGCCTCGTCGGCATGGGCGGTATGCCCTTCCTGCCACAGGAATTCGCTGGTGCGAAGGAACATGCGCGTCCGCATTTCCCAACGCACGACATTGGCCCACTGATTGAGCTTCAGCGGCAGATCGCGCCAGCTCTGCACCCAGCGCGCCATCGCATCGCCGATGATGGTTTCCGAGGTCGGCCGCACCACCAGCGGTTCTTCCAGCTTGGCTTCGGGGTCGGGGACCAGCCCACCATCTTTCCCTGCAATCAGCCGGTGATGGGTGACGACCGCCATCTCCTTGGCGAAGCCTTCGACATGTTCGGCCTCACGCTCGAAATTCGACAACGGGATAAAGAGCGGGAAATAGCAATTGTCATGACCGGTGGCCTTGATCCGGTCATCCAGCAGGCGCTGCATGCGTTCCCATATGCCCCAGCCCCACGGGCGGATTACCATGCAGCCGCGCACGCCCGATTCCTCGGCCATTTCGGCAGCGCTGATGACTTCCTGATACCATGCTGCAAAATCGTCTTCGCGCTTGGTGTTCAAGGCATGGCGTATCTGGGCCAAGGTATAGTTCCCGTTATTGCTGGTCGGATCGGCGGGCGGGCCGATGCCGCTATTTGCTCATTTCGTCCAGCTTCTTCTGCATTTCGGCCATCTGTTGGCGCATCTCGGCCAGTTCGTCGCCCTGTTCCGTCCGGGCAGGTTTGCGCCCGCCTGGAATGAAGGCTTGTGCCGCGTTCTGCATCATCTTGAAATTGGCTTCGGCCATTTTGGCCAGCGGATTGCTTTCGATACCCTTGGCAAACGCATCCTGCAGCTGGTCGCGGTTCTTGTGCAGGTTTGCCATGCTTGCTTCGAGATAGCTGGGCATCATCGCCTGCATCGAATTGCCATACATGGAAATCAGATCGCGCAGAAAGCTGACAGGAAGCATCTGCGCCCCCTGGCTTTCTTCTTCCACGATAATCTGGGTCAGGATGGAATGGGTGATATCGTCGCCGGTCTTGGCGTCGAGTACATGGAAATCCACATTGTCGCGAACCATTTTTGCAAGATCATCCAGCGTAATGTAACTGCTGGTATCGGTATTATACAGCCGTCGGTTGGCGTATTTCTTGATGACGATTGCTTCACCTTCGGCAGTCCGCTTTGCCATTCTAGCATGCTCCCAGATTGTGCATTGCAAGATACTTAGCACGTGCAAAATCGGCAGTGCAACGTGACCTAAACGTCAACTGAAGCGCCGGCCCAGTACAGTGAGCAATTCATATTGAGAAAGAGAGGTTTGCTGCGCAGCATCGGGAAGGTGATAAGGCAGTTCCACCCAATCCCCTTCGACCAGGTCCGGCGCATCCGACAGATCGAGCACAATCATGTCCATCGAAACTTTGCCCAGTATCGGAAGCGCTCTGTTACCGGCGACAAAATGCGCGCCGCCCCAGCTGCGCAGAATGCCATCGGCATAGCCCATCGACACAACGCCCACCCTTGTCGATGCGGGCACGGTATAGGTGGCATTGTAACCGACCTTGTCCCCCGCGTTGAGCGTCTTCACCTGAATGAGCGCGGCTTCCGGGCGGGCGACCTGCCTGATGCTGTCGGCCATTTCCGGGCGCGGGACGCCGCCGTAAAGAGCAACGCCGGGCCGCGTGAGATCGAAGGCGTAATCAGGCCCCAGCGCGATGCCTGCGCTGTTGGCCAGGCTCCGCCTCTGATGAGGTACCAGCGGCAGGCAGGCGCGGAATGCTTCCAACTGACGCGCATTCATGGCGCTGTCCTCGTCCGCGCAGGCCAGATGGCTCATCAGAAGGTCGATATCGAGCGACTGTATGGCAGGATCGGCCATGTCGGCAGGCGACGTGCCAAGTCGATTGATACCCGTATCGATCATCAGATGGCATTTTCCGCCACCACTCTCGTGCCACAGCCTGGCCTGCCTCAGATTGTCGATCACGGGTTTTACACCGACAGCGCGGGCATAAGCCGCTTCTTCGGTGTCGAGTATGCCATGCAGTACGCCGACACGGTCGGCCGGAACGTGCCGCAGAACGGCCGGCACTTCGCTCCAATGCGCGACGAAGAAATCGCGGCACCCGGCCTCCCACAGGAACGGCAGGCACCGCTCCACCCCGAGGCCGTAACAATTGGCCTTGAGCGCAGCACCTGCGCTGGCGCTGCCCGACAAATCGTCCAGAACCCGCCAGTTATGCGCCAGTGCCTGCGTATCGATGCGCAAGCGCAGGGTCGGTGGCGGAAGGTGGATCATGGCATGCTCACGGAAGGGCAGGCGAAACGGGCGGTGCCTGTTCGCCATCTCTGAAATCGCGCGGAGGGCCATCGGGCAGGCCCCACCACGCAACGATGAGGCCGAATCCGACCACCGCGATCGTGTACCAGAGCCCCGCATATGCGTCACCTGTCATTGCCACGATATAGCCTGCAATCAGCGGCAGAAATCCACCCAGATATCCCGCACCGATATGATACGGGATCGACATCGAGCTGTAGCGTATCCTGGCGGGAAACATTTCCGACAAAAGGGCGGCCACCGAACCGTAAGTCAGCGCCGACAACATGCCTAGAACCAGCAGCAGACCGATGATTCCCAGAATGTTTACCAGGGGTGGGGTCTGACGAGTGAAATCATATCCGTTGGTTTCAAGCCAACCCTGAACGATAGCAAACCGGGTGGCATCCGGAAGCGCGCCATAGTCATAGTCCTGCGAGCCGATCGACAGGCTTGAGGCAGCATCATTCCGGATCGTATACGGCACGCCCAGCGTGGTGAGATCCTGTAATGTGCGGCCGCACGCACTTGCCTGGATTTCTGCGAAGGGATCGTATTCGCATTGCGGACCGCCAATCGTTACCGGCGCGGCTTTTGAACTGGCGTCCAGGCCTGGATTGGCCAGTGCCCCCATCCCCCAGAACACCGGAAACAGCAGGACAAGGGAAGCGACGGCACCGACAATGATCGGTTTCTTCCGCCCTACCCTGTCGGACCATTTCCCGATCAGGACATAAAAGGCCATCGAAATCACACCCGCCACAAGCAGGATCCATTCCACCAGAGTTTCGTCGACGCGCATCGGCCCACGCAGGAACGACATGCCGGAAAAGAAGGTCGTGAACCAGATCGTCGTCAGCACACCGGTTATGCCGAACAGGGCAACGAATATCCGTTTGGGATTGCCGGGATAGGTCAGGCTTTCCGTGAACGGGTTGCTGCTTGTTTCGCCCGCCGCCTTCATGGCTTCGAACACCGGGCTTTCCGACAGCTTCAACCGCATCCAGAGCGAAATGACCAGCAGCACGATCGACAGGAGGAACGGCACGCGCCACCCCCATGCCGCGAAATCTTCCGCCGGTATGAGAGCCCGGCAAGCGATCACCACCAAAATGGACAAGACAAATCCGCCCACCACGCTTGCCTGGATGAAGCTGGTGTAGAACCCGCGCTTTTCTGGCGGGGCATGTTCTGCAACGTAAATTGCAGCACCGCCATATTCACCGCCCAGCGCCAGTCCCTGCAAGATGCGCAGACAGAGCACGATCAGCGGTGCAGCCAGTCCTATGCTGGCAGCATTGGGTATCAAGCCGACGCCGGCTGTGGCCACACCCATTACGGTGACGGTGATGAGAAAGGTATATTTGCGTCCAAGCCTGTCGCCCAGAAAACCGAACAGGATCGCCCCGAGCGGACGAAAGCCGAACCCCACGGCAAAGCCTGCCCAGACCAGCAGTATCTCAAGGGTTTCATTATCGCTGGGAAAGAAGGCCGCACCGATCAATCCGGCCAGGGTGCCGTAGATGAAGAAATCGTACCATTCGAAGATCGTGCCTGCACTGCTCGCCGCGATGACCAGGCGGATTTCCTTGTCCGTTGCTTCACGCACCTGTGTTGTGGCTGTATCGTCCATCTCGCACTCCCTCCCCACCCGCGCTTATCTCGCGCTCAGACAAGGATTTAGCGAGCGGTCTCAATCTTGGAAAGCGCGTCCAACGCCGCTCTCCACGGCAGGAGGATGGCTTCGTGCCGCCCGCGATGCGGCCGCGCGGCCTCCAGCAACTCGAGCCGCGGGAGAATGGAACTCGGCGCGTCGCCTTCCAGCCATTTGCCAAGGGCCTCAAGCATCGCATTCACCGTGCCCACATCCATACCGCGCGCTTCGCGGGCAAAAATCGCCGCGGATGCCTGCCCAACCGCGCAAGCGGATACCTTCAGCCCGATATGGTCGAGCATCGGCGATGCAGCAGACAGCTCGATCACGCTGCCACAGCTGCGCGAGCGTGCGTGACCCGTTACAGCGGCACCCGCATCATAGACATAATCTGCCAGCTCGACCGCCAGAGAGAGGAGTTCGGTAGAATACAGCGCTGGTGCCCGGGATGATGCCATCACTCGTCTTCGGTCGATTCTTCGCGCAATTGAGCACGACGTTCGGCCAGCGCTTCGACCAGGGCCCGCGAACTGGAATCCACCAGCTCGTAACTGCGGGCGGTGGTGATCCAGGCGGGCCGCCCCTTGTAACTCCACACAGTGTCGTAACCCAGCACGACGAGGGAGAAGGCGATAACGACGATAATCATGCCTTTCAGCGCGCCAAAGCCAAAGCCGAGCACCCGGTCGACCGGCCCAAGCAGCGAATTGCGCGAAGCCACCCCGACATTGTTCGCGATAACCTTCATCGCGGCATAAGGGATCAATAACAGCAGCGTGAAAGACAGCAGCGATGTGGTGATGTCCGGCCCCAGAAAATCCTGCATCGCCAGTGTCAGCGGCGTATGCAAATAACGGATCGCGAAAGCCGCCAGCAACCATGCCGCCAGCGACAGTACTTCCTGCATGAAGCCACGCATGAAACCGCCTGCGGCAGCGATGCCGACAATCAGCAGAACGATGTAATCGAAACCGGTCATGGCCCTTCCTTGGCCGTGACTTATGAATTCCCGATTATCCGGTCAACGAGATTGGCCAGTTGTCCCAAGCCATCATAAGCAAGATCAGGCGCACCACCTTTGACATCTGTCGGCCCAAAGCCCCGGTCGAAACCGAGTTTGGCCGCTTCACGCAGTCGCAAGCCGCCATGGGCAACCGGGCGGATCTCCCCTGCAAGGGAGACTTCACCCAGCCAAACGCTGCGGGCCGGAAGGGGTTTGTCGGCCATCGCGCTGACCAGAGCCGCCGCAACGGCGAGATCGGCGGCGGGATCGGACAGCCGGTAACCGCCGGCCACGTTCAAATACACCTCGGCCGCAGAGAAATTCAGACCGCAGCGGGATTCGAGCACCGCCAGCAGCATGGCGAGACGGCCATTGTCCCATCCCACAACGGCACGGCGCGGCGTGGCACCGGATTGGAGCCGCACGATGAGCGCCTGAATTTCGACCAGTACCGGCCGGGTCCCCTCGATAGCAGGGAAAACTGCACTGCCAGCCATCGGTTCGTCACGACCCGACAGGAACAGCATGGACGGGTTGTCGACTTCTTCCAGCCCTTCCCCAGCCATGGCGAATACACCGATCTCGTCGACTGCACCGAAACGGTTCTTCAAAGCACGCAGGATCCGATACTGATGGCTGCGTTCGCCTTCGAAGCTCATCACAACATCGACCATGTGTTCCAGCACGCGCGGCCCGGCTATGTTGCCATCTTTCGTGACGTGCCCGACCAGTACCAGCGCCACGCCGTTTTCCTTCGCGTAACGG
This sequence comes from Pseudomonadota bacterium, assembly GCA_023394965.1. GTDB lineage: Bacteria > Pseudomonadota > Alphaproteobacteria > Sphingomonadales > Sphingomonadaceae > Qipengyuania. The sequence goes on along the minus strand of JAEWZX010000030.1, from coordinate 48,373 downwards.
ATCAGTTCGAACGCGCAGCCGCGTACCTGGCTGACCGTGCCCGGTGCCCCTTCGATCGTGTCGGAATGCATGGTCTGGATCGAATCGATAACCATCAGTTTCGGCGCTTCCATCGTGCCGAGAGTGGTGAGGATATCGCGTACGCCGGTTGCGGCGGCAAGCTTTACGGGCGCATCGGACAGGCCCAGCCTTGCCGCTCGCATCCGCACCTGACCGGACGCTTCTTCACCACTGACATAGACGACGCCGCTCCCTTTGCGGGCGATCTTTGCCGCCGCTTGCAGCAGCAGTGTCGACTTGCCGATCCCTGGATCACCGCCGAGCAGGATTGCCGAACCCGGCACCAGGCCGCCACCCAGCGCCCGATCGAATTCGGCAAGGCCGGTGGGCTGCCGCACCGGCAAAGGCCCGGGCTTGTCCAGTTCGACGAATTGGACGGCCCGGCCCCCGCTGGACAGATCATGCTTCATCGAAAACACTGTTGCCGGCGCGTCTTCGACCAGCGTGTTCCATTCGGCGCAATCGGCGCACTGCCCCTGCCAGCGGTGCGAGACACTGCCACAGGCCTGGCAGACATAGCGTTTCTTCGGCTTAGCCATAACACCTGCTAATCGGAACATTTGCGGAACGCAATTGCCTTCATCGGCACAACCGTGCACAGCCCGTTCCATGCGGCAAAAGGAACTGAGGATCGCACTGGTCTGCTATGGCGGGGTCAGCCTGGCAGTCTACATGCATGGCGTGACGCGCGAGGTATGGCACCTGGCCAAGGCAAGCCGCGATTTTCATTCTCGTAAGTCGCCGCACAACGGAATCGAATCCGTCTATCGAAAGCTGCTTGAAAGGATCGCTGACGAGCAGGACCTGCGTCTACGGGTACTTCCCGATATTATGAGCGGTGCCAGCGCCGGCGGCATCAATACCGTGTTCCTGGCACAGGCAGTCTATTCAGGCCAATCGCTCGAACCGCTGACCGATCTCTGGCTGGAGGTCGCCGATGTCGATAATCTGGTCGATCCCGAAGCACGGCTGAAATGGCGGTTCTCGAAATTCTGGGCCCAGCCCTTTGCAACGTGGTTGCTCAGCCGACCAGGCAGCAATCTTGCCGATGCGGTAGCGCCTGAAACCCGGGCAGAGGTAGAGCAAAAGGTCTCTCATCTCGTCCGTGGGCGGTGGTTCGAGCCACCTTTCTCCGGTCTTGGTTTCTCCCGCCTGCTTGAACGTGCCTTTTCCGCAATGGCCGAAAGCGATGTGGGCGATCCGCTTCTTCCGCCCGGCCACCCTTTGGATCTCTATGTCACGACAACGGATTTTCACGGCTATCTGGAACTTCTCCGCCTCCACAGTCCGCCGGTCGTCGAAGATACCGAACACCGTATGCCGATTTCTTTCCGGGCCCGCACTCCGTTGAAGGGTGGGCGCGATCTGGCCAACCCTCTCGAACTCGTGTTTGCCGCAAGGGCAACCGCCAGCTTCCCCGGTGCATTCCCGCCGCTGCGCGTGGAAGAGATAGACCGCCTGTCCGACCTTACCGAACGCAGATGGCCCGGGCGAAACGCATTTCTCGAACGGATCATGCCAGTTCATGCTGCGCGGAAAAGCATTGAAAACGTTTCTCTTATCGATGGCTCGGTCTTGGTCAACAAACCATTCGCAGGGGCGATATCCGCCCTGCAGGGACGCCCAGCGCAGCGTGAGGTCGACCGGCGTTTCGTCTATGTCGATCCACGTCCCGACCGGTTTGGGCACCGGACTTCCGAGAAACACGAACCCGTCGGTTTCTTCTCTGCCATATTCGGATCGCTTTCGACGATCCCACGCGAACAGCCAATTCGCGACAATCTCGAACAACTTGAAGAGCAGAGCCGTGAAGCGGAGCGGTTGATGCGAATAGTCACCGCGTTGCGACCGGAGGTCGACGCAGCCGTGGACAAGTTATTCGGGCGCACCCTTTTTCTCGATCGCCCGACCCCGGCGCGACTGAAATCATGGCGGCAGAAGGCGCAGCAGGCTGCGGCAGAACGGGCAGGATATGCCTTTCACGCTTATGCACAGGCCAAGTTTGCCGGGATTGTCAGCAGACTCGCGCGGCTCACACTCGAAGCGGCACCGAAACTTGGCTTCGACGACACGGCCCCCATAGAAGCAATCTTGCGCGAAGAGCTGGCTCGGCGTGGCCTCGATACTCTGGCCGCACCCGCCGGAGGTGCATCGCCAGAAGCGATCGCTTTCCTTCGCGAACACGATATCGGGTTCCGCATTCGAAGGCTGCGGCTGCTTGCCCGCAGGCTTGCGCGCGACTGGGAGGCCGATCCGGAAATCCCCGACGATGCGCTCGAACAGGGTCGGGACGCCGTGTTCGAGATACTGGCGCTCTATTTTCGGAAAGAAGGGGTGTCCGCCCTCGGTTCCGCATTTGAGTCCGTGGCTGAAAATGTCGTGGGCGATCCGGCTGCGCTGTTGGACATGATCGAAGAGAAGCGCCTGCTGCCCGAACTGGACGAACGCGCCGAAGAACTGCTCGCCGCAGCGCTTGAAAAAATGCCGAAGAACCTGCGGCGGCGCATGTTGCTGACCTATCTCGGCTTCCCGTTTTACGATGTCGCCACGCTGCCGCTGCTACGCAACGAAGGCTTGACCGAATTCGACCCGGTAAAGGTCGACAGGATCAGCCCTGACGATGCCCGAAGCATTCGTGAAGGCGGGACGAAAGCGACTTTGCGCGGGGTGGAGTTCTACAACTTCGGTGCTTTTTTCAGCCGGGCCTACCGGGAAAACGACTATTTGTGGGGCCGGTTGCATGGCGCCGAACGCATGATCGACCTCGTGTGCTCCACTGTTACCAAACCGCTGCCCGAAGATACCTGCCGCAGTTTCAAGCGCGATGCCTTCAACGCCATTCTGGATGAAGAACAGACAGCCGGCCGGTGCTCCAAGCGGCTGATAGACGAAATCCGACGCGAAGTGGCGGACCGTTTGCCAGGATAGAGACAGGAACGAACCTCTTCGGCCGCTCGATACCATAAACGGATATTGAAGGGCGGCGACAGTTCGTCACTGTAGCCGCCCCCAATTACCCATCGATATCAAGCGCCAAAGGCGTCCTTCAGCTTATCGAAGAAGCCGCGGCTTTCCGGGCATTCTTCACCAGTTTCCAGTTCCCGGAACTCTTCAAGCAATGCGCGCTGTTCCTTGGTCAGCCTGGTGGGCGTTTCGACCGCGATTTCGACCACCAGATCGCCGCGGCCACGTCCCTGAAGGACAGGCATGCCCGCACCGCGTTGACGCAGCTGTTTGCCGGACTGGATGCCCGCCGGAATTTCGATCGTTACATTTTCCCCGTCGAGATTCGGAATGTCGACCGAACCACCGAGTGCAGCCTTGGTAAAGCTGATGGGAATGCGCGTGGCGAGAGCTGTGCCTTCGCGCTGAAAGATCTCGTGCGGTTTTACATGCACGAAAATATACAGGTCGCCCGGAGGTGCACCTCGCGGCCCCGCTTCACCTTTGCCCGAAAGGCGGATCCGCGTGCCAGTGTCAACCCCAGGCGGTATCTCGACTGCCAGTGCCTGCGGTTTGTCGATACGGCCTTCACCCCGGCAGTCCCGACAGGGCGACGTGATGACTTCGCCGCTGCCATGACAGTTGGGGCACGGCCTTTCGACAACGAAGAACCCCTGCTTCGCGCGCACCTGGCCCTGTCCGTGACAAAGGTTGCAGGTCCGCGCATGGGTTCCGGGCGTGGCGCCGGTTCCGTGGCATGTCTCGCAATTCTGTGAGACCTCGATCTCGATCTCGGTCGACTTGCCGTGAAACGCTTCTTCCAGATCGATCTGCATATCATAACGCAGATCGGCCCCGCGACGTGGCCGTGCACGCCCACCACCGCCGAAGGCACCGCCGAATATCGTTTCGAAGATATCCCCGATATCGCCGAAATCGGCGCCGGGATGGCCGCCGCCGGCTCCGCCCTGCTGGAAGGCGGCATGGCCATATCGGTCGTAGGCAGCACGTTTTTGAGGGTCCTTGAGGACCTCATAGGCAGCGCTCACCGCCTTGAACTTGCCTTCGCTTTCAGTGCACCCGGGGTTGCGATCCGGATGATGCTTCATCGCCAGCTTGCGATAGGCCGACTTGATCGTCGCCCCATCGGCATCACGGCTCACTCCGAGGAGTTCGTAAAAATCTATTTCGGTCGCTGACATGGCTTCCCAATACTCAATCGCCACCGGTGCGTCGTGGCACCGGTGGCGACTGGTTTCTCATCGTCCGATCAGTTCTTTGCGTCTTCGTCGACTTCGGAGAATTCGGCGTCCACCACCTCTTCCTCCGATCCGCCGTTCGAACCGGCAGCGTCGCCTGCGGGAGCTTCCGACGCAGCGTTGGCCTGCTCCTGCTCGTAGATCGACTGGCCCATCTTCATCGCGCTCTGCGACAGATCCTGAGCCTTGGCGTTGATGTCCGCAGCGTCACTGCCTTCGAGCGCGGTCTTGAGCGCAGCGACCTTTTCTTCCACTTCGCTTTTCAGCGCAGCGTCGATCTTGTCGCCATGTTCTTCGAGCTGCTTCTCGGTGGCGTGTACAAGGCTGTCGGCCTGGTTGCGGGCTTCCGCGCCTTCGCGGCGCTTCTTGTCCTCGTCGGCGAACTTTTCGGCGTCCTGAACCATCTTTTCGATGTCGTCGTCCGAAAGGCCGCCAGAAGCCTGGATGCGGATCTGCTGTTCCTTGCCGGTGCCCTTGTCCTTGGCGGACACGTTGACGATGCCGTTGGCGTCGATGTCAAAGGTGACTTCGATCTGCGGCACGCCGCGTGGTGCGGCCGGGATGCCGACCAGATCGAACTGACCCAGCATCTTGTTATCCTGCGCCATCTCGCGCTCGCCCTGGAAAACACGGATCGTCACCGCATTCTGATTGTCTTCCGCGGTCGAATAGGTCTGCGTTTTCTTGGTCGGGATCGTCGTATTGCGATCGATCATCTTGGTCATGATGCCGCCAAGCGTTTCGATACCGAGCGAAAGCGGGGTGACGTCGAGCAACAGCACATCCTTGACATCGCCCTGCAGAACGCCGGCCTGGATGGCTGCACCCATGGCCACGACTTCGTCGGGGTTCACGCCGGTATGCGGCTTGGAACCGAAGAATTCTTCCACAACTTCACGAACCTTCGGCATGCGGGTCATGCCGCCCACCAGGATCACTTCGTCGATTTCGTTCTTCGATACCCCGGCGTCGGCGAGCGCCTTCTTGCAGGGCTCGAGCGTGCGCTTGATCAGATCGCCAACGAGCTGTTCGAGCTTCGAACGGGTGATCGTTTCGACGAGGTGCAGCGGAGTAGAGCTGCCCCCTTCCATGCGCGCGGTGATGAACGGCAGGTTGACTTCGGTCTGGGCTGAGCTCGACAGTTCGATTTTCGCTTTTTCGGCAGCTTCCTTGAGGCGCTGGAGAGCGAGCTTGTCCGAACGGAGATCCATGTTCTCCTTCTTTTTGAACTCATCCGCCAGATATTCGACGATCGCGCTGTCGAAGTCTTCACCGCCGAGGAAGGTGTCGCCATTGGTCGACTTCACTTCGAAGACGCCGTCCCCGATTTCGAGGACGGACACGTCGAAAGTACCACCGCCAAGGTCGTAGACGGCAATGGTTTTGCCATCTTCCTTGTCCATGCCATAGGCCAGCGCCGCAGCAGTCGGTTCGTTGATGATGCGCAGCACTTCCAAACCGGCGATCTGCCCGGCATCCTTAGTCGCCTGGCGCTGCGCGTCGTTGAAATACGCAGGAACGGTGATCACGGCCTGCGTGACGGTTTCACCAAGATAGCTCTCGGCCGTTTCCTTCATCTTCTGCAGAATGAACGCGGAAACCTGGCTGGGCGAATAGTCTTCGCCGCCGGCTTCAACCCATGCGTCGCCGTTCTTGCCCTTGACGATGTCATAGGGGACCAGTTCCATGTCCTTCTTGGTCAGCGGATCGTCGAAACGACGGCCGATCAGGCGCTTGATCGCGAAGAGAGTATTGTCTGGATTGGTGACGGCCTGTCGCTTGGCAGGCTGGCCGATCAGGCGTTCGCCATCCTTGGTGAAGGCGACGATCGAAGGCGTCGTACGGGCGCCTTCCGAATTCTCGACGACTTTGGGCTTGCCGCCATCCATAACGGCAACACAGGAATTGGTGGTGCCAAGGTCGATACCGATAACTTTGCTCATGGTTTCCCCATCTGTTTCAAGTCGTTGGACACCGCAGCGTTGGTTCCCCGATCCTGGCGAAACCGGTCGGCGGCTCTATCCGGTGGTGTATTACTCGGGCGATATAGGTGTGGTTTCTCTTGGCACAAGGGAGGGGGTAGGCTAGTTTTTGAGTCAGTTCGAAGAGGGGACAAATCCATGAAACTCGCACATTTTGCACCTGCCGCCCTGGCCATCGCCTCGGTGGGTTTGAGCGGTTGTTCTGAACAAGCGGAAGAAACCGCTGCGCCTGCCACCGATGAAATTGCGCTGGAAGTTACCAATGCCCGCCTGATGCTTCCCGCCGTCGCGGGCAATCCGGGCGCGATCTATTTCGATGTCGAGAATAATGGCGATCGCAATTACGCGATTCGCCGTGCCGATGTCGAAGGAGCAGGCAATGCAGAGCTTCACGGGTCGATGGAAGTGGACGGTCAGATGACGATGGACAGCGTCGGCCAAGTGCTGGTCGAGGCGGGTGGAAAGCAGAGCTTCAAACCCGGCGGCTTCCACGTCATGGTGTTCGATCTCGATCCATCGATCGAAGCCGGCGGTTCCACCGACATGACGCTCACCGTGGTCGGTGGAAAGAAAAAGACCTTCCCCGTCGAAGTGCGCGGCGCAGGTGACGAGCGCTGACCAGTCAGGTCGATACTCTCGGCATTACGGCCACAGATGAAGGTGTTGCGCCCGGCTGCCCGGTTGGTGGCAGGCGGGCGCTTACGCCGGGCGAAATTGCACTCGCCCGCACCGTCTTCGGCAATGCGATAGATTATGCCAGGGTCACGATCCGCAGGAAGAAATGGTTTCCGTTTCAGCCTCGCCGGGTCACCATGGCACCGCGCGGACACCTGCATTTTCATCCGCGCGGCGAAACATATTGCGACGATTTTTCGAAAGCCAGTGTGCGCCGCCAAGGGCTGTTCATCCACGAACTTGTCCATGTCTGGCAGGTCCAGACGAAGGGTGAATGGTATCTTGTCACACGCCGCATGCCATGGGCGCGTTACGATTATTCACTCCGCCCCGGCTGGCCACTCGAACGCTATGGTATCGAGCAGCAGGCGGAGATCGTGAAACATGCCTTCTGGCTCCGGAACGGATTGAAGATCGCGGGCGTCGCGGATGCTGCCGCCTACGATCTTCTGGTCCGTTTTCCAGGTGCCAGCGCCTAGCACGGCTTCGGCATCCGAACGCTTACCAATAACGTGAGTAGCGGTCGTCATAACGGCAATCGTCGTCAACATAGCGCCCGTTGCCATAGTAACCATCGCAGCGGTCGTTTTTATCCTTCGCATAACCGACAACACCACCGATCGCGGCCCCGGCGAGCGCGTAGGTCGTAATGTCGTCGCCCAAGATGGCACCGAGACCGGCCCCAGCCGCTGCACCGGCGGCAGCGCCTTCGACAGCATAGTTCTGGGCACAGGCACCAAGGCTCAGGCTGGCTGCGGCCAGCGCTGGTGCGAGAAAGATCTTGGTCTTCATCGAATATCTCCGCAAGCGTGTGTATTACACCAAATACGGATATCCTCTGGCCATGTTCCTGAATTCGTTCGACATCAGTCGTACGTCACGCCGGGAAGGCCTTGCCCGCCGTCGGCTATGAAGGCGTCCATGCGCGCTTCCAGTGCCGGCAAAGGAACGGAACCCAGCGACAGGACGACATCGTGAAATTTGCGAATGTCGAACCGGGGGCCGAGTTCTTTCTCGGCCTTCGCGCGCACTTGGCGGATGGTCATTTCTCCAAGCTTGTAAGCCAGCGCCTGCCCCGGCCAGCTGATATACCGGTCGATCTCCGTCCCGACTTCACGGTCCGACAGCGCAGTGTGGCTGGAAAGATATTCGATGGCCTGTTCGCGGGTCCAGCCATAATGATGGATTCCCGTGTCGATCACGAGCCGGGCGGCCCGCCACATTTCATAGGATAGACGGCCGAATTTCTCATATGGCGTGCGATAGATGCCCATCTCTTCGCCGAGATACTCGACATAGAGGCCCCACCCTTCCCCGAAGCCGGAAAAGTAGGTCTGCCTGCGGAAACGCGGAGCCTCTTCCTGCTCCAGTGCAACAGCCCCCTGGAAGCTGTGCCCGGGCGAACATTCGTGCAGAGTCAGTGCGGGGATATTGTAAAGCGGGCGTGACGGCAGATCATACGTGTTCATCTGGCAGGCATCCAGCCCGCCGCGCCCTGCAGTATAGAAAGGGGCAATGGCCGGATCGACTGGCCGGATCGTAAAGCGGTGCCGCGGCAGGAAACCGAAATAGTCGGCAATCTTCCCATCGACACGCTTGGCGACATAGGACGATACGCCCATCAATTCGTCGGGCGTCTTCGCCACGAACTGGGGATCAGTCCGCAGATAGGTGACGAATTCCGCCAGCGTGCCATCGAAGTCAGCCTCTGCCTTCACCCCCTCCATTTCAGCGGTGATACGGGCAACTTCTTCCAGGCCGATCCGATGGATCTGCTCCGCAGTCAGATCAAGCGTGGTATATTGTTTGATTTGCTGAGCGTAATAGGCCGCACCGTCGGGAAATTCGCTCGCCCCCAGCGTGGTTCGCGTGCGCGGCAGATATTCTTCGCGAAAGAAAGCCAGCCAATCGGCGTAGGCTGGGGTCACACTTTGCGAAATGGCCTTGTGGCCCTCGGCCCTCAAACGCTTCTGGTCCGCTTCGGGAATGGTCTTCGGCATATCGGCGAAGGGACGCCAGAATGGGCTTTCTTCGGGATTTTCTACGACATAGGATGCGATGGAAACGTCGCGCCCTTCCAGGGTGACACGCGGCACTGAAAATCCGCGATCAAGCCCTGCTTTGGCATTGGCAGTCTGTTCGGCAAAATAGCGCGGAATATCGCGCATACGACCGATGTAATTCTCATACTCGCCAACCGTGGTGAACCCACGCGAGGGGGCGAGATAAGACCAAAAGTTGGAATCGCTGTCGAAGGGCATTTCCCATTCGGAGAAACGCGCATCGCCGATCTCCGCTTCCAGCAAAGATTGCAGAACGATCGCATTGGTCCGCGCTTTCTCACTCAGTGATTGACGATCGATCCGGTCCAGGTGGGAAAGGTAGGATGCATATTGTTCGGCGCGGGCCCGCTGCGCTTCGGGCGTAACCGACCACAGGCTGTTACCCTGTTCGGTACTGCCATTCGCCGCTTCGCTCATGCCATATTGCTTGAGCTGATAGTCGTAATAGGCATCAGCGAGGTCGGTGAGTTCCTGATCCGCACCGCCCTGAGCATAAAGAGGCGCTGTAAAAAGGGCGGTGGCCAGGGCGCCAGCAACGAACGTTTTCAAATCAAACTCCCAATTCAATCGCATTTCTGGCGATTATTGATCGCACCATGCCGGCAGGCTTTCTCCGCCGTCCCAACATACTTCTGGATCCATATCTTCGATGTACCAGACTTTGCGCGCAATGCGCCGGATGGTCTTTTTCGGCGCATTCTCCACCGTCCCTTCTTCACCGTCCGGACCAGGTTCGAAGGTGACTTCCTGTCTGTGGGAAAGGAAATTGGTGCTGATCGCCGTCACCTCGTGGCTGGCACGATGCAGCGAATAGCTTTCCTTGCCGATCAGGCGCAATCGATTGCCATCACGGTGAAACTTGAATGTCTGATTGCTGATGTACCAGCTGCCACAGCCATAGAAATGCTGTGTGGCGATCTGCAGCGAACCGTCTACCACACTCACGCCCCCTTCCGCGAAAGGGTCCAGCAGGCAGGGCGTATCCTCGCTACCGGCGCGGGGTAGCCAGCCCTGAAAATCCACCCAGATTTTCCAGCCTGATGGCGCTTGTTCCACCATGACCAACCGTCGCGGATTGAGATCCAGTTCCGAGATGCCCAATCCATCGTTCTTTTTGATGAACGTAAGATCGGTTCCTTCCGCCAGCACGGCGGAAACCGGAAGTTCACTCCCGCGGATGGAACCGTGAGAGCTTCCTATAATGATCCAACCCGGGCCAAGAAGCCGCTGCCATTCCTGTTGATCGGGCTCTGCCATGGCAGATGCAGCAACATCGCGCTTTACAGCTTCGCCGGTCGCCCGATCAGGGCCGGTTGCGCCAGTGCAGGCAACCAACGCGATGAGCGCAAGTGCGGCCGCCTGGCACTGGGTTTTGCCGAAACGCCGTGCCGGCCGTTTCACTCGGGCTTCTTCGCCACTCCGACCATGGCAGGCCGCAGCAATCGGTCACGGATCATGTAACCCGCCTGCATTTCCTGCACGATAGTGCCCGGTTCTGCATCCTGAGTCGGCACTTCCATCATCGCCTGATGCTGGTTGGGATCGAGCGGCATGCCTTGTGCGGCAATACGCGTGATGCCGTTGGAGCCGAATACTTTCTCCAGTTCGCGCTGCGTCGCTTCGATACCAGCGATGAAGCTCTTGGCTTTCTCGTTATCGCGCAGTTCTTCGGGAACGTGTTCCAGCGCCCGGGCGAGATTGTCCGCCACGCTCAGAATATCGCGCGCAAAGCCGGTGGCGGCATAATTGCGCGCATCCTGTACGTCTTTTTCCAGGCGGCGACGGACGTTCTGGGTTTCTGCGCGCGCATACAGGACATCCTGCATGGCCTTTTCGAGATCGTCCTTCAGCTTCGCCAGGGCATCGTCGATGGGCGTATCGCCATCTTCATCACCCCCGTCGCGAAGATACTCGGGCACACCTTCCATTTCGCGTTCCACTTCTGCGTCGACCGCCTTGTCCTGCGGTTCGTTCTTGTTTTCGTCGTTCACTGAAAAACCCTGTCAGCCAATTCTTTTGCCCAAGGATCGGGCGGTGAAATCCACCATGGGGACGACTCGCGCGTAATTCAACCGAGTTGGGCCGATGACACCCAGTACGCCAACCACTTTGCCATCGCGATCGCGGTAAGGCGATGCGATGACCGAAGAGCCGGAGAGCGAGAAGAGACGGTTTTCACTGCCAATGAAAATGCGCATGGCTTCAGCCTGCCGTGCGCGCTCCAGCAGGCTGGCGACGGATTGCTTGCTTTCAAGATCGTCCAGCAGCGACCGAACGCGCTCGATATCGTCCAGCGCGGTTTCATCCAGCAAGTTGGCCTGGCCACGCACGATCAAAACCGGGCGGTTGCTGGAGTCCTCGCTCCAGATGGCGAGCCCGCGTTGCACAAGATCCCGGCTGGCCTCGTCGAGAGCCGTTTTGCCGCTGGCGATCTCTTTCTCGACCATTCCGGCAGCCTCGGCCAGGGTTCTGCCGGACGTGCGGGCGGTCAGATAATTGCTGGCTTGTTCGAGCGAGGTGCCCAGCGCTTCGACCGGAAGGGCAATAATGCGGTTTTCGATATGGCCATCTTCGCCAACCAACACTGCCAGCACACGATTCGCGCCGAGCGCAGTGAGCGACACCTGGGCCAGCCTGGGCTCGCGCGTTGGCACCATCACCATGCCCGCAGCGCCAGACAAATCGGACAGAAGCGCGCTGGTTTCCTCCAGCGCCCGTTCAATCGGGCCTGGCTCGGAAAGCCGCTGTTCGATCGCCGCACGCTCTTCCTTGGTGGGTTCTGCCACCTGCATCATCGCGTCGACAAACAGCCGCAGCCCTGTTTCGGTCGGCATTCTGCCTGCGCTTGTATGCGGCGCCGCCAGCAATCCGCGTTGCTCGAGTTCCGCCAGGACAGATCGGATCGAAGCGGGGGAAAGGTTTACGCCCCCCTCGCCCGCAAGCGCTTTCGATCCCATCGGGGTGCCACTGTCCAGATAGCCTTCGACCACGAGCCGGAAAATCTCGCGGGCGCGGTTCGAAAGATCGTTGAGCGGCGGTGAATTCATGGCCCCTATCTAACCACTCCCCTTGCGGCCTCAAGACCCTTGCGCCACAGGCATCCCCGAGATTCGACTGCAATGGAGATCCCCATGCGACCTTCCGGCCGTGCGCCCGACGAAATGCGCCCTATCACAATCGAAACCGGCTATACCAAACATGCCGAAGGCAGCTGCCTGATCAGCTTTGGCGAAACGCGCGTATTGTGCACCGCCTCGGTCGAAGACCGGATCCCGCCATGGCTGCGCGGCAAGGGCGAAGGCTGGGTTACCGGTGAATACTCCATGCTCCCGCGCGCCACGCACACCCGCGGCCAGCGCGAGGCCGCAAAGGGCAAGCAGAGCGGCCGAACACAGGAAATCCAGCGTCTGATCGGCAGGAGTTTGCGTTCGGTGGTCGACCTCAAGAAGCTCGGCGAACATCAGATCACGCTCGACTGCGACGTGTTGCAGGCCGATGGCGGCACCCGCACCGCATCCATTTCGGGCGCATGGGTGGCACTGCGCCTTGCGGTAAATGGGCTGCTCAAGTCGGGTGCCATCACGCAGGACCCGATTTCAGCCAAGGTCGCCGCAGTTTCCTGCGGCATTTATCAGGGAACGCCGGTTCTCGACCTCGACTATCCCGAAGATAGCAGCGCCGATGCCGATGCCAATTTCGTCCTCATCGAAGGCGGCAAGATCGCAGAGGCCCAAGCCACGGCAGAAGGCGCACCCTATGACGAAGAGGCTTTTCTGCGTCTACTCCGGCTGGCCCAGATCGGCTGCTCGCGTATTTTCGCGGCCCAGGACGCCGCCACAGCGAAGTGATTCAGCCTCCCGAGACATTTACACTTGGGGAAGACGATCACACTGCATTGTGGCGGTTGAATATGCGCACCCATCTCCGGCGGGCATTTGTGCCCATCCTGATGATAATCGCCGGAGCTGCGGTGGCCTTCATGGGCTTTGGCGAAGCCTGGGTGCATTCTATTGCTGGTGGCATACTGTTCGGGCTGGCGCTGCTGCTTCTCATTCTGGTCGTGCAGTATTTCCTCTTCCTGCCGCGAGGCTCGGCGCGGGTGTTTCGTGAAAGCGCCTATCTGCACGGCGCCCAGACGATCTCCTTCGACGAATCCGGTTTCGCAGTCGAAGGCCCTTCCGGTACTGTCGGGCACCAATGGTCGACGATTGCCAAATGGGATGAATCGAGCAAGCTTATGGCGGTATATCCGAACCGCTTGATTGCCTACATTTTGCCAAAAGAAAAACTGTCACCGCAGCTGATCGACCACGTTCGAAGTCAGCTGGTCGGTTCGGGCCTTGCCCGGAAGGGAGAGCTTCGCAAATGACGCAGAATATCGGTTCAGGCACTTTGGTAATTGCCACGCACAACAGCGGTAAATTGAAGGAGATTTCCACCCTTCTTGAACCGCATGGTGTCAAGTGCATCTCGGCCGGATCGCTGGGCCTGCCCGAACCTGCCGAAACCGGCACCACCTTCGTGCAGAATGCTCTGCTCAAGGCCCGGGCCGCGGCCGAAGCGTCGGGTCTGGCTGCGCTGGCAGACGATAGCGGTCTGTCGGTTGCTGCGCTTGATGGGCGCCCAGGGGTCTACACCGCCGACTGGGCAGAACGGCAGTGGTTCGAAGGGGAGCCGGGCCGCGACTGGTACATGGCGATGGGCAAGGTCGAAGGCATGCTCCAGCAGCAGGGCGCTGACGCAGACAGATCCTGCGCCTTCCATTGCGTGCTGGCGCTGGCCTGGCCCGATGGGGAATATGCAGTGTACGAAGGAACCGCACCCGGCAATCTCACTTGGCCGCCGCGCGGCACCACGGGGTTCGGTTACGATCCGGTCTTCGTACCAGAAGGCCGCGAACAGACCTTCGCCGAGCTCGATCCGCAGGAAAAGCATGCGATCAGCCATCGGGCCGATGCCTTCGCAAAACTGGTTGCCGATCAGTTTGGCTGAAAGTCAGTACGCTTTCCGGCCCCACACGTTTCCGGCCGGCCAGTATCGGCAGACAAGCACATCGTTTCCGCGCGCCGTTGCAATTGCGCAGCCGACTTCTCTGGTATCGCGCCATACGATCTGGGTGTAATGGCCCACATCGCTCCAGCGCCCGGTGCTGGATATATTCGGAAAAGCCGCGTGCCGGTAATGTTTCTTCTCTTCCAGAAACATTCCGATCATGCCTTCGACCTGCCAGTTGCCCGCCGTCCCCATCCATAGATTTTCGCCGGTCCCATTACGCGTGGCACGGTCGGCGTGCTGCAGGACGCCCCGCCGCGCCAGAACATTTGCCCATTGTTGCGCTTCGTGTTCGAGGTGGACGTTCCACTTCAGAGGTTCGAGATCGAGAGCCATTCGTTCGGCGTTGTGCAGGGCGAGAATACGCCCAGCAAGATGACGCTGGGGCCCGGCATGGGCAGACGGGTACCCACTGCCAGCGTAATCGGCATTGGACGATCCGCTTGCGGCCACAGCAGTTACCGTGGCACATAGCACCACAATCGCGCCGAGGAGTGGCGTAATCCGTTTCTCTGACCCGTTCATATGCGGCCAGATTCCGCATTCACCGTTAAGACAAGCTGAAAAATATCCGTGGCCCGCGCACTTTACATTCATTGGCCGTTCTGCCTGGCGAAATGTCCTTATTGCGACTTCAACAGCCACGTCCGCCACGTCACGGACAATGCCCAGTGGCGGTCTGCCTTGCTCATCGATATGAACCATGAGCATGGTGAGAGTTCGTCTAAAGAACCGCTCACAAGTATCTTTTTTGGCGGCGGAACCCCATCTCTGATGCCACCAGCCCTTGTCGCCGATCTGTTGGCGGAAGCGGAGAGAATGTGGGGCTTCGATCCGGCCATTGAAATCACTCTTGAAGCCAACCCCAGTTCGGTGGAGGCGGCAAATTTCGCCGATCTTGCCGCCGCCGGGGTCAACCGCGTTTCGCTTGGTGTACAGAGCTTGCGGGATGACATTTTGCGTTTCCTGGGCAGGCTGCATGGCGCCGAGGAGGCGTTGAAGGCCGTCAATGTAGCGCAGAACCATTTCGCGCGCGTTTCCATCGACTTGATCTATGCACGTCCCAATCAGACTGAGGTTGAATGGGGGGCGGAACTGGCGGAAGCGCTCGCCTTGGGCACCGATCACATGTCGCTGTATCAATTGACCATAGAACCGGCGACACGGTTCGCGACCGATGTCAGGCGCGGTGTTTTCGACCCTCTGGACGATGATAACGCGGCCGATCTCTTCGCTGTGACACGGGAAATGACCGAAGCAGCCGGCCTGCCAGCATATGAGATCAGCAATCACGCTCGCCCCGGGCAGGAAAGCAGGCACAACCTGACCTACTGGCGGTATCACGATTATATCGGCATTGGTCCCGGTGCACACGGTCGACGTCGTGACGTCGCCACCGTCAGGCATAAGAAGCCCGAAAACTATCTGACAGCATTGGCCAATCAGGGCCACGGTATTGCCGAGGCGCGCGCGCTTGATTCCCGCGAGCAGGCTTCCGAAGCTTTGCTTATGGGGCTGCGGCTACGCGAGGGGGTCGATCTCGGCATTATCGGCAGCCGCTTTGACGTCATGCCCACCGCGCTGGTCGATGCTGGCAAACTGGCACTCTACCGCGATCTCGGCCTTGTCTGGTACGATGGGGAACGGCTTGGCGTCACCCCGCAGGGCATGCCGCTGCTCGATGCGCTTCTTGGCGAACTGGTGCAGGCAGATCTGGTGGCGTCATGAGCCGGGCCGATCTTCTCGGCGCGTGGCACGATCATCTCGCTTTGGGCCTGCGACGATCCCCCCACACCGTCCGCGCCTACGACAAGGCGGCACAAACACTCCTCGACAGGCTGGGCCTGCACTCCTGGGAGGATGTAGCCGACGTCACGGCCGCACAACTGCGCGCACATCTGGCGTCACGGCGCTCCGATGGACTAACGAATGCCTCAGCAGCGCGGGAATTGTCTGCCCTCAAGGGTTTTATTGCCTTTTCCCGCACGCAGGTGGGCCACGAACTTTCGGACCCGCCGCGGATGCGCGGCCCGAAAATCAGGAAAGGCCTTCCCCGGCCTGTCACGCCGGACGATGCCATCGGCCTTGCCGACACGGTGGAAGCCCTTGCCAGCGACGACTGGATCGGTGCCCGCGACCGGGCAGTCCTGCTGCTGCTATATGGTGGCGGAATGCGGATTGCGGAGGCGTTGTCGCTATCCGGTTCGGCACTGCCACTGGGCGAGCGGTTGACCGTTACCGGCAAAGGCGGAAAACAACGAGTGGTGCCGTTATTGCCGATCGTGCGCGAGGCCGTGGCGGATTATGCCGCGCGCTGCCCCTGGACTTTGACGAAAGACGAACCGTTGTTCCGCGGTGCCAAGGGTGGCCCCCTGTCGCAAGGCATGGTGCAAAAGGCGACCGCCCGCGCCCGCAAGGCACTGGGCCTGCCCGACACAGCGACGCCCCACGCCCTGCGTCACAGTTTTGCGACCCATCTGCTGGGCGCAGGAGCCGATTTGCGGAGCCTGCAGGAACTGCTCGGTCACGCCAGCCTGGGATCGACACAGATCTATACCAAGGTTGATGCCGCCAGCCTGCTGGACATCTATCGCAAGGCCCATCCGCGAGAAGGAAGCTAACGCTTGTCCCGTGGCTTCCACGTAAGGACGCGCCATAGATAACCGGCCAGACCGATCGCAAAGAACCCGATGATGATCCAGCCCAGAACCTGCTGGGATCCTTCCAGCCAGACAGCCAGCCTGCGTCCGCCTTCTACCAGCAACAGGTTCCAGATGAACGCGCCTGCAAAGGTGAACACGAGGAACCGCTTCACCCCCATGTGCGCCAGCCCGGCGGGTAGCGAGATCATCGTTCGGAACACGGGGGTGAAGCGGAAGACAAACACCACCCACGGTCCGTGGTGCCGGAAAAACCCGCGCGCCTTTTCCACATCTGCCCATTCCATCGTCAGCCAGCGGCCCCACCTGTCGACGAAGGGTTCAAGCCGCGTTTTACCCCAATGATCGCCGAGCCAGTACCAGACGTAATTTCCCAGAGTAGACCCGGCTGTGCCGACGATCATCAGCGGCCAGAAATCCATCGTCCCGCGCGAAACCGCTGCCCCGCCCAAGCCCATGATGACTTCCGATGGAATCGGCGGGAAGATATTTTCCAGCGCCATGAGCAGGAAAATGCCGACCAGGCCGCCCTGCTCGATCGCGCGGATGATTATTTCGTGCATGGTCGCCTAACGGGCAAACGTGGCGGATGGTCCTACATCGCCGCGTGGCGGCGCTCGATCGCATCCCAGATCAATCCGGCCGTATCGGTGCCGTTGAACTTGTCGATAGCGACAATGCCGGTAGGCGATGTGACGTTGATTTCGGTCAGCCATTTGCCGCCGATCACATCGATGCCCACGAAGACGAGCCCGCGTCGTTTCAGCTCTGGCCCCATCGCCGCACAGATTTCCTCTTCCCGCTCTGTCAGACTGGTCGCTTCGGCATGGCCGCCCTGGGCGAGGTTGGAACGAAACTCACCTTCTCCGGGGAAACGATTGATTGCACCTGCAAACTCTCCATCGACCAGGACAATCCGCTTGTCGCCTTCACTGACTTCCGGAAGGAAAGGCTGCACCATATGCGGTTCGGGCCAGGTCTGATCGAACACTTCCGACAGGGCGGATAGATTGGTGCCAGTTTCATCCAGCCTGAAGATTGCCTTGCCCCCATTGCCGTGGAGCGGTTTCACAACCACCGAGCCATGCTTTTTCTGGAACGCGCGCAGATCCTCCACATGCCGCGCAACCAGCGTGGGCGGCATGTATTGCGCGTAATCGAGCACGAACATCTTTTCCGGTGCGTTCACGACCTCGCGCGGGTCGTTGACCACCAGGGTAGTGCCCTTGAGCCGATCGAGCAACAATGCCGCACTGATATAGCCGAGATGGAACGGCGGGTCCTGGCGCATCAGGATCACGTCGATATCATGCGCCAGATCGATGCGGCGTCGTTCGCCTGCCGTGAAGTGATTTCCCGCTTCAAGCCGAACCGTCACCGGTGCTGCGTGCGCCGTAATGCGGCCATGCGGTGTGCCGTCGCTTTCATAGGCGAGGCTGGTGACGTCGTAATGCCAGACTTCGTGCCCCCGCGCCTGTGCCGCCAGCATCAGGGCGAAGGAACTGTCACCCGCAATATTGATGTTTTCTAGCGGGTCCATCTGGACGGCGACGCGTAACGGCATAGTGTTCTCCGATCATCCAGCGCCCATCGACGGATCAAGGCTGCCAGGCATTGGCGATGTGGCGAGGGAAGCTACCCGGCGCAAGGAGGATTACATCGATGCGGATGTCTTCTCCATTATCGGCGTAGCGGTGGGCCACCGCTTCGACAGCGGCAGCGACGCGGGACAGGCGATACTCGTCGATCGCATGATCCAGATCGCTGCGTTTCCGGCGCCACTTTACCTCGACAAACGCCACGACTCCGCCGCGCCGGGCGATCAGATCGATTTCCCCGGCAGGTGTCTTCACTCGCTGGTCGAGGATCTGCCAGCCCTTGGCTCGCAACCAGAAGGCCGCCCTCGCCTCGCCGTCGCGGCCGCTTTTCTCGGCCAGCTGGCGTTTCATTCCGAACGCAGTTCCATCGCGCGCGCATATAGGGTCTTGCGATCCATGCCCGTCGCCTTGGCGACATGCGCTGCGGCCTGCGAGGTTTTCATTGTCTGCAGGGCCTCGCGCAAGAGCGCGTCTGCATCGCCCTCGCTCGCGACGCTTTCCGGCGGGGGGCCGACCAGCAGCACGATTTCGCCCTTTGGCGGGTTGGCGTCGTAATAGGCCAGCAAGCCCGCCGGCAGCCCTCGCCGCACTTCTTCGTGGAGCTTGGTGATTTCCCGGGTCACGGCGACTTCGCGATTCGGCATGGCCGCTTCTAACGCGGCGAGTGATTTCGTCAGCCGCGGTGCGGTTTCATAGAAGATCAGCGTTGCATCGACATCCGCCAGTCCATCCAACGTTTCGCGCCGCGCCTTGTCCTTGCTCGGCAGGAAACCGGCGAACAGAAAACGATCGTTGGGCAGGCCCGACAGGGCCAGCCCGGTAACCGCGGCACAGGCACCGGGCAGCGCCGTCACCGGGATGCCTTCGGCACGGCAGTCGTTGACGAGCCGGTACCCTGGATCCGAAATCATCGGCGTTCCGGCATCGCTGACCAGCGCCACAGCCCTGGCCCGCATGGATTCGACGAGCCGGGTCCGGTCGCGGTGTTCGCTGTGATCGTCATAGCGCCACATGGGCTTGGAAATACCCAGATGCTTCAGCAGCTTGCCGGTGACGCGCGTATCCTCGCACGCGATTCCGTCGCATTGGCGCAACACTTCCACTGCTCTCAGGGTTATATCGCCAAGGTTGCCGATCGGGGTGGCGACGATATAGAGCCCCGGTGTAAGGGAGTGTTCTTCGGGTGGAAATGCATCGGACACTTTCCACCCATGAACCAAGAATGAGGGATGCGGCAAGATGAAGCGCTGGACTATCGACCGTCGGGCAATGGTTACCGTGGGGCTGGCAGCGCTGCTGGGCGCCTGTGCAGTCATCCCGAAAGGCGCAGATCGCCCCGGCCCCGTCACCCAGACACCGGCACCCGAACCGACCGACAGCCTGCCCACCGACGAAACGCGGCACCGCATTGCCCTGCTCGTCCCGATGACCGGGCAGAACGCACCGGTCGGCCAGTCGATCGCCAACGCCACCACCATGGCCCTGCTCGATACCAATGCCGACAATCTGCGCATCACCACTTACGATACCGCCAAGGGTCCGGAAGCGGCAGCGCAGAAAGCGATTGCCGAAGGCAACAAGCTGATCCTCGGCCCGCTGCTCGGTTCGAACATTCCCTCGGTCGTCGCCTCGGCCCGCGCGGCGGATGTACCGGTGATTTCCTTCTCGAACGATATCAGCGCCGCCGGACCCGATGTGTTCATCATGGGGCAGATCCCCGACCAGTCGATCATGCGCACGATCCAGTACGCCCGCGGCAAGGGCGCGCAGAAATTTGCCGTCATCGCCCCCGATGGCGAATATGGCGCGCGCGCCGAAAATGCTATGCGTCAGGCTGTTTCGGCCTATGGCGGCGAAGTGGTTTGGACCGAACGCTACGCCCGTGGCAACACATCCATTGTCAGCGCGGCCCAACGGCTCAAGGCGCATGGCGGCTACGATGCTGTACTGATCGCGGACGGTGCGCGCCTGGCGGCCCAGGCGGCGGGTGTGCTCAATCCTTCGGGAAGCCAGTCGACCCGACTGCTCGGCACCGAATTGTGGAGCGGGGAAGGCTCGGTCACACGCACGTCGGCACTGGGCGGCGCCTGGTTCTCCGCCATCTCGGACAATCGCTACAAGCGGTTCGTGGACAGTTACGAAGCCCGCTTCGGCAGCCAGCCCTATCGCATCGCCACCCTCGGCTATGACGCCGTTCTGCTTACACTGCGTGTCGCGCGCGACTGGCGTGTGGGGCGCGATTTTCCGGAAAGCCAACTACTCGCGTCGGATGGGTTCCTGGGTCTCGACGGGGCATTCCGCTTCGGGCGTAACGGCATGGTCGAACGTGCTTTCGAAGTACGCGAAGTGCGCGATGGGTCGGTCGTCGTGGTCGATAATGCACCGTCCCGCTTCTAAGCAGGGCGGATAACCCTTCCCGCGCGCTTGTAGCCGGGCAAATTCGGGCGATATAACAAGGCACATGGCCGACGATCTGTTTGAAAACACGCCCACCTCCAGCGGCGATTACGATGCTTCCTCCATCGAGGTTCTCGAAGGCCTCGAACCGGTGCGCCGCCGGCCCGGCATGTATATCGGCGGAACGGATGACCGGGCGCTGCACCATCTGGTCGCCGAAGTGCTCGACAATTCGATGGACGAAGCGGTGGCCGGCCATGCCACACGGATCGAAGTCCGGCTGGATGAAGGCAACCGCGTCACCATCGCCGATAACGGCCGCGGCATGCCGGTGGGCGAACACCCCAAATTCCCCGGCAAGTCCACGCTGGAAGTCATTCTTTCCACCCTCCATTCGGGCGGCAAGTTTTCCGGCAAGGCCTATGCCACCAGCGGCGGCTTGCACGGCGTCGGCGTTTCGGTCGTCAACGCCCTGTCCAGCGATACGCGGGTAGAGGTAGCCCGCGATAAGCAATTATATGCGCAGAACTTTTCCAAGGGGCAGACGCTCGGCCCGCTGGAAGAACTCGGCCCGACCCCCAACCGGCGCGGCACAACCGTCAGCTTCGTCCCCGATACCGAAATTTTCGGTGATCGCGCTTTCAGCCCCAAGCGACTGTTCAAGCTCGCCCGGTCCAAGGCCTATCTCTTTGCGGGTGTCGAAATCCGCTGGAAATGCGCGGACAGCCTCGCCAGCGACGATGTGCCGGCAGAAGCCGTGTTCAAATTCCCCGGCGGTCTGGCGGATCACCTGGCAGAACAGATCGGCGGGCGTGAATGCGTTACGGCGCAGCCTTTCGCGGGCAATCAGGATTTTCCCGATGAAGCCGGACGCGTGGAATGGGCCATCGCCTGGCCGCTTTATTCCGACGGATCGACCAGCTGGTACTGCAACACCGTGCCGACGCCCGATGGCGGCACGCACGAGCAGGGCCTGCGCGCGGCGCTGACCAAGGGGCTACGCGCCTTCGGCGAACTGACCGGGGCGAAAAAGGCCAAGGATCTGACCGCCGACGACGTGATGACCGGCGCCGAAGTCATGCTGAGCGTGTTCATCCGCGATCCGCAATTCCAGAGCCAGACCAAGGATCGGCTGACCTCGCCGGAAGCCGCGCGGCTGGTCGAAAACGCCGTGCGCGACCACTTCGATCATTTCCTGGCCGGGAACATGGACCGCGGCAAAGCCCTGCTCGGCCAGGTGATGGAGCGCATGGACGAACGCCTGCGCCGCAAGCAGGAACGCGAAATCAAGCGCAAGACTGCCACCAATGCCAAGAAGCTGCGCCTGCCGGGCAAGCTGACCGACTGTTCGGGCGAAGGCGATGGCGAAACAGAACTGTTCATCGTCGAAGGTGACAGCGCCGGTGGCAGCGCCAAACAGGCGCGCAATCGCAAGACGCAGGCGATCCTGCCGATCCGCGGCAAAATCCTGAACGTTGCATCCGCCACTGCGGACAAGATCCGCGCCAACAGCGAAATCGCCGATCTCACGCTCGCCATGGGCTGCGGCACACGCAAGGATTGCGACCCGGAACAGCTGCGCTACGACCGCATCATCATCATGACCGATGCGGATGTCGATGGCGCGCATATCGCCACGCTGCTGATGACGTTCTTCTTCCAGGAAATGCCCGATGTCGTGCGCGGCGGGCACCTTTATCTGGCCCAACCGCCGCTCTACCGCCTGACCGCAGGCAAGGAGAGCCGCTACGCCCGCGACGATGCGCATCGCAAGGAATTGGAAGAAACGGTCTTCAAGGGCAAGAAAGTCGATGTCGGTCGCTTCAAGGGCCTGGGTGAAATGAACCCCGGCCAGCTCAGGGAAACCACCATGAACCCTGAAACCCGCAGTCTCATCCGCATCACCTTGCCGCTTGAATTCGAACAGCGCGCAGTGGTGAAGGAACTGGTCGATCAGCTGATGGGCCGCAACCCCGAACACCGGTTCAATTTCATCCAGAACAATGCCGGCGAATTCGACCGCGAAATGATCGACGCCTGATCGGGCGCCACATCGTCCAGCGCGCTGGTAGCAGGCCGGACAATCTCTATATTACGGCATGGTCCGCCCCATTGCGGATCAATCGCCTCTTTCCGTGTGCACGTGCAGTTCGCCCTCCAGCGTGCGGTGGACGGGGCATTTATCGGCCATTTCCATGAGCCGTGCTTTCTGATCGTCGTCCAGATCATCGCCCTCGATCGAAATCCGACGTTTCAGGGCCTGCATCTTCGTCCCGTCTTTCATCGCCTCGACATGGTCGCATTCCTTCGCGTGGTCGCGCTGGTGCGTAACGGCGACGGTGATGCCGTCCAGCGGCCAGCCTTTCCTGTCGGCATACATCTTCATTGTCATCGCAGTACAGGTGCCCAAGGCTGCGTTCAGCAGATCATAGGGCGTCGGGCCGCTATCGTTCCCGCCATAGCCGGTCGGTTCGTCGGCAACGAAATGATGGGTTCTGGTGAACACTTCGGTGCCGAACTTGCCGTGACCGGTCTTCACCACCACACCGTCTTCCGGTTTGGGCCAATCTTCGGTCTTCGGCATATAGCGGCCCGCCCAGGCCGCGATCACATTGGCTGCAAAGGCGGCATCGGCATCGTCCAGCAACAGGTGGTCGGCCCCGTCCAGGCTGACGAAGCTTTTGGGATGCCTCGCCGCGGTGAACAGCGCAGTGGCATTGTCTATCCCCACGATATCGTCGGTGGGGGAATGGAGGAAGAGCAGCGGCCGCTTCAGCCGATGAACCTCGTCCAGCAGGTCGACGCTCTCCACTCTTTCGATGAAGTCCCGGCTCAGCGTGAAATCGCGGCCACCGATCTTCACCGGCCCTTCTCCATCCCTGCGAATCGCATCGATATCCCCGTCGATACGTTTGAGCACATGGGGCACGTCGCTGGGCGCGCTGATGGTGGCGATGGCAGCGATCCTGTCGAAACCGACTTCGTCCGCTGCAGACAGCACAGCGGCACCCCCTAAGCTGTGCCCGACCAGCAGGATGGGCTGCGGAAAACGTTCCAGCAGATGCCGTGCCGCAGCGACCAGATCCGCCACATCGGTGGGGAAACCCGCACGGCCAAATTCGCCGCCGCTTCCCCCCAATCCGGTGAAATCGAAGCGCAGACAGGCGATGCCTTCCTTTGCCAGTGCGCGCGCAACGCTTACCGCCGCCCGGCTCTGCCTGGTGCAGGTGAAGCAGTGGGCAAACAGCGCCGCACCGCGCACCAGACCTGTCGGCAGTTCGAGCGAGCCTTCGAGATCGTGGCCCGCGTCGGTCGCAATGGTGATCGTTTCGGTCGGCACAGTGTCTCCTTGCAGTCTTTCCAGCAGGCCTTTCAGCCACACTACGCATGAAGACCGCGCATGGATACCGGCGCAGCCGCGTTCTCAGCCGGAGATCCATTTTCCTACAGCTGCGCAATTGTGCATAAGGCCGCTATGCACAGTGGCGAAACCAGTGCCGGGATAAGCGATCGCAGGGGAATTGCAGTTTTGACGGGCGCAATCTCGAAAGTGACACCATGGCACCGGAAAAGTGCAGCAAGAGATTGAAACAAAGTGCATTTTAATCCTTGGGGAGTTTTTTAAATGGCCCCGGTCACTGTCAAGCGGCAGTGCGAGTTGGCCCTTGCCCTTCACTGCCACGCCTCCTAACGCTTACGTAAAGTTGCAAGGGAAAACCGATGACCGAACCGACCCGTTTCGAAGGCACGAAATCTTACATCGCTACCAAAGACCTGAAGGTGGCGGTCAATGCTGCGGTGACACTGCGCCGCCCGCTGTTGGTCAAGGGGGAACCGGGCACCGGAAAGACGGTACTGGCGCATGAAATCGCCAGGGCTACCGGCGCTCCGCTGATCGAATGGAACGTAAAGTCGACCACCAAGGCCCAGCAGGGCCTGTATGAATATGATGCGGTTGCCCGCCTGCGCGATGGCCAGCTGGGTGACGAACGCGTTCACGACATTGCGAACTACATCAAGAAGGGCAAACTGTGGGAAGCCTTCACGTCCGAACAGCTTCCCGTCCTGCTGATCGACGAAATCGACAAGGCGGATATCGAATTTCCGAACGATCTGCTGCAGGAACTCGATCGCATGAGTTTCGACGTGTACGAAACGCACGAGCGGATCGAGGCGAAGGAACGCCCGATCGTGGTGATCACCTCGAATAACGAAAAGGAACTGCCCGACGCATTCCTGCGCCGCTGTTTCTTCCATTACATCAAGTTTCCCGATCATGACACGATGCGTGACATCATCGAAGTGCACTTCCCTGGCATCCAGAAAAATCTCGTCACCAAGGCGATGGAAATCTTCTACGAAATCCGCGACGTGCCGGGCCTGAAGAAAAAACCGTCGACCAGCGAGCTGCTCGATTGGCTCAAGCTGCTGCTCAACGAAGACATGCCGCTCGACGTGCTGCAGGATGCCAATCCCAATGCCGCGATTCCGCCGCTGCACGGGGCGCTGCTAAAGAACGAACAGGATGTGATGATGTTCGAACGCCTCGCTTTCATGGCGCGGCGCCAGAAATAATCCACCAAGCGCGCAACTGGCCGGGCGGTCTTTCCTTTCCGGCCAGTTGCGGAAACTCCGCTATCAGCGGAAGCTGTACGCCAGCTCGAAATCGCCCCAGCGGTGCCCGTTGATATGAAGCGGCACATAAACGTTGCGCACCACCATGTAATTTTTGCCATCGCCTTCCTGGCGATAGACCGCCATGGTGTAAGGATCGCTCGTCGTCTTGGCGACGTGGTCGATCCCTTCCAGAATGATGCGGCCGTTGCGGCAATATTTCGTATCATGCGCCAGTTCGCCCGTGGGGCGGCGCGAATGCGCAGTAACATGGGTGGGCAGGAAACCGTTCATATCGGCCTGCGAACACATGATCACTGCCCCGCCCTCGCCGCTCACACGGTCGTTCAGCGGCCGCCAGTGGGCATCGGCCCAATCGCTCAGCCCCGTGCGATAGAGTGGGGGATTGGTGCCGGGAACCTGGCGGTAATTGCGGTCGAACAGCTCAGCCATCGACAGCTCGCCCGAAGCGATGGCCTGCTCGGCCATGGCGACGATTTCGGCGGCATGGGTCTGCGCCTTTTCGACCATGCTGCTGTCCTGCGGTGAAAGCCCGGCCTTCACCATCTTGTCGAACATGTCGCTGGCGATCAGTTCCAGCTCCTCCATCCGGTCATGGGCCGTGCCCAGCTTGCTTTCGTTTTCGCTGACCGCTCCGTCGAAATCGCCGAGCACATCCTGCACGCGGTGGACATGATCCGATATCGTGGCGGTGTTGCGCGCGATCTGATCCTGTTGGCGATCGACATCCAGCAGCAGGTCGGTGACGCTGCGCATCGTGTCCTCGATCGCGCCGACGGAACTCTTGGCCTGTGCACTCGCCGCCGCGCCGGTCTCGATCTTTTCGATGACCTGCTCGGCCTCGCCGCCCAGCGTGTCGATGGTGCGGCCGATTTCTTCGGTCGCCTTGCGGGTCTGGCTGGCAAGCGCCTTCACCTCGCTCGCGACGACGGCAAAGGTGCGCCCCTGCTCGCCGGCGCGCATTGCTTCGATCGTGGCATTCAGCGCCAGGATATTGGTGGTTTCGGCGATCTGGTCGATTTCCTGGCTCGACCGGCGAACCTGATCCATCGCCGCGGCAAAACCGGTAACATGCTGGGTCAGCGTCTCGACCAGGCTCAGCAGATTGCCGATCTCGTTAAGCGAATTGCTGATCATGGCCGACCCGTCGTTCAGGCGCTCGATGGCACGTTCCGACAGCAGGCGGGCCTCGTCGCTGGCTTCGAGAACCTTGCGCTGATCCTCGTCCAGCGCGCGCACCGTGCCCTGCAGTTCGACATATTCGCTGCGCAAATGCCCGAAGGAATCGATCACGCCCTGGACGATGCCCGCCACATCCGAACAGCCGACGGTTACCTTCCCGCAGGTTTCGGGTATCCTGTCGAGTGCCGATCCACCGCTGGTATCGACCGTGGTGAGTTCCATTTTGTGCTGTCCCCTGGTTCCTGTCCAGACACGCTATAAAAAAGGGTGGTTAGCGGAGCGTTAAATGGCAACCGCAATGAGTGGCAAAGGAGGACTGGTGCGATTGTCCGGCACGCGCTAGACCTCACGCATGTTCTTAAACTTCGTCGATGAACTCCGCGCCGCGGGCATACCCGCCAGCTTCAAGGAACACCTTACGCTGATCGAAGCGCTCGACCGCGACGTTATCGAACAGTCGCCGGAAGCGTTCTACTATCTGTCGCGCGCAACCTTCGTCAAAGACGAAGGCCTGCTCGACCGGTTCGACCAGGTTTTCCAGCGTGTCTTCAAAGGCATATTGAGCGATTACGGACAGAACCCGGTCGACATACCCGAAGACTGGCTGAAGGCCGTTGCCGAGAAATTCCTCTCCGAAGAGGAGATGGAAAAGATCAAGAGCCTGGGCGACTGGGACGAAATCATGGAGACGCTGAAAAAGCGGCTCGAAGAACAGGAAAAGCGCCACCAGGGCGGCAACAAGTGGATCGGCACCGGAGGCACCAGTCCCTTCGGCAATTCGGGCTACAACCCGGAAGGCGTGCGGATCGGCGGCGAAAGCAAGCATAAACGCGCGCTGAAAGTGTGGGACAAACGCGAATTCAAGAATCTCGATAGCACGAAAGAACTGGGCACCCGCAACATCAAGATGGCCCTGCGTCGCCTGCGCCGGTTCGCCCGCGAAGGGGCAGCCGACCAGCTGGACATAGACGCAACCATCGAAGGCACCGCAAAACAGGGCTGGCTCGATATCCATATGCGTCCGGAGCGGCGCAATGCCGTAAAGCTGCTGCTGTTTCTCGACGTCGGCGGATCGATGGACCCGTTCATAAAGCTGTGCGAAGAACTGTTCAGCGCTGCCACGGCGGAATTCAAGAATCTCGAATTCTTCTATTTCCACAACTGCCTTTACGAAGGTGTGTGGAAGGACAACCGGCGCCGCTGGCAGGAACGCACCAAAACCTGGGATGTGCTCCACAAATACGGCCACGACTACAAGGTGATCTTCGTCGGCGACGCGGCGATGAGCCCGTACGAGATCACCCATCCCGGCGGCAGTGTCGAGCACATGAACGAAGAAGCCGGCGCAACATGGATGCAGCGTATCATCAACACCTATCCGGCAACTGTCTGGCTCAACCCGGTCCCCGAAAAGCAGTGGAACTATTCGCAGTCGACCAAGGTGATGAAACAGCTGGTCAACGATCGGATGTACCCGCTGACGCTGGATGGGCTTGACGATGCCATGCGCGAGCTGAGCCGAAAGCAGGGCTAAGACTCTCCGCGCCGCACCAGCTGTCGGAACGCGACCGATTTTTGCGGTACCATTGGAAGACAAGGAGAATGTCGATGCAGATTTCACTTCTGATGGGGGCAGCCGCCCTGTCTCTGGCCGCCTCCACACCCGGCGCTGACATGGCAGACGCTGGCCCACACTCTTCCATGCCGATCTTTGGCGCGGCGGAGTCCGGGTCTGCGGGATGCCAGGACCAGATCTCGCAGGCGCGTGAAGATAAGGAATTACCCAAGCTGGATCGCCAGCCAGCCTCCTCCGACCGGCCTTATCTGATCGCTGCCGTGGAGCAGCGCGTGGATGGCTGTAGTGTCATGGTCATGCATAACGACAAGGCAGATTTCCGGCCTCTTCCCGCTCCTCCTGCTGGTCCGGCACGCCTCGAACGCCTACGCTGATCTCTGCGGATGACAGGTTTGAGGCCCGACGGTGTCGGCCATTCACGCTTCGCCGCAATTCGCCTGCGTCTCGAACGGTTCGACCCGGGATCTGGGTGGCGGTTGTGGCTCTACGAATTCCTGCTTTTCGGTTTCAAGCAGGCATGGGCGTGCCTGTTCGGCGGCCTCATGCTGGCGCCGTTGCTGGCAACACACTTCTTTTACCCGGATGGTGCCCCGCTTCATCGCTATGATTTTCTGACACTGGCCGCGATTGCGATCCAGGGCGCTATGCTGGTCTTCCGGTTGGAAACCTGGGCGGAAGCAAAGGTCATCCTGATCTTCCACGTCGTCGGCACTGTCATGGAATTGTTCAAGACCGCTGCCGGGTCGTGGATATATCCCGAAGCCAGCATTCTCCATATCGGTGCGGTACCCCTGTTTTCCGGCTTTATGTATGCGGCCGTCGGCAGTTATATCGCCCGCGTCTGGCGGATTTTCGATTTTCGCTATACCAACTATCCCCTGCGCTGGATGACCTGGCTGCTCGCCGCGGCGATATACATCAATTTCTTCGCGCATCACTGGCTCCCGGACATCCGGCTGCTGCTGTTCGCGGCGACGATTCTTTTGTTCGCGCGCACCCGCATTTATTTCCGCAATTGGCGCGAACACCGCTGGATGCCGCTGCTGCTCGGCTTCCTGCTGGTGGCGCTGTTCATCTGGGGTGCCGAGAATATCGGCACCTTCGCCCGGGCCTGGACTTATCCGGGGCAGGAACAGGGCTGGCAGATGGTCAGCCTGGCGAAGCCGGGCAGCTGGTTCCTGCTCATGCTGATCAGCTTCGTGCTGGTGGAACTGGTATCGCCCGTGCGGGAGCCCGATCAGTCCTTTTGATCGAGCTCCTCATCGAGCCGCAGCGAACAACGCCAGAAGAAAAATGCCGGGACGAGGCCAAGGAATGTCGCGCCGTAGAGGACATAGCGCACGCTGTTCTCGCCATAGGCCGGGTGCAGCAGATCTGACAAAATGCCGAAGAACAGCGGCCCAAGTCCCAGCCCGATAAGATTCTGGAAGAACAGCAGCACAGCCGCCGCAATCGCCCTGGCGCGCAAGGGCACCAGCCCCTGCACACTGGAATAGGTCGGGCCGTAGTACAGCGAATTGCAGATGGTGGGCACAACCAGCAGGAACAGGGCCTGCACCCAGTTATCGGTCATGAAAGCCAGCAGGGCGAAGGGGATCGTCACAACCATTCCGATCGCAGGTGCGGTGAGCACGTGACGGCGATTTTTCGATCCGTAACGATCTGCCAGATATCCGCCCAGGAAAGTGCCGGCGATGCCCGCAGCGCCGTTAACGAGTCCAAACCAGAAGCCGACTTCGCCGGGGGTTAGGCCGTGGGTACGCTGGAAGAAGATGGTGATCCACGT
The DNA here is from genome assembly GCA_023394965.1 of Pseudomonadota bacterium. GTDB lineage: Bacteria > Pseudomonadota > Alphaproteobacteria > Sphingomonadales > Sphingomonadaceae > Qipengyuania. The sequence continues at coordinate 18,505 of JAEWZX010000030.1, read as the reverse complement.
AACCTTGCCATAGGCAAGGAAAGCAGCCGCCGACCCCGCGGGAACCAGCAGGACGAAGGCGCGCGAACTGAACATCGCTTTCAGCGCTTCCTTCATCGGCATCTGGGCGGTCGGCTGGCCTGTGCTCGCCTGCTGCATCATCCCCGTTCGCCGGGGATCCTTGAGCGTCACGAACACGATGAGAGCGAGGATCACGCCTGGCAGACCGACAATCAGAAAGGCATTTCGCCAGCCCACCATATCGGCCAGCAGCCCGCCGATAAGCATGCCAAGCAGCGTGCCGATGGGAATGCCGAGAGCATAGAATGCCAAGGCCGAAGCGCGTTTGGCCGGTTCGACCAGATCGGCAATGAGCGAGTGCGCAGGGGGCGTGCACCCTGCTTCCCCGATCCCCACGCCGATCCGGGCAAGGAGTAGCTGGACGAAATTCTGCGCCATGCCGCATAAGGCAGTCATCGCTGACCAGATCGCCAGCGCGCCACCGATCAGCCATGGGCGGTTGGTGGTCGACCGGTCAGAGAAACGTGCGATCGGCAGCCCAAGCACCGTATAGAACAGGGAGAAGGCCAGGCCCGTCATCAAGCCGATTTCGGTATCGCTCAGCCCGAGCTCTATCCTGATCGGTTCAGCCAGGATGTTGACGATCTGACGATCGATGAAATTGAAAATATAGACAATGAGCAGGATCCATAGTGTGACCCTAACCGACCCACCGGTCTGCCGTTCTGCCGCAGTCGCCATTCAAATCTCTCCAGAAGCACGGGTATGCCCGTTGCGTCTGGTGAAGCTTTACTGATTACCCCACTTCGTCAAGGCCGTTGATCGAAAATAGAAGCAACGGTCGGTTTTTATCGGGGATGGGCCTGGAAGAAGGTACGCTGCATCAACCGTAGATTAGGTGCGGAGCTATCGTCTCCCGCCACGCGCTTTCATCGGCACTGGCGAGCGCGTCCAGATCTTCGGGTGAAGCCTCACTGTCATCGACCCATTCGCGCAAGGCTGGCCCGCCATTGATCACATCGACTGCGAGACGATCGAATTCATATTCATACGGGAAATCGCGCCAGATCGGATAATCTGGATAGAGAGTGCGAATCGCCTTGAAGGCCAGCGCCTGAAGGCGCCACGGCTGAAACGCATGATGGTCGTAGAACTTGCCTTCGGCGTGGATCATCAAGCCGTTACACAGCGTGCCGGCATGCTTGTGGAAAGTCGGTTCGAACCAGCATTCGCGAATCGCACAGCCGCGTAACCATGCGGGCGCCCTGCGCTTCATTTCGGCCAGGACAGCCTTGGCATCTATATCCGGGGCACCGAAAAGGATTTCGAGAGGGCGCGTCGTCCCGCGGCCCTCGCTCAGCGTGGTGCCTTCCAGCATGACCGTGCCGGCATAAGCGCGCGCCATGTTGAGATTGGCCGCATTCGGGCTGGGATTGATCCAGATCCGGTTTTCAGGCCAGCCATATCCCGGCGGATGGCCCGGCTGCCATCCGGTCATTTCGATGATCCTGAGATCGACATTCAGTTTGAAGTGGTCGACGAACCACCTGGCCATTTCCCCCATCGTCAGACCATGCCGCATTACCATGGGCGCTGCGCCGACGAAGCTTTCCTGCCCCGGCAACAGCAATGTGCCTTCCACCGGGCCACCGGCGGGGTTGGGACGGTCCAGAACCCAGACCGACTTGCCCTGTCGCGCCGCTTCTTCCAGCAGGTAAAGAAGCGTGGTGACGAAGGTATAGATGCGACAGCCAAGATCCTGGAGGTCGAACAGGAAAACATCGGCGCTGGACATCATTTGCCCGGTGGGACGGCGCACTTCGCCGTAAAGGCTGAAGACGGGGATGCCATACTGCGGATCGGTCTCGTCCGCTGTTTCGACCATATTGTCCTGTTTGTCCCCTTTAAGGCCATGCTGCGGCCCGAAAGCGGAGGTGACGTTCACCCCGCGATCGATCAGCGCATCGAGCGAATGATCGAGGCTGGCGGTGACCGACGCCGGATGGGCGATCAGCGAAACGCGCTGGTTCTCAAGTGGCTTGCGCAGTTCATCTTCTGCAATGAGGCGATCGATGCCGAATTTCATGCGGGCGTGGGTGCCGCAAGGCGGGCGGTGAAGCAAGCGGGATCATGGAAATCCGGCTCCGCGCCGGGGTGTTCCAGCGCCCAGTAGCTTTTCCGGCCTCCATTTTCCTCGATCACGCAGGTAATGCCCATGGCGCATCCCGAAACGGGCAGCCCGCCAGACGGGATCGCCGCATCGAATATCGCAAAGCTGCTGCCCAAGCGTATGGTGCAGCCCGGTTCGTGCGGCATGGGCCGTTCGGTCATCCCTTCCCGGCGCCCGGTGAAATCATAGGCATTCCAGCGCTCGGATGGGGAGAGGTTGTATTCACAATAGGCCTCGCCCCCATCGGGCTGCAAAAACAGTTCGAAACAGGTGGCCTGCCACAGGCCATCCGCCCTGCCCTTGCCGGCGAATTTCGGCACGATGAGTTCACTTGCCCCCTCGATCCGCCAGCGGAATCGCAACCAGTTTTCATCACGGCCGGTAATGCGCGCCTCGATACCGCTGACCATTAGCGGTGGATGGGCCGAATGGGACATCAATCGATACGTTTCCATGCCGCTTCTTAGCTGCTAGCGCGCCCTTCGTCATGAGCAACTACACCTCCGAACTCCTGCGCCTGCTGGATGACCGCGGCTATATCCATCAGCTAACCGATGCCCAAGGGCTCGACGCGCTCGCGTCGAAGCAGATCGTGCCGGGCTATATCGGCTTCGACGCGACCGCGCCGTCGCTGCATATCGGCAGCCTTGTACAGATCATGATGCTGCGCCGCCTGCAGCAGACCGGACACAAGCCGATTATACTCATGGGCGGTGGCACTACGCGCATCGGCGATCCGACCGGTCGCGACGAAAGCCGCAAAATGCTGACCGATGCCACGATCGATGAAAATATCGCCGGTATCCGGACGGTATTCGAACGCCTGCTGACATTTGGCGATGGCCCCACAGATGCCGTAATGGTCAACAATCAGGACTGGCTCGGCAGCCTGGGCTATATCGAAATGCTGCAAAAGGTCGGCACGCATTTCACCGTCAATCGTATGCTGACTTTCGATTCGGTTCGCCTCCGCCTGGAGCGCGAACAGCCGATGACTTTCCTCGAATTCAACTACATGATCCTGCAGGGGTACGATTTCCGGCACCTGTCGCAGGAAATGGGCGTTCGCCTGCAGATGGGCGGCAGCGATCAATGGGGCAACATCGTCAATGGCATGGAGCTTGGCCGCCGCATGGACGGCAGCGAGCTGTATGGTTTGACGACGCCGCTGCTGACGACCGCCGATGGCGCCAAGATGGGCAAAACGGCAGCAGGTGCCGTGTGGCTCAACGAAGCTCAATTGCCGAATTACGATTTCTGGCAATACTGGCGCAATGTCGACGATCGCGACGTCGGCAAGTTCCTGCGCCTGTTTACCGATCTCGATCTGGGCGAAATCGCGCGCCTCGAATCTCTCGAAGGGTCGGAAATCAACCAGGCAAAGACGGTTCTTGCCAATGAGGTAACCAAACTCGTTCGCGGTAAAGATGCTGCCGTGCTGGCAGAGCGTACGGCCGCGGAAACCTTCGCCGGGGGCGGCGCCGGTGCTGACCTGCCGACGCTGGAAGTGGGTGCGGACGGGATGCGGATTGGCGCCGTGCTGACCGCGCTTCGTTTCACCGTCTCCAACGGCGAAGCGAAGCGCAAGCTTGCGGAAGGTGCAGTCAAGCTGGACGCCGAAACGATCGAAGATCCTGGCTATCTCGTGACCATTGCCGATGGCGCGGAAGCCAGGTTGAGCCTGGGCAAGAAAAAGCACGCGATCATTCGCCGCTAGTTTCGACGAACCGCCCGATCTGCCGGTCTTACGGTGTGGGCGGTTTACCAATTGCTAGCCTTTTGGCGACATAGATACCCTCGAATGTTTCACCAATCAGAGGGACCGCCAGCCATGAGTGCAGGAGCACAACTGAGCGTAACCGACCAGCGGCGCATGGCGCGGCACCCGGTAGACCATCCCGTTATCGCCGAACATTTCGGCCGGGGCGATGTGCGCATGCATATTGCGAACATTTCTGCCAACGGCTTTCTGATCGATGATGCCGATGAAATCACTCGTGGCGAACGCGTGATTGTGCGCCTGCCGGTTATCGGCCGTATCGAAGCCTATTGCATCTGGACCCGCGACAATCGCGCCGGTTTCCAGTTCGAACGCATCATCCGTGTGGACGATTTCCTCGCACTGATCGACACGCTTCAGCCGAACCCGCGGCTGCGCAAGCTGCGCTGAGCCTCAATACCTTCTTCTAGAACGACAAGCAGGCCCGCCTTCACAACCGAAGGCGGGCCTGCCATGCGTCCGGGGTGAGCGAAACCGACACACTCTCTGCCGAATCCTCCCCGCTGCGCATCGCCAATTTCCGCGCTTATTTCGTTTCGCGTATGGCGATGACACTGGCGCAATATGCGATGATGCTGATCATCGGGTGGCAGACCTACAACATCGCCCGCGACAGTGGCTTGAATGTTGCGGAATCTTCCGGCCAATTGGCGCTGATCGGCCTGCTGCAATTCGTACCGCTGTTTCTGCTGACCCCGTTTTCGGGCTGGGCCGCCGATCATTTCGACCGGCGCAATCTTGCGCGGTTGACGATGCTGGCCCAGCTCGGCTGCGCTGCCGCCCTCACCTGGTTGACCTGGTCCGAAACGCTGACGCTGCCCGCGCTGTTCGGCGTGGCGATCGTGCTGGGCATTGTGCGCGCTTTCAATGGGCCGGCGCTATCCGCCCTCGCGCCCAATCTGGTGCCCAAGATCATCCTGCCGAACGCCATCGCCCTGTCGAGCATCGCCTGGCAAACCGGCATGATCGTGGGCCCGGCAATCGGCGGTTATACCCATGCGATCGTGCCCGCCCTGCCCTATGTGGTGGCCTGCGCGCTCTTCGGCGTGTCGATCATCGCGATTTCCTTCGTCGGCAAGGTGCCGCAGCCCCCGCGCGAAGCGAACAAGCGCCCGGTTCACCAGATGGTGGAAGGGCTGCGCTACGTCGTTCACAACAAGATGGTACTGGGGGCGATCACGCTCGATCTGTTTGCCGTGTTCCTCGCCGGGGCGACGGCCCTTTTTCCGGTGTTCGCGCGCGATATCCTCGAGGTCGGGGAAACGGGCCTGGCCCAGCTCGCCATGGCCCCCGCGGTCGGCGCGGCGCTGACAGCGCTGTGGTTCAGTTTCCGCCCGCTCAGAAACAATGTCGGCCCGCGAATGCTGTGGGCAGTCGGTCTGTTCGGGCTGGCCACAGTGGTCTTCGGCCTCTCCAAATCGATGCCGCTCAGCCTTGCCATGCTATTTATCGTTGGCGCGGCGGACATGTTCAGCGTCTATATCCGCCAGTCCCTAATCCAGCTGCACACGCCGGATGACAAGCGCGGCCGCGTGTCCTCGGTCAGCCTGCTGACGATCAGCGCGTCCAATGAATTCGGCGATTTCTTTTCCGGCAGCCTGGCGTTTCTCGTCGGCCCGGTCATCGCGGTCGTCAGCGGCGGGGTTGGCGCCATCGTAACCGTCGCCATATGGGCACGTGTATTCCCGGTTTTACGCACCACGCGGACCTTTGACCCGCCTCAAGAATTGCTAGACACTCCCCCTGAAGAAAAATTGCAGGAGCATATGCCATGAAAGCCGACTCCGTTCTCGCCACCATTGGCGGCACCCCCCACATCCGCCTGTCGCGCCTTTTTCCCGATCACGAAGTCTGGGTGAAGAACGAACGCGCAAATCCCGGCGGTTCGATCAAGGATCGCATCGGCCTGGCGATGATCGAAGATGCCGAAGCGGCCGGCAAGCTCAAGGCCGGCGGCACGATCGTCGAACCAACCAGCGGCAACACCGGTATCGGCCTCGCCATGGCGGCGGCGGTCAAGGGTTACAAGCTGGTGCTGGTCATGCCTGAAAGCATGAGCGTGGAACGCCGCCGCCTGATGCTCGCCTACGGCGCGACCTTCAACCTGACGCCCAAGGAAAAGGGCATGAAAGGCGCGATCGAGCGCGCGCAGGAACTGGTCGAACAGACCGACGGCGCCTGGATGCCCAGCCAGTTCGACAACCCCAGCAATTTCGAGGTGCACAAGCGCACTACGGCGAAGGAAATCCTCGCCGATTTCGTCGACGAACCGATCGACGTGATGATCACCGGCGTCGGTACCGGCGGCCACCTGACCGGCTGCGCCGAAGTTCTGAAGGCCGAATGGCCGGAGATGAAGGCCTATGCCGTGGAGCCTGCCGGGTCACCGGTCATCAGCGGCGGCCAGCCCGGCCCGCACCCGATCCAGGGCATCGGCGCGGGCTTCGTGCCCGACAATCTCCACACTCAGGCGATCGATGGCGCGATCCAGGTGGAACCGGAAGATGCCAAGGAAATGGCCCGCCAGTGCGCTGCCAAGGAAGGGCTTCTGGTCGGCATTTCGAGCGGCGCGACGCTGGCCGCCATCAAGCAGAAACTGAAAGATCTGCCTGCCGGCACACGCATTCTCGGCTTCAATTACGATACCGGCGAACGCTATCTCTCCGTCCCGGATTTCCTCCCTGAATGACGGAACTGGTGGAGGTCGGATATAGCGACGGCCAGGTCGATCTGGTCGCGCGTCATGCGCGGCCACAGGGTCCCGTTCGGGCGGCGATTGCCATCTATCCGACCTTCATGAACTCGACCCCGGCGGTCGAGGCCAAGGCCCTGCAGTTGGTGCAGGCTGGTTATGCCGTCCTGATCGGCGATTTCTACGGGCCTGAATCGCCTTCCAGTGCAGAAGAAGCCTTTGCCGCCATGCGCAATCTGCGCGGCAATCCGCAGGCCATGCGGCAAAGGCTGGGTGCGACGCTGGATCTGCTTCGCCAGATGGAACCTGATATACCGCATCTGGCGGTGGGTTTCTGCCTTGGGGGCATGGCCGTGCTCGAAATGGCGCGCGACGGGCAGGATCTGGCCGCCGTGTGCAGTTTCCACGGTCTGCTCGACACACCCTTGCCCGCGACCGCGCCGATAAAACCGCGCATTCTGATTTGCCATGGCGATGCCGACACACTGGTTTCGCGTTCTCAGGTCATGGCTTTGTGGGAAGAAATGGACGCGGTTTCGGCCAAGTGGCACTTTCACAGCTATGCCGGTGTCGCCCACGGTTTCACCAACCCCCGCGCGCTCGATGGGTCCCCCAACCCCGCATATGATCCCAGCGCCGACCGCCAAAGCTGGGCGGCCATGCATTCCTTTTTCGACGAAGTGCTGGAAACTGTGGGCTGAAACTTCGGCTTGGCCGCAAGCCTGTCCGATCCGGCCCGAACTATATTGCCGCCGGGTCAGGCGCAGAACACCCGGCGCCCGTCATTTATGCCGCCGAAATCGCGAACCCCACCGCCGCTTTTCACCGCCCGCAGCAGTGATGCCGTGGATACTTTGTTCCGCCCGGCAGCCTTCGCTTCATACAGGGCGACATCGGACCGTCGGCAGAGATCCGAAAGCTGGTCCGTGACCAGCAATTCAGCAACGCCGAACGATGCTGTGACGGCCTTTTCATTGCCGAGACGCGCGGGCAGTTTGCGCGAAATGTGGACCCGCAGCTCTTCCGCAAAGGCATGGGCCTGCGCTGAGTTGCGACCGGGCAGAAGTACGGCGAACTCCTCCCCGCCCAACCGCGCGACCAGATCGTCCTTGTCGACCGATGCCGCCAGCAGAGCGGCAAGGTCGGCGATGATCATATCGCCCGCAGCATGTCCGTAACTGTCGTTGATCGCCTTGAACCGATCGAGATCGAGCGTGATCAAAGCCAGTGGCAGGCCATTCTTCTTGCTATGTTCCACCGCGCGCTGTCCATGCGCCTCGAAGCCCCTGCGGTTGAGAACACCGGAGAGAGGATCGGTTTCGGACCGAGCGACCATTTCCATCGTGGTGTCGCGCATGATGACTAGCAACAGGATGAGCGCCATCGCGACGAGAGTGACTGCCCCCATCGTCTGTGAGACGGCGGCATAATCGGAAGCAATATATCCGCTTGGGGCGCTGGCGCTCGTTATCTTCGCTGCAACCGCTGGCTTGGCCAGGTAAGTGAGCGCGGCCAAGCTGCTTACGAAAACGAGCAGGCGATCAAGAGCCATTCTGCGACCAGACCGAATAACAATCCCGATCAGCAGCAATTGCAAAGCCACATAAGGGAGCTGGTACAGAAATATTCGCAAGGTTGAATCATACGGAAGGCTGAGCATGACCGGCACAAGCGCCATCCCTGCAATCCAGATGATACCTATGCTCCGTTTAGGCTGGTGGACGCCATAGTGCTTTGACACCCCAACTATGCCCAATGTCAGGGATGTCAGATAAATGGCGTAGATGGAAACCACGGCAAATACAGGATGAACCAACGACGGCAAAACGAACTCAAGCCCGACATCTAGAACGCCCAAGCCGTAAGCCGCCGCCAGCCATTGCGCACCGCGAACTGTGGGATTGGTCGAAGCGACCACTGCAAAAGCCACCGCGAACAGAGCCGCAATGAACATATTTATGCTGAGAACGAAAGCAGCTGTCATAGGCAGGCACAGCCTATAACCACCAAGTGCGAACGCTTGGTTAAAGACGCATTAGGTCGTGCCGAAATCGTTTTTGGTACAGGTCAGGTGAAACAAGGATCGCAAATTTGGCACCCGATGATCTCAACGTTCCGGACGAAGCATTGAAAACGCTGCAGATCTTGCAGCGCAGGCTCGGAAAAACCCTATTGGCTGCATATCTTCATGGCTCTGCCGTGGCTTCCGGACTGCGAGAAAAAAGCGATGTCGATCTGCTCGCGATCATCGACGATCCGCTATCTCGGCAAACACGCTTGGATTTGTCGTCCGACCTTCTGGCTGCATCGGGCCACCATCCGGTAGATAGGCTTGGGCGCCGTCCGGTCGAACTGATCATCCTCCGGTCGGCGGATCTAACCTGTCTATCCTACCCCGCGCGCGCGGAATTCATTTATGGCGAGTGGCTGAGGCCTGCCTTCGAAAGCGGCGCAGTTCCAGAGGCGGAAACAAGCCCGGAAATTACGTTGCTGCTCGCTCAGGCGAGAGACGCCGCAATACCGTTGACTGGCCCGGACATCGACAATTTCGTTCCTGCCATCCCCTTCCCTGCCATTCGCAAGGCAATCGGCGATCTGTTGCCTGCAACCCTCGCATCCATCGATGGAGACGAACGGAACGCCCTGCTCACCCTGGCGCGGATGTGGAGAACAGCAAGAACGGGTGAATTCGTTTCAAAGGACGAAGCGGCAAACTGGGCAGAGCCGTTAATGTCCGGTGGGGCAGCCGCAACACTTGCCGCGGCTCGCGCCGCATATCTTGGCCACAGCGCGGACGACCTGCATTTGCTGCAATCGCAGGTATCGGACGCAGCCGCTGAAATGCGTGACCATATCCTGTCCACGCTACGCGCCTGGTCAGGGCGTAACCGCTAAAGGCCGACAGCCAGACCCGGCCCGGCCGCAAGTTCTCCAGCGGCGAACCTTTAGTTTCCCATCCTCGCGAAACGATTTTCCTACATCGGTTCGATGCCATAGAACGAGATCGGCTCTTTAAGAAGTTGATCGATTTGGGGGGGCTGGCGCGATGCGGCGCGCCGATATCACGCCTTTATGTTGCCCCGGCTTTGTGTGGCTTTCCCTTGTAACGCAAGGTGACACCGTCGGGATTGAAATTCCACGCAAGTGCCTGGCAGGCAAAGAAAAACGGACCGGATGGAGTTTTTAATTCACCCCCGGTCCGTGTCAATCCGTCCCGCTGATCAGGCGGCTGTGGCGAATGCGTCCTCGCCCAGCGCCATCATGCTGTCGGCACCGGCTTCCAGCTTGCGGCGCAGCGCACCGGCGTCGGGCAGGAAACGGTCCATATAATAGCGCGCGGTGGCGAGTTTGGCTTCGTAAAATGCCTTGTCGTCCGTGCCGCCGGCAAGGGCAGCCTGGGCCACCTTGGCCATGCGCAGCCACATCCAGCCCAGCGTCACAATGCCCATGATGTGCATGTAATGATGGGCACCCGCGCCAAGGTGATTGGGGTTTTGCATCGCATTCTGCATGAACCACATGGTCGCAGCCTGATGCTGGCCCAGCGCCTTTTCCAAAGCTTCTGCCAAGGTGCCAAGCTCCTCGTCGCCCTTGGCCGCGGCGATGTCTTCGCCAACTGCCTTGAAGAAGGCCTGGATCGCAGCGCCGCCCTTCTGGGCAAGCTTGCGGCCGCACAGGTCCATCGCCTGGACGCCATTGGTGCCTTCATAGATCTGGGCGATGCGCGCGTCGCGGACGAACTGGCTCATCCCCCATTCCTCGATATAGCCGTGGCCACCGAAGACCTGCTGCATATTGGTGGCGACTTCATAGCCCTTGTCGGTGCCATAGCCCTTGATCACCGGCGTCAGCAGACCGATCATCGCATCGGCTTCGGCGCGCTCTTCCTCTGTCGCGGCCTTGTGGCTGAGATCGACCAGAAGCGCCCCCCACAGCGACAGGGCGCGCATGCCTTCGGTAAAGGCCTTTGCATCCATCAGCATGCGGCGCACATCGGGATGAACGAAAATCGGGTCGGCCTGCGCTTCGGGATCGGCAGGCCCGGTCAGGGCCCTGCCCTGGCGGCGGTCCAGCGCATAGGCGACCGCGTTCTGATAGGCGACTTCGGCCTGACTGAGGCCCTGCATTCCGACGCCGAGCCGCGCTGCGTTCATCATGATGAACATGGCAGCAAGCCCCTTGTTCTCTTCACCTACGAGCCAGCCCGTGGCGCCATCGTAGTTCAGAACGCAGGTCGCATTGGCGTGAATGCCCATCTTATGCTCGATCGAACCGCAGGTGACGCCGTTGCGTTCGCCCAGCGAACCGTCCTCGTTCACCAGGAACTTCGGCACCACGAAGAGCGAAATGCCCTTGCTGCTGTCGGGCGCACCCGGCGTTTTCGCCAGCACGAGGTGGATGATATTGTCCGACAGATCATGTTCGCCGGCAGAAATGAAGATCTTGGTGCCGGTGATGCCGTAACTGCCATCGCCTTTGGGTTCCGCCTTGGTGCGGATCATGCCCAGATCGGTACCGCAATGCGGCTCGGTCAGGTTCATGGTTCCGGTCCATTCGCCCGATACCATCTTGGGCAGATACATTTCCTTTTGTTCCTGACTGCCCTTCGCAATCAGTGCGGAAATCGCGCCGTTGGTCAGGCCCGGATACATGCCGAACGCCTGGTTGGCGCTGGAAATGAACTCTTCCATCGCAAAGCCCAGGACATGCGGAAGCCCCTGGCCGCCGAACTCTTCCGGCTGCGTCAGCGTGCCCCAGCCCGCTTCGCGGAATTGGTTGAACGCGGCCTTGAATCCCTTCGGAGTGGTGACCGAGCCATCTTCATGGCGGGTGCAGCCTTCCTGGTCCCCCGACTGGTTGAGCGGTGCCAGCACCTCTGCGCAGAACTTGCCGCCTTCGGTGATGACGGCATCGGTGACATCGGGTGTCGCCATCTCGAACCCCGGCAGATTGCCATAACTGGCAAGGTCCAGAAGTTCGTTGACGAGAAAGCGGGTATCGCGGGTAGGCGCGGTATAGATGGGCATCTGCGTGTCCTTGGTCTGTGCGTGGCCGACGTTCAATCGGCCGGGCAAATCACTCTGGATAAAGGGTTTCAATATGGTCGATGAAATCGGAAAGTTCGTTGATGGAACTGTCGATATCGTCGCGCTGTTCCTTCAACTTGGCGACATGGGCCCGACATTTTTCGATCGTGACGCGGCGCTGCTCGACGCGACCGTCGCCCAGATCGTAGAGGTCGATCATCTCGCGTATTTCGGTAAGCGAAAAACCGACATTCTTGGCGCGCATGATCCACGCCAGGCGAGCCCGGTCCCGCTTGGAATAAATTCGCGTAAGGCCGATGCGTGAAGGCGCGATCAATCCCTCGTCTTCGTAAAAGCGAAGGGCTCTCGCCGTGCAGCCGAACTCACTGGTAAGATCGGATATGGAATATTGTTCACGGCCAAGTTCGTCGGGCCGTTCGATATGGGCGCCAGCGTGGCGGCGATCGCCAATCGCGGCAGTGGCATCCTTGGGAAGCGGCTGATTCATGCGCTTCCAATAATCCAACGTTTACGTAAGCGTCAAGTCTTGACGGGCTGGAGAACATCATCTTCCAGCACGCGATAGAAACAGCTGCGGGCACCGGTATGGCAGGTCGGCCCCGCCGGACGGCATGAAAGCACCAACGCATCCTGATCGCAGTCCACCATTATTTCGCGCACCTCGAGGACATTGCCCGACGTCTCACCCTTCTTCCACAATTTGCCACGGGACCGGGAATGGAAGTGAGCAATGCCTGTATCACGCGTTGCAGCCAGAGCCTCGGCATCCATGAAAGCCACCATCAGGACCTCTCGCGTTTCGTGATCGACCACGACAGTGCTGAGCAAGCCTTTCTCGTCGAACCTTGGCATGAATATCCGCCCCGCCTCACGTTCGTTTTGCTCAGACACGGCGCGCCCCCTTTCGATTGTACACTTACGGCAAGCTTGTTGCAGGATAACCACAAAGTCGACCCAAAATCACACACTCTTGCAGATGCCTGTTTGAATTCTGCCCTTTTTCGGGAAGAAATGTCTCAGCAGGCAAGTGAGGCCTGCCCACCGGAGCAGCGGTGCCAACAGAGCGCCCAGGTTCAGGGGGTTAACGGATCCGCAGCCGCGATGAGGGTATGCGCGGCGCATCCGGAAACGATGAGGGATGGACCCAAGGTGCATGCTGGGGGGCTGCACTGGTGCCGAAAGGCAGGTCCGGTTATATTCGTCACGTGGCGCCCGGGATCGCAAGATCCCGGGCGTTTCCATCTCTCGCCAGGTTCAAAGAGCCTCGTCCAGCACGCGCGAGAAACATGCGATTACTACGCTCCTAGCGCCGCTTTTCTTCAATGCTGTTACACAGGCCTTGGTGGTTGCCCCACTGGTCAAGACATCGTCCACCAGTAAAATATGCGCTCTCGCGACAGCTTGTGCACGCTTGGGATTGGTGGCCACTGCACCGGAAAGCGCCTTTGCCCGCGCCTTTTTGCCCAACCCGGCAAGGCTTGGTGTAGACTTCGTCCTCAACAGCGCGTCGACGCATAGTGTACCATGGCTCAACTTGGCTAATTCGCTGCTCAGCAAAGCTGCCTGATTATAGCCTCGTTGCCACAACCTCCTGCGGTGAAGCGGCACTGGCACTATCAATCTTCCCTCATCTGTTTGCGGTAGCCTGGCCACGATGAGTTTCGCCATCATCGGGGCCAAGGCGATCCGGCGTCCATGCTTAAAGGCAAGCACTAGCTTGCGCGATGTGTCAGTGTACAAAGTTGCGGCAGCGATGCCGTCATGTTTGGGGGGATCGGCAAGACATGGGGCACAAATCGCACCTTCGAGTGGCCCGCGTTCGCCAAACGGTCGCTGGCACGATGCACACCACGGTTCGGACGGAATCACCAGATCGGTCCAGCATGTGCTGCACAGTCCGCCTTGTTCGCCGACACTGCTGCCGCAGGCCGGGCAGCGCGGCGGATAGATGAAATCCAGTATCGGCGCGAAGCTTTTTGCAAGAAGATGGCTTGTCGACACCTTCCCTTGCTGCCGCGCTTGCGCGCGCCTGGCAAGCGCGGCAGGGCTCCCGACAATGGCTTCCTCTGCACCCCCCCGCATTTTCTCCCGCGAACGACGCATTGCCGGCCTGCGACGGGCGCGGATCAGGCAGGCACACCGTGATGCGGCGCGTTATGTGATGGATGATATGGTCGAGGATATTCTCGACCGGCTCGAATTTATCCGGATGTCGCCCAAGCGGGTGCTGGTGATAGGCGACTGGACCGGGACGCTGGCGCTGTCGCTGCGCGGTGCCGGATCGCTGGTGACGGAACACGACGCTGCGTCGCTGGATGAGGAGCAGCCACTCGATGAAGGCCCTTTCGATCTGATCGTCACCCTGTCTTCCATCGACCGTGTCAACGATCTGCCCGGGGCCCTGCTTCATATCCGCAACGCGCTGGCCGAAGGCGGGCTGATGATGGCCAGCTTTCTGGGCTCAGGAAGCCTGCCAAACCTGCGCCGCGCGATGATTGCGGCCGAGCCGGATCGACCCGCACCGCGGATGCATCCACTGGTCGACAACCAGGCTGCATCGGCGCTGCTGCAACGTGCGCTGTTCAAACGGCAGGTGGTTGATAGCCGCAGCCTCACCGTGTCGTTCGGCGCGCTCGACCGCCTCGTATCGGACCTGCGCGATCAGGGCTTGGGCAGCGCCCTTGCAAATGTGCCGCCGCCACTCGGCAAAGCCGCCAGGCAAAGGGCCGAGAACGCCTTCAAAGCTGCAGCAAACGGCAAGGGTCGCGTACTCGAGATTTTCGAGATACTGACCCTAACCGGCTGGAAAGACTAGCGCAGGCTGGCCTGCGCAGCAGCCAGGCGCGCGATCGGCACGCGATAGGGCGAGGCGCTGACGTAATCGAGACCAGTGCGTTCGCAGAAAGCGATGCTGGCCGGATCGCCGCCATGTTCACCGCAGATGCCGAGCTTGAGCCCGTCGCGCGAAGCCCGGCCCCGTTCGGCCGCCAGTTCGACCAACTGGCCGACCCCGTCGACGTCGAGACTGACGAAGGGATCGCGGGCGAAGATGCCCTTGTCGACATAGGTCGTGAGGAAGCGGCCTGCGTCGTCGCGGCTGACGCCCAGTGTGGTCTGCGTCAGATCGTTGGTGCCGAAGCTGAAGAATTCGCCCACTTCCGCGATTTCGCCTGCCATCAGCGCGGCGCGCGGCAGTTCGATCATGGTGCCGACGAGATAATCGACCTTGGTGCCCGTGGCTTCGAAGACTTCGCCGGCCACACGGTCGACCACGTCCTTGAGCAGTTCCAGTTCCCGGCGGGTCGCCACCAGCGGGATCATGATTTCCGGAACCGGTGCCTCCCCGCTGTCACTGGCGACCTGGCAGGCCGCTTCGAAGATCGCCCGCGCCTGCATCTCGTAGATTTCCGGATAGGTGATCCCGAGGCGGCAACCGCGGTGGCCCAGCATGGGGTTGAATTCATGCAGCTCGCCCGCGCGGCGGCGCAGCTTGTCTACCGAAATACCGGTACTTTCAGCCAGTTCTTCGAACTCGGTGTCACCATGTGGCAGGAATTCGTGGAGCGGCGGATCGAGCAGACGGATCGTGCACGGCAGACCGGCCATGACTTCGAAAATGGTCACGAAGTCGCTGCGCTGTTCGGGCAGCAGCTTGTCGAGAGCAGCGCGCCTGCCCGCCTCGCTTTCGGCAAGGATCATCTCACGGACGGCGCTGATCCGGCCCGCATCGAAGAACATGTGTTCGGTGCGGCACAGGCCGATGCCTTCCGCGCCGAACTGGCGTGCCATGCGGCATTCGGTTTCGGTTTCCGCATTGGTGCGGACCTTCATCCGGCGGTGCTTGTCCGCCCATTCCATAAGCGTGCCGAAATCTCCGGCGAGTTCTGGCTCTATGGTCGCAACCTCACCCGCCATCACCTGGCCGTTCGCCCCATCGATTGTGATGACATCGCCTTCGGAAAGGTCGCGGTCACCGATACTTAATGTGCGTCCTTCACGCCCTATCGAAACTTGCGACGCGCCCGATACACAAGGGCGGCCCATGCCACGCGCCACCACGGCGGCGTGACTGGTCATCCCGCCGCGGGCGGTCAGGATGCCGGTGGCGGCGTGCATACCGTGAATATCTTCGGGCGATGTTTCGATCCGGACCAGGATGACCTTTTCACCGCGATTGGCCCACAGTTCCGCCGTATCGGCATCCAGCACGATCTTGCCGCTCGCCGCACCGGGCGAAGCGGGCAGCCCTGTCGTCAGCACGTCGCGCGGGGCATCGGGATCGAGTGTCGGGTGCAGCAGCTGGTCGAGCGCCATGGGATCGACGCGCAGGATGGCCGTCTTCTCGTCGATCAGCCCTTCACCGACCATATCGACTGCCATTTTCAGCGCGGCCTTTGCCGTGCGCTTGCCGCTGCGGGTCTGTAGCAACCACAGCTTGCCCTGCTGTACGGTGAATTCGATGTCCTGCATGTCGGTGTAATGCCGTTCCAGCAGGTCGAACAGGCGGGACAGTTCGGCGAAGGCTTCGGGCATCGCCTCTTCCATGCTCGGCTTGTCGGCCCCGGCTGCCTCGCGCCGGGCTTTGGTCAGATATTGCGGCGTGCGGATACCCGCGACCACATCTTCGCCCTGCGCATTGACCAGCCATTCGCCGTAATAGGCCTTTTCACCGGTGGAGGGATCGCGGGTGAATGCAACGCCGGTGGCGCTGGTATCGCCCATATTGCCGAACACCATCGCCTGCACATTGACCGCCGTACCCATATCGTGCGGGATGTCGTTCAGGCGGCGATAAACCTTGGCGCGTTCGGTATCCCAGCTGTCGAAGACGGCGCTGATTGCGCCCCACAACTGCTCTATAGGGTCCTGCGGGAATGGCGCGCCCAGTTCTTCTTCCACAATGGCCTTGTATTGCGCGACCAGCGTTTTCCACTCTTCGGCGGAAAGCTCCGTATCGGCGTAATAGCCATTGTCTTCCTTGGCGATTTCCAGCGCTTCTTCGAACAGGCCGTGATCGACGCCCAGCACGACATCGCCATACATCTGGATGAAGCGGCGGTAGCTGTCCCAGGCGAAGCGTTCGTCGCCGGAGGTGGTGGCAAGACCCTGAACCGTTTCATCGTTGAGGCCGAGGTTGAGGACCGTGTCCATCATGCCCGGCATGGAAATCGCCGCGCCCGAGCGGACCGAGACCAGCAGCGGATCGGCGGCATCGCCGAAACCCTTGCCGACCGTTTCTTCCACATGGCGGAGAGCGCTGGCGACATCGGCCCGCAGCTTTTCAGAAAAGTCGGATCCGCCCGCGAGATATTTCAGGCATTCTTCGGTCGCGATGGTGAAACCGGGTGGCACCGGCAAGCCGATGCTGGCCATTTCAGCCAGATTGGCACCCTTGCCGCCCGCCACTGTCTTGTCCTTCTGGCGTGCATTCGAATGCGGAGCGTTTCCGCCGAAGGTGAAGACTGTTTCGTTCATATTACTGCCTGTAAGTCTGAAACATGGACCGGGTGTTACACAGTCCAATAGAAGAAAAACTCATCCCTCAATGCGAGAGAAGTCCGCCACTTTGTGCACCGCAGCACGGAACGCCGCAAGCAGGTCGAGCCGATGTGCACGCTTGTTTTCTTCATCCGCATTTACCGTCACTTCATCGAAGAAACGATCGATGGGGGCGCGCAGGGAAGCCAGCGCCGCCATCGCGCCGGAGAAATCTTCCGCCTCGATCGCCTGTGCTGCTGCGGGTTCGGAATGTGCCAGAGCGTCCATCAGCGCCTTTTCCGCAGGTTCGGGCGTGTAGGAAAGCTCTTTCGCGTGGCGATCGGCCATCTTTGCATCGATCACCGCCTTCATGTCCGGATCGTCGACCTGGCTGAGCGGGTCTTCCTCGCCAGTGCGGGCGATTTCACCTTCCACGCCGTGCCAGTCTTCCTTCTTGAGGATATTGGCCGCGCGCTTGTAGCCGGCGAGGAGATTGGCGCCGTCTTCACTGTCCATGAAGGACTGAAGGGCCTTTACTCGGGCGAGCAGGCGGACGAGATCGTCTTCCCCGCCGAGGGCGAAGACCGCGTCGATGAGATCGTGCCGGACGCCCGCCTCGCGCTGCTGGACTTTGAGGCGATCGGCGAAGAAGTCTAGGAGAAGGTTGATCGTCTTCGTGTGCTCCTCAACGATACGGTCTGTCTCTTTTTGAAGCCCATCGCCCTTGATGGCTTCCAAGACCTCGTCTTCAGTAGGGTACCGTCCGAGCGCTTTTTCGAGGCCGTGCCGCAGGGCTGCGTCAGTCAAACTTGCCGACGATGACTTTTCTTGATCGAAGAACTCGAATCCTACTTGGAGGAAAGAATCAAATAGGGCGACACGCAGGCGATTGGTGAGGATGATTGAAGTTGAAGCGACCGCTGCTCGCCGCAGCGCAAACGGATCCTTCGATCCGGTTGGAAGCATTCCATAGCGAAAAAAGCCAAACAGAGTATCCAGTTTGTCCGCCAAGCTGACCGCCACCGTCACCGGCGCAATCGGCACTTCGTCACCCTGCCCGACCGGCTTGTAGTGATCGCGGATCGCGTCGGCGACCGCATCGGGCAGGCCCTCGGCGCTGGCGTAATAGCCGCCCATCAAGCCCTGCAATTCGGGAAACTCGCCGACCATTTCGGTGACGAGATCGGCCTTGGCGAGACGCGCGGCCTGTTCGGCCATGTCCGCCAGGTTCCCCTCCCGCTCGCGGGAGGGGTTAGGGGTGGGCGCGGAGCCACTGCCGTCGCGGGGCCCCCCCCCCGCCCCCCCCCCCCGCGGGGGGGGGGGGGGGGGGGGGGGGG
>JAEWZX010000016.1 GCA_023394965.1 Pseudomonadota bacterium | reverse complement strand
TGGCTCGATCCGGCGCATCTGCGCCTCCGACAACCAAATCAAATCACTCATGGCAGCGCCTCCTCGCGCCACCAGTGAATCAATCAATCCGGCTCCTCGCAAGCAATTTAATAGGTCTTGAGCCTAGGTAAAAATACGAATTGAGGCTGAAGACAATATAAATCAGCATGAAATTCTTATATTGTATATATAAGTAAAAAAATAGTAATTTAAAGGGGTTATCATGAAAAATTATATTGCAGCTTTTGGTGCATGCGCACTGACATTTGCCTTGCCAGCGTCAGCTCAAGACACAATCCCAACCGGGCCTATCTGTCAGCGTGCTATCGCCATGTGCACAAACGGTGGTTACATAGAGCTGGGATATCGAACCTCTGGCGAATGTTTCGATGCTTTAACTATGGGTGTCGAGTGCCCGCAGCCAGGAAACGACAGCGATGATCGGAACTACAGCGGCTTTGATTCAGTAAAGGGTCGGAAAGCGCCCTGCGCGAGCAGAATTCGATCGTGCTAAAGTAATTATAGTTTCTGCGCGCTCCTGTATCTTTATCTGGGCGCGCGCAGAAACTCGGCAATACTGGTTCTCCCGATACGATATGCCGTCGTGAACAACGTTATGCCTCGCAGCTCGTTCTTCGGGGATGGTGGATCAATCCTCCACCGCCAGAAAATATAGCTGCCGCGCGGCGTCGATGGGTTTTACTTCGCCGGCGTTTTCGTAATGCCAGAAGGTCCAGCCATTGCAGCTTGGGGCGCCCTGCAGATCCTTGCCGAGGCCGTGGATGCTGCCGGTCTGCTTTTCATATGCCAGCGAACCGTCGGCACGGACCGTGGC
Organism: Pseudomonadota bacterium; assembly: GCA_023394965.1. Classification (GTDB taxonomy): domain Bacteria; phylum Pseudomonadota; class Alphaproteobacteria; order Sphingomonadales; family Sphingomonadaceae; genus Qipengyuania. The sequence continues at coordinate 158,590 of JAEWZX010000016.1, read as the reverse complement.
GATCCAGCGGCGTTTCTTGTCGAACACCTGCGTGCCGGGCTTGATGAAGCCGTTTTCCACCAGCGCACCGAAGGCCACCTTGGGCGCGGCTTTCGCGCTCTGCATGGTGGTCAGCGCGCTTTCGTCGAGCGGGAGTTCCTTTTCGATGCGCTTCAGGGCCGCATCGCGATAATTGCCTTCGCGTTCGCAGCCGATCCATTCGCGCCCAAGCCGCTTGGCCACCGCGCCGGTGGTGCCGGTGCCGAAGAACGGGTCGAGCACCACGTCCCCGCGCTCGGTCGTGGACAGCAGGACACGGTAGAGCAGGGCTTCGGGCTTCTGTGTCGGGTGGACCTTGTGCCCGCCTTCCTTCAGCCGTTCCGCGCCGTTGCAGATCGGCAGGACCCAGTCGCTGCGCATCTGTAGTTCGTCGTTCAGCGTCTTCATCGCGCGGTAGTTGAAGTGATATTTGGCCTTTTCGCCCTGACTGCACCACAGCAGCGTTTCATGCGCATTGGTGAACCGGGTGCCCTTGAAATTGGGCATGGGGTTGGACTTGCGCCAGACGATGTCGTTGAGGATCCAGAACCCCAGATCCTGCAGGATCGCGCCGACGCGGTAGATGTTGTGATAGCTGCCGATGACCCACAGCGCCCCGTCGGGCTTGAGCACGCGCTTGGCTTCGGTCAGCCATTCGCGGGTGAAATCGTCATAGATCTTGAAGCTGTCGAACTGGTCCCAGTGATCGGTCACCGCATCGACATGGCTGCCATCGGGCCGGTTCAGATCGCCTCCCAGCTGGAGGTTGTATGGCGGATCGGCGAAGACAAGATCCACCGACGCATCGGGCAGCGACCGCATCGCTTCCACGCAGTCACCATCGAGAATGCGGCCGAGCGGCAGCAATTCCTTCGGTGTTTCGGCAATTTTTACAGTCGCTTGCGCGCGACTTCTCGTGGTCTCGATGACCCCCATAACGTATGTCCCTGTCCTCAGTTATCCACAGGGTGAGTCCAAGCGGACTCCGCGTCAAGTCTGAAAACGCCGCGCTGCGAATGGTGGTGGCAGCAATGGTAGAGAGAACAGAAGGTGTCCGTCACAACATATTGAGTCCACGCAGAATCTGCGGACTCAATATGGAGGGGTGTGGCGCTCAGGACTCAATCGGCCCCGATACTGCAGAGATCACAGCAGGGCCATTTGCGATACCGGCGCGAAGCTGCGGCGATGCAGCGGCGTGGGGCCATGGATGCGCAGCGCCTCCATATGTTCCGCCGTGCCGTATCCCGCATTGCGTTCCCAGCCGTAATGAGGGTGCGCCTTCGCCGCTTCGCGCATCAACCGGTCGCGATATTCCTTGGCCAGGATGCTGGCGGCGCCGATGCACTGTTCCTTGCCGTCACCGCCCACGATCGGCCGGGCATCGGCCCAGCGCCAGTCGGGCTGGCGGCCATGCGGCGTCATGTTGCCGTCGATCAGCACTGCCTCGGGCTCCTGCCCCAGCGCATCGACCAGCCGGGACACGGCCAGCGTCATTGCCAGCATGGTCGCCTGGAAGATGTTGATCCGGTCGATCTCTTCCGGCTCGACCACGGCCAGCCCCCAGGCGCATTGCGAAAGGATTTGCGGCTCCAGCAGGGAACGGCGCTTGGCCGAAAGCTTTTTGGAATCATCGAGACCCGGGGGTGCCGGGTTGCACAATATCACTGCGGCCGCCACTACCGGACCGGCCAGAGGCCCACGGCCCGCCTCGTCCACACCGACGATGAGCGGGGCAGCCCCAAGGCCGCCATCGGGAGTTGAATGAAACATGCGCCAGTTCGTCCTTGCCGTCACCCTATCGCCGCTGGCCCTGCTCGCAAGTTGCGGCAATGCCGCTTCCGGGGATAGCGCCCAGACCCAGTCCACACCCGCCCCGTCGGAAACCGTTTCCGTATCCAGCGGGCGCGATCTGAATTCGCAGGACTATGGCAGCTTCGACGAACCCTGGGCCGCGGCCTTTGCGCCGGGGACGGATGTCCTGTTCATTACCGAAAAGGGCGGCACGATCCAGTTCGTCGATACCACCACCAGAAAGCGCGGCAGCGTAACCGGCGCGCCGCAGGTCGATTATGGCGGCCAGGGCGGGCTTGGCGATATCGCTTTCCTGCCCTCGGAAGCCGCCGCCGGGCTGGAACGCCGGACCATCTATCTCAGCTGGGCCGAAGCCGGCGATGGCGACACGCGCGGGGCCGTGGTGGGCCGCGGCACCATGGTGTGCCAGCAGGCCGATGCCTGCACGATCGAAGGGCTGAAGGTGATCTGGCGGCAGGCGCCCAAGGTCACCGGGCGCGGCCATTATTCGCACCGCATCGCGTTCAGCCCGGACGAGAAATATCTCTTCATCGCCAGCGGCGACCGGCAGAAGATGGAGCCGGCGCAAGACACATCGAACAATCTGGGTTCGATCGTCCGCCTCAATCTCGACGGATCGCCCGCGGCAGGCAACCCGCTGGCGAGCGAAGGCGGCATCAGCGCGCAGCTATGGTCGTGGGGGCACCGCAATATCCTTGGGCTCCAGTTCGATGCGCAGGGGCGGCTGTGGGATCTCGAACATGGCCCCGCCGGGGGCGACGAGCTGAATCTGGTGAAAGCCGGGGCCAATTACGGTTGGCCCGAAGTGTCCGGCGGCGATCATTACGATGGCAAGCCGATTCCCGACAATTCGACCAGCGACCGGTTCGTGAAACCGGCGGTCAACTGGACCCCGGTCATCGCGCCGGGGGATTACATCTTCTATTCCGGCGATCTGTTTGCCGACTGGAAGGGGGCCGCGGTGATTGCCGCGATGAAGCCTTCCGGCCTGGTGGTGGTCGAGACGGATGGCGAAACCGCGCGCGAGACGCAGCGCATCCCGTTCGAAAAGCGGCTGCGCGCCATCGTACAGGGCCGTGATGGCGCGATCTGGGTGCTGGAGGACAAGGAAGGCGGCCGACTGTTGAAACTTACACCGGGCTAAGGCGAATTTGATCGACTTGGCCCGCGACGCGCCGTAATCGGCGCGCCCTTATGGCGACGCTCGTGCCCCTTTCCGCAATCGACCCGCAGCTGGTCGAAGACCTGCTCGATGCCGCTTTCGGCGAAGGCCGCCACGCGCGCACCGCCTATCGCATCCGCGAGGGGACGCAATGGCTCGACGCCCTGAGCTTCGCCGCGCTGGACGATGGGGATTATCTTGCCGGTACGATCCAGCTCTGGCCGGTGGCGCTGACCGACCCGCAGGGCCGCGCGCATCCGATGATCATGGTCGGCCCGGTGGCGGTCATGCCCGGCCGACAGGGCGAAGGGTTCGGCAAGGCGTTGATGGCCGCCAGCCTCGGCGCGATCGATGCCGGGTTCGACGACGGTGCTGCCCCCCTGCCCCAGGTGATGATCGGCGATCCCGACTATTACGATCGCTGGCAGTTCACCGCCGACCACACGGGCGGCTGGCACTGCCCCGGCCCGTTCGAACAGCACCGCCTGCTGGCGCGGAGCGGCAATCCCGCCATCCTGCCTGCCGAAGGGATGCTCGGCCCGTGGAACTTGGCGAAATAATCACTATCTGGCATCGGCTGTAACACGATGCCCTATACCCCACCCCCAGAACTTGCCGGAATGTCGCTGGCCCAGATCGCCAAAGCGGTTGCGGAGCGAAAGCTGCCGCCGGTGGAACAATGGTCGCCCGACAATGTCGATGACAGTCACATGCGCATCGCCGCCGACGGGACGTGGTATCATGAAGGATCGCCGATCAAGCGCCCGGGCATGGTGCGCGCCTTCGCGGGGCTGCTGAACCGCGAAGAGGACGGGACTTACTGGCTGGTCGTCCCTTATCAGAAACTGTCGATAGAGGTGGAGGATGCCTGCTTCATCGCCACCGATGTCAGCGAAACAGAAGGCGATCTGGCCTTCCGCCTGAATACGGACGAACTGGTGGTGGCCGGGCCGGACCATCCGATCCGTGCGGCAGGCGATCCCGAAAGCCCCGCGCTGTATGTTCATGTGCGGCGTGGCTGCGAGGCGCGGCTGAACCGCTCGACCTATGAACAGCTCGCCCGCATCGCGCTCGACCATGGCGACGACTGGCTGGTGACGAGCGGCGGCGAGACCTTCTCGCTCCTGCCTGCATGACCGAGATCTTCGATCGCCTCACCCAATTGTTCGAACAGGGCCATGCGCGCGACGTGGGCGAACTCATGTCGGACAGCCGCTTCGCCGATCTCGACCGCACAGCCGACGCCGCCGTCCTGATTGCGGTGACGGAGCGACCCGATCCGACGGTCATCCTGACGCAGCGCCCCCGCACCATGCGCGACCATCCGGGACAGGTCGCTTTCCCCGGCGGCAAACTCGAACGGGGTGAAAGCGCGGTGGAGGCGGCCCTGCGCGAAGCGTGGGAAGAATTGCATATCGACACCGGGCAGGTGCGCCTGATCGGCACCACCGACCGCTATCAGACAGGCACGGGCTTCGACATTACCCCCGTGCTTGCCACAGTGCCGGACGGTCTGCCCATCCGCCCCGACCCGCGCGAGGTCGACAGCTGGTTCGAATGCCCGCTCGACAAGCTGATGGATGCATCGCAATGGAACCGCAATTCGGTGTTCTGGAAAGGCGCGCAGCGCGAATATCTCGAAATGAACCATGACGGCTACAGGATCTGGGGCGTGACCGCCGCCATCTGCTGGAATCTGTCGCGCCGCATCGCCTGGCTGGGATTGGGCGAATGAGCGACCTTTTGCCCAAGGCCGAATGGACGCAGCGCGCGAGCCTGGCGAAACTGGTCGCCGCCCTCGGCGCAGAAGACATCCGCTGGGTCGGCGGCTGTGTGCGCGATACACTGCTGGACTATCCGGCGCACGATATCGATGCGGCCACGCGCCATTTGCCCGCCATGGTCATCGATCTGTGCAAGGATGCCGGGATCCGCACGGTTCCAACCGGCATCGACCACGGCACCGTCACGGCAATCTTCGATGACGGCAATGTCGAGATTACCACGCTGCGGCGCGATGTGGCGACCGACGGCAGGCGTGCCACAATCGCCTTTTCTCAAGCCTGGAAAGACGATGCCGCGCGGCGCGATTTCACCATCAACGCGCTCTATGCCCACCCCGCCACGCTGGAAATTTCCGACTATTTCGGCGGGCTCGACGATCTGGCCGCCAGACGCGTGCGCTTCATCGGCGATGCCGAAACGCGCATTCAGGAAGATCACCTGCGGATCCTGCGATATTTCCGTTTCGCCACCCGCTTCGGGGATTCCTGGGACGAACAGGCCACTGGCGCCTGCAGCACCCTTGCGCCGACGTTGAAAGGTCTCAGCCGCGAACGGGTGGGCTGGGAATTGCAGAACCTGCTGGTGCTGCCCGATCCTTCTGCCACGATCGCGAAAATGCGCGAGCTTGGCGTCTTGCAGGAAGTCCTTCCCGAATGCGGCAGGCGCGAGACGGATCAGCTTGCCCGCCTGATCGAGGCGGAAACATCTGCCGGTATCGAACCCGATGCCATGCGGCGGATGGCCGCACTCCTCCCGGCCGTTTCACCGGTTGCGGAAGCGGTTTCGGCGCGCCTGCGCCTGTCCCGCAGCCAGCGTGAAAGGCTGATGTGTGTAGCCAGACGCGATCCGCGCGATGGCGAGCATCCGCGTGGGCTGGCCTATGGGGTGGGCACGGACTGCGCCATCGACCGGCTGCTTATCGCCGGCGGTGATCCCGCACCGATCGTGGGGTGGGAAGCGCCCCGGTTTCCGCTCAAAGGGGGGGAGATCGTGGCGCGCGGCGTCGGCCGGGGCCCCGAAGTCGCACGGATATTGCAGCGCATCGAAAATCGCTGGGTGGAAGAACAATTCCCGCCCCGCGAAAGAGTCGAAGAACTGCTCGACGAAGAACTCGCAGCTCTCTGAACCTCCACCTGTAGCAACCTTCAGCCTTGCTTAAGGTGCAATGCAGCATAAGTCCCTCGCGGTTGCAGAAAAAAGCAATCCGTGAAATAGAGTGCCCGTTCTCCCTTCGGGGGACTTGCGGGTGGCGCGGACTACCACTCTCGCCCGCTCTTTCCATTTTGTTCGGCTCGAATGCGCGTGTCGCGTGTGGGGGAGCCGCGAACCTCGAATACCTAGTTTTGGAGTTGCATATGAAAATCGCGAAGCTGGCTCTTGCCGCCGTCGCCCTTACCACCACTGCCGCTGTCGCCCCGGGCGTTGCCGTCGCGCAGGAAGCCACCGCTTCCGTTGCCGCTGGCGCGACTGTCTATGGCAATGACGGAAATGAAATCGGCACGATCGAAGCTGTCCAGGGCGATACCGTCATTCTCGTCGTCGACGATATGAAGGCTCCGGTTCCGGCCAATGCATTCGGCACCGGTGAAAAGGGCACTTCGCTCAACGCGACCAAAGCGCAGATCGTCAGCATGCTGCAGGCAGCCCATCAGGAAGCAATCGCCAAGCGTGACGCCGCCCTCGTCGTGGGTGCCAATGCCGTGACTGCCAAGAACGCGCCGCTCGGCACCGTTCTGGAAATCAATGGCGACAATGTCATTATTGCCCGCGGTGGTGACGAAACCAAGAAGGTTACGCTGTTGCGCGAACATTTCGCCGCCAGCCCGACCGGCGCGCTGATGGCCCTGCTCACCAATGCGCAGATCGATGCCGCCATGGCCGCATCTGCCGGCGCGACAGCGGAATAATCACATAGGCTTCGGTGGCTCGTTCTCGCGCCGCAAGGGGGCCGGGAGTGTTACAGCACTCCCGGCCCCTTTCCTATTCACCGACCTGTGCGCGGCACCGGTCACGATACCGCCGCATGGCCGGTTGATCAGGTGAACTTGTTGTCGCGCGGGAAGCCCTGTGGCGGCATCCGTCCCGCCCCACCGCGGGCGACCTTCCACTGCCACATTTCGCCTTCCGTACGGGTGCGGCCTTCCTTGCCGCCCATCGTCCAGCTCAGGCCGTCTGCCAGAGTGAACGTGGTTGCATCGGACATCCCGCCGTCGCGATAGCGCTGCAGGGTCACGCCCTGCCCCCGCGCGAGTTCGGGCAGTTCTTCCAGATTGAAGACCACCAGTTTGCGATTGTCGCCCACGCAGGCGACATGGTCATGCCCTTGTTCGATGGGCCGGGCCACGATCAGCTTCGCATCGCCTTTCAGATTGACGACCTGCCGTCCCTTGCGGGTTTCGGCGAGGAGATCGTCGGTCGTGGCGCCAAAGCCCTTGCCTGTATCCGCCGCCAGCAGCAGGCGCTGTTTCGGCCTGTGGACGATCAACGCCACAAGCTGGGCATTGGCATCGATGTCGAGCGTGTTGCGAACCGGCTCGCCAAATCCCCGCGCGCCGGGCAGCTTGTCCGCCCCCAATGTGAAGAACCGGCCCTTGTCCGTCGCCAGCAGCAGCTTGTCGGTAGTCTGCGCGTGGATGACGAAAGCCGGGCCATCGCCTTCCTTATATTTGAAATCCTGATCCAGCGGCAGATGCCCCTTGGCCCCGCGGATCCAGCCTTTCTGCGACAGGATCACGGTGACCGGTTCCTTCTCGATCATCGCATCCATGCTGAATTCGACCGTGGGCGCGGCTTCCTGAATGGTGGTGCGGCGTGCGCCAAGCGCGGTATCCTCGCCATATTCCTTGCGCAGCGCATTGAGATCGCGCTTGAGCCGGGTACGCTGGCGCGCGGGGCTGCCGAGCAGTTTTTCCAGCTCGTCCTGTTCCTTGAGCAGATCGTCCTGTTCCTGGCGCAGCTGCATTTCTTCGAGCTTGCGCAGGCTGCGCAGGCGCATGTTGAGGATCGCTTCCGTCTGCCTGTCGGTCAGGCTGAATTCCGCCATCATCACTGCCTTGGGTTCATCCTCGTACCGGATGATTTCGATCACCCGGTCGAGATTGAGGAAGGCGATGATATAGCCTTCGACCAGTTCCAGCCGCCGCGCGATCTGGTCCAGCCGATGCTGGCTGCGTCGCTGCAGAATGTCGATCTGGCTGGCGACCCAATTGGTCAGCAATTCCTTCAGCCCCATCACCATCGGCGTGCGGCTGGCGTCGAGCACATTGAGGTTGAGCCCGAAGCGGGTTTCCAGATCGGTCAGCTTGTACAGGCTTTCCTTGAGCAGTTCGGGATCGACATTGCGGCTGCGCGGCACCAGCACGATGCGGATCTGTTCATCGCTTTCGTCGCGCACGTCCTCCAGGATCGGCAGCTTGCGATCGGCAATGGCCTGCGCGATCTGTTCGATCAGCTTGCCCTTGGGCACCTGATAGGGGATTTCGCTGATGACGAGCTGCCACTGCCCGCCGCCAAGTCGTTCGATACCCGCCTCGCGATCCTCCGCACTCGCCGCTTCGACCGCGTGAAAGCGGCCGCGAACACGGAAACTGCCGCGCCCGGTTTCGTAAGCTGCAGCCACCACCTCGGCGCTTTCGGCCACGATGCCGCCGGTGGCGAAGTCCGGCCCCTTGAACAGTTCCATCAGCCGCGCATGTTCCACATGCGGATTGTCGATCACTTCCAGCGTCGCATCGACGATTTCGGCCACATTGTGGCTGGGAATGTTGGTGGCCATGCCCACCGCAATCCCGCTGGCTCCATTGGCCAGCAGGTTGGGGAACAGCCCGGGGAAGATTTCCGGCTCCTGCTCTTCGCCATTGTAGGTCGGGACGAAATCGACCGTGCCCTCGTCCAACCCTTCCATCAGGCGCAGCGCGGTCTTCGTCAGACGCGCTTCGGTGTAGCGATAGGCGGCGGCGTTATCGCCATCGATATTGCCGAAATTCCCCTGACCTTCGACCAGCGGATAGCGCAGCGCGAAATCCTGGGCCAGGCGGACCATAGCATCATAGACACTGGCATCGCCATGGGGATGATACTTGCCGATCACATCGCCCACCACGCGGGCGGATTTCTTGAACGCGCTGGACGGATCCAGTTTCAACTGCCGCATCGCCCACAGCAGGCGACGATGGACCGGCTTCAACCCGTCGCGCAGATCGGGCAGCGATCGCGCCGTGATCGTGCTCAGCGCATAGACGAGATACCGTTCCGACAGGGCGCTGTCGAAAGGGGCGTCGACGATGGCGTCGAACGGGTCTTTGTCGTTGTCGATGGTGGTGTCTTTGGCGGCCATGACATCCGCCCTACCACCGCCACGTCCTGCCTAGAAGCGCGGAACATTGCCCTTTCCCCACGCATTGCATGGGTAACATCGAATCTAGGAGTTCCCATGACCAAGCGCGTAATGATTCTCGCCACCGACGGCTTCGAACAATCCGAACTGGAAAAGCCCAAGGAAAACCTCGAAAAAGCTGGCATCGAAACCGAAATCGTCAGCCTGGAAGACGGTATGATCCGCGGCTGGAAAGACAAGGACTGGGGCGATGCAGTCAAGGTCGACAAAACTGTCGACAGCATCGCCAATTGCGAAGGCTATGACGCCCTGCTGCTTCCCGGCGGCCAGATGAACCCTGACATCCTACGCATGAACGAGCGTGCCATTGCGATCGTGCGTGAATTCGGCATGGCGGGCAAACCGGTTGCCGCGATTTGCCATGCGCCATGGCTGCTGGCAGAAGGGGGGCTGATCGACGGGAAGACCGTCACCGGCTGGCCTTCGATCCGCACCGACCTCACCAATGCAGGTGCCAATGTGGTGGACCAGGAAGTCGCGCAGGACGGCAATATCATCACCAGCCGCAATCCGGACGATATTCCCGCCTTCAGCAAAGCGCTGATCGATATTCTCGGCGAATCCGCCGACCACAGTGAACTCGAAGCCGCCTGAACGCCAATATCTCAGTTGCAGCGAGGGCCCCGCCGCAGCGATGCGGCGGGGCTTTTTTTATATCTTTTGACTGTAGTTTCACCAAGTCATACGTAATATCATAACATGCCTATAATTGTGTTTCCAGTTGTGCCGTAATTGTGGCTAAAAGATGGCCAAGTGGGACTGGGTAAAGGGAGAGTGAAAATGAGGACAGTTCTGTTGCTGGGTGCGACCACTGCTTTTGCCCTTTCCGGATGCAGTGGCGCAGAAACCGAAACGGTCGAACGTGTAACCTCTATGGATGTGCAAGAGGCACCGGTGCCGCCACCTCCGGCACCTGTGTCGGGGCAAGCGGACAGCGGCGAAGTAACCGTTCCCCCAACTGGAGAAATCCCGGTCGGGATGCCTCAGATCGCCTATCGCTATGCCTATGGCTTTCGCGTGCCATCACAGGCCATCCGTCCTTTGCAGGAACGCCACGCCGACCTGTGCGAAGCCAAAGGTGCAGACATCTGCCGGGTCATCTCCATGGACCAAGGCGAAAGTGAAGGCGATTATGCCTATGGCAGCCTGACCCTGGCAGTCCGCGCAGGCGATGCCCGCAACTTCGGCAAAGAACTCGCCACTGCCGGGGACAAGGTCGATGGCAAACTCGTTTCCTCCTCGATTGAGGGTGAAGATCTGTCCAAGGGCATCGTGGACACCGAAGCCCGACTGCGCGCCCGCACTCTGTTACGCGACCGGCTGATGGAGGTGCTGCGCAGCCGCAACGGCACAGTGGCGGAACTCGTGGCTGCCGAACGCGGTGTTGCTCAGGTCAACGAAGAGATAGATCAGGCAACCAGCTGGCTTGCGGAAATGCGGGGCCGGGTCGCCTATTCCACGATGAGCGTCAGCTACGAAAGCGGCACACCGGCCACGGGCAGCTTTGCCGATCCCATCCGCAATACATGGAACTCGCTTGGCGGCATTCTGGGAACAATGATCAGCGTCTTGATCATCCTTACAGTTGTGCTCGTCCCGCTGGCGCTGCTGGTCTGGGCCGGTATCTTTGCCTGGCGGCGCCTCCGCCAGGCCCTCCGCATCGACCGCATAAACAGGCAAGCTGAGACGGAACCCGCAGCACCGGGAGAATAGCGGAAAGCCTTTCTATCGGTGGGGAGACAAGGTGAAGATGATCGAAAATCAGCCTTACCGTCTGTCGAGCCTCAACCCCGCCCGCCTAGTTCTTCCCAAACCGACGGACTATCGACGACTATTTACTCCTCGCCATCTTGCACAGCTGCGGGATCGGCAGCGTTTGGCTCGTTCCGGGCGACATCTCGTGCAACCTGCCGGGTTTTTTGAGAATAGGTGAAACCATTGCCGCCACGGTAAACCGAAGCGAGGTATTCGCGATCGAATGAGGTGAGACCATCGGTCACCTGGCCGCCGCCGAAAAGATTGAGAATACTCTCGAACCCAAACTTGCCGTTTTGCGCCTCACGGGTTGGCGCAAGCCCGCGCATCACCGCAAAATGGGCAATCTGCTTGAGGGTAAAGCCGTCGATAGCGTCCAGGTCGAGCACCACGAAACCGCCACTGATTTCTTGTCTGACAGACGAACTCAGCCTCGACATGACAGCCCCTCTGACCATCACACCTGAGCCCGTACCATCCTCTTGGGTGACCGAGCCACCATCGGCGCGCTTGATTTGGGTGACATGCCACGCCCAGACGGGGCCAGGATTTTCCCTGAGTCTACCCATATCCTGCGTGGACAGGGTACGGAAAAGCCTTCCGTCCGCCTTGGCCAATCCAGCAACGAGCGCGCGCCCGTCATCGGTCACAATCAATGTCAGATTGGGCGCACAATCTTCAGGGGCGAGGTCGACATCCGCCTCGGCAACCGCTTTGCGCATCAGGTCGACGACAACCGGGCCGAAATTGGCCGGCAAGTCGGCAACGGCTGGGCAGACAGGGCTCTCGAACCTTGCCATATTGCCATCCTGGGCTTCCGTAATGGCGCGGACAGACTGAGTTACGCTTGGCGGTTTTTCGCGGCTGCCCTCCACCACGATTTCCTGCCCATCGCTCTGGGCTTGAACCTGAGTAGCCCAGAACAGGGCAACTCCTGCGAGAATGGGACGACATTTCATCCGAAGACTTTAGCCCCGATGGGGTGAATGTCACGCCCCCGTAATTCTGCGTAATCTTGATGCTCCCCCAAGCAAGTGGCCCGGGGGAGCGAAAGGTTTATCCGGCTTTGCGTTCTGCGATCCATGCATCCACGCGGCGTTCGAGCAGGGAGAGCGGCAGCGCTCCGTCGCCCAGCACGACATCGTGGAAGCCGCGAATGTCGAATTTGTCGCCAAGTTCGGTTTCCGCCTTGGCGCGCAGGTCGAGGATCTTGTTCATCCCGATCTTATAACTGGTCGCCTGGCCAGGCATGACGAGGTAGCGCCGCACCTCGTTGCGGATCGTCTCTGCGTTCTGGGGCGAATTCTCGGTGAAATAGGTGATCGCCTGATCTTCGGTCCAGCCCTTCGAATGCAGCCCGGTGTCAACCACCAGCCGGATCGCGCGCCACAGTTCCGAACTTAGCCGCCCGAAATCGGAATAAGGGTCCTCATACGTGCCAGGAATTTCCTTGGCGAAACGTTCCGAATAAAGGCCCCAGCCTTCGGTATAGGCGCCGTAAAACTGCTGGGTCTGGAATTTCGGCACACCGGTCAATTCCTGCGCGATCGAAATCTGCATGTGATGCCCTGGCAAGCCTTCGTGATAAGCGATCACTTCCAGCATGTTCTTCGGCATCGCGCTCATATCCGAAAGATGCGCGTAATAGATCCCAGGCCGTGATCCGTCCGGCGTGCCGGCACTGTAATGCTGCGCGCCGCCGTCCTGTTCACGAAACGGCTCCACCCGCCGCACCTCCAGGCCTGCCTTGGGCAGCAGACCGAAATACTGCGGCAGCTTGGATTCGATATTGTCCAGCGCCGCCGTTGCCGCGTCGATATACATCTGCGCGCCTTCGTCGCCCTGCGGGAAATAGTTGTCCTTGTCTTCCTTGATATGGACGAAGAAGGCCTGCAGATCGCCGTCGAAACCGACCTTGTCCTTGATCGCTTCCATTTCGGCGTGAATGCGCTTCACATCGTCCAGTCCGATCTGATGGACCTGTTCGGGGGTCAGATCGGTAGTGGTGCTGCTGGCCAGACGATGGGCGTAATAGCCTGCGCCATTGGCAAGATTGCCGACGCCGACACCAATTTCGGGGGCGTTAGGACGGTCCGCGGTCATGAAGGCGATCAACCGGTCATACCCGGCTTTGTACCCGCCCTTCAGCGCAGCCTCCAGCTCGGTCTGCATCGTCTCGCCTTCGGCAGCGGTGATGGTGCCCGCCTCGACCAGAGCGGCGATCTTTTTCTTCCCGTCCTGCCACAGCGCATTGTCTTCGCTGCCATCGAACGGCGCGCCTGAAATCAGCTTCTTCGATTCATCGATGACAAAGTCATAAGCGAAATAGGGCGGACGCACGCCCGCGGCAGCACGCGGTTCCGCGATATCGACCAGTTGCCCCAGAGCGCGACCGATTTCCGAAACGCGCGAGATGTAATCGCGCATGTCCTGCGCCGTATCCACGCGATGCTGCGAAATCAGCAAGGTTGGCAGCCAGGTGTGCGCGCCATGCATCTGGGTAAAGACATAGTCGTTGTCCTGCCACTTCGTGGCTTCGACACCCTGTTCGTATTCGTATTTCCACAGGTCGTAGGACAGCTTGTCGGCAGCGCTCAGGCTGTCGTAATCGAAGGTGCGCTCCATCTCCTCGACAGTCGCTTTTTTCCAGGCAAGCTTCCGGGCCTGATCGGCGAGCGAGAAATCGTCGAGTTCGCCATAGCGTTCCTTCCTGCCCAGCGAAGTCAGCGCCAATGGGCTGTCCATCACCTGTTCTTCGTATTTCTCGTCGAACCAAGCACGCAATTTGGCGCTCTGGTCGGAGGCAGCCGCCTCGGCCGTGTCGCTCGTGGCAGTCTGCGCCATGGCAGGTGCGGCCACCCCGAACAGCGCGATCGGTGCCGCGGCAAGCAGCAATGTATTCTGGAAACGCATGACAATCCCTCCAAAGTCCCGGCGTATAAGTACTCTATCGCTACATGCGAGAAGCGCCGGGGCAAAGACCAATCGACAAAGGTCGATCGACAGGGGACGGGCGTTCACCGCCGCATGTCATGGCTTTCCGCAGGAACCGTTACCGTCAGGCCATCCATGGCCGCCGTCAGTTCGATCTGGCACGACAGGCGGCTGGTGCGCGCGACTCCTGCGGCGAGATCGAGCATATCCTCTTCCTCCTCGCTCGCCTCTTCCAAGCGGTCGAACCATTCGGGCGCGACGATGACGTGGCAGGTGGAACAGGCCATCTGCCCTTCGCAGGTCCCCTCCAGCGGCAACCCCGCTGCCTGCGCCACGCGCAGCAGATTGTCGCCCGGTTCGGCCTCTGCGCCGACGATGTCGCCTTTTGCTGTGACGAATTCGACTTTCACAATCCCTGAGCCTCCGCACCCTTGTTGATTCTGGCCGCCGCTTCCTCGATTTCATCGAGTGTGGTGTAGCGCCCGAAGCCGAGACGGATCGAGGATTTGGCCTGCCGGTCAGACAATCCGATTGCCTTGAGCACATGGCTCGGGCGGCCAGAGCCGCTGGCACAGGCACTACCGGCGGAAAACATCACGTCGCGCACATCGCTCATCAGCCGGGCAACATCCAGCCCGTCGCGGCGGATGTTGAGGTTGCCGTGCCAGCGGGCTTCGGCGCTGCCGTTGAGCGTCCAGTCAGCGAACAGCTCACGCGCGCGCTTCCACAGCGTTCGGACGTGTTCGGCGTCCTCATCACGCGCTTGTTTGGCACATTGTGCGGCGGCTCCCATACCCGCGATCAGGGCCGGGGAAAGGGTGCCGGAGCGCAGGCCAAATTCCTGGCCACCCCCGGTCTGGACCTCCACCAGGTCGAGCCCATCGCGCACCCACAGCGCGCCGACGCCCTTGGGGCCGTGGATCTTATGGGCCGAAACGGCGATCATGTCGGCCCCCGTCACCTCGATCCGGCCATAGGCCTGCACCGCGTCACACAGAAACAGGGCGTTGCATTCCTTCGCCTTGCGGTGCCATTCGATGGTCGGCTGGATGGTTCCGATTTCGTTATTCACCTGCATCACGCAGATCAGCCGCGTATCGTCGGGCACGTCCTGCCGGGTGTTGCACTGCCCGTCCTTCGCAACATTGAGCACATGGCTTTTGCCCACTGCCTGCGCGGTGTCGCCAACGGCAGAATGTTCGATCGCAGAAAAGGATACGGTGCCCCCCTGCCCCGACCCTCGGATCGCCAGGTTCAACGCCTCGGTCGCGCCGCTGGTGAAGATCACCTTTCCGCCTGGCGGAAACAGCGCGGCGACCTGATCGCGCGCCAGTTCGATCGCGGCTTTCGCCTGCCGCCCCATGCGGTGTGGGCTGTGGGGATTGCCGAACCCCGTACCGCCCGGCCCGTCAAGCCAACGCAGCATCGCATCGCGCGCTTCGGGCGCAAGCGGGGTCGTGGCCTGATAATCGAGGTAGATCACGTTACCCTCATACAGTTATCGCGGGCGGAGCAAAGCAGCGCCTGGCGCTGCCACGTGCATTGTCGCACCGCTGGCCGATCCTCGCGATGACCGAAGGAACTAGGCATCAGCCAGATCTAGCCAAAGCTCGCAGAACCGTTCCACTTCTTCGCGGGTCGTGTTCCAACCGATCGAGAAGCGGATCGTATTCGCGGCGATTTCCGGTTCGAGTTGCATCGCTTCGAGCATGCGGCTGGTTTTCATGGTGCCACTGGAACAGGCGGATCCTTGCGACACGGCAATCCCCGCCATGTCGAAGCGCATCACCTGCGCGGTGGCGCTCATCTTCGGCATGGCGATGGCGCGGACAAACGGTGTGGGATCCGAAAGGCGGTCGGACAGCCAGATCCCGCCAAGATTGCGACATGCCCCGGCCAGCGCGTCGAGCGGTTCGAGTACGTCCGGCACCACGTATGGATCGCCGCAGGCTTCCAGCGCCGCCGCCATGCCCAAGACGGCGGGCATATTTTCTGTCCCGCGACGATAGCCACGTTCCTGCCCGCCCGAAGGCCTGAGCATACCGTAATCTTTCACCAGCAGGGCACCGATACCGACAGGTCCGCCAAACTTGTGGGCGGACACGATAGCCATATCGCAAGGTGGAAGGGCAAATCGTCCGGCCCCCTGTGCACAATCGGCAAGCAGAAGCCCGCCGGACTGGCGCACTATCCCGGCAATTGCCGAAAGGTCCTGCCGGTTCCCGGTTTCGGAATTGATCTGCTGCACCGCAACGAGCGGCCGCTCACGTTCCGCCGCCTCAGTCAGATTGTCGAGATCGACCGCTCCATCGCCGCCAACGGGCAATCGCTCCGCATCCAGAGCGGGCTGCAGCATACAGTCATGCTCTACGGTCGAAACGAGCCGCGCGCCCGCATTTCCATCGCGCAATGCGATCACAGCCGCCTCGCTCGCGCCCGAGGTGAAGATCACCTCTCCCTGCCACTCCAGCGCAGCCTTTACCCGCTCGCGCGCATCTTCCAGCAGACTGCGCGCCTTGCGCCCCTCCGCATGGGGGCTGGAAGGATTGGCCCAGTGTGCGAACCCCTCCTCCATCGCTGCGCGCGCTTCGGGGCGCAGCGGAGTAGAGGCGGCGTGGTCGAGATAGATGCGTGTGGGAATGATGTGTGCTCGAAATGATTGCGATTTGGGCGACAAACCTTATATAGCGCAGCACTTCGCGCATAGCCCTGTTCGGTGCAAGCGCTTCGACTTTTGCTTAGGGTACACCTCCCATGCCAACCGTGATCTTTCCCGGCCCCGAAGGCCGTCTCGAAGGCCGTTTCTCTCCTGCCCCGCGCCCACGCGCACCGGTGGCCATGATCCTGCACCCGCACCCGCAGGGCGGCGGCACGATGAACGAACAGATGACGCAGCGGCTATACAAGACCTTCGTCAATCGCGGTTTCGCCACGCTTCGCTTCAATTTCCGCGGCGTCGGCCGCAGCCAGGGCAGCTTCGACAATGGTATCGGCGAACTGTCCGATGCGGCCAGCGCGCTCGACTGGGTGCAGCAGATTCACCCGGAAGCTCAGGTCACCTGGGTGGCAGGTGTCAGCTTCGGCGCGCTGATCGGCATGCAGCTTCTCATGCGGCGTCCCGAAATCCGGGGCTGGATCAGCATCGGCGCCCCGGCGAGCATGTACGACTTCTCCTTCCTCGCCCCCTGCCCTGCCAGCGGTATCTTTATCCATGGCGCACAAGACACGGTGGTCCAGCCGCAGGCCGTCACCAAGCTGGTCGAAAAGCTGCGTACGCAGAAGCACATCACCGTGCATCACGAAGAAATCCCCCGCGCCAATCACTTCTTCGAAAACGAGCAGGAAGAACTGATGAAGTCGGTCGACAACTATCTCGACTTCCGCCTCGACCCGAGCTGCCCGATCAAGTGAAATAACAGGCCCGGCGGCTTTTATGCAGCCGGGCCTGTGGCCAGTTGCGATCCGCAACGCGAAACCGCTTGCCCCTGAATTGTTATGTTGTAACATTGCCAAACGAAGAGTCGCAACGACGGCTTCGCTTTGGAAGAGGAGCAAGACCTATGTCCTATGTCGACCAATCCCGCAGGCCCTCGCCCGCCAGCATGGCAGCGGTCATCGGTGTCCACGCCGCGATCGGTGCAGCACTTATCGCCGGATTGACAGTGAGCGGTGCGGTGCCCGAAATCGTCACCAAGCTCGGGGCGACCAATATTCCGATCGATCCGCCACCGCCCCCACCAACGGCCGATCCTGTCGAGCCGAGCGCGAGCGAAGCCACGCCGCCGATGGTTCAGGCCCCGCCCACCAAGCTCGATATCAACCCTGCCGAAACCACGTTCGAGACGACGCCGTTCATCATTCCGAGCCTGCCCTCCGTCACTCCTGGAACGAACCTCGAACTCCCCAAGCCTTCGCCGCAGCCCAGCTTCGATCCGGTTGGTGCGAAACCGCGTAACGATCCGGCGCGATGGCTGACCGACAACGACTATCGTTCAAGCTGGGCCCGACGCGACCTGACGGGCACGGCGCGTTTCCGGCTCGAAATCGCAGCTAGCGGCAAGGTGACGAACTGCACCATTACCGGCTCCACCGGCCATTCGGAACTGGACGCGGCAACCTGTTCGCTGGTGATCAAGCGGGCCCGGTTCGAACCGGCGCGGGGATCGAATGGAGAGCCGGTTTCCGGCACCTATTCCAGCGCAGTGAAGTGGGAACTGCCTAACTAGGCCCGCCTTACCGTGTGCCCTGCTCAAGCTTTTCGAGCGGGGCACTTCCTCCCGCATCGGGCACTGTCCAGATCGCCACATTCATCAGCGCGACGACTGCCAGCACGATCATCAGCACGGCATTTTTCACATTGCCTGTGCGACGCCACAGGAAGAACGCGCCGAGAACCAGTAGGATCGCAACGAGAACGGTTATCGAAAGAACGGCGTCGAGCATGGTTCTGCCATAGCCGCCCGAACTTCCACCGCAAGCCATCAATGCGGAACGCGCCCGTCGCTTGCCCGTTCGAACAGGCAAGGAGACAGTCATGAGTATATTCGGAAGAATAAAGGATTCGATTTTCGGCAAGAAAGCGAAAGCGCCGGAAACCTCCACCGCGACGCCTGCGACCAAAGCCCCGTCGCAGCCGACAGGCAACGCCTGGGCCGATGCCCCGGTCGTCGAACAGAAAGCGAAACCGGTTATCGACATCGAGAACAATCTCGACAGCATGCCTGGTGCCGACAGGCTGAACTGGCGCACCTCGATCGTCGACTTGATGAAGCTGATCGGCGTCGACAGCGACTACGAGAGCCGCAAGGCCCTCGCCGCAGAAATGGGGCGCGAAGATTATTCCGGCAGCACAGAGGATAATATCTGGCTGCACCGGCGCGTCATGAACGAACTCGCCGCGAACGGGGGCAAGGTGCCAGCCGAATTTCTCGATTGATTTGACAGGCTTGCACGCGGGCCGCAAACCCGCGTGCATGACTCAATCCATTTTCGAACTCACCCGGCGCCAGGCTCTAACAGGCCTTGGCGCGACTTCTGCTCTTGCTTTGACCGGATGCGCAGCAACCGCACGCCCGGAAGCAATCACCAAAGCGCAGTCGATCGGGGTGGAACGGCTGCTTGAAGTGGTCGGTTACAATCTGCTTGCACACGAACCCGAACGGGCGACTTCGCTTGGGGTCGATACCGGTCGGCATTACGACCTGCGCGGCAAGCTCGAAGATCAGACCGCAGCCGGACAGGATGCCTATGCCGCAACCCTGCGGCAGGATCTGGCCCGCATTCGCGCGGTACCGCGCGATCGGCTCGATGGCGAAGATCTGACCAATCTGGAAGTCGTCGAAAGCGCCTATGAAGTCGCGCTCGATGGATTTGCCCTTCCTTATGGGGATACGCCGGTCGGAAACTGGCGCACCGCGCCTTATGTGGTGATCCAGAATGTCGGCCAGTATCTCGCCCTACCGCGCTTCATGCAATCGGATCACAAGGTCGAGAATGGCGATGATGCCGATGCCTACATCGACCGCATGGAGCAGATGCCGGCGGTCTTCGATGGCGAGCTGGAGCGGATCAGGGCCGCACGCGCAATGGGTGTCGTTCCGCCCGATTTCCTGCTCGACAAGACGATCGGCCAGATGGAGCAGACCATCGCCAGTGCAGGCAAAGGCGAACTGTTTGCAACCGATCTGCGCGCGAAGCTGACCGCAATGGGGATGCCCGAAAGCCATGCCAACCGCGCCACGATCCTCGAAACCGGGCCCATTGCCGAAGCTTTGGCACGCCAGCTGGAAGAGCTGCGTGCAGAGCGCGCGGTTGCCAAATCCGCCCCGGGCATTTCGGCTCAGCCACGCGGTGACGAGTTTTATGCCTGGGCGCTACGGTCCAGCACGACCACCCGTCTGACCCCGGAGCAGGTTCATCAGCAGGGCCTCGACGAACTCGAAGCGCTTCATGCTCGTATGGATCCGATCCTGCGCGACATCGGCTATACCACCGGCTCTGTCGGTCAGCGCATGCAGGCACTGTCGCAAGACCCACGCTACAAATTTGCGGAGGGCGATCCAGGTCGCAAAGAGATCATGGATTTTATCGCCGAACGGCTGGAATGGATCCGCGGGCAAATGCCCCGCGCCTTCAACACGCTGGTCGATCCGAACATGGAAGTGCGCCGCATTCCGCCTGCCGAAGAACTCGGCGCCCCGGGTGCCTATGGCGGTGCCGGGAGCAAGGACGGCACCATCCCGGGGCGTTTCTGGATCAACCTCAGAACCACCGATCTGCACCGCAAATACGATCTCGCCGATCTAACCTATCACGAAGCGATCCCCGGCCACGTGTGGGAAGGCGAATATTCGAACCGCCTGCCACTGATCCGGTCGGTCCTCGCCTTCAATCCGTTCAGCGAAGGCTGGGCGCTCTATGGCGAACAACTGGCCGACGAGCTTGGGGCTTATGACGATTTCACCGTCGGTCGCCTCGGCTATCTGCAAAGCCTTGCGTTCCGGGCCTGCCGCATGGTGGTCGACACCGGCCTCCACGCCAAGGGATGGAGCCGCGCGCAGGCCGTCAATTTCTTCGTCGAGCGCAACGGCAGCAAACCGGCCGAAGTCGAAAGCGAAGTCGACCGCTATTGCAGCTGGCCAGGCCAGGCCACGGGATACAAGCTTGGCCACAGCCGCATCGTCGATCAGCGCGCAAGAGCACAGGCTGCCATGGGCGATGCCTACGATTTCAAGGCCTTCAACGACGCAGTAGTTCTGGGCGGCAATGTACCGATGAACGTCCTGCAGAAGAATGTGGATCGGTATATAGCTTCAGCGTCGCGCTGATACTTTATACCTTTCCTGTGTTCTAGCATAGCCGGCCGGATGGTACCGGACGTTCCGCACCGGCTATGCTGCACCAGTTGAAAGGAAGGTGGCGGCAGCACCAACCGCGATTGGTTGTGCAGCCGTTTTTGAAGACTGTTCGCCGCGCTATTTCTTGCCGAACAGTCCGCTTGCCATATTCGCAATATCGTTCAGCGGATTACCGTCCCCATCGCGGTCGATCATCGACGCAAACTTCGCCAGCGAGCCTTCACCGCCAATGGCATCGCGAATCTGATTGAGTATGGCCGGATCAAGCCCGGTCTTTCCGGCAGCCACGTCGATCGTATCGCCCGGGTCCTGATGCGCTTCACCCAGGGCTGCGACAGCCTTTGCCGCCATTTCGGGATCGATGCCGAGCTTTTCTGCCATGTTCGTGACAGTCGGATTTCCGCTCACCTGCCCAAGAATGCTGTCGAAGAGTCCCATAATCAATCCTTGTCCGCTCTGCGAATCGACCCGGCAGCTACCTGCCACGATATCGCCCCCAATATAAAGCCCCCGGTCCGCATTGCTGCGGCCGGGGGTCTCCTCTCCAACTTGTGGGCTTCGCTCGACAGCGGAACCAAATTCGTCAGGCCGCGACGGCCGTGTTGGGGGCCGCATCGCGGACACCCTGATCGACATGAGCCGCGAAGGGTTCGAAATTGTCGACGAAAAGCTGCACCAGTTTCTGGGCGGTGCGGTCATATTCGTCCTTGTCGGCCCAGGTCGAACGCGGGTCAAGAATACCCCTGTCCACACCCGCTACGCTGACCGGAACTTCGAAACCGAAATTCTCATCCTTGCGGAATTCCGCATCGTTCAGGCTGCCATCGAGTGCGGCGTTGAGCAGCGCGCGGGTGGCCTTGATCGGCATGCGGCTGCCGGTGCCGTACTTGCCGCCGGTCCAGCCGGTGTTGACCAGCCAGCACTGCACTTCACCCTTGGCGATACGTTCTTTCAGAAGGTTGCCATAAACGCTGGGGTGACGCGGCATGAACGGCGCGCCGAAGCATGTGCTGAAGGTTGCTTCCGGCTCGGTCACGCCAATCTCGGTACCTGCGACCTTCGCGGTGTAGCCGGACAGGAAGTAATACATCGCCTGATCGGGTGTCAGCCGCGCAATCGGGGGAAGAACGCCGAATGCATCGGCAGTCAGCATGATCACATTGGACGGCGGCGGCCCCATGTTCTCTTCAGATGTATTGGGGATCGACGACAGCGGATAGGCACCGCGCGTATTTTCGGCAAGGCTGTTGTCGTCGAGGTCGATTTCACCCTCATCGTTCATCACGACATTTTCCAGAACCGTGTCTTCCATCCTGGTGGTGGCGTAAATTTCGGGCTCTGCCTCGGGGTTGAGGCGGATCATCTTGGCATAGCAGCCGCCTTCGAAGTTGAAGACAGCCGTATCCGACCAACCATGCTCGTCATCGCCGATCAGCGTGCGGCTGGCGTCGGCCGAAAGAGTGGTCTTGCCGGTGCCAGACAGGCCGAAGAACACGGCGCTCTTGCCGTCGGGGCCGATATTGGCCGAACAGTGCATCGGCATCACGCCCTTGACCGGCAGAAGATAGTTGAGGATGCCGAAAACGCTCTTCTTCATTTCACCGGCGTATTTGGTGCCGCCGATCAGGATCAGTTTTTCCGACAGGTTCACTGCGATCACGGTTTCGCTGCGCGTACCGTGACGTTCCGGATCTGCCCGGAAAGTCGGCAGGTCGATAATGGTATATTCCGGCACAAAGCCATCGAGTTCGGCCTCGGTCGGGCGGACCAGCAGCGTGCGGATGAACTGGTTGTGCCAGGCAAGTTCGTTGATAACGCGCACGTTGACGCGATATTCCGGCTGCGAGCCGCCGAACAGATCGGCGACGTAAAGGTCGCCCTTGTCCGCAACGGCCTTGAGGAAATCTTCCTTGAGCGCCGCGAAATGTTCCGGCGTCATCGATGCGTTATTGTCCCACCACACGGTGTCTTCCGTTTCGCTGTCGCGAACGATGAACTTGTCCTTCGCGCTGCGGCCGGTGTGCTTGCCTGTTTCCACCACCAGCGGACCATGCTTGGCCCGGCGACCTTCGCCATTGGCGAGTGCTGCGGCCGTCAGCTCTTCCGAAGTGAGGTTGGGATGAATGGTTGCAGATGTCTCTATGCCCTGCGCGGCAAGCGGGTGGGAAAGCGAAAAGGTCACTGAATTCTCCAGCGCATGTGCGAGTTCGTTCGGGAATCGCCGGCGCATACGAATGCGCGGCTCTCGCGCTCGCCAATAGTCCCGCCTTGGTGTCGCGTCAAATCGAAGCCTGCCAATATGTATTGCGGCAAGGCACAGGCTGCGTTGTTTTGCTCCGGTAATGCGGCTACTCACTCAGGTATGGAGAGCACGACGGCAGAGGCCACACCCAATAGCGAAAGCAACCGCACGGTCATCGCGCTGGTCGACGACGATCGCAACATTCTGACCACCGTGTCGATCGCGCTGCAGGGCGAAGGTTTTGCCACCCGCGTCTATTCCGATGGCGAAGCGGCCCTTGGCGCACTGCTGTCGAACCCGCCCGATCTTGCCATATTCGACATCAAGATGCCCAAGATGGACGGAATGGAGCTGCTGCGTCGCCTGCGCGAAAAATCGCCGCTGCCGGTAATTTTCCTGACCAGCAAGGACGATGAAACCGACGAAGAAGCCGGTTTTGAAATGGGCGCCGACGATTACATCGCCAAGCCCTTCAGCCTGCGCCTGCTGCTCGCCCGCATTCGCGCGATCCTGCGGCGCAGTGGCAGCGATCATCCACTGATCCTGTCCGAACAGTTCGACGAAAAGCCCGGCGAAGTGCTGGAGCGGGGGCGGCTCTACATGGATCCGGCGCGCCATCATGTCACCTGGGACGGGCAGCCCGTTTCCCTGACCGTCACCGAATTCCTGCTGCTCGAAGCGCTGGCCGCACGGCCCGGCGTCATCAAGAGCCGCAACCAGTTGATGGATGCGGCCTATCCGGACGACGTTTTCGTCGACGACCGCACGGTTGATAGCCATATCAAACGCATGCGCCGCAAATTCCGCAGTGTCGACCAGACCTTTTCCGCCATCGAAACGCTTTACGGCGCGGGTTACAGCTTCAACGAGGGCTGATGTCTGAATCGAATAGCGTACTCAAAGGCGACCCGCGGCTGGAAAAGCTGCGCTGGTCGCGGCGGCTTTCGCTCACCAGTCGCATCCTGTTCGTCAACGTTCTCCCACTGGTTCTCCTGGGTGGGGGCGTCATCTATGTCGATGTCTATCGCAAGCAACTGCTGGACGAGCGGTTCAAGCTGGCGCTTGTCGAAGCGCAGATCACTGCCGAGGCGCTGGCGGGTGCATCGCCGCAGCGCCAGGAAGCCCTGCTTATCCAGATCGGCAAGGAACAGCGCCTGCGATTGCGCATCTACAACCCCGATGGCGATCTCAAGGCCGACAGTTTCAAACTCGCCCCTCCCAGCTTTGCCCTGGCGCGCAAGGAAGATGTTGATCCCGATAATTTCGCGCTGCGTATGGACCGGTGGTTCGACAGGGTCGTGGGCGCTCCGGCAGTCCCCGATTACCACGAACCCGAAACCGACGACATCAGCGACTGGCCCGAGCTGCAGCGGGCACGGGGAGAAAGCCTGACCCAGATCGTGCTGCGCGACGCGCCCGACGGGACCCATGTTATCAATGCTGCTGCTCCGGTCGGGCTGGACGGGGATACATTGCTGCTCACCCGCAATCCGGTCGATATTACTGCAAGGGTCCGCCGGGCGCGCTCGACCGTGGCCTTGGTCGTCTTTCTGGCGCTGGTCATCTCCACCCTGCTGTCGCTGTTTCTGGCGCAGACCATCGTGCGGCCTCTGCGCCAGCTGGTGCAGGCCGCCGTCCGCGTCCGGCAGGGCCGCGACCGGCAGGTCGAAGTGCCGCGCCTGCCCCAGCGCCGCGACGAAATCGGCATGCTTGCCCGCTCCATCTCCGACATGACCGCCGCCCTGCGCCAGCGCATCGACGCGGTGGAACATTTCGCGGCGGACGTCGCCCACGAGATCAAGAACCCCCTCGCCTCGCTGCGCAGTGCAACCGAATCCCTCGCCAAGGTCGAAGATCCGAAGCTGCGCGGGCAATTGATCGATATCGCGATCCACGACGTGCGGCGAATCGACCGGCTGGTGACCGAGATTTCCGACGCCAGCCGCATCGATGCGGAAATGTCGCGGACCGAATTCGAACCGGTGGACCTTGCCCGGCTGCTTTGCACCATTGTCGAAAATCGCGAGATGCGCGACGAAAACGACGGACGCAACGTGGTCATCGTCGGGACGGACAGACCGGTGCCGATCATGGGCGTACCGGCCCGGCTCGAACGGGTCATCCAGAACCTGCTCGACAACGCCGTATCCTTTTCCCCGCCTGCGGGCACGATTACGGCGGAAATTTCCCGGCGGGACAACCGGATCATCGTGTCGATCTACGATGAAGGGCCGGGCATCCCGGAGGAAAAGCGGGAACGGGTGTTCCACCGGTTCCATTCCGATCGTCCGGAAGAAGAGGATTTCGGCAATCATTCCGGCCTCGGCCTCGCCATTGCGCGCACCATTGCGGAAGCGCATGACGGTACGCTGATCGCGACATCGCGCGCCGACGGGAAAGAGGGGGCCTGCCTGGAACTCGACCTGCCCGCCAAGCGATGAGCGTGCTGGCCAATGTCACTGCGGTGGCGATCGCCGGGCGCGCCATGCTGATCGAAGGGCCGCCGGGATCGGGCAAGTCCTCGCTCGCACTGGCCCTGATCGATCGCGGCGCAGTGCTGATCGGGGACGACGGCGTCCGTCTTGCCCGCACAGGCGACACTCTAATCGCATCGCCGCCGCCCAATACGGCAGGCCTTATCGAGGTGCGCAATGTCGGCATTGTCGAGCTGCCGGTGGCGGATGCGCCGGTCGCGCTGATCCTTCACCTTAATTCTTCCGCGGCCCGGTTTCCGCTGGAACCGGACACCCGGACGCTCGAAGGATTTGAAATCCCGGTGCTTTCCTTCGCCCCGGGCGATGCGGTCCAGGCTCTGCGCGCGGAATATGCGCTGGCGCAGCACGGTCTCCCTCTCCCAAACCCGGGCGAAACGCCATAGGCATGTCGGCATGACCGACGATTCGCCCTCCGTGCAGCGCATCCTGCTGATCACCGGCCTGTCTGGCGCAGGCAAATCCACCGCGCTGCAGGTGCTGGAGGATCTTGGCTGGGAAGCGATCGACAACTTCCCCATCCGCATGCTTGGCGGCCTGTTGACCAATGGGGGCGACACGACTCCGATGGCGATCGGGTTCGATTCCCGTACCCGCGGCTTCGTGCCGCGCGACATTATCGATCTGTACCAGCAGTTGGATGCGCGCGACGATGTCGAACTGACCACGCTGTTCATCGATTGTAACAGTGCGGAACTGGAACGGCGATATAACGAAACCCGCCGCCGCCATCCGATGGCCGGCGGACGGCCGGTGCTCGACGGGATCAAGGCCGAACGCGAACTGCTCGATCCCCTGCGGCGCCGGGCGGACATCGTCGTAGATACGAGCCAATACGCAACCAATCAGTTGCAGCAAGTGATCCGCGAACGCTTTGCCGAGCAGGGCGAACGTCCGATGACGGTCACGATATCCAGCTTCGGCTTCGCGCGGGGCATGCCGCCACTGGCCGATCTGCTGTTCGACATGCGCTTCCTGGACAATCCGCACTGGGTCGATGGCCTGCGCGAACTGACCGGGCTCGACAAACCGGTGGCCGACCATATCGCTGCCGACCCGGCGTTCACCCCGGTCTTCGACCGGATCATCGATCTTCTGCACGAAGTCATGCCCCGCTATGCCGCGCAGGGGCGCAGCTATCTCAATATCGCTTTCGGCTGTACCGGAGGGAGACATCGTTCGGTTTACAGTGCGGAACGCGCAGCCCAGGTCTTGCGCGATGCGGGATTTTCGCCCACGGTTCTCCATCGCAACCTTGGTTCGCGCCCGGCCGACCCGCTAGAGCGCCGCTAGACCCAGGGATAAAGAACGGTTAAGCGCCAAACAGGCACAATCTTCGGGCATCGCAACGGAACTGAAGCTGCATGATCGGCATGATTCTCGTCACCCACGGCAAACTGGCCGAACATTTCATCGACGCGATGGAGCATGTCGTCGGCAAGCAGGAGCACGTGGCCACCATCTGCATTGGCCCCAATGACGATATGGAGCAGCGCCGTGCCGATATCGCCAATGCCATCAAGGAGGTCGATAGCGGCAACGGTGCCATCATCCTGACCGATCTGTTCGGCGGCACACCGTCCAACCTCGCGATTTCGCTGCTCGACGCCGGGCGTGTGGAAGTGATTGCCGGAATCAATCTGCCCATGCTCATCCGCCTGGCCGGTGCCCGGAAAAGCATGGGCGTGGTCGATGCGGTCAATGCCGCCCAGACCGCGGGGCGGAATTACATCACGGTCGCCAGCGAATTTCTCGGCCAGGATCTCCAGAGCGCGCGGAAAGTCTCTTGAGCGAGCTGCGCAGGTCCATCGAGGTCGTCAACCAGCGGGGCCTGCATGCGCGGGCAAGCGCAAAATTCGTCAACGCCGTGGCCGAACTGCCGGAGGGCTGTTCCGTGCGCGTGGCCAAGGGCGATAATGAAGCCACCGGCGGCTCTATCCTCGGCCTGATGATGCTCGGCGCGGCCAAGGGGGACACGATCGACATTATCGTCAGCGGCGACAATGCCGAAGCGGTCATGGCTCAGCTATCCGCCATGGTCGAGGACGGCTTCGGCGAGCTGTAGGGAAATGGCCTCCAGCGCTATGAACCGCCGTCACATCACCGGCTTTTCCAATCCCACGGTCAAGGCACTGCGGGCCCTG
Source organism: Pseudomonadota bacterium (assembly GCA_023394965.1). Lineage (GTDB taxonomy): Bacteria > Pseudomonadota > Alphaproteobacteria > Sphingomonadales > Sphingomonadaceae > Qipengyuania. The sequence goes on along the minus strand of JAEWZX010000016.1, from coordinate 130,990 downwards.
CGCGAAAAGAAACATCGCAAGGCGGCCGGCAAATTCCTGGCCGAAGGCCTGCGCCTGCTGACCGATGCGCGCGAATGCGGGCATGTCCCCGAAACGCTGGTACTGGCCGATCGCCGCGATCCGCACCCCCTGCTCGCGGCGCTGGAACAGGCGGTGGAAGCCAGCGGCGGCGAAGTGATCGAAACCACACCGGACATCCTTTCCAAGATCACCGGCAAGGATAATCCGCAGGCGGTTGCCGGCGTGTTTGCCGAATTCGATACTTCGCTCGACGGACTGGACCGGTCCCGGGCGGATATCTGGCTGGTGGCCCAGGCGCTGCGCGATCCCGGCAATCTGGGCACCATGCTGCGCACCGGCGATGCCATTGGCGCAGGCGGGGTCATCCTGATCGACGATTGCGCCGACCCCTTCGGCGTGGAAGCGGTGCGTGCCAGCATGGGGGCAGTATTCACTCAGGCGATTGCACAGGCGCGCTGGGCCGATTTCGAACGCTGGCTGCGCGCCGGGCAGGGGCAATTGGTCGCGGCCAGCCTGCGCGATGCCCAGCCCTATCGCGAAGCGCCCTATGCAGCACCCTGTTTCATAATGGTCGGCAATGAAAGCCGCGGCTTGCCCGAAGACTATGAAATGGCCTGCGATTTACGCGTCACCATGCCGATGAAGGGCCGGGCCGACAGCCTCAATGCCGCAGTTGCAGCCGCCGTGCTGGGTTACGAAGTTCTCGCCAAGCTCGGCGATTGAGGCATCCGCCCCCTCGCTCAGGCTGATTAGATCAGGCCGGTTCGAACTGCCCGCTCAATCCGAACAGTCGCGACACGACATCTTCTGCACCGCTGGGCTTGGCCAGAATGGGCGCTTCCAGATCGCGCAGCGCTTCCCCAGCCCGGTCCAGATCGCCGGTGTGCAGCAGAAACGGAATGCCGCGCTTTTTCAGCTCAAGGGCAATCGGTTCGCAGGTTTCACCCTGACCCAGATTGACGTCCAGCACCGCCCCTTCGAAATCGGTCTTCGCCATGGCATCGAACGCTTCATCGCAGGACACCGTCACCACCGCATTGGCGCCCGCATCCTCGAATGCCAATTGCAGGTCCATTGCAATGAACGGCTCGTCTTCAAGTATCAGAATACACTTCATAATCTGAGCGGCAGCGAGATTCTGGCCCGCAACCCGTCTTCCTCCCATGTGCGGTCCAGCGTGCCCCGCGAATAAGCCAGCAAACGTTCGGCAATGTCGAAACCCGTTCCGGTCATTTCCGGTTCGCCTGCAATGCGCGGGCCGCCGGATTCTTTCCAGTCGATCACCAGCGACTGACGTTCATGCCGGTCCTGCTGATGATGCCAGGACACGGTGATCGTGCCATCGGTATTTGACAATGCGCCATATTTGGGTGCGTTGGTGGCCAGTTCGTGCAGGGTCAGACCCATGGCCGATACCGCGTTCGGTTCTGTCCGCGCGCCATTGCCTTCGAATTTGATACGGTCCCCTTCGGGATCGTAGGGATTGAGCACGGACCTAATTGCCTGCCCCACTTCGATTGTCCCAAACGCGGCATCGTCGAGCGTGGGTTCATAGGCACGGCCCAGCGCCTGAACCCGTTCGTTGATCTTTTTGGTGACATTGCGGGCATCCATCGCCCGTCCGGTAATGTTCACGATGCCGCCAATCACGGCGAACACGTTCTTCAAGCGGTGCGACACTTCGCGCGCCATCGCCTTGGCGTGTTTTTCTTCCGCCCGGGCCAGATGAATGTCGGTAACGTCCCACTGGCTGCCGAAGAAATAACGCAGCTTACCGTTCTCGTCGTAAATCGGGCCGAGGTGGAGGGCATTCCAGAAAGTCGAGCCGTCCTTGCGATAATTCAGCAGCTCGACAACCATCACCTGCTCTGCACGAACCGCATCACGGATCTTGGCAACCTGTGTCTGGTCGGTTTTCGGCCCCTGCAGGAAACGGCAGTTCCGGCCGACGATTTCCTCCTGCCTGTAACCGGTGAGCTTTTCGAAAGCCTTGTTGCAGAAAACGATCGGATCGTCTTTCAGCCGTGGATCGGTCAGGCAAACGGCCATGCGCGTCTGCGCCATGGCCTGTTCGAACAGCAGGCCGGACGCACCGGAGAAATTGTCTTCCTCCGCGTTGAAAGGCTGCCCCGTATGCTGGGCCTGTGCGAATGTGTTGCGCGTATCATCGCCATTGCCGCGATGCATGAAGGGTATCCTGCTGTCGTATCTGTAGGCGATCACCGTAGATAAGCCGGTAACCATTGCAGCAGCAACGCGGAAAATATCAGTTAGGTCCCGTTTTTCAGCGAATTATTCTGCCGCTTCGCGATCTGGTTTATTGCCGTCTTCGATCCGGGCGGCATCTTCGGCATTATAGCGCGGTGTCGCTTCGACCATGGGCACTTCCTCGATTTCGCGCTTGCCGATTTCGATGCCCTTGTCATGCAGCCGGCGACCGGCAGACAGAACATTACGTTCGAAACTGCCCACGAACTTGTTGTAATTGTTGACCGCCGTTTCCAAACCGCCGCCAACCCGTTTCATATGTTCGGCGGCCACGGCAAGGCGGTCGTACAGTTCCGCACCGGCCTTGCCGATTTCCACCGCTTCCCGTGCAATCGTATCCTGCCGCCAGACCTGCGCCACCGTGCGCGCGATGGCGACAAGGTTGGTCGGGGTCGCCAGCAACACCTTGTTGCGGAAGGCGAAATCCCACAGTTCGGGATCGTGTTCCAGCGCGGCTGCCACGAAATGCTCGCCCGGCACGAACATGACCACATAATCGGGCGTGTCGTCGAACTGGCTCTGATAGCTCTTGCTGCCGAGCGTCTGAACATGGTTGCGCATCGATTTGGCATGCAGGTCGAGCTGGCGCAGGCGTTCGTTATCGTCATCGGCCTCGAACGCGGCCTGATAGGCGTTGAGCGACACTTTGGCGTCGATCACCAGTTTCTTCTGGCCGGGAACGTGGACCACCGCATCGGGACGCAGGCGGCCTTCATCGGTCTGGATCGAATGCTCCAGATTGAAATCCGTATGTTCCGACAGCCCACACTGTTCGAGCACGTTCTGCAGCGCCCGTTCACCCCAGCGCCCGCGCGCCTTGGGGGCGTTGGTCAGGCTGTTGCCGAGCCGCTGCGCCTCGCGCCGGACCTCTTCCTGCCCGCGCTGCATTTCGGTAATCTGCTGGTACAGTCGGCCGAAAGCGTCGGTGCGCTTTTCCTCCAGCGCGGCGACCTGCTTCTCGTAAGCTTCCAGCCGCTTGCCCACCGGGTCGAGCAGCGCCTTCAGCTTTTCCTCGCTGGTCTTTTCCGAATGACCCAGCCGCTCGTTCGCGCGCGCGAGGAAAGCCTCCTGCGCTTTCGACAGCACGGCCGATCCGGTGTTCTGGAATTCCTTCAGCATTTCCTCGCGAGCTTCGATCAGCAGGCGCTTCTGCTCGTCGAAATTGGCGGTCTTTTCCTTCAGCGTGGCGAGTTCGGCACCCAGTTCGCCATTGCTGCGCCGCAGATTTTCCAGCGCCATTTCATGCGCTTTGCGGGTTTCGCGCAGCTCGGCGTCGAGCGCATCCGCCCGCCCCGCCCGCACGGTCGCGTTCTCCAGCTCGACAATGGCCTTGCGAAACCTGTCTTCCGTCTCGCGCGCCTCGGCATCGCGCTCCCCATGGCGCGCTTTCCATTCGGCCACCGGCCGCGATCCGAAAAACCATCCCAGGCCTGCCCCGGCGAGCAGCGCCACGATTGCAATGACTGCCATTTCCATGCCGCCATTCTAGGTGGAACACATGCGGAACACCAGCCCTTTCCTACAGCAATCCCCGGCGCTATGTTCGCATCGGCCCTTTCCAATCTTTTGCCGCCCGCATGCGCCCTTTTCCGCCGGAAAAACGACTGCTGCCGCATGTATTTGATCAACTTGCGCAGCAAAAAGGCGACCCGCTGCCGCGAATCGCCTTTTCGAAGCCGGTGATTGTGTAGGGCGGGTTACGCCGCCTCGCGCAGCTTCTTCAGCTTCTTCAGCGCCATGTTCCGCTTCAGGCGGCTGAGGTGGTCGATGAAGAGAATACCTTCGAGGTGGTCCATCTCGTGCTGGATGCAGGTGGCCATCAACCCTTCCATATCCTCTTCGTGGGTTTCCCCTTCGAGGTCTTGGTAGCGCACCCGGCAGGTTACCGGACGGTCGACGTCGGCGAAGATGTCCGGCACCGAAAGGCAGCCTTCCTGATAAGTGCCCAGTTCTTCAGCCGGGTCCAGAATCTCCGGATTAATGAAGACCCGCGGCTCTTTTACGGTCGGATAATGCACATGCTCGTGACCGTCGTGATTGCAGACCTCGCCCTCGGCTTCCTCGTCCTCCGGCTGGAGATCAATCACCAGCACACGCTTGGGCACGCCGACCTGGATCGCGGCGAGACCGATGCCGGGCGCGGCATACATGGTTTCGAACATATCGGAGACGAGTTCGCGCAGATCGTCGTCGAACTCGGTAACGGGTTCGGACACGGTTTTGAGCCGGGGATCCGGCACTTCGAGAATCTGTCTTATCGCCATACGTGCAAGATATGCATGTCGTTCAGTTTATTCAATCTGAATACGGTGCACACACTGATCGGTCAGCCCATCGGCCGACGCGCCCGCAACGCCTGTGCCAGTGTCCCTTCATCGAGATAGTCGAGTTCACCGCCGACTGGCAGGCCATGCGCCAATTGCGTGATGCGAACGGGAAACTGCTCCAGCCGCTCGCCAAGATAATGCGCGGTGGTCTGCCCTTCGAGCGTGGCGTTCATGGCAAGGACGATCTCGTCCACCCCGCCCTCTTCCACCCGCGCGAGAAGCGACGCTATATTGAGGTCTTCGGGCCGCACACCATCAAGCGCGGACAGCTTGCCACCGAGCACGTGATATTTGCCGGTAAACAGTTTTGCCCGGTCCAGCGCCCATAGATCCGCCACGTCTTCCACCACGCAAAGCGATTTCACGTCGCGCCGCGGATCAGCGCAAATGGCGCATGGATTGGTGGTGTCGACATTGCCGCAAGTGTCGCATTCGACCAATGCCTCGCCGACCGTCGCGAGCGCTTCCAGAAGCGCGGGCAGCGCACTCTCGCGGCGCTTGACCAGCCACAGCACCGCGCGCCGCGCAGAACGCGGGCCAAGTCCGGGAAGGCGCGCTAGCGCTGCGGCCAGCGTCTCGATCTCTTGCGATGCCATGCCCGCACAGATAGGGGCGCGAGCTTGGCAGAGAAAGACCCTTCGGCGGCCTCTGGATGAATGGAGCTAAGTTGTGCGCATAATCTTCATGGGTAGCCCCGAGTTTGCCGTGCCGACACTGCAGGCGCTGGTCGACGCGGCACACGAGGTCGTCTGCGTCTACACCCAGCCGCCGCGGCCCGGCGGGCGGCGCGGCAAGGAACTGACGAAGACCCCAGTGCACCAGCGAGCAAGCGATCTTGGGATCGAGGTGCGACATCCAAAGTCACTCAGGTCTGCCGAGGAACAGAACGCCTTCGCCGCTCTGGAAGCGGATATAGCCATCGTCGCGGCTTATGGCCTGATATTGCCCCAGCCGATTCTCGATGCGCCGGAACATGGATGTCTGAATGTGCATGCCTCGATCCTGCCACACTGGCGCGGGGCAGCGCCGATCCACCGCGCGGTGATGGCAGGCGATCCAGTGACAGGCGTCACGATCATGCAGATGGAAGCCGGGCTCGACACCGGCCCGATGATCACCTTTGCGCGCACGCCGATCGAGGACAAAACGACCGGTGAATTAACACAAGAACTGGCAGAAATCGGTGCCCAACTGATGGTCGGCACACTGATCGACCTCGCAGCGCTTCATCCGCTTGAGCAGGACGACGAGGATGCGACCTACGCCAATAAGATCGACAAGGCTGAGGCAAAAATCGATTGGGACCACCCAGCCAAGGAAGTCGTACGACACATCCACGGCCTGTCGCCCTTTCCAGGCGCTTGGTGCGAGCTCACCGGAACGCGCGTGAAGCTGCTGCGAGCTGAAGTTGTCGAAGGTGATGGCATGCCGGGCGAAGTGATCGACGATCGCCTGACTATCGCATGTGGCGAAGGTGCCATCCGCCCGGTGGAGCTACAACGCGCGGGTAAACCGAAGATGGATCTCGAGACTTTCCTGCGCGGCAATGAAGTCGCCAAGGGAACCAGCCTCGCTTGACCCGCTTCGCGCTAACCCTTGAATTCGACGGCACGCCTTTTTTCGGCCTCCAGCGGCAGAAGGACGGGCCCAGTGTACAGCAGGCGGTTGAAGAAGCCGCGTTTCGCGTGCTCGGCGAAGAGGTGCGGCTGCACAGCGCCGGCCGTACCGATACCGGTGTTCATGCGCTCGCCATGCGCAGCCACTTCGATATCAACAAGGACATCAAGCCCTTTCGCCTGATGGAGGCTCTCAACGCCCACCTTCGCCCCGATCCGATAGCGGTGACCCATTGCGAAGTGGTACCGGATGATTGGCATTCGCGATTTTCCTGCACGGGCCGCGGCTATGTCTATCGCATTGCAAATCGCCGCGCGCCGCTGACTCTGGAGAAAGACAGACTGTGGCAAGTGCCGCAGGATCTGGACCACGAAGCCATGCACCGTGCAGCTCAAGCGCTAGTCGGCCTGCACGATTTTACCACGTTCCGGTCCGTGCACTGCCAAGCCGAGAGCCCGGTCAAAACGCTGGACCGGCTCGACGTAGAACGGGGCGGTGACGAGATTCGCATTCATGCTGCAGCCCGCAGTTTTCTCCATCACCAGGTAAGATCGATGGTCGGCTGCCTTGCGCTCGTGGGAATGGGCCGGTGGCGCGAAGCTCGATTGGCCGAAGCACTGGAGTCGCGCGATCGACAAGCACTCGGCCTCAATGCTCCTCCGCATGGCCTTTATTTCGTTCGGGCCACCTATCCCGACGAGGCTTGACCTAACGTCACCCTAGCCAAGCCCAATTTCGCGGCGTAGCGACACCTGCAATACGTTTCGTATAACAACGAAAGGGCACGAGGATGACGACTACAGGCAAACAGCTATTCACTACTCTAACGAGCGACGGCACTCTTACGGTAGAGATCGCGGATAGCGAGTTTCCCGATCCCACGGGCAATCAGGTGCTGGTAAAAATGGAAGCGGCGCCGATCAATCCGAGCGACCTCGCAATCCTGACCGGCGCCGCGGATTTCGAGAATGCAGAATATTCGCCAGGCAAGGTCGTCGCAAAGATGCCCGAGCCGTTCAACAGCGGACAAAAGGCGCGTCACGGACAGCGTTTGCCGGCAGGTAACGAAGGTGCTGGCACGGTCGTCGCCACAGGCGATTCCGACATGGCCAAGGCATTGATGGGTCAGCGCGTCGCCTGCGTACCGGGCACCACCTACAGCCAATATGCAATCGCCGATGCCTCAATGTGCCTGCCGCTGGGCGATCACAGTGCAGAGAATGGTGCATCGAGCTTTGTAAACCCGATGACCGCACTCGGTTTCGCGGAAAGCGCGAAAATGGACGGCCAGAAGGCGATTCTTCACACCGTCGGTGCCTCCAATCTGGGACAGATGCTGGTAAAGATCTGCCAGGAAGATGACCTTGGCCTGGTCAACATCGTGCGGAAAAGCGAGCAGGTCGACTTGCTGAAGGATCTGGGGGCAAAGCACATCGTCAATTCTGCGGATGGCGATTTCATGGACCAGCTCAGATCCTCCATCAACGAAACCAACGCCTTCTACGGGTTCGACCCAATCGGCGGAGGAAAGATGGTCGACAGCTGCTTCAAGGCGATGGAACAGGTCGCTTCGAAGAAGATGAGCGAGTATTCGCGCTATGGTTCGAACCAGCAGAAGCGGATGTTCATCTACGGCAGGCTGGACATGGGGCCGACCACCCTTACTCCCTCTTACGGCTTCGGCTGGACTCTTTCGGGCTGGCTACTGACCCCCTTCCTGCAGATGGCAGGGGGAGAGACGGTGGCCAGGATGCGTAAGCGCGTGCTGGATAATCTCACCACGACTTTCGCCAGTAGCTACAAGTCGAAGGTCGACCTTGAAGGCATGCTGACCAAGGACGCGATTCTGGACTATCGCCAGATGAAAACCGGCGAGAAGTATCTCGTCATGCCCAACGGCTGAACTAGCGTCCGTCGAAGGCGCGCTGGATGGCGGCGGGCTCGGTCTCGCCGCCGGCCAGTAGTAACTGAAGCAGAATGCGCGCCTTCTGCGGGTTGAGCGCACGGGCAGCGACAAATTGGTTGGCGGTATCTTCGGGTTCCCGATCGACAAGCCCTTCATCCGCACGACTGGCGCGCACCACAGGAATTCCCCGACGCGCAACCTTCACCAGTTCCTGTCGGACGGTGTCGGGCATATTGCCTTCACCGACACCGGCAAGGACTATACCTCGCGTCGAGCCCCCCACCTGTCGGCTGACGCTTACAGCATCCATTCCTGCGTAAGCGTAAATCATCGCCACTTCCGGCAGGTTTTCAGGCAAGTCAAAAGCCGGCGTAGTTTCGGTGCGCCAAGGAGCCCCGAACCATTCAAGCGAAGCTGGCGTTACCAGTCCAACCGATTCGCGCGGGAAACCCCGGAATGCTTCGGTACCGCGCGTGCGAATCTTATAGACATCCCGCGCGGCGAACACACGGTCCCCCATGACCACAAGTACGCCGCGCCCTGCTGCCTGCGCGTCGCCAGCGAGCCGGACAGCATTGGCGAAATTTCTCAGGCCATCATAACCCACGGCGTCAGCAGGCCGCATCGCGCCCACCACCACAATCGGTTTGGTGGCTGGCAATGTCAGGTCCAGCAGGAAGGCTGTTTCTTCCAGCGTATCGGTGCCATGCGTTACGATGATACCATGGCAATCCTTGTCCGCCAGAGCAGCCATCGCGGCGGTATGCAGTGGCTGCCAGACCGCAGGACCGATATCGGCCGAATCGATATTGGCGATTTGTTCACCCGAAAGCTCAGCGTCCAGTCCAAGACAACCGACGCGCTCCAGATAATCCTCGATGCCGATTTCACCCGCGCGATAGTCGTGCGCGATGGCACTGCCAGCGATCCCGGCGATGGTGCCACCGGTGGCCAGGACGGTCAGCTTGGTCGTCATGCGCAGCCGCCTAGCGCCGTATATGCAATCTCGGCAATTGATTTTGAAAATTTGGGCGCTATGTGCAGCACTTCCGCACATGGAGCGGGCGCTTAGCTCAGTTGGTAGAGCATCTCGTTTACACCGAGAGGGTCGGCGGTTCGAGCCCGTCAGCGCCCACCATTCCCGGCACGGGACCCTATAAGCGGCAGCGCTGGAGTGGGTATCCGCCAGATCTATGACATAGCGATCATCGGCTGCGGCCCAGCTGGGCTTTCCGCAGCGATTCTGTTGTGTGCCGACGGTCACCGAGTCACGGTGTTCGAGCGTTTCGAAGAGCCGAAGCCACTTGGCTCGGGCCTTATGTTACAGCCTTCAGGCATGGCTGTTCTCGACCGGCTGGGGCTAGCATATGACATAGCCGCACGCGGCGCGCGAATCGATGCGCTGTACGGTTGCAACGAACATGGCCGGACAGCCCTCGATGCGCCTTATGCCAAGTTGGGGGCGAAAGAGGCATTCGGCATCGGCATTCACCGCGCCAGTCTCTTCGGCGTGCTGCATGCACGTGCGATCGAATCAGGCGTAACCATCCGCACAGACCATGAAGTTAGCGACACCCTGCTCGAAAGAAGCTGGCGGAGGCTCAGGTTCCGAGATGGCACATCGTCGGAGCAATTCCACTTGGTTGTCGACGCAAGCGGCTGGGCATCCCGCATCGAATTTGGCGAACAGCGAGGGCTCTTGCCGTTTGGCGCTTTATGGGCGGCAATTCCGGTCCAGCCCGGTGATCCTCATGCGAGAAACATGCTAGAGCAGCGCTACCGCCGCGCTTCGCAGATGATAGGGGTGCTGCCAATCGGGGCTCGCGGCCCCGGTTTACCTGACGAAGTAGCCTTTTTCTGGTCGCTGACACGTGACGAATATCCCAGATGGCTCACCACACCTATCGATCAGTGGAAGAACGAAGTCCGACAATTGTGGCCCCAAGTCGATTTCCTGCTTGATCGGATCGACGCTCATGACGACCTCACTTTCGCGCGCTACGCCCACCGCAGTTCGCATCGCCCCTATCGTGATCGACTGGTACGAATCGGCGATGCCTGGCATTCGGCCAGTCCACAACTTGGCCAGGGTGCGAACATGGCATTGCTGGATGCATGGGGCCTCGCTGCCGGGCTACGCGAGGGCCGAACGCTTGCCGAAGGTTTGCGTCTGTCAGCCAGCTGGCGCCGCGATCACGTCGCACTTTATCAGGCGGTGACGGCGGCATTCACGCCGATGTTTCAGTCGAAAGACAATTTCTGGCCGTGGATCCGTGATCACATCGTCGCACCGCTTTCCCGTCTCGGCCCGATAGCGCGTATACAGGCTCACTTGATGAGCGGACTGTTCGGCTTTCCCCTACATACGTTCGGTCTGGAAATCCCCGATTATTCGGCAATTGCGGCGTCGATGGCCGCGTGCGCTTCTTCGCTAGACCAGTCATAATCGCCCTGCACCCGCCAGACTTCCTGTCCAGCCGCATCGTAGAGCACCGTTGTCGGCATCACCCCGCCGCCAACTGCAAAGCTGATTTCGTTTTCCGGATCCAGCCACGGTTCAAGAGTGGAATAGCCCTTTTCGGCGAAAAATGGGCCGACCTTCGCCGCGCCCTGCATATCCTGGCTTACCGTCAACACTCTGAGATGCCCTTGATATTCGGCAGCAAGTTCATCCAAAAGCGGCATTTCTTTCACGCATGGGGCGCACCATGTGGCCCACAGGTTGAGAAGTACCGGTGCCCCCTGAAGCGCACCCAGATTGAGTTGGCGGCCTTCAGGATCCGAAACATTGACAGTCGGCATCAGAGCCCCGGCCCCGCTCGGATCGATTTCTCCGGTTGGTGTGGATGAAGCGGTGCTTTCTTGCGCCTCTTCCGGTGTCCCCCTATCGCAGGCTGCGACAGCAAGACCGAGGATAATGGCAAGCGTGAACGACGTACGGGACACGAAAAACTCCAACACAATGTGGGGCGGCAGGTTTGCCGAGGGGCCTAGCGCGATCATGCGCGAAATCAATGCTTCGATCCCATTCGACAAGGCACTGTGGCGCGAAGATATAGCCGGCAGTCGCGCACATGTCGCCATGCTGGCGCAGCAAGGCATCGTAAGTGAAGATGATGCACAGGCAATCGACGGCGGTCTTCAGCAGATATCCGACGAGTACGATCGAGACGGGGTTCCCGAGAGTTGGGATCTCGAAGACATCCACATGACGGTGGAGGCACGCCTGACGGAAATCATCGGCCCTGTTGCCGGTCGACTTCATACGGCCCGCAGCCGCAATGACCAAGTAGCGACTGATTTCCGCATGTGGACGCGCAGCGCCATGCAGCGCGCGATCGCGGGCATAGAAGCGGTATTAACCGCGCTGGTCAGCCGCGCCGAAGAGCATGCAGACAGCATCATGCCAGGCTTCACCCATTTGCAGACCGCGCAACCTGTGACGCTGGGCCATCACCTGCTCGCCTATTTCGAAATGCTGATGCGCGACCGTTCGCGTTTCGCCGATGCGCTTGCGCGGATGGACGAGTGTCCGCTCGGCTCAGCGGCGCTCGCAGGGACCGGATTCGATCTCGACCGCAATATGACCGCACAGGCGCTCGGCTTTGCCCGGCCCACACGCAACAGCCTTGATGCCGTGTCCGATCGCGACTTCGCGCTGGATTACTTAATGGCTGCAAGCCAGTGTTCCCTTCACCTAAGCAGGTTGGCAGAAGAATTCATCATCTGGGCAAGCCAGCCCTTCGGTTTTGTGAAATTGCCCGACACGCTTTCGACCGGCAGCTCGATCATGCCGCAGAAGCGAAATCCGGATGCGGCAGAGCTGGTGCGCGGGCATGCCGGTCGGGTAATCGGCTGCGCCACCAGTCTGATGATTACAATGAAAGGCCTGCCACTTGCCTATTCCAAAGACATGCAGGACGACAAACCACCGGTGTTCGAAGCCGTTGGTCTTCTCGACCTGAGCCTGGCAGCCATGACTGGCATGATTGCCGACAGCGGATTCGATATTGCGCGTATGCGTAGAGCTGCCGAAGCAGGCCACGCGACGGCCACAGACCTTGCCGACTGGCTGGTGCGGCAGGCCGACATTCCGTTCCGCGAAGCGCACCACATCACAGGCGCCGCAGTTAAACTGGCGGACGAAAAAGGTGTCGCGCTCGACGGCCTGTCGATCGACGACCTTAAAGGTATCGATGACCGGATCGACGAGCGGGTCTTCGATGCACTTTCGGTCGATGCATCCGTTGCAGCACGTGCATCCTATGGCGGGACCGCCCCAGTTCGCGTAAGAGAGCAGGTGACCGAGGCTAAGAAGCGCCTCGACATGGAGGATTAATGCGTAACTGGGTCGCCCTTACTGCCATAATCTTGCTCGGCGCATGCGGGCAAAAATCCGCGTTGGAACCGGTCGAAGGGACGTCACTCCCACCTGCACCCTATGGAGCAGAAGTTCAGCCTACTGCCGACGAGCTGCTGGAGCTCGACCCTGAGGCAGCGCCCGACCGGAACGTCGAACTGCGTACTCGTTCGGAAGAACGCGAAGACGATCCTTTCGACTTGCCTCCCGAGTGATTTTCATCGGGGCAAGCAAGGCTTGCTCGACATGCATAAAGGGATTGGGCAGATGCGACCGTCATGGACCATTTCCACCTGAAAGACGGCGTGATGCACGCCGAAGACGTGCCTCTGCCGCGGATTGCCGACGAAGTCGGCACTCCCGTTTATATCTATTCCCGCGCCACGCTGGTGCGTCATGCGCGGGTATTCCGCGATGCTTTGTCTGCACTCGACAAACCGCACATCGCCTTTGCCGTGAAAGCCAATCCCAACCTCGCTGTACTGAAGGTGCTGGCGAATGAAGGCTATGGCGCAGACGTTGTGTCCGGCGGAGAACTGACCCGCGCGCTGCGCGCCGGAATGAAACCCGAAGACATCGTTTTTTCCGGCGTCGGCAAGACCCATGCCGAGCTGCTGCAGGCACTCGAGGCCGGGATCGGCCAGTTCAATATCGAGAGCGAGGAAGAGGGTTACGAGCTGGCCGCCATCGCCCGGCGCCACGGGATGCGCGCTGCCTGCGCACTGCGCGTCAATCCCGATGTCGACGCCCGCACGCACGAGAAGATCTCGACCGGCAAGCGCGAAAACAAGTTCGGCGTCCCACTGGACCGGGCGGCCGAAATCTACGCCCGGCTGACGGAGGAAGACAGCCTCGATATGCGCGGGCTGGCAGTCCATATCGGCAGTCAGCTAGCCGATCTGGAGCCGCTCGAAACCGCCTTCACCAAACTTGGTGCGCTGATTGCCGAACTGCGCGAGCGTGGCTGTCGCGTGACCCATGCCGATCTCGGCGGCGGACTGGGCGTGCCTTACAAGGCGGGCGAGGAACTGCCGGAACCGGCCGCCTATGGCGCAATGGTCGCGCGTGCCGCCGCTGGCTGGAACGTGCAGCTAATGTTCGAACCCGGCCGCGTGATCGCGGGCAATGCAGGCGTGTTGCTGACCCGCGTGATCCGCTCCAAGCGCAGCGGCAACGGCCCGCCGTTCGTGGTGGTGGATGCGGCGATGAACGATCTCGCACGTCCCGCCATGTATGGCGCCTGGCACGATATCGACGCCGTCGAACCGACCGGCGAACAGATGACCGCCCATATCGTAGGCCCGATCTGCGAAACGGGGGACACCTTTGCCATGGACCGCGAATGCGACGCGCTGGCAGCTGGCGAACTGGCAATTTTTCGCACCGCTGGGGCCTATGGCGCGACAATGGCTTCGTCTTACAACTCACGCGGCTTCGTGGCCGAAGTACTGGTCGACGGCGATCGCTATGCTGTGGTCGCCGACCGTATCGCCGCCAGCGAGATCATGGATGCCGAGCGCGTGCCGGAGTGGCTTGATTAATGCATAGTCTGCCGCTCTTCCATCGCATCGCGGGCACGCGTGTGGTGGTGGTCGGTACCGGCGAGATGGCTGAGGCCAAGGCGCGGCTGGTGATACGTGCCGGGGGTGTGCCCTGCGGTGAGACCGAGGCGCATCACGCGCGGCTCGCCTTCGTGGCGCTGGATAATGCGCGCGCTGCGGAGACGGCAGCGCTGCGGCTGAAACGCGCAGGACTGCTGGTCAATGTGGCCGATCGGCCCGATCTGTGCGATTTCACCTTGCCGAGCGTACTTGACCGCGACCCAGTGCTTGTTGCGGTGAGCACGGGCGGCGCGTCGGCGGGTCTCGCCAAGCATCTGCGGCTTCGATTAGAGATGCTGCTGCCGCAATCGCTCGGCGCGCTGGCCCGTGCGCTGCAGGATGCCCGCGACACGATCCGTACCCGATTCCCCGATGGCGCAATGCGGCGGCGGCAGATCGACGTCGCGCTCCAACAAGGTGGCCCTCTCGACCCTTTGGAGGCCGACAGCGACACGAAGATAACCGACTGGCTCGGCGGCGTAGCGCCTGCGCACGATACGGAGGTATTTGAAGTCACGCTGACCAGCAGTGATCCCGAGGATCTGACGCTGCGTCAGGCACGTGCGCTGGGCATGGCGGATTGTGTGCTGCACGACGTCGATGTGCCGGAAATGGTGCTGGTCCGTGCCCGCGCCGATGCCCAGCGTATTTCCCTGCCCGCCGCCCCGCCAGCAGAAGGACTGACCGTCATCTTGCGCTGGGATCAAACCACTACCAGTTCACCTGCCCGCACTTCTGCAAAATAGCGCGCCAGCGCGTCGGCAGTGCCATCCGCCAGCGCGATATAGGCGCGCCGCCTGTCATGCGGATCAGACACGCGCACCAGCAAATCGCCTTCCACCATCTGACCGATCCAGCGCAGAGCGGTAGTTGCCGGGACCCCGGCCGCAATGCACAGCGAGGTGACCGAAACTTGCTTGCGCTCGGCGCGCGCAGCAGCGAGGTCGAGCAGTATGTCCCACGCCGGATCGGCAAAGAGATCACCGTCGAAATAATGCGTCCGTACCTGCCGTGCCTTGATCAGTTGACGAATGGTCGCACCGTTTGGAAGGCGCGGTCGGGCATCGGCAGCGGAATGCGGGGTATGCCGGTCCCCCTCCCCGCGCCAGCTTTGCGCGGGTGCTTCGAAGCGGAAAGCCCCACCTCCTTCGCGTTGACCAGGAGACAGCCGCTCGAGCCGTTCGGCAATCTGGCCGACCTGTTCGGTCAGCCGCAGCAGCATCAGCCGGTCTTCCTCGCCAATTTCACGCAGACGCAGGTTGGGCACACGAGCAAGTACACGACCGATCGCAATCACCCGCTCGGCCCGTGCCGGATCAACCAGGATCTGCGGCGCCGTCATGGCAAAGCAGCCGAACACATCGTCCAGTACGGCCATCGTCGTCGATACCACCAGCTGAGCCCCCGCTTTGCCGCCGCGCATGTCGAGCCGCGAGAGCAGTGCCAGCGCATCTCCACTTGCTACAGCGCAGTCGACCAACACGAGATCGCCGAGCACGGAAAGCGGGCCTTGAGCATATTCTTCCAGGCTGCAGCTATCGAGCACACGGAAGCCGGCCGCCGCTGCATCTTCCTCCATCTCCGTCCGAACACGGTCACGATCAGCCAATATGGTAACAGAGAGCTGGCATCCGGCACCGTCGCGGACCGCCCCGTACTTGAAATCCTCCTGCATCGACTCGTACTCCTCTGGCTTAAGCAAGAACAGAATGTGAACAAATAGAGGTCAGGTCAAGGTGTCAGATCTATGGTCGTATCTCAATCGGAGTGCCGTCGGGGATCAGGCTCCACAGTTCGGCGATCTCGGAGTTGGATAAAGCGATGCAGCCATCGGTCCAGTCACCAGGGACCCGGGTGTCATCCGGCTGCCCATTTGGCTGACCATGGAGAAAGATCAATCCTCCGGGGCTGCGACCGCGCGCTTTGGCATAGGCACGGTCCTCAGCGTTCGGATAATCGATATGGAGGCTAAGGTAATAGCTGGACTGCGGATTACCGTAAGTGATCGTATATCGCCCTTCAGGAGTACGCTCGTCGCCTTCGAAGCGTTTGTGACCCAGCGGCTGGTCGCCGAACTGCAGCCCCTCATAGGAACGGATCACCTTGCCTCTTTGATAGACCCAAAGACGACGGTTGGATTTGTCGATGAGGACGAAATCGGCCCGTTCGCCTGCTCGCGCCTGCTGCGCCCGGCCTTCCGGCGCGGGCGACAGAGCCACAGCGAGCAGGGCCAGAACAAGGGCGAGAACGGAGCGCATGATGCAAGCACCATACCGCATCCCGTGTTTCAATCCATAAACGGATCCCGCATCAGAATGGTATCGTCGCGTTCCGGGCTGGTAGACACTAGGGAAACCGGCGTTTCTATGAGTTCCTGCACCCGTTGTATGTATTTAACCGCGTTAGCTGGCAGATCGGCAAAGCTCCGCGCCCCGGCAGTCGACTCCTTCCAGCCATCCATGGATTCGTAGATCGGCTCAACCGCCGCTTGGTCCGCGGCATGGCTGGGGAAGTAGTCCATGATCTTGCCATTGAGGCGGTAGCCGGTGCAAATCTTCACTTCGTCGAGCCCGTCCAGAACGTCGATCTTGGTAAGCGCAATTCCTGTAACGCCGCTGATGGCGCAGCTTTGTCGCACAAGCACAGCATCGAACCACCCCACGCGCCGTTGACGGCCGGTAACTGTCCCAAACTCGTGACCGCGCTCGCCGATCCCCTGACCGATCTCGTCTTCCAGCTCGGTCGGGAATGGCCCGCTGCCGACCCTTGTGGTGTACGCCTTGACGATCCCGAGAACATAGCCGGTAGCATTCGGGCCAAGTCCACTCCCAGCGGCAGCTGTGCCGCTGACAGTATTGGAACTGGTGACGAAGGGATAGGTACCGTGGTCGATGTCGAGCAGCACGCCCTGCGCACCTTCGAACAGAATTTTAGCGCCGGCCTTGCGGACCTTCTTTAGCCTTTTCCAAACCGGTTGCGCGAATTGCAGAACGAAAGGTGCAATCTCGCGCAGCTGGGAGAGCAATTCCTCGCGATCGATCGGTGGCTGGTCGAAACCGGCGCGCAGGGCGTCATGATGCGCGCATAGCCGATCGAGCTGCGGTTCCAGAGCATCGAGATGCGCGAGGTCGCACACGCGGATAGCGCGGCGGCCGACCTTGTCTTCGTAAGCCGGGCCGATGCCGCGGCCGGTAGTGCCGATTTTACCAGACCCTGCAGCGGTTTCGCGCAATCCGTCGAGATCACGGTGGATCGGCAGAATCAACGGGCAATTATCGGCAACTGCGAAATTGTCGGGATTGATCTCGACGCCCTGACCTTCCAGCTTTTCCACCTCGGCCTTTAGATGCCAAGGATCCAGCACTACGCCGTTACCGACGATGCTCAGCGTGCCGGTAACGATACCGCTTGGCAGCAACGATAGCTTATAAGTCGTGTCGCCGACCACCAACGTGTGGCCCGCATTGTGCCCGCCTTGGAAGCGCACGACTGCATCTGCACGACTGGCAAGCCAGTCGACGATCTTGCCTTTTCCTTCATCGCCCCACTGGGCACCGATTACGGTCACGTTTGCCATGATTACGCCTTTTCCCCTGCCCGGGGATCCACAAGGTCCTTCGACAGGACTCGACCAAGGGATGGAGTAGAGAAGCGAAAACTCGCTTCATATGCGGGGGCGGACTAGGGGGCTGCAAGATGCCCGTCAAGCCGCGGAAACTTTGCAGCGCTCCAACATTGAGTGTGAACAAGGAGATTACATGACAGACTATCCCATGCTCACCCTGAATGACGGCCGCCAACTTCCACAAATCGGCTTTGGCACATGGCAGATCGATAATGACAAGGCAGCCGATGCCGTGCGCACGGCTGTCGATGTCGGCTACAAGATGGTGGACACCGCAGCGATATATCAGAACGAAAAAGGCGTCGGCGAAGGACTGAGCGAATCGTCCCAGATTTTCCTCCAGACAAAGATATGGAATGCGAGCCAGGGCTACGACCGTACGCTGAAAGCTGCAGGGAAATGCCTCGACCGGCTAGGCCGCGAGAACGTCGACATGCTTTTGATCCATTGGCCCTGCCCAGAGAATGACCTGTTCGTCGAAACATGGAAGGCGCTGATCGAGCTACGCGATCAAGGAAAGGCCAAATCCATCGGCGTATCCAACTTCCGCGAAGAGGATCTGAAGCTGATCGTCCATGAAACCGGAGTAACACCGGCACTGAACCAGATAGAGCTGCATCCAAGTTTTCAGCAGAGTGACCTGCGTAAAGTGCATAAAGATATGGGAATAGTCACCCAAAGCTGGTCTCCCCTCGGCCAGGGTGGCGGTATGGAAGACCCGGTAATTGCCGCGATTGCCGAAGAAACTGGTCAGCCGGCCAGCGCAGTGATTCTCAGATGGCATTTGCAGCACGACCTGTGCCCCCTGCCCAAAGCTTCCAGCCGCGACCATATCGAAGCGAATTTCAAAGCGATCTCCTTTACGCTATCAGAGGATCAGATGCACCGCATAGATGCTCTTGACGACAGGGATGGTCGAATGGGTCCCGAACCTAGCAAAATGAATGAGTGACGGCGCCTGCAGTGGGGGATGCACCCTGCTGAAGAGGCTGCTAGGGGCGGGGCGTGAATACAGATAGCGCGCCCCTCCCGATACGTATCGCTGCCCTTTACCAGTTTGCACGGTTTGATGATCCTGCATCCATCAAGCCGGATTTGCTGACGTGCATGGAGAAAGCTGGCGTACGCGGCACTCTGTTGCTGGCAGGCGAAGGGATCAATGGAACGATTGCCGGAACTGACCAAGGCATAGACACCGTGCTCACGCATGTGAGGACACTGCCCGGCTGTTCGCAGGTCGAGGTCAAGGAATCGCGTTCCGACGCTATGCCTTTCCACCGCACTAAAGTGCGGCTGAAAAAGGAGATCGTGACCATGGGGCAGCCCGATCTCGATCCGCTTGCCGGCGTCGGCACATATGTCGACCCGGAGGAGTGGAATGCCCTGATATCGGATCCCGACACCATCCTTATCGATACGCGAAACGATTACGAAGTGCAGATCGGAACTTTCGAGGGAGCCATCGATCCAGAGACAAAGAGCTTTCGGGAGTTTCCGGAATGGTTTCGCGCCAAACGCGCCGAAATCGAAGCTGAGGGTCGCTCTCCAAAAATCGCCATGTTCTGCACTGGCGGCATCAGGTGCGAGAAATCGACTGCATTTGCCCGTGCCGAAGGCGTCGAAGACGTATATCATCTCAAGGGCGGTATTCTGAATTACCTTGAGCATGTACCGGAGCAGGAAAGCCTGTGGCGTGGTGAGTGCTTCGTGTTCGACGAGCGCGTCAGCGTCGGCCATGGTCTGAAGCTGGGTGATCATTCGCTATGCCGCGCCTGCAGACGCCCGCTGAGCGAGGCGGACATGGCCCACGAACATTACGTTGAAGGTGTATCATGCCATCGCTGCCACGACGAGCGCAGTGAAGAGCAACGCGCGCGTTATTCCGAGCGGCACCGACAAACGCTGCTGGCGAGCGAGCGCGGGTGCGACCATATCGGTCGCAAGGATAATGTCGACACGAATGGCTGAAGCAATTCTATATAGCTTCCGCCGGTGTCCCTACGCCATGCGCGCACGCATGGCTCTGAGCATTAGTGGCGTCCGATATGAGCACCGCGAGGTTGTGCTCCGCGACAAGCCATCAGAAATGCTGGAGGTGTCACCCAAAGGCACGGTACCCGTTCTGGTCACATCGGAAAGCGCGGTGCTGGAAGAAAGCCTGGACATCATGGGCTGGGCCTTGGCGCAGAACGATCCCGAGGAATGGCTGACGCGCAACGATGCCGAACTGGTCGAGATTAACGACGGCCCTTTCAAGCATCACCTCGACCGTTATAAATATGGGACCCGTTACGATGACGCCGACCCCGCAGAACATCGTGCTGCAGCATTAGACATCCTGCGCGAACTGGAACGACGACTGGTCGATCAGGCCTATTTATACGGCGAGAAGCGCGGGCTCGTAGATATCGCCATATTTCCGTTTATCCGCCAGTTCGCCAATGCCGACCGCGGATGGTTCGACGGGCAGAATTTACCCAAGCTCAAGCATTGGCTGCACGGGCTCATAACGTCAGACCTGTTTACCGGGGTGATGCAGAAGCATCCGCAATGGAAGCCGGCCTAAAGGGCGTTGGGAGCTTTGCCTTCCAGTACATGTGAACAGCCGAGAGCAAGGGCATCGTCGGTCGCATCGACCGCTGCTATCGTGCGCCAGCCAATGGCCCTCAGACGAGCCGCCGCTTCCCGGTCATGCCCGATAGGCAGGAACAGTTTTTGCCCAGTATCGGCACCGGCGGAACCCAGCGCATCAAGCAGTGGATCCATGTAGAGGGAAAAGCCCGTCGCTGCCTCTTCGCTGCCCCGGATGGTGTAGGTGCCGCCACGGCCCAGCGCCCCCCGAGCACCCTCTCCGTAGAGGGTGAAGCCGAACCAGCTCTGATATTCGAAACCATGGCGCTCTGTCGGGTCCAGAGTGACACGGGCCCGATCACCAATAGCCGCGGCAATCGCTTTCAGCCCGTCGATACGGCTGGCCAGCACACCACCTGCATCAAGGGCCGAAAGCTTGTCGATCGCTACCGAGAAATCGCCGGTTGCGTAAAGCAGCGGCAGATAAGCGTCGCCACCTGCTTCGCGCAGGCCGCCCGCATCCTTCGTGTCGAGTTCACGCCGCACGGCATCACGTTGATCCGTGGCCAAGGGCATGGCCTCATCTGCCAAAGCGTCGACGAGATCAGGCAGCGTAAAATCGACCGAAATATTGGTCACACCGGCAGCGGTGAGCGCATCTATCGCCACGGAGACAATTTCGCTGGCTGCGGCAACGCTGTTCGCGCCCATCAATTCGGCACCCATTTGCAGCCGCTGCCGCGCGGGATCGAGCTGGCTGGCGCTAAGAAATGCTACGTCTCCAGCGTAGCACAGCCGCAGCGGACGTGCCGCCGTCGCCATGCCGGTTGCAGCAATACGCCCGATCTGCACGGTGATGTCGCTGCGCAGAGCGAGCGTGCGCAGACTGTCTGGATCGGTGAAGCGCACCATGCGCCTGGTCGCCACCCCATCCATCCGGCCGGCAAGCGACTGTTCGAATTCGACCAGCGGCGGCCGAACCCGATCGTAACCATGGCCGTCCATGGCATCGAGCACGGCGCGCATTGCGCTGGTGATCTTGCGGGCGCGGCCGGGAAGCGCGTCTTCGAGACCGACGGGCAGGAGGTCGTCAGCTGTATTCATGATGCCGCGCCTCCTGCCCTATCGTTCATCAGAATGCCAGCGGCATCACTGTCTTCACGCCTTCCAGCGCGCAGGCAGCCTTGACGACCTGTTCCGGAATCGGCTGGTCCACGCTCAGCAGCAGCACTGCTTCGCCACCAGCCGCGCGGCGACCGAGGTTGAAGGTCCCGATGTTTATGCCGTTCTCGCCCAGAAGCGACCCGATCCGGCCGATGAAGCCAGGCGCATCTTCGTTGACGATATAGAGCATGTAACCATTGAGTTCCGCTTCGATCCGCACGCCGAATATCTCGGTCAGACGCGGTGCGTCGGCACCGAAAAGCGTGCCCGCCACTGAACGGTCGCCCGCTTCGGTGCCCACTGTGACACGCAACAGCGTGTTGTAGGCACCTTCCTTTTCGTGCCGGATCGACCGGATATCGAGGCCGCGTTCCTTCGCAAGAAACGGTGCGTTGACCATATTCACCGTGTCGGAATACTGACGCATCAGACCAGCCAGGACCGCCCCTTCGATGGGCTTGCCGGAAAGTTCCGCCGCTGCGCCTTCACGTTCGATGCTGATCTTGGTGAGGTTGCCATGCGCCAGCTGGCCAACCAGGCTGCCCAGGTTTTCCGCAAGCTTCATGTAAGGGCGCAGCTTCGGTGCTTCCTCGGCGCTCAGGGAAGGCATGTTGAGCGCATTGGTGACACCGCCGTTAACGAGGTAATCGGCCAGTTGCTCCGCCACCTGCAGCGCCACGTTGACCTGTGCCTCCGTAGTGCTCGCGCCCAGATGCGGAGTGCAGATGAAGTTTGGTTTGCCAAACAGCGGGCTGTCCTTGGCAGGTTCGGTCTGGAACACGTCCAGTGCTGCCCCGGCTACCTGACCACTGTCGAGAGCATCGGCCAACGCCTCTTCGTCGATCAGCCCACCACGTGCGCAGTTTACGATACGCACGCCTTGCTTGGCTTTGGCGAGATTTTCACGGCTGAGGATATTGCGGGTTTCATCCGTCAGCGGGGTGTGCAGCGTGATGAAATCGGCACGCGCAAGCAGCGTGTCGAGATCAACCTTCTCCACACCGATCTCCAGCGCGCGTTCTGCGGTGAGGAAAGGATCGAATGCTACGACCTTCATCTTCAGCCCCTGGGCTCGGCTGGCAACAATCGAACCGATATTGCCAGCGCCAATCAGGCCCAGCGTCTTCCCGGTAACTTCGACGCCCATGAAATCGTTTTTCGGCCATTCGCCTGCCTGCGTGCGACGGTCGGCAGCAGGGATCTGGCGGGCAAGTGCCATAATCATGGCAATGGCGTGTTCGGCGGTCGTGATCGAGTTGCCGAAGGGCGTATTCATCACCACCACGCCCTTGGAGCTGGCATAAGGTATGTCGACATTGTCGACCCCGATCCCAGCGCGGCCGATAACCTTGAGATTGGTCGCCGCATCGAGGATTTCAGGAGTGACCTTGGTCGCGCTGCGGATGGCAAGACCATCGTATTCGCCGATCACAGCCTTCAGTTCATCGGGCGTCATGCCCGGTTTCACATCGACATCGCAGCCACGCTCTTGAAAAATGCGCGCCGCGTTCGGGTCCATCTTGTCGCTGATGAGGACTTTGGGTTTGCTCATGACGGAATTATCCTGTCGTTTTCCCGGGTATTTGCCGGAGAGTAATTTGGGAGAGGTGGCGGCCCGCATTCAGGGCCGCCAGCCGGATCAGCCGTTCTTGACCTGCTCGTAAGCCCATTCGATCCATGGCAGGAGACGCTTCAGGTCTTCCCGCTCGACCGTGCCGCCGCACCAGATGCGCAGCGAAGGCGGGGCATCGCGATAGCCGTTGAAATCGTATCCGACATCGCGATCTTCAAGCAGTTTGACGATCTTCTTCGGCACACCCGCCTTGTCCTCGTCGGACAGGCCATCGTACCAATCGCCCTGGAACACGAAGCACACGCCCGTATTCGTCTGCTTGGCCGGATCGGCAACCATGTTGCGCAGATATGGTGTCGCTTCGATCCAGTCCTTGACGATAGCGGCATTGGCATCGGCCCGTTCGAACATTGCCTTGCGGCCACCCATCGCCTGCGCCCATTCGAGCGCTTCGATGTAATCTTCAGTGGCGAGCATCGACGGCGTATTGATCGTGGCACCTTCGAAAATGCCGGTGTTGATCTTGCCACCCTTCTTCACGCGGAAGAGCTTGGGCAGTGGCCATTGGGGATCATATTCCTCGATCCGCTGAACCGCCTTCGGGCTGAGGATCAACATGCCATGCTGGGCTTCGGAACCCATTACCTTCTGCCAGCTGTAGGTCGTGGCATCGAGCTTCGCCCAGTCCATCTCCATCGCGAAGACGGCGCTGGTGGCATCATTGATGGTTACACCTTCCCGGCCTGCGGCAAGCCAATCCGTATTCGGGATTTTCGCGCCAGATGTGGTTCCGTTCCAGGTAAAAACGACATCATTATCCTGCGGAATCGAGGCAAGATCGGGTATCTCGCCGTAATCGGCGTCCAGCGTGGTCAGCTTGGGCAGCTTGAGCTGTTTGACTGCATCCTGGATCCAGACATTGCCGAAGCTTTCCCAGGCCGCAACCGTCGCCGGACGATCCGGGCGCAGCATGGTCCACATCGCGCATTCGAGCGCGCCGGTGTCCGATGCCGGCATAATGCCGACGAGATAATCCTCGGGCACGCCGAGCATCTCCTTCGACAGGTCGATAGCGTATTTCAGCCGCGACTTGCCAAGGGCGCTGCGATGCGAGCGACCGAGCGATTCGGTTTTGAGATTTGTGGCAGACCAGCCCTTGTGCTTGGCGGTCGGTCCGGACGAAAAGAAGGGGCGCTCTGGTTTGAGCGTCGGTTCGGCAGTCATGTATTCTCTCCTTGCAGAGAGCTCGCGCGGCGTTGGGACCGCGTGGCCCGTCGGCCGCAATAATGTTGCCGACGAGCGAGTCAACGTGAAATACCTATGCAGCGATGAAATGCCGTTGCGATACGACGGTCTCCCCCCTCGCCAAAACACCCATGCAGCTTTATGGCGCAGGTAATGGATGTGACCGATCTCCGCATCGCGCTTTTCAGCGGGAACTACAATATGACCGTGGACGGCGCGAACAAGGCGCTGAACCGGCTGGCCGAATACCTTCTTCGTAAGGGTGTGAAACTACGCGTCTATTCGCCGACCAACGATACACCTGCATTCGAACCGCAGGGCGATCTGGTCAGCCTGCCGTCGGTGCCCATCCCCGGTCGGGCAGAGTATCGTGTCCCCTTCGGCCTGAATGACAGAGTCCGCCAAGACCTTGAAATGTTCAGGCCGAACGTGGTTCATGTCGCATCGCCTGATTTCAGTGCGCGTGCAGCAGTGGACTGGGCGCGCGAGCGGGACATACCGGTGCTCGCTTCAGTGCATACGCGTTTCGAAACATATCCGCGCTATTACAA
This sequence comes from Pseudomonadota bacterium, assembly GCA_023394965.1. Taxonomy (GTDB): domain Bacteria; phylum Pseudomonadota; class Alphaproteobacteria; order Sphingomonadales; family Sphingomonadaceae; genus Qipengyuania. Next base: position 106,161 of record JAEWZX010000016.1, on the reverse strand, counting down.
ACTCGGATTTCTGGAACCTGCGGTAGAGGCTTGGCTGCGCCGTCTTTACCGTAAATGCGATGCGCTGGTTACACCATCGCAAAGCATGGTCGACACGTTGCACGACCAACGGATGCACCGCGACATTTCCATCTGGTCACGCGGTGTCGATCGCGCCGTCTTCGATCCGTCCAAGCGAGATATGGAATGGCGTCGTGCGCAAGGTCTGGCCGACGACGACGTCGCCATCGTCTTCCTGGGGCGGTTGGTGATGGAAAAAGGGCTCGACATCTTTGCCGACACGATCATCGAACTGCGCAAGAAGCAGATCCCGCACAAGGTGCTGGTGATAGGCGACGGCCCGGCCCGCAGCTGGTTTGAACGGACGCTGCCCGGCGGTATCTTTGTCGGCTTCAGAAGTGGGGCCGACCTGGGCAAAGCGCTGGCCAGTGGCGATATCTTCTTCAATCCGTCAACGACCGAGACCTTCGGCAATGTCACGCTGGAAGCGATGGCCAGCGGCCTGCCGGTGATCGCTGCGGGTGCGACCGGTGCCGCAAGCCTGGTAAAGGATGGAGAAACTGGCCGTCTCGTCCCGCTCGCAAAGCCGGATGCTTTCGCTGTCGCCTGCGCGGACGCGCTGACCCCCTACTGCACCAACGATGCGCTGCGCCTGCAGCATGGCGCGAACGGCGAGAATGCCGCCCGCGCCTATTCCTGGGACGCGATCAATCAGGCAGTTGTCGACACCTATCTGCGGCTCCACCAGCAGCGCGTGGATGCTTGACGAAATTCCGAAGACGCCGGACCCGGCGGCCCCTGACGCTGCCAGCGATCAAAGCTTTTCGATTTTCTTCGCCAGATCATCCACCAGATCGACGATTTCCTGAACTGTCTCGCGGTTCAATTTGCCGGACCGCGCGCGATTCCTGAGCACGCTTGCCAGATTACCGAGAGCGCGAAACATTTCCGGCGTGGCAAAGGCGCGGCGATGTTCGCCGTGACCGGAAAGGCGCTCAAACAGCGCTTTGACTTCCTCGGCGCGGTCTTCAAGTTCGGCCTGACCCGCCTCTGTCGCTGCATAGGCCTTGCGCGTCTCGTCGCCCGCAGCCGGGGCTATCGCACCTTCGTCTTCAAGCAGTGACAAAGTGGGATAGATGGTTCCAGGGCTCGGCGAATAACTCCCCTCGGTCAATTCCTCGATTGCCTTGATCAGTTCGTAACCGTGGCGCGGTTCGTCCGATACCAGTTTGAGGAGGACGAGACGCAGTTCGCCCGGCCCGAACATCCGGCGACGGCGGCCATCCCCGCGTGGTCCGAAATCAAAGGACCAATTGGGGCCGCCGAACCTGGCTGAAGCACCAAAGCCAGCCTGAAATCCGTCATCGCCCATCATTGCTGCCGCGAACGGCCCGCCGCGCATCCGGCGCCATTTCGGTTTAGTATGCATTGTGCGTTCTTTCGATCTGTCTACGATAGGTTTAAGATATATCGTAATAACAATTCTGCAAGAGGCGCTGCAATTTTATGGCGAACCTCCTATGTCGGGCGATCGATGCCCGATCTCTTCCCTGACGCGCTGCCCCAAGCAGCCCTTTCCGACGCCCCGCGTGAAGACGCGCCGCTGGCGGACCGTCTGCGCCCTGCGACGCTGGACGAGGTGATCGGGCAGGATCATCTCACCGGCCCGGAAGGTGCCATCGGGCGTATGGTGGCGGCTGGCCGGCTTTCCAGCATGATCCTGTGGGGGCCGCCGGGTACCGGCAAGACCACCATTGCACGGCTGCTGGCCGACAGCGTGGGTATGCGCTTCGAAAGCGTCAGCGCCGTGTTCAGCGGCGTGGCCGACCTGAAGAAGGCTTTCGCCGCCGCCGACAAGGCCGCTGCAGCCGGGCAGCGCACGCTGCTGTTTGTGGATGAGATACACCGTTTCAACCGCGCGCAGCAGGATGGCTTTCTGCCCTTCGTCGAACGGGGCACAGTCACACTGATCGGCGCGACCACCGAAAATCCGAGCTTTGCGCTGAACGCTGCGCTTCTCAGCCGCGCGCAGGTGCTTATCCTGCAACGGCTTGATCGTGAAGCATTAGGGCTTCTGCTCGACCGCGCTGAAACGCTCGAAGGGCCCCTGCCCCTCACCCCGGAAGCACGCGACGCTCTGGTCGCAAGTGCCGATGGAGATGGGCGCTTCCTGCTCAACCAGGCCGAAACACTTTACAACGCCAAGATCGATGAGCCGCTGGATCCGGCAAGCCTGGGCAAATTTCTCCAGCGCCGTGTCGCAGTCTACGACAAGGATCGCGAGGGGCATTACAACCTCATCTCTGCGCTTCACAAATCGGTTCGCGGCAGCGACGTGCAGGCCAGCCTCTATTATCTGGCGCGCATGCTGACGGCCGGGGAAGAACCACGCTTTCTCGCCCGTCGTCTGGTACGTATGGCCGTAGAAGACATCGGCATGGCCGATCCGCAGGCGCTGGTGCAGTGCATGGCGGCGAAGGATGCCTATGAATTTCTCGGCAGTCCGGAAGGCGAACTCGCGCTCGTCCAGGCCTGCACCTATCTTGCAACCGCCCCCAAATCGAACGCGGTCTACAAGGCTCAGAAGGCCTCGTTCAAATCGGCCAAGGAAACCGGCAGTCTGATGCCGCCGCAAAACATTCTCAACGCACCGACCAAGCTGATGAAAGAGATAGGCTACGGTTCGGGCTACCAGTACGATCATGATGTCGACGATGGCTTCTCGGGCGACAATTACTGGCCCGAAGATATGGAAACTCAGAACTTCTACCAGCCAGTCGAGCGCGGTTTCGAACGTGAGGTGAAAAAGCGGCTGGATTATTGGGACAAGCTGCGGCGTGAGCGTGCGGAGGTTTAACCACTTTCTCGCGATAGATTGGTCGGGTGCAAAAGGGCCTGTTCAGAAAGGTATCGCTCTCGCCCTGGCTCATGCCGATGGCGGCCCGCCGGTGCTGGTAAAGGCTGGTCGTGGATGGTCGCGGCTCGATGTTCTTGCACTCCTGCGCGATGACCTGCCCGACGATACTCTGGTCGGGCTGGATCTGGGCATTGCATTGCCGTTTGCGGACTGCGGTGCATATTTCCCCCATTGCGGAACACCGCTGCCGAATGCCCAGTCATTGTGGGCCCTGATCGAAGACGTCTCTTCAGGCGATGCCAATCTTGGGGCGCAGAGCTTTGTCGACCATGCTGATTTCCGCGCCTATTTTCGAAATGGCGCGGATACAGGCGCGTACTTCGGCTGCGATGGAGCTGTACATGGCCGCGGCCGCTTTCGCGTGACGGAGGATGCTCAGGCCGCAATGGGCTGCAAACCCTATTCCAACTTCAATCTGGTGGGGGCAGCGCAGGTCGGTAAATCGAGCCTCACCGGGATGCGCATGTTGCACCATTTGCAGGGGCACTTGCCCGTGTGGCCAATCGATCGCATTCCTGACAAAGGCTCGGTCCTGGTTGAGATCTATACCAGTCTCGCGGCACTGGAGGCGGGACGCAGTGCATCGAAGGCAAAGATGCGCAGCTTCGAGACATTGAACGATGGATTGCGCGCCCTCGGCAGCCCTCCTGTTGGCGGGACCGGTTCGATCGACGATCATTCGTCCGATGCGCTGCTGACCGCTGCCTGGCTGCGCAAAATCGCCCATGACCGCGCGCGATGGCATCCGGAAAGACTTACGCAGACCATAGCGCAAACCGAAGGCTGGACCTTTGGTGCAATCTAGCAACGCTATAGAGGCATCCTGGTGGAGCCGAGCGGGATCGAACCGCTGACCTCGTCATTGCGAACGACGCGCTCTCCCAACTGAGCTACGGCCCCGTTCCAGGTCTCAGGTACTGCCCCAAAGCAGTCCGAGGCGCGTCGTTTAGCGAATGACGACGCGCCTGGAAACTACGAATTCGATCAGCCCTGGGGCGTATCGTCTGCACCGGCATCATTGGGGATGGGCTGGACGACAGGCACCGATGATCGCGTCTCATCAACGGGCGCCACCGGGATTTTGGCACCGGTATCCGGGTCCACCACCTTGGTCTCCTGCAACGGTGTCGCGCTCAGTGCAGAGGGGTCAGCCCCGGGCTGGGGCGTCTGGAACGCCCGTGCGTTCTTTACCGCGACATAGCCCGGCTGCGATGAACCGTACCGTTCGCCATATTTCGCATCCCAGGCAGCGGATTCCTGTTCGTACTTTTCATAAGCAACGAAGAAACGTTCGAACGGCCCTTCCAGAGCGGAGAAGTTCGCCAGCGCGAACGCCAGCGGATCGATAGTTTCGGACGCGGCATATTGCTGCGAAATACCCAATGCGGTGCGGCAGAAATCAGCACGGGCTGGCGGCAGGGCAAAATAGTTGTAAACCATGGTCATCTGGCTCTCACGAGCCTGGATCGCCGGACGGCCCTTGCCATACTCTTTGCGATAGTCGGCATCGATGCGGTCATTGACCTGTTTCAGCGGCTTCGCATGATCTTTTATATAGCTGCTGTAGCTGTTGAGGATCGGCTGATATTGTGGGTCGAGGCAATTCAGGGCCGCCACGTTCCATGCAGACCGAAAATGCCAGACCTTTTCATCGTCCGAAATACCGACATTGACAGTTTCCCGCAGACCCAGCGAATTAACGTTGGGAATGTCCATCACATAGGATGCCTGGCCTGGAGGTGTGGGCCGGACCGGAACGATCTCCACTGGCGGCGGGGGAGGCGGAGGTGGTGGCGGCGGCGGGGTTGTGCATGCCGCCACAGCGGAAATCCCGACAGCCACGGCCGTCATACGAACAGTGATGTGTGAACCGCGACCCATAGCGCGCTGACCCTCCTAGATAATCTGTACCAGACCCTGCTCCCCCGTGCCTTGACGAGGGATGAAGCGGTTATCCTCGTAGACGGTTGTGGCCACAAAGAAAATGCCCGGAGTGTTGGTTACACCCCGGGCACGTTCAAGCGATTCCTGTTTGCGACGAGTGGCTTACACTCAGTCGCGATTGCCCATGAACTGCAGCAGGAACATGAACATATTGATGAAATCGAGATACAGGCTCAGCGCGCCCATTATAATCGCCTTGCCAGCGAATTCGGTGCCGCGCAGATACTGATATTCCATCTTCAGACGCTGCGTATCGTAGGCGGTAAGGCCCGCGAAGATCAGCACACCGATGAAGCTGATCGCAACGGCCATCGTGCCCGACTGCAGGAAGATGTTGATCACCATCGCAATCAGCAGGCCGATGACGCCCATCACAAGGAAGGTGCCAAAACCCTGGAGGTTCTTCTTGGTCGTGTAACCATAGAGGCTGAGGCCGGCAAAGGCACCTGCCGTGGCGAAGAAGGTCGCGGCGATCGATTCGCCTGTGAAGCGCAGGAAAATCGTCGACATGGAAAGACCCATGACGATCGCAAACGCCCAGAAGAGCATCTGCAGCGTACCCTTGCTCATCTTGTTCAGGCCAAAGCTCATGGCGAAAACGAAGCCGAGCGGGGCCAGCGCGACCAGCCACATCAACGGGCCGCTGGCAAATGACAGAGCCAGTCCGCTTTGCGCAGTCAGCAACGCGACGACGCCGGTCAGCAGCACGCCCGAAGTCATGTAGTTGTAGATCGACAGCATGTGCTTGCGCAGCCCAGCGTCGAAGGTTTCTTGCCTGGCAACGGCGTCGCCAGCGCGTGGCACGGTGCCGAAGCCCTGCCTCTGGTCGGTGTCGTTCCAATTGGCCATTTGTTTTGAACTCCTCTTGGCAGTGCGAAAATACGCCCTGCTCCTGAACGGGAATATCGGCATTTCGGTCCCCGATTTCAAGCAAAACCGGAAAATTCGGCCACACTGCCGATTACCCCTTATCAGGGCGGTTTCAGGCTTCGCCCGCAGCGTCCACCATCGCATCGTTCAGCGCTTCTGCCGGGGTACGGCCACCCCACAGAATGAACTGAAATGCCGGATAGAAACGGTCGCATTCGTCGACTGCGATTTCCACCAGTGCCTGCGCCTGGCCCAGGCTCAGCAAGCCATCGTCCCCGAGCATGGTCCCGTTGCGATACAGCAGCACCCCACCATTCGACCAGATATCGAAATGGCCAAGCCACATCTGTTCGTTGACGAGCGAGACGAGTTCATGGGCATGAGCCATCTTGTCGTTGGAAATGCGGATGTCGGGCAGGCAGAGAATCTGCAGCACCATGTCGTCCGGGCGCCAGATCCCGCGCAGCTGGTATTTGGTCCAGCTGCCCTGGATTTCGCCGCTCATTTCGGTCTGGGTCGATTCGCACGGCCAGCCGCGGGCTTCGAACAGGGCAATGAGCATATCGAGAGGGGCAGCACCCTCATCGACCTCATAGCGTTCTTGCGACTGTCTCATCAAAGCTGTCCCGTCCACATCATGGCTGCTGGATGCAGAAGCCATGGGGCGCTTGGCAATGGAGAGAGGCTTCGGCGCTGGGGAGAACCGTTAAGGCCTGTGTAAAGCTTGTGAACAATTCACGGCGCCGCACCTGCGAGGCCCGCGTCAGAGTTTCTCGATCGCTTCGCCTGCGGAACTTGTGAAAGTAAAAGAATCAATCCCCAAATCCTTGAGTTCCTTGACCATTTCGCGCGCTTTTGCAGCGCTGTCATAAGGTCCCGAAAGCAGCCGGTTTGCCTCACCCCAAGGAGTGACGAATGGCCCCTTCCCTTCCAGCTTGCCTTCGGCCTTGCGCGCAATCCGCCGCCAGTCGAAACCGAGGGCATCGGTATCCTTGCCGGTGGCCACCTGTACCCAGTGACGCGAAGGATGGGCGGGTGGCGGCGGCGGTGCCGGTGGTTTGGGCTCTTCCTTTTCCCGCGGGATCTTGATCTTGGTAATGTCCACAGCCCCGCTGGCGGCAGGCGCTGTATCGGTCGGTGCCAGGGCAAAACCACTGAAGGCTTCGGCCACGGAAGCAAGATCGGGTGCGGGCTCCGGCGGTGGCGGTGCAGGCTGCTGAACAGCCGCGGAAGCCTGGCTCAGCCGGGCAACGACTGCCGGCTGCGCAGCCGAAGAAGAAGTATCGATTTCGGTTACCGTCGTCGCCAGAGACGGCCCCTGACTAGCCGCTTTCGCAACACTCGGAGTTGGTGCCGGCGCTGCTGCGGAGGTTGGTGCAGGAGCCGTCGCTGGAGCATGTGCGGGTTTAGGTTCCTGCGCCGGCAGCGGGGTCAGTTTGAGTTCCGCTCCCGCAGCCCGCCGAGCAGGCTTCGGCTTGGCCTGCGCCACAGGGGTGGGTGGCGAAGCGGGCTGGACGGCCTGAACCGACGGTCCGGAATAGCTCGCTATGCGGGCATCATCGGTCCCGATTGCCGCTGCCCGGGGGAAAATACCCAGATTGCCGGCAGCCGCCTGCTGGGCTTTGGTAAGCCGCGGCATATATTCGAAATAGGCCGCCATCCGCGCGCCGATGTTCGCGGGCAGCATCGTATTGGCGATTTCCTTGGCCTCACGCGCCTTGCCGAGAATTGCCAGTCCAAATGCACGGGTGCGATAGGCCGAAACGTCGCGTTTTTCGAGCAGGGGAAGCAGGGTCGCTTCGAACGCTTCACGATCACCGGAAATTGCCTGGCTAAGCGCCAGCCGCCGTGTAGTTTCATCGCCTGAGCCGTTGGCCAGCGCGATCCGGTAAAGCTGCTGCGCGCTTGCCGCGTCGCCGACAAGGTCGAAGGCGAGCCCGCGATCTTCAGCCATTCGTGAGACAGCAACGCCAGCCTGTTCCGCCTCGGCGAACAGGCGAAGCGCTTCTACCGGGCGCCGGGAACGGACATAGGCCTTCCCCAACCCCAGCTTTGTTCGCGGATTGTCGGGAGAAAGCTCGTTGGCGCGTCCGAAGAAGCCGATGGCCGCTTCGATATCTCCCAGCTCCAGCGAAGCCTCACCCGCATCCAGAAGCGCGGACACATCGGCACCATTGCTGGCCAGACGGGAAAGCGCATCGCCCAGCTTGCCTTCTGCGGCCGCAGGCAAAGGTTGCACGATTTCACGCTGGGCGGACGCGCGGTCTGCCTGCGCTGCCAAAGCCAGCAGCGCAACAGCAGCCGCGAATTGCCCTTTCGAAATCATATCCTGTCCCTGACAGCCCAGGCGTTAACCGGCGCTGGCGCGGCCCAAATCACTGATTGTTCTGACGCCCCAGAAAACGCGGGATGTTAAGACCGGCCCCATTGCCGCCTTCATCATCGTCTTCGTCCTTGTCGTCCGGGCGACCTGCGCCGCGCGACAGATTGGCCATGCGTTCGAACAGAGTGTTGCCAGGCAGCGAGCTGCTGCCACCCTCAGTCGAGCCCGACGTACCGGCGCTCCGCGCGCCCGACGCCTCGCCGGGAACCAGCGGACGCCGACGGCCCGGCTTAGTGGCCAAGGGGCTGTCGCTTGCGACATGCTCTTCACCCAGTTCGAATTCGTCCTGCGATCCGCCTGCAGGCCGGGAAGAACTGTGCGACTGCCGCTCGTCTTTCCAGCCGTCTTCATTCGGCGCTCCGCGGAAATTGCTGTCGTCGGCGGGCGCAGGCACGCCGTCGTCCTGATCGGCGTCGAAACGCTCGGTCCGTTCGTTACGCAGGCCAGCCAGCGGGTCCACGATGTCATCGACATCGTCATAGCCCTCATCGGCTTCCTCTTTCGACGACCCCGAAGTGGCCGGGGACAGACCGAACGGCTTACCGGCCTCATCGCCTTCAGCCTCGTCGGTCAGATCGAAAGCGTCGGCTTCGGTGGGCTCGGGATCGGCGGACAGACCTTCGTTGAGTTCGAAAGGCTCTTCTTCCGTTTCGGTCCGGCTCGGCAGATCGAGAACCGGGCGCTTAGGCGCACTGTTTTCGCGCATGGAGAACGAACGCGCCGGTGCAGCCGCCGCCGAACCGTCGTTTTCGATCCCGGTGGCGACAACCGAAACCCGGATTTTACCGTCGAGATCGGGGTTGAAGGCCGAACCCCAGATGATGTTGGCGTCTTCATCGACCAGTTCACGGATGTGATTGGCCGCTTCGTCCACTTCGAGCAGCTTCATGTCTTCGCCGCCGATAATCGAAATGATGACACCCTTGGCGCCGGTCATGCTGACACCGTCGAGCAGCGGGTTCGCAATGGCACGTTCCGCGGCTTCGAGCGCGCGATTGTCGCCTTCGCCTTCGCCGGTGCCCATCATCGCCTTGCCCATCTCGCTCATCACCGAACGCACGTCGGCAAAATCGAGGTTGATGAGACCCGGCATCACCATCAGGTCGGTGATCGAACGCACACCCTGCTGAAGCACCTCGTCCGCGAGGATGAAGGCTTCCTTGAAAGTGGTTTCCGCCTTGGCGACCAGGAACAGGTTCTGGTTGGGGATGACGATCAGCGTGTCGACATGCTTCTGCAATTCGTCGATGCCCGCTTCGGCTGCGCGCATCCGGCGCGTGCCTTCGAACAGGAACGGCTTGGTCACGACACCAACGGTCAGCACGCCCTTCTTGCGCGCCGCCTCCGCGATAACAGGCGCTGCACCCGTGCCGGTGCCGCCGCCCATACCGGCGGCGATGAAGACCATATTCACCCCTTCGAGCGCATCCTCGATGTCATGCACGGTCTCTTCGGCCGCAGCCTTGCCCACTTCGGGGCGGGCACCCGCGCCCAGACCGCCGGTGATATCCGGGCCTAGCTGGATGCGCTTTTCGGAAGGGGAACTGCTGAGCGCCTGTGCGTCGGTATTGGCGACGATGAAATCGACACCTTCGATCTTCGCCTGCATCATGTTGGCAATGGCGTTGCCGCCTGCGCCACCGACGCCCACGACCATGATCTTGGGACGAAGGTCGTCGTCCGATGCCGGTCCGATATTGATGCTCATTCAAGAGTCCCCATAGAATTCAAAAGTCGCCCGCGGGCGTTATGTCACAACTGTGGCACAAAGCTAATCGCAGGTCGAAGCGATTATCGCCTTATCCACAAGGACTAATGGCGTACAAGTGCGCCGATACAACCCTTAAAAATACTCGCGCACCGCTTGAAAAACACGGTTTACCAGACCGATGCCGCGATAGCGCTTGGTCGGCTGGTATCGCGGCCCGACCGAACGGATATCGACCGGGTCGTCCGCCGCATAGAGACACAGGCCTGCAAGAGTCGCAAATCCCGGCGTAGCATGCGCTTCGGGCAGGCCCTGTAATACCGGCGGCTTGCCGATCCGTACCGGGCGGCCAAGCGCGCCCTGCATGAATTCGGCGATGCCGTGCAGTTCCGCCCCGCCGCCGGTCAGGACAACCTGGCCGCCCTGCGCGCCGGTGAAGCCCATCGACTTGAGAGCCTTGCCGATCTCTCCCGTCACGATGCCCAGCCGGTCGGTCACGATCGCCACAAGTTCCGCCCGCGCAATGCGGTTCTGTTCGTCCGCGCCGCGCGCCAGCGGGCCGCTGTGCTCTTCGCCGGGGCCGTTGACAGGGATCATTTCGCGGTGATCCGTCGGCGTGGCGATGGCCGAACCTGACACGCATTTCAGCCGCTCCGCCTGGCTGCGCCGGATGCCGAGGGACGAAGCGATGGCATCGGTGATGTCGTTCGACCCGATCGGAATGGACTTCAGCCCCAGCAGCATCCCCGCCGCATGGACCGACACATTGGTAACCTGCGCACCGATTTCCACCAGGGCAACGCCAAGGTCGCGTTCTTCGCGCGACAGGCAGGCATAGGCGGCGGCCAGCGGGCTGGCTACCACGCCTTCCACATCGAGATGGGCGGTCTGCACCGCTTCGATCAGATTGCGCACCGGCGCGCCTTCCGCCAGCGTCACATGCACATCGACACCCAGTGCTTCTGCATGCAGGCCCTTGGGATTGGCGACCCCATGCGCCCCGTCGAGCGTGTAATGCGCCGGTTGGGCATGCAGCACCATGCGCCCGTCGGGATGCAGGTGATCGCGCGCGGCATAGAGGAGATGTTCGATATCGTCTTCTTCGATACGCCGCCCGCCGATGGCGATTTCGACGCTGGATATCTTGCTCGACAGGCCGGCCCCGGCACAGCCGATCCACACGCTCTGGACAGAAGTGTTGGCATTGGCTTCCGCTTTTTCGACCGCCGTGCGGATCGCATGGCTGGCGGCGCGCATGTCGGCCACATAGCCGCGCTTGATGCCCTCGCTGGCGCGGTGGCTGGAGCCGAGCACGACCATCTGGCCGTCTTCGGCCTGCCCCATGATCATCGCCGAAACCCGGAAAGAGCCGATATTCACTGCTCCGAATACGCGGGTAATGCGCGGCTGCTGGGTCGCCACTATTGGCCCTTTCCGTTCATCGCCATCTGCTTGGGGCATGGACCGTCGGCGCAGCGCAGATAGGCCCGGTCGGGCACGCGCATATCGATTGCCACCGGTTTGCCGCCGATAAGGCGATGCATACCGTCCAGCTGGGCGAATTTGACCAGCGCGGGTGCGCCGAGATCGCCTTCCGGCAGGGCAAGCAGCTGCCCGGTCTTGAACGTCAGGTTCCAGCGCCGGTTGCCGACCCATTGGGCAGATGCGATCTGCGGTTTCAGCGCCGGTGCCGCGTCGAGCAGCCTGGCCAGTTCTCGTACCTGCCGCGCCGCGCCCGGCCCTTCGATCAGCAACTTGCCTTCGGCGGCCTTGGCGCTGATCGGTTCAAGCTCGTGGCCCTCCTCGTCGATCAGCACCAGCCGGTCGGGCTTGCGCAGCACGGCGTGGGGCACACGCTCGACGATATCGATCTTGAGCGTATCGGGCAGCTGACGTGATACGCGCGCATCGGCCACCCATGGCAGATCCAGCAGGCGTTCGCGCACTTCGTCCAGATCGACCAGCGGCATCGGGCGGTCCTGTTCGGCCAGAACGCGTTCGTAGACCAGCTGTTCGTTCATGCGTTCGACGCCCGACACGCGCACACGGCTGACTTCGAACCCCGATCGCGCGGCCGATTTGGACAGTTCCGCCTTCGCGATTTCCGGCACACCGGCATAGCTGGCGATGGTCCAGGCAATGGCCAGCCCGGCAGCGATGATCGCGGTCAGGAAGAATTTGTGCCACTGTTCTTCGGTAAACGGCAGCACCGTCATGGTGCGGTCGAGCAGACCGCTGGTGTGGTTGCGCGCCGCGCGGGCTTTCTGGCTGCGATTGCGGGCCGCGGCAGACCGCCGCACGCCGGTGGGTTTGCGCGTGACCTTAGCCATCGCCGCCCCCGGGCTTCACCCCATGATCGCGCAGCGCGGCAGCGACCACCAGTTCGCACAATTCGCCATATTCGATGCCCGCATAGCGGGCCTGCTCCGGCACCAGGCTGAGCGGGGTCATGCCGGGCTGGGTATTCGTTTCGAGGATGAAGAGCCCCTCTTCGCCCTGTTCTTCGTCCCAGCGGAAATCGGTGCGGCTGGTACCGCGGCAGCCCAGTGCCTTGTGCGCCTTCAACGCATATTCGAGGCACAGATCGGTAATGCGCTGCGGAATTTCCGCCGGGCAGATGTGATCGGTCATGCCATCGGTATATTTGGCATCGAAATCGTAGAACCCGCTCTTGGGCTTCAGTTCGGTCACGCCCAGCGTGCGCGGCCCAGTGTCGAAATCGACGACCGCCGAAGTCAGCTCGCGCCCCTTGATATAGGGTTCGGCCAGCAGTTGCCCGAATTCCTGCCACGGCCCCTTGGCGTCGGGCGAAATCGGATTGCCGTAATTGCCTTCGTCGGTGACGATGGCGACGCCCACCGAGCTGCCTTCGTTGACGGGCTTCAGCACATAGGGGCGCAGCATCGGGTCGCGTTCGTACAGATCCGCGCTTTTGACGATCCGGCCGCCCGGCATGGGGATGCCCTGCGGCACCAGGGCCTGCTTGGTCAGCTGTTTGTCGATCGCGATGACCGATGTGGCCAGGCCCGAATGGGTATACGGCACGCCCATCAGATCGAGCATGCCCTGCACCGTGCCGTCTTCGCCCGGCACGCCGTGCAGCGCATTGAACACCACATCCGGTGCCACTTCGGCGATGCGCGCTGCCACCTGCCGATCCATATCGATCCGCGTGACTTTGTGGCCGCGTTCTTCCAGCGCCTTGGCCACGCCTTCGCCCGACATCAGGCTGACGGGCCGTTCATTGGCCCAGCCACCCATGAGAACCGCGATATGAAGCTTGGGGAGATCGGTCATGTCTAATCCTTACGGTCGCCCCACTCGTTGAATTTCCCATTCGAGCAGCACGCCCGAATGTTCATAGACCCGGCGCTTTACCAGTTCGCCCAGCCCTTCGATATCCGCGCTGGTCGCATTGTCGACATTGATGAGGAAATTGGTGTGTTTTTCACTCACCTGCGCACCGCCCAGCTTCAGGCCACGACATCCGGCCGCATCGACCAGCTGCCACGCCTTGTGTCCCGGCGGGTTCTTGAAGGTCGATCCACCGGTCTTGGTGCGCAGCGGTTGCGAATTTTCGCGCGCTTCGCCGATTTCATCCATCTTCGCGCCGATTGCCGCAGGATCGCCCGCTTCGCCCTGAAACCGTGCCCGCACCACCACGGCGCCATCGGGCAGGACCGAATGGCGATAGGTATATTGCAGATCGGCTGCGGGCAGCGTCACCAGCCGGCCGCCGGGCAGGATCACATCGCAATCGATCAGCACATCGCTGACATCGCGGCCATAGGCGCCGCCATTCATGCGCACGAAGCCGCCGACAGTGCCGGGAATGCCGCGCATGAATTCCACGCCCGCAATCCCCGCATCGCGCGCGGTCGAAGCGACTAGGATGCCATGCGCCCCGGCGCCGCAGGTCAGCGTGTGGTCATCGCCCACTTCGATCCGCGCGAATGGTTTGCCCAGCTTCACCACCACGCCGGGAACGCCGCCATCGCGCACGATGAGGTTGGAACCCAGCCCCAGCGCCATCACCGGCAGATCGCCGCCCAGCCGTTCCAGAAACAGTTTCAGATCGTCCGCATCGGCCGGTTCGAACAGCCAGTCGGCATGGCCGCCCGCCTTGAACCACACCAGCTTGGCCAGCGGTGCATCGGGCGTCAGCGTGCCGCGCAGGCCATAGGTGTCGATGGGCGCGGCAATCGTGCCTTCTACTTCGCAGTCCGGCGCCATGCCGCTGTCCCAGTTCCACACATCGTCGGCCTGGTCCGTGTCGTTCACGATGTGGTCGCTTTCGCAATGCCATTGGCCAGCCCTGCCGCCCATTGCGTAATGTCGCCCGCGCCAAGACAGACGACGAAATCGCCCGCGCGCAGATCTTCGGCCAGTTTTTCCGCCAGATCGACCTCGTCCTCGACCGTGCGCGCCGCCCGGTGGCCGCGCGCCTTGAGACCGGCGGCCAGCGCATCGGCATCGATGCCCTCGATCGGATCTTCACCCGCGGCATAGACCGGGGCGACATAGACTTCGTCCGCCGCGTTGAAGCAGCTCTGGAAATCATCCATCAGATCGCGCAGGCGGGTGTAACGGTGCGGCTGCACCACCGCGATGACGCGGCCTTCGCCGGCGCTTTCGCGGGCCGCCGCCAGCACGGCCTTGATCTCCACCGGATGGTGCCCGTAATCGTCGATGATCGTGGCCACGCCGCCGCCGCTGGGCACCTCGCCAACCTTGGTGAACCGCCGCCGGACACCGCCGAATGCGGAAAAGCCGTTGCAGATGATGTCATCCGCGCAGCCCATTTCGATCGATACTGCGATCGCGGCCAGCGCGTTCTGGACATTGTGGCGGCCGGGCATGGGCAGCCGCACGCCTTCGATCCGGCGGTCTTCCTTGCCGCGGCGACGCACGATCACATCGAACACATTGCCCCCGGCATCGGGGCGCACGTTCACGCCGCAGATATCGGCCTGCAGGTTGAAACCATAGGTCACGACATTGCGATCGCGCACCTTGCCGATCACGGCCTGCACTTCTTCGTGATCGATGCACAGGATTGCCGCGCCATAGAACGGGACATTGTGGATGAATTCGACGAAAGCGTCCTTCACCCCGTCGAAATCGCCGTAATGGTCCAGATGTTCGGGGTCGATATTGGTGACCACGGCAATCGTGCCATCCAGCCGAAGGAAGCTGCCATCGCTTTCATCGGCTTCCACGACCATCCATTCGCTATCGCCAAGCCGCGCATTCGAACCATATTGTTCGATGATCCCGCCATTGATGACCGTCGGGTCGATCCCGCCTGCATCCAGCAGCGCGGCGATCATGCTGGTCGTCGTCGTCTTGCCATGCGTACCGGCAACCGCGACGGTCGATTTCAGCCGCATCAGTTCGGCCAGCATTTCCGCGCGGCGCACCACGGGAATGCGGTTTTCCAACGCATAGGCCACTTCGGGATTGGTGCGCTTGACCGCAGTGGAGGTGACGACCACCGAGACCCCTTCGACATTTTCCGGCGCATGGCCGATGGCGATCGCCATGCCGCGCTGGCGCAGCCGTTCCACAGTCGCGCTCTCTTTCATGTCGGAGCCCTGGACCGTGTAACCGAGATTGTTCATCACCTCGGCGATGCCGGACATGCCGATCCCGCCGATGCCGACGAAATGGATCGTGCCGATGTCTGTTGGAACGCCTCTCACTTCATCGTCTCCCGGGTAATCCGTTCGCCATGGGCCTGCCGAATGGCCTGCCCCGCCGGGATGGCCTGCGTGGCCCCGCGTGCATTGTTTCCGCCAACGCGGATGACATCCATCAGTTCGGCGCCGCCAAAGCTTTCCACCAGATCGGCAAGGTCTTCCACTGCCTTGGGCCGCCCGCAATTCCATGCCGCATGGGCGGCATTGGCCAGGCCTTGGGGATTATCGGCCAGCGCCTTGATCTGCTTGGCCAGTTCCTTGCCGGTGAAGCGTTCCTGCCGGATCATGCGCGCGCCGCCCGATTTGGACAGTTCGCGCGCATTGGCGGCCTGGTGATCGTCGGTCGCGATCGGCAGCGGCACCAGAATGGCCGGCCGGCCCACCGCAGTCAGTTCCGCAATGGTCGAAGCCCCGGCGCGCCCGATGAACAGATGGGCATCGGCCAGCCGCATGGCCATGTCTTCGAAATAGGTCGCCAGTTCGGCGGGGATGCCGTGGTTGCGATAGCGTTCGCGTACCGCTTCCAGATCTTCCGCCCGGCACTGCTGGGTGACCTGCAGGCGCTGGCGCAGGGCCGGCGGCAGCATGGACAGACCATCCGGCACCACTTCGGACAGGATGCGCGCGCCCTGGCTGCCGCCTGTGACCAGCACCCGCAGCAGACCATCTTCGGTGAACGCGGGAAACGGTTCATCGCGCAGCGACAGCACACCTGCACGCACTGGATTGCCGACAAGATGGACTTTGCCGTCATGCTTGGCATTCAGCCGGTGGACTTCGGGATAAGCGGTCGCAATCGCATCGACCCGCCCGGCGAACAGGCGGTTGACCCGGCCCAGCACGGCATTCTGTTCATGCACCACGATCGGCAGGCGCGCGCTGCTCGCCGCCAGAATGGTAGGCAACGACGGATAGCCGCCAAAGCCGACCACGGCGCTGGGCTGGAAGCTTTCGAACAGGCGCAGCGCCATGCGCCGCCCTTCCAGGACGGCCTTGATGCCCTTGATCCAGGTCAGCGGATTCTTGCCGAACCGCCCGGCCGGGATGACATGGGCGGGCAGGAAATCGGGCTTGCCCGGTATTTCCGCACCGCGTGTATCGGTAATCAGCGCGACATGATGGCCGCGCCGTTCCAGTTCGGTGGCAAGCGCAAAGGCGGGCAGCAGATGCCCACCGGTGCCGCCTGCTGCGAGAACGAAATGGCGACTGGCGCCGGTCATGGATGAATCTCCCGGCGTACGGTACCCGTCTGGTCTTTCATCGGGGCCGTCTGCCCCATGCTGAACAAATCGCCAAGCCCCTTGGTCCGGCTTTTCAGGAACGGATTGCGGCGCGTGATCGCCAGAAGCAGGCCGATATTCAGACAGATGGCGATGGTGGACGACCCGCCATAGCTTACCAGCGGCAGCGTCATGCCCTTGGACGGGAACAGTTGCAGATTGACCAGAATGTTGATGAACGCCTGCCCGCCCAGCAGCGCCGTCAGCCCCGCCCCGGCCAGCAGCGCGAACAGATCTTCCTCGTCGATCAGGCGCAGCAGCACCCGCGCCACAATGGCGAGGTAGAGCAGCACGATCAGCGCGCAGGCAATCAGGCCGAATTCTTCGCCGATAACGCTGAAGATATAGTCGGTATGCGCTTCGGGCAGGCTCATCTTGCGGATGCCCAGGCCATACCCCGCGCCCAGCCATCCACCCGCCACGATGGTGCGCGCGCCCAGATCGACCTGGTCGAAGGCGGTGCCCCCGCCGATGAAGCTGTCGATACGGTGGCGCGCATTGTCGTAGAGGAAATAGGTTGCGGTCAGCACGGCAAGGATGCCGCCGATCACCGCGCCAAGCCGTTTTACGTCGATCCCGGCCAGGATCATGGCCACGAACCACACGCCGCCGAACAGGATCGTGCCGCCGAAATCGGGCTGCATCATCATCAGCGCCGCGATCAGCGCCACATAGCCCGTGGCAATGCCCGCCACCGGCATGTTCGGATCGCGCATGCGCCATGACAGGATCCACGCCGTGGCAATGGCGAAACCAGGCTTGAGGAATTCCGATGGCTGGAACTGCATGCCCAGATTGATCCAGCGCCGGGCGCCGTTGATCTCCACCCCGATGACCGGGACGACGAACAGCAGCGCAGTCATCCCCGCCGCGAGCAGCAGGCCGAACCGCCGCGCATTCTCGCGCGTCAGCATCGATATGCCCAGCATGGTGCCGATGGCCAGCACCTGCCACGCCAGATGGCGATAGAAGAAATACAGCGGGTCCAGCGTTTCGCTGCTGGTCGACAGGCGATTGGCGCTCGCCGGGCTGGCCGCCGCCACCGCAACCGTGCCCAGGCCCATCAACAGCAGTACCAGCAGCAGCAGCACGCGGTCGATCTCGCGCCACCAGATCTTCAGTTCGGACCAGCGCGACAATTTGCCCCGGGGAATATGCGCCGCCTGGCGCTTGCCCGGAACGTAAGGCTGCATGGTGCTCATTTCAGCGCCTCCACCAGCTCACGGAAATGATCGCCCCGCGCTTCGAAGTCGCGATATTGGTCGAAACTGGCGCAGGCAGGCGAAAGCAGCACGGTATCGCCCGGCACAGCCCTGTTCGAAGCCTCGAACACCGCCTGTTCCAGCGTAATCGAGCGGGTGATTGACATGTGTTCTTCCAACAGTCCGGCGAAAGCTTCGCCCGACTTACCGATGGTATAGGCGGCTTTGACGTGGCCCAGCTCGGCCTCGCACTCGCCCAGCCCCGGCTCTTTCGCCAGCCCGCCCACGATCCAGTGAATGTTATCGAAAGCCGCCAAAGCCGGGGCGGAAGCCGCGGTATTGGTGCCTTTGCTGTCGTTGATATAGGTCACGCCGCCGATCTCCGCGACCCGCTCCATACGGTGCGGCAGGCCGGTATAGCTGCGCAGACCGGCGCGGATGTCGGCCATCGGGATGCCCAGAATATCGCAAACCTCAATCGCCGCCGCCGCATTCTCCCGATTGTGGGGCCCCGAAAGGGATTTCCAACTTTTCTGCTCTTCCGGGGCGATGCCCCTGTGCTTGAACACGTCTTCCAGAATGCTGGCAATCGACCCGTCCGCGAACTGGCCGAGCGATCGGGCATCGGTAAACCGGGCAATGGAATGCTGGCCACGGGCCTGCATCGCGAAGAGCCGCGACTTGCTCGCCGCATAGGCATCAAAGCCATCGTACCGGTCCAGGTGATCCGGCGTGATATTCAGCAGAACCGCCACGTCGCAGGCGAGCGAAAAGGTCAGGTCGATCTGATAGCTCGACAGTTCCAGCACATAGACGCCGCCTTCGGGAAGCGGGTCCTGCTCCAGAATCGGCAGGCCGATATTGCCGCCCATGGTGGCAGGCACGCCCGCTTCTTCCAGAATGTGATGGACCAGCGCGGTGGTGGTCGACTTGCCATTTGTGCCGGTGATGCCCACCACCTTGTGCGGCGGCAGTTCCGCCCGCGCCTGCGCGAACAATTCGATATCGCCGATGACCGGCACGCCGAAACCAGCTGCATAAGGTTTTATCGGGTGGGTGTTGAGCGGAACGCCCGGGCTCACCACAAGGCCGGTATAACCGGTCAAATCGGCTTCCAGCGGATCACCGATCGCGCAGCGCCCGGCAAAGGGCTCGCGCGCCTCGGCGCGGTCGTCCCACACCAGCACCTCCGCGCCGCTCGCCAGCAGCGCTTCGACCGTGGCCCGGCCGGAACGCGCCAGTCCGAGAACTGCGTATTTCTTGTCCTTCCAGGCGGATGAAGTGATCATCTGAGTTTGAGCGTCGCCAGCCCCATGAGTGCGAGCACGATCGCCACGATCCAGAAGCGGATCACGACCTTGCTTTCCGACCAGCCAAGCTGTTCGAAATGGTGGTGGATCGGCGCCATGCGGAATACGCGTTTACCAGTTCGTTTGAACCAGAAAACCTGGATGATGACGCTCAGCGCTTCAAAGACGAACAACCCGCCGACCACGGCCAGCACGATTTCGTGATGTGTGGCCACGGCCACTGCCCCCAGGGCGCCGCCAAGCGCCAACGATCCGGTATCGCCCATGAACACGGCTGCTGGTGGTGCGTTGAACCACAAGAAGGCAAGCCCCGCCCCCATGATAGCGGCGCAGAAGATCGCCAGTTCGCCCGCGCCCGGCACATGCGGAATGCCGAGATAACTGGAAAAGTCCACCCGCCCGACAAGATAGGAAATCAAGGCGAATGTGCCTGCCGCGATGATAACCGGCATCGTCGCCAGTCCGTCCAGTCCGTCGGTCAGGTTCACGGCATTGCCCGCCCCCACGATCACGATCGCCGCAAACGCATAATAGAAAATGCCCAGCTCAAATCCCAGATCGTTAAAGAACGGCACATAGAGGAAGGTGTTGATCTGACTGACAGTAAGGTAGCTAGCAACGCCAGCGACGGCGAATTCCATCAGCAGCCGCACACGGGCTGATACCCCCTTGTGGCTCGATTTGGTGACCTTGTCGTAATCGTCGAGAAAACCGATCAGGCCGAACCCTAGCGTCACCGCCAGCACGGCCCAGATGAACGGATTTCGCAGGTCCATCCAGATCAGCACCGCCAGCGAAAGGCTGATTAGGATCATCAGCCCACCCATGGTAGGCGTGCCGCGCTTGGCCAGATGCGTCTGCGGCCCGTCTTCACGGATCGGCTGCCCCTTGCCCTGACGGACCCGCAGCATGTCGATGAACCGTGGACCGATGACGAGACCGATGACGAGCGCTGTCATCAGCGTCGCCCCGGCACGGAACGTCTGGTAGCGCACGAGGTTGAAAATACCTTCGAAGTTCAACCATTCGGCGAGGAGGTATAGCAAATTGGCCTCTCGTCGCGCCTAACGGGCGCGGGTGAAATGATCCACGAGCCGGCCAAGACCAACCGAGTTGGAGCCCTTGACCAACACGGCATCGCCAGCGACGACACCGAAGTCTTCGAGCAGCTCGATCGCCTCGTCGGCAGTTCGGCAATGCGCCCACGCGATAGGCTTGCCAAGCACGGAACTCTCTGCTTTCCCCAGTTCGCGTGCAAGCGCACCCATTTCGTCCCCGACAAGCAGGGCATAATCGACATCGGCAGCCAGCACAGGTTCGGAAAGGGCAGCATGGAACTGCGGCCCGAAATCGCCCAGTTCCTTCATCGCGCCCAGCACGGCGATGCGCCGACCGGACGGCGTCTGGCCGAGCTGCGCCAGAGTGGCGCGCATGCTGGCCGGATTGGCATTGTAACTTTCATCGATCAGCAGCGCCTTGCCCCCGGGTACATCAATCCCATGACGGGCACCACGGCCCTTGAGGCCGCCCATCTCGGCCAGGGCCAGCCCCGCAGCGGCCATATCGCCACCCGCTGCCCGGACCGCCGCCATCACCGCGAGCGAATTCACAACCCAATGATCGCCGGGTTCGGCGACGGTATAGCACAGCCGCCCTTCCGGAAATTCGCAAGTCACGAGGCTGCCGCCGTTGGCGCTGGGGATCGCATCGAGCAGGCGCACATCGGCAAAACGCGCCCTGCCGAAGCTGACAACATCGGCGCCGGCTGCCACGGCAGCTTGCCTTAGCTGCTCAAAATGCTCGGTATCCGCCGGTATGACCGCGGTGCCGCCAGTTGCCAGTCCGTCAAAAATCTCGGCCTTGGCGGCAGCAATCGCCTCCATACTGCCAAGGTTCTCGATATGGGCCGGGGCGACAGTGGTAATCACCGCGACATGCGGGCGAACCTGGGTCGTCAGCTCCGCAATTTCGCCAGCATGGTTCATCCCCATTTCGAAGATGCCAAACCGGCTACGGGAGGGCATGCGTGCCAGGCTGAGCGGTACGCCGACGTGGTTGTTGTAGCTGCGGGTTGAGCGATGGGCAGCCCCTCGGCTGGCGCGTTCGAGACTGGCGAAGACCGCTTCTTTGACACCGGTCTTGCCGACCGAACCGGTAACGCCGATAATTTTCGCGTCGGCACGATTGCGCGCCGCACTGGCAAGCGCCTTCAACGCCTCGGTGGTATCGTCCACAAGAATATGCGGCCACTCCACCGGCCGGTCGACGATCGCGCCGGCCGCACCATTGGCGAAGGCTTTTTCAAGGAAGCGATGGCCGTCCATCGCCTCTCCCTTGAGCGCGACGAAAAGATCGCCATAGACCACGTCGCGGCTGTCCATTTCGACACCGGCAACCTGAAAATCGTGGCTGGCGGTACCGCCTGTAGCCTCGGCGATGTCATGCGACGACCAGAGCGTCAGCGGCAGCCTGTCGCGTGGATCAGCAGGCCATTCGATATAGGCCGGATGACGCAGAATCGCAGCGCTCATTCGTCACCTCTGGCAATCTGCGCGGCACACTCGCGCGCGACCTCGACATCGTCGAAAGGCAGGACCCGCATGTTTTCTCCCGATCCGATGATCTGACCCGTTTCATGTCCCTTGCCGGCGATGAGGACAATATCGTCCGCCCCCGCCTCGGCGATGGCCGCGAGGACAGCTTCGCGACGGTCGCCTATTTCGCGTGCCTGCGGCGCTCCCTCAAGCACCTGACGGCGGATATCCGCAGGATCCTCGCCGCGGGGGTTATCGTCGGTCACGATTACGACATGGCTTGCCTTGGCTGCCGCTTCACCCATGGGTGCCCGCTTCCCGTGATCCCGATCCCCGCCGGCGCCGAACACAGTGATAAGACGGCCCGAAACATGCGGCTCGAGCGCCTGGATCGCCGCTTCGAGCGCCTCCGCCGTATGGGCATAGTCAACATAGACTGGCGCGCCCGACGGGGCGATGACCGCGCGTTCGAGCCTGCCGCGCACGGGTTGCAGACGGGCAACGGCATCCCAAACCAATCCCGCATCGAGACCGGACGCGAGTGCAAGTCCTGCTGCAGTGAGTGCGTTGGAAACCTGATATGCGCCGATCAGCGGGAGGTTGATCGTCCGGCTCTTACCCTCATGCTCAACGCTCAGCGACTGCCCAAGCTGGGTCGGCTCTCTTTTCGTGAGGCGAATGGTTTCGCCCTGCTCGCCCACAGTCATGATCGTCAAGCCGCGCGCCTCGGCATGCTTCACCACACGGGCATTCCAGCCGCTATCGCCAGATCCCATCCACACGACTGCGGTCGCATCGTCCGCCACAACCTCGTCGAAGAGCCGTATCTTGGCGGCGAAATAGTCTTCCATATCCGCGTGGTAATCGAGATGATCGCGGCTGAAATTGGTGAAGCCCGCAGCTTCGACGGACACGCCCTCGTTGCGGAATTGCGAGAGACCATGGCTTGAAGCTTCAAAAGCCACGTGTGTCACACCTTCACGCGCCAAGCCGCTCAAGTTCGACAGGAAGGTGACAATATCCGGGGTAGTCAGACCAGTGGAGACGCTACCGTCGGGGGTGGTGACGCCCAACGTACCGATGCTCGCGGCCCGTTCACCTGCCATACGCCAGATTTGGCGAGTCATTTCGACGGTCGAGGTTTTGCCGTTCGTACCTGTTACCGCAACGATATGCTGCGGTACCGGGGTGAAGTACCGGGCCGCCAGCGCTGCAAAGGCACGGCGCGGTGTGTCGTCGGCAATGTGGATGGCACCATTCACGACAGCTTCGGGCCGGGCCACAATGGCGACCGCGCCGCTTTCTATCGCTGCGGGAATGAAATCCTCGCCATTGACCTGCGCACCTTGGAACGCCCCGAAAACCGTTCCCGGGGCAACCTTGCGATTGTCGATTGCAAACCCC
Organism: Pseudomonadota bacterium; assembly: GCA_023394965.1. GTDB lineage: Bacteria > Pseudomonadota > Alphaproteobacteria > Sphingomonadales > Sphingomonadaceae > Qipengyuania. Next base: position 82,910 of record JAEWZX010000016.1, on the reverse strand, counting down.
GTTACATTGACGTCGGCGTTGCACGCAATCCCCGCAGCAGCACAAAGCTTGGACAGCTTCACCGGTTGGCCTCCGGGATAAGCGGCTTGATGTCGGAGATGTCGACATCGCGCGTATCGTCGGGGCGCACGCCGATGAGAGGTCCGATACGCGGCACCAGACGGCCCACGATCGGCGCTGCGTTCCATGCGGCGGTGCGCTGGTAGGAGCTAGCGACCGTCCCGCGCGGTTCGTCGAGCATGGCGATGACCACGTAGCGCGGACGATCCATCGGGAAAGCGGCCGCAAAGGTCGAAACCAGTGCAGTGCGACGATAGCCAGCCGAACCACCCGGCTTTTCGGCCGAACCCGTTTTGCCGCCGACGCGGTAGCCAGGTGCATCTGCATTGCGTCCCGTGCCGTAGATCGAGATCGCGCGCAGCAACTGGCGCATTCGGCTGGAAGTCGATGCCTTGAACACACGGCGGCCCTTGGGGGCGTCTCCGGGCGCCAGTTTCTTCAATGTCGCCGGGCGCCAGATCCCCCCATTGACCATCGCGGCATAAGCGCTGGCAAGATGGAGGGGCGTGACGGCAATACCATGCCCGTAGCCCACGGTCATTGAACGCAGACGAGGCCATTTTTCGCCTGGCCAGATCGGGAATCCCTTCGCCGGCAGTTCGATATAAGGCCTTTCGTTCATACCCATATCCATCATGTAGCGCCGCATGCGCTCCGGGCCGAGTTCATCAACGACACGGGCGGTTACGGTATTTGAGGAATGGATCAGCGCTTCGACCACATTGAGGGTGGCCCCCATGTCGTGGCTATCCTTGATACGGAAGCGCCCGGCCTTCACTGGAGAAGCATCCCATCGACGACCAAGATCGCGGACCACACCTGCATCGATCGCCGCAGCGACTGACAACGGCTTGAAGGTCGAACCAAGTTCGTAGACCTGGTTGGTCACGCGGTTAAACATGAGCTTTTCGCCGCGAGCATCGATCTTGTTCGGGTCAAATTCGGGTAGCGAGGCAAGGGCGAGCACTTCGCCGGTATTCACATCCAGGACGATGCCTGCCCCGCCCTGCGCCTGAACCAGCTTCATCCCGCGGCGCAATTCGTCTTCCAGTGCGCCTTGGACACGGGAGTCTATCGAGAGGGCGATGGGGGTTCCGCGCGTGGCGGGATCAGACAGATGCTTGTTAAAGACATGCTCCATGCCCACACGCCCGTCACCATCGGCGGCAACGTAGCCAAGAACATGTGCCGCCATCGAACCCTGGGGATAGTGACGGTCGGTTTCGGTTGGCATTTCAAGCGCAAGCTCGCCGATTTCCTGAACGCGGTTTGCTTCCTCGGGCAGCACACGGCGGCGGATGTAACCTTGCTTACCCGCGGCAAATTGTGCGGCAACGGCCTTCTCATTGAGATCGGGGAAGATGGCCTTGAGTTTGGCAGCCACGACCGCCGGTTCACGAACCAGAGGCGTGCCTCCCTGTCCGAGAGCTTCGGGGTTGAACCATAATGCATAGGCCGGAAAAGCCCGCGCAAGGGGAATCCCGTTGCGATCGGTGATTTCACCCCGCGGCGGTAGCAAGGCCTCTTCGAGAGAAGTGCCGCGAAGGCCTTGATCCGACATGCCGAGATAGGCGATGCGGACCAGCGCCAGCATCGCGATGAACGCAAAGCCAAGAACGATCCACAACACCCGCCAGCGCGCGAGCGTCAGTGAGCGCTGGCGAATGGTGACCAGTTGCACACGGCCGGAAGCGACCGCCATACTTACTGCACCATGCCCGCTTTTGCCGGCAGCAATGGCCGGGCCAAAGCCGGAAAAGGCGTTCACTGGCTAACCTCCGCCACGGCGGCGATCCCCACAGCCGGGCTCGCCAGGCGTTCAGCCAGCCCGGTCGCAGTTACGGCCGCGAGTTCACGGCGGTCTGGCCGATGTTCTGCTTTGTCCTCACTCTCATCGATCCAGTCGGCGAAGAGGCCATCCGCTTCTGGCGCGGGGCGATTGAGAGCCACGCGCACGGGGCTTGGGGCGTCGATGCCACGCGGTGTGCCAAGAGCAGCGAGCTGGCGCTCACTTTCCAGATACTGGTCCGCGCGCGGCGCTGAGTAACCGAATTCGACAGCATTCCAGTCCGACAGCTGCTGCTGGCTGGCGCGGGTCTCGAATTCGGTTTCAAGCATAAGCTTCGCCTGCTGCGCAGCGATAATCTGGCGTTCTGCCAAGCGCACATCGCTCTTCACAGCGTTGACCTTGAAGGTCAGCGCCAGAAGCAAAGCAAAACAGATACCAAGAACCAAAGCCCAGCCAATCTGCCTTATACGGGATCCACCAACTATCATGCAGCCTCCCGCGCAGGAGTTGCGGTGCGGGTTGCGGCACGCAACACCGAAGAGCGGGCACGGGGATTGCGCTCAATCTCCGCCTCGCCCGGCTTTATTGCCTTGCTCACTTTCGAAAAAACCGGATCATCCTGCGCCACCATAGGGACGTGACGCGAAGCGCTCGGGGTTGAGGACGCCTCGCGCAGGAAGCGCTTGACGATCCGGTCTTCGAGGCTGTGGAAGCTGACCACCGCAAGGCGGCCCCCTTCCCGCAGCACGTGTTCGGCAGCCGACAGGGCTTGGGACAGTTCGTCGAGCTCGCCGTTCACGTGAATTCTGATGGCCTGAAAAGTGCGGGTTGCCGGATCTTTCTTGTCATGAGGCTTGTGACCCAGCGCCTTACGCACGACCCGCGCCAGTTCGCCAGTCGTTGCCAGAGGACGAGCAGCAACGATCGCACGTGCAACGCGCCGCGACTGCCGTTCCTCTCCGTAATTGTACAGCACATCCGCGATCATCTTTTCGTCGGCACCGTTCAGGAAGTCCGCGGCACTTTCTCCTTCCTGGCTCATCCGCATGTCGAGCGGCCCGTCCGATGAAAAGGCAAATCCGCGATGGACCTGATCAAGCTGCATCGACGAAACGCCGATATCCATTACCACCCCATCAACCCGGGCAATGCCTGCCGCCATCATCACGTCGAACATTTCCGAGAAGCGGTGAGGATGCAGAACCAGTCGGGGTGGATTTTCCCCGGCCTCCGGCCAGTTGCGTCCCGCTGCAATCGCGTCGGGATCCCGGTCGAATGCATGAACTGTCGCACCACGCTCCAGCAGGGCACGGGTATAGCCGCCAGCACCGAAGGTCGCGTCAATCACGACATCGCCAGACTGTGGATCAAGCGCCTCGATCACTTCGTCGAGGAGAACAGGAATATGCGCAGCGCCGGTCATTTGCCCTTCGCCTTCGCATCGGCCAGAAAGCTATCGCAGGCAGCTTTCGCGCCAGCCCAATCGTCACCCATCTGAGAAAGCTCTTCAGGATTCCAGAGGGTGAAGAAACGTCCGCCGCCTTGGAAATAGAGACCGCCTTCTATCCCGCCGAGGGTGCGCAAGTGATCAGGCATGACAAACCGGCCACTGTCATCGAACGGCATTTCGATAAACCCGAACAGTTGGCTGGAACGGGTATCCCGGTCGAATTCCTTACCCAACCGGACCGCCATTTCTTCTTCACGGTCGAGTTGCGCTTCGAGCTCAGGCTTGCGGGAAAGACCGAAACCGACAAGGCACTTCCATGTCGGATGCTTCATCAAACACAGGACGCGACCGTCGCTGGATTCCTTCACAGCTTTTCGAAAAAGGGGCGGAAGTACAAAGCGGCCCTTGTCGCCTGCTGGCGAGTAGGCCTGACCGCTATACCCTCCGAAAGACACTGTCCCCAAACCCCGTAATACGGTTTCGATTACCTCCTAATCAGGCAGCACCCCATCCTCGCCCACACCAATGAGCGAGCCACTCAGCTTAGCAACCGAGCGCGCATAGACAGTGCTTGTCCGATGTGAGTTCGGTTTACCTCGGGCGAGGCGGGGATGGAAGGGAAAATTACGGGATTTCACGGGATAAGATCATAAATTATTGTTATTTATTATTATTTTTGGGTTCCTGAGCTTGAAAATGGTTGCCCCCTTCTTCCCAAAAGTACGGGAGAATCACGCTCTTGCGCGAATCCTCGCGAGGAATCGCGCAAAAATGTCAGGCTTTCCCGTGAAATCCCGTGGGATCAGTCGAGTGCTGTAACGATCAGAGAATCCAGCGGATCTTTGCTGGCAAACGAGCTGCCATGCGCCTCGTCCGCGTCAAGTATGGCAGCATCTGCCATAAGCGTGACGCGTCCCTTTCCGATACGGCAAATCGCGACAAGACCGGTCTCGGACACCTTGCATTCACTTCCTTCGGTAAGGACGAAGTGCCCGCCAAGGTTGACCGGATAGTCCTGCCCGAATGCGGATATTTGACGCTCGCCGGCCGATTGTCCCTCGTCGAACTGTAGCTCGAGACCCCAGCGCGCAAGAATAGGAGAAATCAGCACGACATCCTGGGGGCGACGGCGATCGCCCAAGGCGAAGTCGCTGTGACGGGTGAGCAGCGGATCTGCGAATATGAGCAGGCGCCCGCCCTGACGCACCCAATTGTCGATTGCCACATTTTCGGAAGGAGCGAGCGGGCGCGGCTGCGCCATGATTATGCGCTTTACACCATCAACGGCACCGGCCTCTACCGTGTCGAGCGGCGTTATCGTGAACCGCTTTTCCAGCAGGACGCGCACCCAATCCTTTTGATCCGACCCATCCAGTATCGTCGAAAGGTCGCTCTCACCCCAGTATATCGGCAAGCTGGAAAACAGGCCGACCGACTGCCTGTCCTGCACTTCCTCGTTGGCCTGCCCAGCAGAACAAGCCCCCAGCAGCAAGCTCAGAGATATCAGAACACTCTTAATTGCCGGCAGGCGAAGCATCGCTCTCAACCTTTGGCGGCGAAACTGGCTCGGCATTCGGGGTTGCCGCCGGTTCGACAGCCAGGTCCGGCACCACCCCAGCTTCAACCAAAGGATCGTTTCGCGGAGCAGCTTTTGTCGGTTCCGTAGTGGGCGCAGCGTCGGGAACCGTAGTCGCATCGGTTTCCGCAGCACGGTTTTGAATGATGCTTGCCAGGCCGACAAGCAGGATCATCAAAACTATTCCGGTCACGCCAATCTGCAAACGCTGCATGGTGCGCTCGCGGCGGGCATTGCCCGCCTGCACCTCAGGCAGATCTGCCACGGGCGGCTTGCGGCTCATGTCTAGAATATGCGGCACACGCATTACCGTAGGCACCCTTGCGAGCCAGTCAATCGCCGGTTTGCAACCAATCAAAAACCGGCAGGTTCTTCGCGGCCAGCCATTCTGCGTTGTAAAGAGTAGAAAGATAGCGGAAGCCAGTGTCACACAGGATGGTGGCGACGCGCGGGTTTTCGCGGCCGCTGGCCACCAACTGCTTTCCAAGGGCAATGGCACCGGCGACATTGATGCCGCTCGACAGGCCCAGACACAGCCCTTCTTCGCGCAGCAGGCGGGCAACCCATTCAAGCCCTTCTTCGTCCGATACGCGGAACTGTGTGTCGATCGGCGCACCTTCGAGATTGCCGGTAATCCGGCCCTGACCAATCCCTTCGGCGACAGACGACCCCTCCGCCTTCAACTCCCCGTTTGCGAAATAGTTGTAAAGCGCAGCCCCGTGGGGATCGGTCAGGGCGATGGTTATACTCTCGTCGAATTCCTTGAGGCCCATCCCGACACCGGCAATCGTACCGCCCGTGCCTGCGGCGCAGGTGAACCCGTCTATCCGGCCATCGAGCTGCTCCCACAGTTCTTTAGCAGTCGTCTCGATATGCGCCTTGCGATTGGCGATGTTATCGAACTGACCTGCCCAGATGGCACCGTCGATTTCTTCCGCCATCCGGCGCGAGACGTGCTGGAAATGGTTGCTGTCGGCATATTTCGTCGGCGGCACAGTCACCAGTTCAGCACCAAGTGCTCGGATGGTATCCATTTTTTCGTGGCTCTGATTATCCGGCATCACGATAATGGTCCGATAACCCAGCGCATTCGCCACCAGTGCAATACCGATACCGGTATTACCCGCGGTCCCTTCGACAATTGTACCGCCAGGTTTCAGTTCACCGCGTTCTTCCGCATCACGAATGATATATAGCGCGGCGCGATCCTTCACGCTCGCGCCGGGATTGGCGAATTCGCACTTGCCATAGATGTCGCAACCCGCCTCCGCACTAGGCCCTTCAAGACGGACGAGCGGCGTATTGCCGATAAGATCGAGCGTCTGCCCGCGAACTGGAATTGTAGTCATGATTCAAGTGGTAGGCGCAGGCACCTCCACCCGCAAACAACATCAATCTTCAGGCGCGATAGTAACCTTCAATCCGTCTAGCTCCGAGGTGAAAGGAATCTGACAGGAAAGACGCGAGGTCGCCTTGCGGTGATCGGTGGATTCGAGCAGGTCGTCTTCGTCCTCGCTCATCTCCGGCAATTTGTCGGAAAAAGCCTCGTCGACATGGACGTGACAGGTCGCGCAGGAACAGCAACCGCCGCACAGGGCGAGAAGCTCTTCAAAACCATTATCGCGAATGGCTTCCATCACGGTGAGGCCATCGGCCACATCGATTTCGCTGGTGTCGCCTTCGCGAGTGGTGACGATCAGTTTCGGCATTATACGTCTTTCCTCGGTTGCAAAGAGCCACTGGCCCGACCTATGCATCGCGCTGCTATTCAATCGAGAAAGCGAAGGCAAGCATACTCTCCATGGGCCTGACCAACGCACAATTGCGCGAACATCTCGATGCGGTCGCGAAAAATGACGAGATCGTCGCCGAGGCAATCACCCGCTGCGGTTATCCCGAAGAGCGTATTCGCCCGACCGGTTACAAAACATTGTTGCGCACGATTGTGGGCCAGCAAGTGAGTGTCGCGTCCGCGGCGGCAGTCTGGAACAAGCTCGAGGCCGAACTGGGCAACGAGATGCAGCCACACGAATTACTGGCACGCGATTTTGACACGTTGCGCGCTTGCGGGTTGTCCCGTCAGAAGCAAGGCTATGCCCGCAGCCTGTGCGAGTTGGTGGCTGGCGGAGAAATCGCCTTTGAAAATCTTCCCGAAGATGACGAAGAAGCCATAGCGGAACTAACCCGGATCAAGGGCATCGGCCGCTGGTCTGCCGAGATATATCTGCTCTTTGCAGAAGGCCGACCCGACATCTGGCCTGCCGGGGATCTAGCCGTGCAGCAGGCCGTCGGACGCATGTTCGATTTGCCCGCCCGCCCGGACGAAAAGCGAACCCGGGCGCTGGGGGAAAAATGGCGTCCCTATCGCGGCGCGATGGCGATCTTTACCTGGCACACTTACAACAATGCGGCGCTGTAATCGGCGCAGGGGAGAAAAGGCATGAGTGACCGCAGGGCGATTTTCATTACCGGGGGCGGTTCCGGCATCGGGCGCGCAGTCGCCTTGTACTTTGCTCAACGCGGTTGGTTCGTTGGCCTTGGCGATATCGACACGGCAGGAATGCGCGCCACAGAAAAATTGATCGCAAATGGCTTTGTCTATTCGCATGTCCTTGACGTGCGTGATCGCGCCGCCTGGGATGAAGCGCTGGATGCCTTTTCGGTCGCCGCCGGCGGTCGGATTGATGTTGTATTCAACAATGCGGGTGTTCCGCTGGGCGGATCGTTGATCGAAAACAGCGCCGCGGAGATCGAACGCACGCTCGATATCAATCTCAAGGGCGTCCTCTTCGGCGCCCAGGCAGCGTATCCCTATCTCAAACGGTCGGCTCCCGGATCCAGCCTTCTCAACACCGCAAGCGCCGCAGGAATATACGGCACTCCGGGGGCGAGCGTTTACTCAGCAACCAAGTTCGGTGTTCGCGCAGTGACCGAAAGTCTGGATGGTGAATGGGCCGCAGACGGGATCAACGTCCGCTCGCTAATGCCGGGCTTTATCGAAACGCCCCTGCTCGATCACAGTCCCAACGCCCGATCGAACGAAGACATTCGTCAGCGGGTAACCGGTGCGGGCCTGGAAATCACCCCGGTGGAGGAGGTGGCCGCTGCTGCCTGGGCGGCAGTTCACGGGGACAAGCTTCACACTCTGGTCGGCAAGACCGCTAGAAAACTGGCTTTCGGCGCACGATGGTTGCCCGGTATGGTCCGCAAGCAGACCCGCGCGTCGGTAAGGCCAATGGGTAACTAGCAGCGGTCAGTTAAGCAACGCGTCGATTTTGCGTGCCATCTTCACATCGCGCAGGCTCAGGCCGTTGGCATCGTGCGTAGTCAACGTGATTTCGACGCGGTTATAAACATTGAACCATTCAGGGTGGTGGTCGCGTGCCTCGGCGATCATGGCCACACGCGTCATGAACGCAAAAGCCTCGGAAAAGTCGGTGAATTCGAGCTTCCGTTCGATGGCATCGCCATCACGGCACAGCGACCATTCCGGTAGCGCTCTCAGCCAGCTTTTGCGTTCTTCCTCGCTCAGCTGTTCAACAGTCATAGCGCACGAATCTCCTCTCGCTTGTGGCGTGGGCGCCTTTTGCCTATCGCCCTCGACCATGCAAGCTTACCTCGCCGCAAAGGATATTGCCTGCCGCCGGGGCGAGCGACTGCTCTTCCGCGGCTTGTCGCTCGACTGCAGACCGGGTGATGCATTGTATGTCAGCGGTCCCAACGGTATCGGCAAATCCAGTCTTATCCGAATTCTTGCGGGATTGCTGCAGCCTTTTGCAGGAGAGTTGGAGCATAGCGGGGCGATGGACCTCGTTGACGAGCGTCTCGCCCTGGACACCAACATCTCGCTTGGAAAAGCACTCGCTTTCTGGGGGCGACTTGATGGCTGCACCGATCCTACAACAGCTTTCGACCTGCTGCAGTTAACTGCGCTGATGGATGTGCCAGTTCGTTATCTGTCGACCGGACAGAAAAAACGCGCCGCGCTCGCCCGGCTTGTCCATCGCAATTCCCCGATCTGGCTTCTCGACGAACCTCTCAATGGTCTGGACGCGCAGGCCCAAACGGCTTTTGAAGCGCTTATCGACAGGCACTGTAAAAATGGTGGCATCGCGGTAGTGGCATCGCATCAGGCGATCGCGCTGCCTTCACCGCAGACTCTCGACCTTGCAGGATATGCCGCATGATCGCCACTCTCCTGCGACGAGATTTGGGGCTGCTACTCCCCGGCGGAAGAGGCGGAAGCGGGATGCTACCGCTGCTGTTTTTCCTAGCCGTAGCGATGCTCTACCCTTTTGCTGTCGGGCCCGATGCCCAATTGCTTTCCCGGACTGGAGGCGGGGTGATTTGGATCGCAGCGCTGCTGGCGGCGATCCTCCCGCTGGAAAAACTGGTCACGGGAGATCTCGAATCCGGCGTGTTCGACCAGTTGCATCTTCGCGGAGTTAGCGACGAAACCGCTATGGCCGTCAGGCTGCTGGCCCATTGGCTGGCGTTTGCACCCTTGCTGCTGCTGGCCACCTTGCCGGGCGCCGCACTGCTCGGCCTTGATGGCGCTACGACGCGCACGGTATTGCTGGGACTGCTGGCGGGAACGCCCGGGCTTGCAGCAGTTGGCGTGACCGTGGCGGCTCTGACAGCAAGCATGCGTGGCGGTGCGGCGCTGGCGGGCCTGATGGTAATCCCACTTGCCGTGCCAATCCTGATCTTCGGTGCCGGTGCTCTCGCCCGCCCGGACCCGGGAGCACTGCTGCTCACCGGCGCAATCAGTCTCGGGCTATGTGCAGTGACCCCATTCGCCGCCGGGGCCGCGATCAAGGCCGCCAGAGAAGTCTAGTAGGGCGGCTTGTGCAGCCCCTTGGGGCTTTCGGTAAAGATTTCCACGCCATCTTCGGTAATGCCGAGTGAATGTTCGAACTGGGCAGAGAGTGACTTGTCGCGGGTCACCGCTGTCCAACCATCACGCAGGATTTTGGCATGCGGACGGCCGGCATTGATCATCGGCTCGATGGTGAAGAACATGCCGGGTTTGAGTTCTGGACCGGTACCGGCCCGTGCAGCGTGGATCACTTCCGGGGCGTCATGAAATAGACGACCAAGGCCATGACCGCAGAATTCCTGGACAACGCCGTAACGGAACTGGTGAGCATAGGCTTCGATCGCTGCCCCGATGTCGCCCAGCCGGGCACCGGGCTTCGATGCAGCTTCGATTCCCAGCATGAGGCATTCGTAAGTCACGTCGACCAGCTTGCGCGCCTTTAGCGAAGGTTCGCCAGCAAAGAACATGCGGCTGGTATCGCCGTGCCAGCCATCCAGCAATGGGGTCACATCGATATTGACGATGTCGCCATCCTTCAACGCTTTGTCGGATGGGATACCATGACAAATCACGTGATTGATAGAAGTGCAGCAACTGTGGGTGTAACCACGATACCCCATGGTTGCCGGAACGGCCCCGGCATCCAGCATCATCCCACGGGCCTTGTCATCGATCGCCCCGGTGGTGACCCCAGGCTGGACGAAATCGGTCAGCTCATCGAGTATCTCGGCGGCAAGACGGCCCGCCTTGCGCATGCCTTCGAAACCTTCCGGGCCATGGAGTTTGATTGTCCCGTCGCGATAGACGGTCTCATCCGCCTCGATTACCTGATATTCCGTCATGTCGTCCACATAGTGCCTTCAGGGCCCAATTGCGAGATGCCTATTGACGCACGCTGAAGGCCTTTGCGTATTCCGGCTTAACCGCATCCAGGACACTCGCGGTAACATCGAAGTCGAGTTCATACGCGCCCTCGGCATAGGGTCCTGCAACATAAGGTCCGAAATAGATGCCGATGCGGTCGAACGTCTTTCCATTGGAAGATCCGACCAGCACTGTGGCTTCATCCAAGCCGGGACATTCATCGAAAATGCTGTCTCCTCCAGGCTGGACAGCCACACCGCGCCGCTTTTCCCGTTCCTTGTTCAATACGTCGCAGAGGCGCGCGCCCAGCCCCTGTTCCAGCGCGACAGGTGAATTGAACAAATCCACCGCTTTAAGAGACGTCTTGGCCTGCTTGTCCCAAATTAGCGATTGTCTGCCATACATGCCATGGGCCCCGCCCGTATAATTGGAGAAGTCCGCCGACAGGCTCAGCCAGTTCGGCAGGTTGGCGACCACCTTCCATTCCTTGGAGAGGCTGCGGCTGCGGCAGCCGCCGCATTCGCCATCGCCGGCAAGTTCGGCAAGCGATGCGTCCCATTCCGCCCGATCTTCCTTTTCCAACTCGTCACGCTCCGCCCCCAGTTGCTTGGCCAATTCAGGGATCGCACTAACCGCAGCGGGCCATTGGTAGGAAAACTCCCACGTGCCGCCATCTTTTTCGGCCGTTTTCACCACCGAAACGGGCTTGGCCTTCGCCTTTGCCGGAGCCCGAGCTTCGGACTTTTCGGATGCTGCGGAAGCCCCGGTCTTGTCCGCATACTCTGCCCCATCGGAGCAAGCTGCACTCGACAGGGCGAGTGAAATCAGGAACAGGGGCGCGCGCATGACGGTTTCCTTTGGGCAATAAAAACAGGGATACGTTTCTAATATGGCCGACCAGCAACTGCTTATCCAGCCTGACAACGGACAGGAAGCGATTTCCATCCATCTCGTCAACCGAGACGGATACTCCGAATGGTTCAAAAAGCTTTCGGCCAGCCAGCGCGCTGCCCTTACCGGTCAGAAATTCGACGGCAGCGGTTATCAGGTGGCCATCGTTCCAGATGGCGATAGCTGGTTCGCGGTTGGTGGAGTTGCCAACCCGAGCGAGCTGTCCAGCTGGTGCTTGGCCAAGCTGGCCGAAAGCCTTCCCGAGGGGACATATCGAATGGCAGAGGGCGAGCCAGGCCCGGCTCTCCATGGATGGCAGACAGCGCAATATTTCTTCGACCGCTACAAGAAACCCGACCGTCCGGTCGGCCCGCGCGTTCTGCTCACGAAGGACGTGAAAGCCATCGATGCCGCTGTTGCAGAGGCGCAAGCAGTCTGTCTGGTGCGTGATCTGGTAAACACGCCAGCGGAGGATATGGGCCCGGACGCTCTGGAGGAGCAATTCGAAAAGCTCGCAAAGCAGCATTCCGCCAGGCTCAGCGTGACCAAAGGCGACGCTTTGGAGCAGGGTTATCCAATGGTTCACGCGGTTGGGCGCGCGGCCGCACGCCAGCATGCGCCCCGGATCATGCATCTGACATGGGGTAAGGAAAGCGACCCGGTTCTCGCCATCGTCGGCAAGGGGGTCTGCTTCGACAGCGGTGGCCTGGACGTGAAAAGTTCGGTCGGCATGCTGCTGATGAAGAAGGACATGGGCGGTGCGGCCCATGCCATCGCGCTGGCCGGTCTGGTGATGGGCGCTGGCCTGCCGGTGCGGCTGCACCTGCTGGTACCCGCAGTCGAGAACGCGATCGGGCCGAACAGCTTCCGCCCTGGCGATGTGCTGAAAAGCCGGAAAGGCCTGACGGTGGAAATCGGCAATACAGATGCCGAAGGCCGACTGATCCTTGGCGATGCCCTGCAACGGGCGAGCGAGGAAAACCCGGAGCTGATTATCGATTTCGCCACGCTTACCGGAGCTGCACGCGTGGCACTCGGGCCCGACTATCCCGCGCTGATGGCCCGTAAGGATGCAACTGCCGAGGCCCTGATCGCTGCAGGCAAGGCACATGATGATGAACCGTGGCGCCTGCCGCTTCCGGACGCCTATCGCGAGTGGCTGAATTCCGATATTGCGGACACCAACAACGCTCACGGCAATGCCTTTGCAGGGGCGAGTGTCGCCGGCCTGTTCCTGGACAAATTCGTCGGCGAGGGAATCGACTGGGCTCATTTCGACACATTTGCCTGGCGTCCGCAGGCCAAGCCTGGCCGCCCCAAAGGGGGGGATGCTTATGGTCTGAGGGCAGCCTGGCACATGCTACGCGCGCGTTTCGGTGGAGGCTGACTGGCGCAACCTTGCCTGAATGAACCTGCGACGCTAAGCGCGCGCAACATTTACAACCGGATATAACATATAGCGTGACTGCCCAAGCCAGCTACTCCCTCCCGGAAGGAATCGTCGGACTTACGGGTCCGGTGGACAGGCCTGCGCCCGGTACGCTGCCACTGCGGGGCGATCTGGCGCATATCGCGCTGGCGAAGCACTATCTTGCCGCCCACTATGTCATTCCGCTGCTGCGTCAGGTTGGGAATGCACCTGCGAACCTCAAGCTTGCCATGCGCGACGATGCCGAAGACGGCGCAACGCTTGATGCCGGGCAGGAAATCGAGCTGCTCGACTGCGCGGGGGACTGGGCGTGGATCGCCTGTGGACCGGAAGGGCCCAGCGGATATGTCCGGCTCGGCGAGCTGGCAGCCAGCCAATGACACATACGGTCTTCATCGACGGGGCGGCGGGCACCACCGGCCTCGAGATCGCCGACCGGCTGGCCGAACGTAGCGAGTTCGAGCTGCTGCGGCTGGACGATGCGAAGCGCAAGGATATGGCAGCGCGCCGGGAAGCGCTGAACGAGGCGGACATCGCCATTCTCTGCCTGCCCGACGATGCCGCCCGCCAAGCCGTTGAAATGATCGATACAGCCGGCGGCACGCGGGTAATCGATGCGTCCAGCGCGCACCGCACGACCGAAGGCTGGTGCTATGGTTTTCCCGAGCTTGTGGGGGGCGAACGGGTGGCCGATGCACGGCGGGTGAGCAATCCGGGATGCTATCCCACCGGCTTTCTGGCGCTGGTCGCGCCGCTGGTGCGCGCCGGCCTGCTGCCATCCGACTGGCCCTATACCGTCAATGCGGTGAGCGGTTACTCGGGTGGCGGACACATGTTAATCAAGCGTATGATGGAGGAGCCGAACATCGCGTTCCGCACCTATGCGCTTGATTTGGCACATAAACACCTTCCTGAAATGCAGGCCCATGCCGGGCTGGAGCACCCCGTGCTTTTCGCACCTTCGGTAATCCCCGCCTATCGCGGCATGATCGTGGAAGTACCGCTGCACCTGGGCGCCATGGAAGGCGATGTGCAGGCCAATGCCCTGCGCGCCGAGCTGGCCGAATTCTATGCAGGCTCCGCGCTGGTCACCGTGCACGATGCCACGCCTGTGGGCGAGCTGCTGATCGCGACCGACGCGCCCCCATCCGATGCGCTGGAGCTGTTCGTTTTCGGTAATGAAGGCGGATGGAATGCGCGGCTCGTCGCGCGGCTCGACAATCTTGGCAAGGGTGCCAGCGGCGCGGCGGTGCAGAACCTCAACCTGATGTGTGGCCTGCCCGAAACTGCCGGGCTCTATCTTCCTGCTGCCCAATAATTAGGCAGGCCGTGACTGTGTCGTAAGCACAGCGGCGCGTTTCACATCGAGGCGATTGCGCGCAATCCACCCCATTCATCGCAAAAATTGCGCCAACTGCGTTTGGCGGGCACGGATTCTTCGGTTAGTCCTGTGGACGAGCGCCTTGGCACGATTCTTGGAAAGAAACGCGCGAAGGATCGAGTGACACAATTCCCCCGGGGTCGGAGACAACGTGAAAAAGATCGAAGCGATCATAAAACCGTTCAAGCTGGACGAGGTGAAGGAGGCGCTGCATGAAATCGGCGTGTCCGGCATCACCGTGACCGAGGCGAAGGGCTTCGGGCGCCAGAAGGGCCATACCGAACTCTATCGCGGCGCCGAATATGTCGTGGACTTCCTGCCCAAGGTTAAGCTCGAAGTCGTGGTTGCCGATGGCATTGCCGACCGCACCGTGGAAGCCATCGCCGCTGCCGCCCAGACCGGGCGTATCGGCGACGGCAAAATCTTCATTTCTTCGATCGAAGGTGCCCTGCGCATACGCACAGGCGAACGCGACGACGACGCAATTTAGACATTGCCCCTTCCCGCTTGCGGGAGGGGGTCCCGGGGAGCGGGACAGTCAACCGCTCCTCGCCATGCTCACCCTAACCTTCCCCGCAGGCGGGAGGCGGACAGAAAAAGGAAATACCGATGGCAAGTGCAAGCGACGTCCTGAAACAGATCAAGGACGAAGGTGTCGAATGGGTCGATCTGCGCTTCACCGACCCCAAGGGCAAGTGGCAGCACCTGACCATGGTTGCTGGCGTCCTGGGTGAAGACGAGCTTGAAGACGGCCTGATGTTCGACGGTTCGTCGATCGCTGGCTGGAAGGTCATCAACGAAAGCGACATGATCCTGAAGCCTGACCTGGAGCGGGTTTACATGGATCCGTTCAGCGCCGAGCCGATGATGATCCTGTTCTGCGACATCGTGGAACCTTCCACCGGCGAATGGTATTCGCGCGATCCGCGCACCACCGCAAAGCGCGCCGAAGCCTTCCTCAAATCGACCGGCATCGGCGACACCATTTATGTCGGCCCCGAAGCCGAATTCTTCATGTTCGACGATGTCCGCTTCGAAGACGGCTATGCCGGTTCGGGCTATCGTATCGACGATATCGAACTGCCGACCAACACCGGCCGCGAATATGAAAGCGGCAATCTGGCCCACCGTCCACGCGTCAAGGGTGGATATTTCCCCGTCGCCCCGGTCGACAGCGCCGTCGATATCCGCGGTGAAATGGTTTCGACCATGATCGAAATGGGTCTGCCATGCGACAAGCATCACCACGAAGTGGCCGCTGCACAGCACGAACTGGGCGTTACCTTCGGCACGCTGGTCGAAACCGCCGATAACATGCAGATTTACAAGTATGTCGTCCATCAGGTCGCCCATATCTATGGCAAGACAGCCACCTTCATGCCCAAGCCGATCAAGGACGATAACGGTTCGGGCATGCACACCCACATGTCGATCTGGGACGATGGCAAGCCGACCTTCGCCGGCAACCAGTACGGTGGCCTCAGCGAAAACTGCCTTTATTACATCGGCGGCGTCATCAAGCACGCCAAGGCTCTGAACGCTTTCACCAACCCGACAACCAACAGCTACAAGCGCCTGGTTCCGGGCTTCGAAGCCCCCGTGCTGCTCGCCTATTCGGCCCGCAACCGGTCGGCTTCGTGCCGCATTCCCTATGGTGCAGGCGACAAGGCGAAGCGCGTGGAATTCCGTTTCCCCGATGCGATGGCGAACCCCTACCTCGCCTATGCCGCGCTGCTCATGGCCGGCCTCGACGGGATCCAGAACAAGATCCATCCGGGCGAAGCGATGGACAAGAACCTGTACGATCTGCCCCCGGCAGAGCTGGCCGAAGTGCCGACCGTCTGCGGCAGCCTGCGCGAAGCACTCGAATCGCTCGAAGCCGATCACGAATTCCTGCTGAAGGGCGATGTGTTCACCAAGGAACAGATCGATGCCTATGCCGAACTGAAGTGGGAAGAAGTCCTGCGTGTCGAAATGACGCCCTGCGCGGCGGAATTCGATATGTATTACAGCGCGTAATTTCCAGCATTTGCAAACATCGGGGCCGTCCGGGGAAACCGGGCGGCCCTTCCTTTTTTTAGCGCCGAAGCCAAAAATCATTTTCCTACTCGGACTTTGCATGCCTAATCAGACGGCCTCGTTTTCATGGAGGCCCCAATGCACCGCCGACCCCTGTTCGATATCGTACGCAAGCTGATCCGCAGAGGATTGCGCCAGCCGGAAGTCGATGCGCTGGATGCTGCCATCGACGCGATGACCGATCCGGCAGGCAACCACTCCCAGCAGACACGCGCCGTCAGCAGCCGGGGGATCGAGTTGATCCAGCGTTTCGAAGGCTGTGCCCGGCTGCGATCCGATGGGCTGGTCGAAGCCTATCCGGATGCCGGCAGCGGCGGCGAACCCTGGACCATCGGCTGGGGTGCAACGGGGCCGGATATCGGGCCGGGCACGGTCTGGACACGCCAGCAATGCGATGCGCGCCTTGCTGCCGATATCGACCGTCATGCCCGCGAGGTCAGCCAGGCGCTGGGCGAAGCGCCGACCAGCCAGTGCCAATTCGATGCGCTGGTAAGCTTCCATTACAACACCGGTGCCATTGCCCGGTCCACCCTGTTGAAACGGCATATTTCAGGTGATTTTCACGGTGCCGGACAGGAATTCCACCGCTGGAACCGGGCAGCCGGTCGGGTGCTGAATGGGCTGGTCCGGCGGCGCAAGGCTGAGGCCGATCTTTATCATACATGCTGAAAGCCCCGGAATTCCGCCGATCCTTGCCCGAAGGTTAACCGGAACCGGAAGGCCATTTTCCCCGTTGGGCACGCAAAGGAGTATTGATATGCGTATCCTGTTAGCAGGAGCAGCGGCAATCGCGCTGGCTGCCAGTGGTGCCTACGCCCAACCGGGCAAGAACGGAAACAATGGCAATGGTAACGGTGGTGGCAAAGGCCCGCCGGCTGCCAAAATGGAACGTGGCCAGCCTGATCGTGGCCCGCAACGTTCCGGCAATGGCAATAAGCCTTCCAAGCCAGACAGGCAGGTCGCCCGTCAGAAAAACAACGATATGCGCGATGCCGCTCGGCAGGTGGAAAAAAGGGTCAATACCAAGCAGGCGGAGCGTGCTGTCGAACGCCGTGTCGATCGTGAATTCGAAAAGCGCGTTGACCGCGGGAATGATCGCAAGAACGCCATAAAGCAGGCCGAACGCCGTCTCGAACGCACAGCCGATCGCCGCATCGATCGTGTAAACGACCGCCGCGATATTCGCCGCGGAGACAGCGATCTCGTCCGCTTCGTGGACCGTGTCCGCTACAACGAAGACCGGGCGTTTCTGCTGCGGGACCGCGACCGCCGCGCCATCGCCGGATGCCCTCCGGGCCTGGCCAAGAAATACAATGGCTGCATGCCGCCGGGACAGGCCAAGAAACGGTATGAGAACTACCGCACCTGGAACGGTTACGATTACCGGCCAAATCTGTTCGGCCTGACCGGCTATCAATCGGGCCGCTATTATTACGACGATGGTTATCTGCTGCGTCCCGCCAGCAATGGCGGCATTGCCAGCTATATCCCGCTGCTTGGCGGAGCACTGGCAATCGGCAATATCTGGCCTTCGAGCTATCAGAGTTATCAGGTGCCCGACTATTACGTCGACTATTACGACCTGGGGCCACAAAACTCATATCGCTATGCCGATAATGTCATCTACCGCGTCGATCCCACGGATGCCGCGATCAGATCGGTCGCGGCGCTGCTGACGGGTGACGATTTCACCATCGGCCAGCCGATGCCCTCGGGTTACGACGTGTACAACGTACCCTATCCCTATCGCGATCGGTATTACGACAGCCCGGATGCCTATTACCGGTATTCGGACGGGTATGTTTATCAGATCGATCCAACGACCCAGCTGATTTCGGCTGCCATCGACCTGCTGGTTTAAAGGGGGAATATATGAACCGCACATGGAAAACGGGTCTAGCGGCCCTCGCCCTGGCATCGCTACCGCTGGTATCGGCCTGCAGCGATGCCGGCAGCGATGACAAGAGCGCTATTGCGACCAAGGATGACGGCACGACCACTCTGGCCTCTGCTTTGGGCAATAATGATGATCTGGATGTCCTGCGCGATGCGATGGAGGAATCCGAACTTTCCGGGGTCCTCGATGGCCCCGCCAGTTACACACTGCTTGCGCCCAGCGACGAGGCTTTCGAAGCGATGGGCGATAGTGGTAAGGCCCTGTTGGATGACGAACAGCGCCCCGTGCTTGTGGCGCTGATCCGCGACCACCTGCTTCCGGGTCACCTGACGCCGGAAGCAATCGGCGAGGCGATCGACAAGAAGGGCGGCCCGGTCATCATGACGACCCTCGGCCATACTGATGTCACCTTTTCCAAATCCGGCAACACCGTGAATGTGGCGCTGGCTGACGGCGGAAAGGCGAACTTTTCCGGCGCAGCAACCGCCACAAACAATGGCGTGGTGATTCCCATCGATGCTGTTCTGCTGCCGCCCAAAGGCTAAATTAGAATTGTCGATCAGTAATCCCGGCTGACCTCCGCGACCACGCTTTCGCGTCCGATCGTGGATACAGCCGCCAGCAGCGACAGCCAGCTGGTCACGCGGAATTCCACTTCCGTGGCGCTGTAGCCCCGGCCATCGGTGATGATTTCGGCATAGAAACGCCGGCCGAAATTCTTGCCCAGCGCAACACCGGTTCCGCGGCCCAGCGCGGGATCCGCACTGACGATCCGCAGGCGGTCAAGGCCGATTGCGGATCGCAGCTGGTTGATCGGGTCCATGCCGCCGCCTCCGCGCAGGCTGGCAACTGCTGCGCCCAGTTGCAGCGCATCGGTCGCCGAAAGGCTGGTGACGGACCCGCCGAACAGCAGCCGCGCCAGCAGTTCCTCCTCGGGCAAGGCCGGGTTGGAACTGAAAGTGATTTCGGCCTGCGTCGCACTGCCGCCCACATTGGCTTCCACGGTCAGCCCGTCGCGATCGGTTTCGGCGCGAATGTCTAGCCTGGGGTCGATCGGTACTTCGGCGTCGAACTGGATTTCGCCGCGGGTCAGAGCGAAGCGCGTACCGGCAAAGGTGTAATTGCCCCGCACCACCTCTGCCCGGCCGCCGATGCGCGGATCGCTGGTGGTACCGCGCAGAATGATGTTGCCGGACCATTCGCTGTCCAGCCCCATGCCGTCGACATCGATCCGGTTTCTCGCCCTGGCATTGATCAGATACCGCCACGGCCTTGCCGCAGCGACCTGTGGGCCGCGATTGGGCGGCGTGTTGATTTCACGCGTGGCGATCTGCGGGATGCGCAAATCGTCGGCCGCGGTGCCCAGCGTCCAGCTCGCCCGGTCGACCTGAACCCGGCCCGCAATAGTCCCGCCCAGCCCGTTGGACACAATGCGCAGCGGCCCGGTGACGGTTGCGCTCAGCCCGCCAGTATCGAGCAGGCGGGCATTGCGCGCCGACACCCGCAGATCGAGAATCGGTCCGCGAATTTCCAGCATCCGCCCCTGAACCGGCTCGCCCAGCGTGCGCAGGTCCACGATACCGGTTCCGCTGACGGTGCCGCCATTGACGGCCGTGCCGGCGAATTTGGTCAGCTGCAGCCGCGATCCCTGGAAGCGCCCCCGCATGGCGATATTGCGGATATCGGTGCCGGACAGCGAACTGCGCAGTTGCAGCGTCTCACCCGAAATCGAACCGCGCACTGTCGGGTCCTGCAATGTGCCGGTTGCATCGGCGGCGATCGCAATCGGCCCGGTAATGTCGAAGGTGTCGAGCGCGGCGAGCCGCCACAGACTTTCCGCTGCACCGCGATAGCGCAACTGGCCGAACAGGCTACCGGCCCGCAGCCGGTCGAGCAGCGTGCCCTGTTGCGGCAGCCCGGTAATCCGCGCCTGCACCCGCCCGCGCTGGATATCCTCGTTGCGCAACAGCGCCCGCGCCTCCAGCTCGGCTTCGGTCAGCCGCGCCACCAGCGAAACATTGACGGGCCGCGAGGTAAGGACGAGGCCGGAACGGGTCAGCCCGTCGATCTTCACCTTCGCTTCGCCCACCGGCACCCTGTCGGCACCGGTGCGATAGTGAACCATCCCCGAAACCGTGCCTCCCAGTCCGGTATCGGGACGCACCACATCGACCAGCGACAGCGGCATGCTGGCCAGCTTGAAATCGAAATCGAGATCACCGCCCCCGAAATTGCCGGACGCGATCAGGCCACCATCGCCGTAGGAAAGCTGGGTCGGTGCAAGACGCCACCCGCCGCCCTCTATTGGCGTCAGGACAGCCCGGCGCGGCATGGATATCCGCCGCCCGGCAAACCGGCCCTGCGTCGCAATGGCAATGCGTTCAGGCCGAATGGTGGCATTTCCATTGAGCACAAACCGCCCGGTCCGCCGCCCTGCGAGCGATACATCGACCCGGCCAACCCCGTTTTCCACCTCGCCCCGCGCTACAAGCTGCGCAATGACCAGCGTTCCATAGGACAGGCCCGCCGCTGTGCCCGAGCCAGAGAAGGTGGAACTGCCTTTGCGCACCAAGCCCGAAACATCGATATCCGCCTGCGCAATGCGCAGCGGTGTATTCCCGCCAAAGCGGGCATTGCGGGCGCGCAGGTCGATATCGAGCCCCTGCCCACCGCCGCGCGGCGCAAGCGCCACCGTGCCCTTCATCCCGCCGCCAGCAAAAATCAGCGTTCCGTCAGCGCCCCCTTCGGCCAGCACGACCGCACCGGTCACGGCAGTGTCCGACACCTGCATCTGCTCTATCGCGATACGGGTGGGACCATTGGCAGGTGCCGTCAGCCCCAGCTGGCCCGCGAAGGGGCCAAGAACCGAGTTGCCTTCCGTATCGATGGCGAAGCCGTCTTGTGTGGGCGCAATAGCCAGACGAACATTGTCGAGCCCCGTCGCCGGTCTGGTGAAGACCAGCGCAGCATTGGGCCCCGCATCGGTCAGGCTGGCTTCGACGGTAAAGGCACCGAAATCGACATGAGTACCAGTACCTGCCACCCGGGTCGTCCCGTCCCGGACTGTGCCATCCAGCGCCATCCGAACCTTGCTGGCATCGATGCGCAGACGTTTGAAATCCAGCGGGGCATTTCCGCCAACTGCAATCCCACCGCGCGCACGAATGGGCGTGCCCGCGAGATTGGCCATTGTGGCATTGGTTACTGGCGCGATACGCGCATCGAGATCGGCCGAAAGACGCCACGGCGTCTGCGGGGCCAGCACAAGGTCGATTACCGCGGTTCCGCCCACGGTGCCGACATTTTTCAGCGTCAGCCGTTCTGCCCGCACCGGTCCGCGGATCTGATATTGGCCAGTTGCAAGATCGCCGCGAAGCGCCAGGTTGGCGGAAGTGCCGGGAAAGGCCAGCCGCAGATCGTTGGACAATATGGTCGATCCGGTTACGACCAGCGTTCCGCGACCGGTGCCGTTCACCAGACGCGGATCGACCAGGGCATTTCCGCTGGCAATCCTGGCCAGCGTCACACCAAGCGGCACCGTCCAGCGGGTGCCGTCGAAACGCGCTGTGCCCTGCTGCCGCAGCCCGGCGAGCCGGGTGCCGCCAAGATCGATTTCGCGCGCCGTCAAATCGTGCGGGATGCTGAGATCACCGAAAACACCGTCGACAGTCGCATCGATCCGCATGTCGCGCAGCCCGATACCTTCACCCAACAGATCCGGATCGCGCACTATGGCTGCTACTTTCACGCTGTCCGCGCGGTTTTCGGCCAGATCGACCAATCCGTCCGCATCGATTGTCACACCTTGGCCGACCAGAGTAACCTTGCCATCGAAACGGCGCTGATCGATCGCAATGTCCGTCTTCACTGCTACGTCATCGCCGAATGCCCGCGCGGAAAGGCCGGTCAGAAAATCGGATGGGTCGACTTTGCCGAGCAGGCCGAAACGGCCCGCCTTGTTGGTGATACGTATCGCGGCAATGCGTTTGTCTGCACCGCGGACCAGCAGGCTGCCCGCCCATTGCGACCAGCTTCCGTCTCCGCGAATGCGTGCGCTATATGGTGTGTGGAGACCTGCGATCCCAGCAATCGGCCCATCTTCCGCAGCGTCCAGATCGAAAGAAAGATCGAAGGCATCCCCGTCCGGTTCTGCATCCAGCAGCAAAGCGATCCGATCGCGCTGCCCAAGCCGACCATCGATATCGACCATCAGGCGGCGATCGGTCACATTAGCGCTTCCGGTCAGATCGACCCGTTGCGGCAACCTGCCCGACACGCCACGAGCAAGAGTAAGATTGTCAATTTCAAGCCGGTCGATGGAAATATCGAACCCTGGCAGGATCGGATTGTCTTCTTCGCTCGGCAGAAATTGCGGAATCCGCGTCAACGTCGCGCGGCGAGCGGCAAAACTGTCTATTTCGAGCCGGTTGGACAGCCATGCGCCAGGATTCCAATCGACTTCGGCGCGGGGGATCAAGAGAAACACCCCCTCCGGATCGGACAGGCGGACGTCATGCAGCACCGCCGCACCGTAAAGATTGCCTTCTATGCGCCCGATGCGGATATTCAGCCCATTGGGAAAGGTGCGTTCGGCAATGCGGCTGGCGATAAAGCGTTCGCCCAGCGGTGTATTGAGAATCGCCAGCGCGCCGATGATCAGAAGAGCGAAGGCAGCGCCGATCGCGAACAGCCACTTTACCTGTCGCCGGAGGCGCGACCTACGGCGAGCAGGCACCGCATTCTCACCCACCAGTTCGTCGACCTCAGCCATCAGAAGGCCTGCCCCAGCGAGATATAGACGGCGACCGGCGAATCTTCCGGTTCCGGATTGAGCGGAATGCCGACATCGAGCCTGATCGGGCCAAATCCAGTGGCGTATCGCACGCCGACACCCGCGCCATACTTAATGTACTCAAAATCAGGCATTGTATCGATCGACACGCTGCCTGCGTCGATAAAGGGGACAACCGACAGCGCCCCGGCAAAAAGACCCGTGCCGATCCTGGCTTCGATCGACGCTTCGACGAGGCTGCGCCCACCTGTCGGTTCAAGCAAGTCATTCTTCGGGCCAATGGCCTGATAGCCGTAGCCGCGCACCGAACCGCCGCCACCGGCATAAAGCCTGCGCGACGGCGCAATGCCTGCCAGTTCCGCCCCCTGAATGCTGGCAAAACGCAGCCGCCCGGCGATTACGGTCTTCCGTCCGACAGACTGATAATAGGACGCATCGGCCTGATTGCGCAGGTAGTAATATTGCTGCCCACCCGTGCGGGACGTTTCCGGGCCAAGGAATCCCGTGAGACGATACCCGCGCGTGGGATCGAGCAGGGAGTCACTCGTATCGATGGTTGCCCGGCCAAACAGAGAGGCGATGAAATAGGTCTGCCGCGGACGCAGGATACCGCCAACAACCCGATTGCGTTCATCCGTGGCGAGGATTTCCGCGCCAATGCCCCAGGCCAGCGGTTTCTGAAACAGCAGTGTGGACGTGCGTTCGTAAGTCCCCGTCAAAGCAACCGTATCGGCATCGTAAGCGACGGTGTCGACGCTCGAGATATAGGCATCCGCAGTGAGGACCTTGTCCCGGCCGCCGAAATTGTTTCGGCGGAAGGTTATGCCAGCCAGCTGTTCGCGCGTGCCGATGATACCGCGCAAGCGCAGTGCGCCTTCGGGCGGGAAGAAATTGCGATGTTCCCAGCTTGCCTGAAGGCGAATTCCCTCTTCGGATCCATAACCAATCGCCCCGGAAATCGTCCGAAGCTCCGCCCGCTCCATGGTGACATCCATGGCAACCACGCCGGGTTGATCGCCTTTTGGT
The DNA here is from genome assembly GCA_023394965.1 of Pseudomonadota bacterium. GTDB lineage: Bacteria > Pseudomonadota > Alphaproteobacteria > Sphingomonadales > Sphingomonadaceae > Qipengyuania. The sequence continues at coordinate 58,857 of JAEWZX010000016.1, read as the reverse complement.
GGCACGACTTCGCGCGCTTCGACATCGACGGTTGAAACCAGGCCGGTCGCGGTGATCGCGCGGCGCAGATCCATTTCGATGCTGCGTTTGTAGACATCGCCGGGATCGAAACGCGCAATCGTCGCCAGATGGCGGCCGGAAAGGAAGCTTTCGTCATTGCTGGTGACGTCCCCGAAGAGATATTTGCCGTTGGGCCGAACCGGCATGGTCAGATCGCCCTGCACACGTTCGTGATCGATCAGCAGTTCAGGTTCGTCGATCTCGGCAAATGCATAGCCGCTTTCACCCAAGGCACGATCCAGATTGAAACGTTCCGAGACGATTTTGTCGGACTGGAGATAGTCGCCGACGTGGATGCCGAAAAATTCCCGCAGCGCCAGCGCATCGACGGCACTGTTGATATTGCCCAAATCGATCGCGCCATAGGTATAGCGCGTACCGGGAATGACATCGAACCGGACGCGCGGACGCCGATCGGCCGCATCGTCACCGGCTCGGCGGGTGCCAATCGTGCGGATTATTTCCCCTTCATAATAGCCGTAGACCCGTAGCAGCGTTTCGAGCAGCTCCTCGTCCTTTCTGGCACGGGCCGCCAGCTGGGCGACGTTTTCATCGCCGTCGTCGAGTTCCTCAATGGTCGAAAGCGCCTCGAACCGGTCGACGAAATCGTCCCGTTCGGAAAAAGGCGGTTCCTTCTGCGGGAAGCCAAGTACGAGCGAGCCCGATAGTTCCTCTACATCGGCCTCGTCAAAGGCGATTTCCGGTGCATCCTGGAGCAGCTGCGCGAATTCGATATCCTCTTCCGCCTCAAGCGGTTCGAACGGATCCAGCTCCACTTCTTCAGGCCATGCGATGGATATGTCCGGCGCTTCGGAAATCGGCGTTTCGGCTTCGAGCTGAGTCGGGGTCTCGGCCGCCGACCCGGCCTGTTCGTTGGTGCCCTGTTGCGCCCAGCCATCCGGATCTTCGACCGCGCTGTCGGGGATCAGCTCCTCGAGCGAAGTGGGCACCTCGCTGTCCTGCGCGGCCACGGGCACCGCGCCCACCATCGCAATGGCGGCAAGGCAGGTAGCAAGCGCCGAAAACGCGCCGTCAGTCGGTAAGCTTGTATTCCGCAGCCAACCCATCCTTGGCGGGCAAGGCTTGTTCGCGACGGCTGGCGCGCAGGCCGGCTGCGTCAGCGATAAGTCGCTTCTGTTCTGGTTCGGGCATACGTTCCCACCCGCCACGGGTAAGCCGTTCGAGCGGGCGATAGCGAACCTTGTACTGCATCCGCTCCGCCCCTTCGACCCAATAGCCGAGATAGACGTAAGGCAGCCCGCGTTGCCCCGCCCTGCGGATATGGTCGAGAATGATGTAGTTCCCAAGCCCGGCGCGTCCCTCGTGGTCGGGATCGTAGAAGCTGTAGATCATCGACAGCCCGTCACCCTGATAGTCCGTGAGGCAAGCTCCGACCAAGCGACCCTGCTCGGCACCGACCCCCGGCTCACGATATTCAACGACATAGCTGGATACGCTGGTGTGTTCCACCATATCTGCAAAGTCGGTTTCTTCCATCTGCGTCATACCGCCGCCAGGGTGACGCGCAGCAAGATACTTCTGCAGCAATTCGAATTGTTCAGCCGTTGCCCACGGACGGCATTCCGTAGCGATCAGATCATCATTGGCTTTCAGCGCCCGTTTCTGGCTGGAAGATGGCTTGAATTCGTCCGCCACCACGCGGACCGATACGCAGGCCTGGCAATCCAAGCAGGACGGGCGGTAAGCAACGGTCTGGCTGCGTCGGAACCCTATACGGCCCAGCGCTTCGTTCAGTTCATCCGCATTGTCACCGCGGAGTTCGGTAAAAACCTTGCGCTCGCTCTTGCCCGGCAAATACGGACACGGCGCTGGGCTGGTCACGAAAAAGCGCGGGAAGCGTATCGGTGCGGTCACTTTGGCCTGCATCCCCCAAAAGGTTAAGAAAGTCTTACCTAGCCGACGCATCAATGCCAGACGCGGCCACGCGTTAAAACCCTTTTAACCATGAAAAGCGCAGGCTTCCAGTCGAATAACCAAAACCTGACGCCCGGAAAATGCGTGGATCGGGTCGGATTGCCGCCCGTTCAGTCAGGCCAGCTCAGCCATTTCCACGCTGTATCCCTTGGCGCGGAGCGAGGTCACCAGCCGGTCGATCTGTTCGCCATCACGGGCTTCGCATTCGATTTCCGCCGTCAGCCCCTTGGCTGGCAAGGTGGTGAATATCCGCTGGTGGTAGATTTCGATGATATTGACGTTGTGCTCGTTAAATTCGCGCATGACCTTGAAAAGGGCGCCGGGGCGGTCCTGCAACACGATCTGCAGGCGGGCCAGGCGCCCGGATCGGGCCAGATCGCGCAACAGCACATTCGCCAGTAGGCGTGTATCGATATTCCCGCCGCAAAGGACCAGCCCGACGGTCTTCCCCTTGAACTTTTCAGGATTCGACAGGATTGCGGCAAGGCCCGCAGCGCCCGCGCCTTCGACCACAGTTTTTTCAATCTGCAGCAATAGCGCGACTGCGTGTTCGAGCGCAGACTCTTTCACAAGCAGCACGTCGTCGACCAGTTCGCCAATGATCTGGCGTGTAAATTCCCCCGGTGCCTTGACCGCGATGCCTTCGGCCAGCGTATCGCCGCCGCACGGCCGCTCGTCGCCCGTCACAGCGGAATACATCGATGGGTAGAGCTCGGCCTGAACACCAACCATTTCGATGCTGGGCTTGATTGCTTTGGCGACGGTGGCCATCCCGCTCATCAGTCCGCCGCCCCCGATGGGCACGACCAGACAATCGAAATCGTCCTTCTGCTCGAGCATTTCCAGCGCCACCGTGCCCTGCCCGGCGGCAACCAGCGGATCGTCGAACGGATGGACGAAGGTAAGCCCGCGTTCCTTTTCGAGTTCGCGAGCGTGGGCGTAAGCTTCGTCGAAAGTTTCCCCGAACAGGGTGACGTTGCCGCCTACGCTTTCGGTCTGCATAACTTTTACACTCGGCGTGGTCTGCGGCATAACGATGGTCACCGGAACGCCAAGGCGGCGGCCATGATAGCTCAGCCCCTGCGAATGGTTGCCCGCCGAAGCGGCGATCACCCCACGCGCTCGCTGCTTTTCGTTAAGATGTAGCAACGCGTTGAGAGCGCCGCGTTCCTTGTACGCGGCGGTGAACTGGTGATTTTCGAACTTGAGCCAGATGTCTGCCCCGGAAATTTCCGACAGTGTCTGGGAATGTAACATGGGCGTCCTGACCACCGCGCCATCAATGCGCGCAGCAGCAGCTCGCACATCGTCGAGGGTCAGGAGCTCGGTGGCCTTGGTGGCTGCACGTACGGAAGATGCTTCGGTCATGGTACCGCCCCTACGGCCAGGCGGCATGCCGCGCAACGTGCGAAAGGGTTTGCCTGCGGGAAGCTATGCCTTATCGGATGCGGCTCCAATTGACGACGGAATCGCCTGAGATGAAATTCAAATTTCTTGCCACGACTTTTGCCTTTGCACTCGCCACGCCAGCCGCGGCCGATGTGCTGGTCGACAATGTGGAAGGGATCACGGTTGGCAAGGATGGCAAGATCCAGCGTTTTCAGGCGCTGGTAATCGATGACGACGGCAAGATTGCGCAAATCCTGTCGGGAAAGGACAAGAGGCCGCAGACCGATTACCGCGAGGATGGCAAGGGTGCCGTAATGATCCCCGGCCTGATCGATGCTCATGCGCATGTCATGGGTATTGGTATCGGCGCCCTGACGCTGGATCTGTCTGATACCAATTCGTTGCAGGAAGCTCTCGACAAGATTCGCCGCTTCGCAGCCGAAAACGAATCGCGCCCCTGGATCCTCGGACGAGGTTGGAATCAGGAAAAGTGGGGCCTCGGCCGGTTCCCCACGGCTGCTGAACTCGATAGCGCAGTTTCCGATCGTCCCGTTTATCTTCAACGCGTGGATGGCCACGCTGGCTGGGCGAACAGCCTTGCCATGCAAACTGCCGGGATCACCGCGGAAACAAAAAGCCCTTCAGGCGGCCGGGTTGAACGACTGACCGGATCGAAGCAGCCTTCGGGCGTATTCGTCGACGCGGCAGAAGAACTGATGACACGCGCTATACCGGCACCGCGCCCCAACGAACGCGACCTTGCCTTCACCGAAGCACAAAAAGTCCTGCACAGTTTCGGGATCACTGGAGTTGCCGACATGGGCACCACCATAGAGGACTGGCAGGCCTACCGCCGGGCGGGCGACAAGGGTGCGCTGACGCTGAGGATCATGTCCTATGCCGCAGGGCCGGATCAGATGGAACTGATCGCCGGGGCACGGCCTTCCCCCTGGCTCTATGACGACAAATTGCGGTTGAATGGGGTCAAAATCTATCTCGACGGTGCACTCGGCAGCCGCGGTGCGTGGCTGAAGCAACCCTATGCCGATGACCCGGGCAATACGGGTCTGCCGCTCACCGGTTCTGCCAAACTGCGCAACATTCTAGTGCGCGCCGCGCAGGGCAATTTTCAGCCTGCAATCCATGCCATCGGCACTGCGGCAAACGAAGACGCGCTGAATGCGATTGTTGAGATTGCGGAAAGCTTCCCCGGCGACCGGCGCTGGCGTGTCGAACATGCGCAGATCGTCGATCCCGTCGACCTGCCGAAGTTCGGACGCGACGGCATCATTGCTTCGATGCAGCCTTCGCACCAAACCAGTGATCGTCTGATGGCAGAGGCCCGGCTTGGGCCCAGCCGTCTTGATGGTGCTTACGCGTGGAATTCGATCCTGCAGGCTGGTGGCCGGCTCGCCTTCGGTTCCGATGCTCCTGTCGAATCGCCTGATCCATTCGCCGCGCTCGCCGCTGCAACCACGCGGATGGACGCCAGTGGAGAGCCTTTCGGCGGCTGGCATCCGGAACAGCGCGTCAATCGCGAGCAGGCATTTGCAGCCTTCACCAGCGAAGCAGCCTATGCGGGCTTTGCAGAAGGTCGCTTCGGCAAACTCTTGCCCGGCGAACGGGCCGATTTCGTGCTGATCGATCGTGATCCGCTGCTTGCTAGTCCGGGTGAACTGCGGGCGACCAAGGTTATCGAAACCTGGGTCGGCGGGCGTAAGGTTTACGAAGCGGACTGAGGTTCTTCAGGCTTCCCGACCGCTGTATTCCGGCGCTTTTCAGTCAGGCGCATAAGCACCAGCGAGCCTTCAAAGAGCAACAGAAGCGGAATAGCCAGCAGCAATTGCGAGCCAGGATCGGGCGGCGTGATGATTGCCGCCACCGTTACCACCAGTACGACCACGTAGCGCCTCGCCCCGACCAGTTGGTCACGCGTGACGATCCCCGCGCGGTGCAGCAACAACAGCAAAACGGGCAGCAAAAAGCTCATCCCGAAAGCCAGAATAAACTGCATCACCAAACCGAGGTATTCGTTGGCGGTAGGCAGTGCCTGAATCTCAAGACCCCCCGCCGTCCCCTGAAACCCGAGAAACCAGCGAAACGCCGTCGGCATAACCACGAAATAGGCGAGCGAGGCCCCCATTAGAAAAAGGATCGGGGTTGCCAGAAGAAAAGGCAGGAAAGCCTTCTTCTCGCGCGCATACAAACCGGGCGCAATAAAGGCCCAGAGCTGATTGGCGATAATGGGGAAGCTAAGACAGAAGCCGGCAAACAGCGCGACCTTCAATTCAACGAAGAAGACTTCGTACAGCTTCGTGAAAATCAACTGGCCCTCACCTGCCGGGAAAGCATTCTTCAGCGGCTGGATAAGGAAGCCCAGTATGGGATCAGCAAAATAGAGACAGATGCCGAAAGCGACAGCCAGTGCCAGCACACAGCGCACCAGTCGCGAGCGCAGCTCGATAAGGTGATCGAGAAGCGGGGCCTGACTTTCGTCGATGTCCTTTATCATTACCATCTCAGGCATCCTTGCGCGAAGCAGGCGGGCTGGGATCTGTACGCGCGCCATCAGAATGTTCCGGCGCTTTTACCGGCGCAGCCCGCTTTATCGCAGCTTCCGCCGCAGCATCAGCACCAGGCACCTCACCTGCCGACGAAAGAGGCTCCATCTCATTGGGCAGCAGATTGTCCGGCCCACCGCCTTCCGCTGTGGAACCATCGGGATATTTCGCCATGATTTCCTTGTTTCGCGCAGCCCATTTCTCTTCCATTTCCTCGATCTCGGCCTGACGGACGACTTCGTCGATCCCGGCACGAAAATGGTTGGACATTCGGCGAAGCTTGCCGATCCAACGACCTGCAGTGCGCAGCGCCTTCGGCATATCTTTGGGGCCAATCACAAAGATCGCCACAATGACGATCACCAGCAGTTCGCTGGCACCGATATCGAACATGGCCCGTCTCCGCCCGCTAGCGGATTACTTGGTGTCGGTCGTCTGTTTGACCTGATCGGCAGCCAACCCCTCGTCGGCGGGCTTGGCCTCGTGGGAAATCTGCTTCGCCGGCCTGTCTTCTTCGTTCATACCCTGCTTGAAGCTTTTGATGCCCTTGCCGAAATCACCCATCATTTCAGAAATGCGTCCGCGACCGAAAAGGACGAGGATGACGACGGCGATGATGGCAAGCTGCCAGACACTAAGACCCATGAGACTTTCTTTCTCGATTACGCAGGTTGCGATATAGTCGCTGGTGAGCGTTTGCGCCAGTCAGTCATCTGCGACGTCCTGATGGTGACCAACGCTGGCATCACCGCTATCCATTTTGTCACTTTCACCCATGAGATCATCATAGGCGTCATCGACCGGGTCCAGCAGGCCTGTGGCCCGCAGTTCAGCGATTCCGGGCAAGTCTCGTCGGCTTGATAAACCGAAATGTTCGAGAAATTCGGTGGTTGTCGCATAGATCGTCGGTCGGCCCGGCACCTCTCGGCGACCGGCTATTTTAACCCATCCTGCTTCCATCAGAACATCAAGGGTGCCGCCGCTGGTCTGCACGCCGCGGATCGATTCAATTTCCGCCCTGCTGACGGGTTCGTGATATGCAATGATCGCCAGAACTTCGGTTGCGGCCCGGCTGAGACGGCGGACCTGCTCCTTCTCCCGCCTCAGGAGATGGGCAAGATCGGGCGCGGTCTCGAAATGCCAGCGCTTGCCACGTTCGACGAGATGGATGCCCCGCTTGTCGTAATCCTGGGCAACACTGCGCAATGCATTGCGCACATCGCTCACCGCGGCACCGCCAAGAAACCCCGCCAGCGCCTCTGCCGTCATCGGTTCTTCTGCCGCGAACAGAGCAGCTTCGACGGCGCGGGCAAGCTCGTCCATTAAGCAAGCACCCGGCGAAGATGGAGCGGACCGAAAGTGTCTTCCTGCTGTATTTCGGCCTTTCCCAGTCGGGCCAGTTCGAGGGCGGCGACGAAACTGGATGCGAGCGCCGACCGCTTGAGGCGCGGCTCCGCATGAGGGGGAAGGAACTCGCGCAATTCCATCCACTCGAGTGTGACACCAAGCATGTTGGAGACGCGATCAAGCGCCGATTCCAGAGACATCACCGGACGCTCTCTTACCATATGAACGGCAGGCGCGGTGCGTACCTTGACCCTGCCATAAGCCTCGATCAACGCAAACTGATCGCACTGCCAAAGATTCTTGCGGGCAATTTCCAGACCTTCCGGGCTGCCGCGCAAGAATACATCACGCCCGATCCGATCACCGCCAATCAGACGGGCCGCCGCATCACGCATCGCGCCAAGTCGTTGCAACCGCAACTGCAGTTTCAGTGCCAATTCTTCCGGGCTTGGATCTTCCTGCTCTTCCTTGGGCAACAGCATCGCCGATTTGAGATAGGCGAGCCATGCCGCCATCACCAGATAATCAGCAGCCAGTTCAAGCTTCAGGGCCTCCGCCTTGTCGATGTAATCCAGATACTGGTCCACCAATGACAGGATGGAGATAGACCGCAAATCGACCTTCTGCCGCCGCGCAAGGTCCAGCAGGAGATCAAGTGGCCCTTCCCATCCGTCGAGCTCGAGATAGAGGGCGTTCTCATCGACCGCTGGTTCGGTGTCCGCTTCATCCCACTCTTCCCGCCCGGCGGCAGGTATGTCGCTAAAGAGCAGGCCGTTACCGCTCATACCGCCCGTTCTTGGACGATGGCTAATAGGGCATCCCGTTTCGCCAGCAAATCGGCGGTGTCAGGCCCAGCCCCGGGTTCCCCCATGGCCGCATGGACCCGTGCCAGCCGTTCCACAGTCTCCGGACGCATAGCCCCACTCTGCCTCGCTATCGCAAGCTGATCTTCCATCTTTGCCCAGCAGTTCAACACGATGTCGCAGCCGGCATTCAGCGTACCAACCGAGCGTTCGATTATACTACCGCCAAGCGCCTTCATGTCGATGTCATCCGACAAAAGCAGCCCGTCAAATCCGATCCTGCCGCGGATAATCTCGCTGATAACCTTTTTGGACAATGTCGCCGGTTGGTCAGCGTCCCACGCTTCGAAGACGATATGCGCACTCATTCCGAGCGGATGCGACGACAAGGTTCGGAAGGGCTCGATATCGGCTTCGAGCTCCGCGTCACTCGCCTCGACGATCGGCAGTTCCTTGTGCGAATCGCTGGTGGCCCGGCCATGGCCGGGCATATGCTTGAGACATCCAACCACGCCTGCGCGCGCCAGACCGTCCAGCACCGCACGCCCCAATGCGGCGACCTGCATTGGCGCATCGCCAAGGGCGCGATCCCCGATCACATCGTCGGTTTCGGGCCTACGCACATCGAACGGCGCGTGGTAATCAACGGTGATCCCCATCTCGGCCAGTTCGCGGCCCATCGCTTCCGCATTGGCGCGCGCGGCCTCAATGGCGGAAGCGGGGGCAATCTCCCAGAGTGCCGCAAAGGTTTCCCCGGCCGGGTACCGTTGCCAGACCGGCGGCTTCATCCGGGCCACGCGCCCGCCTTCCTGGTCGATCGAGACGATCAGGCGATCACGGCCATGGATCGCGCGCAGATCGTCGGTCAGCTTTCGCAGTTGGTCCTTATTCTCGCAATTGCGTGCGAAAAGAATGTAGCCTGCCGGGTCCGCATCCTTGAAGAAGGCACGTTCATCTACCGTGAGTTCGAGACCGGAGATGCCGAAAATGGCGGGTGTCATGGCTGGAAACTGCGTCTTTTACCTGGATCCCGCAAGTTCGCGGACCGCACGGGATGTGGAAATCGCGCCCAGTGCGCGCCTATTTTACGAAACACGCAAGCCCATCGACCTTGAGCGCGTTGCACAGCCGATTGGCAGATGCACGATCGCCAGTAATTGCCTGTAGACGGTAGACGCGCCCGATATCGACTTGCGCTTCGATCACGCGGTGGCGGACGCCATTCAACGCTTCGGTCTGACGGATCAAATTCGCCCATGCCGCTTCGGCGTCCTCACGGCGCGGAAAGGCGCCGACCTGGACCGCACCGCCGACAGGCTGTGTGGTCTCACGCGGCGGCTCGGTGACCGTTGATGCAGTGGAAGGGATGGCCACAACGGGTTCGCTAGGTGCGGACGCCGGGCGATCGGCCAGCTTGCTTTCGCGCGTCTGTCCTTCGCCCACGGCAAAGCTTGTATCGCCGGTGCCGGCAAAGGTCTTGCCACCGGGATTTTCCGGCCTGGTCTTATACGGTTCTTCGGGTGCAGCGATCAGACTGCCATCGGGCTCGGGCTCGTCGGAAACCTGGCTGGTGACAAACCATATTCCGCCAACAACCGCAGCGAGCAGAGCCACAGCCAGCGTACCAAGCATGATCAGGCGAGAAGTATCGAAACCGGCAGCGTCGTCCTCATCCTCACCCGCTTCGAGCCAGGGAAGGCTTTCATCTTCGGCGAGATCGAGCTGGTCTTCCCCCTGCCAGTCCGCGTTCCGCTCGTAAGGCGTTGAGCCCGTCATGCTCACATCTCCTCGACTGCCTCAACCCCCAATATGGCGAGGCCATTACGGATAACCTGGGCCACCTGCGCCACCAGGAACAGGCGCGCAGCGGTCAGCTCGGGATCACCATCCTGAATGATCCGCTTTGAAGGATCGTCATTACCGGCATTCCAGAAGCTGTGGAAGGCTGCAGCAAGATCGCCGAGGAAGAAGGCAATTCGATGTGGCTCGCGTGCCTTGGCGGCGGATTCGACCACCCGCGGAAACTGTGCAGCTTCGCGCACCAGCGCCAGTTCGCTTTCATCCAGCTTGCCAAGATTTGCATCGTCTGGCTCCACACCTGCCTTGCGCAGGGTCGAGCGAATGCGCGCATGGGCATATTGGAGATAGAATACCGGATTGTCCTTGGATGCTTCGACCACCTTGGAGAAATCGAATTCCATTTGCGCATCAGGCTTGCGGGTCAGCATGGTGAAACGCACCACATCCTTGCCCACTTCGTTCACGACGTCCGCCAGAGTGACGAAGGTGCCCGAGCGCTTCGACATCTTGACCGGCTCACCATCGCGCAGCAACTTCACCATCTGCACCAGTTTGACGTCGAACGGCACATCCCGCCCCGCGCCTTTCGTCAACGCGGCTACCGCGGCCTTGATGCGCTTGACCGTACCGGCGTGATCTGCGCCCCAGATATCAATCAGGGCGTCAGCCTTTTCCGCTTTCTGGAAGTGATAGGCGAGATCGGCACCGAAATAGGTCCATGCCCCATTCGATTTCTTGATCGGGCGATCCTGATCGTCGCCGAATTCGGTCGAGCGGAACAATGGCAGTTCAACCGGCTCCCAATCTTCCGGTGGGGCTTTGCCCTTTGGTGCCTCGAGGACGCCATCGTAGACGAAACCGTGTTCACGCAGCCATGCTTCGGCAGCTTCGGGCTTCTTGGCGGCCTGCAGTTCGGCTTCTGAAGAAAACAGATCGTGGTGAATACCGAGCAGCGACAGGTCCTCGCGAATCATCTCCATCATCGCGGCAACGGAGCGCTGGCGGAACAGTTCGAGCCATTCGACCTCGACGCTATCCTTATAGACAGGGCCAAATTCCTGGGCGAGCCGTTCGCCAACCGGCTTCAGATACTCGCCCGGATATAGCCCCTCAGGAATTTTGCCGATGTCGTCGCCCAATGCCTCGCGGTAACGCAGATGTGCCGAGCGGGCTAGAACATCAACCTGACCACCGGCATCGTTGACGTAATATTCGCGCGTGACACGGTAGCCTGCCCATTCGAGCAAGCCGGAAAGCGCATCGCCTACAACTGCTCCGCGGCAATGCCCCATGTGCATCGGCCCGGTGGGGTTAGCCGAGACATATTCAACATTGACCGCAATATCCCTACCCATGTCGGAACGGCCATAATCTGCGCCGAGAGCGGCGATGGCCTGCAACTCGCGCCGCCACACGTCGCTTTTCAGGCGCAAGTTGATGAAACCCGGTCCAGCAATCTGCGTTTTCGCGATCGCTGGGTCGCGTTGAAGATGTTCGACGATCTTTTCTGCCAATGCGCGCGGGTTGGTCTTGGCCTGCTTGGCCAGAACCATCGCAGCATTGGTCGCCAGATCCCCATGGGACGGGTCGCGCGGCGGTTCTACCGTCACGTTGCCACGTTCCGCATCGGCAGGAAGCGCGCCCTCCATTTCGAGAGCATCCAATACCGCGTCGATCCGGGCCGCGAAGGCCGCGTGAAGTGTCTGCATGTCAGCCATGGCGCGCGCCTAGACTATCGGCGCAAAATGGCAAGATACGAGAGACTAGCGAGTAGCGTTGTAGCGTAACTGATCTTCGGTCAGCTGGAAGCCCACCAGCAGTTCGAAAGTCGCACGCTGGACAGCCGCACGCACCGCGGGATCGGCAAGCGGGTCAAGCGCGGCATCGGGATCGCCTGCCTTGCGCTTGCGTGTGATCTGTTCACGGATATCTTCGGGCAGCGTTGCTTCGGCACGGCTAACATAAGCTGCCGCTGAGCCGCGAGCCTGGGCCCGTTCCTGACCATCGGCAAACTGCAGAGTCACGTTGCCGACGCGCTTGGTCACGACCGACGATCCGCCACGCAGAACCGTGGAAAAATACGGTAGGGTGACCGTACGACTACCCTTGGTGTCCGTACGCCGCGCCACAACGTCGAACGTGGCTTCAGAATAGACCCGGTCTCCGGCACCTTCATTACAGGTCGAACGCAGATTGGTGATCGCCGCCGTCACATCGAGATCCGCAGTTGTAGTCGATCCCGGCGTACGGAAGGTCGTGATATCGCCCGTGTAATCGGGAATCCCCACTGCGGGGCAAGTGCTTCTCACCGCGGTAATGCCGACACCCTGATCGATAACCAGGTCCCCTTCCTTGGCGCATCCGGCCAACGCTAGGCCCAAGGCGAGCGCGGGAAGAAGGCGGGTACGAATGGTCATGCGGCTAGTTTCCCTTTTACGGTCATTCGAATTCGTCGCCCAGAGGGGCTGCGCTTGCCCTAGCTTGGCCTGCGCGAAAGCGCTAGAGGGCGGGACATGAACGCGCCCTTTCCATCCACGCCTGCCGCACCTGGAAACGATCCCCGTCTTCCGCTGAAACTCATCATTGCTGCTCCTCGCGGCTTTTGCGCGGGTGTGGACAGAGCTATCGAAATCGTCGAGCGGGCACTGCAGAAGTTCGGCGCTCCAGTCTATGTGCGGCACGAAATCGTTCATAATCGCTATGTTGTCGACAGCCTGAAGGCCAAGGGTGCGGTTTTCGTCGAGGAACTGGACGAAGTGCCCGACGATGCACCGGTGGTTTTCAGCGCTCATGGCGTACCCAAGACCGTCCCCGCCGAAGCCCAGCGACGCAATATGCTGTATGTCGATGCGACCTGTCCCCTTGTCAGCAAGGTGCACCGTCAGGCCGAACGTCAGGTCGAAAAAGGCCAGCATATCCTGTTCATCGGCCACGAAGGACACCCCGAGGTAATTGGAACCATGGGTCAGGTCCCTGCGGATCAGATCACGCTAGTCGAAAAGGTGGAGGATGTCGCCAAGCTGGAATTTACGCCCGAGGACGATTTGTCCTATCTATCCCAGACAACGCTGTCCGTAGATGACACGCACGACATAATCGCGGCCCTTCAGAATCGGTTCCCGCAGATCGTCGCCCCGAAAGCGGAAGACATCTGCTATGCAACCAGCAACCGCCAGACTGCCGTCAAGCAGATCGCAGCGAGTTGTGACCTGGTGCTGGTTATCGGCGCGCCGAATTCGTCCAACTCGCTCCGTCTCGTGGAAGTCGCCGAGCGGATGGGAACAGACGCCCGGTTGATTCAGCGGGCCGAGGAAATCGACCCGAGCTGGCTGGAAGGTGTGGCAACTGTCGGCCTTACTGCAGGTGCATCCGCCCCCGAAAAACTGGTGCGTGAGGTTGTGGATCGGTTATCCGACTGGCGAGCCATCGAAGAAGACGTGGTAACCGCAGCCGAAGAGAACATGATCTTCAAGCTGCCACGCCAGCTCACACAATAGAGTGGCGGTCTATACTCATTTAGGGGCGGAAGAGCTCGCACGCCTGATTGCGGAGTACGATGTCGGCCGACTGGTTTCGGCAAAAGGGATTGCCGAGGGTATCTCGAATTCGAACTGGCTAATCGAGACCACCAATGGCCGTTACATCCTGACGATGTACGAACGGCGGATCGACATCGCCGAACTACCGTTTTTCCTCGCCCTGCTCGACCATCTTTCCGACGGGGGTTGCCCTGTGCCGCGTACGATCCACGATCGCAGCGGAGCACCGTCGCGAATGATCGGCGAAAAAGCGATAGCGCTGATCGAATTCCTTCCCGGCATCTCGCCGACCGCACCAGAGCCAAGGCAAGCGCGGGCGGTAGGGGCGGCACTGGCCCAGATACATCTTGCGGCACAGAATTTCCCACAGGCTCGAAAAAACGATCTCGGCCCTCAACAGACCCGGGCGATATTGTATCAATGTGGGGTCGACGCTTTGGCCTCGATCAATCCCCGGCTGCCGGCAGCCCTCACGATTGGTGACGAGATCGCAGGAAATTGGCCGCAAGGCCTACCGAAATCGATCATCCATTCAGACCTTTTCCCGGACAACGTATTGATGTTGGGCGAACAGGTAACCGGCATGATCGACTTCTATTTCGCCTGCACCGGGGCAATGGCGTACGATCTGGCTGTCACCTACACCGCCTGGTGTTTTGATCAGTCTGGCGAGCAGATCGACACCGCTCTCGGCGCAGCGTTGATCGAAGGCTATGAATCGATGCGCACCCTAACTGAGCGCGAACGGGCTGTTCTGCCCCTGCTTGCCCAGGGAGCATGCCTGCGCTTTGTTGCAAGCCGGGCACAGGACTGGCTTGATACGCCTGCAGATGCGCTGGTCCGTCGCAAGGATCCGATGGATTTCATGCGTCGACTGGAATTCTATCGTGACAGCGGCCAAAGCGCGTTCCCATGAAAAAGGTCGAATTGTTTACTGACGGGGCCTGCAAGGGAAATCCCGGCCCTGGCGGCTGGGGTGCCTTATTGCGGATGGGACCTCACGAAAAGGAATTGTCCGGCGGCCAGTCGGACACAACCAACAACCGTATGGAAATGACTGCCGCGATCAGAGGCCTGAGCGCGTTGATCGAGCCCTGCGAAGTCGATCTTTATACCGACAGCAAATATCTGATCGACGGCATTACCAAATGGGTCCACGGCTGGAAAAAGCGTGGCTGGGTCAACGCCAGCAAGAAGCCTGTTCGCAATGCCGAACTATGGCACGAACTGATCGAACTGACCGCGCACCACAAAGTGAATTGGAATTGGGTAAAAGGCCATTCGGGTCATCCGGAAAACGACCGGGTTGATCAGTTGGCCAGTGACGAGGCCGACAAAATCGCACGACGGGGATGATTGGCTCGCCCTTGCGGGCTGCGCAGCATCTCAAGCGAACCGAGCCGGTGAATAGAGCTCAGCACTCAACCCTTCCGTCATCGCGTCCCGCGATTCGCCCAGCAACAGTTGCCGGCCCAAACGCGCTGCAGCGGGGGATGTCTGGATCCCGAAACCACCCTGCCCGGCAAACCAAGCGAAGCCTTCAACCTGTGGATCAAAGCCATAGATCGGTCTACGGTCCGGAGCGAAACTGCGCAGACCTGCCCATTTGTGTTCGACTGCTTCGATCTGCCAGTCGACCACTTCTTCGAATCTGGCGATCGCCAGGGCCACTGCCAGTTCTTCTGGCGCTGCATCGCACGGCGGGCTCGGCTCTTCGTCCTGGGGGCTGAGCCATAGGCGCCCCCCAGCTTCTGGCTTGAAATAGAAGCTGCCCCGTATGTCGAGTACGAGAGGCAGATCGTCCGGCACGGGCTTTGCCAGCCGAAGCTGGGCGACCGTTCGCTTGCAGGGAGTGATGCCAGCCTGCTTTGCACCTGCAAATGCAGCCAGCTCGTCGGCCCACGCCCCTGCGGCGTTCACAACATAGGCGGCGTGGTACTCCTCACCAGACGCAGCAGTTATCGTCCAACGCCCTGCGTCACGCTCAAGCCCCGTGACACGCACCCGACACTGCAATTCCACGCCATTTTCGCGCGCCTGTGCGAGATAATGACCATGAAGCGCGGCCACATCGATGTCGGCGCATGCGGGCTCCCAGATGGCGTGAGACCAAGCATGGCGAACCCCGGGAACCCAGGCCTCCAGTTCCTGTCGGCCAAGGCGCTGTAACGTGGCTCCAGTCGCAGTGAACCGTTCCAAAAAATCGCTTACGATTTGCTCATCCCCGTGCTGCCCGACATAAAGCGCGCCCCGCTCATAGAGATAGCCGCCGCGACGAAGATAATCGCCCGAGGCAAGCGTCAACGGAACAATCTCGGGCCCGCCATAGCATTCTTCCCAGAATGCCGCCGAGCGGCCAGTCGCATGATAACCAGGCCGATCCTCCGCTTCGAGCAGCAGTACCTTTGCACCGCCAAGGGAAAGTTCGGCCGCCAAGCTGGCACCAGCGATGCCGGCACCGATCAAAGCAAAATCGTATGAAGTCACGTCGTCTCCGCTGGAGCCACCCGGTCAAAGAAATCGGCAATACCCCCCAACGCACGATCCCTTACGGGTTGAACCTCACGCAGAATTTCGTGGCGCGCCTCGTCGCCGAAAGCCAGTAATTCCCCTTTGGGCAATCGTTGCGCGGCCCGCATCGCGGATGGATGGCTTACCAGCCTGTCGGCCGATGTGCTGAGTATCAGAACAGGAGTCTGAACATTCTCCATGATGCCGGGCTTTTCCAGTCGCTGGGTGGAGGCATAGGCCCTTTCCACCCAGCCCCAGCTTCCCGGACCCATGACCAGTTCTGGGCGTTTTTCGCGCCACCACACTTCATCCGCGTATCGTTCTGCGTCATGTGTCAGCAGGTCTCGCCGGTTGGAGGGCATCTCTCCCGGTTTCTCGCTCCACTTCCAAGCCGGACGCGTGGGCTTGCCGACCTTGGTCATGATCCGTGCGACGTAGTGTAGCACGCCCAGCGGGAGTGGCGGGCCGGACATACCGAGCATCGGCGCGCTGAGTATGGCGGCATCAGGCATCACCTTCCCATCAACCAATGCGCGCATGACAATATGACCGCCCATGGAATGTCCCACCAGAACATGCGGCCCATTCGTTTCATGTGTCCACGCCTGCCACAGATAGGCCAGATCATCGACCCAATCAGAAAAGTCGCCGATATGCCCCGTCACGGCATCACCACCCAATCTGCCCGATCCGGCCTGTCCGCGCCAATCAGCAGCCGTGACATGCCAGCCAGACCGGCTCCATTCGTCCAGCGTTTCAAGGTATTTCTCATAGAAATCGCCTCGACCTGGCAGAAACAGGATCGAACCACGTCCGCCGCAGCCATGGCCTGGCCAGTCGATCCTACGGATCCTGTGACCATCCGCCAGCGTGAAGCTCGATTCCGCGGCGGTTGCCGGTATCGCGCGCCGGTCGAAAGGGGACCTTGCTGCCTGCATACCGGTGATCAGACCTCCTTGTATGGTTACTCTTTGGTAAGCACGTTCCTGTAGCACGGCGCCCAAGGAATGTTTCGGGGGCGAAATGCAAAGTGAAATTTTCACCTACGTACTGCTTGTCGGCTTGGCAATCGCACTGCTCTGGGTAATCGTTACCGATCTGAAATCCCGCACGATAAGCAACCGGCTGACAATGGCAATTGCACTTGGTGCGCCGCTGTTCTGGCTATCTGTGGGGCTATCGTTCTGGCCCGGTGTCGCCATTCAGATCGGGCTTGCGCTTGCTGTCTTCGCAGTTTGCTGCATCTTGTTCGCAATCCGCCAGATGGGCGGAGGCGACGTCAAGCTTCTGACCGCTCTCGCCTTGTGGATTCCACCATCGCAGTTCACGCTGTTGCTTATTGCCATGGCGATGCTGGGTTGGGTCCTGACAATGGCCATCGGTGCCTGGCGGGTCGCTCATTCGACCACGATCAGAACTCGCCCAGCACGTGATGCCACCCTTCTATTGGTGGGGACTGGGGTGGCCGCTCTGTTTGCCAGTGCGGTTCTCGGTGGACCTAGGCTTTCGCTGCCTGCCAGCATGGTGGATTTGGCAACCTCAAGCCCGATTGTGACTATCGCCCTTATGCTTGCTCCTTTCGTCATCCTCCTCATCGTGACGCTGGTATCGATCCGTATCATTCGCCGCCACGATCGCGACCTGTGGGTACCTTACGGCCCGGCAATCTCGCTTGCCGCTCTCTGGATCATGGCGAACGGACAACTCTTTCAGCCAACCGGCGACATCGCCTTGGGCTGAGAACGCGATTTTAACCAATTCATCCGTAGAGGTTGAAACCATACTTGCCCGCAATGCGATTGGCGGGCTGAACTAGGGGGCTACACAGCCATGGATAGGAAGAAGCTGGTTCTGCTGGTTGCTGCACTGATCATCGCGGTCGGTACAGCACTCGTCGCGCGGAGCATGTTTGCAGGCGCGAGCGCACCGCAGGCCGACGCTGCCGCACAGATGGCACCGCAGGGCCCCAAAGTTCTGGTCGCGCAACGCGCACTTCCGGTGGGGACGATCATCACTGCCGATGCGATCGGCTTTCAGGCATGGCCCGCGGAACTGGTTCAAGACGCCTATTTTCTCGATGGCGAAGCCGACATCAGCAAGATGCTGGGCACCGTCGTGCGCCACCCGATAACGGCGGGTGAACCCGTGACACAAGGATCGCTGGTAGCTCCAGGCGATCGCGGTTTCCTTGCTGCCGCACTCGCCCCTGGAATGCGCGCCATCACGGTACCCGTCACCGCCCAATCGGGCGTTGCAGGCTTCGTCTTCCCGGGGGACCGTGTAGACATGGTACTGACCCAGCAGGTTGAAGGCGAAGGCGCAAATCTGAGAGCGTCGGAAACCATTCTTCGTAACCTTCGCGTTCTCGCTACCGACCAGTCGACTGTTTCCGAAAAAGCCGAAGATGGCTCGACCGTCGTTAAAGCATTCAGCACCGTCACGCTCGAAGTGACGCCCGTTATCGCTGAAAAAGTTGCCGTGGCACAGACCATCGGCACGCTAAGCCTGTCGTTGCGTTCGCTCGCCGACAATCAGACCGAACTCGAACGGGCCCTGGCCTCAAGCGACGTTTCCATTCCCGACAATGCTACGCCCGAGGAAGAAGAGAAACTTCTGCGCGAAGCGATGGCGCGGCCCGACGATAGCAAGAGCACATATGTAACTGGTGGCGATGTCTCGCGCTTTCAGCGTCGTACGGCACCGCCTCAGCGAGTTGTCGTCGCAAGTGCACCGCAGCAACCAGCCACCTATGTCGGCGAGCCTCAACCGGTCCGCAGTGGACCTAGTGTGCGCGTGACACGCGGCAAGCAAACCGAAGACGTATCAGTTGGGGCTGTTGGATCGAGTGCTGCACGCACCACAACCCAGACAGCAGGTGCGAAATGATCCAGGCCAAACAATCGGACAGCCATGCAGGGGGCCATTCCATGAAGCGTCGCTTTACCACCAAGATGCTGCTTTCCAGTCTTGCGATGACGCCGCTGGCAGCCGCGCCAACAACCGTGGCAACGGCCCAGTCGATCGTCAGCCCAAATTCCGAAATCGTACTCTCGATCGGGCGCGGCGAATTGATCAACGTGCCAGGCACCATGGCCGATGTTTTTGTCGCCGACGAAAAAGTGGCCGATGTGCAGGTCAAGTCGAAGCGCCAGCTATATGTCTTCGGCAAGACCGGCGGCGAAACCACAATTTACGCAAGTAACAATGCGGGTGACATAGTCTGGTCGGCGAATGTTCGCGTGGGTTCGAATATCGGCAGCATCGATCAACTGCTTGCCCTTGCCATGCCGGAAGCCAACATTTCGGTCGCAACGATGGGTTCGAATGTCATTCTGCTCACTGGAACCGTTGCCGCCCCGGAAGATGCCGAGGAAGCACAGCGCCTTGTCGAAGCGTTCGTCGGTGAAGAATCGAATGTCATCAGCCGACTGCGGATGGCGACGCCGCTGCAGGTCAATCTGCAAGTTCGCATTGCAGAAGTCAGCCGCAGCTTTGTTCGCGCAATCGGGGTAAACTTGAGCAGTATCGACGGCACAAGCGGCTTTCAGTTCGGTGTCGGTCAGGGACGCACTGGTTTTATCAATGGTGGCCCACTTCCCGCCCTAGGTGTCGGCAATACACCAAAAGGCTACATCAGAGATCCGAGCGATCCGACCAAAGTGATCGAAGCAGTTGGCACGGCGATTACAGGAGTTTCGCCCGGCACCACGCTTGGTGCGATGGGTAAATTCCTCGGTCTCGATATTGGTGCCGCACTCGATCTGGCGGAGACTGAAGGGTTGGTAACGACCCTTTCGCAGCCCAATCTCACGGCGCTGTCCGGCGAGACCGCCGAATTTCTTGCCGGGGGCGAATTCCCGATTCCGCTGAGTCAGGGACTTGGAACAACCACAATCGAATACAAGAATTACGGGGTCAGTCTGGCCTACACCCCCACCGTCCTTGCCAATGGACGTATTTCTATGCGCGTGCGCCCAGAAGTGTCGGAATTGTCAAGTCAGGGCGCCGTCGTCTTCGAAGGATTTCAAATCCCCGCACTTGTTACTCGCCGCGCCGAAACAACGGTGGAACTCGGATCTGGTCAAAGCTTTATGATTGCCGGGCTGTTGTCCAACAATGCGTCGAATACGATCGACAAGGCTCCAGGCCTCGGCAACATCCCGATCCTCGGGAACCTGTTCCGTTCCAGCACTTATCGCCGTGGCGAGACCGAGCTGGTTATCGTTGTCACGCCATATCTGGTGAAGCCAGTGGATGCCAACGACATCCATCTGCCCACCGACGGCTTCCGCAAACCAAACGAGTTCGATCGTCTCTTGGGCTTCAAGCAAAGCGATGGCGTGTCGGGCGGGGAACGGCCCAAGCCAAGTGCAACCGAAACCCTGCCAGCCGAACCCAGTGTTTCCAGAGCGCAACCTACAGCAAGTGGCGAAAGGCAGAAAGACTCGCAGTCCAAAGCACGGCGCAGCGAAAAATCCACATCGGCGCAGCCCGGCTTCAGCTTCGACTAAGGGAGACCAGTAAAATGGCAAAGGCAATCAATCGCAAAATCGCTGCTTCGCTGACCGTTTCGCTTAGCCTCGTACTTGGCGCATGCGGTGGCATGCCGAGCGACAATCGCACACTCTACAGCGCACGCCAACCGGTCGTCGAGCGCACCAATTTCACTCTTGATGCAAACACCTATGGCGACGGTCTTCCCGTAAGTGAACAGCAACGCATCGCTGATTGGTTTGATGCGATGGAACTGGGTTACGGGGATCGCGTCTCACTCGATGACCCAAGCTTCAACCCGGGGGTGAAGGAAGACCTGGCCAAGCTGGCTGGCCGTCACGGCGTTTTGCTCAGCGACGGATCTCCCGTGACCGCAGGCTATGTAAGCCCGGGTCAGGCGCGCATTGTCGTTACTCGATCCACTGCCAGCGTTCCCGGATGTCCAGACTGGTCCGCGAATAACGAACATAATCCCATGAATGCGACATACCCGGGCTATGGATGCGCCGTAAACGGCAATCTGGCCGCGATGGTTGCCAACCCGGAAGATCTCATCACAGGCCAAAAGGGTACAGGCGAAACCGTCGTAAGCACCTCTACAAAGGCCATCAAGGCCTATCGCGAACAGGCCCCTACCGGCGCCGACGGCAAGTTGGCCGAAGTAAGCAGCAGAGAAGGAGGCTAATCGGTCATGAGCGCTTCACTGAAACCGGGCGTGACGGGCAATCGGGACCCCTTCGCTGCGTATCTTTGTGACGAAAATGCTCTCGACGTGCTGCGTCCTGTGGTGATCGAACTCGGGTGGCAGCCTGAAAAGTGCAACAAAGGTGGTTTGCGTAATGCAATCCAGTCCCTTTCCGTATCGGCCAGTCCGAACATCCTGATGGTCGATCTGTCGGAAAGCGGCGACCCACTGAACGACATCAACGCTCTGGCAGAGGTTTGCGAACCCGGCACAATCGTGATTGCAATCGGCCAGGTAAATGATGTGCGGCTCTACCGCGATTTGCTCGCCAGCGGGATCCACGATTACCTGCTCAAGCCGTTGTCGGCCAGCGTCCTGCGGGATTCACTTAATCAGGCCCAGGCCGTTTTCATGTCGCCGCGTGTGGGCGAGGAGGACAGCCTCAAGCGCCACGTGTCGACCGCCATAATAGGCACACGAGGCGGCGTAGGCGCATCGACACTGGCAACGTCACTGGCATGGCTGTTTTCTTCGGAGAAACGGAAACCGACCGCCTTGCTCGACCTCGATATCCATTTCGGCACAGGAGCACTGACCCTGGATCTCGAACCAGGACGGGGCCTGACCGATGCGCTCGATAACCCCAGCCGCATCGATGGCCTGTTCATCGAGCGCGCCATGATCCGGGCGAACGAAAATCTTGCAATTCTTTCGGCGGAAGCGCCCATCAACCACCCGTTGATGACCGATGGTTCTGCTTTCATGATGCTGCAGGAAGAGTTCAAGCACACGTTCGAAATGACGGTGCTCGACATGCCGCGCAATATGATGATCAACTTCCCGCATCTACTCAATGATGTGAACGTCGTCGTGCTGGCGGCGGAAATGTCGCTTGCGTCGGCACGTGATACGATCCGCATGCTATCTTGGCTCAAGAACAATGCCCCTCACGCTCAGGTATTGATAGTCGCCAACAAGGTTCAGCCCGGCGTTTCGGAGATAAGCAAAGCCGATTTCGAAGCCTCAATCGAACGCAAGATCGACATCATGATTCCCTTGGACCAGAAAGCTGCGGTCAATGCGGCCAAGCTTGGCAGAACACTTGTCGACGCCAATTCCGGTTCCAAGACGACAGTGGCCATCAAACAGCTTTCCTCCCAAGTCATCGGTGTCAGCGACGCGAACACAGACAGCGGGCCGGAAGGGGTGAAGAAGTCTCTCCTCGGCAACCTCGATATCAAAGGGCTGCTGGTCAAAAAAAAGGGCGCGCAGGTCAAGGAGCCCGTGCACTGACCTATCCGCCTGAACAGCCCCGTGCCCATAACGAATTTCGCCAGAGAGTAGCATGAACATCATCCAGCTGATGCTATTGACCCTCGGAATCCTGTCCCTGCTCGGGATTGGCTACGCGCTGCTTTCTGGTCCTGATTCCGGCAAGGCCAGTCAGCGACGGCTACAGCAGGTGCGCTATCGTCATTCCGAAAGCACTGATACGAAAGTCGAATCCCAGCTAAAAAAGGCGATCGCAGCTCGTCGTCCCAAAGCCCACCGCGTTGCTGGCTCGGGTTCGCGGATAGAGGCGCTTGCCAACCGGCTTGACCGTACAGGCAAAAGCTGGACACTTAGCCAGTACACCTACACATCACTCGGCCTGGGTGTTGGAATAGCGCTGCTTCTTTTCTTGCGCAGCGGTGCTCTTCCCCTCTCTCTGGGAGTGGGAGTTTTGGTGGGCGCGGGCCTACCGCATTTCATCGTCAATCGCGCGATCACGAAACGCACCGACGAATTCACCAAGAAATTCCCTGACGCCATAGAGTTGCTGGTTCGCGGACTTCGTTCCGGCCTTCCGGTCACCGAAACCTTGGCCGTCGTGGCGCAGGAAGTCCCCGGCCCCGTGGGCGAGGAATTCAAGGGCATTGTCGAACGCACAAAAATCGGTCGGTCGATGGAAGAATCGCTGCAGGTCACTGCAGATCGCCTCGGCATTCCAGAGTTCAATTTCTTCTGCATCACGCTTGCCATCCAGCGCGAAACTGGTGGCAATCTGGCGGAAACCCTCTCCAACCTGTCCGATGTTCTGCGCAAACGCTCCCAGATGAAGCTCAAGATCAAGGCGATGAGCTCCGAATCCAAGGCTTCCGCCTATATCGTGGGCTCGCTGCCTTTCATCGTCTTCGTCCTCATCTGGATGATCAACCCGGGCTATATTGGCGGCTTTTTCCAGGATGACAGGCTGATCGTGACCGGCATGGGAGGCCTCGTATGGATGAGTATCGGTGGCTTCATCATGGCCAAAATGGTCAGCTTCGAAATCTGAGTTGAGGAAAGACTAGCGCCATGGATTCCGCAACCGGCCCAACACTCCTCGGTTTCGACGTTTATCTTGTCGGTTCGATCCTTGTCGGCATCGCCGCTGCCGCAGTGGTGGTCGCGATCTATACCGCAATCACGATCAAGGACCCGATGGTCAAGCGGGTCAAGGCGCTGGAGGGGCGGCGCGAAGAACTCAAGATGGGCCTCGTCACATCGGCGGCGAAAAAGCGCCAGAGCCTGGTTCGCAAGACCGACACCACCGAAAGGATCAAAGACACGCTTGGCAGCATGAAGGTGCTGCAACAGAGCCAGGTGGAGGCGGTTCAGCAAAAGCTGGCCCATGCCGGCATTCGCAACAAGGAGCTGGCGATCGTCGTCATCGGCCTGCGCGCGGTCCTGCCAATCCTGCTAGGTGGCTTCGTTTTCATCATGCTTTATCTGGTCCAGATCTATCCAGACTGGCAGATGAAACGCGTCCTGGCGCTGGGGGCAGCCCTGTTCCTGGGCTACAAAGGGCCGGAGCTCTATATCACCAACATCGCCAAGAAGCGCGAGGACGCGATCCGCAAGGGTCTGCCGGACGCCTTGGACCTGCTCATCATCTGTGCCGAGGCCGGTCTGACAGTCGATGCCGCTTTCAACCGCGTCGCGCGGGAACTGGGTCGCGCCTATCCCGAGCTGGGTGAGGAGTTCACCCTGACCGCGATCGAGCTGTCCTTCCTGAACGAACGCAAGAAGGCGTTCGACAATCTCGCCTATCGCGTCAACCTCGATGCGGTCAAAGGCGTGGTGACGACCATGATCCAGACCGAGCGGTACGGCACGCCCCTCGCCTCCGCGCTGCGGGTTCTTTCGGCCGAGTTCCGCAACGAGCGCATGATGCGCGCGGAGGAGAAGGCAGCGCGCCTGCCTGCCATCATGACCGTGCCATTGATCATGTTCATCCTGCCCGTGCTGTTCATCGTCATTCTGGGCCCGGCAGCCTGTTCGATTGCCGACGCCTTCAGCGGCGGTATCGGCTGACCCGGTTCCGACCCACTACCTGATGCGGCACGCCTGGTCGCAGCTCAGTCAGCCAGGCTTTCCGCGTCGAAGTCTCCCGCCTTTTCCCTCAGGCGAACCAGCATGTCGAGCAGGCTGACACGTTCTTCCTCGCTCAGCGTCGAGAACAGCTCTTCTTCGATCTTGCGCGCCAGGGGCATGATCCCAGCGTGGACGGCACGCCCTTCGCTGGTCAGTTCCAGCAGGTGCGAACGCCCATCGCTGGCATTGGGCGAGCGGCGGGCAAGCCCGCGCTGTTCCAGTCGTTTGCACGCCCGATTGACCGGCACCTTGTCCATCAGCGTCTGCTGCGAAAGCTCGCGCTGGGTCAGTGCCCCATGATCACCGAGCACCGCCATGATCCGCCACTCGGTGGTCTTGAGCGCGAACCGCTTGCGATACTGTTCCGCGATACGCGTCGAGACCGCATTGGACGCGATCGAGAGCTGATACGGCAGGAACTTTGCCAGGCGCTGGGCAGGTTGGTGTTTCGACATGTCGGCAACCTTGGAGTCACGCCTCCGCCTTGGCAAGGCCGTTACGTCTGTGACCATCTCAAGCGAAACTATTCGTAACCCGGCTCGTCCCACCAAGGGTAGAAGTCCGGCATATTGGCGCTCACCGTATCGGGATAGGCAGGCGGACGTTTTTCGAGGAAGCTGCGGACACCTTCCTTGCTGTCTTCGCTCTTGCCGAGCCGGTAGATCGAGCGGCTGTCGATGCGGTGCGCCATCATGGGATGATCGGTAGCGGAAAGGCGCCACAGCATCGCCCGCGTCATCGCAACGGATACGGCCGAAGTGTTGTCGGCGATTTCGCGTGCGAGGCCGATCGCGGCATCCATCAGTTCGCCCTGCGGATGCACCGAGCGGACGAGACCGTTCGCCTTCGCTTCACCGGCATCGAAGATGCGCCCGGTCATGCACCATTCAAGCGCCGTCTGCATGCCCACCAGCCGTGGCAGGAACCAGCTCGAACAGGCTTCAGGCGTTATTCCGCGGCGCGCGAACACGAAACCGAAACGGGCATTGTCGCTGCACAGCCGCATGTCGAAAGGCAGCTGCATCGTTGCGCCCACGCCCACCGCGACACCATTGCAGGCCCCGATCAAGGGCTTTTGCGAGTTGAACAGACGCAGCACCAGCCGGCCGCCGCCATCGCGCACGCGGCTGTCGGACAGATCATCAACCGGATCTTGCCGGGCGAAGACATTGCCGCTGCTTCCTTCTGGCGTGAGATCGGCCCCGGCGCAGAAGGCGCGGTCGCCATCGCCCGTGACGATTACCGCCCGCACACTATCATCGGCATCGGTAATATCGATCGCGTCGATCATTTCCTGCATCATCGTGTCGGTAAAGGCGTTCATCTTTTCGGGGCGATGAAGCGTCAGGGTGGCGATATTGTCGGCAATATCGAGCTTGATCTGGGTGAAGTCGGTCATCGATTCGACGCTCCGTTCGTCGCTGTCACAGAACACATGGACCGCATGTTACACAGTCCAGACGTAAAAAATCCGCCGCCCCCTTTCCGCCTGTAAAAGCATGCGGAAAGGAAGCGGCGGAGTATCATCGGACCGATACAATCACAGATCGGCCGAGTAGGAAAATCCCGTGTCGCGGATCACCGCGGCGCCATCCGGATCGCCCCGTCGAGGCGGACATCCTCGCCGTTGAAATAACCGGTTTCGATCATGCACATGGCCAGCTTGGCATATTCTTCCGGATTGCCGAGCCGCTTGGGAAACGGCACGCTGGCCGCCAGCGCTTCCTTGACCTGCGGCGGGGCGGCATTCATCAGCGGGGTATTGAAGATACCCGGCAGGATGGTGTTCACCCGGATCCCTTCGCTCATCAGGTCGCGGGCGATCGGCAGGGTCATGCCGATGACGCCGCCCTTCGAAGCGGAATAGGCTGCCTGGCCCATCTGGCCATCTTCACCCGCAACCGATGCGGTGTTGACGATGGCACCGCGATCACCGTCTTCCGACAGCGGATCGAGCGTCATCATGCCCGCCGCCGATTTGGCGATGCAGCGGAAGGTGCCGACCAGATTTACCTGGATCACGAAATCGAATGCCGACAGCGGGAAGTGGCTGATTTCGCCGCTCTGCTTGTCGCGCTTGGCCGTCTTGATGGCATTGCCGATACCCGCGCAATTGACGAGGATGCGTTCCTGCCCATGCGCTTCGCGGGCCTTGGCAAAACCGGCATCGACATCTTCGTCGCTGGTGACATTAACCTTGCAGAAAATGCCGCCGATGTCCTTGGCAACGGCTTCACCCTTTTCTTCGTTCATATCGAAAATGGCGACCTTGGCACCCTTCGCCGCAAT
The DNA here is from genome assembly GCA_023394965.1 of Pseudomonadota bacterium. Taxonomy (GTDB): domain Bacteria; phylum Pseudomonadota; class Alphaproteobacteria; order Sphingomonadales; family Sphingomonadaceae; genus Qipengyuania. The sequence goes on along the minus strand of JAEWZX010000016.1, from coordinate 32,048 downwards.
GGCGCGCGCGGTTGCTTCGCCAAGGCCCGATGCACCGCCAGTGACGACTGCGGGGGTATTGCTGCTGACTTCCATGTATATTCCTCTCAATCAAACCGTCATCCCGGGAAAACCGGGACCATAATGAAACAGGTACGAATCCCAGATACGCTCCGCAGGGCTTTTGCCGCGTTGGCGCGCAACGTCAAAGGGCTTCGACGATAGTTACATTGGCCACGCCGCCGCCTTCGCACATCGTCTGCAGGCCGTATTTCTTGCCCCGCGCTTTCAGCGCATGAACCAGCGTCGCCATCAGTTTGGTACCCGATGCGCCCAGCGGGTGGCCGAGCGCGATAGCCCCGCCATTGACGTTCAGCTTTTCCGGATCGGCACCGGTGTGCTTGAGCCAGGCCAGCGGAACCGAAGCGAATGCTTCGTTCACCTCATACAGATCGATATCGCCAATTTTCATGCCCGCGCGCTGGAGCGCGCGATCAGTTGCGAACAGCGGCTCTTCGAGCATGATGACCGGATCGCCGGCCGTCACGGTCAGATTATGGATGCGCGCCATCGGCGTGAGGCCGTAATCTTTCAGCGCCTGTTCCGATACGACCAGAACCGCGCTGGATCCGTCGCAGATCTGGCTACTGGTTGCCGCCGTGATCTTGCCTTCGGGGCTGAGTAGCTTGACGCTGGCGATGCTTTCCAGCGTCGCATCGAAGCGAATGCCTTCATCGACCGTATGGCATTGCTCGCCCTCGGGCGTGTCGATTTCCACCCCGACGATTTCCCTGTCGAACGCGCCCGATTTGGTCGCTTCGATCGCTTTCTGATGGCTGGCCAGGGCGAACCGGTCCAGATCGTCCTTGGAGAAGCCATGCTTGTCGGCGATCATTTCCGCACCCATGAACTGGCTCCACTGGATACCGGGATATTTCTCTTCGAGACCGGGCGATTTGTAATTACCCAACCCCTCTTTCATGTGGAACATGGCGGTCGATCCCATGGGCACACGGCTCATGCTTTCCACACCCGCTGCAATAACAACGTCCTGCGTTCCGCTCATCACCGCCTGCGCGGCAAACTGAATGGCCTGCTGGGAAGAGCCACACTGCCGATCGATCGTGACGGCCGGAACGCCTTCCCCAAGATGTTTCGACGCCAGCACCGCATGGCGCCCGACCTGCATCGCCTGTTCACCGCCCTGGCTGACGCAGCCCATCACCACATCATCGACGACCTTTGCTTCCAGGCCGCTGCGTTCCATCACCGCATCAAGCGATTTCGCGGCAAGATCGACCGGGTGCACCCCGGCGAGACGCCCACCCCGACGCCCCCCGGCAGTACGCACGGCTTCGACTATGTAAGCTTCGGGCATTGTCATCCTCTCCAGAACAGGTTGCTATTTGGAACCGACCTATTGTGGCTTGACGTTTACGTCAAGTCGCGACGCCGCCTGCCTCCTTGGGCATGCAGACATCTCGCTGGAGGAACCACATTTTTAATCGACGCGCTTCACTCTGATTGCCCTGCGCCCATCTATGCTCGCCTTGTAACTTCCCAAAGCCGCCTGCTCGATCCGGACGATGTCACCCGCCTTTGGGTTACCAAGCACCGGCACTCTATCGGTCTGAATCCAACGCGCTCCACCCTCGAGAGTAAAGACAACCTTGCCCGTCGAGGTCGATCCGAACGCCGCCAAAGCTTCCTCTATTTCCTTAACCTCTTCGACAGAATCATCCGTCTTGTCCCCACTTCCGAAAAGCCGAATTTTGGGAAGCGAGAAGCCAAAAAGCCCACGGCGCGCCTCGCGAATTTGCTGACGGTCTGCAATCACCAGATCCTGGTCATTTTCAGCCTGTTGTATTGCGGCAACTTCGCGATCGAAACACGCCAACCTCGCCGTTGCTTCACTGACCGAAGTGCAGGCGTACAAGTTCTGGATAAGAGCCGGGCGCTCATCCCCGTCGGGAATTGCCTGATCCTGAGCAAGAAGTTGCCCGGAACCGGCGCATAGCGCCAGACAGGCACACCCCGCGTAAATTGCTCTCAGTGTCATAAAAGTCTCCCTGCTCACATTAGCATACACATGCAAAATACCTTTCGCACTTTATAGCGGAACATCAATTCATTTTGGCAATATCGTCACTGTTGCAATCAGGTTACATTGCTTCCGAATAACGATTGCCAAAGGCCGACTGCACTTCACACAGAGGAGTGGATAGGCAATGCCCATCATATGGAAGGGGGGGGATTGCATCTCAGCCTTGATCCTAACTCTCACTTTCGTGACAAAACGGGCCATTCCCGGATTGGACATGGAAGCGAGGCACAAGAGCAGTCCCGGACGGCGGGACTAAAACTATGGGGTACAACCACATGAGAAAATTGACGAGCTTCAAGTTCGGCACAGCGACTGTAGCGCTTGGCGTAGCCATCGCTGCTTCGCCCGTGCTGGCTCAGGGGCAGCCGACGGAAGAAACGCTGGAAGAGCTGGGTGATGCTCCTGCAGGTAACGCAATTGTCGTTACCGGCTCGCGCATTGCTTCGCCCACAGTGGACTCACCCGCGCCGCTGCAGATTGTAGACAGCCAGGTTATCAACGACTCCGGCGTCACCAACATTCAGGAAGTGCTGCTCGAAAACCCAGTTTTCGGCACGCCTGCACTTAGCCGCACCAACTCCGCGTTTCTTACGTCGGGCACCGGCGTTGCTACGATCGACCTTCGTGACCTTGGTTCGGACCGTACGCTGGTTCTGATCAACGGCCGTCGCGTCGTAGGCAGCCTTGCAGGTTCGGCCACCGTCGACCTTAACGTGATCCCGACTCAGTTCATCGACCGCGTCGACATCCTGACCGGTGGCGCTTCGTCGCTGTACGGTTCGGACGCAATCGCCGGTGTTGTGAACTTTGTTTACAAAACCGATTTCGAAGGCATCGAAGCCAACGCACAGTACGGCATCACCGAACAGGGTGACGATGCACGCTATCAGGCGAACGTAACCGTCGGTTCCAACGTGGCCAACGGTGACGGCAACATCATGCTGCACTTCGGATATTCGAACGAAGAAGGCCTTGGTTCGCGCAGGCGCGCCAACACCCGTGTTGACGACCTCGACGGCATCTACTTCGGTGGTGACTTCGGCGATCCGGTCGAACCTTATCTGTCGAGCTTTATTCCTCAGGGCCGCTTCATCGTACCTGGCTCGCAGTTCAGCTTCGATGAAGACAACAATCTCGTTCAGTGCACGGGAGCGTTCCCGACCAACGGCCCGAGCGCCGATGGTTCGTGCCCCGGCCCGCTCGGTTTCAACCGTCAGGCATTCCGTACGCTGGCCGTTCCTGTAGAACGTTACCTGTTCGCAGCACGTGGCAACTACGCCGTTTCGGACAACATCAGCCTGTTTGTTGAAGGTACCTTCAACAAGACGAGCTCGTCGCGCATCATCGAACCGTTCCCGCTCGAATCCGGCGGTGCCAATGGCATCTTCCCGACCGACGGCGGTTACAATATCGAAAACTATCTGCCGGGCACCAACACCATTGTTGCCAATCCGTTCGTTCCTGCGGAAATTCTTGCCGCAGCAACCGACACCAATGGCGATGGACTTCGTGACATCGGCTTTGCACGACGCCTTTCCGAATTTGGTCCCCGTTCCGGCTCAACCACCCGCGATTTCTATCGCTTCGTGGTTGGTCTGGAAGGCGGTCTGTTCAATGACCGGTTCAACTGGGACATCAGCTACAACTACGGCAACGTAAGCGAAAATCAGGTTTCGTCTGGCCAGGTCAATGTGGTCAACTTCCGCGATGCGCTTGCTGTTCGTGCAGAAGTTGGTGATGAAAACGGCAACGGTATCCCCGGCGAAGCGATCTGCATCAGCGACGAAGCTCGTGCAAACGGTTGCGTTCCTGCCAATATCTTCGGCTTTGGCGCCCTTTCGCCAGCTGCTGTCGATTACATCCAGGCTCAGGGCACCTACCAGACCGGAATTTCGCAGCAGGTCGTTCAGGCAAACCTTTCGGGTTCGCTCTTTGAACTTCCCGCAGGTCCTGTAGGCATCGCAATCGGCGCAGAATATCGGAAGGAAAGCTCCTTCTCCGACAACGACGCGCTGACCAATGCTGGCCTCAATGCCGGTAACAAGCTGCCCGACACGCGTGGTTCGTTCGACGTGAAGGAAGCCTACGGCGAAATTCGCGTCCCGATCCTGGCCGACACTCCGTTCTTCAATCTGCTTGAAGTCGGTGCGGCGGCTCGTGTTTCGGATTACTCGACGATCGGTACCACATTTAGCTGGAACGTGACCGGTACTTGGTCGCCGATCGAAGACGTCCGCATCCGCGGTACCTACGCAAAGGCTGTTCGTGCTCCTAACGTGGGCGAGCTGTTCTCCGGTCTTTCGCAGACTTTCCCGAGCGGCTTGCAGGATCCGTGTGAAGGCATCGGTGCAACCGGTGGCGGCGCATTGGGCGACAACTGTCGTGCAGCTCCGGGTGTAGCAGCAAATATCGCTGCAAACGGCGTGTTCACTCTGAACCAGTCTGACATTCAGGGCATTTCCGGCTTCAACGGCGGAAATCCTGACCTGCAGGAAGAAACTGCGACGTCTTGGACTGCGGGTATTATCATCAACCCGCGTTCTTTCGACGCTCTTCGCAACCTCACCCTCACCGCCGACTATTACAATATCGAAGTCGACGATGTGATCTCAGGCTTCCCCCGGCAGTTCAGCCTCGATCAGTGCTACAATCAGGGTAACGACACGTTCTGTGATCTGATCACGCGCCGTCCGACGGCAACTGCCGTTAACAGCTCTGGTTCGATCGACCTGATCAACTCGCTGTCTGTGAACGCTTCGGTGCTCAAGACTTCGGGCGTCGACGTGACGGTGAACTGGTTCACGAACCTCGGTCTGATGAACAACGACCGTCTTTCGCTTCGTGGTGCATACACCCACATCATCGGATACGATTTCTACTCGCTTCCCGATGGCGATCCCGATCGGGCTGATGGTGAAGTTGGTACCTCCAAGGACCGCTTCACTGCCAACCTGGCATACGGAACGGACGACTTCCGCGTTACGTTCACCGGTACTTTCATCGGCAGCGCTTACATCGACGATCAGTTCGATGGCTCGCGGGTCTATGAAATCCCGGCCGAATTCTATCTCGACATGCAGACGACGTTCTTCGCAAGTGACGAGTTCGAATTCTATGTCGGTGTCGACAACCTGCTCGACAACGATGCACCGAACATCCTGAGCGGTGTCACGGGCAACGTGACCGGTTCCGACACTGCCGCAGACGTATACGACGTCTTCGGTCGCCGTTACTACGCAGGCGCTCGCATGCGTTTCTAATGGTTTGAATAATTGAGAAATGGAGCGGCGGTGCCTCGGCACCGCCGCTCTTTTCATTTCAGCCTATGGTGCTGAAAGTTGCTTTTCACAGAACTACGTCTATGCTGAGGAGAGAAAAACGGAGTCTAAAATGAGTAAAAGGGTCAAACGCACTGCAGTATTAGTAACCGTTGCCATCGCATGCAGTCCGCTTTGGGCAGGCGAGAAGACTCAGGATGACCAAAAGGCAGATCCTGAGGCAGTTCGATGCGAATATAAGAAGGTTGTTAACAGCCGTATCCCGCAGAAAATCTGCCTTACCAACTATGAGTGGGAAGAGCGGCGGCGAATACAAATTGAAGAGCAAAGATCTAACCGCAACAACAGCAGTACGTGCATTGGATCAAACTGCTAGTTTCATTATATTCGACCCGCGTTATTCAACCTATTGCCAGCCCTCATTTAATGCAGCGGAGTTAAATAGCCCCGTCCAAATGTCAGGATCGGCTCAGAGTTCGTTATCAGAGCAGAAATGCTCCGCTTGCGGCAACAACGCAGACCTCCACTGAGGTTCCTAGTCACCTGTGATATCGGGTGTCAGCCAGACACCAGCTTTGAGACGAGCGAGTGATAGAGGTTCTTTGCCTCAGCGTTTGTCCTAATTGTGAGCCTTGCAGCGAAATTGTGGCCTGCGTGATCCTTGGCACCCTTGTGATAATGCGTTTCCACAAACCACTTTAGGTATAACTCTTGATCAACGAATATCGGCCACGCCGGCAGTTGTTCGAGCGGAGCAATTTCTTCAGCACGATTGCTTTGATCCTGTATCCAAATCAAGTGCGAGAAGGCGGTAACGCAAGGGCGTGTATACTTGTCTTCAAACTAGCTCTTATTTGACGGATCAACGTTCTGGCCCCATTCTTATCTGAAAGCCCGAACCCGTGGGGGTGATCTAGAAATCGACTGCATTTACAAGGGGTTGTGAGGCACCGGTCCGAAGTGCGGAAAGAATCCTGCGATCAGCCGAGCACAAGACACCCACCTCTCTCCTTACGTGACTGCTCAACATTGCCCAATGCAATCCATATTGCTGCGGACACTCTATGGCGGCCCGAGCCGTTCCGTTAAAAAAGGTCGATCCCACTCATGACAAGCCGAAATCAACCTGCGGCTTGTCATGAGTGATGCGAAGTTCCTCGTGAATCTTGGATGCGAAGATGTGCAAAGCACAATCAGACCTTCGCGTCTCAATTACCAATACTTTGCAGCGTATCTTCACATCAAGCAAGGCAGTCTACAAGCATTTGCAAATACTGGCTATTGCCCGGCCAACTGCCAACAGATAACTATCTAAACCACCGCCATTTCCAACTCGCCATCACCCTCGTCGATCCGCACGGTCGAGCCATCCGGCACCTTGCCTGAAAGGATCATATCGGCGAGCGGATCCTGCACATAACGCTGTACTGCGCGCTTCAGCGGTCGGGCACCGTAAACGGGATCGTAACCAACCCGGCCCAGCCATTTCTTCGCCGCCTCCGTAAGATCGAGCGTGATTTTGCGATCCCGCAGCAGTTTCTGAACGCGAGCCACCTGAATGTCGACGATCGGAGCCATGTGCTCCTGACCGAGACGGTGAAACAGGATGATCTCGTCCAGCCGGTTGAGGAATTCCGGGCGAAAATGACCGCGCACCACATCCATAACTTGGGGCTCGACATCCTCGACCTTCTGGGAATCGTCCATATTGGCGAGGTACTGACTGCCCAAATTGCTGGTGAGGATGATCAGCGTGTTCGAAAAATCGACCACCCGGCCCTGCCCATCGGTCAGGCGACCGTCGTCGAGGACCTGTAGAAGCACATTGAACACATCCGTGTGCGCCTTCTCGACTTCGTCGAACAATACCACCTGATAGGGCCGTCTGCGGACGGCTTCGGTCAAAACTCCGCCCTCTTCATAACCGACATAGCCCGGAGGCGCGCCAATCAGGCGGGCGACCGCGTGTTTCTCCATGAATTCGCTCATGTCGATCCGCACCATCGCGCTGTCGTCGTCGAACAGGAAGCTGGCGAGAGCCTTGGTTAGTTCGGTCTTGCCAACGCCGGTCGGACCAAGGAACAGGAATGAACCGAGCGGCCGGTTCGGATCCTGCAACCCGGCACGCGCGCGTCGCACCGCCTTGGAAACCGCGTCGATCGCCTGCGACTGGCCGATCACCCGCTTGCCGAGGATGTTTTCCATATCGAGCAGCTTTTCGCGCTCGCCTTCCATCATCCGATCCACCGGAATACCTGTCCAGCGGGAAACCACCCCGGCAATATCGTCTTCGGTCACTTCTTCTTTGAGCAAGGCATTATTGGTCTGGCCGGATGCTTCGGACAGCTTTTTTTCCAGATCAGGGATACGGCCATATTGCAGCTCGCCTGCTTTGGCGAGATCGCCAGCACGCTGTGCCTGTTCCAGCTCCAGACGCGCCTGATCGAGCTCTTCCTTGACGCGCGCCTCCGCGTGAATCTTGTCGCGCTCGTTCTGCCAGCGCGTAGTCAGTTCGCTGGATTGCTGCTCAAGCTCCGACAGCTCCTTGCGCAATGCATCGAGCCGGTCCTTTGACGCGGCATCCGTTTCTTTCTGAAGCGCCTGCTCTTCGATGCGAAGCTGGATGATCCGGCGATCAAGCCCTTCGATTTCTTCCGGTTTACTCTCCACTTCCATGCGAATGCGACTGGCGGCCTCATCCATCAGGTCGATCGCCTTGTCGGGCAGGAAGCGGTTCTGGATGTAACGGTTCGAAAGCTGAGCCGCCGCTACGATCGCCCCGTCGGTAATGCGGACACCGTGGTGCAGCTCATACTTGTCCTTGATACCGCGCAGGATACTGATTGTATCCTCCACGGTCGGCTCATCGATATAGACCGGCTGGAACCGCCGCTGCAGCGCCGGGTCCTTCTCGACATATTTCTGATACTCATCGAGCGTAGTCGCACCGATGCAATGGAGTTCCCCGCGGCTGAGAGCCGGCTTGAGCAAATTGCCAGCATCCATGCTACCTTCAGACGCGCCCGCGCCAATCAGCGTATGCATTTCGTCAATGAACAGGATGATCTGCCCCTCAGCGCCCTTCACCTCGTCGAGCACGGCCTTGAGCCGTTCCTCGAACTCGCCCCGATATTTCGCGCCAGCTATCAACGCGCCCATGTCGAGCGCCATCAGCGTCCGGCCTTTCAGACTGTCGGGCACATCGCCATTGGCAATGCGCAGCGCGAGCCCTTCCGCGATTGCAGTCTTGCCTGTACCTGGCTCGCCGATGAGCGCGGGATTGTTTTTCGTGCGGCGTGCCAGGATCTGGACGGTGCGGCGGATTTCTTCGTCGCGGCCGATCACCGGATCGAGCTTGCCGTCACGCGCAGCCTGAGTGAGGTCGCGCGCATACTTTTTCATCGCGTCGTAGCTTTCTTCCGCGCCCGCACTGTCGGCGGTTCGCCCTTTGGTCACCTCCTGAATCGCCGCTTCGAGTGACTTTGCATCGACGCCTGCCGATTTAAGCGCCTTGCCAGCGTCACCATCTGCCATGGTGAGCGCCTGCAAAATGCGCTGCACCGGTACGAAACTGTCTCCTGCCTTTTCGGCAAGCTTCTCCGCCTGGTCGAGTGCGCGCACCGCGTCATTGTCTAGCCCCGGCGTCTGCTGCGCCCCTCCACCCGATACAGCGGGGATTTTGGCCAGGGCAGTGTCCACCTCGGTGATCGCCACGCCGGGATTGCCGCCAGCGCGCTGGATCAGTTGCGCTGCCATCCCTTCGCCGTCATCCAGCAGCGCCTTGAGCAGATGCACAGGCGAAATGCGCTGATGGTTCATACGAATGGCCACGGTCTGAGCCGCCTGAAGGAAGCCCTTGGCGCGGTCGGTGAACTTTTCGAGATTCATCGGTGTATCACCCTTCTGTTACACTCGAGAGATAGCGTTGCCGATCTGCCACACAAGAGGCGGTGGGCAAAAAATTAGCAGGTCACTGGTCAGAGTGCATTGCCTGGAAAATATCCTCATCGACGTGAATGACCGCCCATTGATCCGCATATACCCGATGCCAGCGCGGATGGCCGTTCAGCACACCCGTCAAGGGTGCGTCAGGCGGCAAGATCGTCCAGCCGATCTGCCAGCGGCGCTGCGCCTCATTCCATCTGGCCGCGTCGCGAGTACCCAGGATGTCGAGGTATTCCTGGAACGTGTCGTTACCATACATGTCGATCCGACCGTCGATGAATACAGGGATCCCGGCAAGCGCAAGCGACCCGCCAAAACTGTATTGATTGAACACACGAGACCGCTTCATCTGCGGCGTAACCTGCGCCACCGCCGTCAGAGGCACATTTTCGCTGTCGAAGCGGGTTTCGGACTGGGTTACCCGATACAGTGCAACGCCGAATGCAATGAAAAGGACGATTGCAACAAGGGTAGCGGCATCGCGGCGATGAGATCTTATGGCGTCACGTAAAGGGAAGCGGGAGACCTCCTGGCTCAAAGCCTTCGCCAAGGGCGCAGCTACGATCAGCCCTGTCACGATCGTGAAAATAGCCTGATGCCGGACATGCGACAGCGCCATGTGCAGCAGGCCGATGACAATCGCCAATCGCCATGTCGGCAAACGAAGCCCGAGCCACAAACTTGCAGCCAGCCCGCTCAGCAACAGAATTTCGAAAATGCCCACCGATGAGAAATCGCTTGGCATCCATTCGGCGACTGCCACCAGAGCCGGCGTCGCCATCAACTGAAATGGGAACAGCAGCCCCGATATTCCGAACGGGGTGACAAGGCAGGCGACAAGTGCCGCGCCGGAGAAGACCGCCCAACTCCTCAAAACAGCCACGCGCCGCTCGGGCAGTGCTGCAAAGAAGGCTTCGGCGGCGAAAGGTGCGATCAGAAGCAGGCCGAAGATAAAGCTGCCATGTAAATTGGCCCAAACAATCATCACCGCCGCCGCAGCGATCGGAGGCGTGCGATCGACGTCGCGAGCGCGCAGCAACAGCACCGTCCAGAGCGCCAGCGGGATCCAGGCAAGAACATGCGGGCGGGCAAGGATGAACGGCATCGTCCCAGCCACCATCCAGACGATCAGAAGTGTCGCAGCCCAAGGCTCCAGCCAGCGTCGGGCGTGAACCGCCAGAACACTTCCCAAACCTGCCATCGCCAGGGCGTAAAGCAGCAAGATGCCCGACCAGCCTGCTGCAGAATACCCCATGGCCATAAGCACATCGGCGAGCCATTCGTGAGCGGTCCAGGACTGGTCAGCTGCCGTGTAGGAAAAGATGTCCTTCGCCGGAATTTGGCTGTGACTGAAAATCCATTGTCCGGCGGCGATGTGCCAGCCTGTGTCGCCATCAGCCAGCAACTGCGGCCGGATCAGGACATAGCCGAACAATATCAGGGGCGGCAGCAATAGTACGAGACCATCGCGCAACAGGCGCTCCATCCCGATATCCGCCCCCTGGAGTGCCGCCTGCCCCACTAATCCCTCCTCGCGCTGAGACGAAGGATTGGCAGGCTCCTCGCTTGTCGGCAAGCCAAGCCCGCACTGCATCCCCACCGGCCATGACACTGCCAAGCAAGGGCACAGCTAACCGATTATCGTGCCTCCACGCCAGAGAAAGCGAAGATTGCGGATGTCTAACCTTGGAGCGGCTCGTTCACTGGTATGGAAAGACCAGTTTGACTGATGATCGCATCAACCCACTTTACGATTATGGCAATCTCTTCGTCGACGATTAGGCTCTGGGCAGACCTATCCTGTGCTGCAACAATTTCTTCGTAATTTCCTCCCAGCTTGGCGTGGTCGCGAAACACCGCACTATCAGCGATGTCGGAAATTCGCTTTTCATCCAACTGCAACTGGAAGTATCGAGATACGGCCAAAAGAGTACTTTCCCGATTATTGATCAGATCGCTGCTATCAACTGTGGCGAGGCGCGATCGAAGCGACGAGCCAAGCGAGATTGCGAAGTGCCTCTGCTGCAGAAACCACGCGAGCCCCGCCACTTGTAGATCGGTAAGCTCTATTTCGGCATCCCCTCGAAATCCTAAATCCAATGGAGCGTATCGTCCAACGTACCGGTACAATCGCCGCACCCAGGCTCGTCCCGCCAACCCTTTTTTATGTACGGATTGCAGAAACTCGGACAGCGATCCGGAAAGTAGAAGAGCTTTCGAACTCGGCTCTGCTTCAAGTAACGGAGCCATCAGATTGTTAGCGACATTTGATGGCTTGATTACCATAGTTTTGGCACCAGCCAGTGGACGAGCGAGAAGCTTCAAAACTGGCCCGATCAACCTCGCCGCCTTTGGCCCCGCCCGCGCCAGATCATTAAGAACGCCTGGCTCGCTCATCCCAAAAGAGACTTCGGGGACATCGAGTGCGGAAACAAGCAGCGTGGAGCGACAGAATGCTGTGTGAAATATAAAATGAATAGGGACATGCGGGAACTCATGCCCTGACAGTTCCTCCGCATCCACCCATACGTTTTGGTCATCGCCAGTGGGCTTGAGGTCCGCCAAGAAGGTTTCTCCACGTATTGACGAGAGCGGCGCATGGAGGAACTGAAAGCGGTTCGAACTGACGTCGAACCTATGCAAAATCCATTCAGGATCGCACGCAATTTTGGCGAAATTACTCATACCAAAGGCTTGGAACAGCAGCCCGCCAAGAGCAAGCACTGAGACAACACTTGCATTTCGAGCCAGACCGGAGAAACGATCCGAGAATGGAACTTAGTCTGAACCCATCGCTCGATTTGCCGTCTCTTGCATCCTCTTACGCCAAAGCAGGCAGACTCCAAATTCGCGACATCTTCAAAACCGAGAGCGCCGAGAAGATTTTCGAGGAATTACATCGTCTGCCTTGGCACCTTGCCTACAACGAGGGTGCAAAAGTACACGAACTGTCGCCCGAACAACTTCAGAGAATTTCTGCGCAGGATGCTGCGCGTATACGGCAAGTTGTAGATGAAGGTGCTCGTAAGGGGTATCAGTTCCTTTACAACCATTATCCTGTATTTTCGCGTTATTTCCAGAAGCGTCGCGAGAACCGCTTCATTTTTGAAGTGTATGAATTTATCAACAGCCCAGCCATGCTGAATTTCTTTAAGCAGTTAACCGGCCTTAATAATATTCGCTGGGCCGACTGCCATGCTACTCTCTACCGAGCGGGGCACTTTCTAAAGTTTCATACGGACGAAAATCCGAAAGAGCAGCGCCTTGCCGCATATGTACTCAATTTCACAAAAGATTGGGGCCGGGATTGGGGCGGATTACTCCAGTTCTGGAACAAGGATTTCGATGTCGAATTGGCCTATCGCCCTGTATTCAATGCGCTCAATATCTTTACAATACCTGCTGACCATTCAGTAAGCTCTGTAGCGTCTTATGCTCCTGGACAAAGGTTCTCGATTACTGGTTGGCTCAGGGCGGACGAACCGCCGGCCTCTATAAATCATGACAACTGATCTTTAAGGAAATCTATCACTACAGCAACTCGGACCGATAGCGCCGATTGAGCCATACTGAGCGCTATCAGGCCAGACGAGCGCCGTCTTCTATGCCCGCTTCGGATCGGGCGAGGAGAATGGCACCATCCGCATCCGGGAAGCCCAGCACAAGAATTTCCGACATGAACGGGCCTATCTGGCGCGGTGCGAAATTTACCACCGCCATAACGCGTTGCCCGACGAGACTATCCGGCGTGTAATGCTCGGTAATTTGTGCCGAGCTTTTGCGCTCGCCGATTTCAGGCCCGAGATCGACCCAAAGCTTGATGGCGGGACGATGGGCTTCGGGAAAAGATTCGGCACGGGTTACAGTCCCGGCACGAATATCGAGTGCTGCGAAATGCGCAAAGTCTGCCTGGTCCATGTTCCAGCTCTATACAGCCGGATATCGAGCATCAACCCTGGGCAAGCGGTTCAAGCCCCGGCACCATTACCGTCCGGTCACCGCCAAAATCTTCACGCACGACGACCAGACCCTGCCGTTCGAGATGGTCGAGCAGACGCCGGATGCGTCCGGGCGAGCTGGTACCGTAAGCGCGTGCGAGCGCATGCTCGTCAATCTGCGTTTCACCAGCGTGGGCAGCTTTCGCAATCACCAGGAACGGTCCCAGCAAGTCTTCCTCGACCGCGCCGGCCAATTCCATGATGCGGCCCTTAACCGCCTCTTCCAGCTCGGCAAGCCCCGCCCCTGCAATCGCGAAGCGGCGGCGGAAACCGCGCATATCCGGCATCGGCCCGATCAGGCGTTCGCGGCGGCAGCGGGTTAGGAAGGTCTGATACTGGGCGCTGGCAGACTGGAACGCGATGCCCTCTTCACTGGCCAGCTCATCGATTATTTCCGCGATCCGTGCCGCGACAACAGACGTGTCGACCGGCTCGGGTGATGCAACCCGCCGCTCTTCTGCATGCACGATGCTGTCTTCCATCTCGTCGATCCGCGGTGCGGGTGGGGGTTCCGGTGGGGGCGGTGCCTTGGCCACCTCGCTGGCAAGATCGGTGGTGAGCAGGGCCGCCATGTCTTCGGGTGCCGTTTCAGGCAGTGCCATCAGACCTTCGCTGCGCACTGTGTTGCCCGTCTTTACCGGACCGATCTTCACAGCGCGTGGCACCCGCGTGATTGCCGGACCAAGCGCAAGAAAATGGCCACGTTCGAGCTCGCGGATACGCTCCGCCTGCCGACGTTCCATACCAAGCAGATCCGCCGCACGGACCATGTCGATATCGAGGAAGGTCCGCCCCATCAGGAAGTTGGATGCTTCGGCAGCAACGTTTTTGGCAAGTTTTGCCAGCCGTTGGGTAGCCACCACGCCAGCCAGGCCGCGCTTGCGTCCACGGCACATGAGATTGGTCATCGCCGACAGCGTGAGGCGCCGCGTATCCTCCGCCATTTCACCCGCGGCGGCCGGGGCGAACATCTGCGCCTCGTCTACCACCACCAGTGCCGGATACCAATGTTCGCGTGGTGCATCGAACAGCGCGGTGAGAAATTGGGCGGCGCACCGGATCTGCTGTTCGACCTCCAGCCCGTCCAGATCGAGTACAACGCTGGCACGATGTTCACGGATACGCCGGGCAAGCGCTTCGATTTCGGGCGGAGAATAAGCCGATCCATCGATAACCACATGACCGAACTCATCCGCCAACGAGGGGAAGTCACCTTCGGGATCGATGACAACCTGCTGCACCATACCCGCGCTTTCTTCCAGAAGGCGGCGCAGCAGGTGCGACTTGCCGCTGCCGGAATTGCCCTGCACGAGCAAACGGGTGGCGAGGAGTTCCTCGATATCGAATTCTACCGGTGTGCCGGTAGATTCATGGCCGATGGTGATCTGCGCTGTCACGAGGCCCTAGTTAGCCAGCCGAATCCGCACGGGGGAACAGGCGGGGTGAGGTTTTGCCCAATCGCATTGCGAGTTGATCCCGCTGAAGCTACCCCAATTGCAAGAGAGGACGGGATTTCATGAGGAAATGGTTGGGGCGTATCGGCTTTGCGGTGCTGCTGTTGACGCTGGTGACACTCATCGGCCTTGCAACGTGGGAGCCGTTCTGGGCCCAGCGTGACGATATCGATCTGCCCGATCGCTCCTACACTGCAGAAATCACGCGTGACGAATTCGGCGTACCGCACATCTATGGCAAGAGTGATGCGGATGTTGCCTATGGCGTGGCCATCGCTCATGCAGAAGACGATTTCTTCACGCTGCAAGACGTGATTGCGATGAGCCGCGGCCGCTATGGCGCAATCGCCGGACGGGACGGCGCCGCGTTCGATTATGCCTATCAGCTGCTCGACGCACGGGGCACGGCCGAAGAGAGCTACCCAAGACTGCCCGAAGACACGCGCGCCCTGTTCGATGCCTACGCGACCGGGCTGAACGATTACGCCCGGCAGCATCCCGATGAAATCAAGCTGGGCAATCTGTTTCCTGTCGATGGCCTGGACGTGGCGGCCGGCTTTGCCCTGCGCCAACCCTTCTTTTTCGGTCTGGGCGACATCATCGGTCCATTGGTGGAAGGGAAGGAACTGCGCCTCGAACATGGCCCGCCGATCCCCGACAGCAGCGCTGAGGATTCGCCCGAAACCAACGGCGTCGAAGTGATCCGCGATGATCCGGTCCCGCCGCCCAAACAAGCCCGGGCGTGGCCCCTTCCTTGGGGCGAGGACGGCGCGCTCGCTGGCTCCAATGCCTTCGCCGTCATGCCGAAGAAATCAGGCGGCCCAACCATTCTGGTATCCAACAGTCACCAGCCGTGGCGGGGCGGTGTTGCGTGGTATGAATTGGTCGTCGAGAGTGAGGAAGGCTGGCACTATGCGGGCGCCAATTTTCCCGGCAGTCCCTTCCCGTTCCTGGGGCATAACGAACACCTCGGCTGGACCAATACCGTCAACACACCCGACATGGTCGATGTGTACAGGCTGGTGATGAAGGAAGATGGCACTCAGTATCGGATCGGCAATCAGTGGCGCGATCTGGAGAAACGGTCGGTCACCCTTCCCGTAAGGCTTGGGCCGATCACCCTGCCAATCCGGAGAACCATTTACCGCAGTGTCCACGGGCCGGTCATCAAGAACGACAAAGGCTATTTTGCCGTGCGATATGGCGGTATCGGCAATCTGGGTCAGTTGGATGCCTATTACCGCCTCAACAAGGCGACGGATCTGGATGAATTTCAGTCCATCCTCGCGCGGATGGATATCCCCTCCACCAATTTCATCTATGGCGACAAGGCAGGCAACATTGCCTATGTGTACAACGCTGCCCTGCCCGACCGTGCGAAGGGATATGACTGGCGCAACATCCTGCCCGGTGACGATCCGCGGGCCATCTGGTCGGGATCAGTTCCCTATCACTCGCTGCCGAAATATGTGAACCCGGCCAGCGGCTGGCTCTACAATGCCAACAATGCGCCCTTCACCGCCGCAGGCCTGGGCAGCGATCTGTCGCCAGACGATTTCGCGCCCGAACTCGGCATCGAACTCAAGCAGACCAATCGGTCCCGCCGGGCCTGGAAGCTCATGAGCGAGGCGGAACGGCTGGATCGGGCGACACTGGAAAGGATCAAATACGATACCGGTTACGAACGGGCGGGTTACATTGCCCGCCTGTGGGATGAACTGGCCACCCTGGAACTGTCAGACGATACTCAACTTGCCCGTGCGCAGGATCTGTTGCTGACCTGGGATTTCACCGCCGACAATGTCGGCAAGGCCGATGCGCTGGCTTTGCTGATGATCCGCGAATTCATGTCCTCCAGCTATCAGAACAAACCTTGGCCGGACGTGCGAGCCGAGCTGACCAAACAAGTCGGGCATCTTACGCACCATTTCGGTCAGATCGATCCACCGATGAGCGAAGTGCTGCGCCTGCGGCAGGGCGACGTCGACCTGCCGCTCGATGGTGGCTCGGACACACTGCGCGCCTCCACCCTGTGGGATGTCGACAAGGACGGCCGCCTATCGGTCCGGCATGGCGACAGCTTCATTCAGTGGGTGGAATGGCTGCCGGGGGAGCGGGTCTCTTCGCGATCCATTCAACCATTCGGCGCGGCCACGACCAGGCCATCATCCCCGCATTACACCGATCAGGCTATGCTGTTCGTCCAGCACCGCTTGAAGCCGGTCCATTTCTGGCGCGAAGATGTGCTCGCCAATGCCGCATCCCGAAAGGTGGTGACGCATTCTCGATGACGGGTTAGCCTGTCGAGCATCTGTAATTACGAGTCGAATACACAAAGGGATCGGCACGAGGGGGTCTATATGCGTTTGAAATCAGTACTCACGGCGGGCGTTGCTTCGCTCGTCCTGGCAGCATGCACTACGGTGCCAGGCGGCCAAACCATGGCCGATGCGTCCAATTCAGCTGCGGCTCAGGCCACTGCACTGGACGAGCCTGCGGCGCTGGCAACACTGATCGACGAAGTCGAAATCCCGTATGAAAAGTTTACACTGGAGAACGGCCTGGACGTCATCGTCCACACCGACAACAAGGCGCCGATTGTCGCGCTTGCTGTGTGGTACAACGTCGGCTCGAAGGACGAACCTAAGGGTAAGTCCGGCTTTGCCCATCTGTTCGAACATCTCATGTTCAACGGGTCGGAAAACGCACCGGAAGATTATTTCCAGTACCTGCAGGAAATGGGCGCAACCGACTATAACGGTACGACCAATTTCGACCGGACAAACTATTTCCAGACCGTGCCAAAGCCCGCGCTCGAACGCGCGCTGTGGCTGGAAAGCGATCGCATGGGCTATCTGCTCGGCGCGATCACTCAGGCGAAGCTGGATAACCAGCGCGGCGTGGTCCAGAATGAAAAACGGCAGGGCGACAACCAGCCCGGCGGCCTCGTGTTCTATGAGATCGTGAAGACGCTTTTCCCTGCGCCACACCCTTACGATCACACACCAATCGGATCGATGGCCGACCTCGATCAGGCAAGCATGGCTGACGTGCAGAACTGGTTCCGGGACAATTACGGTCCGAACAATGCGACAGTCGTATTGGCTGGTGACATTACTGC
This sequence comes from Pseudomonadota bacterium, assembly GCA_023394965.1. Lineage (GTDB taxonomy): Bacteria > Pseudomonadota > Alphaproteobacteria > Sphingomonadales > Sphingomonadaceae > Qipengyuania. Next base: position 14,169 of record JAEWZX010000016.1, on the reverse strand, counting down.
GGCAGAAGCCCGCACACTGGTGGAAAAATATTTCGGTCCTATCGCGCGCGGACCGGTAAACACTCCCGCCGCAGCGAATGTCCCTGACCTTGCCCAAGATGTGCGCAAAGTGATGAAGGATCAGGTTGCAGCGACAAATATCGCAAAATATTGGAGCGCGCCTGGCATCACGGACCGCGAACTGACTGCCCTGACGGTGGGCACACAGATCCTCGGTGGGCTATCGTCCAGCCGTCTTGATAATGCACTTGTGCGGGACGAGAAACTGGCCGTGGGCGTTTCCGCCGGCAATTATTCCTGGCAGCGCGTGGGTGTTCTAAATGTCAGTGCCACCGCCCGCACCGATGTCGACCCTGCCGCAGTCGAAAAACGGCTGAATGAATTGGTTTCTCAGTTCATTGCGGAAGGTCCGACAGAAGACGAAGTCCGGCGCGCCGCTACTACTACAGTAGCGCAGACGATCCGAGGCCTTGAGCAGGTTGGCGGTTTCGGCGGTAAAGCCGTAACTCTGGCATCCGGTGAAGTGCTGGCGGACGATCCCGATTTCTATTCTCGTCAGCTCGAAATACTTGCCACGCTGACCCCAGGAGAAGTTCAGGCTGCGATGCAGCGCTGGATGACCCGCCCTGCCATGACCCTCATTCTCGAGCCTGGCGAACGCGAAGGCGAATATGAGGAAGCGGCGGCGGTCGCCGCTGCCGATCCAGCGGAAGCAGGTCCCAGTGGGGACGAGATTACAGTGACGGTGGAACGCCCCAAGCCGCCCATCGCTTCGACTGCAACACTCGACTTCCCGGATGTACAGCATACCACGCTCGCCAATGGCATGCAGCTTCATTACGCCATGCGTGACGCAGTCCCGGCCACATATGTGACCATGTCTTTCGACGCCGGCACAGCTGCCGATCCATTGGACAAGCGCGGTCTCGAAGCGCTCGCTCTCGGACTTTTCGACGAAGGCACCACGACGATGACTTCGCAGGAGATTGCGGAAGCCCGGGAACGTCTGGGCGCTTCGATCTCTACGGGCGGCGGGTTCGATCGCTCGAGCTTCACTCTGTCGACGCTGTCTGCCAACCTGACGCCTTCACTCGAATTGATGTCGGATGTCATACGCAACCCTGCCTTCGATCCGACCGAGATCGAGCGTGTCCGTGCACAGTTGGTTACCGGCATCGAACAGGAAATGCGCACACCGCAATCGATCGGTGCGCGCATGATCGCACCGATTATCTATGGTGAAAGCAACCCTTATGGCGGCACTGGCAGCGGAGACGTTGAATCGGTCAAATCCATAACCCGTGCCGACATCGCTGGCTTCAAGGATCGATGGATCCGTCCCGACAATGGCGAAGTCTTCGTGGTTTCGGATCGTCCTATTGCCGAAATCACCGTCGCGCTGAACAAGGTTTTCGGCGATTGGAAGGCACCGGCAGTGGCCAAGGGGACAAAGACCTTTGGCGATATGGCGGCGGTGCCTGAAAAGGCGCGTATCGTGCTGGTCAATCGTCCGAATTCTCCGCAAAGCTTCATTCTTGGTGGTCAGAGAACACCAGTCGATGCGCGCGGCGAAACCTATGTTGACTTCCTCAACGCCAACAACGCGCTGGGCGGCAATTTCCTTGCGCGGCTCAACATGAATCTGCGGGAGACGAAGGGTTGGAGCTATGGCGTACGAGGAGCGCCGCAGACACGAGAGAAATCCGTTGCCTACAACATCTCGGCACCTGTGCAGGCCGATCGAACCGGTGATGCCCTCGCCGAACTGATCCGCGAAACCCGCGAATTCCTCGATACACGCGGTGTTAGCGAAGCCGAGCTGACGCGGATCGTAACTGCGCAAATCGGGGAACTGCCAGGCCAGTTCGAAACTTCCGACGCGGTGCTGGGCGCCATGCAGAACAACGCCCTGTTTGGTCGGCCCGACAATTACTACGAACTGCTCGCAGATCGCTATCGCGCACAAACCCGCGGCAGCCTGGACAGTGCGGTGCGTGCCGCCATCGACGCAGATCGTTTCGTATGGGTCGTGGTCGGCGATGCAACCGTGGTTAAGCCCCAGCTTGAAAAGCTTGGGCTGGATATCGAAGTTGTGGAGATGGCCCAATAAGGCTGACCTGATCGAGCCTTGTTGACATTAGTGTCAGCAAGGCCGATTTAACCGGCACTTCAGACGTCAAACCCAAGAGAGGAATTTTCATGTCCGTAGCAGGTACTTATGACACCGTCGTCAAGAGCCCCATGGGCGAACAGAAGGGCACCTTCACCGTGGTTCCCGGCAATGATGGTAACAGCTTCACGGGCTCGATGGCCGGCGGCATGGGCTCCATGGACGTCAAGGACGGCAAGATCGATGGGGACACGCTCACCTGGGCGATGGACATGACTGTCCCCATGCCGATGACGCTCAACTGCACTGCGAATGTAAACGGCGATCAGATGACCGGAACAGTCAATGCAGGCGCATTCGGCGACATGCCGCTGACCGGCCAGCGTCAGGGCTGATCAGAGAACCAGATTATCCAGGGCGTCGGGAACAACTCCCGGCGCCTTTTATTGTGTCTTTGCTAAGCGTCCGCCGGAAAGTTGATTTAGTAGTCCACACCGAAGGCGAACACTCGTGCCCCCGCTGTACCGGCACTGCCTACAAGCCCAGGACCGGCACCACCGCCAACCGCGAAGACAAAACCATACTGCCCTTCTTCCAGCGCTGCATCCGGGGTAAGCTTGAAGACACCCTGTGCAATCTGTTCGTAGCTGAACGGGATCAGATCCTTGTCCATCACCCCTGCTTTTGCTCCGGCGATGTTCATGCTGCCGATCCGCGCCTCGCGACGGCCCTTCTTCTGTTCCAGCGCCACCAAAGAAAACTCATTCGGCGATTGGATCGAGGCACCGAAGCCGGTCGAGAAGGTCCCACTCGCTCCTCCGTTTGCACTGTCCAGATAAACGTAGAAGACCGGTTTGGCCTTGGGCACGTTATATCGCGCCTCCTCACCGGGAATAACTGCTTTTACACTGGCACTCGCAATCCCTGCGGTAAGTGCATAGCCGAAGATTCCGCCCGTCTTCGTTTGGGTGGAAGAGGTGGGGTCGATCTTCCACATTCGTGGCTGTGCCGACCAGTCATCATATAAATACACGCCTGGAAAGTGGGGGCTAAGCGGGTCGGCCGCACTGTCGGACATTTCAGGTGCAGCAGACGCCTGCTTGACCATGGCCGCGATCACTGCACTCGGCACCCCGCGCTCTCTCAATTCAAGCAGCGTGGAGATGTCCGTCGCGTAATTGCCCTGCGCAGTTTCGATCTTGGCGATAACCGCCTCTTCCCCAAGGCCCGCATCGAGCAGCATCAGGACATCGGCGTTCGACAGAGTTTCCTCAGCGAGCGGAGCTGACATTGCCAGCGCGCACAAAATCAGTGGTGTAAAAATTTTCACATTGCCCCCCCGGTACAATTTCAGCTGGTTGATAGCGGCCCGAACACGAGAAACCACATAATCTCGCCGTCAGGACCGCTATCCGCCACCTTATCGTGCTTTTCCTAGCGGACTATATCCATTTCCTCGATCAAGTTCTGCGCCCCGTCGACCTTGTCCATCACCCACAGCATGTAGCGGGTATCGACATGGATCGTGCGCGTTGTCCGCGGATCGAAATCCCAGTCTGAATTGACGCTTTCGAAAGTGCCATCGAACAGCAGGCCAACCAGTTCGGCGCGCGAATTGAGCGTTGCCGAGCCACTGTTGCCACCGGTGCTGTCAAGGTCGGACAGGAAATTGACCGGGACCGATCCGATGGTGTCGAGAGCATAATCACCATAATCGCGCTCGCGAATGATGGTCAGTTGCTTTGCCGGAGCGTTGAACGGGTCGACGCCCGTGTCCTTTTCCAGAATGCCTTCAAGCGTAGTGAACGGCAGATAGGCCATGCCGTCACGCGGGCTTCCGCCCAAGACCTTGCCATAGGTCACACGCAACGTGCTGTTGGCATCGGGATAGGTCTCGATCCCCTGCGACCGCTGCCACTTGGTCATCGCTTCCATATAGGCGGGACGCAGCACCAGCGCGCGTCCTGCACGCTCCTCGCTCTGCTTTTCCAAATCCATCTGATAGTCGTACAGCGCGACTGCCAGCTTCATGAAGGGGTCCTTGCTCGCTTCCAGCTGGGCGACGGTCGCGTCCATCAGCGCAAGCCGTGTCTCGCCCTCGTCCAGCGTCGATGCTTTGTAATAGCGATCGATGATCGGCTCGGCCTGAGCCGCGCTGGTGATCCCCGTCAGCCCCAAAGCCTTGTCGAACACGGCCACACGTTCAGCCTTCGGCTGTGCGAGATAGCCCTTCAGGAACAATAGCCATTCGGCCTTGTCGACCGATGCATCATACCGGCGATCGAGCGCCTGAAGGCTTTGGCGGAAAAACGCCATGTCGCGTTCCTGATAGCCGCTTTCGCGCTGGGCATCGGGCTTTTCCTTTTCCTTGGCGAGCCGGTAAAGTCGCTGCGCCGTGCCCAGCAGCTGCGGGTTCGTAACGTTGCCATACCAGAAGTTGGTGCGGGCCGCGGTGGCACTTTCCTGCGACAGGGCGTCCAGTGCCGTGATCGCTTCCGCATAGCCGCGGCGCGACGCATCGGCAGCGATCCAGGCATTCAGCGCCGCTTCACGCTCGGCACGCCGCCCGACGAGATCGACGCGGCGAGCGCCGTCGATCTGGCCGCGCAGGTTCTTTTCATAATTGTTGAGACCGGCGAGACGCGATTCATATTTCACACGAGCATCCGACCCTTCGGGCGCTGCCTGCTCGATCGTGTCGATCCAGTCGTTCAGAAGGCTGACGAACGTCGGATAGGTCCATTCGAACGTGTTCTTCACTTCGCCGAGACGGGTGTAACGGTTGGTCGAACCGGGATAACCTGCCGCCATCACGAAATCGCCATCGTCGAGCCCCGCGGCACTGACCTTCAGGTGATGCTTCGGGCGATAGGGAACATTGTCCGCCGAATATTCGGCGGAAGAGCCGTCCGGTGCGACATAGGCGCGGTAGAACGAAAAATCGCCCGTATGGCGCGGCCACATCCAGTTATCGATATCGCCGCCATATTTCCCGACGGAATCGGCAGGCGCATAGACCAGCCGCACGTCCTTGACTTCAAGCCGCTTGATCAGCGTGTATTCCTCGCCGCCATAAAAGCTGGCAACAAGGCAGCGATACCCGGCAGCCCGTTCGCATTCGGCGGTGATGTCTTTCACGCGCTGGTCTACAGTGTCGTACCGTTCGCTAGGCGACAGCGCATCGATGTCCTCGCGCACCCGCGCGGTTACATCGGTAATGTCGGTGGTGACATAGACGCGCGATCCAGGCGCTGCGGGCAGTTCATCGTCCTTGGTCTTGGCCAGAAAGCCGTTTTCGAGATAGTTGTTTTCGGCAGTCGAATTATACTGCACCGACCCGCGCGCGCAGTGATGATTGGTGACCACCAGCCCTTCACGCGATACGAAGCTGGCCGAGCAGCCTTGCAACTGGACGATAGCTCCCATCGGGAAGCCGGTCAGGTCCGACAGAGCCTCTGGCGATACTTCGAGGCCGGTTTTGCGCAGATCGTCGGCGATCTCGGGCAGTTGACCGGGCGTGAACATCCCTTCCTTCGCGGCTAGCGGCGTCGCAAAGGAGAGAACGGATAAGGCAGCACCGGTCAGCAGCGCCGCGGCAAATGCAGTTTTCGACATGGTTAGAAAGACCCCTTCCTACGCGCGAAACGCGCGTGACCCGGTCAGCGCTACGCCCGTTGCCCGGGCCGTTCAAGCGAGCATCGCGAATTGACCTCCACGGCGGGTATACAGTCTTGCCGATCGGCCGAGAGAGACAGGTGATGCCTCAGAAGAGGTCAAGCGAAGCGCACGGCCTTGAATTGGCCCCGACAGGGGCGCACCCTGCGACTCATGTTGGCTAGATACGCAGCCATAGGCATTCTCATCGGCGCTGGACTGGCCGGATGCTCGCTTCTCGAAGAAGGCAGCGAAACCGAAACATCTGCCGCTCCTGCAGCCAACGCCAAGCTGGAAACCAGAGTGCTGGCGGTCGTCTGCGATAACGACCGTTCCGATACTCAGGAAAAGCTGGTCGAACTGGCGCGTTTTGCACGCGAACGTGACGGACAATCCGACCGCATCTGGGAAGTCGCCGACAATCCGGACTGTAAACGGTTCTCGTAAGCAATCCGGCCCCGTGGCAGCCGTTCTCGCAGTAGCCCCTTACCCCAGCTTGTCCTTCAGGATCTGGTTGACCACCGCCGGATTGGCCTTGCCCTGCATCGCTTTCATCGTCTGGCCGACGAAGAAGCCAAACAATTTGTCCTTGCCGCCGCGATATTCGGCGACCTTGTCTTCATTTTTGGCGATAATCTCGTCGATCGCGGCTTCAATCGCGCCGGTATCGCTGACCTGTTTGAGGCCTTCGGCATCGGCGATTTCTTCCGGGTCGCGGCCGGTCTTGAGTACTATCTCGTAGATTTCCTTGGCCTGACCGCCCGAAATCTCGCCCTTGTCCTGCATCGCAAGGATGCTCGCCTGCGCCTCTGCCGTGGCATTGGCCGGATCGGCTTCATCGCCCAGCGATTTCATCACTCCCGGCGCGACCGACAGTGCCCAATTAGCGACCTGCGTCGCGACCTTCTCTTCGGGCTTGCCGATCTTCGCCGCCGCTACGCCCAGCAGTGTTTCGAAACGGGCGAAGGTTTCGACCTCGGCGGTCAGTTCGCGGGCATTGTAGGGTGTCAGCCCCAACTCTCCTTCGTAACGGGCGCGCTTAGCGTCGGGCAGTTCGGGCAGCGAAGCACGGCATTCGTCGAGGAAGCTGTCGTCCAGTTCCAGCGGCAGCAGGTCGGGATCGGGGAAATAGCGATAATCATGCGCGTCTTCCTTGCTGCGCATGGTCCGCGTGGTGCCGGTGCCCGGATCGAACAGGCGGGTTTCCTGGTCGACCGTCCCGCCATTTTCCAGCACGTCGACCTGGCGGTTCGCTTCGTATTCGATGACCTGCATGACGAAACGCACCGAATTGACGTTCTTCGTCTCGGTCCGCGTACCGAATTCCTCGCCCGGCTTGCGCACGCTGACGTTCACATCGGCACGCATGGAGCCTTCTTCCATGTTCCCGTCGCACGAACCGACGTAGCGCAGGATCGAACGCAGCTTGCGGACATAGGCCCCGGCTTCGGCGGGCGAGCGCATGTCGGGCTTGGAGACGATTTCCATCAGGGCCACGCCGCTACGGTTCAAATCGACATAGGACATGGTCGGATGCTGGTCGTGCATCAGCTTGCCCGCATCCTGTTCCACATGGATGCGCTCGATCCCGATGACCTTGTCTTCGGCGATGCCAGCCTTGTCATCCGCATCAATCAGCAGCTGCCCCTCGCCCACGATTGGGTGGTAGAGCTGGCTGATCTGATAGCCCTGCGGCAAATCGGCGTAGAAGTAGTTCTTGCGATCGAACCGGCTGTATTTGTTGATCTGAGCCTCGATCGCCATGCCGGTGCGCACCGCCTGCCGGATACATTCACGGTTGGGTACGGGCAGCATCCCCGGCATGGCCGCATCCACCAGAGATACTTGCGTATTCGGCTCCGCCCCGAAAGCGGTTGCCGCACCGCTGAACAGCTTGGCGTTGGAGGTCACCTGGGCGTGGACTTCGAGGCCGATCACGACCTCCCATTCGCCAGTTGCACCCTGGATGCGGTAGTTAGTCATCAATTCTGCTGTCCTGCTTGATCGTCACGTTCATATCGATGCGATCGCTAACGTCCGGGTCATAAGGGGGAAGCTGACCATCCGGGCCAAAGCGGGCCTCGCCGTGCTCCACGTTTCGGGAGACAATGAGAGCGATTATTCCGGTGAGGAAAACCGAACCCACGATGATCAGCATCATCGCCATTACCACCACTTCTCCGGCTTGGCGTTGAACCCGGCCCGTTGCTGGATAGCAAGGCCGGTGTTGAGCACACCCTGTTCATCGAACGGTTTGCCGACGATCTGGAGACCCAGCGGCAAGCCATCACCATTGACCGTGGCGGGGACGCTCATCGCAGGCAGACCGGCCAGGCTGGCGGGAACCGCGAAAACATCGTTCAGATACATCGCCAGTGGATCGTCCTGATTTTCGCCAAGCGGGAAGCTCGCCGTTGGCGTGGTGGGCGCGAGAATGGCGTCGCATTCGGCCCATGCGTTCTGGTAATCCTGCGACACCAGCGTGCGGATCTTCTGGGCTTGGGTGTAGTAGGCATCGTAGAAGCCCGCGCTCAACACATAGGTGCCGATGAGGATGCGGCGCTTTACCTCGTCACCGAAACCGGCGGCGCGGGTGGCGGCATACATATCCTGCAGTCCCGCCCCATCGGGCAGATCGCGCAGTCCGTAGCGGACACCGTCATAGCGCGCGAGATTGCTCGACGCTTCTGCGGGCGCAACGATGTAATAGGCGGGCAGCGCATATTTGGTGTGCGGCAGCGATACGTCGACGATTTCCGCCCCTGCATCCCGCAGCCATTCCTTGCCCTGTTCCCAGCTCTTGAGGATTTCCTCATCGGTGCCATCCATCCGGTATTCCTTGGGAATACCGATTTTCTTGCCCTTCAAATCCGCATTCAGGCCGGATTCCCAAGCGGGCACATCCATCTGCAGGCTGGTCGAATCCTTGGGATCGAACCCGGCCATCGCCTCCAGCATGATCGCGCAATCTTCCACGCTGCGTGCCATCGGCCCTGCTTGATCGAGGCTGCTGGCGAAGGCGACCACACCCCAGCGACTGCAACGGCCATAGGTCGGTTTGATCCCGCATATGCCGGAGAATGCGGCAGGCTGGCGGATCGATCCGCCAGTGTCCGTGCCCGTGGCGGCCGGCGCAATACGCGCGGCGACGGCACTGGACGATCCGCCGGAGGACCCGCCCGGGCTCATCGCAGCATTGCTGCCCCGCTTGCGCCACGGGGAGGAGACATTGCCGAAATAGCTGGTTTCATTGGACGAACCCATCGCGAACTGGTCGAGATTGAGCTTGCCCAACATGCCCGCGCCCGCATCCCACAAATTCTGCGACACGGTGCTTTCATATTCGGGCGTGAAGCCTTCGAGGATGTGGCTGGCTGCGCTCGTCTGCACACCCTTGGTGGCAAACAGATCCTTCATGCCGATCGGCACGCCGCCCATTGCGCCCAGATCTTCGCCCTTCGCGCGTTTGGCATCGACGGCATCGGCCGCCGCAACCGCATGGTCGGGCGTCGCCACGATGAAGGCGTTGAGTTCACCGGCAGCGGCGACTGCAGCGTTGAATGTGTCGGCCACTTCGCGTGCGGTGAAATCGCCATTGGCCACCCCATCGCGGATGGCCTTGACGCCAAGATCGAGAATATCGCTCATTATTCGATCACCTTCGGTACGCCGAAAAAGCCATGCTCGGCCACGGGCGCGTTGGCGAGCACATCGTCACGGCGGCCGCCTCCTGTCTTGGGGTCGGCATCAACCACATCGTCGCGCAGGCGCAACGTGTTGGGGATGACTGCGGTCATCGGCTCGACGCCGGAACAATCGACCTCGCCGAGCTGTTCGACCCAGGCAAGGATGCCATTGAGTTCGGGCACCATCCGTTCGAGTTGATCCTCACCCATTTTGATGCGGGCGAGCGAGGCAATCTTGGCCACTTCTTCGCGTGTAACTGACATACCGCGCGCGTTAGCCGCGCGGGCAGTCCGCTTCAAGCAGGGAAGCGCCTGGGATGCCTATTCGAAGGGCTGTCCGACCGGCTTTCCGTCGATATAGACCCGCCGTCCCGTCCATTCGCGGATTTCAACGGTCGAATCGGCGGCCTGTTCGGGAACCTCATCGACCACCTCCGCACCCATGACATCCAGCCCGAAGCTGTCATCATCGGACGAGAGGGTAATCGGGTTGACCATGCCCTGCTCGGTAATTGCGAATTTGTGCCGCTTTTCATCGACCGGACCCAGATCGAAAACGACGCAGGGGTTGGTACAGGTAAAGCGATTTGATTGGATGTGACTCGTGACCAATTTGCGCAGGGCCGGATCGTCGAACATCATGCGCAGATTGCCCAGCCGATCGGTGCGATCGCCCGTAGATTCGCGATTCCAGCGCGATGGCCGCGCCTCTTCGGCCTGCGTTTCGGCAGCCAGGCGCGCCACCTCGGGATCGCTGTTGCCAGTCAATTTTGCCAGTGCCTTGCGGCCCGCATCGCCGAAATCCCACCGCAGGGCATAGTAATCGAAATCTTCGGCCGAAACCTTGCCAGCCGCCAATCGCCCGATCTGATTACGCGCTGCAATTGCGCCGAAATCCAGCACCGGCATGGCCAGCAGCAACGCCAGCACGCAAGTCGCCACCGCTAGGTGCAGATTGGCCTGCCGCAACCGGTCCCAGCCGTGCTTCAGACTGCGCAGACCGGCGACGAAATAGGCGACGCCATAAAACACTGCCACGAGAATGGCGATCAGGCCCCAGATACGTTCGGGACTGAGGCCGTGTTGCGCAATGCGCGTCCCCATCGAAATCGCGGCCAGGATCGACAGCGGCAAGATACCGAGCGCCAGAACCAACGCGGCGCCACGCATGATGCGCGATCCGCTGGCATCCACATCGCTGTCCCGCAGCACGGTATTGGCCAAAACGAAACTGCCTGCAGCGAAAGACAGCAGCAGCGGGGTGGCGCTGCGGGTCGCTTCCCACAGCACGTCAAGCCCGCTTAACGCCACGGCCAGAAGGAACAGGACCAGCGCAATCGCCAGCGGCACAGCCAGCAGGGCAAAGACCAGCATCACCACCTTCTGCAGCGTGCCCAGCACCTTTATCTGATTGCGCAAGGTCCCCAGCGCAGCCCCGAAGGCGACCCCGGAAAACAGCCAGCCGAACCAGCTTTCGCGCAGCAGCTCGCGCAGGAAATCGATCTCGATGGCCTGAAAAAGCTGAGACAGCAGCACGGCGACCAGCCACGCCAAACCGACAAAGGCCAGCGCGCCGCCAGCCGATATGGCATCGGTCCAGACGAAATAATGCGTTTCGGCGTAAGATGTCTGCCAGCGGCGGCGGTGAAAACCCGCCTGAAACAATGGCAGTGCCAAAGCGATTGCGACGATCCCCGCAGCCAGCCAGAAACCGGCAGTGTCATATCCCGGCTCGGCGCTGGCGACCCGCCAGGCTATTCCGGCCATGATCACCCCGATCAGGGCAGCGAACAGCAGTGGCCCGGCCCGCCGATTCGGCTCCAGCGTGAAGGCCAGTGCGAACGGCGCAAAAAAAGTCAGCGCGGTGAGCGCAGCCCGCCACGGCGCAGGTCTGTAATGGAAATCATCCGATATCCACCAGACAAGCACCCCGGCAATGCCGAACAGCGTAGCCAGCAGCCAGGGGCGCAGCGACCATTCCGCCGCTGCGCCATCTGTATCCTGCGAATCGGTCATCTGCCCACTCCCATATGCGTGTGGCAGGATTTACTTGGCGGCAGGTGCCTCCGCGGGCGCGGCGCCTTCCTGCTGTGCGCCCATCATCTGCTGGAGAGCGCTGGCCCGCGCCTGGAAATCGTCCCGACTCATGAAATCGACGACTTCGACGTCGAAGGTCAGATCGGCATTGGGCGGAATCGGCGATCCCGGAGGCGGTTCGGCGCCATAAGCCTGCTCAGCCGGGATGGTGAGGACGTAGCTGCCGCCCTTCTGCATCTGCGTCAGCCCTTCGATGAAGCCATCGATGATCGCGCCTTCTTCCAGCAGCAGCGGATTGCCTTCCGGGAACAGACCGGGCGGGATCGGCAGCGGCTGCGAGCGATCGAATTCGGTCCCGTCGGTGAGTTTGCCGACATATTTCACGAACACCACATCACCCAACTTGGGTGATTCGCCGGTACCAGCGGTTACGGTCTCGACATCCAGGCCCTTGGGAACGGCGGCCCAGGCAAGCCCGGCCCCCAGCAGAACGGCCACAACGACACCGAGCCACAGCTTGGTCAGCGAGCCTTTCTTGATGGGCTGAAGGGGAACGCGGGTAATCTCGGTCATGAAAAAATGTCCTGATACGCAAAGGGCGCGGATTTCTCCGCGCCCTCATGGCTTAGCTTCGCTGCAGTCGCAATAGCGACTTACTTGATGCCGTCACGCTCCATGCGCTTGCGCTCGAGCTTGCGGGCGCGGCGTACAGCAGCAGCCTTTTCACGGGCGCGCTTTTCACTGGGCTTTTCGTAGTGGCGGCGCAGCTTCATTTCGCGATACACGCCTTCACGCTGCAGCTTCTTCTTGAGCGCGCGGAGAGCTTGGTCGACATTGTTATCGCGAACCATGATCTGCATAAAATTCAATACCTCAACTTGCGGGCCAGAGCCCGCGCCAGCGGGTTTTGCCTCCTTGAAACGGTTTCGCCAATAGAACGAAAAACGCGCCGAATCCGTTCCGGACCGGCTCGAACGGGGGCGCACATACGGATTCTCACCATAAATGGCAAGTCCCTGTCGCATTCGCAAACATGGGCGCTCGCATCGGGATGACGAATGTGCAATTCACGGCTAAGGGCAGCGTCAATGTCCTCCTTTTCTCCTTTTGTTGCGGCACTGCACGTCTTCGTGGGTGGCGGGGCCGGTGCGGTACTCCGCTGGCAGCTTGGCCGTGCAATGACCGGCTGGCTCGGCGTACCGATCGTCAGTGCCTTCCCCTTCGCAACGCTCGCAGCCAATGCGGCAGGCAGCGTGTTGATGGGCCTGCTGGCCGGGTGGCTGGCCCGCCATGGATCGGGCGAAGGTGAACAGTTGCGCCTGCTGCTGGGCGTGGGTCTGCTGGGCGGGTTCACCACCTTCAGCGCTTTCAGTCTCGAAATGGTGCTGCTTATCGAACGCGGCCAGTATCTGTTCGCCGCGCTTTATGCATTTCTGTCGATCGCGCTTGGCATCACCGGGCTGATGGTGGGCCTTGGGGTAATGAGGATGGCAGGATGAAGACCTCCGACGAAGTACGCAGTTTCACGGTCGCTGCCGACGATGACGGTATCCGCGTGGACCGCTGGTTCAAGCGCCACCTGCCGCAGGTCGGTTTCGGGACGGTCAGCAAATGGGCTCGCACGGGTCAGGTCCGCGTGGATGGAAAACGGGTCAAACCCGACGACCGCCTCGAAGAAGGCCAACAGATCCGCGTCCCGCCCGGCGGTGATGCGCCGCACAGGAAAGACAAGCCCAAACGCGAATTGAAGCCTGCCGAAATCGAACAGGCCGAAGCGATGGTGATCGCACAGACCAAGGGCGCGCTGGTGCTGAACAAGCCCCCCGGTCTGGCAACCCAGGGCGGCACCAACACGTTCAATCACGTGGACGGGCTGCTCGATGCCTTTGCGCAGGGCGAAGACGATGTGCGCCCTCGCCTCGTCCACCGGCTCGACAAGGATACCAGCGGCGTTCTGCTGATCGCCCGCACGCCGGGCAGCGCCGCGTTCTTTTCGAAACGGTTTTCGGGCCGTTCGGCCAAAAAGATCTATTGGGCGCTGGTGATGGGCGTACCCGATGTGAAGGAAGGCGTGATCGAAGCACCGCTTGCCAAGCAGCCGGGATCGGGCGGCGAAAAGATGCATGTCGATCACGAGGGCGGCCAGCCAGCCAAGACCAAATACCGTGTGGTCGACAGTGTGGGCAAGAAAGCCGCCTGGCTCGAACTGCAGCCGATGACCGGCCGCACCCACCAGTTGCGTGTCCACTGTGCAGCCATGGGCCACCCGATCGTGGGCGACGGCAAATATGGCGGGAAGGATGCTTTCCTGACCGGGGCCGTGAGCCGCAAGATGCACCTTCACGCGCGCCGGCTGATCATCGACAGTCCGGATGGCGGCAAGCTCGATGTGACCGCCGACCTGCCCGAGCATTTCGCCGCCAGCATGGACCATCTCGGGTTCGAGGAAAGTGCCAGCGACGCCACGCCCATGCGCGACGATCCGCCGCCCAAGAGCCGCGAGGAAAAGAAGCAGCAGGCCCGCCAGCATGCCAAGAACTACCGCAAGTCGCAGCGTTCGCCCCGGCGTGCGCGCGGCGGCGCCGGTGGCAAGCCGAAGTCGAAACCCAAGGGCAAGCGCTGATGCACCCTACCCCGCGTTTCTGCAGCCAGAATCGCGGGGGGGGGGGGGCCCCCCCCCCC
>JAEWZX010000033.1 GCA_023394965.1 Pseudomonadota bacterium | reverse complement strand
GGAGCTACGCCACGCGCTTCGCGCAGGGTTCGCTCCGGCCGCGTGATCTTGTCTTCTCGCGCTACCGCCTTCGGCTGCTTGAGAGCGTGATACTTCAGGCGTTATCGTCCGGGCTCGCCGCCGGATGCTTTTGTGTGTGTGCCAACCAAATGAAGATCCCGCCGTCTTCACTTCGTTTGACACGCCCCCCCAACCTTTGACAGACTCGCGCGCGACGCGCCCGGTTCGCGGGTGCATTCCCTGACGGCGCCCCCCTCGCGCCGCGAACACGAAATCCAAAGGATATACATGACCACTCCCAACACCGGTGACACCGTCACCATCGACTATGTCCTCAAGCGCAGCGACGGCCAGGAAGTCGGCAATACACAGCAGGCCGGACCGCAGGCGATTACGCTGGGCAGCGGGCAGATCTTCCCCCAGATCGAAGAAGCGCTGACCGGCATGTCCGTGGGCGAAGAACAGAGCGTATTGATCGATTGCGCCAGCGCCTTCGGCCCGCGCCAGGATGCGCTGGTCATGGACATTCCGCGCGACAACCTGCCCGCCGAACCCGTCCCCCAGCCGGGTATGGCGCTGGAAGCCAAGGCGCAGGACGGCACGCCGATGACGCTTTATATCGTCGAAGTCGGCGATCAGACGGTGACGGCGGATGCCAATCACCCGCTTGCCGGTGAAGATCTGACCTTCGACATCACCCTGCGCGACATCAAGCAGGCAGCATGAACCACGGCGGCCGGGTGGCAGACCGTGCCGCCCGGCCTGCCGACACGAGCGGATCGGGTTCATAATAATCATCCCCAACATTAACGACAGGTCGACAAGTCGGTTCAGTCACGGGTCAGACCGTTGTGGTAAATAGAGTCCCATCGACAACAGCCGCAGGTGATGGAGCGGCGTGACCGACGAAGGATTCGCTCCATGTTAATGAATAGACTGATGAAGGGCAGTGCGCTGAGCGCCCTTGCCGCGGCGATGGCGATCACCGCCCTGCCCGCCCAAGCCGTGGCCCAGCCGCGCAATATCCAGGAACGCGTCGATAGCGAACGCGGGGAACGGGGCAATCGCGGCGATGCGAGGCAGCAGCGCGGCAACCGCGCCGAGGCCCGCCAGCAGCGCAGCGACCGCCGCGAGCAGCGCGAACAACGGCGCGAAGCGCGCGCCACCAATAGCGGCGATGTCATGATCAGCCGTGGCAGCCGCGATTTCGGCCGGGAAAACCGCGGCACACAGGAAGCCCGCGAACGCTATACCCGCGATCAGACACAGGCCCGCACGCAGGAGCGCAACCGCACCTATTCGGGTGATCGTAACCGCAGCTATTCCGACCGCAACCGCGCCGAACGCCGCCAGGAAGCGCGCCGTGAAGCCTACCGCGAAGGCCGCCGGGACGAACGCCGCCGCGACATCCGCGAGGATCGGCGAATTCGCGAAAACGCCTGGCGCAATGGACGGCAGGCAGAGCGCGATCGCAATCGCTACGACAATCGCAATGTCCGCCGCGAAGCGCAGCGGGATCAGCGCCGCGCCCGCTACCATGATGGCCGCCGCTGGCACGATTACGATCGGTGGGATACCCGCCGCTGGCGCAACAACAACCGTTACGACTGGCAGCGCTATCGCTACAGCAACCGGAACGTCTATCGTCTCGGCCGCTATTATTCGCCCTATCGGGATTACAGCTATCGCCGGCTGAACATCGGCTTCCGCCTTGGTAGCTTGTTCTTCGGCAGCCGTTATCAAATCAACGATCCGTGGCGCTATCGCCTGCCCGAAGTCTACGGCCCCTATCGCTGGGTCCGCTATTACGACGACGTGATGCTGGTTGATATTTACAGCGGCGAAGTGGTCGACGTGATTTACGACTTCTTCTGGTAACCGCCTTTCGCCGGCCGGCTTGAGAGTGGTCCGGCCGGTAAAGAAGCCCCCGTCGAGCGATCGGCGGGGGCTTTTTCGTAAACCCTCAGCCCGGAACCCTGCCGAAGGGCAGCATCCGGAAGATGCCGCCGTTCCGGTCGAAGAACGTATGCTTCAGCGCGCCCAGCACATGCAGCACGATGAGATAGAGGAAGATCGAACCGCCCAGCGCGTGCGCATCGAAGATGGAGCCGCCCAGTTCCTTGTTCTCGCCCACCGGCAGCTGCGGGATGGTGAACAGGCCGAAGAAATCGATGTCCCGCCCGGCCAGCGAATTGGCCACCCACCCACCCAGCGGCAGGGCAATCAGCAGGACGTAGAAAATGATGTGAACCGTGCGGGCAAGCGTTCTTTCCCAGCCTGCCAGATCGGACGGCAAAGGCGGCACCTTATGCGTCCAGCGCCACAGTAGCCGCCCCACTGTCAGCACCAGGATCGTTATGCCCACGGCCTTGTGATAGCCCATCACCGTGCCGCGCATCGCGCCTTCGAAATCATGCGCGCGTTCGACGATCTGCCAGTTGGCGATGACGAGAACGGCGATCAGCCAGTGAAATGTCATTGCCCCGGCAGAGTAACGGCGTGCGGTCGTATCGGTCATGATGGGTCCCCGAAAAGTTTGCCGCCGCACCCTACTGCGCATGGGCAAAGTGGCAAGTCGCGGCTTGTCGCAGGCCATGCGATTGCTAAACATCCGGCATGACTACGAAAACTGCCCCCGTTCCCGATCAGGACGCGCTTCGCCGCGTTGGTGCCAAGGTCTGCAAGCGGCTGGATGCCGATCCTCAGGCCTACCGGATCCCGACCGACAAGGCCGATATTTTCGCCATCGGCAATTTCTTCACGCCCGAAGAATGCCAGCGGCTGATGCAAATGATCGATGCCGTCGCCCGACCGAGCCAGCTGCATGAAACCGCTTATGTCGCCAAGTTTCGCACATCCTATTCAGGCAATTTCGATCCGCACGATCCCTTCGTGAAATCGATTTCACGGCGGATCGACGATGCGCTGGGCCTGCCGGGCAAGGTGGGGGAAAACATCCAGGGCCAGCGGTACCTGCCGGGCCAGGAATTCAAGCCGCACAACGACTGGTTTTATACCGATCAGGAATATTGGAACATCGAACGCAAGCGCGGTGGGCAACGCTGCTGGACGGCGATGGCCTTCCTCAACGAGGTGGAGGAAGGCGGGCACACCCATTTCGTGGAAGTCGGTGCCTCTATCGAGCCCAAGCCCGGCGTTCTGCTGGCATGGAACAATGCCACGCCCGAAGGCCTGCCCAATGAAAACACCCTCCACGCCGGCACGCCGGTCATCAAGGGGCAGAAATACGTGCTGACCAAATGGTACCGCACGCGCAAGCACACGTGACGGGTCAGGCGCGTGCCAGCGCCTCGGCAATCAGCTTGCGGGTGTTCGCCACGCCGTAAAGCGCGATAAAGCTGCCCATCCGCGGCCCCTGCTCGCTGCCCAGCAATGTCTGGTAAAGTGCCTTGAACCAATCCCGCAGCGATGCGAATCCGTATTCCTCGCGCTTGCCGATTTCATAGACTTGCGTCTGGAGGTCTTCGGCACTGGTGTCTTCAGGCGCATCGGCGAGATAGGCGTCGAGCGTGCGCAGCGCCTCTGCTTCGTTCGCGCTCGGTGCACGCTTGTCTAGCGTAGGCACGATATAGTCGCGGGTGTAGGTGACCGCAGTGCTGATCAGCACTTCCAGTTCGGCGGTAATCTGCCCGGCGCCGATGTAGCTTTCGAGATAATCGCGCAGCGATGCTTCGCTCGCTTCGGCCCCCAGGACACTGGCGAGGTTCAGCAGCAGGCCATAAGTCACCGGCAGACTGTCGCCCGCACCCGGTGCTTCTTCGGCCCTGTAGCCGCCATTGGCGCGCAGCAGGTGCCAGACCGGATTGCCAAGCTGCTTGTCCAGTTCCTGTTCCGGCAGCCGTTCGCGGAACTGCCAGTAATCGTCGACCGCGCGCGGGATCACCCCGACATGCAATTGCTTGGCGCTCTTGGGATTGGGGAAGATATAGAAGCCGAGCGATTCCTCGCTGCCATAGGTGAGCCATTCGTCGATAGTCAGGCCGTTGCCTTTCGACTTCGAAATCTTTTCGCCCTTTTCGTCGAGGAACAATTCGTAGATCAGCCCTTCCGGCTTGCGCCCGCCCAGCACTCTCGCGATCTTGCCCGACTGGACGCCGGTGTCGGTCAGATCCTTGCCGTACATTTCGTAATCCACGCCCAGCGCAACCCAGCGCATGGCGAAATCCACTTTCCACTGCAGCTTCGCCTGGCCGCCAAGGGCCGATTGTTCGACCACCGTCCCATCTTCATCGGTAAAACGGATCGTGCCTGCGCCCGCATCGACCACTTCTACCGGTACCTGCAGCACCCGGCCGGTGACCGGGCTGATGGGCATGATCGGCGAATAGGTCGCCGCCCGTTCCGCGCGCAGGGTGGGCAGCATGATGTCCAGAATCGCCTGATTGCTGGCGAGCACTTTCTTCAGCGCTTCGTCGAAAGCACCGGAGTTATATTGCGTATGACTGGCGACGAATTCGTAATCGAAGCCGAAGCGGTCGAGGAATTCGCGCAGCTTGGCATTATTGTGCGCGGCGAAACTTTCATGCCCGGTGCCGAAGGGGTTGGGTATCCGGCTCAACGGCTTGTGCAGATTGGCTTCGAGCAGGTCGGCATTGGGCACATTGTCGGGCACCTTGCGCAAACCGTCCATGTCGTCGCTGAAAGCAACGAGGCGCGTCTTGCCGTCTTCCGGCCGCGCGCCGATCAGCGCTTCGAAGGCGCGGCGCACCAGCGTGGTCCGCAGCACTTCCTGAAACGTGCCGATATGCGGCAGGCCGCTGGGGCCATATCCAGTTTCGAACAGCACCGGCGATCCGTCCGGCTTTGCGCCATCGGGATAGAGTTTGAGCAGCCGCTGTGCCTCCTGAAACGGCCAGGCCTTGGATACGCGTGCGGCGGAAATCAGATCGGTCATGCTCATGGCTGACGCCTCTTGCGCAGTCCCTTCCTCGTTGCAAGTGCGAAGGCGCATGAGAACCATTGGCGCCCCGCCGCCCCAATATGGCTTTACTGCTTTGAAATCGGGGAGCAATGGCCGCCGCCATGCTTCGCGTTCGCGATCCGATTCGATTGATCCCGGTCCTTTTTCTGGCCTTCATCATTGTCGGCACTGCAGCCCTGAGCCTGCCGATGGCCACCGCAGACGGATCGCGCGCGCCGCTGCTGACCGCGTTCTTTACGGCAACATCCGCGGTATCCGTGACCGGACTGATCGTGGAAGACACGCCGGTTTACTGGTCTCTCTTCGGCCAGACGGTAGTGATGATCCTGTTCCAGGTCGGCGGCTTCGGCATCATGACCGCGGCCACGCTGTTCGGCCTGATGGTGGGCCGCGGCTTCGGTCTGCGCGATCGTATGGCAACACAGGTGGAACGCAATCGGCTGGAAACGGGCGATGCAGCATCGGTTCTCAGACTGGTGTTCAAGATCACCGTCTTCGTCGAAGCCGTGGTCGCTTCGATCTTGGCGATCCGGTTTGCAACCACTTACGGAATGGCAGTTCCCGAAGCTGTCTGGCACGGCCTGTTCCATTCCGTCAGTGCGTTCAACAATGCCGGTTTTTCCAGCTTCTCCGACAGTGTGATGGGCTTTCAGACCGATGCCTTGATCCTTGGCCCGATCATGCTTTCGGTGATCCTCACGGCACTGGGTTTTCCCGTGATGCAGGATCTGCGCAAACACCGGTTCAACTGGCGCCAGTGGTCGCTGCATACAAAGATCACCGTAACCGGCACCGTGGCGCTGCTGCTGTTCGGGCTGTTTGCGACGCTGGCGATGGAATGGGACAATCCCGATACGCTTGGGCCGATGGGTATTGGGGCAAAACTGCTCAACGCGGCCTTTCATTCGGTGATGCCGCGAACTGCGGGCTTCAACAGCCTCGACGTCGGATCGTTTCACGATGAAACGATCATGGCGAATTACTTCCTGATGTTCATCGGCGGCGGCAGCGCCGGTACGGCAGGCGGGATCAAGGTCACCACCTTCCTTGTGCTGTTCGCCATCGTCCTGTCCGAAATTCTCGGCCGCCGGGATGCGGGCCTGTTCCAGCGCCGCTTCGGCCGGGCGGTGGAACGGCAGGCGCTGTCGGTGACGGTGCTGGCGGCCACGCTGGTATTTGCAGCGACCACCTATATCGCGTCGATCAGCCCGGTGCCGCTGGACGATATCCTGTTCGAATGCATATCCGCTTTCTCGACCGTCGGCCTGTCGACCGGCATCACGGCGGATCTCCCACCGGGCGCACTTGTTGCTTTGTGCGGGCTGATGTTCGTCGGGCGGGTGGGAACCATCACCGTGGCCACCGCGCTGGCACTTGGTGGCCGCGAACGGCCCTATAGATACCCCGAGGAGAACCCGATTGTCGGCTAAAGCACGCAAACCCGTCCTCATAGTCGGCCTTGGCCGGTTCGGAGGGGCGATCGCCCGCACGCTGGAACGTATGGGGCATGAAGTGCTGGGGGCGGATACCGATCCGCGCCTGGTGCAGGAATTCGCCGGCGATCTGACCAAAGTGGTGGAGGCGGATTGTACCGAAGTCACCACGCTGGAACAGCTCGGCGTGGCCGATTTCGAAGCTGCGGTTGTCGCAATCGGCACCGATATCGAAGCCAGCGTGCTTGCCGTTCTGGCTCTGTCGGATCTGGGGCTGACCAATATCTGGGCCAAGGCGACGAACGACAAACACGCCCGCATTCTCGAACGCACGGGTGCCACCCATGTCGTCTTCCCCGAACAGCGCATGGGCGAACGTGTCGCCCATCTGCTGAACGAACGGCTGCTGGACTTTATTTCCTTCGACGAGGAATTCGCCATAGCGCGCCTGAAGGCGCCGGAACCGATCATCGGCCTGCCGCTCGTCACCAGCCAGTGCCGCAGGAAATTCGATGTGACCGTGGTCGGCGTCAAACGTGAAGGTCAGAATTTCATCCACGCCGTGCCCGATACGATCATTTTCGAAGACGACGAACTGGTCGTTTCCGGGCGAATTGCGGATATAGAACGCTTCTCGGCCATTTAGCCGCGCCCCCCGCAACCTGGCCCAAGCTCGCCTTTTCCGGCCGGGGCCACCAGTGCCGTTCGCCCAGCATAAAAGGCCAAGCCATTGCCTTCCGGCATGGGCTGGCCGGCATCTGTTTACTTTCCGTTCCCTCGCTTTCATGGTCTCCGGCGTGATCCAGCCCCTCCCCCTTCCCGCTGTACATGCCAGTCATGCAGGCACCTGGCTGCGCGATGCCAATGGCGGCACGCGCGGCTGTTCCAAGGGCGAAGCGGTGATGGCGGCAGCCGATACGCCGCAGCTGCTGATGAACGCGCCGCTGGTCGCGAACCGATTGGGCTATCCCGATTTGTCCGGCCTCGATCTGCTGGAACTGTTCGCCTTCGTCCATCCGGCCACATTCTGCGTGCCCACGCCCAAGGGCCTTGCCCATGCATTGGGGCTGGACGAACCGACGGACGATGCATCCGTGCCATTGCTGCTGCAGCGGGCGGCGGGGGTCCTGATGGCAACGTGCGAAGATGACGGCTGGGCACAGCGCGAAGGGGCGTGGTCGTCCCTCCAATCGCTTGCCCGCCTGCGCTGGCCCTGGGCCGGTGTGCTGGCGCCGCATGTGCGCAAGCCAGAGCGTGCGGAAAAGTGGCTGTTCAGCCGCCTGCCCGAATGGGAAGAAACGCCGGACCGCCCGCAACCCGCCCAAGTGCTGATCGACGAACCAGAGATCGAGGCACAGCTTGCGCGGTTGACCGGCGAAGGTGCCGAACAGCGCGAAGGCCAGCGATCGTTTTCCAAGGGCGCCGGGCATGTCTTCGGCCCGCGCGATCGGCACAAGCGCCCGCATGTCCTGCTGGCTCAGGCAGGCACCGGGATCGGCAAGACGCTGGGCTATCTGGCCCCGGCATCGCTGTGGGCGGAACGGTCCGGCGGGACAGTCTGGGTATCCACCTATACCAAGAACCTGCAGCGCCAGCTGCGGCGCGAAAGCAACCGGGCATGGCCCGCAACCCGCCCCGACGGATCGCCGCCGGTGGTGGTCCGCAAGGGCCGCGAAAACTATCTCTGCCTGCTCAATCTGGAAGATGCCCTGCAGGGCGGATTTGCCGGACGGCCCGCAATCCTCGCCCATCTGGTCGCGCGCTGGGCGGCCTATTCGCAGGATGGCGACATGATCGGGGGCGATCTGCCGGGCTGGCTGGGCACGCTGTTCAGAAAACGCGGCATTGCGGCGCTGACTGATCAGCGCGGCGAATGCGTTTATGCCGGTTGCCCGCATTATCGCAAATGCTTCATCGAACGCAGCGCCCGCAATGCGGCACAGGCCGATCTCGTGATCGCCAACCATGCACTGGTGATGGTCAACGCCGCACGCGGACGCGATGCCAATGCGCGCCCGACACGAATTGTCTTCGACGAAGGCCACCATGTCTTCGATGCCGCCGACAGCACATTTTCCGCCGCACTTACGGGGCAGGAAGCGATCGAGCTGCGGCGCTGGATCATCGGGCCGGAAAAGAACAGCCGTGGCCGCCGCCGCGGTCTGTCGGCACGCCTCGCCGATGTCGCCAGTTATGACGACGCCGGCGGCGAAGCAGTCGAAGCCGCGGTGCAGGCCGCCCATTCACTGCCCGCAGATGGCTGGCTGGGGCGCCTGGCCGAGGCTGCGCCTATCGGCCCCCTGGAACAGCTGCTGGCCGCCGTGCGCACCACCACCTTCGCCCGCGATGAAAGCGGTCTGGAAGCAGGGTATGGTATCGAAACCGAATGCGCCCAGCTTCCCGGCGATCTGGTCGAAGCTGCGGGCACAGCGGCGCAGGCGCTCGCTGCGATCCGCACCCCGCTGCTCAAGCTGGCAGGACGGCTCGAAGCGATCATGGAAGATGCGCCCGACTGGCTCGATGGTCAGGGCCGCGCCCGGATCGAAGGAGCGCGCCATTCGCTCGCCTGGCGAATCGACCTCATTGCCGCGTGGGAAGCGCTGCTGTCCCGGTTGGGTGGACCAGCGGACCCGGAATTCGTGGACTGGCTTCAGGTCGATCGCAACGATGCGCGCGAATTCGATGTCGGGCTCTATCGTCACTGGCTCGACCCGATGAAGCCCTTCGCCAGGACCGTGCTGGAACCTGCCCATGGCGTCATGCTGACCAGCGCCACCCTGACGGATCGCGACGAAACCGGGCCGGACTGGCCCCATGCCATCGCCAAGAGCGGCGCACCGCATCTGGAACTCGCGCCGAAAACAGCGCAGGCAGACAGCCCGTTCGATTATGCCAGCCGCGCGGAAGTGCTGATCGTCACCGATATCCGCAAGGGCGACATTCCTGCGCTGGCCGGTGCCTATGCACGCCTGATCGAGGCAAGCGACGGCGGTGTACTGGGCCTGTACACCGCGATCCGCCGGATGCGCGCGGTCTATGGCCGGATTGCCGATCGCCTCGCCCGCACAGGGCTGCCGCTCTATGCCCAGCATGTCGATCCGATCGACACGGGAACGCTGACCGACATCTTCCGCGATGATCCACGCGCCAGCCTGCTGGGCACCGATGCTTTGCGCGATGGGGTGGATGTGCCCGGGCGGAGCCTTCGCTGTGTAGTGATGGAAAGCGTGCCCTGGCCACGCCCCACCATCCTTCACCGTGCCCGCCGTGCCGCTGCCGCCGAACTGGATGGCGGCGCGCAGCGTTATGACGACCGCATAATTCGCGCACGGCTGGCACAGGCTTTCGGAAGGCTGATCCGCACCCGAGAGGATTCCGGCCATTTCGTCGTGCTCTCTCCTGCCTTCCCCAGCCGCCTGCTATCCGCCTTTCCCGAAGGTACTCCCGTCACGAGGCTGACACTCGAAGAGGCTTTACAGCGCGTGGCCAACGGTGTTGTTAGCCCAGAGCATCCGACAGCGGAGAAACAGCCCCAGTGAAGACGCGCGTATGAAAATCCTCGGCCTTCTACGCCACGCCAAATCCGATTGGGGGCAGAGCGACAAACGCGACTTCGATCGCGGGCTGAATTCGCGTGGCCGCAAGGGTGCCAAGGTCATCGGCAATCATATTCGCGACCACGGCATCAAGTGGGACCGGCTCATCGCCAGCCCGGCGGAACGGGTCAGGCTGACGCTGGCCGAAGGGCTCCCGGATCTCCAACCTCAGTTGGACGAACGGCTCTATCTGGCCGGGACCGACACGATCATGGAAGTGATCCGGGAACATGGCGGCGATACCAAGACCCTGCTGCTGTCGGGGCATAACCCGGGCCTGGGCGATATGCTGTTCGAACTAGTGGCGCCGAAGAACGAAAACGCGCTTTACGATGAAGCCAAGGTCAAATTTCCGACCGCCGCTTTCGCCGTCTTCGAACTCGATATAGAAGACTGGGCCGATCTACGGGACGGTTGCGGCACGCTGGTCCATTTCGCCCGGCCACGGGATTTCGATGCCGAACTTGGGCCGGAATACTGAACTGCGATTGGGCATAAACGACTAAGCCGGCGTCGAGATTTTCATAAGGACAAGCCCGCACACGATGAGCATGGCGGCCGTCACTCTGGCGAATGAAAATGCTTCCCCAAAATATGCGATCCCGATGACGAAAGCACCGACCGCGCCGATGCCGGTCCAGATCGTATAGGCCGTCCCCAGCGGGAGCACTTTCATCGACCATGCGAGGAGGCCGAAGCTCAGGATCATCGCTACAACCATTGTGACAGTGGGCCATAAACGCGTGAAGCCTTCCGACTGCTTCATGGCAGTCGCCCAGACAATTTCGAAAATACCGGCACAACACAATATAAGCCACGCCATGACTGCCTCCTGAAGATCGCCGGGCCGTCCCGGTCTTGAATATCAGAGGCGGGAACGTGGTCTCCGCATCCCCCCGATAGGCACCCTCGGGCGGACAATCAATCGCTTGTCCTGCCTGTGGCGCCATCCGCCATATTTAGAGTAGCAGGGAAGGACGGCCTGAAAACCGGACCTAGCGCAAGATCCGCGGCCCTGCTCCGCCCTCCGCAGCGACGTCGTCGGGGTTGTAGAGTTTGCATTTTTTCAGGCTCAGGCAACCGCAGCCGATACAGCCATCGAGATTGGCGCGCAGCGACTGCAGCTGAACGATCCGCCGGTCGAGGCTTTCGCGGATCGCCGCGCTGATTTTCTCCCAATCCCCGCCCGACGGGGTGCGGCCCTGCGGCAGATCACCCAGATGCTCGCCAATCTCTTCAAGCGACAGTCCCAGTTTCTGGACGATGAGGATGAAGCTGAGCCGCCGGATATCACTGCGCAGAAAGCGGCGTTGATTGCCCCCGGTGCGATGGGCCTGCAGCAGGCCCTTGTCTTCATAAAATCGGATGGCCGAAGTCGATAGCCCGGTACGCCGTGCGAGATCGCCGATGCTGAGGAGATCGTTCGGATTCATCGATATCTCTGATAGGACTATTGAACCTTGACCTCAAGTTAGGTTGAAGTTGCATAGAGTGCGGCATCGAAACCGCAGGCAACGGGATGGAACCTCCATCAGCCCTGCACAAAGGAGATGCCCCCATGCCTATAGGACGCCTCGAACACGCAAATATTTCGGTCACGGATCCGGAACGAAGCGCGGCGCTGCTGCAAGACCTGCTCGGCTGGAAGGAACGCTGGCGCGGGGAATCCATGATGGGCGGACGCTCCATCCACGTGGGCGAAAAGCACGACTACATCGCCCTTTACACCGGCGATCATGTGAAAGGGGACTATGCGAAAGGCAATCCGCTCAATCATATTGCGTTTACCGTCGACAATCTCGACGAAGCAGAAAAGGTCGTCGCTTTTTATGGGCTGAAGCCGTTTGGCCACGATGATTACGAACCTGGCCGCCGGTTCTATTTTTTCGATTGGGACGGAATCGAATTCGAGGTCGTCAGCTATGAATGAGCCGCTTCCGCAAGCGCCTATGTTCGCGGCGCGTGGGCTTCGCCTGACGACTGATGATAACCAGCCATCGAGGCGAGAGGGACATCCTCGAACCGGCCCAGCCACCGGCGCGCCATCTTCGCCAAGGGCATCGGATTGAGATAATGCCGCTTGCAACGCCCGTCGCGCTCGGAAGCGACCAGTTCGGCGGCTTCGAGCACGGCGAGGTGTTTGGCAACGGCCTGTCGCGTCATCGGCAGATCTCCCGCGAGGTCCGATAGAGTCAGGCCCCCCTCTTCGCTCAGCCTGTCCAGCAGAAGGCGACGTGTCGGGTCGGAAAGGGCGGCGAAGGTATCCGTCATGCCGTCAAGGTTAAGAAAGCCTTGGCGAGTCGCTCAATTCAAGGCGCCAAGTTGTCCACGGTGGGATTCAGGCGGGCAGCCCAGCCGTCTGTCTCAGCGCTTCGCCCAAGGCCATGCCCGCACTGGTGGCAAGATTGAGCGACCGCACCTCTGCCCGCATCGGCAACCGCACGCTCTCATCCACCGCAGCCCGAACGGCATCGGTCACGCCGGCGCTTTCCTTGCCGAAGAGCAGAATATCGCCCGGCCGATAGGCGAAATCATAGGACGAGCGCTTTGCCCGCGTGGTGAAAAGGACGATCCGGCTGCCTTGGCGCGCTTCGCGAAACGCAGCGAAGTCGGTATGACGGACTACTTCGACATGGTCGATATAATCCATCGCCGCGCGCCGCACACGTCTGTCATCCCATGGGAAGCCCAGCGGTTCGATCAGGTCGATACCAGCACCCATGCACGCCCCCAGGCGCATCACATTACCGACATTCCCGGCGATTTCCGGTTCGAACAGCGCAATGCGCATCGATCAAGCTGCTTTCATCAGGCGTTGCCCACGACAAAACAGGCTGCTGCGACCAGGGCACCGGTCCAGCGGTTGGCGCGAAACCGCTCCAGCGGGTTGCCGGGATCGTCGCCATCCAGCGTGACGACTTGCCAAGCGAGATGGCCAGCCGCCGGAAGCAGCGTCAACAACGCCACCCAATCTGCGCGGTAGAGCCAGAACGCCAGCGCCCATAGCGCCACCGCACCAGCATAGAACAGCGCCACCCCGCCCTTCACTTTCGCACCCATGCGCAGGGCAGACGAGCGGATACCCACCAAGGCATCGTCTTCGCGATCCTGAATGGCATAGATCGTATCGTAGCCGATCACCCACAGCGCCGCACCGGCATACATGGCGGCAAGCGCATCCCAATTGTCGGCCCGCAGCTGTGTCCATCCGACCAGCAACCCCCAGGTAAAGACCATCCCGAGCCAGGCCTGTGGCCACCAGGTGATGCGCTTCATGAAAGGATAGGCAGCAACGAGAATAAGGCTCGCCAGCGCGACACCCTGTGCCAGCGGGCGCAATTGCAGCAGTGCCAGCAAGCCGATGGCGCACAGGGCCAACAGCCATACGGTAGCGAGTTTTTTCGAGATCCGGCCACTCGCCACCGGCCGCAACGCCGTGCGGGCGACCTGTCGGTCGAGATCCGCATCTACAATATCGTTATAGACGCAGCCTGCACCGCGCATCGCGATGCTGCCGACCAGCATCCAGACAAGCAGTTCCAGTTGCCAGCCAGCCCCGGTCAGCCACACCCCCCAGGCACATGGCCAGAAGAGCAGCCACCAGCCTATCGGCCGATCAAATCGCGCCAGCTGGGCAAGATCGCGTGGCATTTGCGGCAAACGCGCGACGATGCCGCGATGTTCACTGTCGGGTACGACATCGGGAGTGGCGGTTTCGCTCATCCCTTGCTCCCTAACCGCAGGCGTGCCACCTGCAAAGCCATGCCCGCAACACCCGCATGGCCGCCCAAGTCCGCACCCCGTCTCTTCGTCGAGCAGGAGCTATCTTCAAGACAGCCCGTACAGGTCGACGGGAATCAGGCGCATTACCTGTTGAAAGTCATGCGTGTTGCGCCTGGCGATGCAGTGATTCTCTGCGATGACATATCCGGCGAATGGGCCGCAGAAGTCGTCGAGGCTGGCAAGCGCCACGTGCTGCTTCAGCCCAAAGACCATCTGCGTTCTCGTGAACCCGTTCCCGATTTCTGGCTCTGCGCCGCCTTGCTGAAAAAGGATCGCTTCGACCTCGTTCTTGAAAAGGCGACCGAACTGGGCGTTGCCCGCATTGCACCAGTCCTCACGCGTCGCTGCGTGGCGGACAAGCTCAATCCGGAACGGGCCGACATGATCGTAACCGAAGCGGCAGAGCAATGCGCGCGCACAGCGCTGCCCGAAATCGCCCCGGTCGCGAAGCTGGAGGCACTGCTGCGTGACTGGCCGGCAGAGCGGCATCTGTTCTTTGCGGACGAGGAAGGTGGCGAAGCAGCGGCGGATGCGTTCTGTTATGCAGATGGTCCAGCCGCCCTGCTGGTCGGGCCTGAAGGTGGCTTCGACGATGCCGAACGCGCGGCCATCCGCGCGCACCCCGCATCGGTCGCGATCAGTCTTGGTCCGCGCATCCTGCGCGGCGAAACGGCTGCCATCGCCGGAATGGCGGTATGGATGGCCGAAACAGGTGACTGGATCGGCGAGGAATAATTCTCTTTCCACGCGGGGTTGGGTTTCCTATCGCCACCAACATGAGCACGCGCGACACTTCAGCCAAGGAAGACCCCATCATCGAATCGCGCGATCAGCTGGTCGCGCCAATGGCGGCGGGCGAAAAGCCCAAGGATGCCTGGCGGATCGGTACCGAGCACGAGAAGCTCGTCTATTGCCGCAAGACCTTCAAGGCCCCCTCCTATGACGAGCCCGGCGGTATCCGGGATATCCTGCTGAGTTTGCAGGAATTCGGCTGGGAACCGGTCGAAGAAGGCGGCAAGGTCATCGCCATGCGGGGCGATGATGGCACGGTAAGCCTAGAACCTGCAGGCCAGCTCGAACTATCCGGTGCGCCGTTGGAAAATCTGCACGAAACCTGCGCCGAAACAGGGCGGCATCTCGATCAGGTGAAGCAGGTGGGCGAACGGTTTGGCGTCGGCTTCCTGGGACTCGGCATGTGGCCCGACAAGACGCGGGCGGACCTGCCCATCATGCCCAAGGGGCGCTATGACATCATGCTGCGGCACATGCCGCGCGTGGGCAGTCTCGGCCTCGACATGATGCTGCGTACCTGCACGATTCAGGTTAATCTCGATTATTCCAGCGAAGCGGACATGGCACACAAGTTCCGCACCAGTCTGGCACTGCAACCGCTGGCCACGGCGCTGTTCGCCAATTCCCCTTTCACCGAAGGGAAACCCAACGGCTACCTGTCCTATCGCAGCCATATCTGGAGCGATACGGATCCGCACCGCACCGGCATGCTGCCCTTCGTGTTCGAAGACGGGTTCGGCTATGAACGCTGGGTCGATTACATGCTCGATGTACCAATGTATTTCGTCTTCCGTGACGGGAAATACATCGACGCCGCGGGCCTCAGCTTCCGCGATTTCCTCGATGGCAATCTGTCTGTCCTGCCGGGCGAAAAGCCGACGCAAAGCGACTGGTGGGATCATCTGTCGACCGCGTTCCCCGAAGTTCGCCTGAAGAGCTTTCTGGAAATGCGCGGGGCGGATGGCGGGCCGTGGAGCCGGATCTGCGCCCTTCCCGCCTTCTGGGTGGGGTTGCTCTACGAACAGAGTTCGCTCGACGCCGCCTGGGATCTGGTCAAGCACTGGACGATGGAAGAGCGCGAGGAACTGCGCAATGCAGTGCCAAGGCTTGCTCTCGATGCGCCAATCCCCGGCGGCGGTACGCTGCGCGATCTAGCTAAACAAGTGCTACCCATCGCCCGTTCCGGCCTTGCCAAGCGGGCACGGCTCAACAGTTCGGGCGACAACGAGACAGGCTTTCTGGAAACGCTGGACGAAATCGTCGCCAGCGGCAAAGTGCCCGCCCAGGTCCTGCTCGATCGCTATCAAGGTGAATGGGGTGGCGATATCAGCCGGGTCTATAAGTACAGCTTCTAAGAACGGAACACCGGACTGCCGGGTCGCAGCGCCGTTATACGATCTTTGGCGTCGGCCTGCTATGTGCCCTGTTTACGGGCGGTCTATGGCCGCGGTCGGAACCGGTGCCACAATTTCGTCAGCGGTGCCGTGATCAGGCCGTTCTCGGCCATCCACGCGTGGTATTCGCGATACTTTGCGTCTTCCGCCAAGAGGTGCGCTTCCTCCGTCTTGGCGCGCCAGAAATAAATGCCGTTGACCACCATCAGGAAGAAGGTGTTCCGGATCGCCTCTACCGCAGACCCAGTGGTCACGAGAAAAGGCAGCACCGCGCACCACCAGAACAGGTTCTTCGATATATAGGCCGGGTGCCGCGTAAAACGGTAGGGGCCGTTGGTCAGCACCCCACGATAGGTGAGGTTGGAAAACCGCAGACCGAAAGCGAATGTAGCCCAAGCATAAACCGCTGTCAGAGTTACCAATAGCGCCCCCCACAAAGCGATCAGCGTGTCATGCCCTGCGAACCAGTGGAGCCA
Source organism: Pseudomonadota bacterium (assembly GCA_023394965.1). Lineage (GTDB taxonomy): Bacteria > Pseudomonadota > Alphaproteobacteria > Sphingomonadales > Sphingomonadaceae > Qipengyuania. Next base: position 38,790 of record JAEWZX010000033.1, on the reverse strand, counting down.
GCCTGCGGTATTCTGCTCATAACTGATTGCCCTGCCATTGCCCAAAATTCCCCAGACCACCGGCGGATAACAGATCAGTGCGGCGACCCAGCCGCCGAGCAGAGGATTGCCCGATCGGATATGCGCATCGAGCGGGCGCATGGTAACAATATAGCCGACCGTGCCGATCATCACATCGATCATGAACATCGCTTCGATGATCGTGAGCGCGACCCGTTCCGGCCTGGCCATGACCTGGGCAAAATCGGCCGTCACAATCGTGCGAAAAGCGAAGGGAATGATCGAGATCATGAACGCGGTGAAGAACGCCTTGATGATCCAGGCGCGCCAGTGTTTCTTGATTTCTTCGATGTTCCAGCCGGGTCGCATCAGCAGCAATGCACCAAAATGCCAAGCCTGATCGCGCTGGTTCACCAGAACGCGATCGATCCAGAAGATATAAGGAATGGAAAGCAGCAGCAGCGGCAGTGCCGCATAGCCGAGCACAGTAATGGCAAAGATATACTGCCCATCCCAATACCAGCGGCACAGGCAATAGAGGCAGGAAATGATCCCCCAAGTTGCCCATAGGCCCACCAGCTTGACCCGGGTTACATCTCCATCAGGTTGGCGGCTATTTCTCAGTGACCAGTCAAGCCCTGTCGACGGGCGCAGATGAACCTTGTCGACGAAAATGGACCAGGCGGCCATCGGGAGGGCGGCTGCGAGCAGGCCGACCAGCGCGGAGTTCTGCCCCCCCAAGGTCTCGCGTGGGGCTGCAAGATCGAAGGCCTCGGCGATATCGGGAAATGAACGCGCAAAGACCACCCAAGCAAGCAGTCCGACAAGGCCGACCAGCCCGACAGCCGACGAAACGTCGCTGTCTGGCCTTCGGGGTGGTGCTTGGTCCGCCGTGATCATGACCGCCCTTCGTTACACCCGATTGGTTAACACAGCGGTCATGCTAGCACGAAAATCAGCGGAACGCGGTGATCCGACCGCTGTCGTCGAGAATATAGAGCGTATTGTTGGCAACAACCGGGGCGAGCGAAATCGATTCCTTGAGATCGGTGAATTCGCTTGCCGCACCTTCTGTCACGCTGACGCGGTAGACCTGTCCTTCGGAATTGACGGTCCAGAGGTTGTCGCCGGCCAGAACCGGGCCGGACCAGAAGATCGGGCCCTTCTTGTCCTTTTCGTTCCGCCAGCGCGGCAACTGGGTCAGCCAGCGCACCTTGCCGGTGGAACGGGCAATCGCCAGCAGGCGGGCATCGTCGGTCAGCGTAAAGATCCACTCGCCTGCGACAGCCGGAGTGGAAATACCTGCAAGACTGAGTTCCCAGATCCGCTGGCCGCTGACCAGTTCATAGGCTGCCATCCGGCCGCCCTGGCCCAGGGCATAGACCCGGCCATTGTCGATGATAGGATCGGCATCGATATCCGTCAGGGACCCCACCTGCGTCGAAATCGACGTGAGGGCGAGCGCATCTGCCCACAAGGTACGGCCATTTTCATAGCGATGCGCAATCAGTTCGCCGGAACTGTATCCTGCGATAACCGTGCCCTGCCCGGCCGCCGGTGCGGCAACCCCAAACACGCCGGCCTGAGTGGAGGAGCCCGATTCCTGCCACTGAACCTCGCCATTCGTCGCATTCAGCGCGAAAATCTGGTTGTCCTGTGTCATGACGAAGATCGAACCGAAGGCGATGGTGGGCGAACCACGCAGCGGGCCGGAAGGTTTCACCTTCCAGACCACCGAACCATCGGCCGCATTCAGAGCGACGACATCGCCAATTCCATCGGTCATATAGACCTTGCCGTCATCATAGCTGGCACCGCCGCCGAAAGCCGACGGCTTGAGGTTGCTTGCGACATCCGGGTTATAGCCCCACCGGCGTGCACCAGTCTGGGCATCGAATGCCGAAAGGACGCCGTCCCCGCCAACCGCGAACATCATGCCGCCACCGATAACCGGCGAAGCGCCAAGGCGCCGACGCTGCGAAGCGCCTTCGACATTTGTCGTGAAAATCCGGCTGGGTGTGTCGGACAGGGCAAGATGACCATAAGACTTGGCAGCATTTCCTCCAGCCTGAGCCCAAGTGTCGTTGACGCGCGCCGGAGGCAGGACAACTGTGACGTCCGCCAGCGCGGGATCTACCTTGGCGCCGCTTTCGATGCGCGACAGGATCGGTTGGCGGTCACCCGTTGTAGGGGTGACTTTCTTACCGTCGCCACCGCCGAAAAGTCCGCCACTGCAAGCGCCGAGGCCGATCGCCAGTGCTGCGACAAGCGTCGTGCGCGAAATAGTGTTGCAGTTCATCTGTTTCCTCGTTCCGTATCTTTTCGGCGCTGCTGCGCTTTGCCTTAGTCGTTTGCCGCTGTGGCGGCTGCGCCTTCGGGATTTTCTCGAGCTATGCCCTGTTCCTGCAGCACGGCATCGACATCTTCGATCGCGTCCACGCCCAGTACGCCAGCCATCTGGCGGGCACGCGAACGAGCCGATTCGGGGCTGTTCTCATCCTTGGCGATCTGCGCGAACAGCGCGCCAGCTTCGGCCCGTTTACCCTGATCAAGGTATGCGTGAGCAACCAGTTCGCCCGCGCTGGCAAAGAAGGCGTTTCCGGGAGTGGCGAGCGGCTTGAGCTGCGTCACGATGTCCGCGCTCTTCATGCTGTCGTAATTCAAGGTGACATCACGCAGACGGGCAAGGTCACGCATGGCCGGTGCCGCATCGCCATTGGCGGCAACGCTCTTGAAAATCTTGGTGGCTTCTTCGGTATCGCCGCGCTGCTGGGCAATGCCTGCCCGCATCATCGCCGCAGCGACACTGGCCCCGCTGCCATCTTTCCCGGCCAGTTCATCCAAGCCATCATAAGCAGAATCCACGTTGCCAGCCTGCACCTGATCAAGCGCGCCCACAAGTGTTTCGGAATCCCGTTCCATCGCGGCTTCCTGACGGCTCTGCCAGAAGAGATAGCCGCCAAAGGCAAGCAGCCCGGCAAGGAGCAGGCCGAACAGCGGCTTGCCCCATTTACCGAGAAACTCCTCGGCATCGCCTTGGCGCACAGCCTCGTCGACTTCGCGCATCAGCGCTTCCTGCTGGGCGTTTTCCTGCTGGGCGCGCTTGTCTTGGCGGGAGAGTTCGGTTTTTTTGGGTGTCAGGGCCACAGGGCCGGGCTCCATCTCGGTAGATAACGGTTTGCGCGGCTCTTTAAGGACAGGCGCGGACAAGGGCAATGGTCACAAGAGCTTGTCCTCCCCTGCGTTAACCGCTGCTGAAACGTTTCACAGATCAATTTTCATCGCGCTCGAATAAAGCCGGCGATAGGTCGCGACCATCTTCGCCTCGTCGAATTCAGCCACGGCCTTGGCTCTGTTCGCCTCGCCAACCTCCTTGCGCAGATCCTTCGAGCCGGCGAGCTGTACCAACGCCATCCGCAATTCTTCTTCATTGCCTGCTGGCGCGATGAATTCCGCGTTCGGCTGCGAAACCATGTTTGCGATATCCCCGACTGCAGGTGCGACCACGGGCAGCCCTGCTGCCATCGCTTCCACGACAGAGATCGGAAACTGTTCCGAATCGCTGGACAGTGCGAAAATGTCGAACAGGCCGATGACCCGTGCCGGGTCCGCAATGGCGCCCGGCAAGTGGACACGGTGGTTGATCTGCAGGCGGTCCGCCTCGGCCAGAATGGCGTTTCGCGTATCCCCTTCTCCCAAAATAACGAGTTGCCAGTTATCCGAGAGATCACTGAATACACGCACAAGCCGGGGCAGGTTTTTGACCGCGCGCAGACCGGCAAGCGAGCCGACCCAGAATTCTCCGGGATGCTTGATCAACCGCAGCGCATCCTTCTTGGGACGCATGGCCAGGGCTTTGGTATCGATCCCGTTGGGAATGCGCTTCACCCTCCCCAGCGGCTGCTGCCAGTCGACCAGCGCGATCTCCTCCAACCGTTCCGAAGGGACTACAAGGGCAGACGCCTTGCCCAGAGCAATCCGGCGATACCATGTCCTTTTGGTCTTGAGCTTTTTCAGCTCACTTTCGTCGAAACCGTCCTCATGATGGATCAGTGGGGGAAGACCATGAAGGTCCTTGAACAGCGTATGTGCCATTACCGCATCCATCGCCCCCCAGTTATAGGTGCAGACGAGGTCGTAACCTCTCATGGCCTTTGCCAGCTTCTGAAGTCTCCCTGGTGTGGGCATGCCCTTCAGACTCGGGAAATCGGGCTGCATTCCGACTTCCAAACCTCTGGCTATCCGATCGGCAGCCCCCTGTTCCGCAGGTTCGCCCGACACAATCGTATGGCGCGCCTTCTTGCCAAAGGCGTTGATCAACTGAACCGTTCGCAGTTCTTTTCCGCCGGGGGCGAAAGTGGAATGCAGGTGAAGAATATGCGGCACCACACCGCCTCGTGCCCGGATCATGCGCAGCGCGCCAGCAAAGCGTCTATCGCGGCCCGCGCTTCGGGCTCGTCCAACGTGGGCGCGTGGCCCACCCCCGGAACCATAGCCGTGATCGCAGCAGGGGCACGCCGTTGCATTTCTTCGAATGACTGCGGGGAAAGCAATTGCGATAACTCGCCGCGCAGGAGAGCAAGCGGCTTGGCCGCCAGAGCATCGAAGGCCGGCCACAGGTCTGGCGGCACCGCCGCTTCGTCGGCATCCAAGATCGGATCAGCAATTTTCATATCGTAATCGAAGGCGATGCGGCCATTGTTGCACAGCGTCAGCGTGCGTTTGGCCATGGCGATCCATTCCTCGGTGCCATAGTCGGGAAACGCATCGCCGTGCACTTCTTCCAACGCACGCGCGGCATGCATCCATGTCGGGAAGCTGCGCCCCTGGCCGACATAGGATTTTATCGCGTCCAGACCCGCCTTTTCCAGGACCGGCCCCACATCGTTCAGGACAGCGCCGTGGATACGGTCGGGATACGACCCAGCAAGTACCAGCGTTATCAAGCCGCCCATCGACGTCCCGATGGAGACGAAACTGTCGATACTTTCCGCCTCCAGCAAAGCCAGCAGGTCGAGCAGGTACGTCCCCACCTGATAGCTGTCCGGGTCTTCGGCATAATCGCTGTCCCCGCGACCGCGCATTGACGGGACGAGCACTCGCCAGCCCTGCCCGGCGATATGCGGTGCAAGATTTTCGAAGTCGCGGGCATTGCGAGTCAGCCCATGCAGGCAAATCACCGGTGGGCGATCGCTCGCTGTGCCATATTCGCGAAAATGCAAGGTGAGACCGTCGGCGCTTTGCCAGTGTCGGTCGGTAAAACTGTTGTCCATGTCTGGCGACGAAAACCTTGGTGGCTTGGCGTAGGTGCCCTTGTAACAGGCTGGGTTGCTGCCCACTATCGCCTTATGCGAGCCGAACCGCAAGCCGCGAGCTATCGCCCCGACACGCCCATCGAATCCCTGGCCGCATGGCTGGGGGATCCAGTCGATCCGGCCGATTTCCCAAAAACCCAACTGCGTTTCCGCAATGATCGTCACGCTGCAAATATTGGGCTATCAGGCTTGGGTAACGACGAATGGGAGCGGCATTTCGGGCGCTTCGAACCGCTGGAAGGCAATCTTCCGCGTCCGCTGGCCCTACGATATCATGGCCACCAGTTCCGCGTGTACAATCCGGAAATCGGCGATGGGCGCGGCTTTCTCTTCGCCCAGCTGCGCGATGCGGATGGCCGATTGCTCGACCTTGGGAGCAAGGGGTCGGGACAGACCCCCTGGAGCCGACAGGGTGACGGCCGACTGACGCTAAAGGGCGCGGTGCGTGAAATACTGGCCACTGAAATGCTGGAGGCGCTGGGCGTCTATACGTCCAGAACCTTCAGTGTCGTGGAAACAGGGGAAGAACTGTGGCGCGGCGACGAGCCCAGCCCGACCCGCTCCGCCGTGATGACCCGCCTCAGCCATGGACATATTCGAATCGGCACTTTTCAGCGCCTGCTGGCCTTGGAAGAAAGCGTTCATATGGCACAACTGGTCGACTACTGCCTGAAGCAGTTTCCCGGCCCTCCTCCGCCGGAAGACGCGCCGGCTCGGGACGAACCTGCCGTCCAGCTGATGCACATGGTGGTGGAGCGGATGGCCGATCTTGCAGCAAGCTGGATGGTCGCCGGCTTCGTTCACGGCGTGCTGAACACCGACAATATGAACATTTCGGGTGAAAGCTTCGATTACGGTCCTTGGCGCTTTCTACCCAAATGGGATCCCAGCTTCACTGCCGCCTATTTCGACCATCAGGGCCTCTATGCGTTCGGAAGACAGCCCGAAGCCCTGCACTGGAATTGCGGACAATTCGCCGTGGCCTTGCGCTTGCTGTCCGATGCGCCGCCTCTGATTGCCGCCATGGAGCGCTTCGGTCCGCTCTATATTGACGCCATCGCGCGGCGCTGGTGTTGGCGACTGGGCGTCGAAAGCCGAGACACTGAAACCAATGCCGCGCTCATTGCAGCGTGCGAAAAAGATATGACCGCCAGGGGTATCGCACCGGATGATTTCTTCTTTACGCATCGCGGTGGTCGACGCGCAGAAGGCGAACTGGCCAAAGCTTTACAACGCTTCGAGCCGGTCGGCGAAAACCATGATTACTGGAACGGCGACGGCCCCCAATCCATGCTAATCGACGAGGTCGAGGCCATCTGGGCAGCGATTGCCGAGAATGACGACTGGGGCCCGCTGCAGAACAAGGTGGCAGCGCTGCGCCGCATGGGTGACGCGCATGGAAACCTACCCCCACCACGAGGCCATTTCGCCGCCGGAAGGCGGGACTTGAATTGACGCCGTGCCCCTTACCGACCACTTAGGCACCACCTCGCGCCCCAAATAGGAAAACCACATCACCATGGCGACCGAACTGGTTTCAACCGAACCCGCAACCGGCAGTGAAATCTGGCACGGAACTTCCGGCAATGTCGATGAGGCGGTCGAGCGCGCCAGAGTGGCAATGCGGAGCTGGGCACGCGAGCCCTTGGGCCGCAGGATCGAACTTATGCGCCGGTTCGCCAACGAAGTCCGCAAGCATTCGGATGCTTTCGCGGAATTGATCGCACGGGAAACTGGCAAGCCGCTGTGGGAAGCGCAAACCGAAGTTCAGGCAGTCATCGGCAAGGTGGAAATTTCAGTTACCGCATATGCCGAACGGACCGGCCAGAAGAAGCTGGACAGCGCGCTGCAGGGCACGGCTGCACTGCGGCACAAGCCGCACGGCGTGATGGTGGTTCTTGGACCGTACAACTTTCCGGCTCACCTACCCAATGGCCATATCATTCCAGCGCTGATCGCAGGCAATGTCGTTATCTTCAAGCCGAGCGAGAAGACGCCTGCTGTCGGGGCATTTCTGACCCGCTGCTTCCACGAAGCCAAAGTGCCCGAAGATGTCGTTCAGTGCATTCATGGCGGCATCGAAGTGGGTCAGGGCCTCGTCGAACACGATATGGTGGACGGGGTTCTGTTCACCGGCTCTGCCCGCGCCGGCATAGCTATCAACCGTAAACTGGCGACGGATCCGGGCAAGATCGTCGCGCTGGAAATGGGTGGCAACAACCCCATCGTCATGCTCGATACGCCCAAGATCGAGGATGCGGCCGCCACCATCATACAATCGGCCTTCACCACTGCTGGCCAGCGCTGCACCGCCGCAAGACGGCTGATCGTCATCGATTCCATGTTCGACAAGATCGTGCCTGCCCTGAAAAACATGACGGAAAGGCTGATTGTCGACGAACCTTTCGCTGATCCTCAACCCTTCATGGGCTGCGTGATCGACAATAATACGGCGGACCTCCTGTCCGAAAGTTTCATTGCGCTGATGAGCCGCGGCGGTCGGCCAATCGTGCACATGAAGCGCCCCGACGAGAGCCTGCCGTTCCTTTCACCCTCCATCCTCGATGCGACCGACATTCAGGAACGGCCCGATATCGAACTTTTCGGCCCATTGCTTCAGGTGATCCGTGTATCCAATTACGAGGAAGCGATCACGGAAGCGAATAACACGCGCTACGGCCTGTCGGCATCGCTGATCGGCGGACGGCCCGAAGATTTCGAAACATTCTGGAGCGATATCCGCGCCGGAATCGTCAACTGGAACCGCCCGACAAATGGTGCCTCCTCAGCTGCGCCGTTCGGTGGTGTGGGCCTATCCGGCAACCATCGTCCGGCGGCGTTCTACGCTGCGGATTATTGCGCCTACCCGGTTGCCAGTACCGAAATGGAACAGCCCCGCGCCAGCATCGGCGTGGGAATGCGGGGCAACTGACTTGGGTCAGTTACTGGTGACCAGATCGATCTGGGTCACCCCCTGCCGCAGGCGCTTGCCGTAAATCACATAGGCTGCGTCGCCTTTGGTGCCTGAAAGGATGTTGTCACCACCGCTGGTGACATGTTCTGCGCTGTAACCAGCGCTGCGTGCGCGGGTGTAATAAAAGGCCAGCACTTCATCCAGGGCAACCGGGGTGAAGAAGGATACGACCCGCAGCGAACATGCCCCTTCGTCCGTGCCGGCCGCTTCTTGCGTATTGGCACGTGGATAGATCGGAAAGGCGGGAGGCAGCTTGGCCGCCCATGCCGTGGTGTAATGAACCTTGTCACCACAGTTCTCGCCGCCTGGCGAAACCGCGGCCTGCGCAGCGGCGACCATCGCCTGGCTTGGCTTGGCATTGCTTCCAAGCGGTTTCGCCCCAGGCGCGAAGACCATGTTGCTGCGACCACCAACCAGTTCTCCCGCACGATCGCGCGCAGCTTCTATGGCGCGAGGCGACTTGTCGATCTTCGGTATCCCCGCATTGCCGGTACCGGAAAGAGCAGCATTGGCTTCGTTGCGGCCCGCCAGGTCGGGATCGGTCATAAGCTCGTCATTGAGAGCCTGTTCGGCAGCCGGATCCATGGAATCAGCATCTGCCTTGTCTTCGGCCTTTTCCCCGCATCCAGCAATGAGGGCTAAGGGCAGAACGGCGCAAAGCAGACGGATTTTCATTTATAGACCTTTCGGCTTTAAAGATTCCGGTGAATAACGCCGGAGCTGTCCGCTATTCCAGCCCGATCAAAGCGTCTGCACCATTGCGGGACATGCCACCTCGACAGGAAAGGGCGCCGCCCGTCTCCGGAATGGAGATCGGACGACGCCCTCACGGCTCGGTGGGAACCGTGTTTTCCGGCCGTGGGTGGGCACGGCCGGAACTCGAAAGATAGTTACCCGCAGCGTGTGTTGGAGCGGTCGATCGAACGTCCGAGCAACGCACCAGCCGCACCGCCGAGAATCGCGCCAAGGGTACGATCTCCGCGTCCGGCGACTTCATGGCCAAGCAGAGCGCCAACGCCCGCGCCGACCAGGAGACCGGTGGTGCCATCATCGCGGCGGCAGTAATAGCGGTTATCGTTACCGCGCCAAACGCGTGTGTTGGAGCGGACGGGCTGGCCGTAATTGCGGTCATAACCCATGTAATAAGGGCGCGACTGATAGCGATCGCTATAGCGCCGATCACGATAGTCACGGCCGCGGTAATCGCGATAGCGACGGTCACGCTTGTGTTCGAAAGTCATATCGCCCGTAACAACGGCATGCGCGTTAGGGTTGAGATGAACGACAGGGGCGGCGCTCGCCGGCATGGCGAAGGCGAGGCCAGAAGCGGCAATGGCCATGGTGGCAGTTTTCAAGAGTTTCGACATGGCATCTTCCTTTTTGTTTTCGAACCAGCGGAGAGGGGCTCCGGCGATGTCGTTAAGTTTTACGCCCGCAATTATGAACCAAATGTAACGTCACTGTCAGATTCCAGATTATCGACGAAGCGAGCATTCCTGGCCGACGAAATGAGGCTTGCAGGCATTTTTCAAGCGGCCTAGCGCCGTCAAATGGACAGCAGCACCCCAGCTCAGCATGACCGGACAGGCCTCGTCTCAGCGGTCGGTGCCTATGTTATCTGGGGCTTCCTGCCGCTTTACCTTATTCTCGTCCGGTCGGTCCCGGCGTTCGAATTCGTCGGCTGGCGGATCATCTGGACGTTGCCGCTTTGTCTGCTGATCGTCCTTTTCCGTAAACAGGGGCGTGAATTGCGCGCCGCCCTCGCGAACCGCCATACTTTGGGATGGCTCGCCCTCAGTGCCTCTCTGATAGCGGTGAACTGGGTGGTCTATGTATGGGCGATCCAAAAGGGCGAGGTTTATGCCGCCAGCCTGGGCTATTACATAAATCCCTTGGTCAACGTGCTGCTCGGCACAATGCTTCTCGGGGAACGGTTGACGCGCGCCCAGTGGATGGCCGTCGGGATAGCCGCGATTGGCGTATCGCTGCTGGTCGCCGGTGCGCTTACCACGCTGTGGATCAGTCTGGCCCTCGCCCTCACCTTTGGAACATACGGGCTTATTCGCAAGCAGGTGGAGGTCGGCTCGGTGCCTGGACTGACCATAGAATCGCTGCTTCTGCTAATGCCTTCGGTGGGCGTCATCTGGTACTATGCGCAGCTGCAAGGGTCGTCATTCGCCGTGTCCGCCGATCTCAGCCTTGCAATCATGCTCGGCGGCGTAGTCACAGCCGTTCCATTACTGTTATTCGCCATCGCCGCACGCAAGCTGCCTTATTCGACACTGGGGTTCATCCAGTTTCTCGCACCAAGCATCGTCTTCATTCTGGGCCTGACCGTATTCGACAAGCCACTTCACCCTGCGGAAATCGCCTGTTTTGCCTGCATCTGGCTGGCTGCGGCGATATTTATTTGGGACCTTGTTGCGCGGTCTAGGAAGCCAGCCGCCAGCAAAGCGTCTCGCCCGCGTGGAACGGCACAATAGACGCCTCGCCGCCGTCGACTTCTACCGGGACACAGATCGGTGCCTTCTCCAGGGTGATGCGCTCTTCATTGGGCTCCATGCCGTAGAATAAAGGTCCATTAAGGCTGGCAAAGGCTTCGAAATGATCCAGCGCCCCTTCATCCTCAAAAACCTGGATATAGCTTTCGAGCGCGAAAGGGGCGTTGAAGATCCCGGCGCAACCACAATCGCTTTCCTTCGCATGGCGGTGGTGAGGTGCGCTGTCCGTGCCCAGGAAGTATTTGGGCGAACCGCTGGTCGCCGCCCCCCGCAAGGCAAGCCTATGCTGTTCACGCTTGGCCACCGGCAGACAGTACATATGGGGCCGAATGCCGCCCACGAGAATATCGTTGCGGTTGATATGAAGATGCTGCGGCGTGATCGTCGCGGCGACATTGGCCCCCATGCCTTCGACGAAGCTCACCGCCTGCATGGTCGTGATATGTTCGAAAATCACCTTCAGGGTCGGCAAGCGGTCGACAAGCGGCTGCAATACGCGATCGATGAACACGGCTTCGCGATCGAAAATGTCAATGTCGGGTGTAGTCACCTCGCCGTGAACACACAGGGGCATTCCAATCTCCGCCATCCGCTCAAGTACGGCCATGATGTTCGCGACATCGGTGACCCCATGGGCCGAATTTGTTGTGGCACCTGCAGGATAGAGCTTGGCGGCGGTCAGCACACCATCGGCGTGACCTGTCATCAAATCGTCCGCATCGGTTTCATCGGTGAGGTAAGCGGTCATCAATGGCGTGAATTCAACACCGGTAGGGACCGCATCCAGAATTCGCTGGCGATAGGCCGCAGCCAGAGCTGCTGTCGTAACCGGCGGAACCAGATTGGGCATCACGATTGCACGGCCAAACTGGCGTGCAGTGTGCGGAACCACCGCGCGCATTGTTTCGCCGTCGCGGAAATGCAGGTGCCAGTCATCGGGGCGGCGGATTGTCAGCGATTCTACCATACGGTTGCCTATGACGGCGAGCAGCCTATCTGTCACCAATGACTGCCACTCGCCTGACGAACCGCGCGGTGATACGCCTGACGACCGAAGATGCGGAGGAGGATGTCGCGTCCTTTCTTCAGGGCCTGGTCACGAACGATATCACCGGCACCCTGCCCGCGTATGCCGGGCTGCTGACACCTCAGGGCAAGACCCTGTTCGATTTCATCGTTTGGCCTGGGCCGACAGGCGAATTGCTGATCGACTGCGAAGCGGAAGCAGCGCAAGATCTCGCCAAGCGCCTGTCACTCTACCGTCTGCGCCGTAAAATCTCGATCGTCGTTGACCCTGAGGTCGGCGTGCACTGGCGGCCGGAAATGGGTGATGGCGCGGCTACCGACCCCCGGCTTGGAGCGCTTGGCCAACGCTGGCTGGCACCGATCGAAGACAGCGACACCGCGGCGGACGAAGCGTGGCTGGCCCATCGGCTTGGCCTCGGCGTTGCCGAAGGCAGGGCCGAGCTTGGCGATATTCTATGGCTTGAAACCAATGCGGTTGAACTTCACGGTGTCAGCTTTGCCAAGGGTTGTTATATCGGCCAAGAAAACACCGCCCGGATGAACTGGCGCAGCAAGGTCAACCGGAGAATGGTGGTCGTACCGCTGGAACGGTCGGAAGAAAAGCGGCGCAAGGCCGCCTATCCCGACCTTGGACTGGCAGTCGATCACCTCCGCGTTGCCGATATAGATCCGGTGCTTGCGCCTGAATGGATGCGCGAATCGCTCACCCCTTCGGAAGGCTGATTTCCATCGAACGGACGAGCATTCGTTCCGCGCGGTCGCGGGCTGCGGTTTCCGGAAGTCCCAGCGAACGCGACAGCGCCGTACCGATCAGCGCATCGCCCATTGCCATCAGCACAAGCGCCAGGGTTTCTTCATGGACCTGCATCGGGGCGATCCCGTGAGCAGCCTCTTCCGGAGCAATTTCGTCAACCAGTTGATGAATGGTTTCCACGATCGGCGTCAGCGCATCTTCATTGCCGGTCAGAATCATCCAGCTCGCAAGCGCACCGGCCCCTTCCTTGTCAAAGGCGTCGAATGCGAGGTCAACCACTTCTCGTGGTGATCCCAAGCCTGCCCGACTCGCCCGAACGGCATCGATGATCGTGTCGCAAATCGCTCTCGCAAGATGGCCGGCGAGTTCCTTCTGCAGCCCCGCTGCCGAGCCGAAATGATGCAGTAGATTGGCGTGAGTGCGTCCGATTCGCGCGCCCACCGCCTTCAGCGTGACCGATTGCGGTCCTGTTTCAAGAAGCAGCGCACGCGCCGCTTCCAGCGCGGCAAGGCGCGATTCCTGTGGCGATAATCGTTTACGGGTTGCCATATGCAACCAAGCGTTAACCCATTCTTCGCGGAGGTGAAACCCATTACCAGTGCAATATTGACAGCCATGTCAGTAACACTTACTTACACTTATGTAAGTTAAATCTGTGGAGCTTCCCATGAACGCCCCCGTTTCCATTACCGCCAGCGCCCACAAGGCTGCGCCTACTCCCGATGATCTGACCATTACAGTCCGTGACGAGCGGTTCAATCGCGGCTCAACCCCGCGCCGCTGGTGGACAGGCGATGCTTTCGGCACAGCCTGGCATAATGCCCTGTCAGCTACTTTTCCGCGTGGAGAGGCATTTTTCATCGAATCGGTAAAGGCGCACCGTGATGGTGCCGATCCCAAGCTGGCTCAGGAAATCCGCGCTTTCGTGAAACAGGAAATCAACCACACACGCGAACATATCGCTTTCAACCGCCTTGCCGAACAGCACGGTTATGACATCAGGAAAATCGATAAGCGTGTGGAGGAAATGCTGGCACTGACCAAGGATCGACCGGTCATCGTCAACCTTGCCGCGACCATGGCACTGGAACATTATACCGCGATGATGGCTTATGAATTTCTCGCCAATCCCCAGCATTTCGCAAATGCGGACACCGAGGTGCGGAAGATGTGGGAATGGCACGCAATCGAAGAAATTGAACACAAGGGCGTGGCGTTCGATACATATCTGCACGCAACGCGCAATTGGACACCCTGGCGCCGCTGGAAGCTGCGCAGCCTGATGATGCTCATCGTCAGCTACAACTTCTTCAAGAATCGCTGGGTCGATACGCTCGATCTTCTGGCGCAGGACGGCATCACCGGCTGGAAGGCCAAATGGAACCTGTTCAAATATCTCACCGTTAAACCGGGCGTGGTACGTCGCATTTTCCCTGCCTGGCTGAGCTATTTCAAACCCGGATTCCATCCGTGGGATCACGATGATCGTGCGCTTCTGGGGAAATATGAGGGCGATTTCACAGACGCCCTGATGCCAGCGGAATAAACATCTCCCCGCTTTCAGTCTGATAAGGGCCCCACGAAATGATCGTGGGGCCTTTTTTATGGGTCACGCCGCCCGCAGGGGCCTTTGCGTCTCGTCCGAAAGATCAAGCCGGTATAGGGCGCAGGGCGCGTCGTCGCCCCGCCCCCTGCTGTGACGCAGCACCACCTTGCCCGTTGGCATGAAGCCAATTTTGCGCAGAACCTTACCCGATGCCGGATTATCGGTGAAGTGTCCTGCCGCGATCCGCTGATGGCCAAGCAGACGAGCCACCTCAAGCATGCCAAGTCCGGCTTCACTGGCAAATCCGCGCCCCCAGTAGGGGCGGGCAATCCAGTATCCCAGCTCTGTTTCGCCGAATTTGTTCGGATCGATCCCAATGCAGCCGACGATTTCCGACCCTGTCGAAGTCGGCAGGGTAATCAGGAAGCGCGGATAGAACGGGTCCATGTCTCGCATAACGAATTCTTGCGCATGTTGGGGGAGATAGGGCCAAGGCGCGCGGGCAAGGTTGCGCACAACGCCTTCATCGGCGATTCCGCGCAGCAATGCACCGGCATCTTCCGGCCAGGCCGGCCGCAGCAGCAGCCTCTCGGTAACATGGAACATCGGTATTCTCCCCGTATCTCCACGCTCCGGGCTCCTAGGCCGGACGCGTGACAATTGCGTGGCGGCGAAAGGATATTTCGCCAACGAAATTGAAGAGGGAGAAACGACAAGAGGGAGACGGGCTGGTCCCATCTCCCTCTTCGGTTGCCGGATCATGGACCCGGCTGGGACCGTCCCGTTTGGACGATCCCGTTATCGGAGCGTCCGGTTATTCCGCGGCTTCAGCCATCATATCGACCGAGACGAATTTACGGTCGAGTTTGCCCTTGTGGAATCGCACAATACCATCGGTAAGCGCGAACAGGGTGTGGTCCTTGCCCATGCCGACATTGGTGCCCGGGTAGAACTTGGTGCCGCGTTGACGCACAATAATGTTGCCGGCGACGACGTTTTCGCTGCCGAACTTCTTCACACCAAGGCGTCGACCGGCTGAATCGCGACCATTGCGCGATGAACCGCCTGCTTTCTTATGTGCCATCGTCCGTGCTCCTTACTTCTTGTCTTCGGTCTTGGCGGCGGCCTTCTTGGGCGCTGCCTTTTCGCCGGCGTCAGCTTTCGGAGCAACTTCCTTCTTCGGAGCCGCCTTCTTTTCAGCTTTCGAATCGCCAACTGCGGTGATGCGCAGCAGGGTCATCTGCTGGCGATGACCGTTCTTGCGGCGATAGTTGTGCCGACGACGCTTCTTGAAGACGACGACCTTCTCGCTCTTCGCCTGCGCGATGATCTCCGCCGAAACGGTAACCTTGCCGGCATCCGAAAGCTTTTCGCCTTCGCCTGCAAGCAAGACGTCACCCAGCGTGATGGTGTCGCCAGCTTCGCCAGCAAGCTTCTCAACCGCGATCTTGTCTCCGGCGGCAACCCGGTACTGCTTGCCGCCCGTGCGCACTACTGCGAACATGGTACGTGTCTCTCGTTCAATTTGCTGTGCCCTAACCCACAAGACGAACTCTTGCGAATAAACGGCGCGCCCGTCAGGCCGCCAAGGCAGCCCCGGAAAGAAGCGTGCCGTTAAGCCAAAGGTTGGGCCAAGTCAACGCCCGGTGCCACGAAATTTGCATCCTCGCTGGCGCCGGACGACGGGCGTGATATGGAGAAGGCGATGAACAACTGCAAGCATCTTGCCTTTCCCCTCGCAGCCCTCCTACTCGCGGGCTGCGCAGCCTCGTCAGATCGCTATCCCTCGCTAGCCGTGCGCGATGTGGAGCGTGCGGAAGGCACCTTCGAACCCGTGCCGGGCCCGCAGCTCTATGTGCCGGAGGTGGAAACGGATATCGGCCCCGATCTCGGCAGCGGCCTGGCGAAGCTGCTGGAAGAAGCGCAATCTGCTCATACCGCATTTACCCGGGCAGTCCCCACGGCCCAGCGACGGGTTCAGGCTGCATCCGGCAGCAGCATCGGAAGCGATAGCTGGGCCTCGGCGCAGGTGGCGCTATCGGATCTCGATTCGGCGCGCAGCAATGCCGCCATCGTTCTGGGCGAGCTCGACACGCTCTTTACCGCAGCAACCGTGCAGGCTCAGGATGCATCCGCCATTGTCGAAGTGCGTGATGCGGTAATAGCTATGGTAGCGGAAGAAGATTTGGTTCTTGAACGGCTACGCGGGCAGATTCGTTAAAAAAGCAAAGCGCGAGACCGGTTCCCCGGCCCCGCGCCCGCCCCCAATTTTCGGATCGCTCAAATCCGCGCCGCCATTGTCGCCATGCCCCCGCCATGGCAGACAATAAGCATTCGCGGAGTTCGCGTCCGAACCGCGAAGCAGAGATAAAGCAGGTCATGTCCCGTAAACAGTGATCCAGCGCCATTCGCCCCAAACGGCTCTCAGGCCTAACCCTGCCACGATAGCCAGTGCGAAAATGGCCACGCCAACGATCGGCCCCGACACGGAGAGCCCGCTCGCCATCACGACAAGGAAGCCGAGATACAGGGCAACCGTCGCTATATACAGCCACTTGATCAGCACGAGACCACGATCATCTTCGTCGGTTGAATTTGGCGATTTGCCGATGATCCCCTGGTCAACAATCAGTTCGCGGGTGAGGTGCCTGATCATGGCCTGCTCCTTTGCTGGAGCCTTGGTGCCCGTCTGACCATGCGAAGTCCTTGATCTTTATCAACGCGCGCAGATTATCCCCAACGCGCCAGGTCGGCCTGGTCCTGCCGACGCGGTTCGATCCAGTGCCAGCCATCACGGCGCCGTTCACGCTTCCACAGCCAAGCAGCCGATTTGAGGTGATCCATCAGAAAATCAGTCGCCTGAAACGCATCGCGCCTATGGCGCGCTGCCGCAGCGACCAGCACGATGGCATCGCCAGGAATCATCACACCAATCCGATGCCAGACCAACGCACCAGCGAGAGAAAACCGATCCAGCGCCCGTTCTGCAAGGTGCTGCATTCCGGGCAGCGTTAGCGCATCGTAGTGTGACAGTTCGAGCGCTTTTACCCCGCCATCGGGACGCACCTTCCCTAGAAAGGACACGATACCGCCCGCATCGCCGTGAATGGCGTTAAAAGCCGCCAGCGCTTCGCCCACCGAAAGTCCTCGATCAAGCAGCCGCACATCGAGCGGAACCGAAACGGTAAGCCTAGCCACCGCTGACCGGTGGCAAAAGAGCGACCTCGTCGCCATCTTGGGCATTGAGAGTGGTTTTGTCGGCCACCACCTTACCGCCGCAAGCCACATTTACCCGCGCTTCGCCCAACTCCCTCGAAATATCGGGGCCGACTTCGGCCAACAAGCCCGCCCAATCCAGAGGAGCGGTGACTTCGCGATCATCTGCACCAGCAAGATCGCTCAATGGGCCCAGGAAGAGGATGCGCACACCCATGGTCAAGTTTCCAGATATTGCCCGGTAATACCGGGAGCAGTGGCAAGATAACTTTCGGTCGCATCCACCGCATCGCCATCACCGGCAACCATGTTGATTCGGCGCGGTGAGTGCTTGCGCGCCAGCCCGATAACGACCGCCAGCCGCCATTCACGGTGAGTGTGATCGGCAGGCGGGAGAAGCAGCATCACATCCTCGCCCCCGTCCAAAGCCTCTTCAACATGGCCCATCCAGTGCTGATGGAACTCGCCTACTGCAGCGAGCGGATCATCCGGGAGACCGTCGACCGCAATACGCTTCATTCGCGTCGCTCTCGGTGGAGCGTGATGCCGATCTGCTCGCCCGCCTCGGCAATCGCCAGCTTGACGATTTTCACGGTCACGGCCTCGATTCGCCGGTCCTGCAGGAACAGCGTCTCACACACGTGATCGGCCACCGCTTCGATAAGCTTGAAATGCACGCCTTCGGGCAAGGCCTCGGAAGCTGCGAATTTCAAATCCATGTAATTCTTCGAATCGTCGAGCGGCGTGTCAGGCTCGTAATGGCGCAGTGGCTTCATCCGCACCTGAATAGTAAAGCGGAGCGGCTGCGGGCGGCCGGTTTCTTCCGAATAAATACCGGTCAGCACATCGTGCTCGAACTCAGCCACTTCGAGAATCAGCGAATCGTTCATGGGCGTGTCTCCTAGCGCGGATTAGACCAGCGCGCGAAGATCGCGGTCGGTAGCAGCCGCCCTGCCCGGCCACTCCCGGCCGGCTCAGCGACAGTTTCCTGCACGGCCAGATCTCCGTGTTCGATTTTGCCGGGCAAGCCGGCAAATATTTCCTCCAGCAGGCCGCCCAGTGCCAGGCTGCTCATCCGCACGGCGTAAACGGTAAGGAAGAGAAAGCGACTATCCGCATCAAGCAACTCGCGGCAATCTGAAACAAGGCCCGGCAGCCCCTCTTCCAACCGCCATACCTCACCATCGGGACCACGGCCGAATTTCGGCGGATCGAGAATGATCCCGTCGTACCGTCGCCCACGCCGCACCTCGCGCGCGGTATATTTCATCGCATCTTCGACCAACCAACGGATCGGGCGATCATCCAGTCCCGCAAGCACGGCATTTTCGCGCGCCTGCGCGACTGATTTTTTACTCGCATCGACATGGGTAACACGGCCAAACCGGCTCAGCGCTTGTGTGCCGACTCCGGTATAGCCGAACAAATTCATCGTCTCGGCATCACGGGTATCGCCCAACTGTTCGCCCATCCAGTTCCAGACCGGTGCCATATCGGGGAAAAAGCCCAAGTGGCGGAAGGGGGTGCATTGGGCCGTGAAACGCGCTTCGTCGCCCCATCCAAGTTCCCAGCCTTCGTCGGGCACCTGTTTGGCATAGTGCCAGCGGCCACCACCATCCTCGTCGCTACCGGGCACGAATTCGCCGTGCGCGTCCCACGCGTCGAGCCGAGGGGACCACATAGCCTGCGGTTCGGGCCGGATGAAGCGATAGGGGCCGTATTCTTCGAATTTGCGACCATTACCGCTGTCGAGCAGGCGATAGGCATCCCAGCCCTCACCGACCATCAATGCGGGATGGCGGACCAGCTCCGCCATCAGGAAGCGCAGCTCAGAATATGCTGGCGTACAGACTCATAGGTACCGGGAAGTTCGGTATACGCCTCTTCGCGGGCGAACAGATCACCTACGCGCGTGGGCAAGGCGGGCCGCTTGCCAGTTGACCGCTCTACCGCATCGGGGAATTTCGCCGGGTGCGCCGTCGCCAGCGTGACGACCGGCACGTTGTGAGGAAGCTCCACCGCGCGCGCTGCATGCAAGCCGATCGCGGTATGCGGGTCGACGATCTCAGCACAATCTTCGCATGCCCAGCGCATCGCACGCGCCATGTCGTTCTCGTCGGCGCGCATGCTGGTGAACAACGCACCAGCTCCGTCGCGCTGCGCATCGGTCAGCTGCATCGCCCTGCTCGTTTCGAACCCGCGCATCTGGCCTGCCAGCGCAAGCCCGTCACGGCCGCCGACATCGAATAACAACCGTTCGAAATTGGAGCTCACCTGAATGTCCATGCTCGGCGCGGAGGTCGGGGTAACCGTTCCGGTCGAGTAATCGCCGTTCGACAAGGCTCTGTGCAGAATATCGTTGGTGTTTGTGGCCACAATCAGCCGCTCTACCGGCAAGCCCATACGCGCAGCGACATGGCCGGCAAAGACGTCACCGAAATTGCCGGTCGGGACGCTGAAGGCCAGTTTACGCTCCGGCCCACCCAATTGGAGCGAGGCGCCGAAGTAATAGACCACCTGCGCCATCAGCCGTGCCCAATTGATCGAATTGACTGCGCCGATCCGGTGCGTCGCCGTAACGCTCTCGTCGGAGAATATCCGTTTCACCATCGCCTGCGCATCATCAAAAGAGCCTTCGATGGCGATGTTATGGATATTGGGCGCGCGCACCGTGGTCATCTGGCGGCGCTGGACATCGCTCACCCGGCCTTTGGGGTGAAGCATAAATATCTCGACCCGGTCGAGCCCGGCAACAGCGTCGATCGCGGCACTCCCTGTATCGCCGCTGGTTGCGCCCACAATTGTCAGGCTGCCATCTTCGCGCGCAAGAAACTCTTCGAAAAGCAGCCCCAGCATCTGCAACGCTACGTCCTTGAACGCCAACGTCGGGCCATGAAACAGCTCCAGCAGCCATTGCCGCTCGTCCAGTTGCGTCAACGGCGTCACCGCGGGATGGGCAAAGCGACTATACGCCTTGGCGGTCAGTTCGCGCAGCCTTTCAGGTGTCAAACTGTCGCCAACAAAAGGCTGCATGACCCGCGCCGCAAGTTCAGCATACGGCAAGCCGCGCATATCGCCGATTTCATTGGTCGAGAACCGCGGCCAGTGGTCCGGCACGTAGAGACCGCCATCGCTGGCGAGACCGGCAAGAGTGACGTCGGCAAAGTCGAGAGCAGGGGCGCTGCCGCGGGTAGAGACATATTTCATGGTCTCCGGCGGTTAGCGCCGCTCGCGTGAGGGGGCAAGCAAGCGGCTCTTTAATCCGCCCTAGCCCGCGCCGCTGTTCGCCGTAACGCCAAAATGTAAATCACCAGCGCCGTTAGCGCGAAAAAGAACCACTGTCCTGCATAGGCGAGATGGTTATTCGGAAGATCACGGGGATCGGGAGGCGCAAGGCGTTCCAGACCTGCAATCTTCTCAGTTGCCACAATTTTTCCGCCAGGCGCGATTGTGCCGCGCACCGTGCCCCCCGCCCAGGTCACCGGGGCCGGATTACGCGAAAAGCCTAGATCGACCTTCACACTCCGACCATCTGCCAATACGCAGCTTGCCCGCTGGGCGACGCCTTTTTCTCCTCGCAGGCTGGTCCCGGCCACGGTCGTGATGTCATCGACGCGAACACATTCCACACGGCTACGGCGATAAAGAGCCTGCTCGACTCCATCAGGGTTGCTCGGATACCCTACCTCAGCCGGAATCGACAGCGACTGATCGGCATGTGCGATCATCGCTTCCTTTTCTTCCATTCGCCCCAACTGCCAGAAGCCGAGGGCGACCATGGTCGCAATTGCCGCCGCTACAATAAGGGTAGGCACAACCGGAACACGCATCAAATCTCAGTTCCCTGCTTCGTGGGCTTCATCCCGGTAATCACTCCCTAGCAAAAGCAACACCGCCGGAGGTGATCGCTTTGAGTATATCGTTAGCGCTTGAACCGAGAAGGGCAGCCTCGGAAAGTCCGGGCTGCCCTTCTTTCGTTTCCGGTTTTACCGCCATCATCAGTGGACGGCAGCGCCCCAACCACCCCAGACGTAAACGGTTACGAACAGGAACAGCCAGACCACGTCGACGAAGTGCCAGTACCACGCTGCCGCTTCGAAACCGAAATGCTGACGTGGAGTGAAGTGGCCCTTGTAAGTCCGAACAAGGCAGACGATCAGGAAGATCGTGCCGACCAGCACGTGGAAGCCGTGGAAGCCTGTCGCCATATAGAAGGCAGAGCTATAGGTGTTGCCACCGAATGCGAACGGCGCGTGGATGTATTCATATGCCTGGATAGCGGTGAACAGCGCACCGAGCAAAATAGTCAACCACAAGCCCTTCTTCAGCCCTTCGCGATCGCCGTGGATAAGCGAATGGTGCGCCCAGGTAACCGTAGTACCAGAACAAAGCAGGATCAGCGTGTTGAGCAACGGCAGGCTGAACGGATCGATGACCGCTTCGATCGCCACCGGCGGGAAAACACCGCCAACAACATCGGAAATCTCGCTTGGGAACAGGGCGAAATCGAACCAGCTCCAAAACCAGCCGACGAAGAACATGACTTCAGACGCGATGAACAAGATCATACCGTAACGCATGTGCAACTGCACGACAGGCGTGTGATCGCCGCGCTGCGCTTCCTTCACAATGTTCGCAAACCAGCTGAAGAAGGTCGCGATCAGGCCTGCAATGCCAAGACCAAGCACGAGGTGGCCGTTCGCCATGTCGTGCATGTAAAGCACCATGCCACTGGTGAACACCAGTGCCGACAAAGAGCCGACGAACGGCCAGATGTCGGGTTCGAGAATGTGATAGTCGTGATTGACGTTGCCAGCCATTGTACTCGCGTCCTGCGTTTCACTTTGCGGGTGCCCTTAATGCGCCGAAGCGCGCGGGTCTAGGGGCTACTCTGCAGAATCCAGAGCCCGGTGGAAAGTATAGGATAGCGTGATCTGCTCCACGCCGTCCATATTGGGATCGTCGAGAGCCTTGGGATCGACATAATAAAGCACCGGCATGCGCACTTCCTGACCCGGCTCAAGCACCTGTTCGGTAAAACAGAAGCACTGGATCTTGTTGAAATACGCCCCGGCCTGCTGGGGTTCGACATTGAAGGTCGCCGTTCCCTTTATCCGCTTGTTCGAATTGTTTTTCGCAAGAAAGATCGCCATGTCGCGCTGACCAATCGTCACGGTGTCGGTCACCTGCTCGGGGCGGAAATTCCACGGAACATCATTCGCCGTGGTGCCATCGAAACGGATCGAAATGGTTTTTCCACCGGCACTTGCACCAATACGTTCGGCCATTGCTGCATCGCTTTCGCTTGCGCGCTGCGTCGTGCCGCCAAACCCGGTAACCTGGCAGAATAGCTGATAAAGCGGTACCGCTGCATAGCCGAGACCAAGCATAGCGAGCGCGCCCAGAAACGCGAACAGCGCAGTGCGGTTTTTGCGGGATTCAAGCGTGGCAGTCGTCATCTCAGCCCTCACATTCGCGCGATGGTGATCACATAGAACAGGATCGCCAGGAAGATAAGGACACCCCCAAGCACCAGATTACGGCTTTTCTGACGACGTTTGAATTCGGTTTCTTCTTCGGGGGTCATGCGATCCATCCCAGATTTGCCATTACCCTGTCCACCACCAGCAAGGCGAACAGCGCAAAAAGATAGAGAATGCTAAATGCAAAAAGGCGTTTCTCGGGTTTCATGGTGTCGTTTTCCTCTGTCTGGCGGAAAGCGACGGGAACAGAAAGCGCAAGAAAGGCAAGTGACAGCGCAAGCGAGGCGACACCATACACATAGCCCGTCCCACCGATGAACCACGGGGCGGCTGCAATCGGCACCAGCAGTACGGAATATGCAAGGATTTGACGACGGGTGGACGTTTCGCCCCGCACGACGGGCATCATCGGAATACCGACATTCGCGTAATCGGTCTTAACAAACAGCGCCAGGGCCCAGAAATGGGGCGGCGTCCAAATGAAGATGATCAGGAACAGCAACACCGGCATCAGCGTGATGTCCCCAGTCACTGCAACCCAGCCGATCACTGGCGGGAAGGCCCCAGCCCCGCCACCGATAACAATGTTCTGCGGCGTGCGCGGTTTGAGCCATATTGTATATATTACAGTATAATAGAATATCGACAGCGCGAGGATCGTGGCAGCGAGCCAATTCACAGCCAGCCCCATAATCATCACCGATGCCGCAGATATGAGTACCCCGAAATCACGCGCGTCGGTGGGGTTCATCCGACCTGCAGGAAGCGGCCTTGCAGCAGTACGCTTCATACCTGCGTCGATTTCTGCTTCCCACCACTGGTTAAGGGCACCAGATCCGCCCGCACCCAGAGCGATGCAAAGAATCGCGGTAAATCCCAGCACCGGATGGATGTGACCCGGTGCAGCCAGCAAGCCGCAAAGGCCCGTGAAAATCACCAAGCTCATCACGCGCGGCTTGGTAAGCGCAAAGAAGTCGCGCCATTCCGCTGGCAGCTGGGAGGGAACAGTCTGGGTCATAGAATCAAGCGGCCTATAGGGCGTCACAGCCGCTTTAGCCAGTCAATCAGGATGCGATTCACTTCCTCGGGCCTTTCCTGCTGGGTCCAATGACCAACCCCCTCCAGTATGTGACCTTCGACATTGGGTACGAACATCTTGACCAGCGCCACCGGATCTTCAACCGCTCCAAACAGGAAAGTCGCAGGGTCGCGCGTGCCGCCGATGAACAGCGCAGGCTGTTCAATCTGCTTTCCCGCCCACCCTTGCAGCCACTCATAGTCAGCCTCGTGATTGCGATAACGGTTGAGCGGGCCACGAAAACCCGATGCCTTGAATTCCGCTTCGTAGAAATCGAGATCATCTTCGGTAAGCCAGGCGACTGGTGCCGGATCGGGAAGGTCTTGCAGGAAAGTCGCACCCAGCGGCTTGTCCCAATATTCCCCCGGAGGCACGTCACCGCTGATCGAATACATCATGCGGGCCACCCAGTCGCGCGGGTCCTGTTCCGCTTCCGCTTCTGCAACACCGGGTTCCTGGAAATATTCCTGGTAGAAGAACCGCCCCTTCGAGGTGAAATGTTCGCGGAATACTTCGGTGAACGGCCGGCTCGGAACGCCGGCGAAGGGTACAGACATTGCTGCCACTGCCCTGAAACGCTCAGGATGGGTCAGCGCCGAATTCCATACGATGGGGGCGCCCCAGTCATGGCCGATCAGAACAGCCGGTGCATCGGGCGAGAGGGCTTTCCGCAACCCAACCAGATCGCCGACGATTCGCTCCATCGAATAAGCCTCAATTTCATGCGGTTTGTCCGATCCGCCGTAGCCACGCACATCTATCGCACAGGCGGTAAAGCCGGCATCCGCGATGGGGCCTATCTGGTGCCGCCAGCTGTACCAGCTTTCAGGAAAGCCGTGCACCATAATGACCAGCGGCCCTTCGCCTTCAATCGCACAGTGCAGGCTGACCTCGCCTGTGTCGATAGTCCGCATTTCACGCAATTGATCTCTCCCTGCCGCATATGAAAACGGCCGGTCCATCATGGGACCGGCCGCTCTTTCATGTCCAGACTTTAAACCGTGGATCAGGCGGGCTTGGCACCGCTGATGTGGTCGTCCGAGGTGTGGTGTTCCTCGATTACCGGCAGCTCGCTGAATTGGTGGAACGGCGGCGGGCTCGACAAAGTCCACTCGAGTGTCGTTGCCCCTTCACCCCAGTAGTTCGCCGGAGCCTTCTTGCCTGCCACGAAGGCGTACACAAGGTTGGCAAAGAAGAAGATCATCGAACCGGCCATGATTTCGTAGCCGAGCGAGCTGATCTCGTTCCAGTAGGTGTAAGCGTCAGCGTAGTCCGGATAGCGGCGCGGCATACCCTGCAGACCCAGGAAGTGCTGCGGGAAGAAGATCAGGTTCACGCCGATGAAGAAGCCCCAGAAGTGCAGGTGAGCCAGCAGTTCGGAGTGCATCCGGCCGCTCATCTTCGGGAACCAGTAGTAGAACCCTGCGAAGAGCGAGAAGACGGCACCCATCGACAGTACGTAGTGGAAGTGCGCGACCACGAAGTAGGTATCGTGCACCACGTCATCCACGCCGCCATTGGCCAGATAGACACCGGTCACACCACCCACGGTGAAGAGGAAGATCATCCCGATCGCCCAGACCATAGGCGACTTGAAGCTGATCGAGCCACCCCACATCGTTGCAATCCAGCTGAAGATCTTCACGCCGGTCGGAACTGCAATGACCATAGTCGCCGCGGTGAAATACATCTTCGTGTTCACGTCCAGACCGACGGTGTACATGTGGTGTGCCCACACGACGAAGCCGACAACACCGATCGCGACCATGGCGTAGGCCATGCCAAGATAGCCGAATACGGGCTTGCGGCTGAAGGTCGAAACGATCTGCGAAATCATGCCGAAGCCGGGCAGGATCATGATGTATACTTCGGGGTGACCGAAGAACCAGAACAGGTGCTGATACAGGATCGGGTCGCCACCGCCGGCAGGATCGAAGAAGGTAGTGCCGAAGTTACGGTCGGTGATCAGCATGGTGATCGCCGCAGCCAGAACCGGCAGCGCGAGCAGCAGCAGGAAGGCGGTAACCAGCACCGACCATACGAACAACGGCATTTTGTGCAGGGTCATACCCGGCGCACGCATGTTGAAGATGGTGGTGATGAAGTTGGTTGCACCAAGGATCGAACCAGCACCGGCAAGGTGCAGCGAGAAGATCGCGAAGTCGACCGCAGGACCTTGCGAGCCAGTCGTCGAAAGCGGCGCGTAAACGGTCCAGCCCGTACCTGCACCCGGTCCCGTACCACCGGGTACGAAGAGCGAGAACATCAGCGAGCAGAAGCCAGCCACGGTCAGCCAAAAAGAAATGTTGTTCATGCGCGGGAATGCCATGTCCGGCGCACCGATCATGATAGGCACGAACCAGTTACCAAAGCCACCGATCATTGCTGGCATGACCATGAAGAACACCATGATCAGACCGTGGGCAGTGATGAACACGTTCCACATGTGCAGCGAGGTATCGAAGTCCCCATTGCCGCCCATGAGTTCGGCCCAGAACTGCAGATACTGGATACCCGGCTCAGCCAGTTCCATCCGCATGATGCCCGAAATTGCGCCACCGACAATACCCGCGAAGATCGCGAAGATCAGATACAGCGTACCGATGTCCTTGTGGTTTGTGGACATGAACCAGCGCGCGAAGAAGCCTGGCTTGTGGTCGGCATCGTGATGCGCGTGGCCTTCGTGGTGGGCCTCGAAGTGGTCGGCGGTAGTAGCCATCGTGCTATACTCTCGAGCTAATCGTAAATCTTAAGCGGTAGGTGCGACAGGAGCAGCGCCTGCACCCGGAGCGCCAGGCGTGGCACTTTCGGGCTGCTGCAGCGGAGCCGCAGCAGGTTCCGCATCCACACCTTCCTCTTCGGCACCGGCAATGGTGCCACCCTGAGCCAGAACCCAAGCATTGTACTGATCCATCGGCAGCGCTTCGATAGCGATCGGCATGTAGCCGTGACGCACCCCGCAAAGCTCGGAACACTGGCCATAATAAACGCCGGGCTCGTCGATGAAGAGCAGCTTTTCGTTCAGACGCCCGGGTACGGCGTCCAGCTTGAACCAGAGGCTCGGCACAGCGAAGGAGTGGATCACGTCAGCTGCAGTGGTCTGAAGGCGAATCGGCACACCGGCTGGGACGACCATGCGGTTGTCGACCGCCAATTGGTGTGGCTCACCGCGCGCATCCGCTTCTTCCTTGGTCAGCATGTTCGAAACAACTTCGAAATCGCCATTGTCCGGATAGGCGTAACCCCAGTACCACTGATAACCGATCGCCTTCACGGTAATCGCGTCTTTCGGGGGCGACTTGTATTGCGCGCTCAGAAGACCGATCGACGGAACTGCGATACCGAGCAGGATCAATGCCGGAACGACGGTCCAGATCACTTCGATCAACGTATTGTGGCTATTCTTCGACGGGACTGGGTTGGAACGTCGATTAAACTTGATAACGACCCAAGCGACCAGAATGAGAACAAAAACGCTGATCAGTACCATTACCCAGACAAGGCCGGTATGAAGGGCATTTGCCTGATGCCCAATCGGCGAATACTGGTCCTGGACATTGATCGCCTTCGCAATCGGCATACCCTTGCCTTCGGTGGGCTTCATCGGGGTATAGGCACCCGAACCCGGACCGACATCTTCACTAGATGCTTCGGCTGCGTCAGCCGGATCAAGCGTTTCTGTCTGTTCTGCCACTGCAGATTCGGCAGTGTCCTGCGCCATAGCGCCCTGCGCGCCGAAAGCCAGCATCGCAGCCATTACCAGGCTGGCGACAATCCGGTGGAACCCG
Source organism: Pseudomonadota bacterium (assembly GCA_023394965.1). GTDB lineage: Bacteria > Pseudomonadota > Alphaproteobacteria > Sphingomonadales > Sphingomonadaceae > Qipengyuania. The sequence continues at coordinate 11,109 of JAEWZX010000033.1, read as the reverse complement.
TTGAGGGAGCCGAGAATTTTCATCGTCTTGGCACTCTTTCGTGTCGTGTCTCGTTCCGGGCCTGCCATACTTCGCGAATCTCGCGTGCACGGCAAGACGCGCCCCTCCGAGGGCCCGGTTGCGTTCGCCCTATAGGCAGGGATCGCGCTTGCCTCAAGCGGGTGGAGGATAAAAATGTGAACTGGGCTTTGCCTCTTGCGAAAATGTGCCCGAGGCGCTTTGGACGCCAGCATCATGACCGACGAAGAAATTCTCTCCGAATTCCGCGCCAGCGAAGCTCTGCTCGAAGGCCATTTCAAACTGTCCAGCGGACGGCACAGTGGGCATTATCTTCAATGCGCGCGCGTGTTGATGAATGCGGAACGAGCGGGACGCCTCGCCTTCGCCCTTACCCAGAAGATCCCGCGCGACATTCGAAATCAAATCGACGTTGTGATCAGTCCGGCAATGGGCGGTATTATCGTCGGACAGGAAATGGGGCGGGCGCTGGGCAAGGATGCGATGTTCCTCGAACGGCCAGACGGTAAATTCCACCTGCGCCGGGGTTTCCGCCTGCAGCCGGGCGCCAAAGTCCTGATGGTCGAAGACGTAGTCACCACCGGCCTGTCCAGCCGCGAGGCCATAGCGGCAGTGAAGCGTGAAGGCGGTACGGTGATCGCCGAAGTCGCTCTGGTCGACCGTTCCAATGGCGAAGCCGATCTCGGTGTCCCCTTCTATCCGTTGGTGGACATCAATTTCCCGACCTATGCCGAAGACGATATCCCGGCAGAGCTGGCCGCAATTCCGGTGAGCAAGCCGGGAAGCAGGGCAGCTTGACCGAGCAGCCGCATCCCGCTCGCCTGAGACTGGGCGTCAATATCGACCACGTGGCGACCATCCGCAACGCGCGCGGGGGGGACCATCCCGATCCCGTCCGCGCAGCCGAGATCGTGGCGAAAGTCGGCGGCGACGGCATTACCGCCCACCTGCGCGAAGATCGCCGCCATATCCGCGATGCCGATCTGGAGCGCATACAGCACGCGACCGACCTGCCATTGAACCTTGAAATGGCGGCAACCGAGGAAATGCTGGCGATTGCCCTCGCCCACAAACCTCATGCGGCCTGCATCGTACCGGAAAAGCGCGAAGAGCGGACGACCGAAGGCGGGCTCGACGCAGCCGGGCTCCATAATCAACTGGCCCCGATCGTCTGGAAACTGGCGGATAATGGCATTCGCGTGTCTTTATTCGTCGAAGCTAACGAGCGCCAACTTGACGCCGCGCAGCGCCTGCGGGTGCCGGTGGTCGAATTTCACACAGGCGAGTATGCGCATGCTGGCCTTGATGGCGATGCTGAGCGCGAGGAACGCGAGCTCGAACGTATCAAAACGATGTCGAAGCTGGCGCGCGACATGGGGATCGAACCGCATGCCGGCCATGGCCTGACCTATGAAAACGTGAAGCCGATTGCCGCCATACCCGAACTCGCCGAGCTCAACATCGGCCACTATCTCGTAGGCGAGGCCGTATTCGTCGGCCTCGAAGCGGCCGTGCGTCGGATGCGCAATCTGATGGACGAGGGCCGCGCATGATTATTGGCCTCGGCTCTGATCTCTGTAATATCGAGCGGATCCAGAATTCACTCAATCGCTTCGGCGAAAGGTTCGAGAATCGCGTCTTTACCGAGGTCGAGCAGGCCAAGGCACACCGCCGACCCTTCACCATTGCCGGCACTTACGCCAAGCGCTTCGCCGCCAAGGAAGCGTTTTCCAAGGCAGTCGGCACCGGCTTTCGCCGCGGCGTGTTCATGAAAGACATCGGCGTGGTGAATGCCAGGTCGGGCGCTCCCACACTCGCACTGACGGGCGGTGCTGCAATCGTGCTTGCGGAATTGGTGCCGGAAGGCCATGAAGCGCGCATCCATCTCACGCTTACCGACGATCATCCATGGGCCCAGGCCTACGTCATCATCGAGGCCTTACCCAAGTGACCACCGGCACACCGGCAGTGAACAAGAACACCGATACAAAAAAGAAAGCCGACGAGAAGGTCGATTGGATCGCGGAAATCCGCGGCCTTGCCCTGATGTTGCTGGCTGTTTTCGCCTTCCACAGTTTTGTGGCCAAGCCATTCTATATTCCGTCGGAATCAATGATGCCGAACCTACTGGTCGGCGATCGGCTGGTGGTGAGCAAATATCCCTATGGCTGGAACTGGTCTTCCATCAGCTTCCACCTCGCCCCGCGCGGTAAATGGCGCCTCTTCGGATCGACACCGGAATATGGCGACATCGTCATCCCCGTCCATCCGGAACGAGACGAAGATTACATCAAGCGCGTCGTCGCTCTTCCGGGTGACCGGATCGCGGTTCGTAACGGCCAGATCATTCTCAATGGCAAGCCTGTGGAACAGAAGGTAGAACCGGCCATCGCCCTGCCGCTCGATGCAAATTCGCGCTGCGACGGTTTCGGCTTCGACGATTTCCGCGCCACGAATGCTTCAGGCAAGGGTATCTGCCGCGTTCCCGTGATGCGCGAAACGCTGCCCAATGGGGCGACCTACCTGATTATCGACCACCAGAATCAGGAACTCGACAATTTCTCCGAAATCACCGTTCCCGACGATCATGTGTTCGTGATGGGGGACAATCGAGATCATTCGGCCGACAGCCGCGAACTGAATCATCCGCAGGGTCTGCTCGGCCCGATCCCGCTGGAAAATATCGGCGGACGCGCGGAATTCATCACCTTCTCGCTCGACGGGACAACCACGCTGAATCCGATCAGCTGGTGGACGAGCCTGCGCGAAGGACGTGCTTGGTCAACGTTGCGCCCAGCCATTGCGGAACGAAAACCCGCTTCCGAGCGCTAAGGTCAAATACCATTAGGGGGCGCGCATGGCCGATAAGGCGCAGGATTTCGACGACCAGGACCTCGGCACCAGCCCTTCACGTATAAACGATCCTCGGATTCGTCACGAAATATCGCGTGCGATAGTCTGGGTTGCCGTGGTGGGCGCAGTGACGCTGGCCGTATGGATCGCTCGCCCGCTACTGGTGATCTTCGGAGCAATGGTGTTTGCCTCCATGATCGATGGTGGCGCACGCCTGCTGGGGCGCGTCGTCAATATCGGCCGCGCTTGGCGGGTGGCGATCGTGCTGTTGGCAACGGTCGTGTTTCTTGTTTGGCTTATCTATTTCGCCGGATCGACGATTTCGCAGGAAGCGGCCCAGTTCCCGGCCATTATCGAACGTCAGGTGGGTGAACTTATCGACTGGGCCCAGAAGCAGGGCTTTGAAATCAGCCAACCCCATTTACAGGATTATCTAGGCAGTATCGGCAGCGGAATCAGCACGGTAACGCGGGCGCTCAGTGGCCTGGCCGGTGGCGTGGCAACGATAGTCCTGATTCTCGTCATCGGCATCTATGTCGCCATCGATCCGAAGCTTTACGAACGTGGTATTGCCTGGATGCTGCCACGCGAACACCGTGGACGCTTCTATATAACGGCAGCCCGTATGGGACAAACGATGCGTCAGCTTATGGCCGGACGTCTGCTCGGCATGCTCGTGGAGGCAGTGTTTACCTACATCATGCTGGCCTGGGCGGCGCCACTGTTTGGTATTGGTGCGGTTCCGATGGCTGCACTGCTGGCAATCTTGACCGGCCTTCTCGCCTTCATTCCGAATCTGGGCGCCATCGTTTCGGGCGTACTGATGGTTCTGGTCGGTTTTTCCGGTGGAGTGGAAATGGGGATTTATACCATCGTAGTGTATTTCTTCGTCCAGAATTTCGACGGCTATGTCGTCATCCCGATGATCGCCAAGAAAACGGTGGATTTGGCCCCTGCCCTGGTGCTCGCCTTCCAGCTGATCATGGGTATCCTGTTTGGCATCCTTGGCCTGTTTCTGGCAGATCCCCTGCTGGCGATGATCAAGGTCGCGTTGGAACGTCGCGTCGAACAGGCGGACGAATATGAAAGCGAAGAGGTTGCCGCTAATGGCGCGTAAATTCCTGTATTTTGTGGCCTTCTGTATCGTTCTGGTGATCTTGGGCGCGATTGCGCTGTCGATCTGGTCGCGCGAAGCGACGGAAATCGCCTTCGTGCCACGGGGCGAATTCGTGGAGCAGGAACCGCTTGCCGACAACGCCTATCAGGATCCGAACATGTGGTATTCGCGCCCGGGGCTCGGCACCAACGATCCCGCGCGCTATCAGCCCGCCATTGCCGAAAAAGCACCCGACACGGCAGAACGGGAACCTTCGCCGCAGGCCCCTGCGGCCGAGCAGAGCTTGGAAGGCGGCGATCCGCTGAAGAGCACCGGCACTGTCACAGGCGAAGCAGCCGATCCACAGGCCCTGCCCGAATTCGCCGTCTTCTTCGTGCCGCCCACCAGCTACATTCAGGCCGGTGGCGACTGGAATACGACCATCGACGATGCGACCACCAACAATCGTGCCCGGATTTTCCTTCAGGGTCTCGCCAGCCCCTTCAACCGTGCCGATGAAATCTGGGCCCCTAAATACCGCCAGGCAGCGGCGGGTGCCTTTCTGACCGACAAACCCGAAGCGCAGCGTGCGATCGACGCGGCCTATGCCGATGTGGCGCAGGCTTTCGACTACTTCATTGACAGCGTGGATGAAGGCAAACCCATCGTCCTTGCAGGGCACAGCCAAGGGGCATCGCATGTGCTGCGCCTGCTGCAGGAAAAAGTCGCTGGTACGCCGCTTCAGGCGCGCATCGCAGCGGTCTATGCGCCGGGTTGGCCGGTGTCGGTCGAACATGACCTTCCCGCCCTACCTTTCCCAGCCTGTGCCTCGCCGGGACAGGCACAATGCCTGCTCGCATGGTCGGCATTTTCCGACGATGGCGATGCCGATCTGATCATGCGCCGCTACGAAGCAACGGTCGGCTATGACGGTCAGCCGCGTGGCACTGGACCAATCCTGTGCGTCAATCCGCTCACCGGCGCAACCGGTGGTTCAGCCCCTGCAAGCGCCAATCTAGGTACGCTTATCCCGGACGAAAACCTGACGAAGGGCGAACTGGTCGCAGGCGCGGTTCCGGCACGCTGCGGCGAAAACGGGCTGCTCTATATCGGCGATCCGCCGGAACTGGGCCAAGGCGTGCTGCCGGGCGGCAATTACCACGTTTACGATATCCCGCTGTTCTGGAAGAACCTGCAGGAAGACGTCATCGCGCGGGTGAAGGCATGGACAGCGTCGCAAGCCTCGTAACCGACAATGCGCTGACTTATGGCGATGTACTGCCCGAAGGCGGCGCATTGCTGTGTCTCGACCTCGGGACCAAGACCATCGGAGTAGCGACCTGCGATGCCGGATGGCGTTATGCCACGGCGGGCAAAACCATCCCCCGCAGCAAGTTCACCAAGGATTGCATTGCATTGCGGGCCATTGTTGCCGAACGGTCGATCAAAGGCGTGGTGATCGGTCTGCCGCGCAACATGGATGGTACGGAAGGGCCGCGGGCGCAGGCCAGTCGTGCCTATGCCCGCAATCTCGCCGGCACGCTCGACCTGCCCGTTCTGTTGTGGGACGAACGCTGGTCCACTTCCAGCGCCGAAGCGGCAATGATCGGACAAGACATGAGCCGTGCCAAACGCGCAGGAAAGATCGACAGCCATGCCGCGGCAGTGATCCTGCAGGGTGCAATCGATACCTTGGCCGGCGGCGGCTTCTAGACGATCCTTACAGGGCGGTGGCATTATGGGTCTGTCAACTTGATTGCGCTGCGGCTATCGCATCGGACAATGAGCGAAAACGTCCGTAAATTCGATCCATCCGCGGTCTCTGCGCTGTTAACCGGACGCGGTCACCCGGGGTGGCTCGGCCTTCGATATTCCGACCATGGCGACGATTGGGTCGAACTTGAACTCCCTTGGCGCGAGGATCTGCTGGGCGAAGACGGTCAGGGCGTGTTGGCCTCCGGCCCCATCCTTAGCCTGATGGATATGGCCAGCGGCATGGCGATCTGGCGCGCGATGGATGAATTCACCGCGATCGCTACACTCGACCTGCGGGTCGATTACGTCCGCCCCGCGCGCGAAGGAGCCAGTGTTTTCGGTCGGTCGCAATGCTATCGTCTCACCCGTAGTGCAGCCTTCGTGCGCGGTCTCGCCCATGACGGAGATGCGAACGATCCGGTGGCGCACATCCAAGCGGTTTTCATGAAAATTGCATCCACCGTAAGGCTCTGACATGGCGCATACACCAGATATCGAAACGCTTACGCCTTACGCCCGTTCTCTCGGCATTATACTGGATCGCTGGGAAGACGGCACCCCAGTCATGGCGGTATCATTCGACGAAATCGTCGAGGGCAGACCCGAACATTATCACGGCGGGGCAACCGGCGGCTTGCTGGAAACCGCTGGCTATGCTGTTCTGCGTGCCGAACTCGCCCGGCTGGAGCGCGAGGCCGTGCTCAAGCCTATCAATATCACCGTTCAGTATCTCGCCGCGGGCAAAAGCCGCACCAGCTATGCACGGGGCCGCATTACCAAGCTTGGCCGTCGCAGCGCGAACATCGCTGTGGAAGCCTGGCAGGATGATCCCGCCCGGCCGATAGCTACGGCGGTGATGAACGTGCTGATGGCCGAACCGCCAGCCTAATTGTCCCCGCCCTCGCGCGCTGCCTCTTCGCGGCGGTTACGGGTTTCGAAGCGCCTCTCATCCACACGGCGGCGCGCGGCTTCGATCGCTGCTTCGTCCAGCGCCACACCCTGATCGCCTATGCTTACATCGACCGGAACGCCGTCGATCTCGGTCGAGAACACTGCCTCGCCTTCGCGAATCCGCAGGCGAGAATTGCCATCGCCCAGCGGAATATCGCCAAGGTCCGGCACGTCGAGCGGTTCGATCGGCGTACCCGGATCGGCCTGTTCGCGCGGCTTCGGCTGGCTGGGCACAGCTTTCACATTTATCGCGCGGTTCATGAAATCGCGCCAGATGCGCGCTGGCAGGCCCCCACCGCTGATGCCGCCTTTCAGCGGGGAATTATCGTCATTGCCAATCCACACGCCGACCACCAGATCGCCCGCATAGCCCACGAACAGCGCATCACGATTGTCCTGCGTGGTGCCCGTCTTGCCGAAATTCGGCACAGACAGCATCGCAGCGCGGCCGGTGCCTTTATTGATGGCAGCGCGCAGCATCTGTTCCATTTCCGCATGAGTGGAGGAGGACAGGCTGGACGGCCCATCCCACAGCTTGGCGAAAAAACCGCGTTCCGGCCGGGCAAAAGCATGCGGTTCGACAGGATATTCATTCGCCGCAATTGCCGCATAGGCGGACGTGAGCTCCAGAAGGGACATAGTCGATGTACCCAGCGCCATGCTGGGATCGCCTTCGGGCAGCGGCGCGGTCACGCCCAGATCGCGCGCCGTGGCGATCACCTTGGCGCTGCCGATGTCGCCCAGCAGGCGCACGGCCGCCACATTACTCGATTGCGCAAAGGCCTCTTCCAGCGTCAGGCTTTCCGAATAGTGCCCGCGGGAATTCTTCGGGCGATAGCTGCCCTCGGTAATTTCGGTATTGGCGATCCGGTCCTGAGGGCTCCATCCGGCGCGCAGCGCGGCGAGATAGACGAACAGCTTGAACGTAGATCCCGGCTGCCGCTTGGCCTGCGTTACGCGGTTGAAAGGCGATTTGGCGTAATCCTTACCGCCGATCATCGCCACCACTTCGCCATTGCGGCGCATGGCGACAAGCGCGACCTGTGCCCCGCCCAGCGGCGCGCCCTGCGTCACCTGCCGCGCGATGTTCTGCAACCGGCTGTCCAATGTCGTCGTCAGCGTCTGGCGGGCATAGCCCTGCTCGGTCAGTTCGCGCGCTTCCGGCAATGCCCAATCCGCAAAATAGGTTCCGGTAGGCAGATCGTTACGCGTGCGCACGTCCAGCGTGGGCGGCTTCATCCGCCTCGCTTCCGCTTCGGTAATGTAACCTGCATCTACCATGGACTGGATAACGACCCGCATCCGCTTTTCCGCGCGCCCGTAATGCTTGGTCGGCGCATAGGCGCTGGGCGCCTGCAGCAGCCCCGCCAGCATCGCCGCCTGATTCGGCTTCAGATTTTCCGGTTTGCGATAGAAATAATGCAGGCTCGCCGCACGCAGTCCATACACATTGTCCCCGAAATAGGCGTTGGACAGATAGCGGCTGAGAATTTCATCCTTGGTCAGCCAGCTTTCCAGCCAGAAAGCGATCAGCGCCTCGCGCGCCTTGCGCGTCAGCGTGCGTTCGGGCGACAGGAAGGTGAATTTGGCAAGCTGCTGGGTGATCGTGCTGCCCCCGCCCGTGCCAGTGAAGGCAGCACGGGCGATCCCGCGCGGATCGACGCCCCAATGCGAATAGAACCGCCGGTCCTCTGTCGCCAGAAACGCCTCGATCACATGCGGGGGGAGCTGCGACACTTCGACCGGTTCATCCGTTATCGCCCCATTGCGCGCGATGGGGGTGCCATCGGCAGCCAGCAGAGTGATCTGCGGCGCAGCGATCGGTTCCAGCGATTTCGACAGCGGAGCGGTAATCGCCAGCCAGGCGACCAGCAGGATAAACAGGCCGATGATGGCCGCAAGGATATGGCTGGCCCACCAGCGCTTGCGGCGGCCCAGCCAGTATTCGCGCTGCCACCAGCGCCGACGCCGCCTTTCATCGCTTTCAACGGCCCGATCGATCTGGTCGAGCCGATTGTCCCAGTCATCGTAATCCAGCGCGTCATGCGTTGCGTAATAGCCGCGATGCGCCGGAGGCTCTGTCTCCGGAGCGGATTTGCGGAAAAGGGAATCGAACACGCCCATCGTCTACTGTGTTAACTTAACAACACAGCCATTGATAGGGGGTGCAAGCTTAACTCTTGCCGACCGCGCTTTCGGGAAGGTCTTCGCCGAAAACGCGCTGGTAATATTCTGCCACCAGCATCCGTTCTTCCTCATCGCATTTGTTGAGGAAGCTGAGGCGGAACGCCAGGCCGACATTCTTGAAGATCGCCGCATTTTCCGCCCAGGTGATGACCGTGCGCGGGCTCATCACGGTGGAAATGTCTCCATTGATGAAACCCTGCCGCGAAAGATCGGCAACCTTGATCATATCGGCAATCAGCTTGGGATCGGTATCGGGGTTTTTCGCTTCAACGATCTTCTGTTCGGTTTCGGCCGGCAGATAGTTCAGCGCGACTACGATGTTCCAGCGGTCCATCTGGCCCTGGTTGATCTGCTGCGTACCGTGATACAGGCCCGACGTATCGCCCAGACCGACCGTATTGGCAGTGGCGAACAGGCGGAAATTCGCATCGGGGCGGATCACGCGGTTCTGATCCAGCAGGGTCAGCTTGCCCTGCTGTTCCAGCACGCGCTGGATCACGAACATTACGTCAGGGCGGCCGGCGTCATATTCGTCGAACACCAGCGCCACCGGGTGCTGCAACGCCCAGGGCAGCAGCCCTTCGCGGAATTCGGTGACCTGCAGCCCGTCGCGCAGGACGATGGCATCGCGCCCGACCAGATCGATACGGCTGATATGCGCATCGAGGTTGATGCGCACGCACGGCCAGTTGAGGCGCGCCGCCACCTGTTCGATGTGGGTCGATTTGCCCGTGCCGTGATAGCCCTGCACCATCACGCGGCGGTCATGCGCAAAGCCCGCCAGAATCGCCATGGTCGTATCCGGATCGAAAACATAGGTTTCGTCAAGATCGGGGGTGCGCTCGTCCGGCTTGGAGAAAGCCGGCACCTGCCAGTCGATATCGATTCCGAAGGTCTCGCGCACATCCACGGTAATGTCGGGCGCGGCGAGCACGGTCTTGGCGGATGCGTCGAAGGTTTTGTCGGTCATGTCGTTCATCTCGCAGGCGGGTTAGACGGATGGATAGGTGGCTGCAAGCAACGAAATCGCGGCATGCCCCAAGCGGTACTCGACTCCCCCGGCGCGCCGCCGCATAATCGCAGGCGATGCCGCCTACACCGCTTTCAGAACGCCTGCGCCTCAAGCTCGTCGAGCGGGTGCGCGGCGTGTTCAACGATGTCGAAAACGGGGAGCAGCCGGTCCCGCCATCAGACAGGGCGCTGTTTCCCAAGGATTCGCCAATCCGCATGGTTCATGCCGATATCGTGGCGATGATGATCGGCGGGGTGCGCGGCCTGCTGCTGCAGATGCTCCATCCGCATGCGCTGCAGGGGGTGCTCGACCATTCGAATTTCCGCACGGACATGCATGGTCGGCTGCGGCGTACCGCGCGTTTCATCGCCGTCACCACCTTCGGCGATCGCGACGATGCGATGGCCGCGGTCGACCGGGTCAATCGCATTCATGCGAAGGTCGGCGGCAGCCTACCTGACGGCACACCCTATTCCGCCACCGATCCGCGCACGCTCGCCTGGGTCCATGTGGCTGAAGCCACCAGCTTTCTGGCCGCCTATCTGCGCCATGTCCGGCCCGAAATGCCCGGCAGCGAACAGGATGAATATTATCGCCAGTTCGCCGTGATCGCCCGGGCGCTGGGCGCCGACCCGGTGCCGATAGACCGGCGCGAAGCGGAAGCAATCTTCCGCGAATTGCGCGCCGATCTGACCTCTTCCCTTGCTGCGCGCGAAATCGCACGATTGGTGCTGACGCAAAAGCCCCCGGGATCTCCGCCCGCCGTCCAGGCCATGCTCGGCACCGAAGCGATTGCTCTGCTACCACCCTTCGCCCGGTCCATGCTCGGGCTGGAGCGCCCCGGCCTTGCCGCCATTCCGGCGCGCGCGGCCACCTGGGGAATGGGCAAGACGCTGCGCTGGGCCTTCCGTCAGAACTAGCCGCGCCTCGCTTGCCCGGTCACATGCCTAGCGCATGGCCAGCAAGCCACGCTTGGCACACACGCCGACTGCGGCGATCAGCATTATGACCCACAGCAGCGTCAGGACATCGATCATCTGTAGCGCCGGCATCACGCCGAGGATCGACAGGGCGGCCCACCCGCCCACGAACAGGACCGTCAGATAATAGGTGGTCTGAGCCCGAAGTTTCTACCAGCTATGAGTAGAGCCTTGGGCCGTTTTGATGCCCATCACTGGGCGTAATGGCAACAACCGTATTGGGGGCATGCCCCCAATACGGTTCGCCGCTTGATCCT
>JAEWZX010000014.1 GCA_023394965.1 Pseudomonadota bacterium | reverse complement strand
GGGGGGGGGTGGGGGGGGGCCCGCGGAGCCACTGCCGTCGCGTGGCCCACCCCCGGCCCCTCCCGCAGGCGGGAGGGGGGTGTCCGTCACGATGCCTTCTTCCACCAGCCAGCGGGCCAGCTTGGCCACCCGCTCGACCTTGTCGGCAACCGTGCCCAGCTTTTCGTGGAAGGTGATCCGCTCCAGTCCCTTGGCGTGCTCGGCGAGGGTCTTCTTGCGGTCGACGTCCCAGAAGAAGCGCGCGTCGGAGAGGCGGGCGGCGAGGACCTTGCGGTTGCCGTCGACCACCCGCGCGCCGCCGTCTTCCGCCTCGATATTGGCGGTGCAGATGAAAGCGTTGGCGAGACGGTTCCCCTCCCGCTCGCGGGAGGGGTTAGGGGTGGGCGCGGAGCCATTGCCGTCGAGTGGCCCACCCCCGGCCCCTCCCGCAGGCGGGAGGGGGGTGTCACACACGAAATACTTCTGGTTCACCCGCGCGGTGAGCTGGATCGTCTCGGGCGGGACCTCGAGGAAATCTTCCTCGAACCGGCCCAGCAGCGGAACGGGCCATTCGGTGAGGCCAGCGTTCTCGATCACCAGCCCTTCGTCCTCGACCAGCGTGAGGCTAGCTTCGGCAGCGACCTTGGCCGCCCCGGAACGGATCAGATCCTGCCGTTCTTCATGATCAACAATCACATGCGCCGCGCGCAGCTTCACCGCGTAATCGTCGGCATTGCCAACGGTGATATCGCCGGAATGGTGGAAACGGTGGCCGAGGGTGACGGCCCCGCTGGTGACGCCGTGCACTTCGCATTCGACCACCTCGTCGCCCAGCAGCGCGACGATGCCCGACAGCGGGCGCACCCAGCGCAAACTCTCGGTGCTGAGCGAGGCCGCGCCCCAGCGCATCGACTTGGGCCAGCTGAAGTCACGGATGATCGCGGGGATGGCCCCGGCCAGCAGGTCTTTCGTCGCGCGGCCCGGCACGTTCTTGACCGCGAAATAGGTCGCCCTGCCCTTGACGTCGCGCTCTTCAAGATCGGCACGGTTCACCCCTGCCTTGCGGCAAAAGCCATCGAGCGCCTGATCCGGCGCGCCGACCGGCGGACCTTTCAGCTCTTCGCTCACCGGCTCGGTTGCCTCAGGCAGACCGCGCGCGATCAGCGCAAGGCGGCGCGGGGTCGACCAGACGGTGACTTCGCCAGTCGTGACGCCTGCTGCATCCAGTTCGCGGCGGAACAGCTTTTCCATTTCGGCGCGCGCACCGGCCTGCATACGCGCCGGAATTTCTTCGCTGCGCAGTTCGAGGAGAAAGTCGGCCCCGCTCATTTCGACCACTCCGGATATTTTTCGGCCCAGGCGGGCGCTTCCTTTTCCATATGCGCCTCGCAGCTGCCGCGCGCCAGATCGCGCACGCGGGCCATGTAGCTGGCGCGTTCCTGCACGCTGATCACGCCGCGCGCCTGCAGCAGGTTGAAGATGTGGCTGGCCTCGATCGCCTGTTCGTAGGCGGCGATGGGGACATTGGCGGCGAGCGCGTTCTTGCACTCGGCCTCGGCCTTGTTGAACAGATCGAACAGTGCATCGGTTTCGGCGACTTCGAAGTTCCACTTCGACATCTGCTTCTCATTCTCGAGAAACACATCGCCATAGGATACGCCGCGATCGTTGAAGGCGAGGTCGTAAACGTTGTCGACGCCCTGAATGTACATCGCCAGACGTTCGAGCCCGTAGGTCAGCTCGCCCGCGACCGGCTTGCAGTCGAAGCCGCCCATCTGCTGGAAATAGGTGAACTGGGTGACTTCCATCCCGTCGCACCAGACCTCCCAGCCCAGCCCCCAGGCGCCCAGCGTCGGGCTTTCCCAGTCGTCTTCCACGAAGCGGATGTCGTGCTTGAGCGGATCGATGCCGATGACTTCGAGGCTTTTGAGATAGAGATCCTGAATGTCGGGCGGGCTCGGCTTCAGGATCACCTGATACTGGTAGTAATGCTGCAGCCGGTTCGGGTTTTCGCCATAACGGCCGTCGGTCGGGCGGCGGCAAGGCTGCACGAACGCCGCGTTCCACGGCTCCGGCCCCAGCGCGCGTAGCGTGGTCGCGGTGTGAAATGTCCCCGCGCCCATGCGCATGTCGTAAGGCTGGAGAATGAGGCACCCGTGCGCGCTCCAGAAATCGTGGAGGGCGAGGATCATGTCCTGGAAGGAGTTTTGCGGATTGCGGTCCATGGCGCGGCGCAATGGCCCAAGCGCGAAAATGCGTCAATGCCACAGCTTCGAAGGCTTCCATGCGCCACCCCCGCATACGCCTTGGCAAGTGGAGACGGCGACCGCTATTCCGGCAATACATAACAGGGAATCACATTGCATGAACCGTCTGTCATCGCGCCCGGTCCTGGGCTGCCTTCTGTCGATCACTCTCCTCCTGCCGGGGTGCGCCAGCTATTCGCAGGGCGACGTTGCCACTGCAGCTACGCCCAGCGAGCAGACATCGACCGGCCCCGGCCTGTGGAAAGTAGCCGATGAGGACACGACGATCTATCTCTTCGGCACGGTGCACGCGCTGCCCGACAGTGTCGACTGGTATCAGGGCCCGATCGAAAGCGCGCTTGCCGCGTCGCAGGAACTGGTGACGGAAATCCCCAGTTCGGCGACGCAAGACCCCGCCTCCCAGCAATTGGTCATGACCAAGGCGCTGCTCCCTGCCGACCAGTCGCTGCGCGACATGCTGAGCGATAGCGACCGGACGACGTTCGAAACCGCCTTGACCAAGATGGCCATGCCCCCCGCCGCATTCGACCGCTTCGAACCGTGGTTCGCGGGAATGACGCTGTCTGTCCTCCCGCTGCTGAAGGCGGGATACAGTGCGGAAAGCGGTGTGGAGGCCAAGCTGGAACAGCTGGCACCGGCAGACATCGCACGCGGATCGCTGGAAACGATGGAATGGCAGATCGACCTGTTCGATTCCCTGCCGCAGGAATCGCAGATTGCTTTTCTGATGGTGTCGGCCGGGAGCATCGATGAAATCGTCCCCATGATGGACCGAATGGTTGCCGAATGGGTCAAGGGCGATGCAGACGGGCTCGCCGCGCTGATGAACGAAGGCCTGACCGACCCCACACTCGCGGACGCCCTGCTGTACAAGCGCAATGCAAATTGGGCGGAATGGATCGACACCCGCCTGGATAAACCGGGAACGGTGTTCATTGCGGTGGGGGCAGGACACCTTGCCGGGCAGAAGAGCGTGCAGGATTATCTGACCCAGCGCGGCCTTACTGTCGAGCGTGTGCAGTAACCGTTCCGTAAGCAGGGCCGTTCCACAGGAAGCGACGTGAAACCCGGTCTTATTTCTTCCCTTTTGCTGTTTATGGCTCTGCTGCTGGCTTCCTGCGGCGCGGAGCCGGACATCGGCAAGGCGGATGGACCACATCCGGCCTTGTGGGAGATCACCGACGAGGCCGGGACTGTAGAAGGCTGGATGTTCGGGACGATCCATGCCCTGCCTGACGGTACGAAATGGCGTTCGCCCAAACTGGAAGAGATCGTGAAAACCGCCGACATGCTGGTGGTTGAGGTCGCCAATCTGGAGGACGGTGCCGAACTGTCCAGACTATTTCGGGAAATGGCCTTCGACCGGCCTGACGGACCTATCGCAGACCGGATCGATCCCGAGTTTCGCGACCAGTTCGAAGCCTTGCTCGTCAAAGCCAAGGTGCGCCGAAATCACTTCGATGCAATGGAAAGCTGGGCGGCTGCACTGGCGCTGTCGCAGGTGGCACAGTCGAACAAATCGAAAAACGGTGCGGATCGCGCGCTTCTGGCCGCCTTCGACGAACGTGAAATCGTCGAGCTCGAAGGAGCAAAGAGGCAGTTGGCGATCTTCGACACGTTACCCGAACCCGAACAGCGCGACCTGCTCAACGCAGTTCTGGAAGAATCCAGCGAGTATGGCGACGGCGCGGGCAAGCTGGCGGAAGCGTGGCTGACAGGCGATACCGAACAGCTCTCGCAATTGACGCGCCGGGGGGTTCTCGCCGATCCCGAACTGGAAAAGGCTCTCCTGCATGATCGCAACGCCAGCTGGGCCGCGCAGATCGAAAACTTGCTGTCCGCCACTGATAAACCGTTGATCGCGGTGGGTGCCGGGCACCTTTTGGGAGATGGTGGTCTGCCAGCAATGCTACAGGCGCGGGGGTATAAAGTACGACGGATCGAATAGCCAAGCCGAACCGGTTAAAGCTTGCCTTTCCCGCGCACCCTGTTATGCGCGCGCCCTTCGGCACCATGGTCATCCCTGGAGGTATGGTGGACCGAGCAACCAATATGCATTCGAAAGGTACGTGACATGAGCGACGCTCTGACCCTGCCGGCCGAGGCGCGCGAACGGGCTGGCAAGGGAGCCTCCCGTCAACTGCGCCGTGAAGGCCGTGTCCCCGCCGTTATCTATGGCGGCAAGGAAGAACCCACCCTGATCCATGTTGAAGCCAAGGAGCTGATCAAGCAGCTCGACACCGGCCACTTCATGAACTCGATCGTTGAAATCGAACTGGGCGGCAAGACATTCCGCACGCTTCCCAAGGACGTGTCGCTTCATCCCGTCAACGACCGCCCGGAACACGCCGACTTCCTGCGTCTTTCCAAGAACGCCAAGGTCGAAGTCCAGGTGCCGGTCATCTTCATCAATGAAGAAAGTTCGCCGGGTCTCAAGAAGGGTGGCGTGCTGAACGTCGTCCGTCACGAACTGGAACTGGTCTGCGACGCGGCCAAGATCCCGAACGAGATCGAAATCGACGTTACCGGCAAGGAAGTCGGCGATTCGATCCACATCAGCGAAGTGTCGCTGCCTGACGGTAGCGAAAGCGCGATCACCGATCGCGACTTTACCATCGCCACGCTGGTCGCTCCCTCGGCGCTCAAGAAGTCCGAAGGCGACACCACGACTGCAGACGCCGGCGATGTCCCTGCGAGCGAGCAGGATGATGGCGAAGAAGAAGGCGGCGAGGACTAATCCCCTCCCCACCCTCTACCGGGTATTTAGAAGCGCCGGCCCCTTGCGGGGTCGGCGTTTTGCTTTTGTGAAACGCGAAGCTAGAGGACACGCATGCAGATCTGGACAGGCCTTGGAAATCCCGGACCGCAATATGCGATGCACCGGCACAATGTCGGCTTCATGGCGGTGGACGTCATTGCCGAAATGTACGGCTTCGGCCCCACCCAGAAGAAGTTCTCCGGGTGGGTGCGTGAAGGACGGATCGGCATCACCAAGATCCTTCTCCTGAAACCCGCGACCTTCATGAACGAGAGCGGCCGCGCCGTGGGTGAGGCACTGCGCTTCTACAAGCTGGGAACCGATGCCCTCACCGTGTTCCACGACGAGCTCGACCTTGCCCCTTTCAAAGTGAAAGTACGGGTCGGGGGCGGATTGGCTGGACACAACGGCTTGCGGTCGATCAATCAGCACTTCGACCCCGACTTCCGCCGCGTACGGATCGGCATCGGCCATCCCGGATCGAAGGACCGCGTGCATGGCCACGTGTTGGGCAATTACGCCAAGGCAGAATTAGATCCGCTGACCGATATGCTTGCCGGTATCGCCGCGGAAGCGGAATGGCTCGCCAAAGGAGACGATGCGCGTTTCATGAGCGATCTTGCGCTGCGCCTCTAATCTATATGCTTAAATCATACGGAAATGTCCCGGCACGAGACACCCGTTGACTCCCGGTCGCTTTTGCTGCGGCCAGTGATAGACATCTAGTCGAGATTTATCAGGGACTCAGTCATGCGCTTGCTCCAGACCGCTCTTCTTTCCGCGACACTCCTCGCCACCGCCACTTCGGCTGCTGCGATGACGCGCCCCCCCACCGAGGGCGGCGGTAGCAGCAGTGGCGGTGGTCATAGCAGTGGCGGCACCTCGGTCCCCGAGCCTGGTGCCCTTGCGATGATGGGCACCGGCGTTGCCGGGTATGGTGCAGCGGTGGCCATGTATCGTCGGAAGAAGCGCAAGCAAAAAGGCTAAACGCTTTCTGCGGCCCTTCTATCGGGACCACATCTTTTGCGCCGGGCGGTAGAACCGGGGGGTCTCTACCGCTGGCGATTCCGATGCGCCTGTCAGGCTGGTCGGCGTGCCGAAACGTAAGGCGCTCGTCATTCTAATTGAGAGATCGCAGGGCGGTTAAACGTCAGCGTATATCTGCATTGATCGCAGTTTACTCTCGCGCACAGGTGCGCAGACGCATTCAAAATCTTTCGGCAAGACGGCTCAACAGCTCCGACACTATGGCAATTGGCGCGACCTGCGGCTAAGGCGCGCGCCATACATTATATCCGGAGTTTCTGATGGGTTTCCGCTGCGGGATCGTCGGCCTGCCGAATGTCGGCAAGTCCACCCTGTTCAATGCACTGACTGAGACGCAGGCTGCACAAGCCGCGAACTATCCTTTCTGTACGATCGAGCCGAACGTCGGCCAGGTCGCTGTGCCTGATGATCGGCTCGACAAGATCGCCGGAATTGCAAAGTCGGCCAAGATCGTGCCGACCCAGCTGGCATTCGTCGATATTGCCGGTCTCGTGAAGGGTGCCAGCAAGGGCGAAGGCCTCGGCAACCAGTTCCTCGGCAATATCCGCGAGGTCGACGCTATCGTCCACGTGCTGCGCTGCTTCGAGGACGATGACATCCAGCATGTTGCCAACAAGGTCGACCCTCTCGCCGATGCCGAGGTGGTTGAGACAGAACTGCTGCTTTCCGATCTCGAAAGCCTTGAAAAACGCGTGCCGGCAGCGGCCAAACGCGCGACCGGCGGGGACAAGGAAGCCAAGCTGATGGCCAGCGTACTGGGCCAGGCGCTTGACCTGCTGAAGGAAGGCAAACCCGCCCGTTTGACCGAACCCAAGGACGATGAAGAAGCCCGCGTGTTCCGGCAGGCGCAGCTACTGACCGCCAAGCCGGTACTCTATGTCTGCAACGTTGCGGAAGAAGATGCGGCGAGCGGCAATGCCCTGTCCGAACAGGTTTTTGCCAAGGCGGCTGCCGAAGGTGCCGAAGCCGTCGTGGTCTCGGCGGCGATCGAGAGCGAACTCGTCGGGATGCCCGAAGAAGACCGTAGCGAATATCTCACCGAACTGGGGTTGGAAGAATCGGGTCTGAGCCGCGTGATCCGCGCCGGTTACAAGCTGCTTGGGCTGCAGACCTTCTTCACCGTTGGGCCGAAGGAAGCGCGTGCGTGGACCTTCCCCACCGGTGCCAAGGCGCCGCAGGCGGCGGGCGAAATTCATACCGATTTCGAACGCGGCTTTATTCGCGCTGAAACAATTGCGTACGATGACTATGTCGCTCTCGGCGGCGAAAGCGGTGCGCGCGAAGCGGGCAAGCTGCGTCAGGAGGGCAAGGAATATCTCGTGCAGGACGGCGACGTCATGCTCTTCAAATTCAACGTCTGAGGATAAGCAGATGAATCGGATCGCCGCCGCGCTCGCCCTTGGTCTCGCCAGCGTTCTGGGGGGCTGTGCGACAACCACGGGTGCGCCCGTTGCCAGCACCCATGTTGAACAGCGCGACCCGGTGACCATTCTGGTCGCGATCGATGGATTTCGCCCGGACTATCTCGATCGCGGGATCACACCGACGCTGTCGCGCTTGGCGGCGGATGGCGTGAGCGCGTCGATGCGACCGTCGTTCCCCAGCAAGACGTTTCCCAATCACTGGACTTTGGTGACCGGCCTTGTTCCAGATCATCACGGGATCATCGCCAACAAGATGGAAGACGAAAGCCGCCCCGGCGAAACTTTCACCATGGCGACGGTTGATCCCTACTGGTGGAGCGAAGCCAAGCCCGTGTGGGTGGAAGCGGAAGAAGCCGGCATCCGCAGCGCCGCGATGTTCTGGCCGGGCTCCGCAGTTCCATGGGGCGGCACGGCGGTAAGCTGGGGACCGGTGAACGATGGCACGATGGCAAGCGATTGGCAGGCCTTCAGTATGCAGGTGTCCAATACTCAGCGCGTCAATTCTGTACTCGACTGGTTGCGCCGCCCGGCGGATATCCGTCCGAAGTTCGTGACCCTTTATTTCGACACCGTCGATAGTGCCGGGCACGATGGCGGGCCGGACAGCGAAGAGGTGAACCAAGCCATTGATGATGTCGACGAACACATCGCCGACCTGCTGTCAGGGCTCCGAACGCTGGGGCAGCCTGCCAATCTGCTGATCGTCTCCGATCACGGCATGGCGGCAACCAGTTCCGACAAGGTGGTGGTACTAGCCGACATCGTCGACCCGTCGCTCTATCGCCTGGTCGAAGGCGGCGCTTATGCCACTTTCGAACCCACTGCTGGCAATACGGCCGCGCTCGAAGCTGCGCTTCTGCGCGAACACGACCATATGGAGTGCTGGCGCAAGGAAGAAGTTCCGGCGCGCTATCAATATGGCACGCATCGGCGCATCCCGCCCTATTTCTGCTTGCCCGATACAGGCTGGACGATCACCCCCACGGTGCCGGATTCGGCATGGAGCGCAGGCAATCATGGCTTCGACCCCTTCTCACCGGAAATGGCGTCGTTGTTCATTGCGAATGGCCCTGCCTTCCGTCACGGCGCCAAAATCGAGACGTTCCAGAACACGTCCATTGCACCGTTGCTGCGTCACTTGATCGGCTTACCCCAGGTTTCCCGATCGGATGGCAACTTGTCCGACGTCGCCGGGGCGCTTGCTCCGTAAAATACGCAGGTTCCGGAACGAGCCCGGCCCAGCCCCGTTGCCATGCAAAGTTCAACGGGGAAGAAGCGTGGCCAGTAATTCCGAAAAATTCAGTACCTTAGTCCGTGTCGGCTATTTCAGCCGGGCGATTCTCTATTCGGTTCTCGGCCTGATCGCGCTAACCAGCGCAGGACGGATAAGCCAAGGTACAAACGGTATCTTCGATGCGATCGAGGAATTTCCGCTCGGCCCGGCAATCCTGTGGCTGATGGTCGTGGGACTTTTGGCCTATGCCCTGTTCCGCTTCGCTTCAACCTTCTTCGATATCGAGAACCAAGGCAGCGACACCAAGGGCTGGGCCCATCGTCTCGGCCATGGCGGCAGTGCGATCGGGCACCTCGCCCTCGCCTTTTCGGCTTACAAATTTGCGACTACCGGCAGCAGTAGCGGTGGAGGGGCGCAGGAGGCTGCTTCTGGCGTTCTGTCCGTGGAATTTGGCGGAGCTGCTCTAGGGCTCCTCGGCATTGCATTTTTCGCCACCGCCTTTTTCCAGGCCAAAAAGGGCGCGACTGGAAGCTTCATGAACCGCATCAGTTCCGCCGCCCCTTCGCAGACGCGCCTAATCGGCGGCATTGGCTACATTGCCCGAGCCGTGGTTTTCGTGGTTATCGGTTGGTCGCTGTTCAAGGCTGGCTTCATGTCGGGGGGCGCCGGACAGATCAAGACTTTGGGCGACGCCGTCGCGGCACTGGCCGGAGAAGGGATCATCTTCACTTTGGTTGCGATCGGCATTCTTGCCTTCGGACTGTTTAGCCTCGTGCTGGCCCGATATCGCGTAATCCCTGACATGAACCTCAATGGCCGAGTCCCAAAGTTCCGCGCATGACTTGAACTATACCCCCTAGGGGTATATCTCCGGCACATGAGAAGAACCACACGCCTATATCGCATGGTGATGGACAAACACGTTTGTCCTTACGGTATCAAGTCCAAGTGGCTGCTTGAACGTGAAGGCTACACGGTCGAAGACCATCACTTGACGACCCGTGAAGAAACCGATGCTTTCAAGACGAAACATGGCGTAGCCACCACACCGCAAACGTTTATCGGAGATGAGATGGTCGGTGGCTACACCGATTTGCGCCAGTATTTCGGCTACGACCAGAAAGAAGAAGGAGAGACCAGCTACAAGCCCGTCCTGGCAGTCTTCGGCGTTGGCGCCGCCCTGGCGGTAGCACTCAGCCTTTTTGTATTTCAGGCCCCGCTGACCGTCCGCACCGTGGAATGGTTCGTTGCTTTTTCCATGGCGATGCTGGCCATGCTCAAACTGCAGGATGTCGAACAGTTTTCGACTATGTTCGTCGGCTACGATCTTCTGGGTCGGAAATGGGTGCCTTATGCCTATGCCTACCCCTTTCTCGAAGCGACAGCCGCCACATTGATGGCCGGGCGTCTTTTGCCTTGGCTGTCGATCCCGATCGCCTTGTTCATCGGGACGATTGGTGCGGTCAGCGTATTCTACGCCGTCTATATTCAAAAGCGCAGCATCAAATGCGCCTGTGTGGGGGGAAGCGCCAATGTGCCCCTAGGCTTTGTGTCACTGAGCGAAAACCTGGCCATGATCGGGATGGGTATTTGGATGTTGCTTCGTATGGCGATGTGATCCATTCCTGTCGGTAATGCAGTATTACGAAGACATCGCCGTCGGGCAAAAGCAGGCTTTCGGGCATTATGACGTCACCCGCGAGGAGGTGATCGAATTCGCGTCAAAATATGATCCACAGCCCTTTCATCTGGATGACGATGCGGCGGCTGCGACTCACTTCGGACGACTGTCCGCCAGCGGATGGCATACCTGTGCCATGACAATGTCGATGCTAGTCGAAAACCTAAAGGCCAACCGTCAGGCTGGCCTCGGTTCACCCGGTGTTGATCAGTTGCGCTGGAAGAAACCGGTTTTTCCTGGCGATACGCTACGTTGCGAAAGCGTAGTGATCGAAAAACGCCGGAGTGCGTCTCGACCTGAGATGGGCATTTTCAAGAGTTCTATGACTGTCTTCAACCAGAATGACGAACCCGTTCTGGAAATGACTTCGAACGGGCTGATTGCTACGCGGGACCCGGAAGGTACCGACTAATTCACGCACCGCATTGGGCGATCCCCGTCTTGCGATAGACCACCTGCTCATTTCTATCCCGGATCGTTAGCCTAGCCGGATAATCACTCGTCTCTTCGCCAGATTCCTTTCCAGCGGCTTCGTCCAAATCCAGGGTCATCGAATAGTCTGTTCCGTCGTATTCACGTCGCGCTAGATAGGGCAGTTCAGCACTGCCTTTGTCTGCCGCGAGGGTGACCAATTCATCGCCGTAAAGGAAGTGCCCGGTATCGGCCATCGCCAGAGCCACTGCCGACAAACCGCTACCCTTTGGCGCGAAGTTGCACCCAGCCCCATACAGATCATTCTGCTCTATCTCGCGATAACGGATCGGTTCGAGCTCGATCTGCTGTGGCGGCGGCGTTTGGCTTGCCTCAACTTCGGCGACCGCGGCGGCGCGCTCTTCCTCTGTCGGTTCGCTGGAACAGGCGGCAAGTGATAAGGCGAGGATGAAAATAGTGCTGCGCATCAGTGCCTCCCGAACAGTTTTTCGACATCTTCCATAGACAGTTTCACCCAAGTCGGGCGACCATGGTTGCACTGACCGGAACGCGGCGTACGTTCCATCTCGCGCAGCAGGGAATTCATTTCGTCAACGCGCAAAACCCGCCCTGCCCTGACCGAACCGTGGCAGGCCATCGTCGCAAGCACGAGATCCAGCTTTTCACCGAGCAGCAAAGCTTCGCCATTCAATGCCAGATCGTCATCGATATCGCGTAGCAGCTTTCCCGGATCTGTACGCGCGATGGCATGAGGAAGGCTGCGCACGAGCATCGCGGACGGGCCGAAACGCTCGATCACCAAGCCATGTTCGGCCAACTTTGACGCCGCCTCTTCCAACCGGTCGCAGCTCGTTTCGTCGAGTTCCACCACTTCTGGAATCAGCAATGCCTGGCTGCGCGCCACCGCTTCCTCAGCCCCGGCTGCGCGTAGCCGTTCGAGCACGAGCCGTTCGTGTGCGGCATGCTGATCCACGAGGACAAGCCCATCCTTTGCTTCGGCAACGATATAGGTGTTGGCGACTTGGCCTCTTGCCACTCCAAGCGGATAGTCCTCGGCCTCTTGTTCGATCGGCGCAGTTTGTTCTGCCCGCCCGCGCGGCTGTGCCATGACATCGGCTTCCACTCCACGCCATGCTGCATTCGCTTCCGCTACCCGGTGCTGAGACTGAGGAGCCGACCAGTCACGACCGCTGAACATGGAACGCAGCGCGGGCGCAGGTTCATCCTGAACCGGCTCCTGTCGCCAGCGCGCCATCGCCCCTGCGTCAGGCGTCTGCGCGCTACGCTTGTCCCCCGTCGCAAGGGCCTGACGCAGGCCCGACACTATAAACCCGCGAACGGCCTGGGCATCGCGAAACCGCACTTCCGATTTTGCAGGGTGAACATTCACATCGACATCTTCGCAGGGAAGATCGAGGAACAGAGCGAGGACAGCGTGCCGATCGCGGGCAAGCATGTCGGCATAGGCACCGCGCACTGCGCCGGACAGAAGGCGATCCTTTACCGGACGGCCATTGACGAAGAGATACTGGTGGTCGGCAACGCCACGATTATAGGTTGGTAGGCCGGCGATCCCGGTCAGCCGCATCGGCCCCCGCTCAAGATCGATCGTAACACCGTTATCCTTAAGCTCACGCGCCACAAGCTGGGCCACACGATTTGCCAGCCCTTCCCCGCCCTGCAGGCCGAAAATGCGGCGGTCACCATGATCGAGCGTGATCGCCACATCGGGACGCGCCATGGCGAGCCGCTGCACCACATCCTTGCAGGCCGCATATTCGCTGCGCGAGGTGCGCAGGAATTTGCGGCGCGCGGGTATTTTGCCGAACAGATTTTCGATCCGAACGCGCGTTCCCGGAGGTAGCGCGGCAGGCCCGTCCGCGAGAACTTCCCCGTGATCGACAACCTTTTTCCAGCCCTGCTCTGCACTGTGTGGCCGGCTTTCCAAGGTAAAACGCGCTACGCTGGCAATGCTGGGCAAGGCTTCTCCGCGGAAGCCAAGGGTCGCAACCTGTTCGATCGCCTCATCGGGCAATTTGGAAGTAGCATGTCGTTCCAGCGCCAGCGCCATATCTTCGGGCGCCATACCGCAACCATCGTCGGTCACTTCGAGACTCGTCAGGCCACCGTCGACGAGCTTTATCGCGATCCGCGTCGCACCGGCGTCGATCGCATTCTCGACCACTTCCTTAAGCGCCGAAGACGGGCGTTCGACGACCTCGCCGGCGGCGATACGATTGACCAGATTCTCGGGCAGACGGCGGATTTTTGGCATGGATTGGCAATCCTAACGATGAAGCGCCATGATTCCGAGACAGTGCGTTTCACTATCCCCCACAGGATAGACGGAAATTTTTGGCATTCCCTGCTTAATCTCGCTAAGGCACGGCCACCATTTCCCCCCGGAGAGGTGCGAGCGGGCCGCATCCCCCTCGCCTAGCCACGCGACAATACGGAAAATCGAGTTAATATGGGCATCTGGAACAACATCTTCAAATTCGGCGTGCAGAACATGGCAATCGACTTGGGGACCGCCAATACACTGGTCTATGTTCAGGATCAGGGCATCGTCCTTAACGAGCCAAGTGTGGTCGCGCTCGAGACGATCAACGGCATGAAACGCGTGAAGGCCGTGGGCGACGATGCGAAGATGATGATGGGCAAGACGCCGGACAGTATTGAAGCGATCCGCCCCTTGCGCGACGGTGTGATCGCAGACCTCGACGTGGCCGAGGAAATGATCAAGCACTTCATTCGCAAGGTCAATGGCCGCAAGAGCCTGATGCGGTATCCCGAAATCACCATCTGCGTGCCCTCGGGGTCCACCTCGGTCGAGCGGCGCGCGATCCGCGATGCTGCCTCGAATGCCGGCGCATCGCAGGTGTATCTGATTCTCGAGCCGATGGCCGCTGCCATCGGTGCCGACATGCCGGTTACGGAACCGGTCGGGAGCATGGTCGTCGACATCGGCGGTGGTACGACCGAGGTCGCCGTTCTTTCGTTGCGTGGTCTTGCCTATACCACTTCGGTTCGCACCGGTGGCGACAAAATGGACGAAGCTATCGTGTCCTATGTCCGCCGACATCACAATCTGCTGATTGGCGACAGCACTGCCGAACGTATCAAAAAGGACTACGCCGTCGCCCGTCCGCCTGAAGATGGAGTAGGCGAAACCATCACCATCAAGGGGCGTGACCTCGTCAACGGCGTGCCTAAGGAAATTACCATCAATCAGGGGCACCTTGCCGAAGCGCTCAACGAACCGATCGGAGCCATCGTGGAAGGTGTGCGTATTGCGCTTGAAAACACCGCGCCGGAATTGGCCGCCGACATCGTCGATCAAGGTATTGTGCTGACTGGTGGCGGTGCATTGATCGGCGGGCTTGATGATTACCTGCGCGAAGAAACCGGCCTGCCGGTAACCGTGGCCGAAGACCCGCTTTCCTGTGTGGCCTTGGGCACAGGGCGCGCGATGGAGGACCCGATCTATCGCGGCGTCCTGATGACGGCTTAGAAAGGCAAGAAGGATGGCGCCGACAGGTTTACGGCGCTCGGGGTATTCTCGCAGGGCGCAATACAATCTCTTCACCGGATACGTGATCGCGGGCATCGGCGCGCTGATCGGCGCGATCCTGCTTGCTCTTTCGTTTTTCCAACCGCACCTGTTCGGCGGCCTTCGCGGCGCGGCTCAGGACAGCGTATCGCCCGCCACCGAAGCTGCCTCGACGGTCCGCACCGGCAGCAAGGGGTTCTGGGACACCATCAGCGGATATTATCGAGCCGGGTCGAAAAATGCGGAACTCAAGCGGGAGATGGAAATTGCTCGCATCCGCTTGGCCGAAGCCCAGGCGGTGAAGCGCGAGAATCTTCACCTCAAGGGTTTGCTCGGCCTGCAGGATGCCGATCGCAAGCCCGTGGCGGTCGCACGCCTCGTCAGTTCTTCGGCCTCAAGTACGCGGCGGTTTGCCTATCTCGGAGCAGGAGCCGATGATGGTGTGACGATTGGCATGCCTGTGCGCTCTTCCCGCGGGATAATCGGCCGGATACTTGAAGTCGGCAGCGACAGTTCACGAGTCCTGCTGCTGACCGATACAGAAAGCATTCTGCCGGTGCGCCGGTCGAAAGATGAAGTGGTCGCTTTTGCCGAAGGACGTGGCGACGGCTTGTTACGGATCAGGCTCATCAATCTGGGCATCAATCCGCTCAAGCCTGGGGATGTCTTCGTAACGAGCGGTGCGGGTGGGTATTACCCTCCGGGGATTGCCGTTGCGATTCTAACCGAGACGACCGATGATGGTGGTGTGGCGCGCATTATCAGCGATCCAGCCGCCACCGACTATGTCAGTGTCGAGCCTATCTATGAGCCCGCGGCAGTGCTTGGAGCAGAAACGCCTGTCGAGCGCGAGCTTACCGACTGATGGAACGAAACGACCCGCGTTCCCGCAGCGATGCATACGGTAGTCGTATAAACCGTTCGCATTCCAATCTGCTGGCAAATGTTGTGCCGTGGGTCAGTATAATGATCGCTTCGATTCTGCCGATCTTTCCGATTGCATCCGCCCTCCCCATCGTTCCGCCGCTCGGTTTACTCATGCTGCTCGCCTGGCGCCTTGTGCGACCAGGCCTGATGCCTGTCTGGGCAGGCATGCCCCTGGGCTTGATTGACGATCTTTATAATGGCCAGCCCTTCGGGTTCGCCATTCTGACATGGTCGTTGGTCATGATTGTTATAGAGTTGATAGAAACGCGCATTCCCTGGCGCACGTTCTGGCAGGATTGGTTCACTGCCTGTATATTGATTTTCGGTTATCTGTTGTCAGGCTGGCTACTCTCGGGTGGGCAACCGACATTTCATTCCCTTGTCGCTCTGATTCCCCAACTCGTGCTCACCATACTTCTTTTCCCCATTGCCGCCCGCTTGGTAGCCATGCTCGACCGCTTCCGTCTTACTCGCTGGAAGGCCTTGTGATGCGACTGCGCAGACGCGCAAAGCCGCGCGAAGTCGTTACCCAGTCAACGCTCGACAATGCGTTCGACAGAAGGACCTTCGTGATTGGCACCGCGATGGGCGGAATCGGCGTACTGCTGGCAGCCCGTATGGGGTACATAGCAATCGCCGAGAACGAGAAGTACAAACTCGAATCCGAAAGCAATCGGGTAAACCTGTCCTTGATCCCCCCGCGACGAGGATGGATTCTCGATCGAAATGGTGCGCCCCTTGCCTCCAACCGAGCCGATTTTCGCGTTGATATCATTCCGGACCGCACGCCAGACACCGATGCGACGATCGATGCGCTGACGAAGATCCTGAACCTCGATGAGAATCAGGCTGCGGATATTCGGAAGCAAGTGGAAGACAGCCCGGGTTATCAGCCTGTCGAGATTGCTTCTGGAATCACATATGACGATTTTGCCGCTGTCAGCGTGCGTTTGCCTGATCTGCCAGGCGTCGTTCCCCAGCGCGGTTTCTCTCGTTTTTACCCGACCGGCCCCAGCGTCGGGCACCTGATTGGCTATGTGGGAACGGCCAATGCCGAGGAATATGCCGAACAGGACCGCAATCCGCTGCTGGTCACCCCAGGCTACAAAATCGGCAAGGACGCGCTGGAGAAACAATTCGAACAGGAATTGCGGGGCATTCCCGGCGCACGCCGGGTAGAGGTTACCGCCGCGGGTCGCATCGTTCGTAAACTCGAAACTCGCGAGGATGTTCAGGGAGACCCCATTCGACTGACCATTGACGGGCCGCTGCAAGATTATGCCGCGCGTCGGATCGGCCTTGAAAGTGGCTCGGTCGTCGTGATGGATTGCGACACGGGTGACTTGCTCTGCATGGCTTCCATGCCGAGCTTCGACCCCAACAGCTTCTCGCAGGGAATTGGGCGGGTCGAATATGGGATGCTGCGCGACGATGAACGCGTGCCATTACGCAATAAGGTTCTGAAGGGCCTTTATCCTCCGGGGTCGACGGTCAAGCCAATGCACTGCATGGCCTTTCTGGACGCAGGTATCAAACCCGAAGAAGCGATCATGTGCGGCGGCGGCCGACGCATCGGCAATCGTTTTTTTAATTGCTGGAGCAATCATGGCCGGGTCGACATGGCCAAAGCCATCTATCAAAGTTGCGACAGCTATTTCTATCACTTCGCACAACAGGTCGGCTTCGCCAAAGTTGCCGAGTGGGCACATCGCATGGGCTTGGGTGAGGAATTTCCTCTCCCCGTCACCAGTCAATTTTTTGGAACAGTGCCCTCCCCCGAATGGAAAAAGCGACGTCACGATAGTGCATGGCAGCCTTATGACACGGTGAATTCGTCGATTGGTCAAGGGTACTACCTTACTAGTCCTCTACAATTGGCGGTCATGGCCTCTCGGATGGCCACAGGCTACAAGGTCATGCCGCGCCTGCAGCTGACCGGCGACAAACCACGGTTCGAGCACTTCGATTTCAGTCCTGAAGAAATCGGCTATGTACGCCAAGCCATGAGCGACGTGGTCAACGGCCCTGGCACTGCCGGCCGTGCAAGGCTGCCCTTCGACGACATAAAGATGGCGGGCAAAACAGGTACCGCCCAAGTCGTTTCACTGAGTATCTCCAACGGCAAGACCGGACCGTGGAAATACCGTGATCACGGCCTGTTCGTATTCTTCGCCCCTTTCGACAAACCCAAATACGCCGGTGCCGTGGTTATCGAGCATGGTGGAGGTTCGGGTTCCGCCTATCCCATCGCTCGCGATGTGATGACCTTTCTCTTCGATCCTGCCAAAGGAATGGACGCACTGCGTCCGCTCGAGGCTCAATGGGGCGGAACCGCGCAACAAAGGCTTGATGCAAAGTATCGCGCCTATGCCGCTGCACAGGGCGCGGCCGTGCCGCCAGTGCCGTCGCGAGACGAGGATATCTTCGACCAGGTTGAAGCAGAAGCGCGACTGGCCGCCCGTCAACCCGAAGTTCTCGCCGAACAGTCAAGTCCATCCCGGATCGATGATCGTACGCCCGAAGAGGTCTCACGTAGTGCAGGCTCGGGAGCACAAAGCCCCGCCGTTTCCACTAGCCCACCCGATAGCGCTGCAACGCCTGCACCCTCCCCGCCACCAGAAGCTGCCGCAAGTACGAGAGCGGAGCCGCAGCGATGAGCAGCATCGTCCCCGCACCGGTCGCCCGCCAACCCTGGCAAATGCTGTTCCCGCTGTTCGTGCTGATAGGGTTCGGCGCACTGGTACTGTTTTCTGCGGCAGCCGGAAGCTGGACGCCCTACGCTTCGTCGCACGTCATGCGTTTCGCTGTATTTCTGGTAATGGCGTTTGTACTCGCTCGATTTACTCGCGAAATGGCGATGTTTCTCTCTTTCCCGATCTACACCGTCATCCTGGTGATGCTAGTGGCGGTGGAAGCCATCGGCTTCGTTGGTGGCGGAAGCCAGCGCTGGCTCGATCTCGGGTTTATGCAATTGCAACCTTCGGAACTGATGAAGCCCGCTATCGTGTTGGTGCTTGCCCGGTTTTATTCCACGCTTCCGGTGGGGATGATGCCAACTTGGCGCGCGCTGATCCCGGCTGGAGGGCTCATGCTGGCGCCTGTGGCTCTTGTACTACTCCAGCCGGATCTTGGAACGTCGCTTGCGATTGTTTTCGGCGGAGCGGTTGTGATGTTCGCGGCTGGTCTGCCGCTGCGATGGTTCATCAGCGCCGGGCTGGCGGCAGCTGTACTCGCCCCCATCGCGTTCTTCGTCGGTTTGCAGCCATATCAGCAGAAGCGAGTCTTTACTTTTCTCGACCCGGAAAGCGATCCGCTGGGTGATGGGTATCATATCACCCAGTCCAAGATTGCGATCGGTTCGGGAGGGTTTTCCGGCAAGGGCTTCAATGAAGGATCACAGAGCCACCTGCATTATCTTCCCGAACCACACACCGACTTCATCTTCGCCACAATGGCCGAAGAATGGGGTTTCTTGGGCGGCCTTGTGGTCATCGTAGCATTTGCGCTTATCTTTAGCTGGGGACTTTCGGTAGCTCGGGCCAGCAATGACCGATTTGGAAAACTGCTCGCCCTCGGCATGACGGGGACGACTTTCTTCTACGTGGCAATCAATCTCATGATGGTGATGGGCTTGGCCCCCGTGGTCGGCATCCCCTTACCTTTCATGAGCCACGGCGGCAGTTCGATGCTGACCAACATGATCTGCATCGGCTCGATTATGATGGTGGACCGGTGGAACCGTACGACCCCGCGATCGGGCCTCATGCGCTGAGGTGTCCGGCTGCGAAACACAGCGAAGCAATATCATCGTTAGGTACAAGGTAAGCGCAATCAACAGCCCGAAACCCCGTGCGACAAAGGGACAATTTTGGGGTTTTCTTCCAGCGAAACCCCGCTATACGGACGCCTCCCGAGTCGGGAACGCCTCTTCTCAAGAGGTTGCGGCAAGCCGCAGTGGACGCATAGCTCAGTTGGTAGAGCAGCTGACTCTTAATCAGCGGGTCCTAGGTTCGAGCCCTAGTGCGTCCACCATTGTTTTTCTTAGAAAATTCTCAATTTTCGGTTGGAGCCAATTCGCCAGTTGGGAGCTCAGTTGGGAGACTCCGCCCGCTTCTCCAGCTTCCTGATGGCACTTTCAGCGAGCTGCGAATCGCGGCTCAGATAGTGTGCATCTAGGATGGCGTTCACGTCCTTGAGCGAATGGCCAGTGACTGTGGTGGTCTGAGCCCCTAGATTTCCTCCAGAGATAAGTAGAGTCCGGCCCTGACAAGGAGACGGACGAATGAAGCGGAGCAGGTTCAGCGAGGAGCAGATTATCGCTGTTTTGAAGGAACAGGAGGC
>JAEWZX010000045.1 GCA_023394965.1 Pseudomonadota bacterium | reverse complement strand
ATCAAGCGGCGAACCGTATTGGGGGCATGCCCCCAATACGGTTGTTGCCATTACGCCCAGTGATGGGCATCAAAACGGCCCAAGGCTCTACTCATAGCTGGTAGAAACTTCGGGCTCAGACCACACCGGGCGGTCTTAATGGAAATCGTGGCTGCGAATTCGCACAAGATCTTCCGGGTTGGCCCCATCGGCGAAAGGTGGATGATAGTGCACAGCTGACTTGGGCATCCTGCCCGGATCACCACGGTCAGGTGCGCCAGCATAGGTCGCGCCATCCCCCCTCCCCGGACGATGCGGAAAATCCATCGCGCCAATCCGGCGCAGCATGGGGGTTAGATCATCAATACCATCAACGATGATGTGAATGACCTCACCTTCCTTTTGCAATCGGCCTTTGAGGCTAACCATTGATGACGACATCACCGTTAGGCGGAATTTTTCGAATCTATCAGGCCAGATAATGCCCTGAGCAACGCCACTTTCGTCTTCGATGGTAATAAACAGCACACCTTTTGCGCTGCCAGGTTTCTGGCGAACGAGAATGACGCCGGCAACTTCGACATGTCGGCCATCCTCGATCAAAGGCAAGTTTCCACAGCTCAGGATGCCACGACCTGTCAGA
This sequence comes from Pseudomonadota bacterium, assembly GCA_023394965.1. Taxonomy (GTDB): domain Bacteria; phylum Pseudomonadota; class Alphaproteobacteria; order Sphingomonadales; family Sphingomonadaceae; genus Qipengyuania. Next base: position 30,219 of record JAEWZX010000045.1, on the reverse strand, counting down.
TCCCTGCGCAGAAACGACACGGGATGTGCGCGAAGGGATAGCTGCGTGGTCCGGTAATCCTCGACCACTTCACGCCCCTTACTCATGGCTCGCAGCGCCACTATCGGTTCAATTTCTTCGGCCGCAAACACGTCTTCACGCTCGTGAGCAGCAGCGAACAGCGGTAAAGGAGTCTCGCCAAGACCCTTCACCTTCCACAGTCCCATGCGGCGGTTTTCCCCGAGTGTATGGAAGGCATCGGCTTCGGCTAGCCGCTCGATTGCGACGCGCGGCACCCCAGCACGAAGCCATACGTCCTCAACCGATACGTAAGGGGATAACGCGCGAGCACAAACAATGACTGCACCGTGTAGGTTGGTGAGACCACGCACTTGCCGGAAACCGAGCCTGACTGCGAGGAAAGGCCCGTTCCCAGGCTCGAGCGTACAGTCCCAGCGGCTCGCATTTATGCAGACCGGGCGCACCTCGACACCATGCTTTTGTGCATCCTGAACGATCTGTGCCGGTGCATAAAATCCCATCGGCTGCGCATTGAGCAGAGCTGCACAGAACACGTCGGGATGGTAATGCTTTATCCAGCATGAGGCATAGGCAATCTTGGCAAACGAGGCCGCATGGCTTTCTGGAAAGCCATAGCTACCAAATCCTTCGATCTGCTTGAACGTACGTTCTGCAAAGTCCCGCGGATAACCGCGGGCGACCATGCCACCAACCAGCTTATCGTAGAAATGGCTTACGCCGCCGGTCAATTTGAATGTCGACATCGCCCGACGCAGTTGGTCAGCCTCGACAGGGGTGAAGCCAGCGCCGACGATCGCGACTTTCATCGCCTGTTCTTGGAATAGGGGTACACCTAAAGTCTTCTCGAGCACTGTCCGCAGTTCAGGACTAGGATATTCTGGTAACTCTTTATGTTCCCGACGGCGCAAATAAGGATGCACCATGTCGCCCTGGATCGGACCGGGGCGGACGATCGCAACCTCAATGACGAGATCATAGAACCGTTTGGGCTTCATACGGGGCAGCATCGACATCTGCGCGCGGCTCTCAATCTGGAAAGTGCCGAGCGTATCGGCCTTCTGGATCATCGCATAAACAGCCGGATCGTCATCCTGCAGGCCGGACATGGTCATCCGCACGCCCTTGTTCTGTTCAAGCAGGGTGAAAGCACGGTTCATGCAGCCAAGCATACCGAGCCCAAGCACATCAACCTTCATGAATTTCAAGACATCGATATCGTCTTTATCCCATTCAATCACTTGACGATCAGCCATCATGGCAGGCTCGATAGGTACCAGATCGTCAAGTCTATCCTGGGTTAGGACGAACCCACCAGGATGCTGTGACAGATGGCGCGGGGTACCGATCAGCCTGCTGGCGAGTTCAAGTGCGAGCCGCAATTTCCTGTCATTGAGATCGAGGTTAAGTTCCTTCGCCTGTTTCTCGCCCACGCCGTCAACGGACCACCCCCAGACCATGCCTGATAAAGACGAAGTGAGATCTGCCGAAAGGCCAAGCACTTTTCCCACTTCGCGGATTGCGCCGCGTGCCCGAAAACGTGTGATGACCGCTGTCAGCGCAGAGCGCTCCCGACCGTAGGTATCGTATATCCACTGGATGATTTCTTCGCGGCGCTCATGCTCGAAATCGACATCGATATCAGGCGGTTCAGGCCGTTCACCTGAGACGAATCGTTCGAAGAGTAGCTCGTGCTTGATCGGATCAATGGAAGTGATGCCGAGTACGAAACAGACGCAGCTATTCGCCGCCGACCCGCGTCCCTGACACAATATCCCGCGACGCCGAGCTTCTGAGACAATTGCATTGACGGTTAGAAAATATGGCGCGTAACCGAGCTCGCCTATCAATGCCAGTTCATGAGCGATTTGATGGGCATAGGCATTTGGCACACCTTCGGGAAACATCTGCTGGGATGCTTCAAGGGAAAGCTTTTCCAGCGCTGTTTGCGCACTCATCCCCTCAAGAACCTGCTCATGCGGATATTGATAAGAAAGCTGGATGAGATCGAAGCTGTAAGCGGCAGCGATATCGGCCGTTGCCTGAATCGCGTCAGGGAAAGCGGCAAAGCGCCGTTCCATCTCTGCAGGCGACTTGAGGTTACGGTCGCCATGGCGCTCGCGCCGGGACCCCAGCCGATCAATCGTTGTCCCTTCACGTATGGCGGTCAGCACATCCTGCAGGAGGCGGGCCTCTGAAGCGTGATAGAGCACATCGCCTGTCGCCACGGTTCGAATACCTGCCGAGCGAGCTTGGGCCGTCAGATCGTGGAGCCTTGCAATATCGTCCGGCCGGCGGCGCAATGTCAGTGCGAGATAACCGCGCGCACCGAACACGCTTCGCAGTTCGGCCAGCTCGTTGGCAAGAGCATCTCCTGGCATATCGGGCAGGAGAATTGCAATCAGTCCATCGGCGTAGTTCTCTAAATCCTCCCATGCGAGCACGCAGCGGCCTTTGCCGCCGCGTGCCTTGCCCAGGGTCAGGAGCCGGGTCATGCGGGACCATGCCGTGCGATTGGTCGGATAGAGCAACAGTTGCCTACCGTCGGTGAGGGCGACCCGCGTCCCTGCTATCAGCCGTACGCCGGTTGCCTTCTGCCCCTGCCTCGCGCGAACCAAGCCAGCGACCGTGCCCAAGTCGGCAACACCCAATGCTTCGTGCCCCAGCATCGCGGCGGCAGCGAATAATTCTTCCGGCGAGGAGGCACCTCGCAAGAAGGAGAAATGACTGGTTACCTGCAGCTCGACATAAGTCATCCGAACGCACCGTGCATCCACCAGCTGCGGTCGCCGGTTTCCGGCTCGACACCATCGCCCCGCCGGAACAGCCAGAAGCGTCGGCCCTCACGATCTTCGACGCGGTAATAGTCGCGCACTGCCCACACCTCGCCATCACGCACCCACCATTCGCCATAGATGCGTTCGGGGCCGTCGCCTGCGATCACCTCGTGCATCTGACCGCGCCAGCCGAACCGTTTGGGAGGATGATCGGGCAGCAGCGCGAGGACACCGAACAGAGGTTCGGGACGCGGCAGGAGCTTTGCCGGGCGTTTCCAGACCGGCCAGCCAATTGCCTTTGCCAGTGGCCCGACCCGCACCGTCGCGCGTTCGGGCACATCGCTTTCGACAAACGTAGACTTGAACAGGGCGTGGGACCCGATCCGCCCGGCCAATCGATCGACCAGTCCGGCAGCATCGGCAGCCGGTTCTTTGCCCATCAGCACCGAACCGACTGCTTCTGCGTCCAGTGGCTCCACATGCAGCGCGGTCAGCCTGGCGGCCTCGATCCCCATTCCGGGATCAATGTATTCGAGCTTCAGCTCCAGGAGCCGGGCGATATGGCCCTTGTCCCTGCTTGCACGCGCAAGACCGAACACGACGATCTGCTCGCTCCCGTCGATGCGCAGCAGGGCAAGCGTAATCTGCCGTGCGCCCAGCCCGCGCGTCCGCAGCCGGTCGACAAGATCCCGTACAAGATCGCCCATGACCTGGGCAATCGCTTCCGGTGTCCCTATTGGTTCGACCAGGCGACGTTCGGCGTAAGGAGGCTTGAAAGGCACCACGCCCCTGATCGGTTCGGCAAGTCGGCCAATGGCCTGATCAAGCCGATTGATCGCTGCATGGCCAAGCCGACGCACCAAGGGCCCCCGCGGGAGTGGTAGAAGATCGGCGACAGTTTCAAGCCCGAAGCGTTTGGCTGCTGTCAGCGCACGGGTGTCAAATCGCAGCGCCGCCAGAGGCAGCGGCGCGATGGCAGCCAGCGATTGGCCGGGCGGAACAATCGTAATCGCAGTATGGGAAAAGCGCGCCACTGCATGCGCTGCCCCGGGCGTATCGGAGATCGCCACATGCGCGGTAAGCTGCAATCGGCGGAAAAACCCGACCAGCCGGCGACAAAACTGTTCCTCCCCGCCGAACAGGTGGCATATACCGGTAAGATCGAGGAACAGGCCATCGGGAGCGGCAACAGAGACTAACGGCGCCCAATGCCGCACCGCATGAACTGCAAAGCGTTCAAGCACCGCCTCATCGCCAGCAATATCCGCCGGAACGACCACGAGCTCTGCGCTGAAAGCCCGTGCCTTCGCAATTTCCATTCCCGGATTGAAGCCCAGCGCCCGCGCAATATTGTCTGCGGCATAGATCACATCGCGCTGATCCTGTCGTATGGACAGCACCATGGGTCTCGCATCGGGGGGCATAGGTTCCCTGCTGCCGAACCCTGCCCCCCCATCGTCGGAGCGCAGCGTCCTGAACGGATGCCGCACACTTTCCGAACGGCGCCCGAGTTCGCGGATCGTAGGCTGCCGATGCGCGGCAACTGCTTTTTCCTGCGCCCAGCGGGCCCCAGGCCGCCAATGCCCCCCGCGCGGGACAGAGCAAGCGCCAGGATCATCGTCCACCGGCAGGGCGGGCAGGCGCTCAGGCGGTTTGGGTGTGGCGTTCCGCCCCAGCCGCTCGATCGGCAACTGGGGCAGGAAGAGCGAGGCGACCCTGCGCATCACAACCCTCCAGAATGAGAGAAAACGGATTGCCGTTGCGTTGCCGCACTAGATCGATCGACCAGCACGGCCGCCCGACGCCGGGTATGCCAAGCGGGGTCGAGGGGGCGCATCCAATGCGCCACCGGGTGGTCGCAGCCGAAAGCTCGACCAAAGGGCAGATATCTCGCTTGCGCCATTGGCGCAGCAGCAAGGCGGGCGTCCGTCCCTCTGCCGCAGCCAATTGCAGGCGGCGCGAGGCGGTCATATCGACCCGGCGCGCTTCGCCGATGACCGCCGCAAGACTGCCGTGACGCAGCGCATCCTCCATTACGGCCAGCAACTCCTGATCGTTGCCCGCTTGAGCAAAAATCACACGGTCGGGCGGCAGACCTGCCTGCTCGAGACCCGGGGCGTAGAGATCGAAGCGTGTCACTGCCCACAGAACCGGCCCAGCAGAAGCGCGAGCCGCAATGCCCGCCGCAAACAGCGCGGCTGCAGCCTCTTCTGCCAGCGCCTGAGCAGCCGGCGCAATATCGTGGAGGCCCCCTCTGGCCACCCCCCCGTCGGCCAGCCGGTGATCCATTTCGTCCAGCCCGAACGGCACCGTCCCGCCCGCCCGAACAGGCGTGCTGAAACGCGAAATCTGCTCTCGCAGTTCGTCGATCAGGATTGGATTGGAAGTTGGAAGCATAACGAATCCAGAATCATATGTTCGCTATATGTTCCACAAATCCTATGTTTCCGTCAAGGCGATGATGACAGGCCATGTTGCTGGGGCGGTGGACACCTTGGTTGCGCAACCCCTGAAAACTCAATGCCTTGCAAACAGGATGCAGCGCCGCAAATCATGGCTGTCCGCCCGCGCCGTCTCAGCAAAATACCGTCGAAAAAGGTCCATCGCTGGCCAGGTACCACATAGCCACGACAGACCTCTTTCGCGCAAGTTTATCGGTTACTCGGCACCCACGAAAATCGATTTTGCATTGACGAATTCCTTCACGCCGAAGCCGCCGTGTTCACGGCCGTATCCGGAATTCTTCACGCCGCCGAAGGGCATCGACGGGTCGGCCACTCCGTAAGTGTTGATATAGACCATGCCCGTGTCGAAATGCCGGGATGCCATTTCGATAGCGCGCTCGGTGTCGCCGCACAGGATACCCCCTCCAAGACCGTAGCGGCTGTCATTTGCCAATCGCATTGCATCGTCATCATCCTTGGCGCGGATAACGCTGGCCACAGGGCCGAACAATTCATCGTCATAGGCAGGCTGCCCCGGCGCAACGTCTGTCAGCACGGTGGCGGGATAGAATGCCCCAGCACCTTCGGGAATGCTGCCGCCACAGGCGACCTTGGCCCCCTTGGACACGGATTCATCAACCTGTTTCTGCAGATCGTCACGCAGATCGGCCGACGACATTGGCCCCATGTCGGTGGCATCATCGGCCGGATCTCCAAGCTTGACCCCTTCAAAACGCGCCACGAATTTTTCAAGAAAGGCATCGTACACTTTGTCGGTAACGATGAACCGCTTTCCATTTATGCATGTCTGGCCGTTATTGTAGAGCCGGGCCTGCGCGCAGATATCCGCCGCCTTGTCCAGATCCGCGTCTTCCAGCACGAGATAGGCATCGTTGGAACCCAGTTCCAGAACGGTTTTCTTGATGGCTCTGGCAGCCTTCTCCGCAACATGACGACCTGCACCGTCCGAACCGGTCAGTGTCACGCCCCGCACCTTGTCATGGGCAATGATTTCATCGGAAATGTCGTGATCGATGACCAGAACGGTGAATAGATTTTCCGGCAAGCCGCCCTGCCTGAATATCTTTTCGATCATAAGCCCGCTGCCGGTGCACAGCGAGGAATGCTTCAACAGTACACCGTTTCCAGCCATCAGGCTGGCGATGGCATACCGCACCACCTGATAGGAGGGGAAATTCCAGGGCTGGATCCCGTAGACGACGCCAATCGGGGAATAGGTAACGATCCCGCGCGCTGCATTGCCGGGATCGCGCTTCTCGTCGGCAAGTTCTTTGGGGCCGTTTGCGGCGGTATAGTCGCAAATCCCGGCGCACAGTTCGACTTCGTCACGGCTATCGCCGATCAGCTTGCCCACTTCGCGCGTCATCAATTGCGCAAGCTCTTCCTTATTGTCGCGAAGCGCCTTGCCGATACTCTTGATGATTTCAGCGCGGTCTTCGAGGCTTTTCAGCTTCCACTTGGTGAAGGCTTCGTGACAGGCCTCAACCTTGGCGGCAGCCTGTTCTCCGGAAATCTTCTGGAAGGTTTCGATGCTTTCGCCAGTGGACGGATTGACGGTGGTAATGGTCGACATTGAGTTCTCGCTTTGGATGCTGTTTACCCAATCAAGGAACGAGAGCGGCCTAATGTTCCGACATAGACCCTGATCCGCACCCGCAGATGTGCGCGCCTCCCAGCGCGCTGAGATGTTAAATCCTCGATAAAACGATTGATTGCGCCCCGCATGCGTCGGTAATGCCGACCGAAATATCCTGAAGGTCATATCTCTTGGAAAAGACAGCGAATAAGCGGGAATTTCGCAATTCCCTGCCCGGATGGTCGATTGTCGGCCTGCTGATCGGCATCGGTTTCTTCCTGATCAGTGCGTTCACAGCATATTCCAATCTGCTCAGCATGCGGGACAATGAAGCCAGGATACGAAACACCCACGAGGTTCTCACCACGCTTGATGATCTTCTCGCCGCGACACTCGATGGGGAAACGGGACAGCGCGGCTATCTCCTGACTGGCGACCGTACATATCTCGAACCCTATTACGCCGGCGTCGGGTCAGCGCGCCAAAGCCTCTCTTCGCTCGAAGAACTCACACAGAACAGTTCGGTACAGCGTGACAATGTGGACAGTCTTCGCACCGTTATAGAGGATAAATTCCGGCTTTCCCAACGGGCCATCGAAACCCGGCGTGACCAGGGGATCGGACGGGCCATCGACATTACCGCCGAAGGCCGCGGCAAGACAGCAATGGACGCCATTCGACTGCAATTGGCGCAGATGAAGAGGGAAGAACTGCGAGAGCGCCAGTTGCGCGTCGCCGAACTTGCGGACGCCTCAAAGACTACAGTGGCAGGGGCTTTTGTGACGAGCCTGATCGGCATCGCCCTGACCATTGCCATTTTCATCCTTCTCGCCCGGGCAAATCGCAGCCGCGAACGGCAGAGGTGGCTGCAGACCGCTCAAGTCGATCTGGCCGAAGTTATGAGAGGCGAAAAAACGGTGCCTCAATTGGCATCTGCCGTCCTGTCTTTCCTCGCAGAAAGAACTTCGGCCAATGCGGCTGCCCTGTTCAAGGGAGAAGGGGGAACGTTCAACCGCGCCGCCTTGCTGGGGGTGGCCGACCCGACTGCAGTGCCGGAACATTTCACTGTGGGCGAAGGCCTGCTCGGGAAAGTCGCGGGAGACGGCCAGATAACAACGCTATCCGACCTGCCTTCCGGTTATCTTAAAATCGGTTCGGCACTTGGCAATGATGTGCCACGCCATCTGGTGATTGCGCCCGCATTTACGGACGGATTGGTAAATGCCGTAATCGAGCTCGGCTTCTTCGACGAAGTCGACAGCCAGGTGGTCGAACTGCTCGAACAGATTTCCGGACCGCTCGGCGTGGCGCTGAGATCGGCCCGGTTCCGCGAGCGGCTTCAGGATGCTCTGGAAGAAACCCGACGCCAGGCAGGCGAGCTTCAGGCTCAGAGCGAAGAACTGCGCGTCTCCAACGAAGAACTGGAAGAACAGGGCAACGCGCTGAAGGAATCCCAGGCTCGGCTGGAATTGCAGCAGGTCGAACTCGAACAGACCAACAGCCAGTTGGAAGAACAGGCGCAAACGCTGGAGGGGCAGCGCGATGAGCTGAGCCGGGCCGCCGCCGCACTCGGGCTTAAGGCGCGCGAATTGCAGCAGGCGAGCCAGTACAAATCGGACTTCCTAGCCAATATGAGCCACGAATTGCGCACTCCGCTCAATTCGCTGTTGATTCTGTCCAAACTGCTGGCCGACAATTCCGAAGGCAATCTGTCGGAAGAACAGGTCAAATTCGCACGGACGATCGAATCCTCCGGCAACGATCTGCTGACTCTCATCAACGACATCCTCGACCTGTCGAAAATCGAAGCCGGCCATGTCGAAATCCAGGCCGCCCCGGTTGCGACCGAGCGGCTGGCAGCAGATCTGCGCAAAGTGTTCGAACCGATGGCCGATCAGCGCGGCCTGGACCTTGAAATCAAGCTATCTTCCGATGTGCCCCGATCAATCGAAACCGATCGGATGCGGTTGGAACAGATACTGAAGAACCTGCTGTCGAACGCGCTGAAATTTACCGAAAAAGGCAGCGTCCGCCTGTCTGTTTCCTCGCCAGGCGACGGGATGCTTGAACTGGCGGTTGCAGATACCGGCATCGGTATCCCCGAAGCTCAGCGTCAGGCGATCTTCGAGGCGTTCCAGCAGGCCGATGGCACGATCAGCCGCAAGTTTGGCGGAACCGGGCTCGGCCTCTCGATTTCGCGGGAGCTCGTGCGCTTGCTGGGGGGAGCCATCCGGCTGGAAAGCGAAGTGGGCAAGGGCAGCACATTCTTCGTCACCATCCCGATCGCCTACGATCCGGCAAAGGTCGCCCCGCGCGAGGAAGCACCGCCCGCGCTGAAAGACAACGGGGCGCTGCCAATACCTGCACCTGCACCCGCCCCCAGGGCGAAGCCCGCTGCGACCACCCTCGCCGCGCTGGACGACGACCGCGAGAGCCTTTCCGAAGGCAAGCGTTTGCTGCTGGTGATCGAGGATGATCAGGCCTTTGCCTCCATCGTGTGCGATCTCTCGCGCGAGATGGGCTTTCAGTGCATCATCGCCGGAACCGCACAGGAAGCGATCGAACTCGCTCATGAATACCGGCCAAGCGCGATTGTGCTGGACATCGGCCTGCCCGACCAGTCCGGCCTCACCGTGCTGGACCGGCTCAAGCATCAGGACGAAACTCGGCACATACCCATTCACGTCATCTCCGGCGCAGACCAGAGCCAGACCGCCCTGTCGCTTGGCGCGATTGGCTTTCTGGAAAAGCCTGCCCCGCGCGAGCAACTGGCTGAGGTTCTGGCCTCTCTCCAGGAAAAGTTGGCTTCGCGCATGAGGCGCGTGCTGATCGTGGAAGATGATCAGGTTCAGCGGGAGGCGGTGAGCAAACTGCTCGAATCGCAAGATGTGGAGACGATCGGCGTCGGAACTGCGGCCCAGTGTCTGCAAGAACTGCAGGAGAACAAATACGACTGTATGGTCCTGGACCTTTCGCTGCCCGACGCGTCCGGTTTTTCCCTGCTCGAAACCCTGAGCGAAGATGACGGCGGCACCTTGCCGCCGGTGATCGTCTACACCGGACGGGACCTGTCACCGGAAGAAGAGCAGCGCCTCCGCCGCTATTCCAGTTCGATCATCATCAAAGGGGCGAAATCGCCGGAACGTCTGCTGGATGAGGTGTCGCTCTTCCTCCACCGGGTCGTTTCTGAATTGCCCGCCGAACAGCGCCAGATGATCGAAAAGGCCCGCCACCGCGATGCAGCACTCGAAGGCAAGCGCATCCTCATTGTCGAAGATGATGTGCGCAACGTCTATTCGCTTACCAGCGTTCTCGAACCGCGCGGTGCCCTGACCCGAATTGCGCGCAACGGACAGGAAGCGCTCGATGCCCTGAGGGAATCTGCCAGCGACCCGGGCAAGGCAATTGATCTGGTGCTGATGGATGTCATGATGCCGGTCATGGATGGCCTTACTGCGGTGCGCGAGATCCGCACCGATCCGCAGTGGCGGAAGCTCCCGATCGTCATGCTGACGGCCAAGGCGATGCCGGACGATCAGAAAAAGTGCCTCGATGCGGGGGCCAACGATTATATGGCCAAGCCGATCGACGTGGACAAACTGCTGTCGCTGGTGCGGGTCTGGATGCCTCGATGATGACCGACAATATTGAGGACATCGAAATCCAGCTGCTGCTGGATGCGATTTATCGCCACTATCATTATGACTTTCGCCATTATGCGCGGGCCTCGATAAAACGGCGGCTGCTGCAAGCTCGCGCGCAGTGGAATTACGATAGCATTTCGGAAATCCAGTCTGCGGTCTTGCATGACGAAACCATGCTGCCGAAGCTGCTCAATTTCCTCACGGTACAAGTGAGCGAAATGTTCCGTGACCCTTCCTATTTTCGGGCTCTGCGCGAAAAAGTCATCCCCCATCTTCGCACTTACCCCTCCCTCAAGGTGTGGGTCGCGGGATGCAGCAATGGCGAAGAACTCTACTCGCTGGCGATTCTGTTTACCGAAGAAGGCCTGGCAGACAGGACGATCTTTTACGCGACGGACATTAATCCGGCTGCACTGAAAGCCGCGCAAACAGGCATATATCCTCTCGACCGCGTGCGGCAATTCACGGAAAATCATCAATTATCCGGCGCACCCTGCTCCTTATCCGATTATTACACCGCGAATTACGACCGCGCGGTGTTCGACAAATCCCTGCGTGAACGAGTGGTCTTTTCCGACCACAGTCTGGTCACGGATGCCACATTTGGCGAAATGCATCTCATCTCATGCCGGAACGTCCTGATCTATTTTGATCGAGAGCTGCAGGATCGCGTAATTGGCCTGTTCCGCGATTCCCTTGCCCGCAATTGCTTCCTTGGAATTGGCTCGAAGGAAAGCCTTCGTTTTTCGGCACATGCCGACAAGTTTTCCGAATTTGTGCGGGAAGAAAAGATTTATCGAAAGAAGTCGCTATGAGCGTACGGGCGATTGTAGTCGGTGCATCGGCCGGCGGGGTTCAGGCGCTTTCAGAAATCCTGCCAAGCCTGCCAGCCGATTTTTCGGTACCCATCATGGTGGTGGTTCATATCCCCCCACGAAAGGATAACGCGCTGGTCGATCTCTTCGGGCGCAAATGCCAACTTTCTGTCAAGGAAGCAGAGGATAAAGAGCCGCTGCAGCCAGGAACGATCTATTTCGCGCCGTCGAACTATCATCTACTGGTCGAGACCGAAGCCACTCTTGCGTTATCGTCTGACGAAACCGTCAATCATTCAAGGCCGGCGATCGATGTCTTGTTTGAAACCGCGGCCGATGCCTTCGGTTCGGAACTTGTGGGTATTGTACTGACTGGGGCCAATCAAGACGGCGCCATGGGTTTGAAAGCTTTGAGTGAGGCAGGCGGCACGGCCATTGTGCAAGATCCCTCCACCGCAGAGGTCGCAGCCATGCCAGAGGCTGCAATCGCAGCATGTCATTCAGCCCACACAATGACTCTGACGGAAATCCAAACCACCTTGTTAGCGATGAGCGAGAGATGATCGATCCAGTCAAATTTCTTCTGGTCGATGATCTGGAGGAAAACCTGCTTGCCCTTGAGGCGCTGCTCGCACGCGAAGGCCTTGAGTTGCATAAAGCGCGTAGCGGCGAAGAAGCGCTCGAGCTTATGCTGGAGAATGAATACGCACTTGCGCTTCTTGATGTGCAAATGCCGGGAATGGATGGCTTCGAGCTTGCCGAATTCATGCGTGCGAATGAACGCTCACGGCACATTCCCATTATTTTTGTCACTGCGGGAACGGGAGACGCTTCACGCCGATTTCGCGGCTACGAGGCGGGGGCTGTCGACTTCATACAGAAGCCAATCGAAGCAGATGTCCTCCGTTCGAAATCCAGCGTCTTTCTCGATCTCTATGAGCAAAGACGCCAGATAATTGAGCAACGTGACGAGCTGTCGGTGCTGAGTGCCAGATTGAAGGCGGCAGATCAGCAGAAAAACCGCTTTCTCGCAGTGCTCGCGCATGAATTGCGCAATCCCTTAGCCGTGCTGACTTCCGGTCTGAACATTCTCGAGCGTGCCAAGCCTGGTTTCGATGCTCAGCCTGTTCGGGTTTCAATGCGACAGAACTTGGCCCATGTCACTCGACTTGTGGATGATCTGCTGGACATCAATCGCATCGAGCAGGGCAAAATCTCCCTGAAAACGGAAGTAATTCAGTTGGACCAGATGCTGCATATGGCACTTGATCTGACCAAGCCCGCGATCACTGCAGCGAACCACGAGCTAAGGGTCGATTTACCTGCCGAGCCGATCACGCTCGAAGTCGACCCCGCAAGATTTCTCCAGATCGTCAGCAATGTGGTCGGAAACGCTGCACGATACACTCCTCACGGCGGCGAAATAAATGTGGCCGTCTCGACGAAAGACGGCTTTGTTCTCATTGAAGTGTCTGACAACGGGATCGGGATCCCGCCAGATCAGCAGGCACGCATATTCGACATGTTCGAGCAATCGGACGCCGGTCTGGGGATTGTCGGCGACGGCCTCGGAATAGGACTGGCGCTGGTGAAGCAACTCGTCGAATTGCATGGTGGTGACATTCACCTGCAAAAGAGTGCGCCCGGAGAAGGCAGCACCTTCGAAGTGCGGCTCCCGCTGAAAGCGTAATTTCGCAGCGAAAGGGCGTCCGCTGCCCAAAAGGCAATAGGCTTGCAGATATCTCGCGACCTAATGTTATTCGGGGCAGTTTCCGCCAAGGGCAGTCGGCTTCAGGTAGAACAGTTCGAGGGGGTTCGATTGGTAAGGTTGCGCCAAGCCATCACAAAAAAGACCAAGCGCCCGCCAGAGCGCCTGGTCCAAGGGTTCGATCAACCTGGTTCGAGGGAGCGGGGGCTTGGCTGATCGAACTTTTTCAACTGCTCTTCGATTTACAATGCAAAATTGATCGACGCCTTCAGCGCATATCCGATCTCGTGATTCCGCTCCTCGAGCGACAGTTCGCCTGAGACGGTGTAGAATTCGTCTCCACCCTGCCCGCGCAACCGCGCGAACCAACCGCTCGAAGACTGGTCGGGCAGCAGCGTAAAGCTTTCGCCATCGCCGAACCTTGCAGTCGTGCTGCCGAGTTCGCCTGCGATGATTTCGCGCCAGCCTCCTTCCGCTTCGACACGCACCCAGATATCGTCGCCACGGCCCATGCCGAACAGGTCGAAGCCCATTGCCGTTGCCAGATTGAGGCCAAGCTCGTCACTCGTGCGATCTTCGACGACGAGATCGAGGGCCTTGCCGCCAGCCGTCTCCTCGTAGCCATCTTCGTTCAACCGCACATAGTCGACGATGACCGACGGGCGGATAAAGAAGTATTGCGACCCGCCCTCTACAGAGGCGCCAGCCATGAAAGAGGCAACATTGCCGGACCAGTCGCGCTCTATCCTGCGTTCGAGCTTCTCGTCTCCGCTCATCCCCCGGAAATAGCGGGATCCATCGAAGTCGGCGAAGCCATACGACCCGCGAGCGAAACCGGAAAACGCCCCCCAATCGCCGCGCCAGTACAGGGCTGCCTCATAAGTGTTCGAACCGATGGTGTTTTGCGGACCACTTTCGTACCGGCTCCACAACCAGTTTGCACTTGCCCCCACACGTCCGATGCCGGTCAGCAGCTCGACTCCGCCAGAAAAGCCCAGTCCTTCAAGATCGTATTGTGCAGCGTCCCGTTCATCCTTTTGCGAATCCCATCCGGCCGCGTCGAACACAAAGCGTAACTTGCCCTCCCGATCTAACGGACCGTCACTCTCGGCCAAACGTCTGGCGAATGCGCGCATACCCAGGCTGACACCTTCGAAAGCTCCACCGGCATGATCGGGCAAGGCCTGCGCAACCGTCGCCTTGAACAGATCACCCTCGGTAATCCCAAGGAAAACGTCTGCGATTTCGTCATCGTCCGCCAATGCGGTGTAGAGCGCATCGTAGATCGAGGCCTGGGCACGGTTCAGACCGAGATCCTTGGTTGCCTTGCGGTCGATATCGACATTGACCTGTCCGGCTGCAGCATCGATCGCAAGCGCAGCTTCGTACATGAAGGGGACCAGCGTATCGTCGGTTTCAAGATCGTCGGCTCCAGAGAGGCTGCCCGCTCTAAGAATTGTGTATATGCCCTCCGCATCGGCGATGTCGGTGACACGCAACATGATCTTCGCGCCCTTGTCGAAGTTGGCATTCCCGCCAACCGTTATGGCACTGCCTTCATTTGCTTCCTTGCTGAGCGTAGCGACGATCACGCCCTTGCGGCCGACGTCTAGCGAGGCAATCGTCGTAGGCGCAACAAGGTCGAGCGTTCCGGCGTCGATCGTTACGTCGACGTTTTCGCTGCCGACAAACCGGCCAGTGTACGACGCCTTGCGCGACAGGGTAACGGCAGCGGTGCCGCCCCCGAAATCGGTCTGCCCCACAAAAGAGGCGTTGCCGGTCAGCGTCATTTCATTCGCCTGACCGCCAAAGTCTACGCGGCCGGAGAACTGAGCTTTGCCCGACATATCAAACCGGTCCTGACCAGAACCGAAAGTGACGTGGCTCGAAACCTTGCCGTCGGCGATCTCGAAAACGTCGTTGCCGCTTCCGAAACGGATGTCACCTTCGATCGCTGGCGCAGCGACACCCGATCCGACAGCAGTCTGCCTGATGGTGGCGCCTGAAGACACGGTAGAAAGGTCAATGGCTACATCGCGCCCCGAGCCAGCTTTCGCGCCGCTGGCGATGATCTTGCCACTGTTCTGAACCAGCTTGAGCGTGCCGCTGCTGTCCCTGATGGCAATCGCGGTGGAATCTTCATCCCCGGCAGTGGCTTTGATCGTACCGCTGTTGCGGACATGGGGAAGGCTGGCACCTTCATCGATCAACACCGCGGTGACTACCCCATCGGAATCCTTGCCATTGGCCGCTGTGATGGTCCCGGAATTGCGCAGTTCCGGGACAGAGGCGCCCTCGCCCAAGCGCAGCGCAGTCGCATTGGCATCCTTGGAAGTTGCCTCTATCGAACCCGTGACAGCAATGCCGTTTTCGATCGTTACGGCACCACCCCGTCCGCCGATCACCATACCATTCGCGTCAAATCCGGCATACACCCCTTTGCCCGCTACCGCACCGTCGACGATTATGCCGAAACGCGACCCGGTGTCAGGAACTGCACCGATCGCGATGTCGCGATCCTCGGCACCGATAACCACTCCTGGTGCCGGGCCATAGGAAACCACTTTGGCATTGCCTTCCTTGTCGTCGTCAATCCCATCCTTGTCCTCGTCCGGGTCATCCTTGTCGGTGTTCTTTGGAGCCACGGCGAACAGAATTCCCTGCGCCATATTGCCCTCGACCACCAAGGCGCTGCCACCCTGAAGCAGGTCGTCATCATCGAGTTTCGAGATATCGGCAGGCGGGGTGGGGTAACGATAGCCGGTGGCGGAAAGATCGCCCTGAACCACCAGTGCCCCGCCGATATCGCCGCCCAAATGTGCTGCTGTTGCACCTTCTCCATTGGCCGAGATGGTCCCTGCCAGACGCACGTTCCCAGACACGGGTCCAGCCGCCACACCAACGCTGTCATCCCCGGTCACAGTGGTCTTGCCATCGTGACTGAGATTGCCATCGAGCAATCCGGCCACCGAAATGCCGGCAGACTGATTGCCCTCGACTTCTATCGTGCCGCTGTGCCGAATATCTCCAATGAGATTTGCGCGCACACGAATAGCGGCCCGGTCGCCGCCGACCGTGAACGGACCATCAAGATCCTTGTCATTGTCGATGTCGGAGGGCTTGTAGGTTTCATCTATCGTGATTGTACCAGAATTGACGATGTCGGCCCGACGGTTGCCCAGCACTTCGATCCCGCTCGCACCGTCGGCGTTCGTGACGACGAGCTTGCCCTCATTGCTCACGTCATGGTTGGAGTCGATGATGATCGCCGAACCGCTGGCCAGTTCGATCGAGCCCTTGCTCGTCACCTTCACATTGTCGCCCGCGCCGTCTTTCAACTGCGATGTTCGAACCGGTTGCGTCCGCTTGTCCTCAACTGTCGTCTGGGCGGCGAGTGGAACGGCCAGACACGCCAAGGCGGTCCCGGCCAGCAGGTAACGATGCATGAATATCCTCCGTCTGGTTGAAGGGAGGACGGAGACAGCGGCCGCATGCCTTGGCTTATAAAGGAAGAAGTCAGTCCGAGGCGTGCAATTCAAACCTCAGAAGGAGAAATCGACGCCCAGTCGGATGGTCCGTGGACGCAATGGTGTGACCTGTTCGCGAACCACCGCGAACGGCGTGCCAAGGGCAAAGCGATTGCCCTCGGTATCGGCAAGATTGGTGATCGACAGCGTCCCGCCAATAGTAGGATTCCCTATGCGGACGAGCAGTCCGCTATCGAGATAGTCGCCCTGCAACTGACCAAGCTCTGGCCCGATGCCAAGCCGTGACTTCCCGACATAGCTGGCCCAGAACCTTGCATCGAGATCAAGGTCCCGCCCGACGGGCCGGGAATATTCCATGCCCAGTCGTCCGGAGAACTGAGCTATGTTGGGGACGTGGGTAATGCGGCTGGCAGCGAATGGAACAGGTTCGTTGATACGACTTCTATTTACCGTCGCTCCGGCTGTCACACGTAGATGTTCGGTCAGGAAAGCTCCACCCGAAGCGCTGATGTTCCAGACACGGCCATCACCGATGTTTGCTGTACTGGGAAGACCCAAATGATCGATGAAATCGGCCTGAATGTCGCTCCATCGGGTGTAAGACACGTTCAGCGCCATATCGAAGGCATCGATACCGGGACGGCCGTGCCGGGCGCCGAATTCCACGGTGCGGGTGTGGTCTTGCTGAAACCGTCTTACGAACTCTCCCTCTATGGCCAGCCCTCCCGGCCGGAAGCCTTCCTGATACCGAGCGTAAATGCTTGTCTGGGGGGCGAGCTCGGCAACAAGCGATGCCGACGGCAGAAATGCGGATTGGTGGCGATTGGCGGTGACCTCCGCCCTCTCGATAGCCAGAAGCGGTGACACATCCTCTGCCTCCCCGCCCAGACGAGCGCGCGTGTAGCGCATCCCCACAGTCCCGATCAGGCCTTCGCGCAGCCGGTAGGATCCCTCGCCGTAAATCGTGCCTTCCGCGATCGTGTTCAGCACACCTGTCGCGGCAGATCGCGTGCGGCCCTGTTCGAGTGAGCGATTGAGCTGCGTACGATTGTCGGTGAGGCTTACGCCAGCCAGCCACCCGACCCGGCTATCTTCTAAGGGGAGCCAGACCCGCGTTTCGTGCGCGATCAGACGCGTGTCGTTGTGCTGCACGAAAACCCGATCATCGGCATCCGGCATCGTTGCGTCATAGCGCTCCTCCAGTTCTTGGCCGGCAAGCCCGGTCGTCGAACGCAAGTGAAGAGCCCCGATACGTCCCGAGACGACCAGTTGACCGTGGAGATATTCGGCATCGGACCCTTCCCGAACCCGGGCGGAACTTTCGTACCGTGTACCGTCACGCGCGGCATATTGGCTGTCGGAAGAATGGGTGGACT
Organism: Pseudomonadota bacterium; assembly: GCA_023394965.1. Classification (GTDB taxonomy): domain Bacteria; phylum Pseudomonadota; class Alphaproteobacteria; order Sphingomonadales; family Sphingomonadaceae; genus Qipengyuania. The sequence goes on along the minus strand of JAEWZX010000045.1, from coordinate 12,352 downwards.
GGGCCAGCCCGATCGCATCGACGGTCCAGTCAGGAGCGACCTCTACCCGCATGATGGCCCGGCCCGCCAATATCCTCGTGCGATTGACGTCTTCGGCATCCAGCAAGGGTTTGTCGATATAGCCGCCTTCACTGGCAGCATCGAGCGTCAGCCTGAGCGCGGCGCTGCCTTTGGCCAGCGGCACGTTGGCAATAGTCCCCGCATCGAGGCTGCCTGCGCCGTGCTGTGTCCATGCCCCGCCAACCGTGGTGCGAACGAAAGTCGTGTCGAGTTCGGGAGACTTGGGTACCAGCCTGATAATTCCGCCCAGCGATCCTGCTCCGTAGAGTGTGCCTTGCGGCCCCTCGAGCACTTCAACCCGTTCCAGATCGGACAGCCTGAGATCGGGATCGGGGGCATTATAACTGAGCCGCATGTCGCCAAGATATTGGCCAACGGTCGCCTGTGTCGGCCCGGTAAAGCTGGAATCAGCAATCCCGCGGATAAACAGCTTGTTGCGGCCGCTACCGAGATAGGTAGAGGACACGGTGGCGATCCGCTGAGAGATCCGTTCGGTCCCCCCTGTACCGCCCATGGCTATCTCGGCACCATCTATGAGGGACACTTGTGCTGGAATATCGCGTAGGCGAGTGTCGCGCTTGCTCGATACGACAACGATTTCTTCGGGCGGGGCGACGGGCACAGCTGCCTTCCTTGGCAAACCCCGCTGTGTCCGCGGGACTGGGCGAGCCTTTCGGGCAATCTGGCGGGGCCCCAGCTCAAGCCTCCAAGCCCCGCCATCGATAGGCACAGCTTTGGCCGCTGCGCTGGAAGCCAGACGACGAACGGCTTCCTTGGTGGTCATCCGCCCGCGGATTGGGGCTGCGCGGCGTTTTGCAACTGCAGGATCGCCGACCACAATGCTGGTACCTGTCTGACGAGCCAGAACGATCGCTGAATCCGCCACCGTGCCCGCCGGCACATCGATCGCGCGGTCCCTCGCGTCGACACTCGCAGGAATGCCAACCGCAAGAACAGCGAGGGCAAAGGAGGGGAATCGCATCACCAAGGCGCAGCAAGTAACCAGGCGTCGCCTCGCCGTTCCACTTCAACGCCGAGCAGAGGACCCAGCGACGAGGGGTTGGCACGTACCATGTCTACCGTGATGCTGCCCGAAATACGGTGCTGATCGCGACCTGCTGAAACGCGATAATCGATACCGCTGGCACGGGCGATATCGGCAGCGACATCCGTTAACGAAGCATCACGGAAAGTCAGTCGCCCCTCGCGCCATTCGCCCACTTGGTCGACCGGCAGTCCCGTCACGCTATAGTCTGCAGAAGCTGTGTCGAAGATCAGTATCTGGCCCCGCTCGACGCGTGCATTCTGCTTCGACGGATTATAGATCACTGCCCCTTCGGACACGCTGACGCCGACGGCCTCTGACCCGATGTTGACGTCAAATACCGTCCCTGCATCGACAAGCGTTGCGGTGCCGACGTCAAGCCGGAAAGGGCTGCTCTCGTCATGGCGGATTTCAAACAGGGCACGCCCACGTTCCAGGCGGGCATACCGCGCCTCGTCCGGGTCGACGACTAGCTTGGTATCGCCCGCCATCACGATCGCGCTGCCATCGGCCAACGCAATCCGACGGATTTCTCCCGGATCGGTACGATAGACTGACGATGCGTTATCGATCTGCCAGACCCACACGGCAGCCACCAATGCAAGACAGGCGGCGATAGCAGCAAATATCCAGCGACGCCCCGTCTGTACTTCCGTTTTCATCACATCATTGGCCGGAGCAGCCTGCAGCGCTGCTGCACTGTTTTCCGCCGCACTCATGACATGATCGTAAGCCTCGGCATGGACAGGTGACTGTTCGAGCCAATCGGTAAAATCCGCCCAGTCGTCAAATGCAGGATCGCCGGTCTTCACGGCCCATGCGGTGGCTTGTTCCAGCAAAGAGTGATCAAACGCCATGACTTACTGCTCCTGTCACTAGGACGGAGTCCTTGCTGCTATTCCTCATCAAGCCGCTCCCTGAGATCGGCGAGCGCGCGATATACGGTGCGCAAATCACTTTCGACCGTACTCACACTTAGCCCGAATTCCTGGGCTATCGCTCGCTGAGCAGTGCCATCGATCCGGTTCCGATGGAAAATGTCCACCGCACGCGGGGGCAGGGTAGCCAGAACATCTTCCACCCTGCGGGCAAACTGTCTGCCAGCAATCACCCGCTCGACCGACGGGCTGTCGGACACACCGGGGACAGGGCCGGAACTGGCTTCCACCCAGTCTTGTTCGCGCAATCTCGCCTGCTGCACCGAACGATAGCGGTCGATCATCACTGTATTGGCAACGCGATAGAGGTACGACATCGCAGCGCCTTCCGCGACCGGAGGTGCCCGCGAAACCTTCAGCCAGATGTCCTGCAACAGATCTTCCGCATCCTCTCCGGCACCGCGTGCCCGCAGGAAACGCAGCAGCACTTCACGGTTCGCGAGAAACACCGCCTGCAATCCATCATGCGCGCTGTCCGTCACTGTAAGTACCAACTTCCTCACATTTCGAATCGTAGGCCGCAGATCGTAGGCCGCAGAACGGATTTCGGGTGGTCGGTCGCTGCTGAATGGGCAGCAACGGGTTGGCTTGAGCCAAGTCTCGATGAATCAATTTTATGGATGATCGCGCCAACCTGCAAGTGGCGGCAATCAAGGCAAAGGAAACACGGCTCCGTCTGATTGGCGAGGCATCAATCGAAGGTTCGTTCGCTGGCTGTGCTGACGCGCAGGAATGCTGGCGAACGTAATTCTCCGGCCTCCAAGCTTCATGAAAGGATTAAAAATGAAGGCCATTTTCTTGATCGGTGCAGGGGCACTGTTCCTCGCAGGCACGTCGGCACAGGCGCAGGACGTGTCAGGTTTTCGCATCGAAGCTCGTCTTGGCTGGGAAAAGGCTGAAGTCGAAGCCACCATTCCCAATCCGAACGACGACGAGGATGAAACCGGTGACGAGTTCATCACCGCTTCGGAAAGCGACAGCAGCGCTGCTTACGGATTCGAACTGGGCTATGATGCACAGCTTGGCGAGAGTTTTGTCGTGGGGGCCTACGCCGGGGTCGACCTGTCGGATAGCGATATCTGTGTCGAGCTGGTCGAAGACGATCTGGCATGCGCGGAACTGGGCCGCACATTTACCTTGGGCGTGCGCGCAGGCGTGCCCATCGGCCCTAACTCCCTGATTTATGCCAAAGGCGGATATTCGAATGGCAAACTGGACCTCAGCTATGATCCAGACATCACAGACAATGAAGATGACGAACCCGACGAAATCAGCCGGTTTTCCGAGAAGCGCGATGGCTATCACCTGGGCGTTGGAGCGGAAATCGGCCTGACCTCGAGCGCTTATGCGAAGCTCGAATATGTCTACACTGATTTCGGCAGCGAATCCTACCTTCTCGACGCAGACGAAAAGGTCTCGCTGGACGCACAGTCTGACCGGCACCAGGTGCTCGTAGGGCTGGGAATGCGCTTCTAAGAAATACATGGGGAAGGTCGTCTGGCCTTCCCCACTCCGGATTTCCGAAGACCTGTCGCCTGCCTCAAATGTCCAGCCGAAGGATCTGTTTCGCCGCGCCTGGCTTCCGGCTCTGCTTGATCGCCTCCTGCCAGTTCTCGAATGGATGAACACTGACAGAGGGTAATGCGAATTCTCCCAGGAGCGTCCAGACATCACGGAATCTTGTTTGCCAAGCCGGGAAGTCCAGTCGTTCCAGCCGGTCGCGAAGATGAAAGCGTTCGTACTCGGCGCGCGGCGGCATCGTGGTCGGCTGGACAGGCTCTCCGCTCAGCAGACCATAACCGATGAAACGGCTTGCCCGAGGTAAGGCATCGAGCACCGCCGAGGCCACTGGCCCACCCAATGCATCGAACGCCACATCTGCCGCACGCGCATGGCGGATTACTTCGTCCTCTCGATGAATGGAAAGCGGCGTGATCCCCAGAGAGCGCAACCGGCTCACCCTTTCTGGCGAACGATAGATACCAATCACTTCTGTCGCTCCCGATCGCTGTGCCAGATGACCGAGAAAATCTGCACAGCTGGAGCCTGCTCCGCACAAAAGAACGCGCTTTCCGGACACAGGTGTCGTGCGCAACATCTCCAGCGCGGCGAGCGGATTGATGTACGCTCTGGCAGCGACATCATCGCCGATGAGGTCAGGAACCGGTATCGCAAGCTCTGGTCGGCAATCCACGTAAGTCTGCCATGTGCCAGCACTGCGCAGCGGCAGCACCCTTCTGCCAATCCAATCCTTATGTTCGGACGAAGCCTCCACCACCCGGCCCACCCCCTCATATCCCGCAACCAAGGGCAAGGATATGCGGTGAGCATAGGCACCGCTCACCGGTATCAAATCCGAAGGGTTGATCGGCACCTGAATCATCGCCACTCGCAGCATGCCCACCGGTCGATCGGGAAGCCAGGCAGTTTCCAGCTTCAGATGGTGCTCCGGCAGGCCATACGACCGATACACGAGGGCACGATTGATCATATGGCTATCAGGCCTGTCATCAGACGAAAACCAATCCCGTAAAACACATAGTGAGGCTTGCCCAAGCCGACCGCCAGTGCCGTATCATTTACCGTATTGAATGGAATAGCGGTGCTGCCTATTCTGCACTGTCAGACAAGGAGATGTATGCACTGAGGCTTTGGCTGAACCCAATCGAGCGGCCCCGCTTCGGCGCGTCGCTGCCTAACTCTTATGCATGATTTCTATGGAGTTCTCATGGAGAACAAAGACATATTGATCCGTCCCTATGACGCGGAGACGGATCTGGAGACCTTGTCGACTATCTGGTTTGAAGCCTCGCTCAAAGCGCATCCCTTCATCGGGAAGTCAAGGCTGATCGAGCAGCGCCGACTGATCGAAGAAGAATATCTGCCGAAAGCGGAGACGTCCGTTGCCTGCCTTGAAAGAAAAACCGTCGGCTTCATCAGCCTTTTGGGCAGTTATATCGGCGGCCTATTCATTGCACCGGACCGGCAGGGCTTGGGCATCGGCCGCAAGCTGATCACTCACGCTCTGAACCGGACGGGTGAGCTATCGCTTGAGGTATATACCGCAAACGAACAGGCCGTCCGCTTCTACAGCACACTCGGCTTCCGTGAAGTTTCCCGACGAGACATCGACGATTTCGGCTTCCCCTTTCCGAACACAACTTTTCATCTCAAGGGGTAGGAACAGGCTGGGCAGTTTAACCCTTGCCCAGCCGCATCTCCATTCTGCAGGCGCAAGCGACATATCGAGCTAAGCTCATAACGATTTTTGCGGTGTGGGAAACAAAGATAAGTGGCGGAGCAGGAGGATTTCTTAGGTCTCAACCTAATGAATTGAAATCTTTTTCTTATCCTTCAGCCGCCTAGCCCGTACCCACAGTCGTTACCACACGTCCAAGTCGTCATTGATGTTCGACGGTTAAACAATGCCTCATTGCGGCACTGCATGTCCAGAATTTTCCACCCCTATCCGTCGTCGATTGCAAGGATGAGCAAGCTTCGAACAGGTTTGTTTCTCGGTGCAACGTCGATACGCGAAATGGCTGGAACGGGGCCGATAGCGGTCCGTCCGGTTTTAGGCACCGGGCTGGGGAAACTGCCTTTCCGCTGACTCCCCCAATTCAGACCAGCCGCCATGGTTGCGAAGGCAAAACTTCCATTTGGAGCGCCTCTAGATGACGCGTTTTTTGCGAGATCATTTTCCGACCGCAGCGTGTTAACGAACCCCGCATGTTGCTTCCCGTGCATGGCACTGAGTACGGATAGGCGAACCTGTTGCGGCTACCGGGAGCTTCCAGGCGGCGAAGGGGGCGGGGGCGGAATGTGACCTTCCGGCATTGGCGGGGGCGGCGGGGGCTCGAGAACGCTCTCCTCTGATCGTAAATCGAGCCGACGGCCCTCTTCGCCCGATCCATCTACCAGCACGATGCTGTCTGCTCCGGTGCGGATCACTGCAGGGTTGGCGGACAGCATCATCATTACCGCTCCCGGTCCATTGCTTGTCGTGCGACCGACGGCGGGGCACGCGCTTACATCGATATCATCTGTCGCTGCGAGCCGTGCGTCTGCAGTCCATCGTATAGGAATCAGCAGATTGGGACACCGCGACCACAAAAGGCGCTCCCGCCCGATCGTTAGAACACCTGGGTCATCTCCAATCCCAAACCCGGCCGACCCCCAACCGTCGTAGGTTGTCGACATTTGCGGCACCCACCGCCCTTCAATCTCGCGGAAATCGGGCTTATGCGCCTGGCGCCAGAAATCTGGCTCAATGAGCACCAACTCACCTGTCTCGCTTCTTAGGGAAACGCGCCCCGGTCCGATGCTGCGAACTTCGGGGTTACTGCCGAAGAAAGCGAAGAAGCGCTTGTCGCGCGCTTCTCGAGCAGGTCCGCAACCTTGCAGCGTCTGCAGGCGTGTTCCGTCGCCGCTAACACGCAGGATGCCATCCGGACCGAGGGAAGCTGAATTACCAGACTGATTGCAGCCGACGTTGTAGGTTATCCTGTCATCGTCGATCTGGAGATATGCGCTGCGCCATGACGTGCCGTTTCGCCATGAGGGTGTGAAATTCTCGAACCGCTCAATGAGCCAGAACCCTTCAATCTCACGCAGAGATGTCAGCAGCCGCCCGTGCTCCGCGCCCGAGTTCTCAGCATTGCTCTCTTCGTGATCTGTAGTGCCGCAGGCCGCTAAAGAAGCGCAGCATGCGCAAGCGAGTAGAGAATTACGAATAGAGTGGGTCATTCCAACACCAACGGTTAATGGGTCGTTTGGCTCCGACATGTGGAAAATGCCGTCCCCATCCCTGTCCTCCATCGCGCTCTGCTCGTCTGGACGGAAAGCCACCTGCCATGAACAACCCCATTATCTGAGATTGACCGGGCGGGCCTTCGAGCCTGAAATTTGCCGCGAGCACTGATGCGGTGTGTCAGCAACTTCGGGACCACTAGCGGTCCGGCTACTTTTGACCAAATTTTTCTAAAAGTGGAACTTCCGCTTCCGACCCCATTGCGGCCCTTCGGCACCAAAGCCTCACTCCAACGTTTCTGCCACGATGAGCCGCTCCGCTATAACTCTTTCGCTGGTTTGCGCCACGACGCTAGTATTGGGGGCTTGCATGAGCACTCCGCCGACCCAGACTGTGCACATCACGCAGGAGCGCTTGCTGGGAGAGTGGTCCTTAGTTCGCGTCGGGTCGCAACGTGTTTCGGATGTCATGACTTTAGACTTTCGGGATGACGGGATCCTGCTGGGCTCCGTGCGGTGTAACAGCATGTCGGGCCCATATGACGTGCGCAGTGCTAGGATCGTTTTTCCTGACGGGGTTATCATAACCGCCGCAGGTTGCGGCAAGAGACCGCCCTCCAGCCAATCTGCAGCCGATACCGCAGAGCGGGTCCTGTTCCGCAGCCCTGTTGCTACGTTCGCCCTGTCGTATGACCTGCAGAAGCTTTTTGTGACGGGGAATTCAATGCTTCAGTTTCAACGAATACGATAGGATACGGAGGCTAGAGCAGAACGTCCGCTTCCCACCCTCATTTCGGACAATTGATTGTGGTTCTTAAATTCCCAAGAGCAGTCATTCACGACTGATTTTGCGCATACAACTCTATGGGATTGCTCGCAGGCCCGGAGACCGTCGGAAAGCAACCGACTATCGGAGGATGCAAATGGCTGGCCGCGAAGAAAGCGTCTGCAAATCGCTAGGCCATGATAAAAGCAGACAATCAGCTGACGACCCTAAGCTCTGTCGTTTAACTTGAGCGGAAACTACCTCGAAAGCGGACGCCCCCAAATCAAATCAGCACCTTCTTGAGATAGTGCGAAGAGTGTCCCTTGGGTCGGTTGGAAAGGGTCGCCATGTGGTTGTAGCCGTTCTTTTCGTAGAATGGCCTTGCCTGCCAGCTGGTCGTTTCGACTAAAGCATTTTCGCAACCATTGTCGCGCGCAAAAGCCTCGGCTTTCTGTATCAGCTTACGCCCGATTCCACTGCCGCGCGCAGTCTCGGAAATCCAAAGAAGTTCGATGTGAAGGGTATTCCAATAGCATGTTGCACGGATGCCACCTTGTAATGATCCCTCGCCATCTCGAGCCATCACGTGAAATCGCTTCTCTTCCTCGATCGGCTCGAGATCGCGAACGGTTTCTTCGTTGAATGACTTTATCCCGCGACTGAGCAGGTCCGCCTCAGCTTTCGAAGGGTTCCGCTCGATCTCGATGTTCACTGTAGGTCCTCAAAACTGACTGGTAGGTGTTTTTAGGTCTGCTTTGACCAAAATAAACAACAAACTAGACATTCCGTTCCCCCCGCTTCAGACCTTTCCGCGTGCTGTCTGAGCGCCTGAAAGCTGACTGGCCGCTAATCGCACACGCACGATAAAAGCGGCCCGACTGCAAACGAGCCCTGATCGGACATTCGCGGTAATCATCACCGGAGCAAAGCTGCCGGGCCGCTTTCAGGCATTCGCAGGGGAAGCCTGAACGTCCCGAATGGGGGCGCGTTGCTGCCGGAGTTTGGTATTCGCTTCGACGGCAGCTTTCGCGGCTTAGCCTCCTGAAAGCGGACCGGAAGCTTCCCACCCCATCTGCGGTCGCGGGCGGTTCCGAAGCGCAACCTCGAAAGCGGTATGGCGGCTGTGCCCAGGTCCTGAAAGATTCCTGCCATTCAGGAAGCGACCCCTTTGACGACGCTCGGGGTATCGCTAGGACACGGCGATGAATAAGTCAGAAGCCGACTTAGTGGCGGCAATCGAACGGGCATATCTTGCCTTCGCGAGCTATCCGCTTCCGCAACGCCTTTCGGCCTCGCCGCTGCGCGACCCGGCCGAAATTCTCAGAGGCCTGTCGGCGGCACCCCTTCGAGAATTACGGGGCGAGGACATCGGGCCTTACTGTGGCTGGGCAATGACCACGGTAGGCAACGATCGAGATTATCGGCATTTTCTCCCACGCATCTTTGAGCTTGCAGTGACCGAGCCTTTTTGGCTTGGTGCTGAGGCTCCGGTTCTCGCTGGCAAGCTTGGGATGGCGGATTGGCATAGCTGGGCCAAGCTAGAACGTGTAGCGGTGACTGATTACTTTCGCGCGGCGCTCGATGCGGTGGTCACGAGACACCCAGACACGGGGCATTGTGCCAGTCATTGGCTTTGCGGCTTGGTCCTTCTTGGCGAAGATCCTTCTGCGGCCCTCAAGCATTGGTTCTCGGCAGCATCTCCAAACGCTGCCTTGCAACTTGCAAGCTTCGTTAATGAGCAGGCGAAGCACTGGCGACGTCTGAAGGAGGTAAAGGGATCGTGGTGGGACGACATTGCCGCCGAACAGAGAATCCAAGTCGCTACGGGCTTAATGTCCGACGACGCACGAAAGGTGCTTGAAGCGGCAGCCACCGTTGTAAGCGATGATGATCGCTTCTACCTCATCGACTCAGCGCTCATAGAATTGCAACGCGAAGCTTGAGGCAAGAATCCACCCCGTTCTCGCCGTTAAGACCAAGTGTGGATTGTGCCAGAAGCGGACCAGCAAATTGCGACGCCAAAGCGGCCATGTGAGACAGCCTCCTGCTTCCCGATATCTGCCGTCGACTCAGCTTATGCGCTTCAGCCATTTTGGGGCCGTTTGCGGTCAGTCTGCTTTTAAGCGAGAACTGCATCAATGCCGACATTGGTCCGGTGGGTCGAAGCATATCTGACCGCTGGCTCGACCCTTTGAAAGCGGTAGCCTTGAGACTGCTGCTAAATGTCCGGCAAACTTTGTACCGCGAACCCCCATCCAGCGAGCGATTTCGATGCACTGCGGCCAATCAGTTTGTTGGCATCAGCTATGCCGAAAGGCTTGGCATTCTCCGTTGCTTTGAGCTCGTTCCAAGTGATCGGTACGGCGACTGGTGCTCCGCTATCCGCAAATAAAAACGTGCTATCCTCGTCGTGAATTCACGTCATGATGCGGCTATGACGGGGATCTCAATTATCCGATCCTGCCGTTAGTTCAAGGTTTTGTATCAAGCGAATGCACTCACTTCGAACCTTGCAAAAGGTTTCGACGAATATCCTCCGGTCGCCCGTTATCGGTGACAGCGATAAAATTTGAATCGGAAATCGCTCTTCGGATTGCGTCGGGTGCGCAATGTCCGAACCAATGCGTGGAGGGTCCAGCGATCTAAGCGCGTATTCAGGTACTGCAGATGGGTATGTGAGGGTGAACATCTCACAATTCTGTTCATTCGAACACGATACCGATCCCGATTCCTGTCCTGCTGTCATCCTCAAAATATAGGAGTTACCAGCGATCTGATAGCCGCTCCCACCGTGGCCGACAATCTTTGTGACGACCGCTCCCTCAGGATATCGAAAGCTAAAGTCAAACGAACTGTCTTTTGAGGCTAAAGTAACGAAACCAACGTCCCGTCGTACTTCTAGGTTCGGTTGAGAGCTTTGTCGCGGAGACATGCTCGGCGCAGTAGCGCACGAGGCCAACATACAACACAATGTTAACAATGAGCCCACTCTATTAATCATACAACCACCTAAGGCTACGTTTGTCGGCTTCAGACAGAGTGCTCGGCCATGCGCCGTTGTATGCATAGCCATACATGATGTCTCTGGTTGTCTGGGTAGTGAGTTTATGCCCCAAACCTTGGGTATGGCCTAACTCGTGCGCCGTTAACCCTCGAATATCCTTCATATTGCTAGGTGTGGTACTGGTGCCGCAATAGCCAGCGCTAAAGGTTGCTGGGCTGATAACCACATCGCCATCCAGTCTGAAAAACCGCTTTCGTTCGCCAACACCTGTTTCATTCCAGGCTCCCCAATCGAATGAAGTTTCTGCAGCGGCGTCTACCGACCCTGCCATGCTTCCCATCGCGACTTCGGCTGTGTCCGTGCGGTTCGCAGACGTTGCTACTTGGCGACCATTCGAAGGTGTTCGAGATGGCGAATACTGGGATGTGTAGCCCGACCAGGTGAAGGTGTACGCCATACATCACGCTGATTGCCTCGAACGACTTCAACAGGGCTTGATCAATCGTGCCGAGGCGATTGTTGCATTCGGCGCAGGTGGTGTCGCGAAGTTCCAGATCGGGCGGACAGCCGAGCGCCTCGGGAATCCCGTGCTCAAGCGAAAGCTTCGGAAAATCGTTGAGGCACCAGATGCAAATCACTCGCTCAGTTATATGCTCTTTTCCCGGCGAGCAAGATAGAGGGGGATTTCGCTCAATGCCCGAAAGCGACCGGGCCGGTTTTTATCAGCCCTGCGCCGAATTGGGTCTGACCGAATGACAACTTTCAGGCACGATCTGCGTCAATCCGAGTGTCCGAGATGGGGGCGCGTAGCTGCCATAGCCAAAGAGCCTAGGACCGCTGCGAAAGTGCAATCACCAATCTGGGGGCCAGCGCTTCTTTTGCGTTTGCACGCCGCTCTTTCGTCTTCGAGACCAGCTGACGTTTGGAATGATCTGGCATGCTCACGATTGCGGCAAGCACCACAGCTTTCAGCAAGTCAGGATGCGCCGTAATCATAAAGTGGTGCCCGTTACCTGATCGGCAGGACGACGCAGCCGCTCAACCAGCGAGCGCAGGCTGGCTGTGAGCACGAGGGTTGCGCTCCCCATCTTGATGATCTCGATCTCGTCTCTGGAAATGAGCACATAGAGTGTGCTGCGTCCGATCCCGAGATAGCGACAGGCTTCGGGTACGCGCATGGCGATCGGTTCGATGGCCTGGGGCCCGCATTGCTCGCGAAGATGCTCTGTCGTGCTTGCAGATGGCATAGCGGTCGATCCTTTCATCTTTCGGGTGATGACGGACCGACCTTGGGGAGCATGGAGGGGACAGGCCGGCCCGCCATCGGCACCGAGTATCGGCCGACTAGGGCACCCTGCGCTACATGACGTTCCTACGCCGCAGCTGTCGTTCTTTCGCCGCAGCGCAGAGGCCTGGGGCAAGCACTCCAGTCAAATGCATCGATGCTCATCTGGACGGCGAAGGACGTCCGGGCGAAAGCGGGTTTCCGAACGAAAACAGCACAGAACGCCAAGCGCCGTCGCCAATCTGTTTGATAAAAAAGAACTTTTCGAAAGGAGCGCCGCAGGAGCACTTCGGGTGCCGTCGCATATTACTGAACGAAACCAACCACCTGCGCCCCGACCGACGGCGGCGCTTTTATCTCGCCCTCATTTTCTCGCTTGTAAGCGTCCGGTTTCGGCACCTGAATTCCGGGGTGCAATTTTTGTCCATCGGGTGTTCTCCTGGTGGCCGGAGGTTGCATGGCTGGTCGTTCCCATTTTGATAATCCGGCGCGGCGCGAGTGGTGG
>JAEWZX010000020.1 GCA_023394965.1 Pseudomonadota bacterium | reverse complement strand
CAGCCTCCTGTTCCTTCAAAACAGCGATAATCTGCTCCTCGCTGAACCTGCTCCGCTTCATTCGTCCGTCTCCTTGTCAGGGCCGGACTCTACTTATCTCTGGAGGAAATCTAGGGGCTCAGACCAGCGCGAATAAAACGATAATCGCCGTCAGCGATGGTGAGCCGTATATTGTTGCAATGTATTGCGAGACGCCAAAGGCCACTATTCCCCAAGCGAGACTGGAAGGGTAACATCCTCATCTCTCCCACATTAGCGGGAAGCGAGGGAACGTTTGAAAGCACGCGCTTATGTGTAAGTTCGTTACCATGCGTCGAACACGCTATCGGCTTTTTGGCTTCGGGCTCAACGACGATCTAAACACTCCCAACGACAGCGTCTCGTTCACGCGAGACAGGATATCTGCGTGATTAGGGCGGCCTTTACTATCCTCTTTACATTAACGCTTTTGGGGTGCGACCAGACAGAAACTTTACGTTATCGCCTGACAGTTGAAGTCGAAACACCCGAGGGTCCTAAGGTCGGCTCGAGCGTGATCGAGGTTGAGGTGCGCGAGCAGAGCAGCGAAATCCACCTCGGCAATCGGGTGCGGTTGCGCCCACGCGGCGAGGCGGCGGCCGTGGATCTGCCGAACGGCAGGGTGCTCTTCGCACTTTTGCGTGATGAAACCTCTTCGGACGCTGCGAAGGTCTATCCCTGGCGCGCCTTCGATCCGCCTCAAGGCGGCGGTCATGAATGGGGTATTCACGCGGCGCGCGCGCTCAAGCAGACGAAAGGGTCTCGGCCGATCCCGCCGCGATATTACCCGATGCTGGTGACTTTCGGCGATCTGTCCGATCCGACCAGCATCGAACAGGTCGATCCCGACGATCTGGCAGCTGCTTTCGGCGAAGGCTTCTGCCTCAAACGCATCACCGTGCAGATCACCGACGATCCGGTGACCAACGAGATTGATAAACGTCTACGATGGCTAGTTGATACTACCATCCCAGGATGGCAGGACCTGCCGTTGGATACGCGGCGGGATCTAATTGGGTTGCGTATCGGAAAAGTAGGGAGTGATAAATGAATCGCGATGTATTTCTCTCGGTTATCGCGATCCACTCAATGTTGGGAACGGCAGCCAACCACCCTAATTCCAAACCTTCAGGCGTGTTGTCGGGGCGGCTGAAAGCTGACTGTCCGCGAACTGTGCACGCACGATACAAGCGGGCCGACTGCTAACGACCCGATTGCTGACAAATGGGGTAAACCTAATGGCGATAACGTAGTTCTCGGTCCCGCACCGAACCTTACTTCATCAGTTTTCGGCTATCCGAACTTTCTTCTGAAAAAATCGATCAAAAGATAAGCCAAGAATATTAGAGGACTATAAAGAATTATCATCGATATAAGAAACGCAATGTATTCTTCAGGATATTGAGGCCGACCGAGCACGTAAGAGTCTACAAAGGCTCCACCACTCCAAGCAGATCCAAAAAATGCCCAAAAAAAACTCATTAAAAGAAGGGCGCAAAATATCATTAATTTAGCCAAATCAGATCACCCCCGTATTCACGCCGCCAGCGAGCTCCGATTTGAGCTTGGTTGAAAGACTCTCTACCAAAAGAGACCACAGCCAAATCATAAGTGAAAGCGCGCGTCTTACATCCGGGATTAATGAACCCGCATTCTGCTAGCATCCCAATCAAAAAATTTCGATCGCATTTGCTCTTGCTTGCGCCAAGAGTCCCTTAGCAAAGATCGTGCGTCGTGCACGCAACGAAGCTGCTCGCTGAACTATTCTGCAAACCTTTGTGTCCCCGGTCAGGCCGCCTCTGCCACAATTCGTCGCAATTACCCGGTTGGTCTGAACCTGCGGCAGATGTGCCAAGGTCCAGTCGGCCGATCCCTCAGCGGCACCGTGGGCGCTCTCGGTGCAACAGCAGGCGAGCGTCAGCTTTCCACCCCAATTGCAGACCTTCCAAGCGGTTGTCGCAGCGCCTGAAAGCCGACTGTCCGATAATCGAGGGCGCATGATAAAAACGGTCCGGCAGCTAACGACCCCATTGTAGTCTTTCGGACGATCCTTTGCTTTGTTAATAAGACGGATATCAAAACGTAATGTTACGGCGAGGCATTGAACATGCAGGCGCTTGTTGCCTCTGAGGAACTTCAAGATGAGCGCGATTTGGCAGGCTATGATTAGGCTAACGAGATCTCGTCCTCAGAAAGCGCGCTCATGTCGCGCGCCCTGTCTATGACGGACCTCGCGAAGGCGTCACCCATGTTACTATGGTCGCGATCGCTGAGTATTGCATTAACCTCTCTGGCCGTTTCGATGCTCATGGGTTGCGGCCCATCCCTTGAGTCTAGACTGGAGAACTCCTGCAGGGATCACCTGGATCTCGACATTGTCGATCAGGCGCTCTGGAGAGAATTCCAAACGGAAATAATCGCGAAGGATGCAGCCACGCACGGAGTAAGCTACTACGATGGCTGGGATTTCGAAGGGCGTTTACCTGTTCGATCTGTGGGGAAGATAAAGACCCAGAAGATTAGTCTTTTTCGCATCGAAAACGGCAGACGGAAACTCGTGGCTAAGTTCGACAATTATTACGTCACACGGAGAAGAATAACACACACGGAGTTGCTAGACTGCTTTGGTCATTATCCTGAGGCAATATTAAGTGGCAGCGACTGAAAATACAGCAGTCACCTCCTCGTATGACGGCCGACATGTCGAACAAGTTATTACACAATTCGCACGGGAAGAATGCGAATAGGCTTAAAAAGATTGTCATAAGAAATCGTGCGGACCAATTGATGCCCTCAAATTCGCGAAAATCTCACCATGTGCTTTTACCTGTTTTAGCAATACTCGTGATGTCAGGATGCAAACCGGACACCGAATGGCGGGATCGCACGCTTCATGTTCAAGTCGGGCGTGAGAGGCTCGCACTCGAGCCAGCCAATAGATACTACAGCCTTGGCGGCATTTCCGACGAACAAGTAGATCGGGCCATCGCCAATGGCGAGGGTGGCAAAGACTTGCCTATTCCTGTGCAAAATATTCGGGTCGGCGTCTTCGACAAAGAGGCATCCGATTTAGTGTTTGCTGTCACATTATCGGATCCGCAGGGCTCATCTGCGGTCGAGGACACGCCCGTGCTCCCAGGAAAATTTGCGGACATAAGGTCGTTGCAATTAACCCAGCGTTTTGACCGACCATCAGCCAGCCCTGTGTTTTCTACGAGTGGTCAACTTTCAGTAAGTTTCTCAAATGGCGCATCTGTTGACTTGCCAACTGAATGTCGCGGGAGCGTGAGAAAAGATAATTTCCGCCCAACCTTCTGTGTCATTAGGCCCTTTATAAAAAATGGGAAAATGTTCGCAATACGGTCCATCCAGGGGCGGAGTGTCGATGAGATTGAATCAAATTTTGATGATGCGTTTAATTTTATCGCAGATCTGAATTGGGAGTAGCATGGTCGTGGCGCAATTTGGCAAACAAGCGAGGAGACGTAGTTCTTCCTCCGTGCTCATGTTCGCGTCGTATCGCGCACTATACAGCCGGGGGGAACCTGGCATGTCCGTTGGATGCGCAACAACGGCGTTTGTCGCGGTGACCGAGGAAAGAAACAAGAGCATTGCTGCCACATCAGCGGAAATTGAGGGACGTTTGGAAGAAGGCTCTAATGTGTAAGTCCGTTGCCATGCGTCGAGCGCACCATCTGCTGATTGGCTTTGGGCTTTCGCTAAGCCTCTCTGGTTGCTTCGACCACGAACCGCCGATCATTGAGATGATGTTTGGGTCAACAGAATTCATCTATAACGCCGAAGGCCCGGCCAAGGATTACATTCCCAATTTCCCTGATACCATCCTTCACACCTCGAGCCGTTGCGAAGTGGAATTGATGGGTTTCAATGGCAGCCTTTCCGAAGGCACCGAAATCGCTTATTTTCAAGCGACCAAAGATCTTGAGGGTAGACTAAGCTGTCTTGAACAGGCCTTACCCCAGGGACACTTCAGCATCGTCGATCACTCGGACTGGGATCAGATGGTTGCGAAAATTCCCGGTTTTCCAATGCAATTGGAGGCAGCCTACGAAAGAGTTCCGGTAGAGTTTCCGTCTCAGTGAATGTTCGAAGTCGCATACTGCGTATCTGAAAATTTCGGTGCACGTTCAATAGCCGCCACTCCGCTTCCCACCCCACGACCGGTCATGAGCCGGGCCGAACTTCGATCCCAAAACCGTCCAGGCAGCTCTGCCCTGCCGATGAAAAAGTCCTGCCATCCAGCAACCGACCCCGTTCCAGTCATATCTGACAGGCGATGCTGGATTTTGTTCAGTCATTGCTGCTAACGCGATTTCGAACAATGGCCAGACCAGCATCGTGTCCGATCAGGTTGCCATGAAGGGGGCGTGCCGGGACTGATGTTCAGACTGCGCAGAAGCATCAAGCTAGCGCTGGCCCTGACGATCGGCTCGGGCGTGGCGGCGCGATGTGCCATCATGGTGTCTGCGCTCTCCGGGGGTGAGCCGGATCATCTGCTCTCGTTCCCGCTGACCGTGATTTTCCCGGCAATCCTTGCTGGCTTGCTGCTCACCATGCCGGCGACCCGTTCCCGCGAGGGGGCGCTGATGCGGCTCGGCACGATCATCCAGCTGGCGCTGATCATCCTGTTGCCGCCGGTGGCACTTTATATCGCACTGGGCCTGCCGGTCGTGTTTCTGGTGGTCGAGCTGTTCGAAACCCGGCTGCCCCAGCCCTTGCGCGACCCCCTCGTGCGGGTGGTGCTGGCATGATCGACATCGATCTGCCCCGCGAATGGTTGTGGGCGCTGCGCTGGGCGCTGTTCCTCGGACCGCTGGCCGCCGTGCTGGTGCTGGGTGCAAGGCACCGGCACGAGCCGCGGGTGATCGTCGCTGGATTGTTCGCCTTTCTCTATGGCTTCGCGATGATCTTCGCCACGCATCAGCTGGCGATCGCCGCGGGGTGGTGGCGCTACGGCGGCGACGTGCTGATGGTGATGGGGCTGCCGGCCGATATCTGGATCGGCGGGGCGATCCTGTTCGGGCCGGTGATGGCCTTCGTGTTTCCCACGATCCCCCCGGTCTACCTGCTGCTGCCAATCATCATCGGCCTGCATGGCATAGTGTTTTCATCGCTCGATCCGCTGGTGATGGCGGGGCCGTTATGGTTCGCGGGTGTAGTGCTGGTGTTTCTTGTGGCACACCTCCCGGCGATCCACCTCGCCCGCTGGACGGCACGCGGCGAGCGTCTTGCATGGCGGGCAGTGCTGCTGGCGTTGGGATACGGATTTCTTGCCTTTTACATGCTGCCATCGGTGATCATGCTGGCGATGGGTGGAAGCTGGAACCTTGGTGCGCGGCCCTTGTGGCTGGTCCTTGCAGGCCTGCCGGTGCTGGCGGCCAGCTTCGTGCTTGGGCTGTCGGCAGTGCAGATGTTCGTGGTCCATGGCGAGGGCACGCCGATCCCGCTGGATCCAACCAAGTGCCTCGTGAGGAGCGGCTTGTTCGCTTATCTCGTCAATCCGATGCAGCTATCATGCGCCTTTAGCTGGATCATGATCGGGGTGATTATCGGCAATGTCTGGGTCGCCTCTGCGGCAGTGATGGCGTGGGTGTTCGTCGCCGGAATGGTGCGCTGGCACCACCGTTACGATCTGCTCCAGCGCTTTCCCGAAGACTGGCCGACCTACCGCGCCAATGTGCCCGAGTGGCTGCCCCGGTGGCGGCCATGGGTGCCGGAGGCGGCGCGGCTCGCCTACGATCCGGGGCAGACGTGGCAGGCTGCCTTTGCCAGGTGGTTGCAGCGTCGCGACCCCGTCGGCCTGATCCTTGCGGCGAAGCCAGGCACGCCGCTCATCTATCGCGACCCTTCGGAGGCGCGGGATTTCACCGCCGCTGCGGCGATTGGCAAGGCGCTGGGCCATATTAATTTCGCCTTCGCGCTGATGGGCGCGACCGTGCTGCTGGTTGTCCTGCCGCTTCGCCACCTGCGCGGGGTTGAAGCGTCTGAGCCTCAGGGCGAACCGGTCACATGACCTGCTACGCCCAGCCTCGACGGGAGCGCGGCCCGCTCACCCTTTTGCTCGGGCTTGGACACCTCATGCGCATTAAGCGCGACCAGCTCGCCTTCTACGCCGACATGCGCGCGCGCCATGGGGACGCGGTGCGGCTGCGGCTCGGGCCTTACCGGTCTTGGCTGCTGTTCCATCCGGACGATGTCGAGGCCGTGCTGGTCCACCAGTGGCAGAGCTTCGTCCGCTTCGAAAAGCTGACGCAGGTCGTCGCCCAGTGGACCGGTGCGAATATGCTGCTGGCTGAGGGCGATGAGTGGCGCGTCCGCCGCCGCAAGGTGCTGCCCGCCTTTGCCCGCCAGCGCCTGCCCGATTACGGCGCGAAAGCGGTTCTCCACACGCACCGGCTGTGTGACAATTGGGCACAACGCGCCGACGACAAGGGCGAGATCTTCGTTGAGACCGATGCGGCGATGGCCCGCCTGACGCTCGACATCGCGTCTGATACGTTCTTCTCCAGCCCGCCGCCGCCCAACGGAGACGTCATTGAGGAGGCGATCCAGATCCTCTCGGAGACCGCCTTCCGCGAATCCACCGCACCGGTGGTTCTGCCCGACTGGCTTCCGCTGGCGGCCAAGCGCCGCAAACGCCGGGCGATCGGGGTGATGGACGAGTTTGTCTGCCAGCTGGTCGATGCCCGCCTTGCCGGAGCGGAGGGCGACCGGGGCGACCTGCTCTCGATGCTCGCCGAACAACATGCGGGCATCCGCACAGCGATCCGCAACGATGCGATGAGCCTGCTGATCGCGGGGCACGAGACCTCGGGCGCGTTGCTCGGCTGGACAGCGCATTGTCTCGTCCGGTCGCCACAGTGGCGGGAGCGGCTGTGCAGCGAGCTCGACACGGTGCTGCAAGGCGCAGCGCCCCGGCCAGAGGATCTGCCGCGCCTGCCGGTGCTGCGTGCTGTGATCATGGAGGTGCTGCGGCTCTATCCCCCGGCCTATGCGCTGTTCCTCCGCCGCGCGACCTGTGATGTGGCCATGCCCGGCTTCACCATCCTCAAGGGCGATCTGGTGCAGATCACGCCCTTTGCCCTGCACCGCGACCCGCGCTGGTTTGCCGAGCCCGAGCGTTTCGATCCGGCCCGATTTCTGGCCTGCGAGGCCGCCTTGCCCAAGGCCTACCTGCCGTTCGGCAAGGGCCCGCGCATTTGCATCGGGCAGGGCTTCGGGATGATGGAGGTCTGTCTGGTGGTCGCAAGCCTGCTGCAACGCTGGATTCCGGTCGCAGGGCCGGCAAATGTCATGCCCGAACCGCGTTTTTCGCTGCGCCCCCGTGGCGGTCTGGCGATCACTTGGCGGCGGGCCGGGCGGCCCGCCTGACTTTCATTCACGGTCGATGAAGCGGTGCGCCATGCCGTGCGGAGGCACAAAACAGCGTTCGGCCTTTCCGAACCAGCGATAACGATTGCGGCCGACCAAATCATAGACCCGGTCGCGAATGGGGCGCGGCACCACCCGCAACCACGACAGGAACCGCCACGGCGCACGCATCCGCGCGAGCAAAGCCAGCCCGGCATCGGATTGCACCAGCCCGCGCCCTCCGTCGATAAACAGGTAGGTCGCGTCCAGATCGCCCTGCGAAAGGCCATGCTCTGCCGCCAGCGTCAGACCTTGCTCCGACCAAACGCTGACGAAGATAATGTCGCGGCCGCGCTCGTGCCTCAGGATCAGGTGGACCCACCAGCTGCATAGAACGCAGTCACTATCGAACACGACCGTTGGCGGCATTGCACCTGCATAGACGGCCCCGCAGCACCATTCCAGTGCGCGCCTTCGCCCAAACGGATTAAAGCCGCCGTTCCGGTTTCCACCCCATCTCGCGACGATTTCACCATGCTAGGAATGTGTGAAGCGGACAGGCAGCTAACGACCCCAAAATAGCCGTAGGACTGTCAAATTAATCCGCTTCAAACCGGTCGTTTATTGCAGGCTGTCATGGCCCGGCTATGATTGGCGCTGGCAACACAATCAGCTCAATCGCATGGCCGTGCCGATAGCCTTTTAAGCCTGCGTTGTAGGCGACGGCGAAGCGTTGGATGGCATGCAGAACTTCAGCAATTCCCGCATCAGGCAAATCTGCATCGCGGAGAGGGTCGAAGTTGGCAAAATCAGGAGCTTCTGGCGCGATGCGCGTCATTGCTCGGGCGCGATGCTCGGAGCAATTCTCGGACGCGACCTCCGCCAGATTTCCTAGCGCTGCATCCGTCGCTAATTCAGTTTCATCTGCCGATCGAATTTGGTGATCAAGGCAATCCCAGTAACCTTCTAGAATATTCAGCGCCAGTTCTGCGCGGCCTCGTTCCGCTGCAGAGAAGTTTGAATCGATCCCAGGACGCACCTTCTGTTCGATCAAATAGCGAGCTAAGCCGTCATGATAGCCATCAATGTATTCATCGCCGCCAATGCCGATCCAACGTGCGTCATCAATTTCTTGTTGCAGCAACTGAGAAGGGCGTGAAGGAACGGCACAAGGCTGCCGATTAAAGCAGTCGGCATCCAGGCGGGCGACGGCCAGGATGGTTTTAAACTGTGGGCCGACATTCAGCTGCTCAGACTGAGCTGATACAGGACCGCCGAAAGTCAACGAAAACGCGGCCAGAAGGAATAGGAAAGATTTCAATTTGCTGGCCCTGTCGTCGAAATTCGATTGTGCGCCCAGATGCATACAAGCGGTGTATGCATCCTGAATTTCGAAATTGCCACTGACATGGTGCAACGGCATTCGACAGGTCATTTGGATAGCCAATCCCATTCTATCAGCTCCACCTGGACTACATGTTCTCATGCCGATCCCGACATGCGTCTGCGCGACTGTCCGCTTCTTCAATTAAAGCGTCAAAAGCGGACAGTCGCGAAACACCCCAATTGCAGACCTTCCCGCGTTTTGTCGGAGCGCCTGAAAGCCGACTGTCCGCTAATCGTGCACGCACGAGACAAGCGGCCCGGCTGCAAAAGGCCCCCTTAGTGGACGCTGGATGGCAACGAACTATCGACCGGCGGAATGAACGGGAGGTAATACTCGGGGTATTCAAAAACGCAGTTCTTCCCGGATTTGTACCCGAAATGAGGATCGAGCCACTCAAGCGTTCGTGCTACCGCAATTACGTTTCCGGTCTTCCTTTCGCGGATTTGCCATTCGTCTCTGGTGAATTTATTGTCCGCCAACTGCAGCCCGCTTTCAAATCTCTTGCCTTCCGCGACAAAGCTGTCCGTAAAGGTCAAAATCCCGCGGCCTTTCTCACCTCCAGAAGGGCGCGGCAATGCTTCCCATTCAGCGAGATACTTTTTCCAGCTCGGCAAATCGATTACCTCGATACGCGCAGTTGTTTTGCAAGCGCGCGCGAAATCAGCATCGCTAGGCGAGCAACCTACGAGGGTGACCGTTGCCAAAATGAAACTGCAAGTCTTTAGCATGTCGGAATCGTAGACATCGGACATGACTTAGTTAATTCCGTTTCCCACCCCAATTGCAGATTTTCCCGAATACATACGCGGTGCCCGAGAGCCTAGCCTCCGAAGATCGAGCGAGCCCAATAAAAGCGGTCCTGCTGCAAACAACCCGATTTGCGGAGACTCAGCAGTCATGCCATCCTCGGCGCAACGAACATGGTGTTGGGGGAGTGCGGTCGGTGATTGGAAGACGCGAAGCAATGCGAATTGTCGCCACACTGTCGGTTCTTTTCGCCAGCGGAAGTTCCCTAGGCCAAGAGCCTATGCCCGCGACGGGCGAAATCTCACGGTTTGTGTATCGCTTCTTTGATGCGTTGGAGCAAGGCAAGTATGATGTCGTCCTAGAGATGTTCTCCGATGATGACCTAGGCGGGATGGGCAGTTCTGGCGAGCCGTTCACGGACAGAAAAGAAATCGAGAAATATCTTAGGACCACGACTTTTGGGGGCTCGATGAGTATCGCAGGTGGCCCCACCATTTTGGATGAATTGCTTGTATGCGCGCGTTGGACAGAGGCGTTTCCCGACACACACATGCCAATCCTCGGTAGAGAATGGCTGTTTGTTTTTGGGCTCCAGCCTTCGAGTGCTGGCATTTCAATTAAGCGACTGAACGTGATCCAGATTAATTAGTGGTCTCCCGTAATTTCCATCCTGACGCGTTCGGGTTGCAAGAGCGCTGAAGCAAACGACCGCTTTCCACCCCAATTCCAGCCATTAGCGCGACAGACTGCGGAGCCTGAAATCTGCCACCAGCAAGACGGTGTTTAATTGGCAAAATCTGGGCCGATCGCGGACAGTCTCCTCCTGAGCGGAAACACCTCAGAGCGGACGCCGCGGGGGTGGTCGAACAGCTGACTCGTGATCAGCGCCGCGTCAATTCCGGGCACTTTGCATCAATCAGCCGACGAGTTCCTTCAAACGCCGAAATTCTACCCGGTCCTTTAACGACGGCTCAAGCCCCGCGAGCGCGTCCAATGCCTCCGCCAGCTGATAAGGTATTCGAGTGCGATCATCGGAGGTGATCGCATTTAGCAGCATCAGCGCCGCCGCCGGATGTTCTCGCGCGATGTTATTGGGATTGGCCCGGTCTTTCGAAATTCGATAGGTGAACATTTCCGCATTCTGAACCGGCCGAAGATAGGGCAGCACCGTTCCCACCGCATCGGGAAAACCCGCGCCTGCCTTCTCAGCTACCTGAATGAAGCCTCTGGTAGCCTCCTCGCTGCGAAAGCGCAGCTGCCGGGGCCAAGCTTTCTCAATGAAGGGCTTAGCGAAACTAGCCCAATTCCCCTCTCGCTCGGTTGCAGTGGCGAGCGCCCGTAGCGCATGACCGCGGCTGGTATCATCGACCGCGGTAAGCACTTCTCGGACCTCGGAGAACGAGAATACCGCACCTTCAGCTTGGTCGGGGTTGGACAGCCAGACTAAGCTCTGCACGAAAGTCCGTTGCTCGCTCGGGTCAAGGATCCACGAAGCGGAGCCCTTCAACATTCCTATCCAGGACGCTTTGAGCTGATTCAAAATCTCAGCAGTCAGAGAATTCTGGTTGGCCGCGAGGCCATGCCAAGCAGCTTCGGCAAGCGGGTGGTCAAGCCTAAACATTGGCAGGATGAATGATGTCGTCCACTCATCATAGCAGTAGGCAATCCAACCAAACCGCCTGGTGAGCATTGCGACAGCGTGTCCAGCCCCATCGCCCGGCACAGAGACGAGCTGTGTGAAGCGAACTGTTACCGCCTTGGGCGGCGCATGGACTTTCTTCGCCTTGCGGCGCGTCAGGCTCCAAAGCGCCTCTGTCAACGTCCCTATGGGACTGTTGAGCGCTTTGCTCACTGAAACTTCGGATCGATCTTGGACAACGCCGCCGACGCTGGTGGTGCCGATACTGCTGCCGGTAAGCTGAGGCTCAGCGAGCAAGTAGGGAGCCAAAAACCCGTCAAAGACGCTCAACGCTTCACGGCGGTTCTGCGCATATAGCTCCGGCAGATGCTTTTCGAGCCACTGCGGGGCGTAATAGCGCAATTCAAGAGCTTGTTCTGTCGAGAGCGATGCAACGGTGTGTGCAAGGAGCCGCCGCGAACGAAGCGATGTGCCGTCAGGCCAAAGATACAAAAGGTCATGCCAGAATCCTATCGGGAACTCACCGTGCCGCTTAGCTATGCGCAGCGCGAATAGGGCTCTCATAGGATGGGTTTCGACCAAGCCCTTAAAGGGTTGGTAGTCTCTTAATTCCCGGAACGGCCGCTCAGACCGTTCCTCGGCAATCCGGACCACGTCGGTGAGGGGAACCGTATCTAAGCCTCGAAGCTCAGTGACTTCTTGGACCCATCCTCCGCGTGGCCCCAAGCTATCATCGGCGTCTTTCGCCCATTCGTCGGACCACCTGTCATCGACGATCTTGAGGCGGTCAAGCGCTTGCTGGGCGTAACTGCTCAGCGCGCATCCATTCAACTGGAGCCAGCGAAGTCTCGTTGCCGCATGGGCGCTCCTACGCTTGCGGAAATCACTTCGCTTTTCATCATCCCTTCTGCTTGGTCCCTTCTCAAGCCAGCGTTCGACCGCCCGCTGCTGCCTCGCCGAAAGGTCCGGCCAACGTGCCTTCAAAAAAAAGAGAAGGTCGCGCTGATTATTAGCGTCCCAAGCCGCGTCCACATTTAGCGACTGGAAGACGGGAAACACTTGGCTGGCATTCACAAGCGACGGCTTAGCAGCGGCCCACATCCTGAGTTTCGGAAAGATTCGAGCCTCATCGGCTGGCCACGCTTCAAATTCCTTGCGGGCGGCGGCGGCATCCTGATTTAGCAGCGTCTCAACGAGCTCCTTAAACCAAAGAAAGAAAGCCTCCTTCTTGCCGTGGTAGGTCTCGCCAGGTTCGCCGGAGGGATACAAGGTTGGTGTGTGCCAGAACAGATCGCCTGTCTCACTCAACAGTTCCGAGATGCGGATCAGTGACCTCCGCATAATTTCGGCGATTTGAGGCAGGGCCTTCGGCGGAAGGTCGACCTTGTGGCCGTGCCTATCTAGGGCACGGACCGATAGCTCAATGACTCGCCGGAGCGGTTTGTCGTCCCAATCCCCTTCAGGCGGTTTCGGCGCGGCCAGTGTTCCCCGCGAAACTTCAACGTGGGGAGTTACACACCGCTCAAAATATCGTGCTACCGCGGGAGTCCAACCGGACTGCTTGAGCAGCCCCTCAAACTCGAACCACGGATATTCGCGATCGTGCGCTGCAGCTGCCTCGCTAGCCTCAAGATAGAAGCTCCAAAACAGTTGAGCGGGGGTCGGCATTGGGTCGCCGTGCCGATTCCTCAGTCGAATGGCGACGAACCAATGCATGTGCGGATTGAGGGACTTCCAACCCGCGGCCCACCAAACGGCTGAGGGTTCATGGCATCTACCGCCAAACCATCGCGCCAGATGGTGCAACCTTTCCGGCAATGGATTGTGCCAAAGAGCATTCCAACCCGACAGCGAAAGGCGCTCGGGCTCGACGGAATCGCCCTTTTGCCAAGCGAGAGAGTTCGTCGCGCGAGCGTCGAAGGCACCTTCGCCCTGCGACGGTCTTGGAGGATCATCGTCTAGGCCAAAGAGTATTTGGGGGTCGACTTCCTTCCCATTGTCCTGCCAGCTCTCCCGCCGGGGTTTGCCGTAGCGAACGTAAGGGTCGAAGACGCAGAGCCATTCGGAACTTATAGGAGGCTGGGCGTCAGCGAACGCTCGTGCCCCAAGCTTCGAGCTGACTAGTTGGACGACCTGGCCTCGCTCATAGGGGCTAAGCGTTGATGGTCTTTTTCGAGCCAGCGCAATAACCGCTTCGATCCACTGGTCCGGTGCGCGCGCGGCCTTTGCCCAAGCGCCGATTGTTGACCACAGAGCGGTATGTTTGGGGTCCGCCTCATAGCAAATTGGGGTGACGCCTCGATCCTGCCAAAGCTCCTCGGCGACCGAAGGACTGCGATCGGTAAAGACGTAGATGGGGGAATCGTAAACCACGCCGTCCCGAACGTGCAGGCCCTCTAAGAGATACCTCATAGGAGGGTCGTCGGCACTATAGCCGAGAAGAACGATGGTATAGCTTTCCCTCAGCGCTCGGACGAAGCGGGCGGCCCAGCCTTCGGCCAAATATGCACGTCCGAAATCTGAGCTGCTTATGACGTAGCTCGCGATCTCGCCGGCGGCGGTGTCCGCAAGCCTTCCGTGAAGGTATACTACACCATTGATCGGCTGGTTTAGTTCGATGTCCGGCAAGCCAGGCGGCACAATTGGTTGGATGCCCTTCGCTGCTCGTTCGAACAGTTTATCAAAGTTCGTGGTCACAACTTGGACTGACCCACCGGGTCCGCGTGATAAGTCGAGAATGTCGCGGTGGCGCGCGAGGGTTCTGGGTTTTTGCTGGCCTAGCGCCGAGTAGATTTGGCGATCGATCTCGGGCCGCCCAAAGTCACGCACCAACAGGTTGAAGACCCTGTCGAAGCTCCGGTTTTCGGAGAGCGCAGCTCGCGCAGCGGCAGCATCCAAATTCGTGATGAGGCGATCGGTCAACGTCCAAAATGTATCGAGACCGGCAGGGACGGAAACACCGGCTCCGCAAAAAAAGATTACGTTCCCTTGAGCTTGTTGCTCCAAGAGATGTGCCGGAATGATTGGACCGTTCTCAAAAAACCGCATGGAGTTTGGTTATCGCGAAAAATCATCACCGTCACGCTGATGCTCCGAACATTCGATATACCATTGAGCAGACGGTCCGGTTTTTGGATCGCGCAAGCGCATGCTGAATGTCGGATATTAGGGCGCAGAGCGGACGCTGCTCAAACCATAGTGTTGCTGTTGGACACCGAACAACGACTATCGCGGAAAGTTAACGTTGAACGGTCGTTCTCCGAATGTTACCCCACTTCGCTCAAGGCAACCGTGCCTCATTTACCAGCGAGACCAGCCACCGGTTTGCTAGATTTACACCATTATCAATACGTTCTGGAACTTCGGATCGCTGAATGATTCGGTCCGC
>JAEWZX010000019.1 GCA_023394965.1 Pseudomonadota bacterium | reverse complement strand
CCGCCGCCGAGTGTAAAGCCATTGGCAAAGCGTTTGCAGAACCCCGGCACCGCGACGTCGCGACATCCATCGCGAGGTATGCCGCATGAACCGCCTGGTCGTCTTCGATTGCGATGGTACGCTGGTGGATGGGCAGGCCGCGATCTGCGAAACCATGGAACTGGCCTTTGCCAGCAGCGGCCTCGCCACGCCCGACCGGCATCATGTGCGCCGCATGGTCGGCCTCAGCCTGCCCTATGCGCTGCGCGAACTTGCACCCCAGGCCAGCGACGAACAACGCCACGCAGTCGTGGAAGCCTATAAGGTCGGCTTTCGGGATCTGCGCCTGTCCGGCGCGCTACGCGAACCGCTTTATGCAGGTATCGCCGACCTGATCGAAGACCTTGCGGCCGAAGACTGGTTGCTGGCCGTGGCGACAGGGAAGAGCGATCGCGGCCTGCACGCCTGCCTCGACACGCACGGTATCCGGCATCGTTTCGTGTCGCTTCAGACGGCGGATCGTCACCCATCCAAGCCCGATCCAGCCATGCTGGAGGCAGCGCTTGCCGAAGCCGGGGTCGCGCCGGGCGACGCCGTGATGATCGGAGACACCAGTTTCGACATGGAAATGGCCGTGGCTGCAGGCGTGCGGGCAATCGGCGTTTCCTGGGGCTATCACGAAGCGCAAGAACTGCTCGACACCGGTGCCAGCGCCGTGGCCGACAATGCCGTTCAATTAGGAGAGATGATCCGTGGACCAGCGTGATGCGCAGGGGCACGACCCGGCAAAAGCCCGGTTCTTGGCAATGCAAGGCGTGCGCCTGATCGGAATAGTGCTGGCCGTGGCCGGCGCCTTCATCATCGCCAACAGGCTGCCGCTGCCGGATATCCTCGGCTATCTTTTCATCGCGCTCGGCGCGACGAACATCTTCATCATGCCGCTGGTTCTCGCCAAACGGTGGAGGAGCGGCCAATGAAACGGTTCTACAAGAACGTGTCCGTCGAAGAGGTGGACGGCGGCTGGCAGGTCGCGCTCGACGATCGGGCCATCAAAACACAGGGCGGAAAAACACCACAGGTGGTTCCGACCAGCATTCTGGCCCGTGCCCTTGCCGATGAATGGGACAAGCAGGGTGACGAGATCGATCCGCAGCTGTTCCTGTTCCGCGACCACGCGGATTTCGCAATCGACATCGTTCGGCCCGACCGTGGGGCAACGATCGACAAGCTGCTCGGCTATGCCGAAACCGACACGCTGTGTTACCGCGCCGATCCCGAAGATGCGCTGTATCGCCACCAGCAGGACCGGTGGGAACCGCTGCTCGAACATGTGGAAGGCAGGCTGGACGTCAGGTTCCAGCGCATCAGCGGGATTGTCCACCGCCCCCAGGCCGAAGAAACGCTCGCGGTGCTGCGCCGCCATCTCCAAGCCCAGGATGATTTCGCCCTTGCCGGGATAACGGCGATGGCTTCGCTCGCCGCATCGCTATGCGTGGCCCTGCTGGCCAATGACGATGCCATCAACGATCCAATGGCCCTGTGGCAGGATGCCAATCTGGAAGAGGAATGGCAGGCCGACAAATGGGGCCGGGACGAACAGGCCGAAGCCGTGCGCAAACGGCGTGCGGACGATTTTTCGGCCGCGCAGGTTTTCACCGCGCTGGCCCGGTCAAACTAAACCGTTAACGCAGCCAGTCGGCGATCTGCCCCGCCACTTCGTTGGCGGCCTGATTAAGCGCGGGACCGACAAAGGCGGCCTCGGGCGCAGCAACCGGGACGCGTGCTTCGAAGCGGCGGGTCGCCACAGTGGTTCCGTTACCGCTGCGCACCGCATCGAACACCACCACTGCTTCCGCAGTGCGGGCGTCATAGCCGAAGCTGCGCACGATGCCATGCAGCCGATCCGTGGCATTCACGCCCGGGTCTTCTCCGGCAACGACCATCCGGTTCGACCGCGAACGAATGGTTTCGGCAACCAGTTGGCCGAACAGCCGCGCCGGGCGATCAACCCATACGGCATCCTTCAGATAGGCCAGTTCGGTATCGGTAACCTGGACCGGAACACGGGTGACCTCGACCGCCTTGACCGCTTCGAATTCGACGAGCGCCAGAGCGTTGGCCTGCGATCCGGGCATGGCTGCGCCCGCAGGCACCGTTTCCGCCGCCGTCAGCGTCAGCAGGCTGTCGGGCGTTTCACCCCCGAAGCTGAGACAGCCCCCCAGCAACAGGGCCGGGAAAAGCGCGGCGAGTTTGATTGTGCTCTTCATGCTGAGGGCCCTCACGGCTTGTAATCGGGCAATGGCTGGCTCGACAGCAGCGCGCCGGCACCCTTTTCGTCAATCTTTTCGGTCACGTCGCGCAGCGCCTTGCTGGTAGCGCGCAGATCGCGCAGCGTCGCTTCTGCTGCCGGCAGCGTGCTTTCGGTCAGCTGCTTCGTCGCCGGCCGCGCTTCGTTCAGTGTTTCTTCCAGAGCCTTGGCCGCGCCACTGGCGGATTCCAGCGTCGAACGCAGATCCCGGGCGATGGCTTCGCCTTCCTGATTGAGGATCCGATCGGTCGATGCCGTCACCTTCTCGAACTGGTCGAGCGCTTCGGCCGCTTCGCGCAGGGTGACCTGTAGTTCGGCCATCGTCCGTTCCAGCTGAGGTGCTGCCGCGGCAAAGCCTGCAGTCGCTGCATTGGTGTTGGCGAGAATCTGCGAAATTTCTTCCTGATTGCGATCGCTCAGCAGGACGGTCAGACGCTCGGTCAGCGTGGCAAGGCGTTCCAGAAGCAGCGGTGCACTGGCCAGAACCGCCCCGAAGCCGCCACCCGCAGTGGGCGGGATAATCGGTACACCTTCGGTGCAGGCCGTGGTTTCGCAGGAAATCGGCGGGGCACCGGTACGCGCGCCGTCCAGCGTAATGGTCGACACGCCTGTAAAGCTGCCCTGAATGGTGGCCGTGGTGCCGACCAGGATCGGCACACTGTCCTTCACCTTGATCCGGACGCGGACGAATTCGGGGTCCTTGTCCCACAGTTCGATCTGCGTGACCTGGCCCACCGGCACGCCGGAGAAATCGACCCCGCTGCCATTGGCCAGGCCCGATACGGACTGCTTGAAGAAGATGTCGTATTCGTTCTGCGCGCCGCCACCCAGCCGTGCCAGCCAGACGATAAACAGCGCGAGCGCGCCGAGGATCACCAGCGAGACCGCCCCAACCCAAACGTGATTTGCCCGCGTTTCCATTGGTTTCGCCCTATGCCTTGCCCGCAGGCGGTTTGTCCAACGCTTTGACCACGTTCGCTGCCAGCGGCTGGTCCATATGCCTGCGCAGTTCGTCCAGTGCCTGCGCCGTCAGCGCCGCACGGCCGCGTGGCCCGTTGAAATATTCCTGGATCCACGGATGATCCAGTTCCATCAGATTGGGAACCGTATCCACCGCGATCACCTTCTTGTCGGCCAGCACCGCCACGCGATCGCAGATCTCGTGCAATGTATCGAGATCGTGGGTGATCAGGAACACGGTCAGGCCCAGCGCTTCCTTCAGCTGCCGCGTCAGATTGTCGAAGGCCGCCGCGCCGATCGGATCGAGGCCCGCGGTCGGCTCGTCGAGGAACAGCAACTCGGGATCGAGGGCGAGCGCACGGGCCAGGCCGGCACGCTTTTTCATCCCGCCCGAAAGTTCGCTCGGATATTTGCTCACCGCTTCTTCCGGCAGACCGGACAGGATCGTCTTGTAGCGTGCGATTTCATGGCGCAGTTCCGGGTCGATATCGGGATAGAACTGCTTGAGCGGGACTTCGACATTTTCGCCCACGGTCAGCGTACTGAACAGCGCGCCGCCCTGAAACAGCACGCCCCAGCGGTTGCGAATGCCGATATCGTCTTCCGGATCGGTACCGATGACGGAGCGGCCGAACACGTGGATGTCACCCTCTGCCGGGTTCTGCAGGCCGATGATGGAGCGCATCAGCACGGATTTGCCTGTGCCCGATCCCCCCACCACGCCGAGGATTTCGCCCCGCTTGACCTTGAGATCGAGATCCTGATGGATGACCTGATCCCCGAAGCGCGTGGTAAGCCCTTCCACTTCGATGGGATATTCACCGCGAAAGCGTTCGTGGCGATCGAGCTTGCGACCGGTTTCGTCCTGCGCCATCAGCCCCATCCGATTTCGGTAAAGAACACGGCGAAGAAAGCGTCGATCACGATCACCGCGAAGATGCCGGTAACCACCGCCATGGTGGTGCGCAGGCCCACGTCTTCCGAGTTACCTTTGACCTGCATACCGTGATAGCACCCAGCCAGTGCCACGATCAGGCCGAAGACGGGCGCTTTGAGCAGGCCGACCCACAGATCGTGCAGCGGAACCACTTCCTGAATGCGCGCGAGGAAGGTCCAGAAGGGTATGCCCAGCATGAACTGGCCGACGAAGGCGCCGCCGACAATCGCCACGGCGGCGGAATAGAAGCCCAGCAGCGGCATCATCAGCACCGCAGCCATGATGCGCGGAACGACCAGCGCTTCCATCGGAGAAATGCCGATGGTCTGCATCGCATCCACTTCTTCCGTCAGACGCATCGTGCCGATCTGCGCGGCGAAGGCGCTGCCCGAACGGCCTGCCACCATGATGGCGGTCATCAGCACACCCAGTTCGCGCATGGTAATCCGCCCGACGAGATTGACGGTCAGCGTTTCGGCCCCGAACTGCGCCAGCTGAACCGCGCCCTGCTGCGCGATCACGATTCCGATCAGGAAGCTCATCAGGCCGACGATGGGCAGCGCCGATACACCCACCAGTTCCAGCTGGCGCACAAGCGCGAGCCAGCGGAACCGCCCGGGATGACGGATGAGGCTGCCGACCGACAGCAGCAGAGCGCCGAGAAAGCCCACCACCCCGTATATGCCCTTGCGTGCATTGTAGAGTTTCTGGCCTATCGCCGCTGGCACCCGTTCCCACACCGGCAGGCGCGGGGCGGAGATTTCTTCATGGGATTGGGTACCGTCGAGCGCTTCGATCAGGCGTTCGGCCCGCTTGTTCGCCCCGACAATTTCGGCGCCGAATTCGGTGGAGATGCTGCACGCCACCCACGCGCCAACGGTATCGATTTCGCTGATGCCGGACAGATCGACCTTGGATATCTGGCCGTCCAGCGCCCGCAGTTCCTTGTCGACCGCGGCGATGGTAGACACCAGAAAGGGTCCTGACAGGACAAGCACTTGCCCCCCGTCATCCCCCTCGACCAGCTCATATTCGGTAATACCACCCATTAGGGCGGGGTATGATAGCAAATCGGTCGCTTGCCAAGCGGCTATCGCCTTGCATCACCTGCAACGTTGCATCGCAACAAGGGCGCTGGCAAAGGCGGTGCTCGACATTTGGCTGCGCCAGCCAGAACGTGAGCGTCAGCGAACAGGAAATCATGAGCACCGAGCTACCCAAGACCTTCGACCCGGCTGAAATCGAACAGCGCTGGTACGCGCATTGGGAGGGCGAAGGGCTGTTCCGCCCCGACCGGCCACAGGCCGAACCCTATACCATCGTCAACCCGCCGCCCAATGTGACCGGCAGCCTGCATATCGGCCACGCGCTCGACAATACGCTGCAGGATGTGATGATTCGGTACGAACGGCTGCGCGGCAAGGATGCGCTGTGGGTGGTCGGCACCGATCATGCCGGCATCGCCACGCAGATGGTGGTGGAACGCCAGCTCGAAGCCGCTCAGGACAAACGCACCAATTATTCGCGCGAGGATTTCATCGCCAAGGTGTGGGAATGGAAGGAAGAAAGCGGCGGCACGATCACGCGCCAGCTGCGCCGCCTCGGCTGTTCGATGGACTGGTCCAGAGAACAGTTCACGATGGACGATCATTTCTCGCGGGCCGTGCTCAAGACCTTCGTCGATCTTTATAACGACGGGCTGATCTACCGCGACAAACGACTGGTCAACTGGGACCCCAAGCTGAAGACCGCGATTTCCGACCTCGAGGTCGAAACGCAGGATGTGAAGGGCAGCTTCTGGCATTTCCGCTATCCGCTGGAAGACGGCGTGACGCTCGCCGACGGGCGCGATTACATCGAAGTTGCCACCACACGGCCCGAAACCATGCTGGCCGATATGGCCGTGGCCGTGCATCCCGATGACGAACGCTACAAATCGGTGGTGGGCAAGCATGTCGTGCTGCCGATCACCGGGCGCCGCGTGCCCATCGTGGCCGACGAACATGCCGATCCCGAGCTCGGCTCAGGGGCGGTGAAGATCACCCCGGGACACGATTTCAACGACTTCGAAGTGGGCAAGCGCGCCGGGTTCAAGCCTGCCGAAATGCTCAACATGCTCGATGCCGAAGCCAATGTCTGCCAGACAGCGGATGGGCTGGTGCCGGACGAATTCCTCGGCCTGCATCGGTTCAAACGCGACGGCGTGGATGGCGCGCGCGAATTGGTTGTGCAGCGCCTCAAGGACCTCGGCTGCCTCATTCCCCATGTCACCAAGGACAAGGAAGGCAACGCAGTCGAACATGACGCGGAACCGCGCACCATCGCAACGCCATTCGGCGACCGCGGCGGCGTGGTGATCGAACCCTGGCTGACCGACCAGTGGTATGTCGATGCCGAAACGCTGGCGAAAAAGCCGATCGAAGCCGTTAAGAGCGGCGCGGTCGAAATCGTCCCGAAGGCTTGGGAAAAGACCTTTTTCAACTGGATGGAGAATATCCAGCCGTGGTGCGTCAGCCGCCAGCTCTGGTGGGGACACCGGATTCCGGCGTGGTATGATGCCGACGGCAAGGCCTATGTCGCGATGACGGAAGAAGAGGCGCAGGCTCAGGCGGGCGAAGGCGTAACCCTTATCCGTGACGAAGACGTCCTCGACACCTGGTTCTCTTCCGCGCTGTGGCCTTCCGCCACCCTCGGCTGGCCGGGCGAAACTTCCTCCCTCCCGCCTGCGGGAGGGGCCGGGGGTGGGCCTGAAACGCAGGACCAAGCCTCGCCCACCGCTACTCCCTCCCGCGGGCGGGAGGGGGACTTGCTGGCCAAGCATTACCCCAACAGCCTGCTGATTTCCGGCTTCGACATCCTGTTCTTCTGGGATGCGCGGATGATGATGATGGGCCAGTACAACACCGGCCAGAACCCCTGGCCCAGGCTCTATCTCCACGGGCTGGTGCGCGCGGCGGACGGGGCCAAGATGTCCAAGTCCAAGGGCAATGTCGTCGATCCGCTGGGCCTGATCGACAAATATGGCGCCGATGCGCTGCGTTTCTTCATGGCGGCGATGGAAAGCCAGGGCCGCGACATCAAGATGGATGACAAGCGGATCGAAGGCTATCGCAACTTCGCCACCAAGCTGTGGAACGCCACGCGGTTCTGCCAGTCCAATGGCATCGGCGCGAGCAGCAGCATTGCGGCCCCCGCCGCCAGCCAGGCGGTCAACCGCTGGATCATCGGCGAAGTCATTGAAACCAAGAACGCGCTCGACAAGGCGCTGGCCGAACTGCGTTTCGATGCCGCCGCAAACACGATCTACCACTTCGTGTGGGACCGGTTCTGCGACTGGTATATCGAACTGATCAAGGGCAATTTCGACGAGGAGACCAAGGCCGTCGCCGGCTGGGCGCTCGACCAGATCCTCGTCATGCTGCACCCGTTCATGCCCTTCATCACGGAAGAGCTGTGGTCGAAGCAGGGGGATCGCGCCGATTACCCGCTCATCACTGCGAAATGGCCCGATCCGCAGGCAGAGGTCGATACCGCAGCCAAGGCGGAAGTGGACTGGCTGATTGCGCTGACCAGCGCCGTGCGGACCGCCAAGAACGAACTCGGCATTCCGCCGGGCGCAAAACTCGAAGCCTTCTGCCCTTCCCCCAGCGCGCTGGCGAAATCGGTGGTCGAAGCCAATGGTGCGGCAATCGAACGGCTGGCCCGGTTGACCCCGATCCATCTGGCCGATGCCCCCGCCGGCGCGGCGATGCAGATTGCCGCGGGCGAAGATGCGTTCATCATCCCGCTCGAAGGCATTATCGATATCGACGCGGAAAAGGCGCGTCTGGGCAAGGCGCTCGAAGCGTCGACCAAGGAAGCCAAATCGCTCGAAGGGCGTCTGTCCAATGCGAACTTTGTCGAACGGGCCAAGCCGGAAGCGGTGGAAAAGGCACGCGCCGATCATGCCCATCACGCGGCGGAGATCGAGCGTCTGACTGCAGCGCTGGCCCGGCTGGGATAAGGTAGAACTTTCCTACACGCGGAATTTTTGCCTATGCCGGGGATATGAAACCCCGGCCCATCCGTATCCGCGCAAACCGCATTTGGGAAAGCACTGTGACACAGCCGGCACGAAAGGTGACAGGTTCGAAACCGCAAGATCCCGCGTTTTCGTTTTCCGACAGGCACTTGCACCCCAATGCAGGGGGCGGCGGAGTTTTTATTTTATATGGGGTCCGTGTAAACCCTCTGGGTCACACATGCCGCTGATACTCGCCACGGATGACGATGGCGGGCCGGAAATCTTCGCATCCGTCCAGGGCGAAGGGCCCAGCATGGGGATGCCGGTGGCCTTCATGCGGCTGTCGCGCTGCAATCTCGCCTGCGTGTGGTGCGACACCGCCTATACCTGGCATTTCGAAGGCGATAACCGCCCGCACCGCGACGGGGTGGAATACGATCGCAAGGCCAATCAGCTTTCGCTGCCGGAAGATGAAGTCGCCGCGCGTATCGCCGCGCTGGGCCAGACGCGGCTTGTCATCACCGGGGGCGAACCCCTGTTGCAGGCCCCCGCCCTCGCCCGCCTGCTCGACCTGCTGCCCGATATGTCGGTCGAAGTGGAAACCAACGGAACCACCAAGGCCCCGACCCCGCTCGATATCCGCATCGATCAGTTCAATGTCAGCCCCAAGCTTTCCCATAGCGGTAATCCGGCCGACCTGGCGCTGCTGCCCGAACGGATGGATGCCTATGCCACCGATCCGCGCGCCTGGTTCAAATTCGTGATCGCCGAACCCGCCGATGTGGACGAGGTGCTGGCGCTGCGCGCGCGCTATCGCTTCCGGCCGGGCCATGTCTTCCTGATGGCGGAAGGCACCGACAGCGAAACCCTGCACCAGCGTGAAAAATGGCTTGCCCCGCTATGCGTCGAACATGGCTTCCGGCTGAGCGACCGCCTGCATATCCACCTGTTCGGGGATACCAGGGCCACATGAAGCCGCCCGCCACCGCCCAGCCGCGCGATCTGACCACTGGGCCGGTGCTCAAGACGCTGATCCTGTTCAGCCTGCCGACGCTCGCTTCCAACCTGCTTCAGTCGCTCAACGGCTCGGTCAATTCCATCTGGGTGGGCCGGTTGCTGGGCGAAGCGGCGCTGGCAGCCACCGCCAATGCCAATATCGTCATGTTCCTCACCTTCGCCGCCGTATTCGGTTTCGGCATGGCGGCGACGGTCAAGATGGGCCAGGCCTTCGGCGCGCACGATACCGATCAGGCCCGCCGCACCTTCGGCACGGCCATGGGGTTCTGCCTGTCGCTGGCGCTGATCGTGGCGATTGCCGGATGGCTGGTTTCGCCCGCCCTGCTGCAGGCGCTGGGCACGCCCGATGAAGCCTTCGGCCTTGCGCTGTCCTATCTGCGCGTGATCTTCATCGCGATCCCCGGATCGATGGCCACGGTGATG
The DNA here is from genome assembly GCA_023394965.1 of Pseudomonadota bacterium. Lineage (GTDB taxonomy): Bacteria > Pseudomonadota > Alphaproteobacteria > Sphingomonadales > Sphingomonadaceae > Qipengyuania. Next base: position 185,728 of record JAEWZX010000019.1, on the reverse strand, counting down.
ATCGCGATGGGCCTGCGCGGTTCGGGCGATGCCCGCACGCCGTTCATCTTCATGGCGCTGACAGTGGTGCTGGACATCATTCTCAACCCGCTGCTGATTGCCGGAATGGGGCCGTTCCCGCAGATGGGCATTGCCGGATCGGCGGTGGCCACGGCAATTGCCGGTTACGCCTCGCTCGCCGGGCTGGTCGTCTATGTCTACTGGCGCGATCTGCCGCTGCGCCTGCGCGGGCGGGAACTCGCCTATCTGATCCCCCGGCGCGAAGAGATGGGCTATATTCTGGGCAAGGGCCTGCCGATGGGCGCGCAGATGCTGCTCGTCTCTTCCGCCGGGATCGTCTTCATCGGACTGGTCAATCGCGAAGGCTTGCTGGCCGCCGCCGCCTATGGCGCATCGCTTCAGCTGTGGACCTATCTGCAGATGCCGGCGATGGCCATCGGCGCGGGTGCCAGCGCCATGGCAGCGCAGGCCATCGGCGCGGGAAAGCTGAACCGGCTGGACAAGATCAGCCGCGCCGGGGTGGGCACCAATCTGGTGCTGACCGGCATCATGACCGCGCTTCTGCTGATGTTCGACCGCGCGGCTTTGGTGCTGTTTCTCGGCCCGGACAGCCCGGCGGTTGCGCTGGCCCGCCATATCCAGTTCCTCGCCAGCTGGAGCTTCATCATCTTCGGGGTGACGATCGTATTGTTCGGCACCATGCGCGCAGGCGGGGTCGTCTATGCGCCGCTGATCGTGCTCGCCATCGCGCTGTTTCCCGCCCGTCTCGGCTTCTATTATGCCTTCGTCGATACGCTTGGCCAGGATGCGCTGTGGTGGAGTTTTCCCTTCGGTTCGCTGGTCGGCGCAGTGCTGGCGGTGATCACCTATCGCCGCAAGGGTTGGCGCCTGAAAGCCCGCGCCATTTCTCCGCAGCGCGCCGCCGAAGAAGTGCAGGCCGATGGGGAAGCCGTGGGCCGGTTCAAACCGGAGTTGTAGGCAGGCGGTCGCTCAGCCCTGAAAGCGCCAGCGCTGAACCGTGCGCTGGACCGCGTCCTCTTCCCCGCCGGTCCTGCTCCACAGGTCGATGAAGCTCGGATCGTCGGAGGCGGGACGCTTGGATTCCTCGAGATTGTCGAAGGAAATACGGACAGGAATGGCAACGCCTTCGCCGCAGATAATGGCCTCGCGGTTGCGCAGCGCCGGAATCGCATCGAGGAAGCCGCGCGCCCCTTCCGGCATGGCAGCCCGGACGAATTCCTGGTCGCGGTCGTTGTTGAGGCGCATGGCCATGATCGTGCCGCACTGCGACAGCACGCCTTCGGCAAGGTCCGATGGCCGCTGGGTAATCAGGCCGAGCGAGATGCCGTATTTACGCCCTTCCTTGGCAATCCGGCTGAGGATCGTGCCGACCGAATTGCCATCGGCATTCTTCTCGTTCGGAATATACCGATGCGCTTCCTCGCAGACGAGCAGGATGGGCGACGTGCGTTCCTCGCGCCCCCAGATGGCGAAGTCGAACACCAGACGGCTGAGCACGGCAACCACGGTGGAGGTAATATCCGACGGCACACCCGATACGTCGATGATCGAAATGGGTTTGCCGTTGGAAGGCATGCGGAAGATCTTCGCGATGAAAGCCGCCATGGTGTCGGCCACCAGCATGCCGGAAAACATGAACTGGTACCGGGGATCGGTCTTGATCTCGTCCAGCTTGTTCTTGATCCGCATATAGGGCGCGGAATTGGTCGATTTGTCGAGCTTGCCCATCGCGTCCTGAATCTCGCTCGACAGGTCGGACAGCAGATAGGGAATGGGGGAGTCGACCGTGATCTTGCCCATGCTTTCGGCCAGGCGGCTCTTCTGCCGCGCCTTGAGCAGGCATCTTGCCAGAATGTCGGCATCGATCTGCCGTTCACTGCCATTGCTGGTGAGCAGCACTTCGCAATGCTCCTCGAAGTTCATGATCCAATACGGCATCTGCAGGTTCGACACGTCAAAGATGACGCCGGTTTCGCGAAAGGCGGCAGAATATTCGCCATGCGGATCGACCATCACGATATGGCCTTCAGGCGCAGCCTCGCAGATACGATGGAGCAGCAGCGCCGCGCTGGTCGATTTACCGGTGCCGGTGGAACCCAGCAGGGCGAAATGCTTGCCCAGCATGGCATCGACATAAATGCCCGCGCGGATTTCCTTGGTTGGGTAGACCTTGCCGATTGTCACCGCACTGCGCCCATCGCTGGCATAAACCTGCCGCAGATCCTGCGTGGACGTGGGGTAGACCATCGCCCCCGGGACCGGATACCGGGTCACACCACGGCGGAAACCGTGCAGTCTGCCGGTCAGCTTTTCCTCGATCCCCTCACCGAGGAAATCGATATTGGCCAGTATTGAATCGCCTTTACGGTCCTGTCGCTGATTGCGGACGCTGGCGAGCAGCCAGCTATCCCCAACGCGGATCTTGACCTGCGATCCGACCTGCCCGGCCATCGCAATCGACGGATCGCCATCTTCGGCGCAATCGCGCAGGCGCTGAAGATCGATCGCGATCATCGAACCCGATCCGGCTATTTCCAGCACAACGCCGATGGGCTGCGCCCCATTCTCTCCCGTGGTTTCAGGCTGAGAATGCGGCTCAACCGTTTCGGAAGCGGCGGCCTGGCTGGCGACAGCGGCATGAAGCGGCGACGCCTGCGAGCCTGGAACAGCTTCGGACCGCTCTCCGAGCGCTTTGGCAGGAACGGCCTCCTCCGGACGATAGGTCGCCATATTGCTCTCATCGTCCTCGGCGGCTCGGGGTTCAGTGCTGTCGGACGGAGCCTGATGGACATAGCCCGATGGCGATGCACGGGAGGGAACCTCTTCCGCGCTGCGCCGAATCCGGTCGCGCAAAGAGCTGCTGCGCGGCTGCGGCGGTTCAGCACCGTCTTCCCTCGCAGGATCGAATGTGCGGAAGTTCGAATTGCCCATTTCGGTCATCGGTCTGGCTGTATCCCACGTAACGCGCGCGCCGCGCTTGCGGATTGCTGCCGGAAAGTGCTTAAAATGTGGTCAACGCTGGCCTCGAGACCGTCAGATCAGCGCGAATAGCCTGCCCGCAGCCCAACCCATGCCCACCGCCAGTGCCACCGCCAGCAGGCCGTAAGCGAGCGACCATTCCTGCGAATAATCGGCCACGATCCGTTCGAACCCGACCTTCTTCACTTCGACTTCCGCTTGTGCCGACGCGATAACGCGGCCATCGCGAACGGCGAATGTTTCTGCGGTATAGGTTCCGGTAGACACGCTGGACGGCAACGAGATGCGCGACTGGTAAAGCACCTGTTCGCTGATCTGGACGCCCTGAAAATCCTGCTCGTAAAGCTGCTGGCGTGTCTTGAGATCGACAAGCCCGGCCTTGAAACGCGCCTGTTCTTCGGGGTCGATCACCCCGCTTGGCGACAGCTGGATATAATCCGTTCCAAACTCGTAGATTGCCGCGGTTTTTTCGTCGACAATCTCAGCGACGGGCCGTGACGAGGCAACGGCGAAGAACGACGGGACCGATCGAAAATCGCTACTGGCCGCATTGACCCAGACCCCAACGAAACGCTCCTTTTCCCGCAGCCGGACCGGCTCCGACGGCCCCTTGAGAACGACCACGATATCATAATCGCTGCCCGCAGCCCGCCCAAGCGGATCGAGCACAGCACCGAAGAGAAGCAATTCGGTGCCGGTAAAGCCCTGACGCACCCGCACCTCGTGCTGGCTGACTTCGGGCACAAGTATCGGATCACGCTGCCCCATAAGCGCGAAAGCGAAGAGAATGAGCAGCAGTGCTCTCACAGCGGATACAATGTGTAGATTTCGTCAGGCCGATAAAACAGCCCGAGGAACATGCGGAACGCGACCAGCAACACGATCGCCGCGAGAATGAGGCGCAAGATCTCAGGCTTGGCCTTGACCGCGATCTGCGAACCGATCTGCGCACCAGTCACCGATCCCAGCAGCAACAGGAACACCAAGACGATATCCACCGCCTTGGTGGTCAGCGAATGCATGATCGTTGTGGCCATGGTCACGAAAAGGATATTGTAGAGCGATGTGCCGACAACCACGTTCGCGCTCATGCCAAGAATGTAGAGCATGGCCGGAACAAGAATAAACCCACCGCCCACGCCCATGAGCATTGTCAGGACACCAACGGCAACACCGACGACCAAAGGTGCAATCGGAGAGATATAAAGACCGGACCGGTAGAAGCGCCAGCGCATGGGCAGGCTCGCGACCAACGGATGGTGTCGCCTCCGTGACGCCTGAGAGCTGCCGCTACCCCGCATAGTCTGGACAGCTTCGCGCGCCATCAGCAACCCGATAGTGCCGAGCAGAATCACGTAAAGCGCGCTGATAACGACGTCGATTTGCCCGATCGACCGCAGGAAACGAAACAGTAGGGCCCCCAGGCCGGAACCGACGACACCACCCGCGACCATCACCATGCCCATGCGATAGTCGACGCCGCCACGCCCTCCATGGGCAAGCACGCCGGTGACACTAGCACCGGTTACCTGGGTCGACGCCGATGCCGCGGCCACAGTGGGTGGAATGCCATAAAAGATCAGCAGGGGGGTGGTCAGAAAGCCACCGCCAACCCCAAACAAGCCCGAGAGAATGCCCGTCAAAGCTCCCAGCGCGACGATCCAAAGCCCATTTACGGACAGGTTCGCGATTGGGAGATAGACATCCATAACTGCGCCCTATCGCAGCGCGCGGACGGTTAAAAGCCGAACTGTGTCAGAACCCCGTCGAAAGCGTCAGAACTCCGCTATTTTCTGGTCTCGCATTGCCCGCAACACGAAAACGATAGCCAGCCTCCAGTCGCACCGGCCCATCCTTGGCCATAAACTTCAAGGCCACCGTTGGCCCTACATCGACCCGAGAAGCCCCCTTTTGCGCTCCGCCCCAAGCACCCGCACCGATCGACAGCGCGCCTCCCCCGAGCGTAGTCGTCTCACGCTCGGCGACCAGAGCGCCATCAGCAAACGCCGTGGCGAAATCGCCCCCGACATATCCCGCCTGCCCATAGCCACGCGCGAGCAAGCCGATTGGCAGACTGCCGTCTTCAAATCCGCCGGCAATAAGAGCGGCCCGTCTAACTTCAGTCGTGTTGCTACGCTGGGTGAGTCTAGCTTCCATTTGAACCTCAATCGGCAGACTCCCCAGCGGACGAACGCGCAGACCGAGCGCACTGTCTGTTTCCCCGGGTGAACCGAAATTCCTGTTGGTTCGGAAATAGGCCGTCGGCGCGAACTGGCTGGTCGGAGCAAGCCGATACGCGAGTGCCACTCCTGCCTGGCTACCACCATAGCTCGCAGGTAGGCGGCCTCCCTCTGCCAGCGTGGACGAACCCTCCCGAAGTACCAGCCAACCATCCGCGCGCCATCTGGATGGCCCAGAAACAGGCTTACTGGAAACAGATGTTTCTTCTGCCGACTCAGCCTGTTTCAGCCCTATAAGTCTTTGAGACGGGCCAACCACAGCAGAAGGCTCCGGAATGTTGCGGTGTCCGCCAATCTGGACATCCGGCATCATTTGTTCCCCCTTGACCTGGCGGGGGCGAGCAGCGTGCCTAGCAACCGTAAGATTTTGCATTGTCAGTTGATCCCACGACCCCATCTCAGCTTTGTGTTTCGTTTCGATATTTCTGGCGCGTGATATCCTTGTGGCGGTCACGTTTTCCGCTGCAAACAGCGATACTTCGGATACAGCAAGTGCCTTGGGCCACGGGTTTTCCCAAGTCACCCAGCGCAGAAGCACCCACCCGGCGGCGAGCAGACAAAGAAACAGAACTGGTTGGCCCTGGCGTTGGGCAGTGAGATTATGCACCGGTTCTGTTGACAGGCTGAATAAGCGCGGGGTGATCCCAGTGGTCGGTCTTGTCCCATATCACCGGCGCACCGCGCAAAGTTTTGAGGTAGGCGACCAACGCCCTGCGGCCAGCCAGAATCGCTATGAAGTTCGACACCACCGTTCTTGGAATGGCGATCAATCCCTGGCGCCAGCCATATTCCCGCGCAGTAAAGCATGCACGTGTGGCGAGGCGGATCAGCAGACCGATCATGTTCAGCCACAGCAAAACGAAAAGCAGCATCGAATGCTGCGGTAGCTCGACAAGATCCAGACTGCTGAGCACCAGAGAAATCGTCACCAGCACGAGCAGCAGGTACGCGATGACTAGCAGGATAGCCGCCAGCGGCCCGCGGCGATCGCGTAGTTGCATCCATAGATCCACTGGGCTCTTTCCCCATCCCAGCCGGTCCCATCCCTGCAGGGCTATCCCGTGCATCCAGCGGGTTTTCTGTCTTATCGACTGATCAAAATAGAAAGGGAAAAAAGCTCGCGTACCGATAAGCCGGCCATCGGCCGCGCGCACACGCAGAAAGCGCCCCTTGCCTCCTGCCTCCGCGATCTTGAGACCAAGTTCGTAATCCTCGGTCAACGAATCCCGAGCAAATGGATCGCCATTTTGCCGATCGGCAAGATCGGCCAGCGCACCACGCGCGATAGCACAGCCCACCCCAGCTCCGGGAATTGCCGCGCCCAGCGCATCCCGCACGACCATCGCCTTGCCGTGGGATTCGGCAAATTCGTCGGAGTAATGACTCCCGATCCAGAGTGAATTGCGCTGTGGAAGAGCGAGTACCGGAAGCTGAACGAACTGGGCATGCCACATCGCCTGGTCGAGCAGCCCCAAAGCTGCTGGATCGACCATGTCTTCCGCATCATGCAAGATGACCATTCCCGATGGGGTGCCGGAACGCTCCTCATCGTCGACCAGCGCACGATACAATCTGTTGAGACAATCCGCCTTCGATGTCGGCCCGACCTTTCCATGAATGACGAGGCGTACGCGCGGATCACCTCTGGTGGCAGCCGTAACCGCCGCCATGGTTTCTGGATCGTTTCGATAGCAGCCGACATAAATGGTGAGTTCGGGCTGCGGCCAGGCATCAAGCATATGAACAAGGGTGGTCCCGATAACTGCCTCTTCGCGCCAGGCAGGGAGGAAAACTGCGGCGGGGCCGGCGAGGCTTGTCACCAGGTGAGGATCACCTTCGGGAAGCCGCTGAGTGCGGATACGGCCGGTAATGCGAAACCAGACATAGGTGCAGTCGAGCGCAAGCTCATCGACCATGCCCAGGGCAAAAAACACGGCGGCAAGCAGTAATAGCTCGTATTGCACGAGCATATACCATTCCACGATAGTGAAAGACCCCAATAGCAAGCGAAAACCCCCGGCAATTTCGCTACTGGCGACGTTCGGCCCTTGCAACATACGGTACTTTACGGAAAAGAGCGCCCAGATGAATGAACGCCCTTCAGCAATTCGCCTTGTCTTTGCCCCTGTTCGCGCGCTGTTCGTCAGCGACGCTTCTGCCGGCATTCTGCTCATACTCGTTGCCGCGGCCGCGATGCTCGCAGCGAATTCGCCGCTTGCCGGGGAGTACGAACAGCTTTTCTACGGTGAGCTGTCTTGGACACCGATCCCCAAGCTCGACGATCTGCATTTGTGGATCAATGATGGCCTGATGGCGCTGTTCTTCTTCGTCGTCGGACTCGAAGTAAAGCGCGAATGGATCGAAGGGCAGCTATCGACTGCTGAATCGCGGCGCCTTCCCATTCTTGCTGCTGTGGCCGGCATGGCTGTCCCGGCACTGGTCTATGTCGGTGTCGTGGGCGGAGATGCCGAATTGATGCGTGGCTGGGCAATCCCGGCAGCCACCGACATCGCCTTTGCTATGGGTGTTCTCGGATTGCTGGGAAATCGCTGTCCCGCATCGCTTCGCCTGTTTTTGCTTACCGTTGCCATTGTCGATGACATCGGTGCCGTGCTGGTTATCGCGCTCTTCTACACTGCCCAGATCAAGATTGGCTGGCTCGCTGCGGCCGGTGCTGTGGTCGTTGCAATGATGGTGTTGAACAAGCTGCGTGTGGCCCGATACTGGCCCTTCATCCTGCTTGCTCTGGTGCTGTGGTACTTCGTCCTGAATTCCGGAATTCACGCCACCATCGCCGGTGTGGTTGCCGCTCTTTGCATTCCGATGGTCGGGCCGGATGACCAGACGATGGTCGAACGCATGGAACATGGGCTGGCCCCGTGGAGCGCCTATTTGATCGTCCCCATTTTCGGCTTCGCCAATGCGGGGGTTCCCCTCGCGGGCATGGGTCTGGAACAGATATTCGCCCCGCTTCCGTTGGCTATTGCGGCTGGACTATTCGTCGGCAAGCAAGTCGGGATATTCTCCGCAATCTTTATTGCCGACCGGATTGGCTTCGCGCCTCGTCCCGATCAGGCAACGTGGCCAGAAATATGGGGAGTATCGATCCTGTGCGGAATCGGCTTCACAATGTCGCTATTCATCAGCGGGCTTGCCTTTACGGGCCAGCAATTGCTAATCAACGAGGCGAAGATCGGTATCCTTCTCGGATCCCTGATCTCTGCCATCGTCGGCTACACGATCCTGCGCCTGTCGGCACAGCATCCCGAAGATGTCCGCTCCCCATATCTCGAGTGACGCGGCTTACCAGCTTCCGATGTTCTCCATGCTCGCCCATGGTTCTTGGGGTTCGAGAGAACCTTTCTGGAGGAGTTCGATCGAGATACCGTCCGGCGTTTTGACGAAAGCCATATGGCCATCGCGGGGCGGACGATTGATGGTATGCCCGGCATCCATGATCGCCTGGCAGGTTTCGTAGATATTCTCGACCCGATAAGCGAGGTGGCCGAAATTGCGCCCGCCTGCATATTCTTCCGGGGCGCTGCCGTCTTCAGGCGGCCAATTGTAGGTCAGCTCGACTTCGGCGACATTTTCCTCACCCGGGGCGGCAAGGAAGATCAGGGTGAAGCGACCCGCCTCGTTGTCGAACCGGCGAGTTTCCTCAACGCCAATAAGCTTGAAAAAAGCAATGGTCGCCTCCGGATCCGTCACGCGGATCATCGTGTGTAGAAACTTTGTCACTTCGAACTCCATTCATCTCTATTAAAGAACGGTTCATCGCTCATGATGTAGCTGCTTCGGGCATATGCCAATGAGGAAGCAAACAATCATGACAGAAAAAACCGAGGTCACAGCGGCAGGTGCCATGCGCCGGTCGGGGGATGCAACACTCAAAAGCTGGATCGGTGGGGCCAGCATCATTGCCCTGGGCCTCGTTATCGGTGGTTTTCTCCTTGGCGATGGCCTCGTCCGCATGAAAGCCGCAGAGCGAAGCGTCACTGTTCGCGGCCTGGCAGAGCGGGAAGTTACGGCTGATTTGGCAACATGGACGCTATCCTTCGCTTCGACAGCCAGAAATCTGCAAGACGCTCAGGCGAGCACCGACCGCGACGCCGAGGCGGTTCGCGAATTTTTCACGGGTTTGGGCTTTCCCGCCGACGCGTTGACTCCCGCCGGCGTCAACGTATCCAACTACACTGATGACGGGACCGTTTTCTATACCGTCAGACAGCGTATCGTGCTGAGGACTAAGGACATAGAGCGAGCCCAACGGGCCGTGCGCAGGCAAGCCGAACTGGTGCGCAAGGGTGTGGTACTGGAAGATGGGTCCGGCATTACCTACACCTTCACCGGTTTGAATGCGATCAAACCCGAAATGGTGGCAGAGGCGACGAAAGATGCGCGCGCTTCGGCCGAACAGTTTGCGCAGGATAGCGGTGCCGACGTTGGAAGCATCCGCAACGCCACGCAGGGCTATTTTTCCATCGATGCGCGCGACGGCGAAGCTGGCGGTTGGGGCGTCGGCGACACACCCTTCAAAAAGGTCCGTGTTGTGACCACGGTGGACTTCGCACTCGACTGAGCAGAACATTGGGGGCGCACTGCGCTGCGCCCCCCTCTGTCAATTCCAAGCCAGAAAGCTCTCAGAAACTGGCAGAGAGTGTAGCGACGATCGTATCGTCGGTATAACCGTCGATCGACGGCCCTTCCACGCCGATATAGGAAACACCCAGCTCGAAATTGCCTTTCGCCACACTGGCGCCGATCGACCAGTCGAGACCGGTGTCGTCTGTGGTGCCTGCCAGGAAGGGCGGTGCCAGGGCCCCGTCGGTATAGCCGAGATGGCCGTTGAGACTGATAGGCGAATTCGGGATGCCGAAACCCAGGTCGGTATAGAGATAGAGGTTGTCGTCCCCACCCAGTGAATCCTGCTTGGGCGCATAGGCGACACCGAAAGTTGCTTCCGCCGGTCCGAATGAGGTGCTGAGCGAGGCATAAGGTTCGATATAGTCGGTATCGAGGCCCAGATCTTCGGTCGGATAGATATAGTAGAGTACACCCAGATCGACGCTGACGGCGTCGCTCAGGCTGCCACTCCAGCCTGCATAGATATCTAGTTCGAGATCACCGTAAGACGGGCCACCTTTGATCGACGAGGCCCAGGTGCCGACATAGAAACCGCTCTCGTGAGCGACATCAAAGCCCCCTTGAATTGCCGGATCGCCACCCGAGAGGGAAACGCCGCGGAACCGGTAATCGGTAGTCAGCGCAACATTGGCCGACACGGTGACTGCGCTTGCAGCTTCCTCATCTTCGGACTGCGCCATGGCCGGCGTTGCAAGAGATAAGCCCGCGAGGGCAATCGAGGCGGCAGCAAGGCCGCGAAAGGACGTTAGCATTACAAACTCCTGTACGAGTGTCGCTTCGTCCCACCTGCGAATCCGCCGGAGCCACTTTGTTAGGCTTCTCATCCGGATACAGTCATAAACCTGCACAAAGACCACCTCCTGCGCAAGATAGCTTGCGTGAGTTTTCGCATATGCAGCAATAGATGTGGTTTTCTCGCAACTGCGGTACCATGTTCCGCATGCGGCTTTGTTGCCCCTCTTGGTACAAACGCCTATTCGTGCGCGAAATAGGTGCGGCTGCCGCCAACTTTCTCCGGTCTACATGATTACATTCCCGAAATTCTTCAACAAAAAGACCCAAGACGAGCGTCGAGCGAACGTGCCGGAGGGGCAGCGTTTCTATGCCATTGGCGACATTCACGGCCGGCGCGATCTTTTTGCAACGCTCATCGAAGCCATCGAAGAAGATGACGCTGCCTGCACACCTGCCACCAGTACGGTGGTGCTGCTGGGCGACCTGGTGGACCGCGGCCCCGACAGCGCGGGCGTAATCGAAACGGCACGCCAGTGGGGCAAGCGCCGCCAGGTGCGCTGCATTGCCGGAAACCACGAGGAAATGTTTCTCGAAAGTTTCGATGACCGGGAGATGCTGCGGCATTTCCTGAAGCATGGCGGGCGCGAAACGATGCTGAGCTATGGCATCAAGAAAAAGCGGTACAACGAACTGACACTGAAGGAGCTTCAGGCCGAACTGAACGAGTTGGTACCCGCGAAACACCGCAAGTTTCTGCAGGCCATGGAAGACATGGTCATCGCCGGAGACTATGTCTTCGTGCACGCAGGCATCGATCCCAAACGCAGCGTGCAGGATCAGAAGACGTCCGATCTGCGCTGGATCCGCGAACGCTTCCTGAAGCATGGCGATCCGCTCAGTCACGTGGTTGTGCACGGGCACACCATCTTCGAGGAGATGAACCACACCGACCACCGGATCGGCATCGACACGGGCGCCTTTCGCACCGGCACGCTCACTGCTCTGGTGCTGGAGGGCGACAGCCGCCGGGTCATCCAGACCAGGGAAGATGAAGGCAAAATTGCCATCGTACACAAAAGCTTCGCCTGAAGAGGCATCTTCGGTATTGGCGGTCGCCACGATCGATCCGGGAACCGATGCGGCATCGACGAGCGTTTCATGACCTATTGCGCCGAAGGAGTATGACACTTGCCGCTCGATCATTCCGAAGGATTGGACAATCCAGCCGCCAAATGGACCGTGGTGGTCACCATGGTCGCGCTGGTGCTGCTGATCGGCGTATCGGTCTGGGCCGCTTTCTCAATCCGGCTGGATACCTTTGCCCGGATCGACAAGGGCTCCGAACGGATTCACATCCGGGGGACGGAAACCAAGTTCGTGGGCCATGCCACCGGCAGCTATTCCGGCCATGAAGTCCTGATCGAAGGCCTGCCGACGATCGAACAGCTGCAGGAACTGCCGATCGCCTGGCGTGCCCTGTGCGTGGTGCGCGACGATCCCCATACCGACTGGAGCAAGGCCGACCCGATGATGAAGGTTCATCTCCATTCGGAAGAGATGAACGAAGCCTGCCGTCCGTTCGAAGGGCTCGAGGTGGATGGCCAGCTAGTTCCCGAAAAGCAGCCCACCCCATCGCTGCTGCCGAAAGCCAAGGATATGCCAGGGGGCCTGTAAGCCGGGTTCTGTCCCGCTCGCGGTATGCTTGCACACCAGCCGCGCGGGGGCAGCCATTCGTCTAGGCCACGGATTGCTCCGCAGCTCCAGCAGCCAACCCGGGCGGTCGATGCGAAACGCACCTGCTGCAAGCAGCGCGCCGCCCCTATTCGGCCTTGCTCCGGGTGGGGTTTGCCATGCGGGCCGCGTTACCGAAGCCCCGGTGCGCTCTTACCGCACCCTTTCACCCTTGCCTGATCCCGCTTGAAGCGGGCCATCGGCGGTATGCTCTCTGTGGCACTTTCCCTGTGGTTGCCCACGGCGGGCGTTACCCGCCACCCTTGTTTCGTGGAGCCCGGACTTTCCTCGACACCAACCCCAAGAAGAGATCGGCGGCGCGGCTGCCCGGCCCCCTGGCGCCAGCGCAGATAGGCGATGGCGATGCTTTCGCCAAGCACAAGCAGCACAGGGTGACACCGACCGGGGGTGAAATAAAAACTCGCAGTCGTCCGGCTATCTTGTCAAATCAGTATTTTGTGCTGAATTTGTCTTCGCCGGTTGTCACCTTCCAGTTCACTCCAGTATCCCGCCGCAAACGGCGATCGCGAATGTAGCGCGAGATCGCAGCCTGTCGCGAAGCCGACGGTCACCGTGCTTCGATCGCTGTACGTCGACGCGACATGCTCATGCCTCATCTCGCTATGTGTAGGAAATACCTAAAAGCCGGTTCCGCCTAGTCTCAGACGTTCTCTGCACGTGGTGGATACCCAAAGCCCGTCGTTCGGCTCTGCCACGAAAGCGCTTGTAGAATGGCCGAGAAGGGGCGGAAAGCGGACGGGCGGCTTTCGGTACGGCGAAGGCGGGAGCGGCCAGTCGAGCTCCTTGACAAACTTCCACTCTCGTTATTATACGATGTATAAATATTGAGAGTGGAAGATGATCACCGGGCACGTATTCATTGCAACGAGCCTTGATGGCTTTATCGCACGCGAAAGCGGGGACATAGATTGGCTGCTCAAGCACGATCAGGCCGGCGAAGATCATGGTTACGACGACTTCATACGAGACATCGACGTCATCGTGATGGGGCGGGGCACCTACGAGTCGGTCCGAAGGATGGGAGAGTGGTGCTATAACCGACCGGTACTGGTCTTGTCGGCAAACCTAGCGCAACAGGCGGTTCCTTCGGAGTTGAGCGATAAGGTGCGCTTTTCCGACAAGTCCCCGGAAGATGCGATGGCGATGCTTCAGGCCGAGGGCGCACGCCGTGCCTATGTGGATGGGGGATGCGTCATTCAATCCTTTCTCGCACTCGACCTGATCAACGATATGGTGATCACGAGGGTGCCAATCTTGCTCGGCACTGGCCGCCCTCTTTTCGGCGGCGGTCAGCGCGATGTGGAACTCTCGCACAAGAACACTCGGTCATTTCCTTCCGGATTGGTTCAATCTCGTTATGAAGTGATGAAATGACAGCAAGGGGGCGAGGTCGGCCGCCATCAGGCGGAAAGTCTGTTTCACCCGAGCGCATTCTTTCCGAGGCGTTGAGCATACTCGATACTGACGGTCTCGACCGCTTAACCATGCGTGCCTTAGCGGTGCGCGTGGGCATCAATCCCATGACCATCTATCACCACTTCAAGGATCGGGATGGCTTGATCAGGTCATTGGCCGAATGGGTGTATGCAGACGTGGCTGCGCCAAAAACGGGCGACGCGAATGCACGTTTGCGCGGCCTCCTCATGGCCTACTACTCCAAAGTGGTCCTGCATCCGGCTTTAACCTTGGCGATCTTTGCAAGGCCGTCGATTTTCCCCGATCACGCAACGAGGATAACCGAAAATCTGATCAGCCTCCTGAACGAATTGGGCCTCTCGTCGCAACGCTCCTTGCGTTGGCCCCACATTCTTGTCGATTACGTCCATGGTGCCGCCCTCGCTGTAGCTGCCCGGGAAGGAAACCAACGGCGTGGGCCAATGCTCGACGATTTAGAAAGCGGACTTGCCGAGCTGTTGGAGGCATTCGTGCCCTCTCCAGATCGCTTGAGCGTCTAGGGTCACGACCTTCGGCCTTTAATATTTCTGTTGCGAAGCGAAGAAGTATCGAGATCTATCGCAGAACGAGAGTAGAACACGCGCTTCTTCATTCGTGTCTAAATGACTGCTCTCAGGGAACACCTCAACGCTTCGAACGTCCGAAACGGGGTAGTTAGCTGCCATCGTCATATCCTGAGTACGGCATCGGCGGGAGTTTTCATCCACCCAAACCCGCCATTCCGCTCCCCGCCCAGAAAGCACCCCTTTTCGCTAACGCGTATTCCCCCGGTCCCTGTCCAGCAGCAGCTGGAACAGGATCGCCCTGACCTCTCCGTCGATTTCGCCATTGATCTTTTCCGGGCGCCAGCGGCGCTGGAAGGCTTCGACCGCCTTATGGCCATCGGTGATGTCGTAACCGAAGCGTTCGAGAGCGAGGTAGAACGAAGCATCGTTGTCGAAAGGGTCGCCGCGTTCCAGCTTGTCGGGGCGCGGCAGGCACAGGCCGTATTGGGCCAGGCGATCCCATGGAAACAGTTCGCCCGGATCGATCTTGCGCGCAGGGGCCACATCGGAATGGCCCACCACATTGGCACGGGGAATATCGTATTCCTTCACGATGCGCGCCACCAGCGGCACCAGCGCTTCGAACTGCGCTTCGCTGAATTCGCGATAGCCGAATTTATGGCCGGGATGGTCCAGTTCGATGCCGATACTGGCCGAATTCACATCCTTGTGCCCGCGCCAATAGGAAACGCCCGCATGCCAGGCACGCCTGGTTTCCGGCACCAGGCGTACGACTTCCCCCCGATCGCCGATCAGGTAATGCGCGGAAACCTTTGCGTCCGGGTCGCACAGGCGATCGATCGCCGCCTGCTGATCGGCCATTTCGGTATAATGGATGACCAACATGGAAATGGGCGAAGCCCGTTCGTCGTGATTGGGTGACGGCACTTCGCGATCGACGAGTTCGTCATGGCCTTCGGGCCCCCCTTCCCCCTGCCTTCCGGAATGTGACTTCAACCGATAAGTCCTTCGCCCTGCGGCAGGACTGCGCCCAGAACCAGCGCGTCCGCCCCCTTGTGATATTGCAGCCCGCCGCCGTTCTCGCTGGCCAGAAGATGAATCATATGGGCTGCTGCGGTGCGGCTGGTCAGTTCCGAACGATTGAAGGACCCGTCGAGCGCCTTGCCAATGGTTTCATCGAAAGCGATCTTCGGGCCGGAAGCGCGAACCACGATTTCGCAAGCGCCATCCCGCACTTCCGCACCGATATCCAGCGTCCCGCCCCGCACCAGCGAATCATTGGCCAGCTGCGCGAAATTGAGCAGCACCTTCACTGCCGGTTTAGCCAGGGTCCGTTCGGCCAGAGCCCAGTTGATCGTGACATTCGGCTTGTCGGCAACCAGCGCTTCGATCAGTTTCTTGGGCTCGGTAATATCGACCTGTTCCCCGAAACCGCCGGCCGCCCCGAATGCGAGACGGAAAAATTTCAGCTTGTTGGTGCTGATAAGAGCGCTCTGTTCGAGCAGTTCCATGACATCGGCACGCATTTCCGGATCGGTTTCCATCGCCAGCAATTCGAGACCATTGGAAATGGCGCCTACGGGGCTGAGCATGTCGTGGCATAGGCGCGAGCAAAGCATCGCGGCGAGGTCGATCGATTGGCGGTCGTCCATTTGGATCCTGAATTGAGAAGATTGGTTAAGCATCTTAGCGAGGGGCGACCTCATAGGGAAGCGCTACGAAACCCGCACCCCCCGAACGCCAGAGCGTGAACCGTCCTGCCGCGATTATCGCCCATATCGCCCCGTCGGCTGCTGCAGCGGCGCTGTCCGTCGCGGACGGCCGGGCAATCCCGTTGGGGTGGGAATGGTAATATCCCAGCACCTTTACACCGCCAGCGCGCGCGCTGCGATGGGCATCGATCAGCGCCTGCGGATCGATTTCGAAATGTGATGCCGGATCCGGGTGGACATTGGCAGCGGGCCTTGCGAACGTGATGGAATTGCCGTTCCCCAGCAGGATGCCGCAGCATTCCAGCGGATGCGCCGCTGCCGCTTCGGCGAAGAGCACGTCCCTTACCCGCGCCGCCAACATGATCACATCGCTTGAGAGTTCGGTCGCCATCGCGCATGGCCTTTAGCATGACCGAGGGTGAAATCATCACTGGAGCTGTCACGCTTGCCGCACGCCTGGACAAGGCGCTGGCCGACGCCACCGGCCTGTCGCGTGAACGGATCAAGGGGCTGATTGCGGATGGCGCGGTCGACATCGGCGGCGCGGCGGCAAAAAGCGGTTCGGCAAAGATCGAGGCTGGAACTCCGTTTTCCATTAACCTCCCGGCGCCGGAACCGCTGGCGGCCGAACCCCAGAACATCCCGCTCGACGTCGTGTTCGAGGATGATCATCTGATCGTCGTCGACAAGCCTGCCGGAATGGTGGTGCATCCGGCGGCCGGCAATCCCGATGGCACGCTGGTCAACGCGCTGCTGTTTCATTGTCAGGGCCAGTTGTCCGGCATCAATGGCGTTG
This sequence comes from Pseudomonadota bacterium, assembly GCA_023394965.1. Taxonomy (GTDB): domain Bacteria; phylum Pseudomonadota; class Alphaproteobacteria; order Sphingomonadales; family Sphingomonadaceae; genus Qipengyuania. The sequence continues at coordinate 168,885 of JAEWZX010000019.1, read as the reverse complement.
CGCGGCCCGGCATCGTCCATCGGATCGACAAGGATACGTCGGGCCTGCTGGTCGTCGCCAAGTCGGATGCTGCCCATGAAGGGCTGGCCAGCCAATTTGCCGACCATTCGATCATTCGCCGCTATCTGGCGGTCTGCGCGGGCCATCCCAATCCCCCTGCGGGGACGATTTCGGGCCGGATCGGTCGCTCCGACCGCGATCGCAAGAAGATGGCTGTCCTTCCCGACCAGTCCACGCGCGGCAAACATGCGGTTACGCATTACGAAACCGTGCAGCGGCTGAATCACGCCTCCCTGATCGAATGCCGCCTCGAAACCGGGCGAACTCATCAAGTGCGCGTTCACTGTTCGTCAATCGGCCATGCGCTATTGGGAGACCCTGTTTACGGACGCACTCCCAAGGCTCTCAAAGGGCTTCTCGACGAGCTGGGTTTCCGGCGGCAGGCCCTGCATGCGGCACGGCTTGGATTCAGACATCCTATCAGCGCTGAAACCTTGGATTTCTGCGCTGAATTGCCCCCCGATATGCGGGAACTGATCGACGAAACCGCTCGTTGAAATCGATGAAACGCGTGTGCATTTTCGCGCGCGTCCGCTATAAGTAACCGAAGTGGCCCGAGAGTCGGATGCCCAGCAGGGGTCCGGCATGCGCGGTCGACGCTAGAAAGGTCAGGGTACAAGTGAGCAATACCAAAACTTTGAGCGTTCCGGCGCTCGGCGGGGAGCAAAGCCTCAACCGCTATCTTTCCGAGATCAAGAAATTCCCGGTGCTGACGCAGGAGCAGGAATATATGCTCGCGAAGCGCTACGAGGAACATGACGACACCGAAGCTGCGGCGCAGCTCGTGACGTCGCACCTGCGGCTCGTGGCCAAGATTGCCATGGGCTACCGCGGCTATGGCCTGCCGGTTTCGGATCTCATTTCCGAAGGCAACGTCGGCCTCATGCAGGGCGTGAAGAAGTTCGAAGCCGATCGCGGCTTCCGCCTGGCGACTTATGCCATGTGGTGGATCAAGGCGAGCATTCAGGAATATATCCTGCGCTCGTGGAGCCTTGTCAAAATGGGCACCACCGCTGCGCAGAAGAAGCTGTTCTTCAACCTGCGCCGCATGAAGAAGAACCTCGACGCCTATGAAGACACCGATCTTCACCCGGACGATGTGACCAAGATCGCCACCGATCTGGGCGTGCCGGAGCAGGAAGTGATCAACATGAACCGCCGCATGCTGATGGGCGGCGACGGTTCGCTGAACACGCCCATGCGCAATGGCGAAGAAGGTTCGGGCGAATGGCAGGACTGGCTGAGCGATGACGGTCCGCTGCAGGACGAACTAGTCGCAGATGCGCAGGAATCGGAAGTGCGACACGATATGCTGGTGGAGGCGATGGACAGCCTCAACGATCGTGAGAAGCACATTCTGACCGAACGCCGCCTGACGGAAAACCCGCAGACGCTGGAAGAGCTGTCGCAGGTTTACGACGTCAGCCGTGAACGCATCCGCCAGATCGAAGTGCGGGCGTTCGAAAAACTGCAGAAGGCGATGAAAACCATCGCCGGCGAGAAACTGCTTCCCGGCGCCGCCTGAGGCAGCAGCCACAATCTACAAAAAGGGGGCGCATCCTTCGCGGGATGCGCCCCTTTTTCGTGGTACTGGCCGTTGGTTAGAACTGGCTGGTCACTGCCAGCGCTTTGTCGAACCGGCCTTCTGCTTCGGCATTGCGCAGGAACAGGACGTTTTCGGTCAGTACCTCCGAAGGCGTGTCCTCGGCAATAAAACCCCGCATGGTTTCCTCGATGAACTGATCGAGCGGCATGTAGCCTTCCCGCGTGGATTGACCCGGGGTCAGCTCGGTCTGCACTGCAGGAGGCGCGATTTCTATGATTTCGACCTGCCCCGCCAGCTTGGCGCGCAGCGATATAGTGTAGCTGTGCAACGCCGCCTTCGTCGCCGAATAAGTCGCCGTGCGCGGCATTGGCACGAAGGCAAGGCCAGAAGTGACGTTGACGATCGCAGCGTCATCCTGCGCCTTCAAATGCTCGATCAAACCGTCGATCAGCCGGATCGGCCCGAGCAGGTTGGTCGCAACGGTTGCCTCTGCATCGCCCAGATCGCGCGCGGCGGTGACATCCTCGAACCGCATGATGCCGGCATTGTTCACCAGCACGTTCAGCGCTGGATATGCCTTGACCACTTCCCTGGCAAAACGGTCAGTGTCACCGACATCGCCGACGTCTACCGTCATGGTGTGCATATTCTCGCGGCCCGTGGCAGTTTCGTCCAGCGAACGTTGAGTCCGGCCGGCCACAATCACCGTATTGCCGAGATCATGCCATTTGCGTGCAAGTTCGCGCCCGATGCCGCTACCGCCCCCGGTGACGAGGATGGTGTTTCCGCTGGTTTTCATGTTGTGTCTCCTTCTGGACTGGACATGACGTCGAGATAATGCCTTGCTCTCTATTCGAAAGAAGGCACTTTTCTGTGCGGTACTTACCCCAAGGTGAGAAATGGCAAATTCAGCGATTACCAGCTACGCAGATGAGGAAAAAGTTGATCAGTTGGTCAATGAAACAATCGCCCGCGTTGCCGATAAATGGACATTCCTGCTGATTGAAGCGCTGGAAGATCGCGGTGCAAAGCGGTTCAGCCAGCTATCTCGAGATGTGCCGGGCATCAGCCAGAAGATGCTGACCCAGACGCTGCGCCAGATGGAGCGTGAAGGCCTGGTATCGCGAACGGTCTTTGCCGAGGTTCCGCCCCGGGTGGAATATGCGCTTACCGATCTCGGTTACGATCTGGGAGAAGCGTTCTGCGGCGTATGGCACTGGGCAGAACGCAATATCGAACGGATAGAGCAGGCCCGCAAGGATTTCGACACACGCGCCTGAGGCCGATTGCAGCGCCCGTCCGCCACCTCTAAGGAACCGCTATGGGCGCCATCATCAAATTGCTGTTCAAGATACTGGTCGGCTTCGTCGGGCTGAGCCTGGGTCTGGTATTGCTGTTCAAATTCGTACCCGTTCCGATCACCGCGACAATGGTGATGGATGGCAATGGCATCACGAAGGACTGGACAGCACTTTCGAACATCGACCGCAACATGGTGCGCGCGGTGATTGCCGCGGAAGATGGCAAGTTCTGTACGCACGACGGCTTCGATCGCGAAGCGATCGAAGAGGCGATGGAAAGCAATTCGCGCGGCGGACGCATCCGGGGCGGGTCGACCATCAGCCAGCAGACCGCAAAGAACGTGTTTCTGTGGCAAGGCGGCGGATATGTCCGCAAAGCGTTCGAGGCGTGGTTCACAGTCCTGATCGAAAAGATCTGGGGCAAACGGCGGATCATGGAAGTCTATCTCAACGTCGCGGAAACGGGGATAGGAACCTATGGTGTCGAGGCAGGGGCCCGGCGCTATTTCGGTAAATCGGCCGCGTCGCTCACACCGCTGGAAGCGGCGCGCATGGCGGCTGCCCTGCCATTGCCCAAAGAACGATCCGTCAAAAATCCGCGTGGCTGGCTCGCACGGCACGGAAATACCATCTCCGCACGCATCGGTTCGGTACGGCGTGATGGGCTGGACAGTTGCATCTAGCAAATTCGACCTTGTGAATTCCTTCTTGAAACAACGACTTGCACGGCGGACATGCACTGTATGTTATAACATATTTAAACGATGATATTACATATCTATTTGTTTTAAATAGTTTTTCTTGCCGCCCGCCCACTTCATGCGATAGGAAAAGTGCGATTGGGGACACGACAGGACGATCGACGAACATATGGGTAAGGGTCACGATCACACGGAAGACGGCCTGCATGGCCACAGCCATGCGCCGGCCGATTTCGGCAACGCATTCCTTATAGGAATCGTCCTCAACACAGCCTTCGTTATCGTCGAAGCGGCCTATGGCTGGATCTCAGGCTCCATGGCCCTGATTGCCGATGCAGGACATAATCTGTCGGACGTGCTGGCTCTGTTGTTGGCATGGGGCGCCAGCATCGCAGCCAAGCGCCCGGCGTCGGAACGCTTCACCTATGGGTACAAGAGTTCCACGATCCTAGCGGCCCTGCTCAACGCGGGATTGCTGCTGGCAGCCATCGGGGCGATCCTGTTCGAAACGGTCAATCGCATTGCAGAACCGCCCGCCGTGCAGGGTGAGACAATGGCGATCGTTGCCGGGATCGGCATCCTTATCAATGCCGGAACCGCTGCCCTTTTCATGCGCGGGCAGCACGATATCAACATTCGTGGCGCATTTCTGCATATGGCCGCGGATGCCTTGGTCAGTGTGGGCGTGGTTGTTGCCGGCCTGGCCATCATGTGGACCGGGGCGCTCTGGATCGATCCCTTGGTCAGCCTGGTGATCGTGCTGGTGATAGCCTGGGGGACCTGGGGCCTATTGAAAGACAGCGTGGCCATGAGCATGCTCGCCGTGCCGAAGGGTATTTCGGAGAGCGGCGTGCGCGCTTATCTCGAAAGCCTGCCTGGCGTCGAAGCCGTTCACCACCTCCATATCTGGCCGATGAGTACCACCGAAACCGCTCTGACCGCGCATCTGGTCATGCCGTCGGGGCATCCGGGAGACGCCTTCCTGCGCGAGGCGGCTCACGAGCTTGAGCACCATCACCGGATTGGACACGCTACCTTGCAGATCGAAGTCAGCCTTTCGAACTGCATATCAGGCTGCTGATTTTCCCAAGAAAAAGCCCGCCGGTAACGGCGGGCTTGATCGTTTTCTACGAAGGCCAGGACGTTGACGGCTTAGGCCGCTTCTTCCTTGTCGGCAGTCTTCTTGCCGTGGACCTGAATCGGTTCCTTCTTGCCTTCGACCACGTCCTTGTCGATCACGATCTCGGTCACCCCGTCCATATCGGGCAGGTCGAACATCGTGTCGAGCAGGATAGCCTCCACGATCGAACGCAGGCCGCGGGCACCGGTCTTGCGCTTGATCGCCCGTTCGGCGATCGCACGCAGTGCCTCGTCGGTAAAGGTCAGTTCGACATCCTCAAGCTCGAATAGCTTGTGATACTGCTTGGCGATGGCGTTCTTCGGTTCCTGCAGGATGGTGACAAGCGCATCGACATCGAGATCGTGCAGCGTCGCGATTACCGGCAGGCGGCCGACGAATTCGGGGATCAGGCCGAACTTCAGCAGATCTTCCGGCTCGCTTTTTTCAAGCAGTTCGCCGACGCGGCGTTTGTCCGGATCGGCAACATGCGCGCCGAAGCCGATCGAGCGCTTCTGCAGACGATCGGCGATGATCTTGTCGAGACCGGCAAAGGCACCGCCGCAGATAAACAGGATGTTGGTGGTATCGACCTGCAGGAACTCCTGCTGCGGATGCTTGCGCCCACCCTGCGGCGGGACGCTGGCGGTGGTGCCTTCCATCAGCTTGAGCAGTGCCTGCTGCACGCCCTCGCCCGATACATCGCGCGTAATAGAGGGATTTTCCGCCTTGCGCGTGATCTTGTCGATCTCGTCGATGTAGACGATGCCGTGCTGGGCTTTCTCGACGTTATAGTCGCTGGCCTGCAGCAGCTTCAGAATAATGTTCTCCACATCCTCGCCCACGTAACCCGCTTCGGTCAGCGTGGTGGCATCGGCCATGGTGAACGGTACGTCGAAGGTGCGCGCCAGCGTTTGAGCCAGCAGCGTCTTGCCCGAACCGGTCGGGCCGACCAGCAGGATGTTGGACTTGGCCAGTTCAACATCGCCAGCCTTGGCACCGTGCTTCAGCCGCTTGTAGTGGTTGTGCACCGCGACCGAGAGGACGCGCTTGGCACGATCCTGGCCGATGACGTAATCGGCAAGCGTCGCGCAGATTTCCGCCGGCGTCGGAACGTCGCCTTCCTTCTTGCCGGTCAGCCCGGCCTTGGTTTCTTCGCGGATGATGTCGTTACACAGTTCGACACATTCGTCGCAGATGAACACGGTCGGGCCCGCAATGAGCTTCCTCACCTCGTGCTGCGACTTGCCGCAAAAGCTGCAATACAGGGTCGATTTACTGTCGGTTCCGCTCAACTTGGTCATATCCTAAACGTCTTCCCCGTGGGCCCCTCGGAAGACTGTCGACTCTAGGGGCCACGTGGCTTGGGTCAATATCCTAGGTAGCGCTTGCCCCTTGCCATAAGCTGAAGCGGCGAAGTTGCTTAAATCCTACGACATTCCTGCAACAATCCCGCGCGGGAGCCCTTCCCGCGCGAGCATGAATGGTCGAATTATTCCGGCGCGCCGCCACTGCCTTCGGCATCGCCACCTTCGGATTCGGGGCGGGTTTCGAAGACCTTGTCGACAATGCCGAACTTCATTGCTTCATCGGCTTCAAGAAACGTATCGCGGTCCATCGCCTTTTCGATCTCGTCAAGGCTCTGGCCGGTATATTTCACATAGAGATCGTTCATGCGCTTCTTGATGCGCAGAATTTCGCGCGCCTGGATCTCGATGTCGCTCGCCATGCCGCGGGCCCCACCCGAAGGCTGGTGCACCATGATGCGCGCGTTGGGCAGCGCGATACGCATACCCGGCTCCCCCGCAGCCAGCAGGAACGAGCCCATGCTTGCAGCCTGCCCCATGCAGACGGTGGAGACGCGCGGCTTGATGTACTGCATCGTGTCATGGATCGCCATGCCTGCAGTCACCACCCCACCAGGCGAGTTGATGTACATACTGATCGGCTTGCTGGGATTTTCGCTCTCCAGAAACAGTAACTGCGCGGTGATGAGCGAAGCCATCCCGTCTTCCACCTGTCCGGTGACGAACACGATGCGTTCGCGCAGCAGGCGGCTGAAGATATCGAAGCTGCGTTCGCCGCGGCTGGTCTGCTCGACAACCACAGGTACAAGCGCGCCGGTTACGGGATCGGTGGTGAACTGGCCCTGGGCGCCATGGGCGTCGCTGCCGAACAGGTCGATCATGAAAAGTCCTCTCGTCGGATCGGTTGGCCGCCTATGTCGCCATGGTTCGGGCGATGTTCAAGAGGCTTGAGGCGGTAATACAGGGGATACTTGCATCACCTGTCATTATGTGTGGCCGCATCGCGGACCAAATCCGTTGGTCGGCGGTGGAACGTCGTCTGTCGAGGCCTCGTTGGCACCTTTAACTACAAATGTAATCGAAGCCTCTCAGCTTTGAGGGATTGGACGATTTCATGCGCTTGGGCAACACCCTGTTCACCACCGTATCACTCTTAATGATCGGCAGCTTTGCCTCGCCTGCCCTAGGGCAGGATGCGGCAATGGCAGACAATGGCGCGGCTTCTGCCGATACTGGCACGGGGTCCGCCAAGACCTTCGAACCGGGGTACTTCTCGCAGTTTGCCCCGCGCAATGCGCTCGACATGGTAACACGCATTCCTGGCTTTACGATCTCCGGGGGCAACAATCAGGGACAGCGCGGACTGGGCCAGGCAACGCAGAATGTGATCGTCAACGGTGAACGACTGTCCAGCAAATCGGATAGCGTGGAAGACCAGCTCCGTCGTATCCCTGCCGGTGACGTCGTGCGAATCGAACTGGTCGATGGCAACACTCTCGACATTCCGGGCCTGACCGGGGTGGTCGCCAATGTTATTTTCAAGAGCGACGAGGCATCAGGCCAGTTCCGGTGGACAACAGGGTTCCGACCGCACAACACCTCAGCCCAGCTTTACGGCGGTGAGATTTCAGTGACCGGCAGCAGCGGACGGCTGGATTACACGCTGGCCCTGTCCAATCCCAACGAGCGCTTCGGCGCCGATGGGACGGTCACCATAACCGATCGCAATGGCGATCTGATCGAGACGCAATATTCGAAGTTTTCGGGCAGGACCGACGAACCCAAGCTAGCCACGACCCTGGCCTATGATTTCAGTGGGGGTGTTCAAGCCAATCTGAACCTCAATTATTCGGAACTTTTCCATCGCAGGAGGGACCCGGAAATCGGCATACCCGTTACCGGACCGATCCGCAGCCGCGAGGTATGGACAGATCAAGACGGGCCTCTTTACGAAATCGGAGGCGATATCCAGTTCCCGCTTGGCCCCGGCACGCTGAAGCTGATTGGGCTGGAGCACTACGAACAAAATGATTACTCTCAGACACTGATCGACAGTTTTTCCGATGGCAGCCAGCCTGCGGGCTTCCGTTACGATGAGTCGAATAGTTCGGGAGAGCGGATCGCCCGCGCCGAATATAGCTGGAAACTCTGGAAGGCAGACTGGCAGTTATCGACCGAAGCAGCCTTCAACCGTCTCGATCGCAGTTCAGCCCTGTTCGAACTTTCTCCGGATGGAAGTTTTGTCGAGTTGCCCTTCCCCGATGGCACCGGCGGAGTGCGCGAAGATCGTTATGAGACAAGCCTGAGCCTTTCGCGCGCTTTGTCGCCGACCTTCTCGGTCCAGGCGATCGGGACGGTAGAGTTCTCCAAGCTCAAGCAAACAGGAGCCATGCCCAATTCGCGCAGCTTCAGACGGCCCAAGGGATCTTTGGCTGCCACATGGAAGCCATACAGCGATTTCGACATATCGCTGACCGTGGCCCGCCGCGTCAGCCAACTGTCTTTCGGCGATTTTCTCGCCAGCGTTTCCCTCAACAGCGACACTGAAAACGGCGGAAACAATGAACTCGTGCCCTACCAGAGCTGGAACGTCGAACTGGAGGCAAACAAGACCTTAGGCCCCTGGGGCTCGCTGAAGTTCGAAGCCCGCCAGGCATGGTTCCAAGATTTCATAGATTATTTTCCGCTGCCCAATGGCGGCGAGGCGCGCGGGAATATCGGCGATGCCAGCCGCTTGCACCTTGAAGCCAACGCCACCTTGAATCTGGACCCTATCGGCTGGAAGGGCGCGCGCTTCGATATCGTTGCCGTCAAACGCTTCATGTATGTGGATGACCCGTTTACCGGGGTGGAGCGCGGCTTTTCCTACGATCAGGAAGGGGCTTTGCAGATCGACTTCCGGCACGACATTCCATCCACAGATTGGGCTTGGGGTGCCAGCATCGAACACTTCGACAACGCACCATACGCCAGACGCTATGAAGACGGGCGTGAATGGGAGGGGCCGGTTTTTGATACGCTCTTCATTGAGCACAAGGATCTCTTCGGGTTCACCGTCAAGGCGCAGGCGATAAACATGCTGCTCGGCGCGCGGAATTACATGCGCAGAACGGTCTATGACGGCCCAAGGGCAGAAGGAAATGTGCAGTTCAACGAATTCGTGGATCGCCGGATCGGCCCGACGTTTCGCCTGACAATCAGCGGCGATTTCTGACACTTGCGGACCTCCTTTCGTTTCTCGTGCGTTGTGCGGGGAAGAGGGAGAGTGCAGCTTGGAATTCGATCCACGAATCCTGATGTTCATCGTGTTTGGGGCAGGCCTGATGCTGGCCGTGTCGCTCGAACGATGGCTATCGCGCCACTGGCTGTCCCTCCCCATTATCTACGTTGGCGTTGGCTTCGCGCTCTGGTCCCTGCCGCTGGGGTTGCCGCATTTCAATCCGACGGTGGACGGTTTCGACGCGATCACGCTGGAATATACCACTGAATTCATCGTCATTGCTTCGCTGATGGCAGCCGGCATTGCGATCGATCGACCTGTCAGCTGGATCAACTGGCGGCAGATCTGGCCGCTTCTCTTCATCACCATGCCGCTATCCATTGCTGCGGTGGCGTTGCTGGGATGGTGGGCACTTGGCCTTGCACCGGCGAGCGCAATTCTGCTGGGCGCCGCACTGGCTCCTACCGATCCTGTCCTCGCGCGAAGCGTGCAGGTAGGGCCGCCGGGCGAAAACAAACGCCATGATGTGCGTTTCAGCCTCACGGTCGAAGCGGGTATAAATGACGGTCTGGCATTTCCTTTCACCTATCTCGCCATAGCGGCCGTCGGGATGACCGCTCTCGGAACGTGGACACTAGAATGGGTGGCTATCGATCTGTTCTGGCGCATCATTGCGGGGGGCGCAGTCGGCTGGGCCGTTGGCAGGGTCGGCGCCTGGTACGTGTTCGAGCGAGAAGCGGACGCCCCGCTGGATGAAATCGACGAAGCCAGTGAAAGCGCCGATGCTCCGAAATATTCGACCAGCGAAGGTTTAATAGTTCTGGGCACGCTCCTGCTGGCCTATGGCGTGGCAGAGCTTCTTGAAGGGTATGGATTTCTGGCGGTCTTCGTTGGCGCAGTGACCGCACGCCAGCGCGAAAACCGTAGCCGTTACCACAAAATCAGCCATCATTTCATCGATCAGATCGAGCAAATCGTACTGGTGGCCGTGCTGTTCGGGTTCGGCGCTATGCTTGCCAGCGGAGTGCTGGCCCCCCTTACCTGGACCGGCGCATTGATCGGCCTGGCTCTGATCCTTATTATCCGGCCCGTTGCGGGCTTTATCGCTGAAGCGAGATCGGATTTACCGCTGATTGGCACCTTGGCAATCGCGTTCCTCGGCGTGCGGGGTATGGGGTCGATCTATTACCTCTCCTATGGCCAAAACCACGGGCAGTTCGGACAACTGGACCAGCTCTGGGCAGTGGCCAGCTTCACAATCCTGGCCTCGATCGTGATCCATGGCGTAGTATCGGGGCCACTTATTCTTGCAGCCGAAAAGCGCCGCGGACACATCCATACCGGACAGGATGACACAATGCCGCGCTACATACCTTCAAGCAGATCGACACGCACCGAAAAACAGGCTGTTTCGAGAGCGGATTCAAAAAGATAAAATAAAAGGCGACAGGATCGCTCCTGCCGCCTTTGAATATCGTCTGGAGCCAGGCTTACTTCTTGGCTGCGGCCTTCTTGGCAGGTGCCTTCTTGGCAGCCGCTTTTTTAGCCGGAGTCTTCTTGTCGTCGGCCTTTTTATCGTCCGCCTTTTTCGCGGCTGGCTTTTTGGCGGCAGCTTTCTTAGCCGCGGGCTTTTCATCTGCAGCCTTGTCATCGGCCTTTTTCGCAGGCGCCTTCTTCGCGGCGGCTTTCTTCTTGGCAGGTGCCTTTTTCTTGGGCTTTTCCTCGCCCGCCTCATCCGCTTCGATAGCTGCCTCGAGCTCCTCGCGCGTCACTTCGCGGTCGGTGATCTCAGCCTTGTCGAACAGGAAATCGACAACCTTATCTTCGTAAAGCGGGGCACGCAGCTGGGCTGCAGCCATCGGTTCGGACTGGACGTACTGCACGAACCGCTGCCGATCCTCGGCGCGATATTGCTGCGCAGCCTGTTGGATGAGCATGTTCATCTCATTGGCATTGACTTCAACGCCGTTCTTCTGGCCGATTTCGGAAAGCAGCAAGCCAAGGCGGACGCGGCGTTCGGCGATCTTGCGATAATCGTCCTTCTCGTCTTCCATTTCCTTGATCATGGCTTCGGCGTCGTCCGAACGCGCCGCTTCCTGCTGAAGCTGGGCCCAGATCTGCTCGAATTCCGCATCGACCATGCCCTGCGGCACAGCGAAATCGTGACCTGCCGCCAGCGTATCGAGAAGCTGACGCTTCATCTGCGTACGTGTCAGGCCCGAAGTTTCCTGTTCAAGCTGACCGCGCAGAAGCTCCTTGAGCTTGTCGAGGCTGTCGAGGCCAAGGTTCTTGGCGAAATCGTCGTCGATCTTGGTGTCAGTCGGAACCTTCACCTGCTGCACGGTGACGTCGAATTCAGCCTCTTTGCCTTTCAGGTTTTCGGCAGGATAATCTTCAGGGAAGGTGACGGTGATGGTCTTCTTATCGCCAGTCTTCACACCGGTGAGCTGTTCTTCGAAGCCCGGAATGAACTGGCCCGAACCGATCGTCAGCGGGGTGCTTTCTGCCTTGCCGCCTTCGAATTCGGTGCCGTCCACACGGCCCACGAAGTCGATGATCAGCTGGTCGCCGTCCGCAGCCTTCTTGGTCTTGGCGGCATCCTTGTAGCTCTTGTTATTCGAAGCGATACGTTCAACCGCTTCATCGACCTGCTCGTCGGTAACAGGAACGGTCAGGCGCTCGAGCTCCAGGCCATCGATTTCTGGCGCTTCGATTTCGGGTAAGATTTCGAGTTCGACAGACAGGGACGCGTCCTTGCCTTCTTCATACCCTTCGGCAAGTTCGACGCTGGGCTGCATCGCCGGCCGCAACTTGTTGTCGGCCATCACCTTATCGACCGATTCGCGAATCATGTCGTTCACGGTTTGCGCATGAACCTGCTCACCATGCATCTTGCGCACCAGATTCGCAGGCACCTTGCCCGGACGGAAGCCCGGCATCTTTACCTGCGGAGCAATCTTCCTGACTTCGCTGGTAACGCGCTCGTCGATTTCCTTCGCCGGAATGGTGACGGTGTAGGCGCGCTTGAGGCCCTCGTTGGTGGTCTCTTTGATCTGCATGGATGAAACTCGTGACTTTCCAAAAGCGATATATGCAATTGGGCCTAACGCCGGGCGAAACTGGTGCGGGCGAAGGGACTCGAACCCCCACATCTTTCGATACTGGTACCTAAAACCAGCGCGTCTACCAGTTCCGCCACGCCCGCAAACCCGAACGAAGCTGCGCGAAAGGCGCTAGTCCTCCGCGTGTAGGCGCGTGCCTCTAGTAGGATGCGATCAAATGCGCAAGCTTGGCGACAGGTGAAGGAACAGCTTCGCGCGGTGGGCCGTTTAGACGACATGTGCGATCAAGACAAACCAACCACCCCGCCCAGCACGCCCCCAGCAATCACTCTAGGCAACAAGACGGGCGTATCGTCGAAGGCGAGAGCTGCAGGCGGCCCGAATGCCGTGCCGCGTAAAAGCGCACCCGACAAAGGTACCGGCCAAGTCGAAGAAGCGCTGAGCGCCGCACAGAAGGGCGGCCGCGACGGTCAGGGAGAAGCCGCCCTAGACACCCCTAACACCTCAAAGGACTAATCATGGCAACCCAACCAGACCCTAGCCCCGACACGATCGATCCAGGTGCGCCACAAGAAATGCCACCCGACAGCCTGCCGGATGAAGCGCCGATGCAGGAGCCACCTGGATTCGAACCGCCGCAACCTGATTATGATCAGCCTGATCGCAGTCCGGTAGAAACCCCGCCGCCGGATTGATCTTGCCCAGCGGGTCGCCGCTAAGTATCGGCGCGCACCATGAGCGACGAAACACAAAGCCAGACACCTCCCGATCGTCTTTCGGTCAATCCCAAGAGCGAGCACTTCCAAATGGAAGTGCTTCAGCGTGGCGTCGGGATCCGGTTCAAGGGCAAACAACGTACGGATATCGAAGAATATTCGATATCGGAAGGCTGGGTTCGTGTTCAGGCGGGCAAGACCGTTGATCGTCGGGGCAATTCGCTGACGCTTAAGCTTACCGGTCCCGTAGAAGCCTGGTTCGAAGATCTAGGTGACAACCCGCCGATCGCAAAAGCAGACTGAGTTACTCTGCGAAATCTGCGAAAGCGCGCGCGAAAGTCTTGGAAGGCTTCTTCGGCGCAGAATTGGCCGCTAACTGCACGGGCCGTTCAGTTGAGCGGTCCGAATAAATAAAGCCGTCGATGGGCCATGGCGTGGTTCCGACCTTACCCAAGGGGGCGTACCACACGCGCACCTCGCTCCAATCGTTGTTTGGGGACGCGTCGATTGCAAGAACGTCCTTTTCAATCTGCCCTCTACGCCCATTGATAGGCGACCAGTTCGCATGATTTAAAAGCACGCGGCGCGAATCCAGCACACGACTTACTGTAGCGACATGGCCCGATTCCATCCCTCTATGCGGTCGGAATGCCATAACAGCACCAGGCTGCGGTGTGGCTCCGGTCGCATATTGGTTTTGCGCCTGATCCCACCATGTACTTGCTTCACCGAATAGCTGGATACCCGAAATCTGCCTAGCGTACGGCGCGCATTGCAAATAAGCGGAAAGCTCATCGCTGGAATAGCCACTGGTCGCAGGGGCTGTATCGGCAATTGCCACGACGGGCGTTGCGAGCGGAATAAGCATCACCATGGCGAGTGCTGTCTTCATAAATGCAGGCTAGGGCGGAACGGTTAATTTTTTACGAACGGGTCGCAGCCACTGACTTCAAAGTGGCATCCGCTTGCAATACAACGCGCGAAGCGCCACTTGCCGGGCTATCATGCAGCCCTCATCTTCAAAACCGACAGTGATTATCATCGGTCGACCAAACGTCGGCAAATCGACGCTATTCAATCGCCTCGTCGGCAAGCGCCTCGCTCTGGTCGATGATCAGCCCGGCGTGACACGCGACCGCCGTTTTGGGGATGCGACGATTGCAGGGCTGGAATTCCAGATCGTCGACACCGCCGGTTGGGAAGACGACGACCCCAATACTCTGCCCGGTCGCATGCGCAAACAGACCGAAGTTAGCTTGGAAGGCGCGGACGCAGCGCTGTTCGTGTTCGATTCTCGCGTTGGGCTTACACCTCTCGACGAAGAAATCGCCCGCTGGTTGCGCGGACAGCAAGTGCCTGTCGTGCTTGTCGCGAACAAGGCAGAAGGCAGCCAGGGCGATGCCGGGATATTCGAAAGCTTTTCGCTAGGCTTCGGCGAACCCGCCGGTATTAGTGCCGAACACGGCGAAGGCATCGCGGATCTGTTCGATCGCCTCTGGCCGATGATAGGTGCCAAGGCCGAATCGTCCGAAATCGAATCACAGGTCGACGAGGAGGACGAAGAGGAGCTCCTTGCCGGGCCGCTCAAGCTCGCCATTGTCGGGCGCCCGAATGCGGGCAAATCCACGCTGATCAATCGTCTGCTGGGAGAAGATAGGCTTCTGACCGGCCCCGAAGCCGGAATCACCCGGGATTCCATCGCCATCGACTGGGAATGGAAAGACCCGAGAAACGGTCAGCAGCGGGAAATCCGACTGATCGACACAGCCGGAATGCGCAAGAAAGCCCAGGTTATCGATAAGCTCGAGAGACTTTCGGTGGCAGACGCACGCCGCGCGGTGGATTTCGCCGAAGTAGTCGTATTGCTGCTCGACGCGACACGTGGTCTGGAAGCGCAGGATTTGAAGATCGCCAACATGGTGCTGGAGGAAGGCCGCGCCCTGATGATCGCGATCAACAAATGGGACGTTGCAGAAAGTGCCAGCGCCCTGTTCAATGGCATTCGGGATGCATTGAACGAAGGCCTCGCCCAGGTCCGGGGCGTACCGCTATTTGCCGTCAGCGCCAAAACCGGCAAGGGGCTCGACCAGATGCTCGGCGCAGCATTCGAACTGCGCGAAGTGTGGAGCCGAAGGGTGCCGACGGCCGCCCTGAATCGCTGGTTCGACGACGCGCTGGAAGCCAATCCCCCGCCGGCCCCCAAGGGTAAACGAATCAAGCTGCGCTACATCACCCAGGCCAGCATCCGCCCCCCTCGCTTCGTGGTATTCGGAACCCGGCTCGACATGCTGCCGAAGAGTTACGAGCGCTATCTCGTCAATGGGATACGCGACAAGCTCGGTTTCGATGCGGTGCCGGTGCGCGTCGTACTCAAGAGCCCGAAGAACCCGTACCAGAAGGATTGAGCGCTGTGCTGCTCGATATCCTGATTGTCTTACCGGGGAGCGAACTGCTCGAAAGAACCAGTTCAAGTTTGCGCGTGCAGCAGGTGGTGCAGCTCAGCCTCGCCCCAGCTTTTCTACTCGCGGGTATTGGGGCGGTCATGAATGTCATGACCAATCGCCTCATCTGGGTAGCGAACAAGATCGAACGTATTCTGAATGCCGGTGAGGAGGGCGACGTCGCTGCCTTGCGCGCCGAATTGCCGGCTTTGGAGAAACGGCGAATACTCGCTCAACGGGCGGTGATGTTCAGCACGGCGTCGGCTCTGGCCATCAGCGTTGTCATCGTTTTACTCTTCATCAGCGCCTTCGTCTACGCACCTTTGGGAACGCTGGTTGCCATCACCTGGGTGCTTTCGATGGGTTTGCTCGTCGCAGGCCTAAGTTCGTTTCTGCTGGAGACCCGCATCGCTGCCCGACGCAATCTCGAGCGCATGCGAGAACGCAGGGTTTCGTAACGCTCCGACGCATTTTGCGCACTGATTGCGACAAGCCGATTTTGAATCTGCGACAATCACAACACCGCTGTCTGCCAGCGTTCATCTTGCCATGCGATAAGCGCGATCAAGGCAAGGAGATGACAAATGGCCAGACTCCGCGTTGCAATCCATGCCAGGAGCGATTTCCAAGACGAGAATTTTGCGCTTGAAGCGCCCGACATTGTCACCGCGCTGACGATCGCTGACATCAATGTTGGCCGTGGAAGTGCCGAAATCTGGGAGGGAGAGAGTCTATTGGCCCGCCTTTCCAAGCACGGCGGTGTTCACGCGCCATTCTGGCGCGTGAACTAAGCGCAAGGCGAGTCAGCCGCCTTCACCTTCGCCTGCTGGCTTGCTGTTGAGCTGGACGTAATTTTCCAAGCCCATGCGAGCAATCATGTCGAACTGCGTCTCCAGGAAATCGACGTGATCTTCCTCACTTTCGAGGATACGCTCGAAAATTTCCCGGGTCGTATAGTCGCGGACCTCTTCGCAATGCGCGATAGCTTCCTTGAGCAGCGGGATGGCTTCCATCTCGACCGCCAGATCGGCTTTCAGAATTTCCTCGACCGTTTCGCCAATCTTCAGCTTGTGGATCGCCTGAAAGTTGGGAAGGCCGTTAAGAAACAGGATACGCTCGGCGAGCACATCCGCATGCTTCATTTCATCGATTGATTCGTGGCGTTCATACTCGGCGAGTTTAGTCACGCCCCAATCGGCGAGAACCCGATAGTGAAGCCAATACTGATTGATCGCGGTCAGTTCGTTCGTGAGTGCCTTATTGAGGAACTCGATGACCTTGGTGTCGCCTTTCATTCCGGGGCTCCATTGCTGTAAAACATGCAAAGGCTATGCCCATGCCAGGCAAGGTTTGGCAAGGCCTCAGAAGCGGAAAAACGGCGGAAACCCTAGGGTTTGCGAGCGATTTGCGTTAGCGGAGATTCAGGCTGCCGCGGGAACCAAACCTATTTTGCGTTCATCTTGAAGGATGCCGTCGGCTTCATCCAGACAAGTCCCACAGCAGGGCGGCTTGCCCAGCGCTGCATAGCAACTTTCGGCATCGCCTGACACGTGCCGCGCGGCGCGCCTGAGTTCGCTTTCCCGGATCGCATTGCAGATGCAAACGTACACTAGAGGGCTCCTGCGACTGACTCTCAAGATCATTTCTAGTGATACTCGTTCTCAATATCAAGCAAATATCTATCGTCGCAATGCAAAGACCTGCCGATAGGTGAGGCACCGCCATAACCATTCGAACGGTCCGAAACGGTATCGATCCAGCCATGGCTTGGACCACACAAGCATCAGAACCCACGTCGCGAACATCACGAGGTAGAGTTCAGTCCTCCCCAGCTTGCCGAACAGTCCCCCTGCCCACCCGTGAAACACGATCAACATAAAAATCGATGTCCCGAGATAGTTGGTAAAAGCGGCACGACCCGCTGCCGAGATGCGGTCAACCAGCCAACCACCAACGCTTTGGCCCCACAGCGCCAACAGGGCGACAAGTCCAAGAATAGCCAGCAAGCGCGGCACCATAGACCACCCGACCATCGCGGCCAGTGTACCGTAATAGGTCAACCCACCAGCATTTGCCCATAACGCCACCGGTATGGTCATAGCAGTGCCAGCCAGCAGCAATCCCCACCCCCATCTTTGCTGCCAGCGAGAAGCAACTCCACCGTCGAACAGCCGATAGCGATAGGCAGCCATGCCGATCATCATGAGAGGCAAGGTTTCGAACCACGACATGAAAATGTTAAAAAGCAGCTCGTCGCCATGCACCGATAGATTGTGAGAGACCCATGTACCGTACTGACCATTCGAGATTAGGTCTGTTTCGAGTCTGCCATCGGCCAACTCTGCCTGTTTCTCAGCCTCCAGTTCATTGGCCATCTGCGCGAAAGCGGCTCGTTCACCGACCTCTGTGTCGGCAACAGCCGGAAGAAATCCGACAAACGCCCCATAAAGCAAGGCGCCGCCGAAATACCCCAACAGCCCCATCACCAACTGTTTGCGTCGTGACAGGCCGACGAAAAGCAACGCTGCCATCCCTGCGCAGGCGTACAGGAGCAGAATGTCCCCGCGCCAGACGAAGAAAAAGTGGACGATTCCAAAAAGGCCAAGCCAGCATAGTCTCTGCACCTGCAGCCATATACCTTGCCCGCGGGCCCAAGCCTTTTCCAAAAACAAATACATGCCCGCGCCGAATAACAGGGAAAAAAGGCCACGCATCTTCCCGTCGATCAACACGAATTGTGCCACCCACATCCAGTTCTCCGCTTCGCTATGCGGCACGGTGAAAGCACCCGGGAATAGATAGGCAGTCATGGGCTGCCCGAAAGCGACGATGTTGGCGGCAAGTATGCCCATAACTGCGATGCCACGGATAAAATCGAGGCTGGCGATCCGGCCCGAACCGACCTCTACGACCGACGCAACACACATCTCTTTCCGCAGATCGGGCGTGGCACCCTGTTTATGTTGCATGCGAGCTCCGTATGGATGGTCGCATTAGCACTGCCAGTCTTATTGCCAAGCAACTTGCCTTAGCGCGTAACGAGGCAGTCCTGGCCACCACGTTTTAGTGATTTGCAGGCAACTTCCGCCTCCCGACGGTCGGAGTAACCGCCAGCGGACAGCACAGTCAGATTCCCGGACTTGATCAAAAGCCGTTTCCGCCCCGCGACCGCGCTTCGCCCTGATAGCTCGGCCCACAAGCGTTCGGCATTGCCGGCCACACCAAAGGCACCCAGCTGAACTTTCCACGGCCCGTCCTGACGAACTGCACCGGAATCTGAGCTTGCGGGTCGGAAAACAGCGCCCGTCGTGGTCGCCACCATCTCTATCGGTGCAGCTGCTGGACTGCGGGTGGCACCCGTTCGCGACGGCGCGGCCGCGATCGTATAATCTGCTCCGGCCTCTGCCGGCCCAAACATCTCTGTCGGCTTGGGGTTCGTGTGTGAAATGGACGGCTTGTCCGCTCCGAGAGCAAGATCGACTGCAGCCAGTTCGCGAGCTCGGGCGGTCTCTGCCTGTGCTTTCAGGGTTGCGGCAAGCGCCTGCGCTTCCTGACGTTCCTCTAGCGAAATATACTCATCCATCTGTGCCAGCGCGGCACGGGCTTGCGGAAGCCCGGTCGAATTGGCAAGCGTCAGCAAAGCATAGGCGCGGCGCCAGTCTTTTTCCGCCAGATCACCGTTGAAATGCGCAATGCCGAGTAAATACTGCGCGCGGGGATCACCACGATTGGCTGCGGCAGTAACATAGGGCATGGCTTCTTCCCGCCCCCCTTGCTGGAAAAGAAGCAGACCATAATTGTCTGCCGCCCTCACATGCCCTTGGGCAGCGGCCTTGGCATAAAGAGCTTTGGCCTGATCGACATCCTTGTCGACGCCGCGCCCCAGCCGATATGCTTGCGCCATGTTGAATTGGGCATCCGGATCACCGTTAGCAGCCGGATTTGCCCATTCACGCACGGCACTAGCGAAGTCGCCTTCTGCCCACGCATCCACGCCCGCCTTAACGTCGGCACGCGCCGATGCGGAAAAGCCGATTGCAGCAGCTGCCATCCCTGCAATCCATGCTCTGTTCGCAATGCGTATCATACCGGCCCCTTTTCATCTTTCGCCGAGCCGAAGCACGCCGTACCGGATGCATCCTATAGTAAATCACTCGTTAGCAAAATGTTGCGATGTGAAAGCGATTCCCAAGGCGCCGCCATAAAGACAAGCCGGTTAACCTAAAATTAGGGCTGGCCTGCGATTTCGATACCAAAGGCGCTGCACACGATAGCAGCGATTGTGAATTGGATACGGGCGCAAACCAGGGGGACCAAGTCTTGCGTGTACTGGCATTGGCATCGCAGAAGGGTGGATCGGGCAAGACCACTCTCTCCGGACATCTAGCTGTTCAGGCACAGCGCGCTGGGGCGGGCCCGGTGGTTCTGATCGACATCGATCCACAAGGCTCACTCGCCGATTGGTGGAACGAGCGCGAAGATGAATATCCCGCCTTTGCCCAGACCACCGTTGCCCGGCTGGCCACTGATCTGGCCATTTTGCGTCAGCAGGGCTTCAAGCTCGCCGTGCTCGACACCCCGCCCGCGATCACCATGGCAATCCAGTCAGTCATTTCGGTCGCAGAACTGATCGTTGTGCCAACCCGCCCCAGTCCGCATGATTTGCGTGCCGTGGGTGCAACAGTCGACCTATGCGAGCGCGCTGGAAAGCCACTGGTGTTCGTTGTGAACGCAGCAACACCGAAGGCCAAGATTACTTCCGAAGCCGCTGTCGCCTTGTCGCAGCACGGCACTGTGGCGCCGATCACGCTCCATCATCGCACTGATTTCGCCGCTTCCATGATCGACGGTCGAACGGTGATGGAAGTCGATCCGGACAGTCGTTCCGCCGCAGAAGTGACCGCGCTCTGGAAATACATTGCAGATCGTCTGGAAAAGAATTTCCGGCGCACGATTTTCGCCGCACCGAATGCACAGCATGTAATGCCCGGTGCCCATCGTCCCGCCGGCGGCTTCGGCCGCCGCGTGGCTCAGTAAGAACTATTGGGCGGAGATTGCCGCATGTCTGACGCCAATTTCGCCTCTCTCTCTTCTACCCTGCTGGCACGCAAGGGTAGCGCGAAGCCTGCCATGCGACCGCAGTCGGGCATTCCAGGGCCACTAGATGGCAAAGAAGCTGCAGCCAGTCTGGAAGATCTGGGCTGGAACGACATGGGCGAAGATGAACTCGCCGCGCACTCGCCCTTACAGGAAAAGGTCGTGCCCATCTCGCCACAGGAGGGTGAGCGCGATCTTGTCAACGAAAGCCCTGCTCCCAATCATGTACGTGAATCGCTGACCAGGATCCAGGCGGAGCTGGACAGGCCTGTCATGAATAAACCGGCAGAGCCCACAGCCGCCAAGGCAAAAGGCAAGCGCGCGGCGTTCACTCTCCGGCTCGATCAAGACCGTCATCTTATGCTGCGCCTGGCCTGCACCGTTCGCGGTCGAAGCGCCCAACAATTGGTGACTGATGCGCTCGATGCCCTTCTTGCTGAAATGCCCGAAGTCGCAGACCTTGCCGCTCAGGTGCAACATGGTCGCAAATAGTCGCTGCAAACGTGGGATGGCCTTCATGGAGGTAAGAATGAGTACCGAAACGAAAGCCACCAGCCGGCGGTTCGTTCAACTCGCCGTTACGACGGCGCTGGCCACCTGTGCTCTGGCAGGATGCACTGGCAAAATGGCACCCAGCCACGCCTATTCCGCAGAGCATGCTGAAAATGCGCTCATCAAGGGTAAGACGTCCAAAGCCGTGAAACACGCCGAAGCCGCTGTTCTGGCAGCCCCACGTGACGCCAGCACGCGTGCTCTTCTTGGCAACGCCTATCTGGAAGACGGTCGCTTCACTTCAGCAGCAGCCACTTTTGCCGAAGCCATCGCACTTGGTGACACTGCTCCGCGCACCGTCATCAGCTACACGCTCGCCCAGATCGCCATAGGAGACCAGGCTGGCGCGCTCGGCACTTTGCAGCGCTTCGAAGCAGCGTTGGATCCGGCGGATTTCGGCCTTGCCGTCGCGCTTTCGGGTCGGCCAGACTATGGTGTCAGTGTTCTGAGCAACGCGTTACGTTCCGGCCAGAACACCGCAAAAGTCCGCCAGAACCTCGCTTATGCTTACGCGCTTCAGGGCAATTGGCGCGCAGCCCGCATCATGGCTGCGGAAGATGTCCCTGCAGGCGAAGTGGGCAATCGCATGGCGAAGTGGGCAGCGATGATTCACCCGGAAGCCTTCACCGCCCGGGTAGCCAGTCTGATCGGCGTTCAGCCGCAGGTCGATCCAGGACAGCCGGAGATGCTTGCTCTCACCAACCACCCCAGCGTCGACATGCTCGCCGCAGCGGAACTGGACGAGCCTAGGGCCGAAACGCCCCACAGAGATTTCGCGTTTGCAACTGAACTTCCGCCAATTAGCGCCAACGCGGTGGCAGCCGACAGCGGTGACGCGGCTCTGGCCGAGGCAGGCCTCGCTGCCGATACGGGAGCTGTCCGCTTCATCGCAAATGAAGTTGCTCAGAAAACAGTCGCCGCATTCAGCACACCGCCCAAGCCGCGTATGACGCAGAGCACGGCACCCTCCCCTGCTACCCGCACAGGCGACTATAATGTTCAGCTGGGCTCTTATCTGTCGATGTCCGCTGCCAATGAAGCGTGGAAGCAGTTCCAGAAGCGCTATCCCGAGCTCGGGACTGCCGAACGCGTGGTCACCAAGGCCCGGGTCAACGGCAAAATATATTACCGCGTCGCCGCAGCCGGTTTCGCCAAGGCTTCGGCGCAGTCGATGTGTCGTACAGTCAAAGGCAAAGGGGGCGGCTGCATCGCTTACGCTTCCGGCCAGCCACTGCCGGGCGCAATCAGCGTAGTCGATAGCGAAGTGCGGGTCGCCACGCGCTAGAACACCAAGCGCATCCTACCGACCATCGAGCGGCCCCGTCCGGACAAAACCGGGCGGGGTCTTTCGCAAGCGCTACAGCTCTATCGCAACACCGCCTTTGTAAAGGGCGCTAACCCGCCCCTGTGTGGGATGACCATCGAATGGCGTGTTGCCAGCAGTTGCTTCCATCCGAGCGCTTTGAATAACCCACGGTTTATCGGGATCAACCAGCGCGATGTCGGCCTCGAACCCTTCCACGATCGCACCCGCGTCGACACCCAGAATACGCGCGGGCTGGCTCGCCACAAGATCGAAGGCACGGACCATATCGATCACATCGTCGCGCACTAGCGAGAGTGTCATGGCCAGCAGCGTCTCCGCTCCTGCCATGCCAGGCTCTGCATCGGAGAACGGCAAGCGCTTGTCTTCCGGGCCGCGGGGGTCGTGACCGCTGGCAATGACATCGATAGTGCCATCGGCAAGCGCCTCGCGCACGGCATGCCGATCGTCTTCACTGCGCAAGGGCGGCGAAAGACGGGCAAAAGTACGGAAGTCGACCGTCGCGAGATCGGAAAGCATGAAATGGGCCGGAGTGATGCCGCAGGTTATCTTCGCCCCACGCGCTTTGGCTGCGCGTACAATCGCTAGACCTGCGCGCGTTGTCACTTGACGGAAGTGGATGCGCGCGTCGGCCAGTTCCGCGAGCGCAATGTCGCGGGTAAGAGCAATCGGCTCCGCTACCGACGGTGCGCTGGGCAAGCCCCGACGCGTGGCTATCTCGCCAGCGGTAGCGACTGCACTGCCAACCAGCGCCGCATCCTCGGCATGCGCGATCACTACCATATCGAGCATGGCGGCATATTGCAGCAGACGCAGCATCACGCCCGAATCTGCGATCCATTGGCGACCGGTTGCGACGCCGCGTGCTCCCGCGTCGCGCATCAGCGCCAATTCAGCGATTTCCCCCCCTTCCAGCCCGCGGGTTGCGGCAGCAAGGGGATGCACCCAGAAATCGGGTTTGCCGCTTTTCGCGATGTAGGAGATGCGGCTAGGCAGATCCAGGGGCGGTGACTGATCGGGCATCAATGCCGCACGGGTAATCCCGCCAAAATGGAAAGCAGGTTTGTCGATGGCGAAAACGCCCAGATCGACAAGCCCCGGCGCGACAAGTTGGCCCTTGGCATCGACAGTCAGATCGCCATCCTGCGGTTCTTCGCCGATGGCGGTGATGCTGCCGTCCACCAGCCGCAATGTAGCTGCGCGCACACCATCGCGGGTAACTAGTGTACCACCGGTGATAGTCAGCGGACGCTGCTGCTTCATGCCCGTTCTCCCCACCCTTCGACCCCGCGGGCGCGACGCGTGAGTATGTCCAGCGCGGCCATGCGAATGGCGACCCCCATTTCCACCTGGCGCGTGATGATCGACCGCTCGATCATATCCGCAACGTCACTGTCGATTTCCACGCCTCGGTTCATCGGCCCCGGGTGCATGACCAGCGCATCGCTTGCGGCCCGCGCGAGACGTGTTTTGGTCAGACCGTAAAGGTGATGATATTCACGGGCGGATGGGATAAACTGTCCGCTCATCCGCTCTGTCTGCAAGCGGAGCATCATGGCCACATCGGCACCTTCCAGCGCAGCATCGAAATCATGATACACCTCTGCGCCCATCTCCTCGATACCGACAGGCATTAGCGCCGGGGGCGCGCAGAGCCGCACCGTGGCACCCATGGCTTGAAGACACAGAAGATTCGATCGTGCTACACGGCTGTGCAGAATGTCACCGCAGATCACGATGATGAGGCCGGTGAAATCTTCCCCCGCCTCTCCCCTTTCGCGCAGGGCATGGCGCAGTGCCAGCGCGTCAAGCAGAGCCTGCGTCGGATGTTCGTGCTGACCATCGCCAGCATTAAGCACCGGGCAGTCGACCTTGTCGGCGATCAATTGGGTCGCCCCGCTCGAGCCATGGCGGATGACGATCGCGTCTGCGCGCATGGCATTCAGCGTGATCGCAGTATCGATCAGCGTCTCGCCCTTCTTCACGCTCGATTGGGCGGCGTGCATGTTGACCACATCCGCGCCAAGTCGCTTGCCCGCAATCTCGAAGCTCAGCAGCGTGCGGGTGGAATTTTCGAAAAACGCGTTGATTACGGTCAGGCCGGACAGCAGGTTCTCGTGCTTTGTCGCCTGCCTGTTCAGCATCACCCACTGCTCGGCTTCGTCGAGCAAAAAGAGTATTTCATGTCGCTCCATCTGTCCGATACCGATCAGGTCGCGGTGCGGAAAGGCGAGTGCGCCCGCCGGATAGCGGGCCGGGTGAGAAGAGTTTTCCGTCAATGTCATTGAGGCCACGCCCTTAGTCGAGGCCTATCGCGCGCTCAAGCGCTTTCCGGTGGCAATGCGTGGCATGGTCCCCTAATCCCCTCGCAACAGGAGATTATACACATGCGATTTGCCGGAAAAGTGTGGCGCCTGCTGGTGGGCGTAAAAGATGGGCTTGTGCTCGTATTCATGCTGCTGTTCTTTTCCGCGCTCTTCGCAGTTCTCACTGCGCGGCCCAGCCCCGCGTCTGTCCGAGACGGGGCGTTATTGTTGGCGCTTGATGGCTCCATCGTGGAAGAACGGACCGAGGTTGATCCGATTGCCGCGCTTCTTTCCGGACAGGCGCCGATGGGCGAATATCAGTCGCGAGATCTTGTCCATGCTCTGGACAAGGCCGCAGACGACAAGAGAGTCTCGGCCGTCGTGCTGGATCTCGACCGCTTTATGGGCGGCGGGCAGGTCCACATTCAGGAGGTGGGTGAAGCGCTCGACCGCGTGCGGGCCGCTGAAAAGCCGGTCCTCACCTATGCCACTGCCTATACAGATGACGCGATGGCGCTTGCAGCCCATGCCAGCGAAGTGTGGGTCAATCCGCTTGGCGGGGCTGTGGTCGCCGGCCCCGGAGGCGAACGACTGTATTATGCCGGCCTACTGGACAAGCTGAAAGTCAACGCCCGCATTTACAAGGTTGGCGAATACAAAAGCGCCGTGGAGCCTTACAACAGCACCGGCATGTCGGAACCTGCGCGCGAGAACGCCAAAGCGCTCTATGCAACTTTGTGGGACGAATATCGCGCGAACATGAAAAAAGCCCGCCCCGGGGCGGATATAGAACGCGTCACAAGCCAACCTGTGGAATGGGTGGCGGCGGCAAAGGGCGATCTGGCGACCGCGGCCTTGCAGGCAGGACTTGTCGACAAGCTTGGCAGCCGGACCGATTTCGAAAGGCGTGTGGTTGAATTGGTCGGGGAAGACGAATGGGGTGATGCTCCCAATGCCTATCCGCACACCTCGCTTGCCGCCTGGCTGTCGGATAATCCGCTTCCCACTAAAGGGAAGCCCATCGGCGTTATCACCATTGCCGGCGAGATCGTCGATGGCGATGCGGGCCCGGGTGTCGCCGGGGGCGACCGGATTGCCGCACTACTCGACGATGCACTTGACGATGATCTTTCCGGGCTCGTCGTTCGCGTGGACTCCCCCGGTGGATCAGTCCTTGCCAGCGAGGTCATCCGCGAGGCGATTCTTCGCCAAAAAGCGCGCAAAATTCCAGTGGCCGTATCCATGGCGAATGTCGCGGCCAGCGGTGGATACTGGGTCTCAACCCCTGCCGACCGTATTTTTGCAGAGCCTGAAACAATTACCGGTTCCATCGGCATTTTCGCCGTCATCCCGACATTTGAGAAAACAGCCGAAATGATCGGGGTGACCAGCGACGGGGTGCGCACCACTCCGCTTTCCGGCCAGCCGGACCTCGTCGGCGGCTTCACTCCCGAAGCCGAAGCGATCATGCAGGCTTTCATCGAAAATGGCTATGAAGACTTTCTCTCGCGTGTCGGGACAGCGCGCAAGATGACACGCGATCAGGTGGATGCAGTTGGCCAGGGGCGTGTTTGGGATGGCGGCACTGCCCGCCAATTGCGTCTCGTCGACGAATATGGCGGGATGGAAGAAGCTCTCGCCTGGACGGCAGCACAGGCCAAACTGGGCGATGATTGGCATGTACGCTACCTTGGTACACAGCCATCGACCTATGACACCCTGCTGCGGCAGATGTTCGTGGGCAGTGGCGAGGATGCTGAAATGGGCGGCGATGTCTTCGCCCGTATGGCACGCAGCCAGTCGGCGCTCGTGACGCAGATGGCAGCGGATAGCGACCGTCTGCTCGGCGCCCGGGGCGCTCAGGCCTATTGCCTGGCTTGCCCTGCTCCCAAAGCACCCAAGGCTCAGGTAAGTGCGTCCGAAACATGGTTTGCGCGGATACTTGCCTCGCTGATCGGGTGATGTGCTTGCCACACGTCGATTCGCACAGTAAAGGCCCGCCCCTGCCCTGCGGCTTCGGCTATGCCGCACCATCGGGCGGGCGCGTAGCTCAGTGGTAGAGCACACCCTTCACACGGGTGGGGTCGCAAGTTCAATCCTTGCCGCGCCCACCATATTCCAATTTTGACCTGAAACGCAAAAGGCCGCCCCTGTGAGGCGGCCTTCGCTGTGCCAGGATGTGGGGGTTCAGGCTGCTTTAGTGGAATCCGTAGGCTTAGCCTTATGAGGTGCCGTGGAAGTTACAGGCGGCGTGGTCGTTTCACTGTCCGCATTGCGCTTGT
This sequence comes from Pseudomonadota bacterium, assembly GCA_023394965.1. Classification (GTDB taxonomy): domain Bacteria; phylum Pseudomonadota; class Alphaproteobacteria; order Sphingomonadales; family Sphingomonadaceae; genus Qipengyuania. Next base: position 141,853 of record JAEWZX010000019.1, on the reverse strand, counting down.
CGAGATGCCTCTTGGCCAGATAGCCGCCAGCACCGAGCACAACCATCGCTGGCAGGCTGAGCCGGCGAATTGCACTGGCTGCTACCACACCAAGAGCGGCGCCCGTCGCACCGCCCATGCCGCTGGTTTGTTTGGCGACCCGGTCGCCCACGAATGCTCCAATAATCTTGCCGATCATGTCGATATTCTCCTTTGGGCATTGAACGTACCGACCTTCGGTCTGTTCCAGATTTCAATGCCTTGAAGCAGTGATGCTGGATGTGCCTAGGCACTCCCAACAAATGCCTCGACCGCCGCGGGAAGTAGCTGGCCAAGCGGATTACGAAAAGGCATAGGCCGCGCCATGCACGATATTGCCTATATCCGAACCAATCCGGAAGCCTTTGACGCCGCCCTCGCCCGTCGCGGAGCAGATCCCGTTGCCGATCGCATTGTCGCTCTCGACGCGAAGAAACGTGAAGCGAGTACGAAGGTCCAGCAGGCGCAAAGCCGCCGTAACGAGGCTTCCAAAGCGATAGGACAGGCTATGGGTCAAGGCGACACGGACAAGGCCGAAGCGCTCAAGGCCGAAGTCGCCGAAATCAAAGCCAGCATGCCCGACTGGGAAGAGGCCGCAAGTGCCGCGGGTGCCGAGCTCGACAACCTGCTCGCCACCCTGCCCAATCTGCCAGCCGAGGATGTACCCGACGGCAACAACGAACATGACAATGTCGAAGTCCATCAGTGGGGCCAGAAGCGCGAATTCGATTTCGAGCCGAAGGAACACGCCGATCTCGGTCCCGCTTTGGGAATGGATTTCGAAACCGGCGCAAAACTGTCGGGAGCCCGCTTCACCTTCCTTCGCGGCGACATGGCACGCCTGCACCGCGCGCTCGCTCAGTTCATGCTCGACAAGCAGACTCGCGAAAACGGCTATACCGAATGCAACACTCCGGTTCTGGTGAATGACGACGCCATGTACGGTACCGACAAGCTGCCTAAGTTTGCCGAGGACAGCTTCCGTACGACGGACGACCGCTGGCTTATCCCGACCTCGGAAGTGTCTCTTACCGCTTCGGTGGCGGGAGAAATTCTGCCCGACTTTTCCCAGCCGATCCGCATGACGGCACATACATTGTGCTTCCGGTCCGAAGCCGGGGCCGCAGGACGCGACACGCGCGGCTTCATCCGCCAGCACCAGTTCGAAAAGGTCGAGATGGTCAGCATCTGCCGCCCGCAAGACAGCGAGGCCGAACACGAGCGCATGACCAAATGCGCCGAAGGCATTCTCGAGGCGCTGGACCTGCCGTATCGCCGTGTGTTGCTGTGCACCGGCGACATGGGCTTCGGTGCGCGCAAAACCTTCGACCTCGAGGTCTGGTTGCCTGGTCAGGCTGCGTGGCGCGAAATCTCATCCTGCTCGAACACTGGCGATTTCCAGGCGCGGCGGATGAACACGCGGTTCCGCCCCGAAGGCGAGAAGAAGACCCAGTTCGTCCACACGCTCAACGGATCGGGCTTGGCGGTCGGCCGCACGCTTGTCGCGGTACTGGAAAACTATCAGAATGCCGATGGCAGTGTCACAGTGCCTGAAGCGTTGGCCCCCTATATGGGCGGCACAAGCAAGCTGGAGACAAAATCCTGATGCGTATATTGCTCACCAATGACGATGGCATTCACGCGCCGGGCCTCGAAGTTCTCGAAGGCATTGCCCGCCAGTTCAGCGATGACATCTGGATCTGCGCCCCGGACGAAGAACAGTCCGGCATGGGCCACGCCCTCACACTCGCCCGGCCAGTACGCCTGCGCAAACATGGCGAACGCCGTTTTTCGGTAACCGGCACCCCAACCGATGCGGTGACCATGGGCATGCGCAAAGTGATCGACGGCGCCCCTGATGTCATCCTTTCAGGCGTCAACCGCGGTGCTAACCTGGCGGACGACATTACCTATTCGGGCACGGTTTCTGCCGCAATCGAGGGCGCGCTCGCAGGCATTCGCTCGATCGCACTCAGCCAGGTCTATTCGAAGGAAGGCGCTGGCGAGAACGTCCCTTTCGGCGCGGCCATCGAATGGGGAGCCAAGGTGCTTGGCCCGCTGCTCGACACCCCCCTTCCCAAGCGGACGCTGGTCAATGTGAACTTCCCGCCGGTGTCACCATCAGAGGTGAAAGGTATCCGTGCTGTTCGGCAGGGTTTTCACGACTATTCGCGGGGAACCGTGATCGAGGGGCGCGATCCGCGCGGGTTCAAATATTACTGGTTCGGGCTGGAAGCGATCGAGCACACGCTCGACCACGGAACCGATCTTGAAGCGATCAACGAAGGCTATATCTCCGTCACGCCACTTCAGCTCGACCTCACCCATCATTCATCGCTCGGCGCGCTTGCAGACCGCTACACGAGTTAAATCCGATAAGTCGTATTGACCTCAATCACTTCCCCGCGCACCTAGGTCGCGCATGAGTAGCGATAAACAGGTCGACCGTATTGCCGCCAGCACTCAAGTGCGGACCTACCGCGGACCGCGCTTTCAACCGCTACGACGTGCCGTGAAGATACCGGTCTGGGGCGATCTGGGCATCCGGTTGGGCCTCGCGCTTGTTCTCATCTTTGTGGTCGTGATGATTCACTGGTGGGATCGCGAGGGGCTGGTCGATAATCTCGATGGCGAAGTCAGTTTTCTGGACGTCGTTTATTTTACGATGATCTCGATCACCACTACCGGTTTCGGTGATATCGCACCGATTTCTGACCGCGCACGCCTTGTCGAAGCCGTCGTTGTCACCCCGGTCCGTTTTGCCGTGCTCTTCATTTTTGTTGGTACGGCCTACAATTTTCTTATCAAACGCAGCTGGGAGAAATGGCGCATGGCCCGCATTCAGGAACAGCTATCAAACCATATTGTGGTGCTCGGCTATGGCATCTCCGGGTCCGAGGCAGTGGGTGAACTGATCGAGCGCGGAACGGACCCTTCCTGCATAGTGGTGATCGATCCGAGCGAGGAGAGATTGCACGAGGCCGAGGCTCTGGGATGCAACATCATGGCTGCCGATGCGACCCGCGACCAGACACTCAAGGCTGTCCGCATCACCGAAGCTCAGAATGTCTTGGTGTCCGCCGGTCGCGACGACACCACCATTCTGATTACGCTGACAGTGCGCGCGCTCGCCCCCACTGTCCCGATCAGCGCAGTGGTAAGAGCCGACGATAATGAATCGCTCGCACGGCAGGCGGGGGCCAATAATGTAATCAACCCTGTCCGCTTCACCGGACTGCTGCTCGCCGGCAGCGCCAAAGGCGAACATATCGCAGATTACCTTGCAGATCTGGCTAGCGTTTCAGGGAGAGTGCAACTCGTCGAACGGACAATTACCGAGGACGAGTGCGGCTGCTCCATCACCGAGTTGAAGACTGGCGGGCGAGGTCTGCGCGTTTATCGCAACGGTGAGGCACTCGGCTTCTGGGAGGCAGAATGCCAGAAACTACAGGCGGGCGATGTCGTGGTGGAGATAATCCCAACTCCAAACGGCGAAGTGAAGGGAGACGGTCGCGATGACGATGATGTACCCGTAGCTTCCTCCAGGACATGATCACCGCATCGCGATAAACACGCCGCCGACCGCGGCCATGCCTATCACAAAATGGCCTGCATCGATTAAAAGTGCCGAAAGTGATTTGCGCTGCTGCAAATAAGTGATCCCTATCGCGGGGGTCATGATGGTGAGCGCGAAGCCGACCGCCATCATCATGATCACGTGCGGCGCCGGATTGGTCCGTGCGATATTGTGGGCCAGCATCAGCACCACCAGCATCTCGAAAACGAAGGTCAGCGTCATGATCTTTGCCAGTTGCCCACCAGACGGTGTGCCGGAAACATTGGCTTCGCGCTGCCATGGCCAGCCAAAGAATACGCCGTACCATACTGCCCCAACAGCGAAAAAGGCGAGCGAGGCAAGGAAGACTGTGGAAAGTTCAATCGTGCCCATCGGTCAGTCCCCTATCCATTCGAGATCAAGCAATTCGCCATATGCTGGCGCGCCAGCGCTTGGCAAATGCGATGAAATCTTGGGTAGACCCTTGGTGAATGTGCTCTGCATCGCTTGCCAGTAGCGAAAAGCATCGCTTGGGTGTAGAGGCGCACGCAATCATGACGAACCTGACTACTGCAATTCCCGACCAGAAGAAGGTCGGTATGGTCTCCCTCGGCTGCCCCAAGGCACTGGTGGACAGCGAGCGCATCCTGACCCGGCTGCGTGCCGACGGCTATGCCATGAGCCCCGATTACGCCGGTGCCGACGTGGTGCTGGTCAACACTTGCGGTTTCCTCGACAGCGCCAAGGAAGAAAGTTTGGCGGCCATCGGTGAGGCGATTGCCGAAAATGGCCGCGTGATCGTGACCGGATGTATGGGCGACGAGGCGGAAGCCATTCGCGCATCACACCCCAGCGTGCTGGCGATCACCGGTGCCCATCAGTACGAAGCGGTAGTGGAGGCAGTGCATGAACACGCCCCTCCTTCGCAGGGGCCGTTTATCGATCTGATCCCGCAGCCCGATGTAAAGCTGACCCCGCGGCATTACAGCTATCTGAAGATTTCCGAGGGATGCAATCATTCCTGCGCTTTCTGCATCATTCCCGATTTGCGCGGAAAGCTGGCCAGCCGCCGGATAGACGCCGTGCTGCGCGAAGCAGAAAAGCTGGTTGCGGCAGGCACCAAGGAACTGCTGGTCATCAGTCAGGACACCAGCGCCTATGGCGTCGATACGCGCCACGAAAGCCGCGACTGGAAGGGCCACGAAGTGCGCGCCCACATGACCGATCTGGCGCGCGAGCTGGGGCAGCTCGATATCGGTGGCGGCATGCCGCCATGGGTGCGGCTGCACTATGTCTATCCCTATCCGCATGTGGACGCGGTGATCCCGCTGATGGCCGAAGGGCTGCTGACGCCCTATCTCGACATCCCTTTCCAACACGCCAGCCCCAAGGTGCTGCGCGCCATGAAACGTCCGGCGAACGAGGCGAAGGTGCTCGAAAGATTGAAGGGCTGGCGGGAAATCTGTCCCGAAATCGCCATTCGCTCCAGTTTCGTAGTCGGCTTCCCGGGCGAAACCGAAGAAGACTTCCGCTATCTGTTAGACTGGTTGGAAGAGGCGCAGCTCGATCGTGTGGGTGCCTTCCGCTTCGAGCCGGTCAAAGGTGCGCAGGCCAATACCCTGCCCGATCCCGTGCCTGAAACTCTCAAAGAAGAACGCTACTCCCGGATCATGGCAGTGACCGAGCGCATCAGCGCAGCCAAGCTGGCGGCCAAAGTGGGAACTCAGACCCCTGTGATCATCGACGAAGTCGGCGAGCCGGACGAAGATGGCGACATCGGTGCCACGGGTCGCAGCCAGGCAGATGCGCCGGAAATCGATGGCGCCGTCTACATCCGCAATGCGCAGCCAGAACTTTCTGCGGGCGATATCGTAAACGTCAGTATCGAAGACAGCGATGCCCATGACCTGTACGGTGTCATATCGGGATAATTCCTGGCAAACGTTATTCGAGATCAGATGCGAGGGGAGGGAAGACCCTATATCATTCATATTAGGAGGAAATCCCGCCATCGCGGCCTAATGCATGGCGTGTAAATTGGGAGCTTCACCTGCCTCATCCCTAAGGGCTGGTTTACCATTGCAAGCCGCTGCCTCCGGGAACCTTGGTCGAATTTCCCACAGCCTGTCAAACCTTTTTTAAACTTAAGCCCCCCATAAGGGCACTCGATGGGCGAAACGCGCACCTCGAACCCTGCCGGGCACATCCTTGCCCAAGCACGCACACTAGTGGGCGGGCGCTTGTTCGAGCGTCTGCGCCATGTCCTTTGGGCAGGACTCATCAGCTTGGCATTGTTTGCTGTCTTGCTGCTGGAACCGGTCGATCAGTTTTTATGGCTGATCCAGTCGCGGATCGCGGATCGTAGTCCATCTGAGGATATTATATTTGTCCCCTCCGATGAGGCTTTAAACGACCCTGACTTGCCATTCCGTCGTCAAGAGCTTGCGATCGCTCTCGACGAGCTAGACCGGCGGGGCGTCGGCAAAGTTTTTCTCGATATCACTTTTAGCAAATCCGATGATCCGAAGGCGGATGCGCAACTTGCACGCGCGATCAGCGATCTCGGACCTCGTATCACTCTCGTAGATCGTATCCTTCAAGGGCGAGGTGCAGAGAAAGTTAAACATAAAACATCAGCAGCGCTTGCCGGGAACGTTGGTCGTGTGGTTTCTGATCAGACTGATCGGAACTGGTTCGGCTTCGCTTGGGAACTGCATTATTCATACAGGGTAGATGGAGCTAACGTCACTGGATTAGGTGCAGCGATCGCCGGTGCGAATGAAGGTCCCGGCAAGACGTTTGCTGTCGACTACGGCTTCGCCAGTCAGAAAATCCCTTTGCTTCCGCTGAGTGATTTATCTGACCAAAGTCCACGGAGCAACGGCTCGCCTGTAGATGTAACTGGTAAAGTGGTCGTAATCGGCCACAATGGAACGGTCCCAGGCGCTCAGCAGCCCATTCCTGGTAGAGTTAATGCTCCAGCCAGTGTGGTCGATATCTATGCGGCAGAGACTCTCAAATCTGGCAATACGCGCTATTTGCGCGGACCCGCCGTGCTTTCATTCTTTGCGGCACTTTTGATATTTGCCTTGTTATTCAGCAATACGAGAAGGCGGCGTTGGACAGCATATGCAGTTTTCGTAGCGATTCTCCCTCTAATAATGGTCCTTTCCGCGAAAGCCGGTGTTCGAGCAGACCTGTCCTATGCTTTCGGGTTTTTCGTGATCTATGCCGCGTTTCGATCTCGCAGTCGTTGGAAAAGGCGGGTCGAAATGGTCAATTCAGATACCGGCTTGCCGAAGCTGCGCGCTTTAGAGGCTCTGCTATCGCGTGAAAGCACCTGCGGTGGACACATCGTAATTGCTAAAATCCAGAATTATGAACGTGTACTAAAAACGCTGCACCCGGACGACAAAGGCAAATATGTGCTGAAGGTAGTCGATCGCTTACGTGCAGTGGACCCTCATCTCATGGTGTACAACGATGGTCACCACTTGGGCTGGTATGTTAATAACGACGAAACGAGTGCCGTAACAGACCATCTCGAAGGGCTACGCGCGATCTTTGCCGCTCCGGTGGAAGTCGGGGGGTTTTCCGTTGACGTAGGCATCACCTTCGGAATTGCTTTTATCGAGGGTGACCCCGTAGCCCGATTAGCAGCTGCCGTTGCGTCTGCCGAAGACACCTCTGAAGCCCATAATCCGATATCGATTGCGGAAAGTGGCTCTCAGACAGATTTGCTGTGGGATATTTCGCTCCGCGCGCGGATCGACGAGGCTATGGAAGCGGGTGAGATCTACTGTGTATATCAACCCAAAATCGATCTTGCTTCACTAACAGTCGCTGGCGTTGAAGCACTAGTTCGATGGCACGATCCTGCGCGGGGCTTCATATCGCCTATGCATTTTATCCAGCAGTGTGAGAAGGCAGGGCGTATGGAGCATCTCACCCGATATGTTCTACAATCCGCCTGCTCTGCCGGCCAATTGCTACATTTTCGGGGACATAAAATCACAATGTCGGTGAACATCTCAGCCACTTTGCTGGGCGATATGCGTATAGTTGGAATTGTTCGAAATGTCCTTCAGGCAACACGTTTTGATCCACAACATCTAGTTCTGGAAATCACGGAGACTTCGCGCATCTCCGACTATTCTGTTGCGGCAAGTATTCTTGACGAAATAAAGGCGGTGGGCGCCAAGATATCAATGGATGATTTTGGGGTCGGCTCGGCAAGCTACGAAGCGTTCTACGAACTGCCATTCGACGAGATCAAGATCGACCGTCTCTTTGTGTCAAATGTGGCAAACGATCCCAAAGCTCGCGCCATCGTCGCAAGCATTGCCGCCATGGGACACGAAGCGCGAATCACCGTTGTCGCAGAGGGTCTAGAGAATCGACAGGACATCGAATTGCTTGAGTCGATTGGCTGTCAGCAGGTTCAAGGATACGCATTCTCCAGACCTGTTTCACTTTCTAATCTCGTAGAATCTCAAGATCTTACAGAGAGTCGCTTCGCTGCAAACATGGTTTAAGCTTTACAAACAAACATGGTTAATGGCATTTAACTCCTGTACTAATAGGAGGTATGATCATGTGGAGCATCTGGAAGTGGCTTTTCAGCGAAGACTGAAGCCAATCTTTTAGTCGAATTTAGAAGGGCCCCCTCGGGGGCCCTTTCCCGTTTGGGCGGCGGAGAAACGAACGTGCATATGCAGCGTTTAGCAGGTATATGCCCATTTCGATCGAAACCCATTTCGCCTTTCACCTCTCGACGCCAACCGATGTACTCTTACAATTTGAAGCGGCGGAGATCCCCGAGCAGCGGCTTCTTTCGAACACGACGCGCTTGGGGACCAGTGAACATTGTGCCCGCGTTCCAGCGAAAGACGACATCGGGCAACGCATCTGGATCCGTGCAGAAGGCGATTTCACCGTCGATTATCACGCTACGGTAGAGCTTGATCGACAGCTGTCGTCGCTGGAAAATCTCGCCGCGCTTGCGCCACATGAAATGCCTGGCGATGTGGTCGAATATCTTTTCGATAGCCGATACTGCCCTGCTGATGATTTTCAGTCTTTCGTGGATTCCAGCTTCGCGGGCACTAGCGGGGGCGCTCGCATTGCTGCGATCCGCGACTGGATTCATGAACATTTCATCTATGCGCCCGGCAGTTCCACTACACAAACCGGTGCTGCCGAAAGCTTTATCGCGCGCAAGGGTATCTGCCGGGACTATGCTCACGTCCTTGTCGCGCTCGCCCGTGCAAGCACAATCCCGGCGCGCTATGTCGCCTGCTATGCACCCGGCGTCGATCCGCCTGATTTCCATGCCGTTGCCGAGGTCTTTTTGGCAGACCCTCATACACACGATGGTGGTACATGGCAGCTTGTCGATGCCACCGGCATGGCCCACCCTGCAGAAACCGTTAAAATAGGTGTCGGTCGCGATGCGGCAGATGTCAGTTTTCTAACCAGCTTCGGCCTGAATGATTTCCGGTCAAGTTCAGTTCGCGTAACAAAAGAATAGGAATGCAGCCGACTGGTACGCCCCCTCCCACCCTGATAACCGCTTTTGGCAGGAGAGATATATGACGATCAGCTGGCCCCACGCATGAGCACGACCGCAGACCGCCTGCTTTTATTCGGGGCAACTGGCGATTTGTCCCAGCGCATGCTGCTGCCATCCTTATGCGCGCTCGACGCGGATGGCTTGCTTGAACCGGAACTCAAAATAATCGGCACAGCCCGTTCAGGTATGTCCACGCGCGAATTTAGAGACTTTGCGCGGGAGGCCTTGGAAAAATATTTGCCGGATCACCGCCGCGGTGGCGTAGCCAGGTTTCTCAATCGGCTCAGCTACGTGCCGATCGATGCAACCACGCTGGAAGGTTATGATGAGCTTGCCCGCGAGGTCGGCGAATACCAAAAAGGGCTGGGAATTTTTCTGTCGACCGCGCCCGGCCTCTTCGAACCAACGATCGACGGCCTTGTCCATGCTGGCCTGACCAAAGGCAATGTGCGCATCGCCCTAGAGAAACCGCTCGGGACCGACCTTCCATCCAGCAAGGAAATCAACGACGCTGTTGCCAAGGCCTTCAGCGAAGACCGGATCTTCCGCATCGATCACTATCTTGGCAAGGAAACGGTACAGAATCTTCTGGCGTTGCGCTTCGCCAATGTCCTGCTCGAGCCGGTCTGGAACTCGAACTACATCGACCACGTCCAGATCACCGTGGCCGAGACTGTCGGACTGGAATCGCGTGTTGCCTATTATGACGACAGCGGCGCACTGCGCGATATGGTGCAGAACCACATGCTGCAATTGCTTGCGCTTGTTGCGATGGAACCACCGACAAGCTTCGGTTCGACCGCAGTCCGTGACGAGAAAGTCAAGGTTCTGCGGGCTTTGCGCCCTGTCGAGGCCGATGAAACGGTCACCGGTCAATACCGAGCGGGGGCCGTGAACGGCGGCGCTGTGCCGGGCTATGATGAAGAATTGGGCAAGGAGAGCGACACCGAGACATTCGTTGCGATCAAGGCCCATGTCGACAACTGGCGCTGGAAGGGCGTGCCTTTTTACCTGCGAACCGGGAAACGCCTGCCCGAACGTGTGACGGAAATCGTCGTCCAGTTTCGCTGCGTCCCGCATTCGATATTCGAAGGGCGCGGTGCGACCACGAAGCCCAACCGCCTCGTCATCGGCATCCAACCGCAAGAAAACGTCCAGCTTTCGATGATGGCCAAGGTTCCGGGCCTGGATCGCGAAGGCATCAGGTTACGTCAGATCCCACTGGACATTGCTATGCCCGATGCGTTTTCCGGCACTATACGACGTATAGCCTATGAACGGCTACTGCTAGACCTTCTCGAAGGTGACCAGACGTTGTTCGTCCGGCGTGATGAGGTGGAAGCCCAATGGGAATGGATCGATGCCATTCGAAATCTGTGGGAGGCGGAAGACATCAAGCCCAAGACCTACGGAGCAGGCACCTGGGGACCCAGCGCCGCCATCGCTCTGGCCGAACGCGACGGGGTAACCTGGCATGACGAATAAGCCCCTCAACGACACCATTCACCGCGTCACTCAACGGGTGATCGAGAAGTCCCGCCAAAGTCGCGGCGATTATCTCGATTTGATGCAGCGCGAAGGGGAGCGGCAGATCAATCGCGGCTCTCTCTCTTGCTCTAATCTCGCCCATGCCTTCGCCGGCGCCGAAGAGGATCAGGAAGCAATCAGGGCCGCACGAGGCCCAAACCTCGGCGTCGTCACCGCTTATAACGACATGCTTTCGGCGCATCAGCCCTATTATCGCTATCCGGAGCGGATGAAGATCTGGGCACGCGAGGTGGGCGCCACGGTGCAGGTCGCAGGCGGAACACCCGCCATGTGCGATGGCGTGACACAGGGCGAGGCCGGAATGGAACTCTCGCTCTTCAGCCGCGACACGATAGCCCTTTCGACAACGATCGCGCTTAGCCACGCCATGTATGACGGTGTGGCTCTGCTGGGCATCTGCGACAAGATCGTCCCTGGCCTGTTGATGGGGGCGCTGCGTTTCGGGCATTTACCGGCCATTTTCGTACCCTCTGGCCCGATGGGCACAGGCATTTCCAACAAGGAAAAGCAACGCACGCGGCAGCTTTATGCCGAAGGCAAAGCTACCCGCGACGAATTGCTGGCGAGCGAGATGGGGAGCTATCATTCCCCGGGTACCTGTACATTTTATGGCACCGCCAATTCCAATCAGATGATGATGGAGATGATGGGGCTTCATGTTCCCGGGGCGGCCTTTGTTCAGCCTGGTGCAAAACTGCGGCAGGAGCTGAGCCGCACAGCCACACACCGTCTAGCAGCCATCGGAAAATCGGGTGAGGATTTCCGCCCGTTATCCCGTGTGGTCGACGAAAAAGCGATTATAAATGCAGCGATCGGCCTGCTGGCCACCGGCGGATCCACCAACCATGCCATTCATATCCCGGCGATGGCCCGGGCGGCGGGCATACGCTTCGACTGGACGGACTTGTCCGAGCTTTCCAGTGCCGTGCCGCTGGTGGCGCGTGTGTATCCCAACGGTTCGGGTGATGTGAACCATTTTCACGAAGCTGGCGGCATGGGTTATGTCATCGGCACCCTCCTGGATGAAGGACTGGCACACCGCGATATCCTAACCGTCTGGGACGGCGGATTTGAAAGTTACAGCCGCGAGCCTGGCTTCGATGACGAGAACTTGACTTGGCGTGAGCCCGGGCCGTCGGGGGACAGGGATATGTTACGGCCGGCATCTGATCCGTTCCAGGCCGATGGTGGGATGCGCCTGGTTGAAGGAAATCTGGGACGTGCCTGCTTCAAATCTTCTGCCGTTGAGCGTGAACGCTGGACAATCGAAGCCCCCTGCCGCGTTTTCGAGACGCAGAAGGATGTCAATCAGGCGTTCGAAAGGGGTGAACTGGCGTGTGATGTGGTGGTCGTAGTTCGGTTCCAGGGACCCCGAGCAAATGGAATGCCTGAATTGCACAAGCTAACCCCTGCCCTCGGCGTCCTGCAGGATCGCGGCTATAGAGTCGCGCTTGTGACGGATGGACGTATGTCAGGGGCATCGGGCAAGGTCCCCGCTGCGATCCACTGCACGCCGGAAGCGCTAGGCGGCGGCCCGCTTTCCAAACTCCGTGATGGTGACATCGTCCGCATCTGTGCCGCAACGGGCGAGCTTTCGACTGATGCGGATCTCGATGCTCGCGAACCCGCCCCCGCCCCGGAACCCGAGACCGGCATGGGCCGCGAACTTTTTGCCATGTTTCGGAAGAATGCGGACGGCGCTGAACAGGGGGCGTCGTCGATGATGGCGATGGCTGGGTTATGAGCATGGAACTGGTAAGTGTCGACATCGGCGGTACCCACGCACGGTTTGCCATAGCCACCGTGGCTGATGATGGCACGATAAGCTTAAGCGAGCCAGAAACGCTCCACACACAGGACCACGCCAGTTTCCAGACTGCATGGGAGCATTTCCGGGAAAATAGGGGCGGGTCTCTCCCCCCGCGGGTGTCGATGGCAATTGCGGGGCCAGTCGGCGGCGAAGTCATTCGATTCACCAACAACCCATGGATCATTCGCCCCGCGCTGGTTCGTGAAAAACTGGGTGTCGAACAATATTGCATCGTCAACGATTTCGAAGCGGTCGCCCATGCCGTCGCGCGGGTCGGGGAAGACCAGTTCATTCACCTGACCGGGCCTGACCAGCCGCTGGCGCCAACCGGGCGCCTGAGCGTTCTGGGACCTGGTACCGGCCTCGGGGTAGCACACCTCTATCGCGAGGCGGATGGGACCTACCGCGTTTCCGCCACGGAAGGCGGGCATATCGATTTCGCTCCGCTCGACCAGATCGACGACGCGATTCTGGCCAGGCTACGCAAGCGCCATATGCGCGTATCGGTGGAGCGGGTGGTGGCAGGTCCGGCCATTTCCGATATCTATCAAACACTTGCGTCGATGGAAGGCAGGCCTGCAGCTGAGGAGGACGATATCGCCATCTGGCAGCGCGGACAGGATGGCAGCGATAGTCTGGCGGCCGCTGCCGTCGACCGCTTCTGCATGTCGCTGGGCAGCGTGGCTGGCGATATCGCGCTCGCCCAAGGCGGCTTCGGCGGTGTCGTGATCGCCGGGGGCCTTGGTTATCGTATTCGCGAGACGCTGCTTGAATCCGGCTTTTCCGAAAGGTTCAAGGCCAAGGGCCGGTTTCAGGAGCTTATGGCTTCGATCCCGGTCAAACTTATAATTCATCCGCAGCCAGGCCTGTTCGGCGCCGCTGCCGCCTTTGTCAGGGAACACACGTGACGATAGCCGATATTATGCAGACTGCACCGGTGATCCCGGTGATTGTAGTCGACGAACTGGACCACGCGCAGCCCCTGGCACGCGCGCTGGTGGCCGGCGGCCTGCCAGTTCTGGAAGTTACCTTACGTACACCCGTTGCGCTAGACGCCATCCGCGCGATGAGCGAGGTCGATGGGGCTGTCGTGGGCGCAGGCACAGTCACCAACCAGCATGATCTCGCGAATGCCATGGAAGCAGGAAGCAAGTTCATCGTTTCGCCGGGCCTGACCGAATCGCTTGGCAAGGCCGCAATGCGCGATGGCATCCCCTTTCTACCAGGCATTGCCAATGCAGGGGACATCATGCTTGGTCTGGATCTGGGCCTGACACATTTCAAGTTCTTCCCTGCTATGGCGGCGGGCGGCCTGCCTGCGCTCAAGGCGCTGGCAGCGCCGTTCGGCCAATGCCGTTTCTGCCCGACGGGTGGCATATCGTTGGAGAATGCGGCCGAATGGTTGGCCTTCGATCCGGTCCTTTGCGTCGGCGGAAGCTGGGTCGCACCCCGCGGTCCGGTCGATGAGGCCAAGGTGGAACAACTCGCGCGCGAAGCTGTGGCGCTGCGAAGTTAGGCAGATTTTTACCGTGCCTGCATGGGACATGCATGGCGCCCGAAATGGAAAGTTCATCATTTAGTGCCCATAAGTGATCGATGGATGTGATTCTGAAATGGATTGGCGGCGGCACTGTGGCAGCCGCCCTGGTTCTGGCGGGCATCGCAATCGGTGGCAGCGCGACTGCCGAGGATGAGCTTTCCACCTCATCCGTCCCGGAGGCCCTGCCCGCTTCACAGCCCGTATATGCCGAAGGCGCGATCGCAGCCAAAGCTGCCGCGGATGCTGAGCGGTTATATACCGTGCGCCGCGTTCTGCCGATTGATGGACCGATCAAGTATGGCGAATGGCACTGGGACGATGAAGGCGTGCCCGACGGGCCTTTGCTGGTCACTGTCGATTTGAAAGCCCGTGTGATTTCCATTTTTCGGGGGGGCTATGAAATCGGCGCTGCGGCCGTCATGCTGGGCACGGATGATCACCCCACGCCAACCGGGGTATTCCCCATTCTATGGAAACAGCGGCACAATGTTTCCGAGAAATACGGCAATGCGCCCATGCCCTGGAGTATGTTCCTGACGACCGATGGCGTGGCCATCCATGGCGGCAGCGAAGTTCAGAATGGCTACGCCAGCCACGGCTGCGTCGGCGTACCGGACGGGATTGCATCACGGCTTTTCGAAATTGCCAAGGAAGGCGACAGGGTCGTAATTACCGATGGCAAGCGGATCAGCCACGGCGACAGCATCATCTGATTCTGATGATCAGCCGGTGCGGCGGGGGTTTTCCGGGCGGAAAATCCAGACCTGTTCGCCATTCACAACCTTGGCATCGGCCTGAATGCCCGCAATATTCGCTTTTTCCGCACGGTGCAGACGGGCCACCAGATCGGCAGCTGCCGCCTGACCAAGCGTCTTGTCGAACTGGCGATAAATCGCGCGGACGACCCCTGACCTGATGATGGTATCCGTCAGCCCTGTTCGCACGGCCGCGTATGAGATGGCGTCGCCGTCTGTCGCAACACATTCGGCATATTCGCGACCGACCGCCCACTGAATGGCGTCGTTTGCCTCGGCAAGATATCGGGCACTACGTTCGATGGCAGCAACATCCAGCCAGTCGGTGTCAGCCAGGAACTTGCGCATCTGCACCCTGTCGAAACTGTTATCGTGATTGGATGGGTCGTCCACAGCCGACCATCCGAAACTATCGACGATCCGGGCCAGTTCGGTCCGCCGCCATCTCAATAGGGGACGCACCACAGGATGGCGAACGCCCGGCGCATCCCCGATCGCGCGAATTCCCGAAAGACCGGCCAAACCGCTGCCGCGATTAAGCCGCATCATGAACGTTTCGGCCTGATCGTCCACATGATGGGCGGTTGCCAGAGCATTCAGATGGCGTTGGTTAAGCCAATCACCCAATGCGGCATAGCGGGCGTTCCGTGCCTGCCCCTGAGTGTTGCCGGGTGCCACCGAAACAGTAAGAATGGCGTGCGGCACGCCAATCTGTGCACAATAGCGGGCCACCAGTTTTGCTTCATCGGCGCCGGCAACGCGCAAGCCGTGATCGACCGTGGCCGCTTCCACCCTGCCCGGCAATGCAGCCTGCGCCAGAAGCAAAAGAGCCAGACTGTCGCCCCCGCCCGAAACGGCAACACCCAGTCTTGCATCCGGCAAATCGATTCCGGCCCAGAGCGGCGTGAAATCGGCCCGAAAACGCTCGATCAGCGGCGGATCGACCAATCCTTCAATTGCACTTCACCTTGCGACGATTGGCATCGTACTGGCTCTGAAGACGACCTGATGCGAGGGCCGGATATGTCTCGGAAAATTCGGCCAGCGCGATGCAGGCGCGCCGCGTATCATCCAGCGCAATCATGGATTGCGCCAGATAAAGCAGGCTGTCACCGGCACGAGCTCCCGTTTTGTCTTCCTGATAGTTCTTCAGGAACCACGGGGCCGCTTCCTTGGCTTTGCCATCATCCAGATAGGCCCGCCCCAGCAGGTTGCGACCATATGTGGTACGCCAGTGGCCCGGATTCTTCTCGACGAACATTGTCAGTTGCTGCTGCGCTTCGGGATAAAGCTTGGCTTCCCATAGGCGGAAGCCATACGAATATTCATCGTCCGCCGCATCGCCGGTTTGCGGTTTGGCGATGGCCTGAACTCTGGCCAGGCGTTCCTGCGTCGGGCCAGCTTGCCCCGCAGAGGTCGACGCGCCCGGTGACGATGTCGATGGGGATGTCGTAGATGGAACCGGCGTCGTTACCACGGCGGCGGCACGGGTGCCTTCGAGGGTATTTACCCGTTCCGACAGAAGGCGGATGGCATTGGTGTTTTCCTCGTTCACGGCAGTCTGCTGCTGAAGCTGCCTTTCGAGCGCGTCCAGTCGGGTGAGGATATCGGTTACCGCTGTGGTCGAAGTGGACGGTGCGGTCGGCGTCGTGGGCTGGGCGCTGATTTGCGGTTCGAAGTAACGCCCATCACCACCGGGGAACACCTTGCGCTGCAAAGCCCGCACCTCTGCTTCGAGGCGGCGCAGACGCGCTTCATCATTGGCGTCCTGCGGCAAGGCCGGTGTCGATGTGGCCAACAATGCGAAACCAGCCCCGATGAAGGACAGGTTGCGGGTGAACGATCCGAAAGTCATCGGGAGGAGCTCCAAACGAGTATTTATAGTGGCGAAAACTGCACTAGGGCCGGAAAGCTGTCGAGGCCATGAAGGGGCTTATCCCCTTTCGAAAGAAAGATGCCTCAGCCGCCGCTGGCTGCCGGTTCTGCAGGAGGTGCAGGCTGTTCCGCGCGGGCAAGCAACGCTTCGGCCGTGACGGGCACATCCTTGATGATCTCATCCTTCTCCGAAAGCTTGGGCACTGGCTTTCCGCCGATGGTAATCGCCAGCGCATAGGGCCTGCCGGTCCACACCAGCGGTTCTTGCGCGTTCTCAGGGATGGTAAAGCTGTCCCCCTTGGCCATCTGGGCTTCGAACAACCGGTCGCCCTTGCCGTCGTAAAACTTGACCCATGTATCATCCATCTCGGCGGTGAAAACCACCGGGCCTGATGGGACAGGTTTAGCAGCCTGTGCAGTTGAGTTTGCAGCCCCCTGCGCGTTGGCCGCGACCTGCTCTTCCGGTGCCTGCAACGGAGCCGGGCCAAGGCCCGGCGAAAAATAGCTGCTGTAAAAAGCATAAATACCGCCCATCAGCAGAATGGCGGCGAACAGGGCGAACCAGGCCAACCCGCGCCCGGGCACCCGCGCCGGATCGCCCGGTTCGAATTTTGCCGGGGTTACACTCTGCTCGTTTCCCTGCGCCAGTTCCATACGGACCTGGTCGACGATCTCGCGTTCGTCCAGACCGACGAGCCGTGCGTAGGTTCGCGAAAAGCCGACCGCGTAAGTGCGCGCTGGAAGATCTGTCAGCGAGCCGTTTTCGATAGTCAGAAGATGGCGTTGCGGAATGCGGGTTTCAGCCGCCACCTGCGTCAGGTCCAACCCTGCCTCTTCACGCGCTTGCCTGAGGCGAGCGCCGACGCCTGTTGCCTCTGCCACCGGTTCATTTTCAAGAGTTTGCTCGTCGCTCATGCGATCCCCGATTTTGCGATCCTGCGGTTGCTACGCCTGCGGTCCTGGTACACGCAAAGCGAACCTATGGCGCAGCTGTCAAGCACGCATCATACCACACATTCTAGCCGCCGACGAGAAGAGGCGCTTTCACGACGAAATCAGTCGAATTCAATATCTCGCTCGTTGGCCCATTTCTGCAGTTCGGCACGCATACTAACCGGCGGCGAGGCAAGCAGGCGGCTCATGTGTTCGGTGATTTCCGCAAGGTCGACCTTGCGGATTAGTTCCTTGATCGGTCCGACAGCAGCCGGCGTGATCGACAGGCGACGATATCCGATGCCCAGCAGAGCCAGCGCTTCCAGTCGGCGACCGCCCATTTCACCGCACACGCCCAGTCTGACATTGTGGCCCACCAATGACTGTGAAACACGGGCCAGATACCTCAGAATTGCCGGGCTCAGCCAGTCGTAACGCTCCGCCAGCTTCGGGTTGGCGCGATCTGCGGCAAACAGGAATTGCGTGAGGTCGTTGGTGCCGACCGACATGAAGGATATTTTTGGCGCCAGCAGATCCAGCACATCGGCGAGCGCAGGCACTTCGAGCATACAGCCATATTCGATCGTCTCAGGCACCAGCTTGCGCCGGTCGCGAAGGAATTTGAGCTGATTTTCGAACACTTGCTTGCCCGCATCGAATTCCCACGGTTCGCTGACCATGGGGAACATCACCGAAAGCGGTCGACCGGCTGCCGCTTCGAGTAAAGCTCGGGCCTGAACTTTCAGCAGGCCTTCACGCTCGAGCGAGAGGCGCAACGCGCGCCAGCCCATCGCCGGATTCTCATCCCGCTCGGCCACTGCATTTGCAAGATAGGGAACCGCCTTGTCACCGCCGATGTCGACGGTGCGAAAGATGACCGGCTTGTCCCCCGCGGCATCGAGCACGTCGCGATACAGCCGCATCTGCCGTTCACGCTGAGGCAGGGTGGAGGATACGAGGAACTGAAACTCGGTGCGGAACAGGCCTACCCCGTCCGCGCCGCTCATCGCCAGCGCACTCATATCGTCGCGCAGGCCCGCATTTATCATCACCGCAATCCGCGTGCCATCGCGGGTAAAGGGTTCAACGTCGCGAAGCTCGGCATAGGTGGCCTGCTTTTCACGTGTCTTGGCGAAACGCGTCTCGAATGCTTCCAAAACCTGCTGGTTTGGCCGCAGGGTAACCCTTCCGTGGTCGGCATCCAGGATCACCTCGTCACCTTCGGCCACGCGTGAACGAATGCCTGTTGCGCGGCCCAGCACGGGCACGCCCATCGCCCGCGCCACAATCACCACATGCGCGGTCAGCGAGCCTTCATCCAACACGACCCCTTTCAGGCGCCGCCGATCGTATTCGAGCAGTTCCGCCGGACCGAGATTGCGAGCGAACAGGATTGCATCGCGCCGAAGCCCCTGCGTGGCGGCAGTGCCGAGTTGACCGGATACGATCCGCAGCAGTCGGTTCGAAAGGTCTTCCAGATCGTGCATGCGATCAGCAAGCAGCGGATCGTCGATTTCCCGCATGCGCATGCGCGTGCGTTGCTGAACGCGCTCTATCGCTGCCTCGGCGGTCAGGCCGCTGTCGATCGCTTCATTGATGCGGCGGCTCCAGCCCTCGTCATAGGCGAACATCTTATAAGTTTCGAGCACTTCGACATGCTCACCGCCCTTGCCGAATTCGGCTTCCTTCCCCAGCGTGTCGATCTGATCGCGCATCTTGTCGAAGGCGCGATAGACGCGCTGGCGTTCGGCCTCGATATCTTCGGCCACCACCTGATCTATTTCGATCCGGGGCTGGTGGAATACCGCCTTTCCGGCGGCCAGGCCTTTCACCAGAGTCAGGCCCTCTAGAACATCGTTCTCGACATGCGCTATCTCGAGGTCGATCTGCTCTTCGTCATCGACCAGCTCCTTATGCGCTATCAGTTCCGACAGCACCATGGCGGTGGTCTGCAAAGCCTCGATTTCGACATCCTCGTAGCGGCGCGGATCGACGTGTTGCACGCACAACACGCCCACCGCCCGTTCCCGATAGACAATCGGTACTCCGGCGAAGGAGTGGAATTTTTCTTCACCCGTTTCAGGGCGATAGGCAAAATCTGGGTGAGCCTTGGCTTCCGCCAGATTCAGCGTTTCGATATTCTTGGCGATGGTCCCCGTAAGCCCCTCACCGACAGCCAGCCGCGTCAGGTGGACGGCCTCCGGGTTGAGACCCTGCGTGGCGTAAAGCTCCAGAGCCCCTTCGCGGAGCAGGTAAATCGAGCACACCTCGCTCGACAGGCTTTCCGCGATGATTTCGACAACACGATCGAGCTTGTGCTGAGCGTGGGTGCGCCCGGCCATGATCTCGTGAAGGCGTGTTAGGATCTGGCGGGCGGACGCTGCAGCTGACATGGCCACAGCCTATAGCAAATATGTCGACAGGCGGAAGCGGGACACGTGGCCCCGCTCCTTTTTGGTCGATGTCAGCAGGAAGCGATTTCTTCCTTGATCCGAAGCTTCTGCTTCTTGATCTGCTGAATCATCGCGATGTCGGGAGCAGGCCGGACCTGTTCCTCGTGCAGGCGGGCCTCGAGCCCGGCATGCTTGGCTTTGAGCGCGTCGACATGTGATGATTGCATCGGGTTGTCTCCTTGACGGTTATGCGACCTCAGGAGCGACTCGTATGCTTTCGCGGAACGAGCCGCTGGAAGAGCATCAAACCACAGGATTGCCGATTTACAAAGCGGCATCATGCGGGCATGCGGCGAGGCGGTCGATTGGGGCGATTGTCCGGGAAGGTCGTGGTGAACGAACAGGAACTACGAAAGAGGCTGGCACTGCTCCGCAGCGAGCATCGCGATCTCGACGTCGCGATAGCCGCGCTGATCGAAGCAGGCGACCAGCGCGGCTTTATCGATCAACTGCAAATGGCCAGATTGAAAAAGCGCAAGCTGGCTCTGAAAGACCGTATCGCAGCAATCGAAGACGTCCTGCTTCCCGACATAATCGCCTGATGCTGCGGAGAGGCCGGTTCAGGCCCGAAACAAGTGCAGTTAACGCGCTGGAGAGGTCAAACACATAGCGTTACAACGGCTGCTATAATGACCGGCCGCAACATCAACCGCGAGATCATCGAAGATCTCTACACGCAAGCGCTGCTGCTTTCGGACGATGTCCGCGCGGCCTTCGACCTTCGGCTGCAGAGCAATGCTGCGAACGGCGACGACGTGACCCGCGTTGCCCTGTCGATCGAAGGCCTTCGTACGACAACCCGGCTGATGCACGTGCTCGCATGGCTTCTCAACCAGCGCGCCCATATGGCCGGCGAACTGTCCGACAAGCAGCTCGAGCACTTCTGCGCCCTGCCCGAAGAGCGGGAAGCCGACGCGGAAAATCTGGCTCGTCTTGAAGCGCCTATCTGCGCCCTTATCGCAGAGAGCGAACGGTTGCACGCACGTGTGGCCAGGCTTGATCGCCATTGGAGAGAAAAGATCGCCGGGGATATGCCAGTTGCATCGCTGCAAGGCCGTATCGCCAGAGCTTTCGCCAGCGGCTGATCAGGCAGCCCTCAGCGCTTTCGAATAGCGCGTCAGGCGCGCCTGACGCACATCACCTTCCATGGCTGGAACAAATGCCGTCGTATCGCTGCGCATCGCCACGGCGGCAGTTTGAAGGCTCGGATACATACCACAACCAACGGCAGCGAGAATCGCGGCACCCAAAGCCGTGGTCTCGATGAAATCGGGGCGCTCCACTTCGATATCGAGAATGTCGGCAAGATCCTGCGCCATCCAGTCGTTCGAGCTCATCCCACCATCGATTTTCAGTTTCGACCACGGCGCTCCGTCGGCAGAGAAGGCGTTGGCCAGATCGTGAGTCTGATGCGCCATCGCTTCGAGGGCGGCCCGTGCGATCTGAGCCCGCCCACTCGCAAAGCTGAGCCCGGAAATAACGCCGCGCGCATCAGGCTTCCAATGCGGTGCGCCAAGGCCGGCCAGCGCAGGCACGATAACCACTTCGCCACTATTCTCGATCGATCGCGCAAGTTCCTCGGTTTCCGCCGCGCTGCCGATAAGGCCAAGTTGGTCCCGCAGATACTGAACAAGGCTTCCGGCAACAAAGCACGAACCTTCAATGGCATAAGTGCGCTGTCCATTGCCCTGATGCAGAACCGTACCAAGAAGGCGGTGGTCGGAGCGCGGTATATCCTGTCCCTTGTTGGTCAGCACGAAAGCACCTGTGCCGAAAGTCGCCTTGGTTTCGCCGAAGGAAAGGCAACCCTGCCCCACGGTTGCCGATTGCTGGTCCCCTGCAAGGCCGCAAATCGGAATGGCCGCCCCCAGCCACTGTCGATCGCATTCTGCCAGACTGCCATGGGTGTCCACCACGTCGGGCAAGGCCTTGTGTGGCACACCGAACAGTTCGCACAGATCCTCGGCAAACTGCGCACCGTCCAATGATAGCAGCAGTGTACGGCTGGCGTTGCTGGCATCGCTGATATGAGCGCCGCCCGACAGCTTGAAGACCAGCCAGCTTTCGATGGTGCCGAACGCAAGCGATCCATTCTCTGCAGCGTCGCGAACCCTGTCGTCATGGTCCAGCATCCAGCGCATCTTGGTGCCGGAGAAATACGGGTCCAGCAGCAGGCCGGTCCGCTTCTGCACCTCGGCCTCATGGCCAAGCTCCTTCAACCCCATGCAAATGTCTGCCGTACGGCGATCCTGCCAAACGATGGCACGGGCAAGCGGTTCGCCCGAATTGCGGTCCCATGCCACCACGGTTTCACGCTGGTTGGTTATTCCAATGGCCGCGATACGCGCGGCATCCTGCCCCACGACCTGCTGCGCGCAAGCCAGAGTCTTTTCCCAGATTTCCGCTGCATCGTGTTCCACCCAGCCAGGCTGCGGATAGAATTGCGTCACCTCGGCCTGCGCGACCGCTTCCATCGTCCCGTCCGAAGCGAAGATCATCGCGCGGGTCGAAGTAGTCCCGGCATCGAGGACAAGGATGCGATCTGCCATGCTATCTCCCTTGCATAAGGCTGCACGTGACATGGCGCAGCCCAGTCCCCATATGCAAGTGCATGGCTGGACCTCCTCCCAAACCGTGGCCGACCGGCAAGGCGATGCAACTCGAACCGCTCGTGCGCCGTGTGCTGGCCCCCAACCCTTCGCCTTATACCTACACCGGGACCCAGACCTATATCGTCGGTCTGGGCGATGGCTGCGCAGTTATCGATCCCGGACCGGACGAAGCGGCGCACCTGCTTGCGCTGGATGCAGCGATCGGCGAAGAACATGTCTGCGCAATCATGTGCACGCATACGCACCGCGATCATTCGCCGGCCGCGAAAACGCTTGCGGCCCGCACCGGCGCGCCAATCGTCGGCTGCGCGCCGCTGGTGCTGGACGACAGCGGGCCGCGCGCCGATGCGTCGTTCGACCGGACCTATGAACCCGACAGGGTCATGGAAGACGGGGAACAGATGACCGGACCCGGCTGGACGCTGACCGCTGTTGCCACGCCGGGGCACGTGTCGAACCATCTGTGTTTCGCACTGGAAGAAAGCGGCGCGCTGTTTACCGGCGACCATGTGATGGGTTGGTCCACCAGCGTGGTGATCCCGCCCGATGGCAATATGGGCGATTACATGAAGAGCCTGGAAAAGCTTTATGGCCGGAGCGACACCGTCTTTTATCCTGCCCATGGCGAGGCGGTTGAAAAGCCGCGCCAGCTGGTACGCGGAATGATCGGACACCGCCGCCAGCGTGAAAATCAGATAGTTCGGCACCTGAGCGACGGCCCGCATCAGGCCGCTGAATTTGTTACGAAAATGTACAAGGGTCTCAATCCCAAACTGTTCAAGGCAGCGGAGATGTCGGTTACGGCGCACCTGCTCGATCTGGAACAGCGCGGCCTCGTCGCCCGTTCTGGCGATATATGGCAGACGATCTGAAGACCCGCACATCCACCGTTCAACCCGAAGTGAAGCGCGAACAGTCGCTTGCGCGCACGCAGGCGGTTCCGTGGCTGATCGTGATCGTGCTGATCGCAGCGGTGGCCTGGCTTGGCTGGCGCGCGTTCTTCTATCAGGAGGAAGGCGATCCGGTCGGCAGCGCCATGCTGGCATTCGAAAAACAGAATTCGCTGACGGTCTTTTCCAGCCGGTTCGAAGTGGTGGCGGAAAGCGAGGATCGCCGCGGAATCATGGGCGTAGATCTGCTCAAGAGCAGGCAGGCGGCGATCATTCCGGCGACCGTCGAATACCGTCTGGATCTGTCGACGATGGACCGCGATCGGTTCGCGTGGAATGATGGGAATGACACTTTGACGGTGATTTTGCCGCCCTTGCGGATATCGCGGCCCAATCTGGACGAAGCGGCGCAGAAGACCTTTACCGAAGGCACTTATGTGAGCCGGGATGCCAGCGCGGATCTGGCGCGGAACAACTCCCGCCAGGCCGAGCGCAAGGCCGCCGAATTCGCAAAAAACCCCGAAGTTCTGGCACTTGCGCGCACTGCGGCGAAGGAAGCGGTGCGGCAGAATCTGGCGATTCCGCTGCAGGTCGCAGGCTATGGCAATGTCACGGTAAACGTCCGTTTCGACGGGGAAGCGGGCTGACAGCGTGACCGGCGCATATGCCGCCGAACACTGAAAGCCTTGTCAATCACCCGCTCGATTGGCGCGCCACCCCGTCCGATTTCGCCATGTTACGGCCGGAACGCCCTCGCCTTCCTGACCGTACCGTCTATAGAGCCCCCATCAGGATTAACGGGACACGCAATGAACGCTCAGACCGACCTGCCGACCGGACAGGATTTGCTCGCCGAAATCGATCGCCTCCGCAAGGAGAAGAACGCCATCATCCTCGCGCATTATTACCAGACCGCCGATATCCAGGACATCGCCGATTTCGTGGGTGACAGTCTGGAACTGTCGCGCAAGGCGGCCGATACCGATGCCGATGTAATCGTATTCTGCGGCGTCAAGTTCATGGCCGATACTGCCAAGATCCTGAGCCCGGAAAAAATCGTGGTCCTGCCCGATATGGATGCGGGCTGCAGCCTGGAAGACAGCTGCCCGCCCGAAAAGTTCAAGGCCTTCCGCGAAGCGCACCCCGATCACATCGCGCTGACTTACATCAACTGTTCGACCGAGGTGAAGGCGCTGTCCGACGTCATCGTCACCAGTTCCAGCGCCGAAACGATCATCAGCCAGATCCCGGAAGACCAGAAGATCATCTTCGGCCCCGACCGGCATCTGGGCGGATATATGAGCCGCAAGTTCAACCGCGAAATGCTGCTGTGGCCGGGCGTGTGCATCGTCCACGAAGCCTTCAGCGAAACCGAGCTGCTGAAGCTCAAGGCGCAGCATCCCGATGCCCCGGTGGCCGCCCACCCCGAATGCCCGCCGACCATCGTCGACCATGCCGATTACGTCGGGTCGACCAGCGGCATTCTGCAATTCGCGCAGACTTTCGAAGGCGACACGCTGATCGTGGCGACCGAACCGCATATCATCCACCAGATGGAAAAGGCGCTGCCCGAAAAGACCTTCATCAGCGCGCCCGGTGCGGACGGCAATTGTTCGTGCAACATCTGCCCGTACATGGCGCTCAACACGATGGAGAAGATGTACGCCTGCCTGCGCGATCTGGAACCGCGGATCGAGATCGAGGAAGGCCTGCGCCTGCAAGCCAAGCAGAGCCTCGACCGGATGCTGGAAATGGCCAGCGGCACGATCGGCAAGGGCGATCTGGGCCGGGTCTGAGAAGATACGAGGGGAATAATCATGGTCGCACGCTGGGCGCTCGCCGCCGCACTCGCATTCGGTTCCACGGCTGTCGCCGCGCAGGATACTGATGCGGACGATCCGTATATCTGGCTGGAGGAAATCCAGGGCGAACGCGCGCTGGCCAAGGTCGATCAGTGGAATGCCGATACGGAAGCGGTGCTGACGGTTCAGCCCGAATATCCGCTGGCCAAGGCCTGGGCCAAGCAGATCCTGGACGACACGCGCCAGATCGCGCTGCCCGATGCGATCATGGGCGATATGGTCACCAATCTGTGGCGCGATGCGGATAATCCGCGCGGGCTGTGGCGCATCGCCCCGCTCGACAGTTACATGGCCGGCACGCCCGAATGGCGCACGCTGATCGATGTCGACAGGCTGGGCCGCGATGAAGGCGAAAGCTGGATCTGGCACGGCGCCAACTGCCTTGCCCCCGAATATACCCGCTGCCTGATTTCGCTGAGCCCCGGCGGCACCGATGCCGATGTGGTGCGCGAATTCGACATCACGACCGGCGGTTTCGTGGAAGGCGGCTTTACCCTGCCCGAAGCCAAATCGAATGTCGCCTGGTACGACAGGGATACGCTGTTCGTCGGCACCGACGAAGGCGCCGGTTCGCTGACCGATTCCGGTTATCCGCGGCTGGTCAAGCTGTGGCAGCGCGGGACGGAGTTTTCCGCCGCGCGCCAGATCGCAGAAGGCGAGCAGGCCGATATCAGCGCGTCCGGTTTTTCCGTACTGGACGGGGAAACCCGCTGGCGGTTCGTCAATCGCAGCCCCAGTTTCTGGACCAACCGCATTTCGCTGGTGAAGGATGACGGCAGCACCATCCCCCTGCCGCTGCCCGAAGATGCCGAATTCGAAGCGGTGCTGGGCGGCATGGTCATTGCCAAGCTCAATTCCGCGCTCAAGACCGCCAGGCGCACCGAACAGCCCGGCGCGCTGGTGGCCTGGTCGCTCGACGCGGTGCTGAAAGGTGCGAAGCCTGCCCCGTTCGCCGTATTCCGCCCCAGCAAGACGCAGGCGATCGAAGAAGTCGCGGCGTCGGAAAACAAGCTGTGGGTCAAGGTGCTGGACGATGTGTCGGGCAAGCTGATCGAACTGACCCCGGCCGCATCCGGCTGGACGCAGCGGGCGATGGATCTGCCCGCCAACAGCACGGTTCAGATCGCCGAAACCAGCGGCAAGGGCGATACCGCCTTCGTCACGGTGGAAAGCATGCTGACCCCGCCCACGCTCTATGCCGTGCCGAGCGAAGGCGAACCGGTGGCCATCGCCAGCGAACCGGCGCAGTTCGATGCGGGCAAGTTCACCGTCGAACAGAAATTCGCGACGTCCAAAGATGGCACCAAGGTGCCCTATTACCTGGTCCGGCCCAAGGGTGTCGAAGGCCCGCTGCCCACGCTGATCCATGCCTATGGCGGGTTCCGCGCGGCGCAGACGCCCAAATATCTCACCGCCGAACCGTATCGCAGCGGCCCGCTGGGCCTGTTCTGGGTGGAAAGCGGCAATGCCTATGTCCTCGCCAATATTCGCGGCGGCGGCGAATACGGCCCGCGCTGGCACGAAGATGCGCTGCGCGAAAAGCGCCAGAACAGCTTCGACGATTTTCATGCCGTGGCCGATGATCTGGTGGCCAGCCGCCTGACGACGCCGGGCCATATCGCCGCATCGGGCCGGTCAAACGGCGGCGTACTGGTCGGCGCGGTCGCCAACCAGCGGCCCGATCTGTATGGCGCGATCATCAGCGGCAGCCCGCTGATCGACATGCGCCGGTACAACAAGCTGCTGGCCGGGGCATCGTGGATGGCCGAATATGGCAATCCCGACGTGCCCGCCGACTGGGCTTTCATGAAAGCATGGTCGCCCTATCAGAACATGAGCAAGGACAAAGGCGTGCCGGCCGCCTTCTATTACCTGTCCACGCTGGACGACCGCGTGCACCCCGGCCATGCCCGCAAGGCTGCGGCCAAGCACGAAGCCTGGGGCCAGACCTTCTATTACCACGAATATCGCGAAGGCGGCCATTCGGTGGGGTCGGACCATGAAGAAGACGCCAAGCGGGCGGCACTGCTGCTGGCCTATCTCAACCGCGAGATCGGCAAGGACGCCGAATAAGGCACACAATCGGCGGTCACGCGTTGCTTTCCTGATCGATACTGACAGGGGATGGGCGCTTGACCGCCGACATACGCTTTTTCTGGGCGCGGCTTAACGCGAATTACTGGTTCTATCCGGCGCTGTTTTCCATCATCGGGGCAGTGCTGGCACTGATCATGGTCGCCCTCGACAGATCGGGCTTCGCCGAATTCCTGAACGACATCAACTGGATCATACCGGCACGCCCCAAGGGGGCATCGGATATGCTGACGGTGATGGCGGGCAGCATGATCGGCGTGGCGTCCACGGTGTTTTCCATCACCATCGCCGCGGTCGCCTACGCCAGCGGCAATTACGGCCCGCGCCTGCTGACCAATTTCATGGAAGACCGTGGCAATCAGTTGAGCCTGGCGACTTTCATCGGCAGTTTCGTCTATGCCCTGCTGGTCCTGCGCGCGGTGCGGACCGAAGACGAAACGCCTGCCGATGTCGTCGATGCGGCGGCAACCACCCTGCCCGGCTTCGTGCCGCAGCTGTCGCTGCTGGTGGCCTATGTGCTGATGGGCGTATGCGTGGCGGTGCTGGTGTTCTTCCTCAATCACATCCCGTCGAGCATCCGCATCAACAAGGTGCTGGAAGGGATCGGGGAGAGGCTGCTCAAGGTGATCCGCGAAACCTATCCGGTCGAAGACGAATTTCGCGACGCGGTGGAACCGAACGGCGGCGAACCGCTGAAGGCGCGGGGCACGGGATATGTCCAGCTGATCGATTTCGAAGATCTGGAAAAGATCGCCCGCGATCACGACTGCACCATATCGCTGCGGGTGCGCACGGGCGATTTCGTTCATCGCGACATGCCGTTTCTGGATGTGGACGGGTGCCAGCCCGAAGATGTCGAAGACCGGGTGCGGGACTGTTTCACCCTCGGCCCCGCGCGCACCCCGGAACAGGACCCGCAATTCCTGATCGACGAGCTGGTCGAAATCGGGCTGCGCGCGCTGTCGCCGGGGATCAACGATCCCTTCACCGCCATTACCGCCCTGCACTGGCTGGGTGCGGCCACCGCCGATATCGGCCGGCGCGATCTGCGCAAGGATATCTGCGGCGAAGATGCCGAAGATTGCCCGGTCATCCCGCTGCCGGACGATTTTTCCCATTATGTCAGCCGCGGCTTCGGCGCGATCCGCAGCGCGGTGGCCGATTCCCCCATCGCGGCGGAAGTCATGCTCGACACGCTGGCCAATGCGGCCATGCCGATCAGGGACGAACGGCGGCGCGGCCTGCTGAAAGATCAGGCGGAAAAGCTGGCCGGGCAGGCGCGGCTATCGCTGGTCGGGCCGGATCTCGACCGGTTCGAACGGCATCTGAGCGATTTCAATAAGGCTTTCTGGTAGCTTTGGTGGCGACGCGCCCGCTCCTCCCCGGAACGCGGGTCAGCACCAGCGCGGCACCGACCAGCACCATGCCCACGATATCCATCGGCATCAGCACTTCGCCAAATGCCAGCCAGCCGATGATCGCGGCGAGCGCAGGCTGCGTCAGCAATGCCATGCCGATCACCAGCGGGGGAAAGTGCCGCAGCGCGAAGACCAGCAGCCCCTGACCGACAACCTGGCTGCTCAGCGCCAGGACCAGCAGCGGGGTCCATCCGGCCGGCCCCGGCCACACCGGCTCGCCGGTCACCAGCGCCAGGCCCAGCAGCATGGGGAAGGCGGCAAGGCTGACCAGCAGCAGAACCGCCCACGGGCCAAGCTTCGTCCGCGCGCGCTGGGCGGGCATGAGATAGAATACATAGAATATCCCCGCCGCCAGACAGAACAAATCGCCGACGAATGTGGTGGTCGAAATTTCCATGCTGCGGCCCAGCAGGATGGCCGCCCCGGCGATGGCCGCGATCACCCCGGCGCTTTCCTGCATGGACGGGCCGCGGCGGGCGGCGATCAGGCCCCAGACCATCAGGATGACGCTGCCCGCATTGCCGAACAGGGTGGAATTCGCCAGCCGCGTCTGTTCGATCCCGGTATGCCAGCTGGCAAGATCGAGCGCGAAGAATACCCCTGCGACGATGCACAGCAGGATCAGCTTGCGATCCAGCGGGCCGGGCGAACGCCCCCGCCACGCCAGCAGCGCCAGGATGGGAATCGGCAGCAGCAGACGCCAGAACCCCGCCGAAATCGGCCCGGTGTCGGACAGCCGCACCAGCCAGGGACCGAAGGCGAGCGCCGCATTTCCCCCAAGCAGTGCAGCAAAGTGCCATGCATTGGCCTGAAAGCCATTCTTGTCCGACGGGATGCTTGTTTCGTTCATACTGCGCCCCTAGCTCAAAGGCCAAATCGCGCCAGCAAAAAGGATTTGCCCGCATGTATGAAAGCTTGTTCCAGCCGCTCCGCATGGGCGCGCTCGAAGCGAAAAACCGCGTATTCATGGCCCCGCTCACCCGTGGCCGCTCCACCCAGCCGGGTTCGATCCCCAATGAAATGATGGCGACCTATTACCGCCAGCGCGCGGGCGCCGGGCTGATCATCAGCGAAGCGACCGGCATCAGCGTCGAAGGGCTCGGCTGGCCCGCCGCGCCGGGTATCTGGAGCGATGAACAGGTCGAAGGCTGGAAGCCGGTGACCGATGCCGTGCACCAGGAAGGCGGGCTCATCGTCCTGCAGCTGTGGCACATGGGGCGGCTGGTGCATCCGCTGTTTCTGGGCGGCAATCCGCCAGTGTCCGCCAGCGCCACCACCGCGCCCGGCCATGCCCACACTTTCGAAGGCCGCAAGGATTACGAACAGGCGCGCGAAGCCACCCAGGACGACATCGCCCGGATCGTGGAAGATTATCGCCGCGCCGCCGAAAACGCCAAAAAAGCGGGATTCGACGGGGTGCAGCTGCACGCGGCCAATGGCTATCTCGTCGACCAGTTTCTGCGTGACGGCACCAATCTGCGGACCGACGAATATGGCGGCAGCGCGGAAAACCGCACCCGCTTCCTGCGCGAAGTGCTGACCGCTCTCGTCGATGTATGGGGCGCCGACCGGGTAGGCGTGCGCCTGTCGCCCAACGGCGATTCGCAGGGCTGCGACGACAGCGACCCGGCCACGACCTTCGGGGCTGCGGCGAAAGTGGTCGAAGACCTCGGTGTGGCCTTCCTCGAACTGCGCGAACCGGGCCCCGACGGGACTTTCGGCAACACCGACGTGCCCAAGCAGAGCCCGCTGATCCGCAAGATCTATTCCGGCCCGCTGGTGCTCAACAGCGACTATACGCCCGAAGGTGCGACAGACGATATCGATGCCGGACGGGCCGATGCCATAAGCTGGGGGCGCGACTTCATTTCGAACCCCGATTTGCCCGAACGTTTCCGGCTGGGCGCGGAAATCGCCCCCAACGTCAACGTACCGCACAGCTGGTATGGCAGGGGGCCCGAAGGCTATATCGATTATCCGGCGCTGGGCGACGCGGAATAATCGCCCGCGGCCGGCCGGGGCTCTCAGTCTTCGGCTGGCTCGCCGGGTTCTTCGCTCTCGGCCGGAGCAGGTTCCGCCCCGCCATCCGCCGGATCCGCGTCTGCTTCGGCGGCAGCATCGCCATTGCCTGCGTCGCCCGTGGAAGGCGGCGTGGGTTCTTCCGTAATGTGCGGCGATTTCGACTTAAGCTGGTCGAGCGGGATCATGGCGTCGCTGATCGTGCCGCCCATCACTTCGCCCTTGGCCCCGCGCCCGGCCTCCGCCTCGGTTTCTTCGGATGGTGCATCACTCCCGCAGGCGGACAGCATGATCGCGCCGGCGACAAGACAGAAAGCGGGACGATGGTTCATGGCGACGCGCTGGCCTTTCCTTCGAGCGCTCCGAGGAAATCGTCGAAGCGGGCCCGCAATGCCTCATCGAAGGCTTGGGGCGCAAGATCGATTCCAAGCCGCTGGAGGCTGGTGACGCCGAATTCTTCGATCCCGCAGGGCACGATCCCAGCGAAATGCGACAGGTCCGGTGCCAGATTGACCGAAAATCCGTGCATCGTGACCCAGCGCCGCACGCGCACGCCGATAGCCCCGATCTTGGCCTCCCGGCCATCGACATCGCGCGTCCAGATGCCGATCCGCCCTTCGCTGCGCCAGCTTTCGACGCCGATGTCGGCCAGCGTGTCGATGACCCACCCTTCCACGGCATGGACGAAACAGCGCACATCACGCCCGCGTTCTTTCAGATCGAGCATTATGTAGCCGACCCGCTGACCCGGCCCGTGATAGGTATAACGGCCCCCGCGCCCTGCCTCGACCACTTCGAATCTGGGATCAAGCAGTTCGGCCCCGGTCGCGCTGGTCCCGGCGGTGTAGACGGGTGGATGTTCGAGCAGCCACACCATTTCCCGCGCCTCCCCTTCCGAAATGGCGCGGTTGCGTTCGGTCATTCGGTCGAGCGCGTCGCGATAGGCAATCTGCCCTGTTTCGCTGCGCCATTCGACATTTTCTGGGGCAATGGACGACATGCGCGATTGCGTGGCGACTGACGAAGCGGTTATCAAGGGGCAAACAGAGGGTCCTTCATGAAATTCAATCTCGACACTGCCTGGAAAGACGCCACCAGCCTGCTGTCCCGCAACCTTGGGCTTCTTGCAGTTATTGCCGGGGTGTTCTTTTTCATTCCCTATGCCGCAATAGCGATTGCGATGCCTGAAATGGGCAATCTCGAAGCGGCACAGGCGAGCGGGAATTTCGATGCCATCATGGCGGCCGTGACCGAACTGTACACCACCTATTGGTGGGTCTTCCTGATCGTGGGCATCGTGCAGGGCATTGGCCTGCTGTCCATGCTGGCGCTGGTTCGGCGGCGCGCAAACCCGACGGTTGGCGAAGCGATTTCCACCGGCCTGCGGTCGGTGCCTAGCTATATCGGTAGCCAGCTCCTGCAGACCGCTCTGATCGTGATCGCCGCAACCCTGCTGGTTGGGATCGGCGCGGTCACCGGGCTTTCAGCGCTCGCTGCGCTGGGCGGTGTCATCGCCTTCGTGGTAACCTGCTACATCTTGGTCAAACTGTCGCTGGCAGCGCCGATCATCGCGATCGAGGGTGAATTGAACCCGGTCAGGGCGCTGCGCCGGTCGTGGGCGCTGACAAAGGGCAACAGCGTGCGCCTGTTCTTTTTCTACCTGTTGCTGCTGGTCGCGTTTGTCGTGGTGTCTTCGGTTATCTCGCTGGTGCTGGGGCTGGTTTTCGCCTTTGCCGGAGAACAGGCAGCCCTGCTTGGCGATGCGGTTATATCCGGCCTCGTCAATGCAGCCATGATCGTGGCGATGGTATGTATATTGGCCGCCGTCCACACCCAGCTGAGCAGGTTGGCCGGCAGCCGACCAGACCAGATGGAAGATTAGTTCGAACTGTCTTTCCAGCCCCAGAAGAGCTGGCAGGGAAGCACGTTCCACAGTTCGAAACCACTGTCGATCCGGCGGAAATGCTTGGCCATGAAGTCGCGCGCCTTGGCGGAAAACTGATAGACCAGAAATGCGCCGCCGGGCCGCAGCACATCATGCGTCGCCTTGGCGATGGCGGGGCCGACACCGTCGGGAAGGGTCGAAAACGGCAGGCCCGACAGGACGTAATCGGCCCCGTCATGGCCATGCGCCTTGACGATTTCGATCACATCGGCAGCCGAACCGTGCACCGCGTGAAAGCGGCTGTCGCGGAAATGCTTCTTCAGATAATCGATATACAGCGGGTTGGTGTCGATCACGATCAGCGTGCCGTCGCGCCGCAACCGGTCCAGCACCGGTTGGCAGAATGTGCCGACACCCGGGCCATATTCGACGAACACTTCGCACCGTTCCCAATCGACCGGCGCGAGCATCTTCTGGATGGTAAAGCGCGAGGATGGGATGATCGAACCGACCATGCGGGGTTCTTCGATGAAACCGCGGAAGAACACACCCCACTGGCCGAAGAACCGCGCGGCTCGTTTTCGCAAACCCGGCCGTGCGATGGCACCAACGCCCTGATGTCCGGTCAAAATAGCGTACCCTGTCACAGTTTTATCGAGCGTGGCATTTGCCAGCCTCTCCCCGCCATTGCAAGCGCACTCACAGCGCCTTACCGAGTGTCGGATGGCCGATCTCCCATCCACACAAGCCAAGGCACCGCCCCCCGCCCCGCAATCGCATGCGATCCCGCGTTCGCGCATGGCGTTGCTGTTTGCCGTCATGCTGACGACGGCGGCAGGCAATACGGCGATGCAATCGGTGATGCCGTCCATCGGCACGTCGCTGGGGGTAAACGACGTGTGGATCAGCCTGGCCTATAGCTGGTCGGCACTGCTGTGGGTCATCTGTGCCCCGATCTGGGCGGAACGTTCCGACCGCCGGGGCCGCAAGGCGATGATGGCGCTCGGCGTGACGGGCTTCATCGCCAGTTTCGTGCTGTGCGGCCTGATGCTGTGGCTGGGTCTTGTCGGCATTCTTCCCGCGTTCTGGGCGCTGGTGCTGTTTGCTGCCGCCCGCAGCCTGTATGGCGGCTTCGGCAGCGCCGCCCCGCCAGCGGTTCAGGCCTATGTCGCCAGTCGCACCCCACGGTCGGAGCGGACACAAGCGCTTTCGCTGATCGCCTCCAGCTTCGGGCTGGGAACGGTCATCGGTCCAGCGCTTGCGCCGCTGATGGTGATGCCCGTGCTCGGTCTGGCCGGGCCGTTTCTGGTCTTCGCCGTGATCGGAACCATTACGCTGGTCGCGCTGCGGCTGCGGCTGCCTAATGACGAACCGCAATTCCCGGCACGCGGCAACACCTATGAATCCCCCTATTCCGGCGGCCCCGCATCTGAATTCACGGAAAGTTCCGACACGGCAGGCGGCGACGAGGATGACGAAGAGACCGGCCAGGAACTGAGCAAGCTACGCTGGTTCGAACCGCGTCTTCGCCCCTGGGTCATTTGCGGTCTGATGGGCGGGCACGCGCAGGCCATGGTGCTCGGCATCGTCGGCTTCCTTGTTCTCGACCGGCTGGACCTTCGCGGCGATCCCACCGCCGGGGCCGGACCGGTGGGCCTTGTCATGATGGCGGGCGCACTCGCCACCCTGCTGGCCCAATGGGGGCTGATCCCGCGGCTCGATCTCGGCCCGCGGGCCGCTTCGCTCTCCGGCATCGCCGCTGCCGCAGTCGGCACGATCGTGCTGGCGCTGGGCCAGAATCTGCACACGATCGCGCTTGGCTATGCTATCGCATCGCTGGGCTTCGGTCTGTTCCGGCCGGGCAATACCTCCGGCACCTCGCTGGCGCTGACGCGTGCCGAACAGGGCCGGGCCGGTGGCATCACGGCATCGGTCGCGGGCGCCAGCTTCATCTATGCCCCGGCGCTTGGCGTATGGCTTTACAACCATTCCGACTGGCTTGGTTTCGGCCTGATTGTCGCCCTGTGCGGCGGGGTGCTGGCCTATGGCTGGGCTGCCCTGCAGGCCGACAGCACCCTGACGCAGGATCGCAGCTAAAGTATTTCCAGCACCCGATCCTGCGGACGGCACAGGCGCACGCCCTTGTCCGTTTCGACCAGCGGGCGTTCTATGAGAATGGGCTCCGCAGCCATCGCCGCGAGTATTTCTTCTGCCGAAGCGTCGGGAAGGCCGCGTTCTTCCGCATCGGTGCCGCGCATACGCAGGCCATCCTTGGGCGCAAGCCCCGCATCGCGGTAAAGCTGTGCCAGCTTTTCGGCGCTGGGCGGATCCTTGAGATATTCGATCACTTCGACATCGACCTTCGAAAGATTTTCCAGAATGGTCAGCGTCTTGCGCGAAGTGCCGCATTTCGGATTGTGCCAGATGGTTGCTTTCACGCGTAAATCTCCATGTCTTTATCGTCAGTCTTTTGCGGGGGCCGACAGGGCCGGGATTTCCCGCGCCGCATCTTCTGCGCTGATCCCCGGCGCCGGTGCGGCGCTGATGGTTTCCTGTCGGCGCGCCACCCTGCCCGCCCGCTGTATCGAACGCACCAGCCGCGGATAGACACCGCAGCGGCACAAATTGGGAATGGCAGCCTTTATCTCTGCCTCCGAAGGCGAACCATTCTTCGCCAGCAGGGCGCTGGCCGCCATGACAATCCCCGGCGTGCAGAACCCGCACTGGATCGCCTGTTCCGCCACCATCGCCTGCTGCACCGGATGCGAACGATCCCGGCTCAACCCTTCGATCGTGGTAATGAAGCGGCCTTCCGCCTCGGCAATGGTGATCAGGCAGGACCGCAGCGCTTCGCCGTCGACATGCACCATGCAGGCCCCGCAATCGCCCTCGCCGCACCCGTATTTGGTGCCGGTAAGGTTGGCGGCATCGCGCAACGCCCACAGCAGCGGGGTGTCCGGATCCATCAGGAAACGCACCGGCTTCCCGTTGACAGTCATGCTGGTCATGGCGCCAGCCTTAGCTCAGCGGATCAATATTTCCAGCTATCGTCGATCTTCGACACGCGGCGTTTCCACGCTTCGAAATCGAACACGCCCGCACCGCCCTGCGATGCCATCACCGACAGATCGCGCTGGTGGACATCGACCACATCCTGCGAAATGACATTCGCTTCGCCCTGACTGAGCGTTGCGATCTGGATTTCGCAGGCGCGCTGCAATGCCCACATTTTCACGAACATGCCGGGAATGGTCTTGTCCATCACCACCGGCCCGTGATTGCGCAGCATCAGGATCGAATGGTCGCCCAGATTTTCCACCAGCCGTTCACCTTCTTCGGGGCGGACGGTGACGCCTTCGAAATCGTGATAGCCGATCTGGCCCTGGAAGTTGCAGGCATAGAAATTGGTCGGGACCAGCCCGTCCTTGTGGCTGCACACCGCCATGGTGGCCGTGGTATGCACATGGCAGATCGCATTGGCACGGTTGCCCAGATGCTTGTGGAAATAGGCATGCTGGGTGAAGCCGGCCTTGTTCACCATATATTGCGACGGGCCGACATTGTTGCCTTCGACATCGATCTTGACGAGGTTGGACGCAGTCACCTCGTCATAGAGCAGGCCGAAGGGGTTGATCAGAAAC
This sequence comes from Pseudomonadota bacterium, assembly GCA_023394965.1. Lineage (GTDB taxonomy): Bacteria > Pseudomonadota > Alphaproteobacteria > Sphingomonadales > Sphingomonadaceae > Qipengyuania. Next base: position 105,372 of record JAEWZX010000019.1, on the reverse strand, counting down.
ACATCCTCTTCACCCGGCACGGCAACCGAAATGTGGTTGTAGATGCTTTCGCCCCAGCCGAGATGATCGAAGATGCGATAGCATGCGGCCAGATCCTGGCGGGCCTGCCATTCGGCATCGCTACACTCGAAATCGCTGGTTTTCATCTGGCTGGCCATGGCGTGCTCTCTCCATAAGAGGTTTTCTTTCAGGACCAGTATCGCACGCTGGCGCCCCTATGCGCAAGCAAGCTGACTTCGCGCTAGGCAAGTCTGCCGCGCACCGCTAACGCCCGGTCGATGAGCGAGACGGCCAAACTCACCCGCGGGAGTATTCGCGGCCATCTCGTGGGGCAGACCCTGCCGATGGTATTCGGCGTTGCCGCCATCATGTCGGTGGGCCTGATCGATGCCTATTTCATCGGCCAGCTGGGTGCCCAGGAACTTGCCGCCGTCAGCTTTATCTTCCCCATCACCATAGCGCTGTCGAGCCTTGGCGTGGGCGTGATGGTCGGGATCAATTCGGTCATCGCACGCGCGCTGGGCGAAGGGGATGCGGCACGGGCAGAACGGCGCGCCAATTTCGGCGCGATCTTCTCTCTCGTCACCGGCCTGGTTCTGGGCCTGATCCTGTATCTGCTGCTGGACCCGCTGTTCCGGTTGATGCAGGCTTCCGATGCCCTGCTCCCGCTGATCGGGCAATATATGCGCCCCTATGCGCTGGGCCTCCCGGTCCTGCTGCTCCAGATGGGGCTCAACGGGGTGCTGCGCGGACAGGGGGAAGCGCGCAAGACAAGCTATGTTTCGCTGACCTATTCGGTCACCAACTGGATCCTCGACCCGCTGCTGATAACTGGTGCCTTCGGCTTCGAAGGGTTCGGAGTGGCTGGCGCGGCCTATGCCACGATTATCGGCTTCTTCATTTCGATCCTGGTGGCGCTCTGGCTAATCAAAGGCGCACAGCTGCAGATCCACCCGGGTACGATCCGCGAATGCGATGTGCGCGCGTCGAGCAAGGCGATCCTGTCGGTTGCCGGACCGGCGGCCTTTTCCAATGCCATCAATCCCATCGGTCTTTCCGTCCTCACCGCCCTGCTCGCCAGCCAGGGCGAGGCAGCGGTCGCAGGCTTCGGCGCAGCTGGCAGGCTGCAGAGCTTCGCCGTGGTGCCCTTGCTGGCCCTGTCCGGATCCATCGGCGCAATCGTCGGCCAGAACTGGGGGGCAAACCAGCCGGACCGGGCGCGACGGGCCATGTGGTGGTCCGGCCTGTTCTGTCTGGGTTACGGCCTGACCATCGCGATCGTGCTGTTCCTGACCGGCAATTGGTTCGCCGATTTCTTCACCGACAGCCCGGCCGTCATCGCCGAGTTCGATCGCTATCTGGCCATATCGGTATGGGGATATGCCGGGTTCGGCCTGTTGATTGTAGCCAATGGCGCGCTCAATGCGGTGGACAAGGCCGGTCTGGCGCTCGCCCAGAGCGCGGCCCGCGTTTTCCTCGTGATGCTTCCCTTCGGCTGGTTCTTGCGCGCCAGCTACGGTTCCGATGCAATCTATGCGGCCGAACTGGTGGCCAATCTGGCTGGCGGGGCTCTGGCCAGCTTTATCGTCTGGCGGGTACTTCGCGCAGGCCCACGAAAAGGCACGGCAGCGCCAAACCAATAGTTAACCATCATGGTCCATAGCCCCGTCTGATCGTACGAGGGGCTATGGACGATGATGGATGATCTGCTGGCGGATTTCGTAGCAGAAACCCGCGAAATGCTGGAAGCAAGCAGTGGCGAGATCGTCGCCTGGGAGGCCGATCCGTCGGACAAGGCCCGCCTCGACACCATTTTCCGTTTCGTCCATACCGTTAAAGGTAATTGCGGCTTTTTCGACTTTCCGCGCCTGGAAAAGCTCAGCCACGCGGCCGAAGATGCCCTGGCTGAATGTCGTGCCGGTCGCCGCGAGGCCGATGGCGCCCTGGTTTCCGCCGTGCTGGCCATCATCGATCGCATCAGCGAAATGAACGACGCCATCGAAGCAGGGGAGGAATATCCGAAAGGTGGTGACGATGCCCTGATCGCAGCCCTTCAGCAATCCGACGGCATCGACATCGAAAGCGAAGCACCTTCCACTGCGCCGAGCGAATCAGCAGCCGAAGACACCACCGAGCAGACGGCAACCAAAGCTGCCAGAACCTCTATCCAGCGCTCGATTCGCCTCCCCACCGAACTGCTGGACGAGGTGATGAAGGGCGTGTCCGACATGGTTCTTGCACGCAACGACCTTGCCCACCGCCTTCGCGAAGCGGGTGAACAACCTGCCATCGATGGGCCTTTCGATCGTCTCAGCGCTATCCTGGCCGATGTCCGTTCCTCCATCACCCGCATGCGCATGCAGCGGCTGGAGCACCTGTTCAGCTCGCTGCCCCGTCTCGTCCGCGATCTGTCGACCGAGCTGGGCAAGCAAGTCATGGTGGATTTCGAAGGCGGTGAGGTGGAGCTCGATCGAGAGATGGTGGAAATGGTCCGCGATCCGCTGACCCACATCATCCGCAATGCCATCGATCACGGGCTCGAAGGCCCCGGCGAACGCTTGAAAAATGGCAAGCGCGAAATAGGTCTGCTGAAATTCGCCGCACGCCAGTCGGGCAATCAAATCACTCTCGCCATTACCGACGATGGGCGCGGGCTCGACACCGATCGCCTTGCCGCAAAGGCCGTTGCTGCTGGCATCTACAGTCAGTCGGAAATTGACGGGATGTCGACACGCCGCAAGCATTACCTGATTTTCGAACCGGGCCTGTCGACGGCGGAAAAGGTCAGCTCGGTGTCCGGGCGCGGCGTCGGAATGGACGTTGTACGCGCAAATATCGAACGTGTCGGCGGCTCAATAAGCGTATCCAGCACACCCGGAGAAGGCACGAGCTTTTTTCTGAAGCTGCCGCTCACACTCAGCATAATTGCCGCCCTGACTGTAAGCAGCGGCGGTCAGCGGTATGCTATTCCCCGCAGCTACATTGAAGAACTGGTCTTCGGGTCGAGCGATCATGTCGACTTCGCCGACGCCGGGGCACGGCGCCTGGTCACCTTTCGCGGCAAGCGCGTACCCTGCCTGTCTCTGGATTCAATCCTCCATAGCGAGGGAAACGAGGAAGTGGAATGGGAGAGCAAGACGCTTGCGTTCATCCGTCTTGCCACCGACGATGTCTTCGCACTCGCTGTCGACCGGGTTTACGATCACGAAGATGTCGTGGTGAAACCGATCGCGCCTGCGATCATGGAAACGGGCCTCTACGCCGGCACGACGTTGCTGGACGATGGCAAACCGATGTTGCTTCTCGATCTTCCGAATATTGCCATGGCGCAAGGGTTGGTGAACGAAATGCGCAGCGCCACGCATGTGATCGAAGACAAAGAGGTAGAACGCCGTAAAGCCCATCCGATCATGCTGTTTATCGGCCTGGATGGCCGTCGACGGGCAGTGCGTCTCGACCTGGTTCGCCGGATCGATACGGTATCGCGCGCCGCAATCGACATCGAAGGGGCACGGGCGCAAGTGGTCGTCGATGGGCAAATTCTTTCGCTGGCCGGTCACGATCTTGGCGAATTGCCGGAAGAGAAATGCCGCCTGCTACGCCTGTCGGACGGCGAAAGCGAAATTGTCTATGCCGTTCGCGAGGTCATCGATGCGGCAAGCATGGACGGCGACATCGTGCCCTCCGGCACCGATCCGTCGGTCGAAGGGGTAACGCTGATCGATGATCGCCCCGTTCCGGTCATCGATGGGCATGCGCTGTTTGCCGCCCGCCGCGCATGCCGCAGCATTCCTCAACCGCTGTCGTGCCGTTTGCCTGCGGAAAACGATTGGGCCCACACCATCCTCGCCCCGTTGGTTGAGGCTGCCGGCTATCGCATCACCACCGACGACAGTGAAGAAACCGATGTTGCGATCCGGTTCGGGGAAAGCGTGGATGAAACCCACGGGCCGGCGCGCCGGGTGATCCACCTGCGGCCCGAACCGGAGGCTTCCGACCACGATTGCGACAGCATCTATCGCTACGATCGCGCAGCCTTGATGGCGGCACTCACGCAAGGAACCACTGGGAAAACGGCATGAGCGAACTCTTGTTGATGTGCCTGATTGCCGAGCACCGCGCCGCAATCCCTGCCGTCCGCGTGCAGTCGGTTATCGAGATCGAAGACATCACACCGATCCCGGGCGTACCAACGTTCATCCGGGGGCTTACCGCATTGCGCAGCCAGGCTTTGACCGTGATCGATTGCGCAGCGGCGCTGGGTTTCGACAGCAAGACCCACATCATCGGACAGCGTGCCGCTGTCGTGGATGTCGATGGCCATCTCTACGCCCTGCTGGTCGATGCCGCTTACGACGTCAGTGAAGCGCAAAGTGACCCGATCGAAGTTCCGGGCGGCTTCGGACCTGGCTGGAAAGCTGCGGCTCGCGGCATGGTCGAAACCGATGGCGGCCCCACCCTTCTGATCGATGTCGAAGCTCTCGTGAAGGGGCCGCTCGTACAGGCAGCTTAAGCGAATAGTTACCCAACCACGATACGAATCGCCCGGAAGCACCAGAAGGTCATTGAAATGAAAACCTGCCTTGTCGTCGACGATTCCCGCGTCATTCGGAAAGTTTCGAGGCATATTCTCGAAACTCTCGGGTTCAACGTCGAAGAGGCGGAGAATGGCCAGGAGGGCCTTGACCGATGTGACGAGGCGATGCCCGATGTCGTTCTTCTGGACTGGAACATGCCGGTGATGACGGGGATCGAGTTCATCACCCAGCTTCGTACGCGCGAGGGTGGCGACAAACCCAAAGTCGTCTTTTGTACCACCGAAAACGACGTGGCGCATATTCGCGAAGCGATCAGCGCCGGTGCCGACGAATATGTCATGAAACCGTTCGACCACGAGACACTGCAGATCAAGCTACAGCTTGTCGGCATGGCCTGAGGTGGTTTGATATGGGCGCGCTTCTAAGGCCAGAGCACGCAGTGGCGGCCCCTTCACGCAAATCCTTTGCCGACCCGATCCGGGTCATGATCATCGATGATTCCCTGACCGTGCGCACGGCGTTTTCCCGCATGATCAAGCTGGAAGACGACATGGAGATTGTGGCGACAGCCAGCACGGCGGAGCGCGGCATTGCCGAACTGGCCACAGCCAGGCCGCAGGTAATTCTGCTCGACCTGGAAATGCCAGGCATGGGCGGAATCGAAGCGCTTCCGAAAATCATGGAGGCGGTCCCGAACACGCAGGTTCTGGTCGTTTCATCGCTTACCGCAGATGGTGCAGAGGCAACTGTCAAAGCCCTGTCACTCGGCGCTGCCGATACCATGCTGAAACCCCGGCCTGGCGGATTCGACAATGATTACAAAGACAACCTCCTCGGCAAGATCCGCGCCCTGAAGGGCAGCAAGCCGACGCCAGTTGCCAAAGCTGCCACTGCCCAACCGCTCGCCCGGCGTATCCGCAAATCGCCCCAGATTGTTGCGGTCGGGGCTTCGACCGGCGGCATCCATGCGCTCAACCTGTTTCTGCGCCAGATTCCTCAGGGTTTCGATCTGCCGATCCTGATTACCCAGCATCTTCCTACCAGTTTCATTCCGGTATTCGCCAGACAGGTAGAAACAGCGTCCGATCGACCGGCAATCCTTGCGGATGAAGGCGTCGAGATCCGACGTGGCAAAATCTACATTGCACCGGGTCACGGTCACATGGTGGTCCGCAGGTCCATGGGCCGTCATGTGCTGGGCCTGGCATATCATCCTGTGAAAAGCGGGTGCATGCCCTCGGTCGACCCGATGTTCGAAACGCTTGCAGAGGCATTCGATGGCCATGTCGCCGGGGTTCTTTTGTCGGGCATGGGCCGGGACGGAACCGACGGTGCGCAATCGCTCGTCTCGGCAGGCGGAGTGATATTTGCCCAGAATGCGGAAAGCTGCGCCGTCTGGGGCATGCCGCGTGCCGTGACAGAACTGGGTCTCGCCCACGCTGTGCTGCCCCCGGCAGATCTTGCCGACAGGCTTGTGGCCAGCGCGGGAGCGACCGCATGGAAATAAACGACGCCTCGCACCGGATCATTGGCGAACTTCTTACCCAGCGCACAGGGCAGCAACTGACCGAAAGCCGACGCTGGCGAGTATCGAGCGCCTTATCCGGCCTGTTTCGCGAATTGGGCATCGAGAATGTCGACCATCTCGCCTGCCTGCTCGAACGTCCCGGCGAGCAGCGCCTTGCCACCAAGGTGGTCGAAGCGCTGTTGAACAACGAAACCTATTTCTTTCGCGATCAGGTCTATTTTGCCCAGTTGGCAAACCATGTGCTGCCGGATCTGGCCCGCAAGCGAGAGGCGACGAAACGCCTGTCCATATGGTCGGCCGGTTGCTCGACCGGTCAGGAAGCGCTGAGCCTGGCAATGATATTTGCAGAACAGCCGGCGCGTTGGAAAGGCTGGAAGATAGATATTCTCGGCACGGATATCTCGGGAAAAGCCATCGAGACTGCCCGCAATGGACTGTATACGCAGTTTGAGATCCAGCGGGGCATCAGCGTGGCACAGATGCTCAATTTCTTCGCCGAATCCAAAGGCAGCTGGCAGGCGTCGGAGAAAATCCGCTCGATGACGCGGTTCCAGCAACACAATATCCTCGACCATCCACCCTCGCCCGGCCGGTTCGATCTGGTCATGTGCCGCAATGTGCTCCTGTATTTCGATCCGCCAACACGCTCGACCGCATTCGATCGGCTAGCGAGCGGAACAGCCAAGGACGGCTGGCTGATGCTTGGCGCTGGGGAAACGGTGGTCGGCCAGACCGAACGCTTCGAGCCGTCGGCCTGCGGCCCGTCGCTCTACACCCCTGCTGTAAAAGAGCGGCCCTTCACCCCGTCCCAAGCCACAGCTGGCTGAACAAATGGACGGGCAGCAGCACGGTAAACCAGGGTTTTACCGTTCCTTAGCGAATGCTCTCTAGGCCCGCGGACAAGGTCGCAAAACCAGGAGCACATGGCCCAATATGACTGTGGGTTCGCAGACTTCTTATGAGAAAGCTGGATTGCGGACCATTATCTTTGGCCCGATCGTGGCTCTGGCCGCGATCTTCATCGCGACATTGGCGGTAGCAATCGCCAATCGGCTGCAGAACTTCACCTCTCCCTATAACATTCTTGCCATTGGCTCCATTCTCTTCGGCCTGACCACGGCAGCCAGCATTTATTCCGGCCTGCGCCACCTGCGCGAAATCGATCGCCTGACCCGCAGCGACAGCCTGACCCATTTGCCCAACCGCCGTGCGTTGCACAGCGATATCCAGGATGAATTCCAGCAAGGACATGAAGTCGCCCTTGCGATGATCGATCTCGACGGGTTCAAGCTCACCAACGATCACTACGGCCATTTCGTCGGTGATGCCGCAATCCGTGAATGCGCGGAAATCATCAAAAAGGTCAGCGACGGGGAAGCCAGCGTATATCGCCTGGGCGGCGACGAATATGCCATGATGATTGCAGGGCCGGTGGCCGGAACGCTGCTGGAAGGATTGAGCCGTCGCGTGATAGAACGGCTGGCGAAACCCATTCATGTCGAAGACCGGCGCCTGACCTTGGGGGCAAGTATCGGTCTGGCTCGGCGCGCGCCGCAGGATCAAATTTCATCATCCGAACTGTTACGCCGCGCCGATATCGCGATGTATGCTTCCAAGCGGGGCGGCAAGATGCGCTGCACCTGGTTCAATCCCGCCTTCGATCAAAGCCGCGAACAGCTGAAGGAAATGGACGACGAGTTGCGGAGCGCGCTCGCCAATGACGAGTTCCGCCTTCACTATCAGCCGCTGGTCGACAGCACTTCGCACAAGATCGTGTCGGTTGAATGTCTGCTGCGCTGGGAACGGCCGGACGGCAAACGTATCGGTCCGAATGTTTTCATACCTGTCGCCGAAGAAAGCGGGCTGATCAATTCGATCGGCCTGTGGGTTTTGCGCCAGGCCTGCTGCGATGCTCTCGAGTGGAGCGATATCTCGCTATCGGTCAACATTTCCGCAGCGCAATTGCGCAATCTGGAATTCCCGGTCCAGCTCGGACAGATTTTGGAAGAAACCGGCTTTCCGGCGGATCGGCTCGAGCTCGAAATAACCGAAACCTGCCTGGTGCTGGATCCCGTGGTTGCCGAACGCAGCCTCGCAGTCATTCGCGGCTTCGGAGTGCGGATCGCGCTGGACGATTTCGGCACAGGCTATGCATCGTTTGGCTTTCTGCGCCAATTCCGTTTCGAAAAGCTGAAGCTCGACCGCAGTCTGGTGGTTCAGGCAGGTCAGGACGAGGGAAGCCGGGCAATGATGCTGTCCAGCATCACTGTCGCTCGCGCCATGAAAATGGGGGTAACCGCCGAGGGCGTCGAAACCGAAGAGCAGGCCGATATGGTCCGCGCCGCAGGCTGCGATCAGATTCAGGGGTGGCTTTATTTCAAGGCCATGCCGTCGGAAGACATCGCGCAGCATCTCGGCAAGCCGGTTGGGCCAAACAGAAAGACCGCCGTTACCGATAGCAGGGTCGCATGAAACGGGTGCAAACCTAGCCTGCGCTGTCTTCGGTTACCTTAACGCGATCTCAAGTAATTTCGCACTAAGGTTTAGATCACCTTAAGGGGAATGTTCGGGATGAATGCACATAGTTCGATCACGGCCGACGAACTCGCCCGCGAGATAGCCGATGTCGAAATAACAAATCACGCGAACGAGCGATCGATGGGCGGATTGAGCAAGTGGTTTCTGGAACAGCCGCTGGCCACCAAGGCCAGGAGCGCCTGCATGTTTGCGCTCGGTGCAATGGTGCTGCTTACGATGATCGCGCAGTTCGGGTTCCTTTTCCCCTCCTTCGCCACGACTGCGCAAGTATTGCTGCTCGTAACTCTGAGCGTTGTGCTGGTCGTGGGCGTCGCTGGTCTGCGTTTTCTGCTGCAGCATGTCGTCACCCCGTACCGAAAGCTTAACGAGGACATGGCGCGCCTTGCCAGGGGCGAGCGCGATATCACAGTCCCTCACACTCATCGTGCTGACGAGATCGGCGACCTTGCCCGAACCTTCGAGGTTTTCCTCAAATCCGGCCACAAGCTCGACGAACTCTTTGCCGACCGCAAAGCCAATGCAAAAGCTCGCAAGGACGAACTTATGCGTATGGCGAATGAGTTCGAAAACGGCATCGGCGACGTGGTCGGCGGTGTAGCCGCCGCGGCCAGCCAGCTCAATGCGACCGCCTCTGGCATGGCGGCGACGGCCGAACAGGCATCCAGTCAGTCACAGCGCGTTACGTCCTTGATGGAACAGGCCAACAGCGGCGCTACATCTGCGGCAGCCGCATCGGATGAATTCGCGATGTCGATTGGCGAAATCAGCCGACAGGCATCGCATTCCGCGGATCTTGCACGGCGAGCTACCGACGCTGCGAACGGCGCAGACGAAACCATTTCAGCCCTCGCTTCCTCGGCGGATCAGGTCGGCCAGATTGTCGAACTCATTCAATCGATTGCCCAGCGAACCAATCTTCTCGCACTCAATGCATCCATCGAAGCTGCCCGTGGCGGGGAAGCGGGCCGTGGTTTTGCGGTCGTTGCAAGCGAGGTGAAAGAGCTTGCCGCCCAGACCAGCCGCGCCACGGAAGAAGTGGCGGACCAGATCCGCGCCATGCAGCATTCCACCGGTGCCAGCGTCGGTGCCTTGCGGTCGATCGCCAGCCAGATCAAGGAATTGGAATCGACGGCGATATCCATTGCCAGCGCGGTCGATCAACAATCGGTCGCCGGACAGGATCTCGCCCGTAGCATCGACCTTGCTGCACGCTCCACGGACGAAGTGTCAGCTCATATAGAAGAGGTGCGCGAAACCAGTCTGGCGACAGGAACGGCAGCCAGCCAGGTTCTCAATTCGGCAAGCGAACTCGAAGAGCAGGCCGGCGCCCTCAAGAGCCGCGTCGATGCATTTCTGGGGCAGATCAGGGCGGCTTCCTGAAGGCTTCAAAAAGGGCTGCAGCGCGTTATCGAATACCGCGCTGCCCAAGGCGTTATTCCCACCAATAGGGCAGGCGTTTTTCATCGCCGGTATCGACCTCGTTCATGGTTTTGGCATCGTATAGACGGCCCCCGATCATAACCCGGTCGATCTTGTCCGAATTGCGGATGTCTGCGCTCGGATCGGCATCGAGGACAACAAGATCCGCCAGTTTGCCGACTTCCAGACTGCCGATATCGCGATCCATGCCGAGAGATCGTGCCGATTCAATCGTGCCGGCACGAAGAGATTCGACAGGGGTCATGCCGCCGCGCACGAAGCTCCATAATTCCCAATGCGACCCAACGCCCGCCTGCTGGCCATGTGCGCCGATGCTAACCTTCACGCCACGCTTAGCCAGCTTTCTTGCCTCACGGGCAGCCTCGTCATCGACGAATGCCCACTCGGGCGCTTTGACCCGCCGCGCTGTTGCGGCGATCAGCTGGCGGGGTGGCGTGTGAACCATCAGCGGATTGTCGAATACGTCGGTCGCCTGGCGCCAGTACGGATCCGCAGCCAGCCCGCCATAGGTCACAACCAATGTCGGCGTATAATTGGATTGCGAACCGGCCCAGTATTGCAGGACGTCTTCGTAAAAAACTTCGCCCGGCACATTATGTTCGATTGTCGAATTGCCGTCGGCGATCATGTTCATGTCCATGCCGAAGAGCGAACCGCCTTCCGCCACGACCAGCATGTTTTCCGCGCGCGCCGCCGCCACAACCTGCTGGCGTTGTTCTCGACGGGGCTGGTTGTAGTTCTTGATCGAAATGCCGCCCTGCGCCTTGATCCGCTGGATATGGGCCAGCGCATCTTCGTAACTGTCGATACGCGCATAAACGCCAGGTGCCTTCGCTCCGTAGACGACTTCTGCGGTCGAGAAGATACGCGGGGCAAGCATTCTGCCTGCTTTCTGGCGCTCCGAGGCAGAAAAAATCATGCTGGCACTCGACGATGGATCATGAATCGTCGTGGTGCCCATCGCCAGATTTTGGACAAGTGACCAGTTCTGCTGCGGCACGAGATCCCCCACCCCCTGCGGGCCATGAGCGTGAGCATCCACCAATCCCGGCATAATGGTCTTGCCGGCAGCATCTATCACCGTGGCACCCTGCGGTATCCGCACGGAGGATGCCGGACCGATGGAGGCGATCCTGTCGCCGGTTATGACGATCGTGCCATCGGCGATCTCACCCGCACCGTCACCGGTCATGGTGAGAATTTTTGCACCAGCGATCGCCACAGTTCCGCGCGGCTTGTCCGCCGCCACAGTGCGTTCCAGCGAGGTGCCAGTGGTTGGCGGCACGAAAGCCGGGGCATCCTTGTCCTTCGGCGCGTTGGCGAACATCGCGGCAAGACTTGCGCGATACAGGACGGGGCCCATCGACCAGGTCAGAACCTGGCCACCTTCGGTCCAGCCGATGTAATCCGCCCCGCCCCTTGACGCGCGAACAACCGGTAGAGAACTGGCTTTCTCACCCACCGTAACCGCCTGCCCGCCCGGCAGCAGCGGCATCGCAAACACTTCGTAATTTTCGCGGAACGCCACGAAATCTCCGCGTGGACTGACGTGATATTCGGTAGTCAGTTCGCCTTCGGCATGAACCTGTCTCGCTTCACCGTCGAGAGTGGCCGAAAGCAGCTGGAGCTTTCCGTCCTTGCGCCCGAGCATGAAAACGCGATCGCTTTGCGCACCAAATTGCGGGCCTGTGGTATCGCGCGCCACCAAGGTGGGCGTGCCACCTGAAGCGCTGACCTTGTAGACACCCGCATTCTCCGAAAACTCGGGAGAGGTGAGATAACCGCCCGAGCGTTTTTCGAAGACGATTGTTTTGCCATCAGGCGAGAAGCTGGGCTGTGCGTAATGGCCCTGCATACGCGTAACCGCGCGTACGTTAGACCCATTGGCACTGGCGATCATGATCTGTCCAAGGCCGTCATCGGTCCAGCGGACGTAGGTCAGTTGCCGGCCATCGCGCGACCACGAAGGCCATAGTTCGAGCGCGTCATCATTACCCGATGTCAGCCGCCGTGCGGTGCCTCCAGCCACAGGTTTCGCATACAGCTTGCCAAGGCTTTCGAACACTACCGTACGTCCATCGGGCGATACGGTGGTGAACCGCGGGATCTTGGCCGTAAAACTATCGGGTGAAACAGGGATTACGGGATGCGGGGCATTGGCAACGCCGCGCGTGTCGTTGACGCTGAAGGGGATAACGCTGGCGCCGCTGCCATCGGCAGCCACGCGCTTCAGCTTTCCTCCCGCCCACAAGACGATAGAGCCGCCATCCGGCATCCAGTCCATCAACGGATAGAAGCCATGAACCGCCCAGGTTTCCTGCATGTCCATGTCCAGATCGCCATAGATCATGCGTTGTTGACCGCTGGTCAGATCCTTGACCCACAGTTCGGTCTGATCCTTGTCGCGGCGTATGAAGGCGATACTCTTGCCATCGGGTGAAGGCTGCGGACGAACCGCACCGCCATAACCGCTGACCGCAGTGGTCACTTCTCCCGTTGCCAGATCGTATCGCTCGATCGCGAACGTGCCCTGAGTGGAATCCTGCGCGTACTCGAAAATCGGGCCCGATGTGACGTTGCGTGAATAATACACGGCCTCGCCATTGGGTGAGTAGACGGGTTCACCCAGCTCTTTCTGCAGGGCTTCGCTTGCCCGCTTCACAAGCTGCACGCCTCCTCCACCGGAAACATGGTAGATCCAGATCTCGCCGGTGCCGAGCGAACGCTGGGTGGTGAAATGCTTCTTGGCCACGATGTAACTGCCATCGGGCGACCAGCTTGCCTGATTGACCAGGCGGAAATCCTCCTTGGTCAACTGGCGTTTATCCGAACCATCGGCATTCATGATCCAGATATTGTCCCCACCGCCCCGGTCGGAAGTGAATGCGATGCGGCGCCCATCCGGAGAAAAGCGCGGCTGGACTTCCCACGCCAGCCCTTCCGCTATGCGGGTGGGCGTCCCGCCCGTGACCGGCATGGTGTAGATATCGCCAAGCAGGGAAAAGGCTAGCATCCGACCGTCTGGAGAAACATCGACATCCATCCAAGTGCCTTCGTCGGTACGGATCGGCACCTGACGGATGGTCGCCCCGCGTGGCGCGGTAACGTCCCACTTTTCCCCGTCTGCGCTTTCGGCTGCCGGGTTTGCTGTCGCCGGGGCTGCCTGGACAGACTGACCACTGCCTTCGGCAGGCCCGTCTTGCGACGATGCATCTACCTCCTGCTCCTCGACCGGATTGGGGCTCGGTTGAGAATCCTGCGCATAAGCAACCTGGCTGGAGAAAAGAACGGCAAGGACGGAGGCGATACTGGTCTTCATCAGGGTCTCCCGAAAGCGATTGCGAAGGTCAGCGCACACTGGCGCGTTCGACGAGGTGAACCGAAACCCGTCGTTCCGGGCGGCTTTGTTCGACAGCAAGTGCCGTATCGATCAGCAACATGCCGGCCTGCGCGAAATCGGGTTCAACGGTTGTGAGCGGCGGTGCGCTGAATTCCCCGGACCCCAATCCATCGAAGCCGATCACCCCGACATCGCCAGGCACGGAAATACCGCGGGCAGCCAGTTCCTCCAGCGCGCCGAGCGCCATGGCATCGCAGGCAAAAAACAACCCATCGAAACCACTGCCGCTATCGACCATTTGCGCGATCGCATTGCGCCCCTGCACCACGCGATCCTCGCCCTGGCTGACCACTGCTTCGACCGGATTCAGCCCGGCAGCTTCCATGGCGTCGCGATACCCTTCGTAACGTTCGCGGAACTGACGCTGCGATGATGTTGTGTCGCCAACGAAAACAATTTTGCTAGCTCCGCTCCGCGCAAGCCGTTCGACGGCAAGCCGTCCACCTTCGCGATTGTCGGAGCGTACCCAAACGCTGTCATCGAAGGGGGAGCCCCAGAAGGCCATCCCCTTGGACTGTTCCGCGCAGGTGCGGAAATAGTCCCAGGCCGCCTCGTTGCTCGCCGTTCCGATAACCACCACGCCGTCCGCTTGCCGGCGCGCCACATAGTGCCCGAAAAACTCGTCCGGCTTCGCCTGAAAAGATACCAGTGCCTCATATCCGCGCTCCGCCGCGGCTGCGCAGGTACTGCCCAGCAGGCTGTAGTAGAATGGATTGATGGCCGCAGGCCCCTGCCCTTCGCGACCGATCACGACAATCGCGATGGTTCCCGTCTCGCCACGTCGCAGGCCGGCCGCACGCGCATTGACATGGTATCCCAGCTCTTCGGCAGCCAGCTCCACCCGGCGGCGGGTTGCCTCCGTAATTGTCTCACTTCCGGAGAGCGCACGGCTGACAGTCGACTGGCTAACTCCGGCGCGTTCGGCAACGTCGATAGAAGTCACCCTCCGTAGCCCAAGCTTATCGCTGTTAGACATTTTTTACCGGCTCTCCCCTAAGATGGCAGCCCTAACGCAGGTGCTTGACGAAAGCGAGAACGAAGCGCTTCTCGATTGCCTTCGCTACCGCCATCTTGCCTCAGGGGACAGCACGAAGGATGGAAATATTCAGGAATTCTCGCAGGGAGCCGCGGCATACCGTGACCGTTGCAGGGCGCTATCGTGCGCAACAAGGGACCGCGCGAGACGTGTGGATCAAGGATATTTCCGAATATGGCTGCAAATTCTTCGATAAATTTTCAGTACTCCAGACAGATGCGGCAATTTTCGTAAAGGTTGGCAATGTCGGCCCGATCCCCGCGAATGTTAAATGGCGCGAAGGCTATTCGGTAGGTGCCGAATTCGAACAGCCGCTGCACCCCAGCGTGCTGGAACACATTGTTCGCGAGATAGACGGCGGCGAACGATAGAAGCGTATATCGTCCTGTCATCACTCTGCTTTCCAACCCCAATCGCACCGTTCATCAGTCGCTATCGATTGAGGCAAGTTAGGTTGCGCCCTGCAACCGAGGCTGGCGCTGAAGCAAACTCTGGTTTAGGCTCCTCTGACTTGGGAGAGTGACATGAAAAATACGGCGACCGATTTCGACGTTATGATCGTCGGTGCGGGAATTTCCGGCATCGGCATGGCTGCTCACATGAAAGAAAAGGCACCCGACCACGGCTTCGTCATTGTGGAGCGCCGCGAAAATCTTGGCGGGACCTGGGATCTTTTCCGTTATCCTGGCATCCGATCCGACAGCGACATGCACACCCTGGGCTTTGATTTCGAGCCATGGAGGCATGAGAAATCGATCGCAGACGGGCCGTCTATTCTGGAGTATCTCGACCGGATCGTCGATGAACGTGGTATCCGCGAACATATCCGCTTCGGCCACAAAGTCGTTTCAGCCGATTGGCGCGAAAGCGAAGGGCGCTGGCACGTCACGCTGGAAACCACCGATGGCGAATACAAGCACCTGACAGCGAACTGGCTATATCTGGGCTCCGGATACTATGACTATGACGAACCATACGATCCGGGTTTCGATTTCGGCGAATTCGAAGGACAGATTATTCATCCTCAGTTCTGGCCTGACAAGCTGGACTATACGAACAAGCAGGTTGTCGTCGTGGGGTCGGGTGCGACCGCCGTTACCATCGTTCCGTCGATGGCAAACAAGGCCACCAAGGTCACCATGCTTCAGCGCACACCGACATGGATGTTCAGCCGTCCAGCCAAGGACAGAGTCGCCAATTTCCTGCGCAAGATCCTACCGGAAAAGACTGCCTACCGGATCACGCGGTGGAAGAATATCACCATGCAGGATTTTACTTTCAAGATGGCGCGTAACAAGCCCGACAAAGTAAAGGATGGGCTGCACAAGCGCATTCGCAAAACGATGGGCGAAAATTACGATCTGGCGCCTTTCACCCCGCCCTACGATCCGTGGGATCAAAGGCTCTGCCTGGTTCCGGACGATGATCTTTTCGAAGCGCTAAAGAATGGCAAGGCCGATGTCGTAACCGGTCACATCAAGGCCTTCGAAAAAGGTGGTGTGCGGCTGACTGATGATCGTTTCCTTCCCGCTGACATCGTGATTACTGCCACCGGTCTCAAGCTGGCCGTGGCTGGGAAAATCGCATTGTCTAAGGACGGTCGCCCAATCGATCTCGCACAGCACTTCTACTACAAGGGCTGCATGTTCTCCAACGTGCCGAACCTCGCAGTGGTATTCGGTTATCTCAACGCAAGCTGGACGCTCCGGGCGGATATCAATTCGGACTTCATCTGCCGGGTCCTCAACGAAAGCAAGGCCAAGGGCGTCGATGTCACTGAGCCGGTGCTGACACCGCAGGCCGAAGCGATGATCGAGGAGGACGATATATTCGATTTCTCGTCAGGATATATCCAGCGCAGCAAGCATATCATGCCGCGTAATGCCGTCGCCTATCCCTGGCGGCTCAATCAGGAATATGTGGTGGACCGCAAACGGATGAAACAGGACCCGGTCGATGATGGTTTGCTCGAATTCCGTCGACATGGTGCCAATACCCGATCTGTGGGGGAACAGCTCGAAGCTGCGGAGTAGTAATCGTCCGCCGACCGCGTTACGCCATTCATTATGACCGATCGCATCTATACTGCAGGACTCGTCGTCATCGGCGACGAAATTCTGTCCGGCCGAACGCATGACAAAAACATCGCCCAAATCGCCAGCTGGTTGCAGGTGCAGGGAATCAGGCTCGCCGAAGTGCGGGTCGTTCCGGATGTGATGGCCCGCATTATTGAGGCGGTGAATGCGCTGCGCGAAAGCTACGATTACCTGTTCACCACGGGCGGTATCGGTCCCACACATGACGACATTACCGTAGATGCAGTGGCCGAAGCGCTGGGTGTCGGTGTGGTGGTTCACCCTGAAGCACGTGCAATTCTGGAAAAATATTATGCCGACAAACCGGGCGGTCTCACCGATGCGCGATTGCGCATGGCCCGCGTTCCGGAAGGGGCAGAGTTGATCCCGAATCGCATGTCGGGGGCCCCCGGCATCAAGCTAGGCAATATCCACCTTATGGCCGGTGTGCCTCACATCACGGCGGGCATGCTCGACGCACTGACGGGGACGCTGGAAGGGGGGGCACCTTTGCTTTCCGAGACAATCGGATGCTGGACGCCCGAAAGCGAAGTCGCCGATATCCTGCGACAGGTCGAAAAGGCTCACGACCAATGCCAGATCGGCAGCTACCCGTTCTTTCGGGAAGGCCGCGTCGGCGCCAATTTCGTGGTACGCTCAACAAGCGCGGAAGAGTTGAAAAGCTGTGTCGACAGCCTGTGCGATGGGCTTGCCACGGCAGGCTTCGATTTCACCGCCGGGGGAATCTGATACAAAATATTCGGTCTGATTTGACTGTTACCCCCTGCGAGTTAAACCTGCAGAATGACCGCAGTCTTCATGACCATTGACACGGAATACTCCGCCAGACTTGCGGCAAGGCTGGGTCTGCATGCCCGGCAGGAAATATTCGATCGCTCTATCTCTTGCGTCACAGAGTTCGGTGCCGTGGGCATCGGCTACCAGATGGATGTGATGGAAGAGTATGGCATGAAAGGCATCTTCTTCGTCGACCCCATGCCTGCGTTGGTATGGGGAATTGGCGCAATAGAAGATGTTGTCCAGCCGATCCTCAAACGTGGCCACGAAGTCCAACTCCATCTTCACTCTGAATGGCTGAAAATCGCCGGTGACGCCAACCCCCTTCGCGGGAGAACGGGGCGCAACATGCATCAGTTTACGGAAGACGAGCAGGTCGAGCTGCTGGAAATTGCGTGCGGTTATCTCATACGCGCCGGTGCTCCGGCCCCAACCGCATTCCGCGCCGGCAATTACGGTGCAAATGACTGCACGCTACGCGCGCTGGCGAGGGCTGGTATCCGATATGACAGCAGTCATGCGCCGGGAATCACCGGATCGGAATGCCGGATTTCGCTTGGCGAAACAGATCAGGATGTCTCACAGCATGAAGGCACCATAGAAGTTCCCATCGGTACGATCCGCAGTATTCGTGGCAAACGCCACGCTCAGATCACTGCAATCTCTCATTGGGAAATGACAGCTGCGCTCAGGCATTGCGTGGATATGGGCCATCCGCTCTTCAATATCGTGTGCCACAGTTTTGAGTTGATGTGTCGCAAGCGCAAACGAACCAATTCAATCGTTCGAGCCCGCTTCGAAAAGTTCTGTCGAACGATAGCGGAGACACCAGGGGCGAAAGGTGCGACCTTCGCCAGCAGACCGCCCCAAATCGGCGAAACGACCAGTGCAGCATCCATGCCAGTCAGCGAGCTTCGCAGCGCAGTGCGGGTGGCCGAACAAATTGTCTCGAACACCCTTTACGGAGGGTCATGAACGGCTGGCGCTTGCCGTTCTCGTTTTATCCGAGCGTGGCGCAAGTGCGGTAGCTGATCTCGCCCCACCCAGCCCGCTTTCGCGCGCAAGCAGAGCATAAGAAAAGGCCGGAAGGTTCACACCTTCCGGCCTTTTCTTAACGCTTCCCCAAAGGGGATGGAATTGCTGCGCTTAGTGCAGCAATTGTACGCGAAAGTTAGGCGCCTTCAACCTCTTCAAGGTCGACCTTGAGGCCGGGGCCCATCGAACTGGACAGCGTGACCTTGCGGACATACTTGCCCTTGGCGCCCGAAGGCTTCGCCTTGACGATCGCATCGGTCAGCGCCTTGAAGTTCTTCTTCAGGTCGTCATCATTGAACGACAGCTTGCCGATGCCCGAGTGGATGATGCCCTGCTTCTCGACGCGGAATTCGACCTGGCCGCCCTTGGCGTCCTTCACGGCCTGTTCCACGTTCGGCGTCACGGTGCCGAGCTTCGGGTTCGGCATCAGGCCCTTGGGACCCAGCACCTTACCGAGACGGCCGACGACACCCATCATGTCCGGCGTGGCGATCACGCGGTCATAGTCGAGGTTGCCGTTCTGCATGTCTTCCATCAGGTCTTCGGCACCGACCTTGTCGGCGCCGGCGGCCAGCGCCTTGTCGGCGTTGTCGCCCTTGGCGAAGACTGCGACGCGGACGTCCTTGCCGGTGCCCGAGGGCAGCGACACCATGCCGCGGACCATCTGGTCGGCGTGGCGCGGATCGACGCCGAGGTTCATCGCGACTTCAACGGTCTCGTCGAACTTTGCCTTGTGTTCACGCAGCGTGGCGAGAGCTTCGTCAACGCTATAGAGCTTTTCACCGTCGAGCTTGGCGACGATCTGCTGCTTCTTGGTCTGCTTTGCCATGATCTTAGCCCTCCACCACATCGAGGCCCATCGAACGCGCGCTGCCTTCGATGATCTTGGTAGCCTGTTCGATGTCGTTCGCGTTCAGGTCGGCCATTTTCTGTTCGGCGATTTCGGTCAACGCCGAACGCTTGATCGATCCGGCCGAAACCTTGCCAGGCTCCTTCGAACCCGACTTGAGCTTGGCGGCCTTCTTGATGAGGAAGCTGGCCGGCGGGCTCTTGGTGACGAAGGTGAATGAACGATCCGCATAGACAGTGATCGTCGTCGGGATCGGCATGCCCTTTTCGAGGCTGTCGGTCGCGGCGTTGAACGCCTTGCAGAATTCCATGATGTTCACGCCGCGCTGACCCAGCGCAGGGCCGATGGGCGGCGAGGGATTGGCGGTGCCGGCGGGCACCTGCAGCTTGATATAGCCGTCGATCTTCTTGGCCATGAATGGCCTCCTTTCTCACTGTTGCCACGGCACTGTCGAACCGTAGCTCATGGTAAGCGGTCAAGCGGCTCGCCTGAGAGAGCCTCCCGCACTAATTCCCGAAGATGACTTGGGAAGGCGCGCACATAGCGAATTTCCTGCTGAATGCAAACGATTCGCCCAGCAACAACCGAGCGGGTCAAAACCAGAACCGAAGGCCCACCACGAAATTGGTAACAGTGACATCTTCACCTTCGGCGCGGGCGAAATCGGCGCTGCCGCCCAGTTTCCATTCCTGTTCCACACCGATGTACGGCGCGAATTCAGGCACCAGTTCATAACGCAGTCGCAGGCCTGCTTCGATATGATCGATACCGGCACCCACTCCCATTTCGGGAATATCCTGAGCCGACAGTGCCAGCTCCACTCGCGGTTGAAGGAGAAGGCGCTGGGTAATGCGCTGGTCCAGTTCTGCCTCGATCCGCGCTATAAGATCACCCTTGTTCGACACGAAGGCGGCCGCATCCACTTCGAAGAGATATGGTGCCAGCCCCTGCACGCCGATTACGGCATGGGTGCGCGAAGGCCCCGTCAGGTCCTGCCGGACTCCTGCCTGCAAATCGAACCACGGACCAATGGCATGCGACCAGAGCCCCTGCAGTTCGGCACGTTCGAGGGAGCCGTCCCATTCGCCCTCGCCTTCGCTTTTGATCCACAGCTTGTCGATGTCGCCGCCATACCAGCCCTGCGCATCCCACAGAAATCCGTCGCGACCTTCCCGAACGCGTAGTTCGAGCCGGTCTGCTTGAACCCACGCCAGCGCCATTCGCCCGTGATTTCGCGCAAGCTCAGCCCGGCTGTCCCGCATGGCGTCAGCACCCCAGATCGCATCAGCCGCTCGCGGAGGCCCGCTCTCAGGTGGTTCGACCGGATCTTCCGCATTGCCACTGGTCTGGGGATGTACCGAACTGTTGCCTGTTTCCGAATGATCCAGCGTCGTGCCAGCCGTCGAAGAGTGGTCCATCTCCGTATGATCTACAGGCTGCCCGAAGCCGGGCTCGCTATGAGCGCTATGGCCCTGATGCCCTTCGTGCTGGGCGATTGCGGCAGTGCTGCAGCTTGCGACAGCGATGGGGAGAAGCAGTGCGAGCTTCATGCCGCGCTCCCGGCTGAAGCAACCGTGACCACCTGAAACATGCCAGCATGCATGTGATAGAGAAGGTGACAGTGAAACGCCCAGTCGCCCGGCTCGTCAGCGGTCAGATCGAATGTCGCACTTCCCCCGGGCTGGACGATGACAGTGTGCTTTTGCGGCTGGTGCATCCGGTCCACGCCATTGACCAGTTCGAAGAAGTGGCCATGCAGATGGATGGGGTGCGCCATCATCGTGTCGTTGACCAGTTTGACCCGAACCCGCTCATTATACGCGAAGCGAATGGGTTGGTCGGTAACAGCGCTGAATTTCCTGCCATCGAAGGACCACATGTACCGTTCCATATTGCCGGTCAGATGGATTTCCATGTGGCGGCCCGGATCGCGTGGATCATCGTTCGCTTCAAGCGCGACGAGGTCCCGGTAAGTCAAAACTCTGTGGCCCACATTGTCGAGACCAAGACCCGGGTCGCCCATGCGATTCGTTGGATCGGCACTGACCATATCGAGGCCAGGGGTCACGGCAACATTCGGCGGCAGCTTGGACGTATCGCGCATATCCATCGCCCCGTGGTCCATTTCTTCCATCGGCGCGCTATGGCCCATGGCCGCGTGGTCCATCCCCGAATGATCGCCACCGGAGTGACCCATGCCTGAGTGGTCCATGCCGCCATGCCCCATGTCTTTCATGGTGAGCAGCACCGGATCCCGCAGCGCTGGTACGGGTGCCCGGGCGCCGGGATGCGATGCCAGCGTTGCGACGGCCATGCCCGAGCGGTCCATTGCCTCGGCCACGATCGTATGCGCCTCACCAGTGGGTTTGACGATGATGTCATAGGTCTCTGCCGTGCCGATCTGGAACTCGTCAACTTCGACCGGACGCACGTTCTTTCCGTCGGCCTGAACCACAACCATCCGCAACCCCGGAATGCGAATGTTGAAGAAAGTCATCGCACTGCCGTTGATGATACGCAGGCGGATGCGCTCCCCCCGGCGGAACAGATATTCCAGTCCGTCTGTGGGCGCATGGCCGTTGGCAAGATAGGTATAGGTCGAACCTGTCACGTCGGCGATATCGGTCGGCATCATTCGCATGCCGGCCCACATCCGCCGATCCTTGGCACTCAACGGATAATTGTCCGTCCAACTGGTCTTCTGACGGTTGAAATATTCCTCGCCCTTCTTGAGCTTGGCCATGATCGTATGCGGATGGAGTGGCGTGAATTCGCTCAAAAGCAGCACATAGTCACGATCGGCCTGCACCGGGTCGGGCCCCGCTGGATCGACGATGATCGGCCCGTAATGCCCGGCCTGTTCCTGAAGCCCCGAATGGCTATGCCACCAATATGTCCCCGACTGGCGCAGCGCGGGCAATTCGTAAACGAAGGTTTCGCCCGGTTTGATACCCGGAAAACTGACGCCCGGCACGCCATCGAATTGAAACGGCACCAGCAGGCCATGCCAATGGATCGATGTGTCCTGCGCTAGATGATTGGCAACGCGCAGGGTCACGGGCTCCCCCTCCTTTAGCCGCACCAGCGGCCCGGGAATGCTGCCGTTCACTGCGAAGGCATGACCAATCCGGCCCGCAACTTCCGCTTTACCTTCAGTTACAGCGAGATCGATTATCCGTCCCGACACTTCATCGAAGCCCTGACGAATAGGGCTGTGCGCAATACCCCGCGCCCAAGCGGGCATTGCAGCAGCACCGCCAAAGGCCACAGCACCTTTAAGCAGTGTCCTGCGCGTTGAAATCAGTTTAGCCATCCGCCTTGTAATTTCTCCAATCGCGGAGCAGGTATACCCCCCTAGGGTATCTTTCAAGCGGGAATTGATATGGCTGAAAAATCAGCACAGGACCGGATCGTCAATCGCCTACGGCGGGTCGAAGGGCAGGTGCGTGGAATCACGCAGATGGTTGAAAACGATCGCTATTGCATCGACATACTTCACCAGTTGCAGGCGGTGAAATCTGCGCTGGCCCGCGCAGAAGACGAAATCCTCAAGAACCATGCGTCCCACTGCATTGCCGAAGCAATCGCTTCGGGCGACGCAGACAAACAACGTGAGAAATTCGGCGAATTGATCGATCTGTTTTCCAAAACGAAGCGTTGATGGACGGAAAGGAGAATTCCATGGCCGGATCTCACGATATGCATGCCGGGAACTACAGGCGTTTCATGGCGATGGTCGGGACATCAACCGTCATCATGTTCGGCTTGATGTATCTGAACACCTATGCAGCCGAACATGTGTTCTGGAGCGAAACCCGATTCTGGATGACGTTCGTGATGGGTGCGGTGATGGCGGTGATCATGCTGGCTTTCATGTGGGGGATGTACAAAAATCGCGCGAAGAATCTCGTCATCATTGCGGTTGCCGCCCTGACGTTCGGTGTCGCACTATTCCTGGTTCGCAGTCAGGCGACCATCGACGACAGCGATTATATGTCTGCCATGATTCCGCACCATTCGATCGCTCTGCTGACCAGTGAACGAGCAGATATAGAGGATGTGCGTGTACGCCGGCTGGCCGATGGCATAATCCGGGCGCAGCGCAAGGAAATCGACGAGATGCGCTGGCTGATCAACGATATCGAAAAGAACGGTGTCGCCCGAACAGAGGCTGAAGGGGCGGCTCGCCCCATCCCCGCTTTCGAAGGCAAGCTAAACCCTGGAACACCGACTTTTTAAAAGCAGGCGCTGCGCAACTGATCAAAAAGAAAAGGCCCGTCCGGACTGTGTCGGACAGGGCCCTATCGATAATCGAATGCGGTCCGTCTTTTACTTGACCAGTTCGACCTGTTCGAATTCCAGCTCGACCGGCGTCGCACGCCCAAAGATCGAAACCGAAACCTTGACCTTCTGCTTGTCGAAATCGAGTTCTTCGACGAGGCCATTGAAGCTGGCGAAAGGTCCATCGAGCACCTTGACCTGATCCCCGATCTCGTAATCGACGGAAACCTGCGTTTTGGGTGCCGACTTGGCCTCTTCCACACCGCCGAAATAGCGCGCAGCTTCCTTGTCGGAAATCGCCTGCGGCTTGTTGTTGGTGCCGAGGAATCCAGTCACCTTCGGAGTGTTCTTGACGAGGTGGTATACATCGTCGGTCATGTTCAGCTTGGCCAGCACATAGCCAGGCATGAACTTCCGTTCGATCTGGACCTTCTTGCCGCGCTTCACCTCGGTTATGGTTTCGGTCGGGACTTCAACTTCCTCGACGCCTTCCGAAAGGCCCAAACGCTCGGCTTCTGCGATAATCGAATCGCGAACCTTGTTCTCGAACCCGGAATAAGCGTGGATGATGTACCAGCGTGCCATGTGTTTCTAACTATCCTGTAGAATTGCGGCTCAGGCGAGGGTCAGCAGCCAGCGCACGACTGCGCTGAACAGCGAATCGACGCCAAGGAAGAAGACCGAGAGGATGACCATCATGATGAAAACGAAGATCGCCGTGCGCACAGTTTCCTCGCGCGTGGGCCATACGACCTTACGCCCTTCGGCCTGAACCTGTCGGAGGAACTCCGCCGGGCTGGTTTTCTTCTCGTCTGCCATCGCTCACGTCTCTCGCGTAAAAAATCGTGTCGCCTTCCGCCACGCCCCTTTCAAGTAGGGTTTCTCGCCGTCCCGGTTCAAGACCGGGAGGGGCATTTAATCGATCCCAATGTCGGAAGACGTGTTTGCGTCTAGTTTGCTGGGCATCAAAAGGCAACCCGGGGACTTAACCCACAGCCCCCTTTGCAATCGTTGCGAGTGCTACTAGCCTGCCCTTCTTGCAATTAATCGGACGCTTGAGGGGAATTTTCGTATGGCAACAGGCCAGACTGCAAGTCTGGGCGAGCGGCTGATCGAGCCGGTCACCAATATCTCCGACTTTATCTGGGTCGGCACATGGAACGGGGCAGAAGTCCTGCCCTTCCCTCCGATGACGATCGTGCTTCTCGGCATCGGCCTGTGGATCATGGTTGGGCTGAAGTTCTATCCAATTCGCAATCTCGGCAGCGCTTTTGCCGGCTTGTTCAAAAGCAGAAAAAGCACTGGCGCGGGTGAAATCTCCCCTTTCGCTGCACTTTCCACCGCGCTGTCAGGTCAGGTCGGGACCGGCAATCTCGCCGGTGTTGCCACGGCCATCGCACTGGGCGGGCCCGGCGCCATCTTCTGGATGTGGATTACCGCGCTGTTCGGAATGGCGCTCGGTTTTGCGGAAGGCAGTCTTGCCATCCGCTACCGCGAAAAGACCAGTGACGGTGTGCTGCGCGGCGGGCCGATGACCTACATTATGATGGGTCTCGGCAAAAAGTGGACGTGGCTGGCAATACTTTTCTGCCTCGGCACACTGTTTTCCGCTCTGGTAACCGGCAATTCGATCCAGTCGAACGAAGTGGCCAGCGGTCTCAATGAACTGTTCGGTATCGAACGCTGGTTGGGCGGTCTGATCGTCGCCATTCTGGTGTTCGTCGTCATTATCGGCGGCATCAAATCGATCGGCAACGTCGCTGAAAAGGTCGTGCCGTTCATGGCGGCTGCCTATATCGCAATGGCTCTTATCGCGCTGATCCTGAACTTCCAGGACCTGCCGGAAACCTTTGGTCGCATATTTGGCGGCGCGTTCAACATGCAGAGCGCAAGCGGCGGCTTTGCAGGTGCGATGATCATCATCGCGATCCGGGCCGGTGTTGCGCGTGGCCTCTTCTCCAATGAAGCAGGCCAGGGGTCGACAGCCATTGCACACGCGGTGGCACAAACGAACGATCCCGAACAGCAGGGCCGTATGGCGATGCTAGGCACCTTCATCGACACTATCGTGATCTGTACGATGACCGCGCTCGTAATCCTGACGGTTGAGGGCGACTTCACCTATCAGGGGCAGGCGGTTCAACATGTCTGGCAATCCGACCTTGGCACGACGGAAATGTCCGGCTTCGTAACCACTTCCGGGGCCTTCGCCGCGGCGTTCCCCACGCTCATCGCGGGCATTCCACTTGGAACGCTGGTGGCCTCGGTGGCGCTGATCCTGTTCGTTTTCACCACCTTGCTGACGTGGAGCTATTATGGCGAGCGGGCGATAACCTTTCTCTACGACCGGATTCCGGGCTCAACCCGCGGCGGCGAGAAAGTCTTGCACATCATCTGGCGAGTGATCTGGTGCGTGGCGATCTTCATCGGGGCGACACAGCCATCGCAGTTGGTGTGGCGCCTCGGCGACATTTCCAACGCGGCCATGGCTCTCCCGAACCTGCTGGCACTCGCCTTGTTGAGCGGCGTTGTGTTCAAGCTGGCCAAGGGCGAACGCAATGCCGGGCCTACCCACACCGAAGACACGCCCGAAGAACCTGAAGAATACTGACTGTCTTCGACAGGCATATAAAAAGGGGCCGGGGTAATCAGACCTCCGGCCCCTTATTCTTTGTACGATTGAACCTCAGCGCTTGCCGAACAGACGGGCCAAGAAGCCCGGTTCTTCCATTGGCAGAATCTTGCCATGCATCTGATAGCGAAGGGAACTGTCGCTATATGGCTTTGGCTTGGCCCACCGGTCGGGGCTGCTGCTGTGGAAGGACAAACTAGGCATGGCAAACCTCCATGAAATCTCTCCCACCGTCCTGAAGAATAAAAACCCTATTCGTCAGCCAAGGTTCCCGCGCGTGCTCCTCCACGGCTCCACACAAGCACCAGGAGCATGAGCGCTGCCACCGGCATGAGATTGATCTGCAGGGGAAACGCCAGCGCCCGTGTGGCAAAGGGTGCGAAATAGAGAATGGCGAGGCCGGCCTTCTCGAAGGGCCGGAAACCGCGTTCCAATCCCTGCATCACAAGCCACAGCGTGGGATAGATCAGGAACGGCAAATCGTAATTGAATAGATAGGGTGAGGCGAGCGCCGTCGCGGCCAGGACGACCGCGCCGGTTGCCTGTGCATCGCCGCGGAAACGCCGCCACGCAAAGGTCGCTGCAGCCAATGCCACTATTGCCGATACACCTCCTGCAAACGCGGCAGACACGTCTCCCGCGATGAGTCGCGTCTGCGAAAAGAAGGTGGACATCCGCAGCAGGAAGTCCCGATCAATGCCTACCAAAAGCGCCTCGCTCGCGCGCCAGCTGGTGGCATATTTGGCCAGAATGTCCTGCCCGAATACCAGCACTGAAGCTGCAATCAGAGCCAACGCCACACAACCGGCTACGACAAAGGCGCGCCACCTGCGGCCCGCTGCAAACCAGAGCGGCGCCAGCACTGCAAGATGGGGCTTGATTACCAGCGCACCGATAGCCGCGCCGGACAATGTGGGGCGTCTATCCAGTTGATACGCGGCGAAAACCAACAGCGCGCCGGTAAGCAAACCGGTCTGCGCATGCATCGCTGCCATCACCGCGCCGGGATAAGCGATCACCAAGGGCCCAAGGCGAGGGAATGCACGTAGGCTCGCCCATGCCCACAGCGCCCAGGTCACCGCAACCCACGCAATCCATGCCATCGGCAATGGCAAAGCGCCAAACGGTGCCACCGCGAACAGGAACGGCGGTGGATTGACGAACGCGAACCATCCGTCACTGCCCGTCGCAGTCTGAAGCTGCTCCTGAACCGCCAGATCGTAGGCGGCCCCGGGGTCGCCAGCCACAGTCACATGCCCGGCACCCCAGAAAGCGAGAAAATCGGTCCCCACAGGGCCCATAGCCTCAGTAAAAGCGTAGACTACCGAACCGAGGCCAGCGAGACACAGCAGGAGAGCATAACCACGCACGCGATCCCGCGTCAGCCAATTCGCATCGCGCAGCCACTCCATCCGCGCTCTCCACGCACTTTACCAAATCTTGCGCCGGATTAGCCTGCCAGCAACACACTAGCCAGCCGGGACGTGAGCCAATCCCCTTCTACGCGGCCTTGTCGGCGATCCAGTGATCAATTTTCTCCTCAAGCACCGGCATCGGAAGGCTCCCCGTGCCAAGCACCTGTGCATGAAATTCGCGTATATCGAATTTATCGCCCAGCTCTTCTTCGGCCCGCTTGCGCAGTTCCTGTATCTTCAGCGCCCCGACCTTGTAGGCCAGCGCCTGGCTGGGAATGGCGATATAGCGTTCCACTTCAGCCACAACTTCGGTTTCGGTCATGCCGCTGTTTTCGAGCATGAAGTCGATCGCTTGCTGCCGAGTCCATCCCTTGGCGTGCAGCCCGGTGTCGACCACCAGCCGCATCGCCCGCAACTGTTCGTCCTGCAACGTGCCATAGCGGTTCCATGGATCGTCGAAGAATCCCATCTCATAGCCCAGCGTTTCGGCATAGAGCGCCCAGCCTTCGACATAGGCAGTGTTGCCGCCAAAACGCATGAACGCAGGCAAATCGGTATTTTCCTGCGCAAGGCTGATCTGGAAATGATGCCCTGGGGCGCCTTCATGCAGATACAGCGTCACGTTACCCGTCGTCAGTCGGCTCGGCAGATCGTATGCGTTGAAATAGAACGTTCCCGGGCGCGATCCATCGGGTGCACCCGAATTGTACGACCCGCCCGCTTCGAACTTTTCCCGATATTCTTCGTATGGTTTGATTTCGAGCGGGGTTTTGGGGACGAGCGAGAAATACTCGCCAATCTTCGAATCCACCTGCTTGCCGATATCGTAATAGGTCTGTGTCAGCGCCTCGCGGCTTTCTGGCTTGAACTTCGCGTCGGTGCGAACATAGTCGAAAAACTGGTTGAGTGTTCCTTCGAAGCCCACTTCGTGCTTGATTTCTTCCATCCCACTCTTGATCCGCGCCACTTCGGATAGACCGAGCTGGTGCAGGTAATCGGGTTCCAGCGGCAGCGTAGTCGTGTCCTCGATCAGATGCTTGTAGAGTTCTGCCCCACCCTTCATCTGGGACAGGCCGACCGTATCGCGTGCAACAGGCATGTATTCATCGCGCAGGAAATCGCGCAACCGCTCATGGACGGCATAGATTTCCGCAGTGGCTTTTTTGTATTCTTCTGTCAGCCGCACCTTGTCTGTATCCGAAAAACCGTCGGGGAAGTTCTTCACCGGCATGAAGAACGGCGATTCTTCCACCGGCATCGCCAATTGCGTATCGAGCTGGCGGACCACATTGCCAATCGTCAGTTTCGTTTCAAAAACGCCGCTCGCCATCCCTTCGCGGAACTTTCCGATCGCGCGGTCCGTAATGGCGATATAGTCCTTGTGGCGCTTCAGATTGTTTTCATAATCAGTCACGGTCTTGAACGGGGCTGCGCTCTGCCCGCTGGCAAAATTCGGATAGAACGTGTGAAAGCCTGCAAAATGGTTGACCGGCCGCACCTGCGTTGCCGCCATGATGTTTGGCGCGAAGCCCGCCAGCGTGCGCTGCAGGTTATAAGCGAAAACATCATAGGCCAGCTTGTCGGTGGCCGACAGTTTGCTGCGGTCGATGCGGGCCAGCATCTCGATGTTCGTCGCGTTGTCTGCCTTGCTCGCGGCAAGATATTCGTCGGTCAGGTAATCGCCCAGCCGATCAGCATAGCGCATATCGCCGCGAAACAGCGCGCCGACCGGGTTAAGCTTGAGCTCCCGTTCGTCTGCATCGGCGAACAGCGCGAAGAGTTTGTCATGTTCGGCCGTTTCCGGCGCTGTTGCAGCGCCTTCTTGAGTGTCGCGCGCACCTGCGGGAGCGGCCGAAAGGGCTAGCGAAAGAGCTGCGCCCGAAACTAGAGCATGGCGGACGAGTTTCATCACGATTCCCCTACTATCTGTATTGCAACGATACAACACGCCACATGTGTGGCGAGCAAGCACATCATGCGACGAATAGCGGATAGTCTTCGATCAGCAGCGGGCCCCATACCCGGGACACTATTTCCAGCTCAGTCGATCACCCTGCCGCGAACCATCACCCAGCTGACATTTTCAAGCGTGGCGGTATCTTCCAAAGGATTTCCACCCACAGCAATGAGATCGGCGGAATATCCCGGAGCAATCCGACCGATTTCGTTCTCCATCCCCAACACCCTGGCGGCATTGGTTGTTGCGGCGGCGAACGCTTCACGGTGGCCCATACCCTGTTCCACCATCAGCGTGAATTCGCCTGCATTGCGTCCGTGGCCGAATACGCCTGCATCAGTGCCAAATGCGATCGGAACGCCCCATTGCCTGGCCTTGCCCATGAAGACACGGGCTGTTTCGGCAACGGCGCGTATCTTGGTTTCTACCACTGGCGTGTAAATGCCCTTGCCAAGCCGCTCGGTTACGCCCTGAAAGGCCATGAGGGTCGGCACCAGAACAGTGCCGTTTTTCTTCATTTCGCGAGCGGCGGCTTCATCCAAATAGGTACCGTGTTCGATCGTATCGATACCCGCTCGGCTTGCTGCCTCCACGCCGCGGGCCCCATGTGCATGAGCCATGACTTTCAGCCCTAGCGAATGGGCGGTATCGGCAATACTCTTCATTTCAGCATCGCTGAAATGCGCTTCAAGACCCCGACCCTGCTGACTGAGGACGCCGCCGGTCGCGGTGATCTTGATAACATCGGCGCCGTTCTGACTGGCGAGGCGAACCTTGGCCGCACATTCAACCGGGCCGGTGCACGTGAAGCCCGTATCAAGCACTTCGTTCACTTCAGGGCGGAACCCGTTCACATCTCCGTGACCGCCTACTATTGCAAGTGCGGGGCCAGCAGCAAGAATGCGCGGACCTGCAATCAGGCCCTCTTCAGTTCCGCGGCGCAGTGCGAAAGCAGATGCACGCCCGCTTCCTGCTTCGCGCACCGTGGTAAAACCGGCCAAGGCCGTCAAACGGGCGTTTTTCGCCCCGACCACTACGTCCCATTCATCGGGCTCAACCGCGCTTTTCCAGAAATCCCCGCCTGGATCGCCAGTCAGATGAACATGGAGATCCACCATACCGGGTGCCACGGTCTTGTCGCGGAGGTCGACAACACTTGCCCCTGCAGGAGCATCGGCAAAGCCATCTTCAATACTGGCGATACGCCCGTCGGTGACAATGACTGTCGATTTTCCCCGCGGCTGACTGGCTGCATCGGTAATCAGCGCTCCGGCATGAATGACCGTGGTATCAGCCAGCGCGGGCGTGGTAACAAGTGCTGCGCCTAACGCAAGCAAAGCGGCGGTTCTCATGGACTTCCCCCCTCATTGATACGGGAGGGATGCCTGCCCCGATCAATCAGGGCAAGCATAAAGCTGGTTCAGAATGTATAACCGATCCCGACAGCGCCCATCCACTGATCGGCATCGCCCTGTACTGAAGTGAAGGGGGAGCGCTTAGCGTCGCCCAGCATCCGCGAATACCCACCTACTGCTATGATCGCCAGGCCACCGTTGGTAACATCGCCATCGAGATCGAAGGCCCCGAACAGTGTGACACCTGCCTTCTCGAACCCGCCCGAAGCCTGGTAGGAAGGCAGCGGGCCACCTGCCGGGACGGAATAGTAATAATCGGCGTAATCGTCATCGACATGGGTGGCACTGACCGAAAGGGCTGCCGCGATGCCACGGCTGAGCGGAGTGAAATAGGTGATGGACGGATTCACAGTCATGCCCTTGTGCGCACCCGCGACATCCCAAACCGCATCGAGACCGAAGCTCAGGCTGTCATACGGATTTAGCACCCCTGGTACGCTGACACCTACACTCGGCCCCACTTCGATTGCCGTGTCGAGTTCGCCATAACTTTCGACTACGGGATCCTTGATCTGAGATGCACGATTGCGGCTTATCTTGCCCGCCACACCTGCAGAAAAGGACACTTCACCGTCCCTCGCGGGAATGAAGTTGAGTGATAGACCGCCTGCGCGTGGGCTGATCTCTACACCGCCCAGGCTCCCCTGAATGACCGGGACAGGTGAGAAGACATAATCGTCCGAGCCTTTATAGCTTGGCCCGTAAATCGCCCCCACGCCAACGCTCAGCCAGTCGCCGTCGAAGACGGTCGATTCAGAAGTATTGCCCAGCGTAGCGCCGTCTTCAACTTCCTGAGCGAAGGCAGGTGATGCAGACAGAGCAACGGCAGCGCTCGCAGCGGCAAGAATGGCTTTCATGTGAGTTCCCTCGATTTTCCCTATATTGCATTGCAACACATTGTTGGTTCTCATGTTCCCGCCGCCCTGTCGGCGATTGTCGATTGCATACTTCGCCTCTAAGCCATGTCAGGATGACCAAGCGTATGATGGATATGGCAATCGTCGGTGGCGGGCTGGCCGGCGGCCTGACGGCGCTGGCCGTCCAGCGCTCACATCCAGAATTACGCATCGCTCTTTTCGAAGCTGGCGACAGATTTGGTGGAAACCACCGTTGGAGCTGGTTCGCAAGCGATCTTGATGATGACGGCGCAGCGTTGCTCGCTCCCTTTCAAAAGACCGAATGGGACACAGGCTACGAAGTGTTCTTCCCCGCCCACGCTCGGGTCCTCAACTCGCCCTATCGCTCGCTCGCCAGCGAGGATTTCGACGCGGCATTGCGGCGCGAGCTGCCTCGGGAGACCATTCGTACGCACAGCCGCGTCACGGCCCTATCGGCCGGAGGCATCATGCTCGAAAACGGCGACCATATCCCTGCCCGCGCCGTGGTGGACTGCCGCGACTTCGAACCTTCCCTCCATCTTCGCGGAGGATGGCAGGTCTTCATGGGCCGCCATCTGCGCACCGACGGGCCGCACAGTCTCGCACGCCCGATCGTGATGGATGCGCGGGTGACCCAGCACGAAGCCTATCGTTTCGTTTATACGCTGCCGCTGGGGCATGACGAGTTGTTCGTCGAAGATACATATTATGCCGACAGCCCGGTGCTGGACGGCAGCGCCCTGTCAGACCGTATCGACCGCTACTGCGCCGCAATGGGCTGGCAGGGCGATATCATCGGGGGGGAAACGGGCATCCTGCCGGTCATTACCGGCGGCGATTTTGCCGCCTATCGGCACGGGTTGGGCGAGCCTGGGGTCGTACATATCGGCGCGCGGGGCGGCTTTACCCATCCGCTCACCAGCTACACCCTTCCTTTCGCAGTCACGAATGCGCTGGTGCTGGCGCGGGAAGCCACGCTCCCCGGCGAACAGCTTGCCGCCCTCTTCGAAAAACGCGCGCAGCAACACTGGCGCGCCATGCGGTTTTTCCGCCAGCTTGGCCGGATGCTGTTCGATGCCGCGCGACCTGAAGAACGCTATCGCATCTTCGAACGCTTCTATCGCCTGCGCGAGCCCTTGATCGAACGTTTTTATGCCGGTGCACCGACATGTGGGGACAAACTGCGCATTCTCTCGGGAAAACCGCCAGTTTCCGTGTTCGGAGCAGTCCGCGCGCTGCTTGGCAAGGGCGGCCCGCTCGTCCATGAGAAGCAGCAATGATCGCAGAAACCAGCTCTCCCGCCTACACGGGCGACACCGCCTCCACCATTACAACCGGCAAAACCGCCTGCGTGATCGGCGCGGGGTTTGGCGGGCTGGCGCTTGCCATCCGGCTGCAATCGGCAGGCATTACCACTACAGTCGTGGAAGGGCGCGACAAGCCGGGCGGCCGTGCCTATTATTGGGAGCGCGAGGGCTTCACCTACGACGCCGGCCCTACTGTCATCACCGATCCCGACTGCCTGAAAGAACTATGGGCACTGTCCGGCCACGATATCGCCGAAGATGTCGAGCTGATGCCGGTCATGCCCTTCTACCGGCTGGCCTGGCCCGACGGGACGCAGTTCGATTATTCGAACGATGAAGAGCAGTTGTTCCGCGAAATCGCACAGCTCAACCCGGCCGATGTGGCAGGTTACCAGCGCTTCCTGGAGTATTCCGAAGCGGTTTATCAGGAAGGCTATGTCAAGCTGGGCCACGTGCCCTTCCTCGATTTCAAATCGATGATCAAGGCCGCACCTGCCCTCGCCAAACAGCAGGCCTGGCGCAGCGTCTATTCGATGGTGTCGAGCTATGTCGATAACGAGAAACTGCGCGAGGCGCTGAGCTTCCACACGCTGCTGGTCGGTGGCAACCCGATGAAAACCAGCAGCATCTACGCCCTCATTCACAAGCTTGAGGTGGACGGCGGCGTCTGGTGGGCTAAGGGGGGCACCAACCGCCTGATTGCCGGTATGGTCCAGCATCTGGAACGGCTCGGCGGCACCGTTCGAGTGAACGATCCGGTTGTCCAGATCCACACGCTGGGCAAACAGGTGACAGAGGTGGAAACCCGGTCCGGCTGGAAACAGCGCTTCGATGCCATCGCCAGCAATGCCGACATCATGCACAGCTACAAGGATCTGCTGGCCGGATCGAAACGCGGGGCCGATTACGCCAAGCGCCTGTCGCGCAAGAGCTACAGCCCGAGCCTGTTCGTCGTCCATTTCGGCATCGAGGGCAGCTGGCCCGGCATTCCGCACCACATGATCCTGTTCGGCCCGCGCTACAAAGGCCTGCTGGAGGATATTTACGATCACGGCGTGCTGCCCCAGGATTTCTCGATCTATCTGCACCACCCCACGGTCACCGATCCATCCATGGCACCCGAAGGGATGAGCACGTTTTACGCGCTCGTGCCCGTGGCCCATATGGGCAAGCTTGCCGTCGACTGGGACGAAACCGGCCCGATACTGGAACAGCGCATTCTCGAAGAATTGGAACGTCGCCTGATCCCCGGCCTGCAGGACCGGATCGTGACCAAGTTCCACTATGCCCCGCGCGATTTCGCCACCGATCTCAACGCGCACATGGGCAGCGCCTTCAGCCTTGAACCCGTCCTCACGCAAAGCGCCTATTTCCGCGGGCACAACCGGGATGACGTCCTGGACAATTTCTATCTCGTCGGGGCAGGGACCCACCCCGGCGCCGGCATCCCCGGCGTGGTCGGCAGCGCCAAAGCGACTGCCGGACTGATGCTGGAGGATTTGGCATGACCCGAAGTATGAACCGTCTGGCGGTCTATTGCGGCTCCGCTTCGCCGGCAGATCCGCGCTTCATCCAGCTTGCTTACGATGTGGGCAAGGGGCTGGCGCAGCGGGGAATCGGTGTCGTCTATGGTGGCGGGCGGCTGGGCCTGATGGGCGCCACCGCGCGCGGCGCGCTGGAGGCCGGTGGCGAGGTGATCGGTGTGATCCCCGATGCCCTGGCCAATAGCGAAATGTCCAATCACGATTGCACCGAACTCTACACCGTGGGCGGTATGCACGAACGCAAGCAGCGCTTTACCGACCTTTCGGACGGCTTCATCACTATCCCTGGCGGGGTCGGCACGATGGACGAGTTGTGGGAAGCGATGAGCTGGGCACAGCTGGGCTATCACGACAATCCGGTCGGTCTGCTCAATGCCTTCGGCTTTTACGATCACCTGATCGCCTTCAATCGCCACATGGCGGAAATCGGCTTTGTGCGGCCCGTTCACCAAAATATTCTGGTGCATGACACCACGCTCGACGGGTTGCTTAACCGTATGGAAGCATACCAGCCGCATACTCCCATTTTTCAGATGAAGGCCGACGACCTCTGAACAAACCACGCACCCTCGTCCAGTCGCGCTATCTGCGTCCCACCCCCGCCCGCGCCGGCGGCGGCCGGGATCGTGCTGTGCTGGTCCAGCGCTCGCTCGAATCGATCGAACAGGGCTCGCACAGTTTCGCTGCCGCTTCCAAACTGTTCGATCGCACCACGCGCGAACGCAGCTGGCTGCTGTATGCCTGGTGCCGCCGGTGCGACGATATTGCCGATAATCAGGACAAGGGCGGTCCGCTGGGCAATCAGGGCACACCCAAGGATGCAGAAGACCGCGTCCAGGCAATCCGCGTGCTCACCCGCCGCGCATTCGAGGAACAGCCGACAGCCGACGCCGCTTTCGACGCCTTCGGCCTCGTCGCCGACGAATGCGGGCTGACGCTGGATGAAGCCAACGACGTCATCGCCGGATTTGCGCTGGACGCCGGGGGGTGGAGCCCGAAAACCGAAACCGACATGTTGCGCTATTGCTATCACGTGGCGGGTGCCGTGGGCATCATGATGGCGCGGATAATGGGCGTTCACCCCGATGACGGCGAAACGCTGGACCGGGCCTGTGATCTCGGCCTTGCTTTCCAACTGGCCAATATCGCGCGCGACATCGTGGAAGATGCGCAGGCCGGACGCTGTTATCTGCCCGCCGACTGGCTGGCGGAAATGGGCTGGGAACAGGGTGAACATGCCCTACCCGAAAACCGCTTCCGTCTTGCCAGCCTGATGCCGCGCCTCATCGGCATGATGGAAAAATACGAAGCTGCCTCCAAACTCGGTGCCAAACGGCTGCGCTTCCGCCAGCGTTGGGCGGTCCTTGCCGCAGCGCGCATCTATGGCGCGATCGGACGCAAGGTGCTCAGCCGCGGACAGCTCGCGTGGAACAGCCGCACCAGGGTCAGCGGCCCGGAAAAACTGTGGCACATGACGGCTGCATTCTTCGAAGCAATCGTGAACCGTCCGCAGGGTCCTTCGGAACCGATCCTGTGGAGCCGACACGATTTCCGGCCGGTCACCGGCTGGTAAGGCCCAGAACTGCTTATCAGTCATTGCGAGAAGGCCCCACCGGCCGACGTGGCAATCCATAGCGCAGCTTCATACACGCCGACAGGGGTGAACACGGATTGCTTCGCCTACGGCTCGCAATGACTTGAAAAATGGGTTAGCGCGACCGCATGATATCGAAGCTTCTTATTGCCAATCGAGGCGAAATCGCCTGCCGCATCATGCGCACAGCGCGCGAGATGGGGATTGCCACGGTCGCTGTCTATTCCGACGCCGATGCCCGCGCGCTGCATGTGCGCCAAGCTGATGAAGCGGTCCATATCGGCCCTTCGCCTGCTGCCGAAAGCTATCTCGTGGGCGAAAAGATCATCGCTGCGGCCAAGCAGACCGGGGCAGAAGCCATCCATCCAGGCTACGGCTTCCTCAGCGAGAATGCCAGCTTCGCACAGGCGGTCATCGATGCCGGCCTGATCTGGGTTGGCCCCAAGCCTTCTTCCATCGAAGCGATGGGCCTGAAAGATGCCGCGAAGAAGCTGATGCGCGCAGCAGGCGTGCCGGTGACTCCTGGTTACGAGGGCGATGATCAGTCGGTCGAACGCCTCAAGCAGGAAGCCGACGCCATCGGTTACCCCGTGCTGATCAAGGCCGTCGCAGGCGGCGGGGGCAAGGGAATGCGCAAGGTCGATGCTGCAGCCGACTTCGAAGCGATGCTGGAAAGCTGCCGCCGCGAAGCCAAGGCCAGCTTCTCCAATGACGAGGTGCTGCTGGAAAAATGGATCACCTCGCCCCGGCATATCGAAGTACAGGTATTCGGCGATAGCCACGGCAACGTCGTCCACCTGTTCGAACGCGACTGCTCGCTGCAGCGCCGTCACCAGAAGGTGATCGAGGAAGCACCTGCCCCCGGCATGGACGAGGGGACACGCGAAGAGATCTGCGCCGCCGCCGTACGCGCGGCCAAGGCGGTCGATTACGAAGGCGCGGGCACGATCGAGTTCATCGCCGACGCCAGCGAAGGCCTGCGGGCCGACCGCATCTTCTTCATGGAAATGAACACCCGTCTTCAGGTCGAACATCCCGTGACCGAAGAAATCACCGGCGTCGATCTGGTCGAATGGCAATTGCGCGTCGCAAGCGGGGAGGCAATCCCGCTGTCGCAGGACGATCTTTTCATCGACGGTCATGCCATCGAAGCGCGCCTTTACGCAGAAGATCCGGCTGGCGGCTTCCTCCCTTCGACCGGCGCGCTCGATCACTTCGACCTCGGCGTTGAAGGCCGCATCGAAACCGGCGTCGAGGAAGGCGATCGGATTTCGCCTTTCTACGATCCCATGGTGGCCAAGCTGGTCGTCTGGGGCGAAACCCGCGGCGATGCTATCGACCAGCTCGCCGACATTGCGGAAAATGTCGAAATCTGGCCGGTAAAGACCAATGCTGCCTTTATTGCCAATTGTCTGCGCGACGAGGATTTCGAACAGGCCAATCTCGACACCGGCTTTATCGAGACCAAGCTCGAAAATCTCGTGTCGTCCGACGAAGCAGACGACGATATCTGGCAGAGCGCGGCCGATTTCATCGCTTTGGCCGAAACCGAAGACCATGAGGACCTGCCCATCGGCCTGCGCCTCAATGCCCCCGGCGTGCTGTCGGCAACGCTCACGCACAAGGGCGAAACCCGCACCGCCTCCGCCGCTCGTGCCGGCCCGGACAGCTTCGCGACGGGCTTTGTCGATCCCGCCAGAGTCGTGGTCTTTGCCGATGGGCAGAGCTTCGTCTTCGAACGCCAGTCCCGTGGATCGGGTGCCGCTGCAGCAGGAGACGGCGCCATTCTCGCGCCCATGCCGGGCAAGGTCATTGCGGTCGATGTTGCCGAGGGCGATACCGTTACCGCGGGCCAGCGCCTCATGGTACTCGAAGCGATGAAGATGGAACACGCCCTCACCGCGCCCTTCGATGGCACCGTAACCGAACTGGCCGCCAACGAGGGCGGGCAGGTGCAGGTCGACGCGGTGCTGGCCGTTGTGGAGCCGAAAGAAGAATAAGGCTTCACAAAGCCTCCCCTCATTGCGAGCGTGTCCACCGAAGAGAGAGGGCACGAATGAGCTGGGACAAGGAACTCGAGGAACTCCGCCACCGGGAAAGACTGGCCGAGCAGATGGGCGGTGAAGAAAAGGTCGCGCGTCAGCATTCGCGCGGCAAGATGGATGCCCGCGCCCGGCTCGCCGCACTGGTCGATCCCGGCAGTTTTCGCGAAATCGGCAAGATCGCGGGCAAGGGAACCTATGACGAAGACGGCGATCTTCAGTCCGTCCTTCCCGCACCATTTCTCTTCGGCAAGGCGGAGATAAACGGCCGCCCCGTCGTCGCCACGGCGGACGATTTCACCATTCGCGGCGGCGCGGCCGATGTCGGGATCAGCCGCAAGATGGTGCAGGCGGAAAAGATGGCGCACGAGCTCAAGCTCCCCATCGTCCGCATGATCGACGGCACTGGCGGCGGCGGCAGTGTCAGGACGCTGGAACAGATCGGTGCCACATACATCCCCGCAGTGCCGGGCTGGTCGGACGTCGTGAAGAATCTCGAGACAGTGCCGGTGGTCGCGCTGGCGCTCGGCCCCACCGCCGGTCTCGGCGCGGCGCGCACCGTAGCCAGCCATTATTCGATCATGGTGAAGGGTCTCAGCCAGCTCTTCGCCGCCGGACCTGCCGTGGTCGATGGCCTTGGCGACAGCTATCGCGGCTCGACCGATCACCAGCAGGCCAAGGAAGACCTAGGCGGCAGCAGCATCCACACCCGCAACGGCGTGGTCGATGACGAAGTGGCGAACGAAGCCGAAGCTTTTGCCCGCGCGCGGTATTTTCTCTCCTTCATGCCCGAACACGTCGGCCAGCTTGCCCGCCGAACGGAATGTTCGGACCCTGTTCAGCGCCGTGATCATACGCTCGATTCACTTGTGTCTCGCGACCCGCTGCAGGTCTATTCGATGCGCCGCTGCCTCGATATGGTCTTCGATACCGGCACGGTTTTCGAAATCGGCCGCATGTGGGGCCGTGCCTGCATCACCGCCCTCGCCCGGCTCGACGGCTGGCCGGTGATGGTTTTGGCCAGCGACCCGTCCTATCTCGGCGGCTCGTGGGATGCGAAAACCAGCGAAAAGGTCGAACGCTTCGTCAAGCTGGCAGACCAGTTTCGCCTACCCATCGTCCACCTCGTCGACAACCCCGGCTTCATGATCGGCCGCGAAGCCGAACTTGCTGGCACCATCCGCCACGGCGTCCAGGCCATGAACGCGATCTACAAAGCTACGGTCCCCCTCGCCTCTGTGGTTTTGCGTCGCGCCTACGGCATCGCCGGCAGCGCGATGAGCAATGCCGAAAAATTCCAGTACCGCTATTGCTGGCCCTCGGGCGACTGGGGCAGCCTGCCCATCGCAGGCGGGCTGGAAGTCGCCTACAAGTCCGACCTCGAAGCCGCCGATGACCCGGCCGCAGAACTTAGCGCGATACGCGCGAGGTTAGACAAGGTGACCAGCCCCTTCCGCAGCGCAGAACGCTTCAATGTCGAGGATATCATCCAGCCGCGCGACACCAGACCACTGCTCTGCGAATTCGCCGACCTCGCGTGGCGCAGGCTACAGGCCGAAACCTAGTCTTCCTCTGGTTCTGGAGGACCGAAAAGAGAGCCGCGTTCGCTGAACAACACGAATATCAAGCTGAGTACCGCAGTGCCAAGCAACGCAATCGCGAGCGGTCGCGCCGTCCCGTCGTACAGATAGCCAATATATGCACCAAGCGCTGCCCCACTGGTCATGCGCAAGAACCCCTGCGCCGATGACGCCGCACCTGCGATATGCTTGAAAGGCTGCAGAGCAATCGACCCGAAATTCGCACCGATGAAGCCCAGCAGACTCATATTTGCAGCCATCAGCGGCACGAACGTCCACAAGCTTTCATCCGGCTGACTGGCAAACCAGAACTGCGCCGCCGCCACCGCGATGAAGGCAAACAGTGCGACATGGCTCACACGGCGTGCCCCGAAGCGTTCAACGATACGGCTGTTGGACCAATTGGAAATGGCCATGCAGCCCGCGCAAATGGCGAAGATCATCGGGAACTTGTCGCCGGCACCGAAGGCTTCGCCAATCAATTGCTGGCTGGAATTGATGAAGCCGAACAGACCGCCGAAGACCAAGGCACTGCCAAGCGTGTAACCAATGGTTTCGCGCAGCGTGACGGCACTTGCCATATTACGGCCGATCGTGGGCAAGTGAATATCCTGGCGATCTTCATCATGCAGCGTTTCCGGCAGCCTGAAATACACCCATGCCGTCATGATGGTGCCTGCCACGGCCATCGCGCCAAAGATCCAGCGCCAGTCTCCCATCACAACCAGAACACCTTGGCCGATACTTGGCGCAACCGCAGGAACCAGCAGAAAGATAACGAAAATGAGGCTCATCATGCGGGCCATTTTGTCGCCGCCCACACGGTCGCGAATAATGGCTGGCGGCAGAGCGATGATGCCTGCCGCGAAGAAACCCTGCGCCGCGCGCAGAGCCACCAGCATATTGAAACTCGTAGCCATCGCACACGCTATAGACAACGCAATATAGGAAAACAGTGCCATGAAAAGCACTGGTCTTCGCCCGAACCTGTCGGCAAAAGCGCCCGGAATCAAAGTCCCGATCCCGGCTGCCAGCAGATAGGCCCCGACGACGAACTGGCGATCATTGCCCTGCACGCCGAGATCGCCAGCAAGCGCGTCCAACGCAGGTAAAATGGCATCGATACCGAAAGCATTGCACGCCATCAGCAGAGCCATCATCCAGATGAGCTCACGTTCACCGATACTCTTGCCGCGGGCGGCGTTGGCTATCGGGCGCTCACCGCCGGCAAACTGTTCACTTCGCATCCGCACAAAATGTCACGTGGCCGACAAGGTTCCGATTTGCAAGCCGTGGCCCTATCTATTCACGCATGAGCGATTGCGACAAGCGCACCGATAAGGAAGACAGCGAAGCCGACGGCCTTCGCAAGATCATCCATGTCGACATGGATGCCTTTTTCGCAAGCGTTGAACAGCGCGACAATCCAGACCTGCGCGGCAAACCGGTGGCGGTCGGGGGTTCCAGCGGACGCGGCGTGGTGGCCGCAG
Source organism: Pseudomonadota bacterium (assembly GCA_023394965.1). Lineage (GTDB taxonomy): Bacteria > Pseudomonadota > Alphaproteobacteria > Sphingomonadales > Sphingomonadaceae > Qipengyuania. The sequence goes on along the minus strand of JAEWZX010000019.1, from coordinate 63,999 downwards.
CCAGTTACGAAGCGCGCAAGTTCGGTGTACGCAGCGCCATGCCGTCCGTCACGGCAAAAAGGAAATGTCCGGAGCTTATCTTCTGCAAGAGCCGTTTTGACGTATACCGGGGTGTTAGCCAGCAGATCCGCGCCATTTTTTATGATCATACAGATCTTGTTGAGCCGTTGAGCCTGGACGAGGCCTATCTGGACGTAACGGAGGACAAGCTAGGCATTGGCAGCGCCACTCGCATCGCCGAACTAATCCGGCAGGAGATCAGGGCCAAGACGAAACTGACGGCCAGCGCGGGGGTAAGTTACAACAAATTCCTCGCCAAAATCGCCAGCGATCAGAACAAGCCCGACGGCCTGTGCGTAATCCGTCCGGGTGAAGGGGCGGCCTTCGTTGCCAAATTGCCGATCAGACGGTTCCACGGCGTCGGGCCAAAAGGGGCAGAGAAAATGAGCCGTCTCGGCATAGAAACGGGTGGTGATCTCGTCGGAAAGAACATCGAATGGTTGCGCACCCATTTTGGAAGCTTCGCCGACTATCTGTATCGCGCCGCGCGGGGCATTGATCTTCGCCCTGTGCGATCCAGTCGTATCCGCAAGTCGGTCGGTGGGGAACGCACCTTCAACCGGGACCTGTCATCAGGAAGCGAACTGCGCGAAACCATGGAAGATATTATCGATATTGTCTGGGGCCATATCGAAAGGGCAGAAGCGCGTGGAAGAACCGTTACGTTGAAGCTGAAATTCACCGACTTCCAGATCTTCAGTCGAGCGAAGACGGTAGACTATCCGATTTCCAACAAAAGCGAATTCGCCGCTATCGGTCGCGTATTGCTAGAAGACGTGCTTCCCCTGCCCATGCCAATCCGGTTGATGGGACTGACGCTTTCCAAACTGGAGGATGACAGGATCGAAGAACTACCGCCTGACGCACAGCTATCGCTGCTTTAATCGGCCAGCGATTGCGACAACTCCAGCCGTATTCTGGTTCGCGCGCTGAGCGGTTCAGGAAGAGCATGTACTGAGAAGAACCGCGCCTCCACTATCTCGCGACCGTCCGCCTGTGGAATTGCATCCACCACACCATCGAAAATGTATGCCTGATGCGGCGCACCGGAAATTTCTTCTTCTATGATCCCAACCAGCCTGATGGAAACGACAGCGCATCCGGTCTCTTCCAGCATTTCGCGACGGGCCGCTTCGTCTGGCGCTTCGTTCCGGCCCGCACCACCACCGGGGAAATACCATCCCTGCGGTCCATAACTATGCCGTACCAGCAGGATTTCCCCTTGGGAGTTACGCGCGATAATGCTTACACCCTTACCAGTAATTCCGCTGAATTTTCGCCAGTGATGACGCACACGGTGGCCGATCTTCAATGCCACCCGGTAGAGAGGCTTGGGGATCAGGTGAAGCATGTCACCGGCTGTTGCGCGGCGGCAAGCAGACGCGCAACCGGCAGATCGCTTTCACCAGCAACCGCCTGGTCCAGAACACGGCGCTTGTCATCGCCGCGAATGACGAAAGCGAGACTGTTACTTGCAAGGAGCGCAGGCATTGTAAGGCTCACACGATCGAAGGGGGCTTCCGGCGGCAACGGGTCTGGCGTGAGACGAACGATATGGCGTGGATCATCGACCTTAGGATCGGTGTTGGGAAACAGCGATGCAATATGGCCATCGCCTCCCATTCCAAGCCAGGCGAGCGCGAAATGTGGAACGGCTTCCGTTTCGCCAAGAGTTACGACTTCGGCACCGGCGGGCTCAAACAACTTTCGCAATTTTCCCGTGTTCGACGCCGCGTGATCTTCGGACACAATCCTATCGTCCCCGGGCCAGACGACGAGTCGCTTCCAGTCCAGGTCATGCGCGAGCAATTCTTCCATGATCGGGAAAGGCGTGGAGCCGCCAGGGACGGTGATCGTTACCGAACCTTCGGTCGCTACAAACGCTTCACGCAGCTGTTCAGCAAACCACTCCGCAATCTCGGTATCGGTGCGGCCTTCGACGATAGTCAGGTTGTCCATGGTCATCTGATACACCGATGCCGCCTTTCCCCAAGGGGAAAGGCGGCTTCATCAAGCACGAATAGGTATGTGCTCATTTGCTGGTCTGATTGAGGAACCATACGCGTTCCTCGCACTGATCGATCCAGTCGTCCACGATCCCGCTGGTGGCATTGTCGCCAACCTGTTCTGCTGCATCCTTCACCTCGCTCAGGCGAGTGTGAAGCTTGCGATTGTCGTCACGCAGTTCGGCCACCATGGCATCTGCAGTAATCGTTACATCATCCTGGTCCGCAACTTTTGTCTCCTTGGAGATGCTGCCGATAGAAGTCAGTGTGAATTCGTCATTTTTGCGCACACGCTCGCCAATAGCATCCACCGTGCCGATCAGTTGCGCTGCTTGCTCGTCAAAAAGTAGGTGGAGATCGCGGAAGCGCGGGCCGGCTACATGCCAGTGAAAATTCTTTGTTTTGAAATACAGCGCTATGGTATCTGCCAGCGCGCCGTTGAGAGCGGTCACCAACCCAGCCTTCGCATTATTGCCAAGCTCTGCCATGATAATATCCCCTTTCGTCGTTTGGAAGTTCACTCGACCAACGTGGAGCATACTCTCTGGTTTCCTGATTAAGAGTGGTTGCAGTGATCGATTTAGGCGATGACACCTCTTGCAGAAAGTCCGGTGAGCAGGGCGAGCCCAAGAAGAACAAAAGCAAGGGCAATCCGAATAAGGCGGAGAGGAAGCCTTTGTTCCAAGGTTGCACCTAAGGCCCAGCCCATTGCGACTGCGCCGCCGCCGCCGATGGCGCCGCCCATCGCCGCCAAGGGCCAGGATGCCAAGGCGACAGCAAAAGCTGCCACCAGGAAGCGGGAAGCATCAGTGAGCTGACGCGTGAATAACACGATGAACGCCGCCCCAAGCGAACGGGTTGGTTCCTTCGGCGTCCGCTCCCGATTTGGCCAGGCACATTCGAAGGAGGCGAGAAGAAGTGCGATTGCCACAAACATGGTCGCCGCATGTTCTGACATGGTCCGCGCCAGCAGTCCGCCGAACCAAGCGGCAATTGCAGCGGTCGCAGCCGAACTTGCCACTCCCACCACCAGAAGCCCATTGGCGGCACCAAGCACACCTGCGAGCCGCGCGACGAGTAATTGATCGCGCGCACCGATCGCGGCCAGGAAACTGGCAACCATGGCGAATAGCAGCGGTGTCATTTTCGCTCCGGTTCCCCTTCATGCGGGCTTTGCCTAGGAGTAGCACAGGCAGGAAGAAAGCGACTGGAGCGAATTGAGAAAACTGCCCCTAAAAAGGAATGTCGTCGTCGAGATCGTCGTAGTTCGAACCACCGCCGGAGCTGCGCGAACCACTGCCTGACGAGCCACCGCCCTGATTCCAGCCACCCTGGCCACCGCCCGAACCGCCCTGATCCCATGAACTGCTGCCGCCACGCTGGCCACCACCAGCGCCACCTTGCGCGCTGTCAAGCATGGTGAGCGAGCCGTTCATCCCTCGGATCACCACCTCCGTGCTGTAACGGTCGTTACCGGACTGGTCTTGCCACTTGCGGGTCTGCAACTGGCCTTCAACATAGACCTTGCTTCCCTTGCGCAGATACCTTTCGACCACACCGACGAGGCCTTCTGAGAAGATCGCCACGGTGTGCCATTCGGTCCGTTCCTGCCGCTCACCAGTGTTACGATCCTTCCAGGTCTCACTGGTGGCAATGCGTAAATTGGCGACCTTGCCACCGTTCTGGAAGCTGCGGATTTCCGGGTCGGCACCCAGATTTCCAATCAGCATGACTTTGTTGAGGCTTCCGGCCATCGAATCGTCCCTTCGTATCTGTTACCGACGGGCCTAACCGAGGCTTCGAGCCGCTTCTAGGGCCGCCAGCGAATATCCACCGCAGTAGATGAGACAGGATGACTATAGCCCCAGAGCAGTAGCAATCCAGAAAGTTAGTCCCGCAAACACATACGCAAGCGCGAATAGATAGCCGACCATAAAAGCTGGCCACTTCCATCCATTCGTTTCACGTCGCGCGACCGCGATGGTCGATATACACTGCGGTGCAAAGACGAACCACGCTAGGAAAGCGAGCGCGGTCGGCAGGCTCCATGTTGCGGCGATCCTGTCGGTCACGCCCTCTGCCGCGACATCTTCGTCTTCGGCATCGACAGCATAGGTCGTGGCAAGGGCAGAAACCGCTACTTCACGGGCTGCCATTGCCGGGACAAGCGCAAGGCTGATTTCCCGATTGAAGCCGATCGGTTCCAGCACAGGGTGCAAGCCATCGGCAATCATACCGGCAACGCTGGCATCCATCTGGCTTTCACCCGGCTCTGCCTTAGGGAAGCTAAGCATAAGCCACAGACCGATGGTGACCATGAAAATGATTGTGCCTGCGCGACGGAGAAACACCCAGGCGCGCTGCCACAGCCCTATGGCGAGATCCTTCGCACGGGGCAGCTGATAACGCGGCATTTCCATGATGAAGCCACCAGCCGCGCCCTTTGCCACCGAATTGCGCAGGACCAGTGCCACCACCATGGCACCGACGATTCCGGCAATGTAAAGTGCGAACAGGACCAAGCCCTGCAACCCGATCCCCAGCCCGATGGTTGTTGAGGGAATTACGGCAGCTATGATCACCGCGTAAACCGGCAGACGTGCAGAGCAGGTCATCAATGGGGCAACGAGAATAGTGGTCAGCCGGTCTTTCGGATCCGGAATGCTACGGGTCGCCATGATACCCGGGATGGCGCATGCAAAGCTGGACAGCAGCGGAATGAAGCTTTTCCCCGAAAGGCCTACCCCAGCCATAAGGCGATCCATCAGGAAGGCGGCGCGAGCCATATATCCGCTCGCCTCCATGATCAGGATGAAGAAAAAGAGAATTACGATTTGGGGCAGGAAGACAACGACGGAACCCACGCCTGCCAAAACACCTTGAGTGAGAAAATCGCGGATGAAGCCAGGTGCCATTGCATCGGCGACCACTGCCGAAATCGCCCCAACTCCTTCTTCAAGAGCATCGGCAAAGGGTGTCGCCCAGGCAAATACCGCCTGGAAGATCACAAACAACAGGCCGAACAAGATGACCGGGCCAATCCAAGGATTGAGCAAAATGCGGTCGACCCCATTCTCGACTGTGTGGCGGGTCGATTTGGAAAGGATCGCCCCGCGCGCCATGTGCTTGGCGGCCAACCGGCGTTCGGGCAGCGTAATATGCCAGCGCTTATGGGCGTTTTCGTCTGAATGCGTCTCGGCTTCTGCAATTGCACCGGCAAGCTCCGCCAGTCCCTTCCGGCGTACTGCGACGGTGGGAACCACAGGAACGCCCAATGCCTCAGACAAAGCTGCCGGATCGAGTACGAGACCATCACGTTCGGCAAGGTCGATCATGTTCAGAGCAACCACCGTCGGGCGCCCAAGCTCAAGAACTTCCTGCGCGAAGACCAGATGCTGTTCCAGATTGGCCGCATCGATAACGAGCACGATCACATCCGGCAGCGCTTCGCCTTCGAATTCGCCATGGATGACTCTGCGTGTCACCTCTTCATCCGGACTCGCCGTGTCGAAACTGTAGGAACCGGGCAAGTCGATCAATTCGACCGGCTCTCCGCTCGGCAAGATCAGACGGCCCGCCTTGCGTTCCACCGTAACACCGGGATAATTGGCGATCTTCTGGCGTGCGCCGGTCAGCGCATTGAACAAAGCCGACTTTCCCGCATTGGGATTGCCGACAAGGGCGGCTGTACGTTTGCGGCTCATGCTGGTTCAACCTCTATGGCAAGGGCGTGCGAGCGTCGCAACGCGATCGTCATTCGCCCGATGCGGATAGCCAGCGGATCGCGTGTACCGAAAATGCCTCGGTGGATAATGGCGACCTCGGCCCCTTCATCCACGCCGAGTGCTTTCAAGCGCTTGGCTTCATCCCAAGCCAGCACAGTCCAGTTTACCGCAACGATCCGCGCGGTTTTCCCATGTTCAAATCCGTCGAGCGTCATGCTGTGGCCGCTGCCAGATACCGAACATTATTGCAACCGATTATCAATAGCGCGCTATCGAGCGGGGTATCGCAACCGACCGAGAAAGCGTGACATGCTGAAATGTTCGCGATCGGAATTGAGCCACTTGGCCTTCACCTTTTCGAACTTCATCACGCCATCGATACGCCGGTCCAGAAAGGCTTTTGTCTCTGCCTTTTCATTACTTTGATCCTCGACGAACACCCCAAGTGTTGCCCCATATATGGAGGCGAGAATGGCGCGCTTGGTATAGTGATTGTAGTCAGTGGCGGTATCCCCAGCCAGCCGCCACATCACGTCGGCACTGTTCCATCCAGTTTTAAGCGCGCGGGCCGCATTTTGCGGCATGGCCATTATCGAAAGTGCCCGACGCAACGCCTCTTCCTGACCAGAAACCGCATCGATTCGATACTGCACGAGGCTGCGAATGCGCTCTCTAATCGTCATGGTCGCCAGCTTTTCTGCCGGCAGATCGAGGATCATCTGCCGATCGATGGTTTCGATCCAAGCACAGATCATTCCCATTGCACCATCGCTCTTGAAGGCAAGGCGCGCCACGTCAGGATCGGCGCCAAGCTGATCGGCCGCCACACTAAGAGCTTCCGCGCTCCAGCCATCAAACACTGCGGCTTCCGCAATGCCGGGTGCCAGCGCGAGACGCAATTCGTCGAGTGTCAGATCCGCGACTTCCATCATTCAGCTCGGCCCATAAGATTTGCCTTTTTCCCCACGCTCTGATTCAGCACGCTCTATCTCCTCGAGTATGGTTGAGCGCGCGCCCATCAATTGGGCGTAATCGCGGGCCGTGCGCCCGGAATTGTCTGCACGGTCGGGACTCGCCCCTTTTTCCACCAACAGCCGGACAAGGCCTCCGTCACGGCGATGGACTGCCGTGATCAACGGAGTTTCCCCTGTACTGTTCGGCACATCGACTGCCGCGCCACGGTCAGCCAGAATTTCGACACCTTCCGCAAAACCGAGCTGTACTGCGAGCTGCAGCGGAGTGCCTCCGCTCTTATTTGCAATATTGGGATTGGCGCCTTTCGACAGCAGAAAACGCAACCAAACCGGATCGCGCCGTTGGGTAACAATATGCAATGCAGTATCGCCACTCGTGATATCGCGCGAATTCACCAATATGCTGCCAGGCTCTTCCAGAAAACGGGTGACCTCATCACCATTGCGCTTCTTCACTGCTTCCAGAAATTTGTAACCGTCACTCTGCGACTGCGCATATAACGGCGATGCCACCATCGCGCCCGCAAGCCCGGCCAGGAGAATGTTTTTCGCGAAACGTTTCACAGTGCGAAGCCCCTATTATTCGCAAATCGATCGATGAGTGACCCTTGCGAATGGGCACTTAGCAGACCATGAACCGTCAGACCATGCTACACAAACGCACTTTCCTTATTGCCGCTTCACTGATGCTAAACGCGTGCAGCGGTGCCCCTGCAGCCGAACCTCCGCTGGCTGGCGCCGCGATCGGGGGGGATTTCACCCTAACTGGAGAAGACGGCAATCCAGTTAGTTGGGACGATTTCGACGGACAGTATCGCACTGTCTATTTCGGCTACACCTATTGCCCCGATGTTTGCCCTGTAGACACTCAGCGTGCGATGGCCGGGCTGAAAGCGTTCGAAAAAGAACACCCAGAACTGGGCGCTCAAATCCAGCCACTTTTCATCAGTGTCGATCCTGAACGCGACACACCCAAAACACTTGCCGAATTCACAGACAACTTCCATCCCCGCTTGATTGGCATGACAGGCACCAAGGAACAGATAGATAAAGTCACCGATCAATTCGCTGCCACCTACTCGATCGGAGACAAGCAGGCAGGTGGAGGCTATCTCGTGGGCCATACCAATATAACCTATCTTTTCGGTCCCGATGGCGAGCCTCTTGCCATGCTGCCGACAGACGAAGGTGCAACTGCAGTCACGGCGGAATTGGAAAAATGGGTGCATTGAGGGACCGTTTCTGGGAGCGCCCCCTCGCCGAGCTCAATACCGAAGAATGGGAAGCTCTGTGTGACGGATGTGGCCGCTGCTGCCTGCACAAGGTCGAATATGAAGACACCGGAGAAATCGAGCACACGAATGTCGCGTGCAAACTGCTCGACACGCAAACAGCTTGCTGCACAGATTACAAACGACGCAAGACATTCGTACCTGAATGCCTCAGCTTGACTCTGAAGATCGTCGGTAAGGTCACCTGGCTGCCACCGACATGCGCCTATCGCCTGCGCGCTGATGGAATGCCGCTGCCACGATGGCATTATCTGATCAGTGGAAACCATGACGACATCGTGAGCGTCGGCATCTCCGTAGCGGGGCGCGTGATCGGTGAGGATATGGCGGGACCGTTAGAACACCATGTCGTCGACTGGGGCAACGATGATGGTGAAGGTACATGATCGATTGGCTCCGCCGTGAAGCGCTGGAGCCGGTAATCGAGCTCAATGGGAGGCACTTGCCGATCGAGCTAACACGAAACAGTCGGGCAAAACGGCTGACTTTGCGATTGGCTCCCGACGGCAGTGCGGTGCGCATTACACTGCCCCAATGGGGACGCAGCGCCGATGCGCTTGCCTTCGTCCGCGCCAGACGAGAATGGCTGTCCTCGCAGCTTGCCAAAGTGCCTGAGAGACGCGATCCGGCGAGCGAAGGCACAATACTCTACCGCGGTACAGAAATCACGGTGGACTGGTGTAAGGAACTGCCCCGCAAACCGCATTTTGAAGATGCCACTCTCAGACTTGGTGGCCCGCGAGACACGCTTGTCGCCCGGCTGCAGCGCTGGCTCGAAGGAGAGGCCCTTAGGCTGTTTCGAGAGGATGCTATCAGATATTGCGCGCGGGGCGGAATGGCATCGGCTGAGGTCAGGCTCACGCGCGCTATTAGAAGATGGGGAAGCTGCTCTTCAGCAGGTGTGCTTCGGCTAAACTGGCGCCTAATTCAGGCTCCCGACTTTGTCAGGCGCTCAGTCGTGGCCCACGAGGTGGCGCACCTTGCTCATTTCGATCATTCGCCTGCGTTCCACGCGCTTCTGGAACGATTATACGAGTGCGATATCGAAGAGGCTAATCATTGGCTCAGTAAACACGGACGAACGCTCTATTCTGCATTCGGCTAACGCAGCATACTGGCGCGGTTCATCAAAAACGCCTATCTTGCAGCCATGCGCCTCTCCACACGTTTCAACGCCAAGGCCGGGTTTGCCGACCTGTGGGACTATATTCGCGAACCGCGACCCTATCGCTTTACCATCCTGACAGTTTCCATCCTGATCCCACTGGCGGGGATTGCGATGTTGGCGCAGGAATCCCATTTCCGCCCACCGGATGCCCCCAAAGTAAGCTTTATCTCGACTTTCGCCGAAGGCCGCAGCGACGAGGAAATTCGCCAGACGAATATCGAAAATCAGAAACGCAAGGAGGCTCGCGAAGCGGAACTTGCCGAACTGCGCAAACAGAAGGTCGAGGCTTACAAAACCCTGGGCCGTGCGACCGGGCTCGATGTCGACAAGATGGCGCGCGAAGCGGAAATCGAGAACGCACGCGAACGCGCGGCAGTCGAAGCGCGCCGCCGGGAACTCTATCAGGCAGGTGCAAAGGTTGACGACGACAGCGAATGACTCGCGATGGCTGGATGCCGCAGCAAGGCTTGCCTGCCGCGCCCGCCCTGTCAGCTATCCAAACCCTGGTGTGGGTTGCATTATTGTAAAAGATGGTGTGGTGGTCGGGCGTGGCTGGACCGCCGCCAAGGGTCGACCTCACGCTGAAGCGGCTGCGCTCGATCAGGCGGGCAAGCACGCTAGCGGAGCGACCGCTTACGTAACACTGGAACCCTGCGCCCACAAGTCAGCACGTGGCCCTGCCTGCAGCGACTTGCTGATCGACGCAGGAGTCGCGCGGGTGATCGTAGGTGCCGAAGACCCAGACCCCCGTACCGCTGGCATTGGGCTTGCAAGACTTCGACAGGCCGGCATTTCTACCGAACTTCTTACCTCCCCTACCTCAGTGGCCAGCCTTGCTGGCTATCTCGTACGCGCGCATCACCAACGACCGCATGTCACCATGAAGCTCGCCATGTCCCTCGATGGCTGCATTGCCCTCGCCAGCGGAGAAAGTCAGTGGATCACCGGCGAAGCCTCCCGATCGCATGTACATTCACGCCGCGCCATGGCCGATGCCATACTCGTCGGCGGCGGCACCTGGCGGACAGATCGGCCAAGGCTTGATGTACGCCTGCCTGGGCTGGAGGGGTGCGGTCCCCAACGCGTGGTTCTTACCCGTGGGGTCGCACCCGATGGCGTGAAGGTCATCAACACACCCCAGCAAATCGCGCAAATTGAGGCGCTCTACCTCTATATCGAAGCCGGCGCGAATATCTCGGCCAGCTTTCTCGCGGCCGATCTTGTCGACCGCCTTGAAATCTATCGTGCGCCAATCGTCATAGGTGGCGGGCGCGGTGCAGTAGGAGATATCGGACTGGCCAAGCTGAATGATGCGCATGGCCACTGGTCCTTGGCAGAACGGCGGCAGCTTGGCAGCGACAGTTTCGACGCCTACACCCGCTCGCGTTAATCAGGAGCATGCATGTTTACCGGGATCGTCACAGCCATTGGCACTATCACCAAGGTCGAGGATAAGGGCGACCTACGTGTCGTCATTTCCTGTCCTTGGGACCCGGCGGGAATCGATATCGGTGCCTCAATCGCGTGCTCTGGGGTTTGTCTGACAGTCGTTGAGAAAGGCGGCGAGCCCAGTGACGCCTGGTTTGCGGTAGATGTATCCGGTGAAACAATCAGCCGCACGCCGCAGGATCAGTGGTGTGCAGCCCGTCGCCTCAATCTGGAACCGGCATTGCGGCTGGGAGAAGAACTGGGCGGACATCTGGTGACCGGCCATGTCGATGCCGTTGGCCGTGTCGCGTTGGCCGAGGATATCGGCGGCTCCACCCGCCTCGAAATTCTCGCAGGCGAAGACATCGCACCATACATTGCCGAGAAGGGATCGATCACAGTCGATGGTGTTTCTCTCACGGTCAACAAGGTCGAAGACGAACCAAACGGCGATGTCCGATTTGCCCTGAACATCATCCCGCATACTGGCGAAGTCACAACATTGGGTGACCTGTCGGAAGGCGATGCGGTCAATCTCGAGATTGACGTGCTGGCCCGCTATCTCAAGCGCATGCAGAGCCTCTCGGTCTGACAAACGGAATTGCGACTTGCTGAAGCCTGCTGCAAACTTCCGCCCGCTATTATGGCTGATTCTAGCACTACCCGGCTTGTGGATCGCTTGGCGCTGGAGCGTGACGCCCGAGGTATATGGCTATGGCCATGCCATCGGTGATAGCGGCGATTGGGCCGCTTGGTTGCTGATGCTGACTTTGGCGGTAACGCCTTTGCGTTTATTGTTTCGGAAGCAGGCGTGGATAATCTGGCTCATGCGGCGTCGACGCGATATCGGTGTTGCAAGCTTCGCCTATGCCTTGGGCCACATGGTGATGTACCTTGTGAGAAAGGGATCTCCCGAGTTCGTTCTGGCGGAACTGTCCACGCCTTATATCGCGGTAGGGTGGATCGCCTTTGCCCTGTTCCTGCCGTTGGCAATCACTTCGAACGACGTCTCGGTAAGACGGATGAAGCGATCGTGGAAGCGGTTGCACCGCCTGGTCTATCCAGCGGCGATCCTGACTTTCCTTCACTGGGTATGGTCTGCATTCGATCCGACCACGGCCTGGATCCACGTGGGTATCCTAGCCGCGATCGAAACGGTGAGAGTAGTGCTACAGCGGCGTCAGAGAGTGACGTAGTTTCGGAAGCGAGCGACTTCCGCTTCGTCGACATATTTACCGATTTCACGATCGAACACGCCCATGTCGGCATAGGGCCGATATTCTTCGAACTCATGGACCATCTTGTCGGTCATGCCCGGGATAAGGCGAATTTCTTCCTCAGTACCGCTGTTGAGATTGACCGGCACAAAAACGTTGACGAGCACCTTGCCCGCCTCATCCGCGCTCAACGTTTCGAGCAGCTTGGCGTTTAGATCGGCCACGCTGGCATACGGTTGTCCGGCAACAATCGCTTCGGCTAGTTCCGGGGTGACGCCTTCGGCGCCGCCGAGCTGTTCAGCTGTGGCGGTATTAGCATCAATGACGCTAGACGTTTCGTTCGCGGTGTCCGTTGCTGCAGTGTTGTTCGTGGCATCGGTCGTCTCGGCCTTATTGTCAGCACCACCCGAACAGGCAGCGAGTGCGACAACGCTTCCGGAAAGCGCAGCGGCAAGTATCGATTTACGCATGTAACAGCTCCTCTTCTTAGCAATCACTCGCACTAGCAGCCTCGTAGAGGATGGAAAGTACGTGGTGTATCATCGCGCAGCTCGCGATCAACCTTGATGGAGCATGCGAGAGGTGCAGATCTACTGTTCGACCAACAGCTCCCGTTCGCGTTGTGGGATATAATCGCGCGTGAAGGGAAGTGTCCTGCGATCTCGCGCAAACTGGATCTGATAATTGACCATTCCACCCCATTCGAAAGCAGCCGTCGCTCCCGCAAGATAAAATGTCCACATGCGGTAAAAGCGTTCGTCATACAGTTCGGTGATCGCTTCGCGATTGGCTTCGCAATGATTATACCAGGCACGCAGTGTCTTTGCGTAATGCAGGCGCAAAGTCTCGATATCGGTATGAATGAGACGGTATTTCTCGCTCGCAGCGAGCGTTTCCGACAAAGCCGGGATGTAACCGCCAGGGAAGATATATTTTCGAGTAAAGGCGTCTGTAGTGCCCGGGCCACCAACGCGCCCGATAGTGTGAACCAACATGACGCCGTCGTCTTTCAGCAGGTTCGCAGTCGTATCGAAGAACGTCTCGAATTGTGGACGTCCGACATGCTCGAACATGCCGACGGATACGATCCGATCAAATCTTTTTCCACGGGCGGGCAAATCACGATAGTCGACGAGTTCGAAAGTTACACGGTCTGCCACGCCCGCGGACTGGGCGCGCTGATACGCCAGAGCCAACTGTTTCTCCGACAGCGTTATGCCGAGAACATGGACATCGAAATTCTGCGCAAGATATATCGCCATCCCGCCCCAGCCGCAGCCAATATCAAGAACCTGATGCCCACCGGTCAGAGCCAGCTTGGCAGCAATATGCGCAAGTTTGGCCTCTTGTGCGCTTGCTAGCGTGTCGACCCCATCACCCCAGTAGGCGCAACTGTATTGCATATGCTCTGCATCGAGCATCAGATGGTACAGATCGTTGCCGATATCGTAGTGATGCGCGACATTCCGCTTGGACCCCACCCGGTTATTGACCGATTCCAGCGCGAAAGCCGCCCTGTTGCGCAAACGCTTGAACAAGCTCGGCGCGCGCAACTGCCCGCCCCTTTCCCAAGGTGTATTGGAACGAAGAAGCTGCACAAGGTCCATAACGCCGCCATCGGTGACCTGCAGTCGACCATCCATATACGCTTCGGCAGCCCCCAATCGCGGGTCCAGTATAATGTCGCGCGGGACCTTTCTGTCCGTCAGTTGCAAAGCGACATTGGGAAATCCGTCTTGAGCACGTCCCATTGTGACAACCTCGCCATCCGCGAACGTTACGCTCAATGTGCCGCGCTCGATGGCTCCGCTCAGAAAGCGTTTCAGCAGACGTTTGCTCATTGTCTGGACTCCGGCGACAGATACTCGAAAACTGGGGCGATCGTGGAGATATTCATCTCGACGCTGATACTCTTGCCCCAGTAGCTTGGGTACAGAAATGTCCAGCCGACCCCAGCTATTCCGCCCCCTTCGCGGCTTTTCTCATTTGCCTGTCACATTCGCTAGTGCAGCTATGAACTTCTCTGTATTGCCAGCATGAAGGCCCGCGATGTTGATGCGACCTGATCCAGCCATGTAGATGCTATGGTCTTCACGCATTTGCACGATCTGCTCCTTGGTCAGCGGCAATGTCGCGAAAAGGCCATTTTGTTCGCCCAAAGCAGCAAGATTGAGACCCGGCGCCTCGTTATCTGCGGCCGCCAACCGTTCGCGCACGCGACGCATACGCGAACGCATTTCGTCCAATTCATCCAGCCATTGCTGAGTAAGTTCATTGTCGCACAACACCATGCGGACTGCGGCACCACCGTGATCAGGCGGCATCGACCAGTTAGCGCGCGCCAGAGCATTGGCATTGGAAGCGATTGCAGGAAGGTCCGACGGAGCCTTCGCGATCATGAAAAATGCCCCCACGCGGTCGCGATAGAGACCAAAGTTCTTGTCACAACTGTAAGCAATCAGCGCCTCAGGCACTTTGGCCAGAACCTTGCGAACCCCTGCCACGTCCTCTTCCAGACCTTGTCCCAAGCCATGGTACGCAACGTCGAGGATCGGCAATATCCCCTTTTCAGCAAAAGCATCAGCAACGCGCTGCCATTGTTCTTCAGTATAGTCCACGCCGGTGGGATTGTGGCAGCACCCGTGAAGTAGCACAGCATCTGTATCGCGCGCGCTTTCGATAGCTTCCAGCAACGCCTCGACATCGGCAGTTCCATCAGCTTTTGCATGATGGAATGTGACGGCCTCTACGCCTACATCCTTCACGATCTGTGCGTGGTTTGGCCAACTCGGCACGCCGAGATGGACTCGCGTGACCCCTGCCAATTTGGCCAAGGCAACCGCCAGCCGGACTGCACCCGTGCCACCCGGCGTCTGCATACCTTCCAGTCGACCGCCCAAGTTGACATCCGCGCCAAAGATATATGGCTTCAGCGCATCTACGAAACCCGTGTCACCTTCCGGCCCCAGGTAGCTTTTGGAATCTTGGGTATCGACCAGTCGCTGCTCAGCAGCCTTAATCGAACGAAAGACCGGTGTCGCACCGTCATTGGTACGATAGACACCGACGCCAAGATCGATTTTGTCTTCGCGGGGATCCTGCGCATGCATTTTGATGAGTGCGAGCAGCGCGTCCGGCGCCTGGGCTTCGAGTTGGTCAAGCATGTGTGCCTAATTGCCGGATATGAGACGGGCCGCAACAGGAAATCCTGCCGCGACCCGGAGCTCTTCAGGAATTATCTTATGGCGACCCGAAGGGCTCCTTTGTCACCTCGTTCAGAACGGCAGCCAGCGCTGCTTCTTAGAAAACTTCATATAACCGGCGTTGACGCCCAGCCGCAACCCCGCGCCCACCCGTATAGGTATAAGCACTACATCGCCTTTGCGCATGTAGCTCGCAGTAAGGCCGCCGATGACATAGGCTTGCCCTTCCCCGGCGGGATAACGTTCATAAAGCTCCTCACTGTCGTAAAGATTATATACCAACACAAAGGTGCTGCCCGCATTGGCACCAGCGTCGAAGCCGATCGACGGGCCAGTCCAATAGACAGGACGCTCCCCTTCGACTTTGTGGAATAGTGTACCTGATCCATAGCGCGCACCGAAGATAAATGCGCCGCCTGCCTCACGACCAACGATATAGGCATTGGGTTCTCCCTGTTTGGCAAGAAGATTTTTGATCATGTCCGCAACGCCCTTGGCGCCCTTGCCAAAAACCCCTTCGGCCGCGCCAATCAAGTCGTCTTCGTGATAAGTCGTTGCGGAAGTACCGGTACCAGAACCGCTTACCGCATCACTTGCCGCCTCCTCGGCAGCTTTTTCGGACCATTGCGGCTGTTCAGGATAGGCTTCGACAGGTGTGGCCGCATCGGGCGTGGGTGTATAGGTGGTGGAGGTGTCCGGTTCGGAATACACAGGTTGGTCACCTGGCTGCTCCACCAAGTCGCCATCAATCGCCGAATTTGGATCGATCGTTTGGACCTGCGCGGCCAATGGGCTTGCCGCCATTCCTAAAACGGCGAGTGCCAAGCCAAAGCGCGGCAGTTTGTGTTTGAAAATCGTCATCGATCCCTCCGTGTCGGCGATCCGTGCGCAGACAGCTGCGCCATGAAAAGAATCCTCTTTGAGCAAAGGGGCAATGAAACCGCGATGAACTGAATCCAAAATGCGGCGAGGCGAGTCAAAAATGGGGCCAAGCCGCTCTTTGCACAGGTTCGAAAAACTCCGCTTGATGGCACGCGGAGCCATGGCTATAGCGCGCCCCTCGCAGTCGGCTCGTCCTACACTGCGACATGCGGAGACGTGGGTGAGTGGCTGAAACCAGCTCCCTGCTAAGGAGCCATACCTGGTAACGGGTATCGAGGGTTCGAATCCCTCCGTCTCCGCCATCGGCATTTGCTGTCGAGGTAAGGCCGACAGTGCCCCGCCATTTATCGGCGGGGCCTATGCGGTGATGACCTGCTGCACCACGCGGATTTTCCCGATCATCCTGAAGGCCGTTCAGCTACCCTGATCAGTTCGACAGCTGGATGGGGCGATGTTAGCCTATGCCGAACCTTCTCGGGCAGAAGTGGTTCAACTCCCAGCCCCTTCAGGGCCTCCGCCAATATTCCCAGAGGCGGTCGATAAACTTTGACCACTTTACCTTCCGGACGTGCATAACGCGGGGCAATCGCCGCATTCATTTTCGGGTTCGGTTCAGCAGCAAACGCCGGATTCCAGACATACAAGAAATTGGTTCGGGGTGGTGCGGCGATCGCTCGTGTCTCCGCCCCATTCCATTTAAGCAGAAGATCTGCCCGATAGCGGGTCATCGGGTCGGTATGCACCGGCTCGTCAGACTGCGCGACAATTTGAGCATAGGTTCTCGTGCCCAAAATGCTACTTCGATTCTCCACCATAATACCCAAGCCATTGGCAAGAAGCAGCCCTGCAATTGTTATAATGACAAGCATGGATCTGCCTCGTTCCCACCATTTCGCAGCGGCGATGCCCAACAAAAGACAGGCGACCAGAGTTGGGATAGCGAAATAGCGCGGATTAAGCGGCAGTAGGGTAACTGCCGCACCAGAAGCGAGAAATATTACGAGGCCGTACCACGCAATCAATCGGGCAAATGCGCGTTCATCCCGGGAAATGTCCCGACTGGTGATCAGCCAAATCCCAGCAGGGATCGCGATCCAGTACAAGAACATAAACTCTTGATTGAAGAGCAGAACGAGCAGCGGATCGATGGCCGGATGTATTATCAAATTACCGGCCAAATCAATCGAGCGATCGATCGTGGAATCATGGTGCAGAGAGATATTGATCCGGTAGAGCGGATCTCCCGTCATAAGCCATAGATAAATTATTTCGATCGACCAGATTGCGAAGAAACCCACCGCTATCCAGAGGTAGTTGAACCGCTTCTGTCGATAACCCGTCAAAAAGAGTGGCGCGTAAAACAGCGCAATGAATATGGACGTTTCGCGCGTCAGAAATCCCAGGCCGGCCATAGTCCCAGCAAAAAAGAAAAGCCGTGCCGGTCGCTCCCTCTCGAGTCCCCTAAGGAAAAGCGCAATGCTCCCCATCTGAAAGAACAGTTCGGCCATGTCGCAATTTGCGATCGACGCCAGGATGACGAACAGCGGACACGTGATCGCCAAAATGAGCGAAAGGCTGGCGGCGCGACGTCCAGCGTAATTCGCCACCAACCACCAGGCTATCGCCAATGCACCCAGCATATAAAGCAGGCTCGGCAATGCCATTGCCACTTCATTATGTCCGATCGTCAAAAACGAGATCGCCATTGGAATAGTTAGCGGATAACGAATTGTGCCATGTCCGCCGACGTAGGGAAACTGTTCGATCCAGCCGTATGCGCCGCGAGCAAAGGTCACGTCGTCAGAAGCGATAAAACCGACCCAGCCAATCGCGACCAGGCCGCAAAACGCCGCCAACAGGACCAGAAGATCGAGGCGTGGAACAGATGGCGTCGTAGCCTTCATTGTTTCGTCCTTGAAAACACCCAATGCTTCGAGGCCAGATAAGCCAGTGCGATAACGAGAATATCGATAACTGGTCGTGCGAATGCGCTGGACATTTGGAATTGTTTGACAGCCAACTCTAGCAGGAGGACGGACATTGTGGCATTGAACATGAGCAATGTCAGATATCGGAACATCCTGATCCGTTTCGCCACCGCCTTGTGTCCTGCGAAGCTATATCCGTCATGCAGAAAGAATCCGGCCGTGGCACCAGATATCCGGCCAACCACAGTCCAGACGACATATTGCGCCGGGACAAAGGCATTCAATATCCAGAAAGTTCCAAGATCAATCGCATAGACGAGCAAACCCGATTGAAGATAGCGGCTGGCCGATCCGAATAGCGCCGTCACTATACGCATCTTGTCAGCGAGGGAGGCGTGTTTTGGGATTGCGTCGCTTTGAACTCACCTCGTGGGTCTCATGGACGGGCACAAACCGTCTTGGAGAATCCATCTGGAAAAGATCCTGCAAGCAATGGCGCGGTTCATTCATAATGTCGAAGGACAAGAAGCTCAGCAAAAGCTGGAAGCCTAGGATAATCGGCAAAACGGCCAGCATGACTGTACCTGTCGTGGCTATCGTTCCACTCGAAATGCTATGCCACCACTGGATGCTGCCAAACAGAATGCCGAACCCAAGCATCAGGGTACCGCAAACCAACTGGAGTGAAGCAACTGAAAAATCACGCAGAAAGTAATTATACACAATGCGTTTTGTAAATTCTCGTATATGACCGATCATAAATGGCCCTGCCACTCGCGACACCTTAAGGCCGCTGACTTCATCCGCGTAAAAGGCGCGCATCGGCACATCGCGCACGACAGCACGGATCGTGCCCAAATTAATCAGCATGTCGCTTTCGAAGAAATAGCGCTCCGATAGATTTTCCAGCGTGATCCGTCCCAACGCCTCGGTGTGAATAGCTGTGAAGCCATTTGTCGGATCGAAAACACTCCAATATCCACTAGATATCTTAGTCACGAAGGACAGAATTGCATTCCCTAAAAGTCGCCCTTTCGGCATCGTCCGTACATCAAACAACGAATGGAAACGACTTCCCTTGGCGTAATCGGCTTGGCGGGAGACAATTGGGCGGATTAGATGCGGAATCAGTTCGGGGGCCATCTGACCGTCGCCATCCAGCTTCACAACGATGTCCGCTCCCAACTCGAGCGCCCTACGATAACCTGTAACCACCGCACCCCCGACGCCCTTATTGGTATCGTGGCGCACCACTATACATCGAAAATCGTCAACCTGCGCTTCTACCAAGTCGCCCACGGCTTCTGGGCAACAATCATCGACAACAACAATGTGCTTAACCTCAGCTCCGATGCGACTGATGACTTCGATCACTTTTTGCTGAACGCGGAAGCAGGGAATTACCACTGCGACTGTCGGCTGTGACGGTTTTTGTGGAGCCTGACTGGACATGGAATGCATGAGCGTGGACATATTGAAAAATCACGCCTCGACTGTGCTGCGCTTCAGGGAGCTGTCGGGGACGCCCCCTTTATACGTAACAAGTGCACGATATATTTACGCGAGGCAACTCGCGTAACGTGCAAGCCAGGCCGGTGCCTCATTGCGCTGTAACGATCCTGTCCACTCCCGCACGTGTGACTGCGTGATAGCTGTCGCGCGTTTTGGCATATATGCGCCGCGCTATCGGCTGCCCCCATTCGCCTTCTTCCCACAGCACCTGGAATAGCGGGCGGACGAATTTTGCCCGGCCAACTTCAGCAAGGAACTCTTCTGCATGTGGCACAGCAGGTTGGTAGCGGTTCATCAATGCCAGTTCGAGCCAGAGAAAAAGTATCTCGTTGTTGCCGGATTCGGATAGGTCGAGCGCGTTATCCAAGGCAGCAAGTTGTTCAGCGTTGCGCTGTTTCGGAATATTGTCGAGAAACCGCATCTGTTCTGCAGCAGTCCAGCCTGAATAAGCGGTAGGGATCGCCCCACTGGCGGTATAGGCCGATACGGCGGCATCCACTTCGGCGAAGGCAGCCGGATCCGGGCGCGCCACATTCGAAGGTAGGCCGGGCTCGAAGATCCACTCTCTCAACTTCAGTGCCTCGGCTTCGGCGGGCGATGTAACCAGGTTTGCCAGCATGTCTTCATAGATCAGTTCGCTTGTAGCCGGCTGGAATGCATGGCCATCGAACCAATTGCGCAGCCACGCATCGAAACGCTCACGTCCCACGGTGCGTTCGACAGTGCGCATGAAGAAATGCCCCTTGTCGTAGGTAATCGCGCTACCAAGCTCGTCCGCGCCCGGTTCGTGATGCAGTGCAGAGCCTGGCGCGTTCATACCGACTCTGCCCAGCGTCTCTTCAATCCCAGCAAAAGAAAGCGCCGCTTCCTGCTCCGCGCGTTTTTTGCCGTAGACTGCTTCAACAATGCGATTTTCGAAATAGGTGGTAACGCCTTCGTTCAGCCAGCTATCTTCCCAGACCGCGTTCGTCACGAGATTGCCAGACCAGCTATGCGCCAGCTCGTGCGCGACGAGGCCATTATTCGAACGATCGCCGGCGATGAAGGTCGGCGTCAGGAACGTCATAACCGGGTTTTCCATCCCACCGTAAGGAAATGACGGCGGCAGCACGATCATATCGTACCGCCCCCAGCGATACTGCCCGTAGAGCTTTTCCGCGGCGACGACCATGTCTTCGGTATCGGCCACTTCCTGCCATGCGCGATCAAGCGTGGCGGATTCCGCCCATACTCCGGTACGCGGCCCGATCGCCTTGAAGTCGATATCGCCAGCGGCAATCGCGATAAGATAGGGCGGCACCGGCTTGTCCATGACGAATTTAAATGCGCGGCGACCATTGCCAAGGTCTTCTGGCTCACCCTGCCGCACGCCGCTCATCACTACGTCGAGCGGCTTGGGTGCAGTGATCCGTGCTTCCCAGGTTTGCCGTATGCCAGGGCTGTCCTGGGTCGGTATCCATGTGCGATTGAGGATTGCTTGGCCTTGGCTGAATAGAAACGGATGTATACCACCCTTGGTCTGTTCCGGGCTCAACCATTGCAGCGCATCAGCATCGGCTGGAGCCATATATCTGATGCGCAGTTTCTTTGCGCCCTCCAGCGAGATCGACAGCGGCGCCCCCTTGCCGCCCTCTTCCACTGTTGCACCCACGTCGTAACGTAACTTCCGACCAGCTCCATCGGTTACACTGGCAATCTCCAGACCATTGGTATCGAGTACGATGTTCTCCGCACCGGGCTGGGCCAATATATCGAGTTCAGCCACGCCGCCCACTCGCTTGGCATCGAAATCGAGCTCGAGATCAAGCGCCACATGCGTGACACGAGCGATCTGCGGATGAGCAAAGGTTGCCGTATCGACCGCATCAGCCCGGGTCAGGATCGGCGACACCATTCGATCCGTCGAACCCGACGCCAAAGGCGGTGCAGCCTCCATGGTGGTACAAGCGGTGCTGGCAAGCAACAGGGCAAGCGGTACAGCTAGGCGGCGCATGGACAAACTCCGGTTCATATGGCGCCGGACCACATCCAGCGCTGAATTCTCTACTATGCGGAGTTCTATTACCCATTCGTCCGACGCGCGCCACCCTTGCTTCGGTAAACTCATCCATAGGTCTGGCCAAATCTGGATGCCTATGTCATGATAACGTTCACAAAGAATGGAGGGAATTTGTTGTGAGAACACTATTGGCGGTGGTTGCCCTGGCAAGCCTAGTGGCCCGGCCCGTAGGTGCCGAGGAGAATGCCGAGCGCAGGCTCTTATGGTCCGATGAATTCAACGAAACTGACCTCGACCGCAGCAAATGGGGCGTGATCGGTCCCGAATTTTGGGTGAACAACGAACAGCAGGTCTATGTCGACGATCCTGCCGTACTCTCCATCGTCAATGGTATTTCGGGCGCGGACGGGGGCGCGTTGATGCTGCGCCCCGTGTTCAAACCAGGCGTCGATCCAAATGCCGAGCGCAAGGCCGACTTCCTATCCGGCCGCGTGGAGAGCAAGGGAAAGTACGATTTCACCTATGGCCGCGCGGAAGCGCGCATAAAGATGCCCGCTGCAGAAGGCGTCTGGCCCGCCTTCTGGCTTCTGGGCAACGAGAGTTGGCCGGGCACCGGCGAAATCGACATCATGGAATATGTCGGCGAGAAAGACTGGGTTGGCGTGGCGCTGCACGGCCCCGGCTATTCCGGCGAAACGCCATTAGTGAACAAGTTCTTTTTCCCTGCCGGCGAAGATGTGACGGACTGGCACATATATGCCGTCGAATGGAAGAGGGATGAAATTCTGTTTCAGGTGGATGGACACACTGTCTACCGGACAACCCGCCCCATGGTTGAAAACTACGGCAAGTGGGCCTTTGACAATCCGAAGTATCTGATCCTTAATTTTGCGATGGGCGGCGCCTACCCATTCAAAACCAATGGAATCGAAACTCCCTATAACGGAGTACCGCAGTCAACCGCAGACAAGATAAAATCCGGCAAACCGGCAATGCTGGTCGACTGGGTTCGTGTCTACGCGCCGGAAGACTGAAGTTGCGCCGGGCGCAACTGCTGATGCGCGCACGCGGCTGGAAATGATTGTGTCAAACGGGTAGGACAGCAGCCATGTTCGATGGCTTCGACGCACTTCTGCTCGCCCGGATCCAGTTTGCCTTCACGGTGAGCTTCCATTTCATTTTTCCTGCCCTGTCGATCGGCTTGGCCAGCTACCTGATGGTACTAGAAGGGCTGTGGCTCAGAACCGGCAAACAACTTTATCTCGACCTATTCAAATACTGGCTCAAGATTTTTGCCATTACCTTTGCGATGGGCGTCGTGTCGGGCATCGTGATGAGTTATCAGTTCGGCACGAACTGGGCCGTATTCTCCGACAAGGCCGGGCCGGTCATCGGGCCGCTGATGGCTTACGAAGTGCTGACTGCTTTCTTTCTGGAAGCAGGCTTTCTTGGCGTGATGCTGTTCGGGATGAACAAAGTCGGCAAAAGTCTGCATTTTGCTGCCACCTGCATGGTTGCGTTCGGCACCTTTGTTTCGGCCTTCTGGATTCTTTCCGTCAACAGCTGGATGCAGACCCCGGTCGGGTTCGAGATGGGTGCCAACGGCCAGTTCCTGCCAGGCGCAAGCTGGTGGGACATCGTTTTCAACCCAAGCTTCCCCTATCGTCTCGTCCACACGGTGCTTGCCGCTTATCTCACCACAGCTTTTGTCGTTGGCGGCGTGGGCGCATGGCATCTGCTTAAAGACCGCGCAAATCCGCATGCGCGCAAGATGTTTTCGATGGCAATGTGGATGGCAGCGCTGGTCGTCCCCGTGCAAATCTTTGCGGGCGATCTTCACGGCCTAAATACGCTCGAGCACCAGCCACCGAAGGTGATGGCGATGGAAGGGCATTTCGAGAGCCATCCGGATGGGGCACCGCTTTATCTTTTTGGTATCCCTGACCAGAATGCGCAGGAATTGCGATATGCAGTTGGCATTCCCAAACTGTCGTCGCTCATCCTCAAGCACGATTTCGACGCCCCCCTTGCGGGGCTGGACACAGTCCCTCTCGACGAACAGCCGCCGGTCGGAGTGGTCTTTTGGGCCTTCCGCATCATGGTTGGCCTTGGCTTTGCGATGCTCGGCGTGGGCTTGTGGAGCCTGCTCGCCAGGGTACGTGGCAAACTTTACGATTGGCCCTGGTTGCACCGCGCCGCTCTTGTCATGGGCCCGAGCGGTTTCGTGGCAGTTATAGCAGGGTGGATTACCACAGAAGTGGGGCGCCAGCCGTGGGTCGTCTATGGCTTGTTACGAACTGCCGATGCTGCCAGCCCTCTCGACGCGCCAGCCGTTGGCGCTTCCCTGCTTGCATTTGTCCTTGTGTATTTCGCCGTGTTTGGCGTGGGCGTTTGGTATATTCTTCGGCTGATGAAGGCTCCGCCGCACGCAGGCGAAAAGGGTGTCAAACGGACGGAGAAGGGGCCAGTGCGGACCGCAGGCATCACGCCTGGCCCCACTCAGAATCCGGGTCAGGATCCCGATGCCCTCCCCTCCGACCACGAGGAGGCGACCGATGGCCGCTAACATCGATCTGACCGTGGTGTGGGCGTTTATCATCGCCTTCGCAGTGTTTGCCTATGTCGTGATGGACGGTTTCGATCTTGGTATTGGCATACTCTTCCCAGGCTTTGCCGTCGGTAAAGAACGCGATCGTGCGATGAATTCGATCGCTCCGGTTTGGGATGGCAACGAAACCTGGCTGGTGCTGGGCGGGGGGGGCTTATTTGCTGCGTTCCCTCTTGCTTATGCGGTTATCCTTCCTGCCACTTATCCCTTGATCATCGCCATGCTGCTCGGTCTAGTGTTCCGCGGAGTGGCGTTCGAATTCCGCTGGCGCGACCCGTCGCATCGGGCTTTCTGGGATTTTGCATTCACCGGAGGCAGCCTGATTGCGGCGATGGCTCAAGGCATGACTTTGGGTGCCCTGCTGCAGGGTATCGAAGTGGTCGACCGCGCCTATGCCGGAAGTTGGTTTGACTGGTTCACCCCATACACCCTGCTCACCGGAATCGGCACCGTAGCCGGCTATGCGTTGCTTGGTGCCTGCTGGTTGGTGTGGAAGCTTGATGGCAAGGCGCAGGCCCATGCCCGTAAGCTGGCTAAGCGCGCGGCCTGGGCCACCCTTCTTCTGATGGGCGCCGTCAGCATATACAATCTGGGCGTGCGGCCCGAATATGCCGATCGCTGGCTATCCGCACCCGAAATCTATTTCGCTGCCCCCGTGCCGATACTGACCGGGATCGTAGCACTGGCACTGTTGCGAGCGCTGTCTGTCGAACGCCATTCGAAACCGTTCTGGCTCGGTCTTGCACTCTTCTTTCTGGGCATGGCTGGGCTGGGAGTAACCATGTGGCCCTATGTCGTGCCCCCCAGTCTAACAATCTGGGATGTCGCCGCCCCCGAACGCAGCCAGATATTCATGCTGGTTGGTGTTGCCATCACCATGCCGCTGATCATCGCCTACACGGGCTGGGCTTATTGGGTATTTCGCGGCAAGGTCGAGGATGAGGGCTACCATTGACCGAAGCACCACTGTGGAAACGGCTGGGCTGGATGGCATTGATCTGGCTGGCCAGCATAAGCGTGCTGGGCACGGTCGCCTATATCCTGAGATTGTGGCTCAGCTGATCAACTCCACACCGCTTCGGGCGGCAAGCTCATCAGGATGGCGTCGATATTGCCCCCCGTCTTCAGGCCGAACAGCGTCCCACGATCGTAAACAAGATTGAACTCGGCATAGCGCCCGCGCCATTCAAGCTGAGTTTGCTTGTCTTCTACGGTAAATTCACTGTCCATCCGGCGGCGAACAAGCTGGGGAAATACGTCGAGGAATCCTTCGCCGACATCCTTCGTGAAAGCCAGATTGCGTTCGAAGGCGGCCTCGTTCTCGCATTCAAGATGATCGTAAAATATCCCACCAACCCCACGGTGCACCCCGCGGTGGGGAATGTAGAAATAATCGTCCGCCCATTTCTTGAACCGTTCGTAATAGGTCGGATTGTGGGCAGAACACGCGGCGCGGAAACGCGCATGAAACTGCTCGGTATCATCCTGGTACGGAATCGGCGGGTTCAGATCTGCCCCACCACCGAACCATGCCTTCCCTGTGGTCAGGAAGCGCGTGTTCATGTGCACAGCAGGAACATGGGGGTTTGCCATGTGCGCGACGAGACTGATGCCGGTTGCCGTAAAGCCGGGATTTTCCGCACTGGCACCGTTTATGGTGCCAGCGAATTCGGGTGCGAAATTACCCCGCACAGTCGACACATTTACACCGACCTTCTCGAAGACCTTGCCCTTCATCAATCCCCGCGTGCCACCGCCTGGATCGGGATTACCGTCCTCTTCGCGGTTCCAGCTGTCGTATTGAAAGCTGGCATCCGATCCTGCCTCGCGCTCTATCGCCTCGAACTCGGCGCAAATGCGATCGCGCAAAGTTTCGAACCATTGGCGGGCGGCATCTGTCTGCTTGGTCCAGTCGGTCATGCCAAGAGCCTTGCCATCCCCGTTCCGCTTCGGCAATAGCAAGCCATGGTTCCCCTTTCGTTCGCAGGTGAGGAATGGCTCCTGACACAGAGCCGCGCATTGTACTGGCCGCGTGAAAACACATTACTGGTTGCAGATCTGCATCTGGAAAAGGGCAGCTTTTTCGCCCGCCACGGTCAGTTTGTCCCCCCCTATGATAGCCGGGAGACATTGGAACGGGTGGCGCTGACCATTCGCGAAACAGGCGCACGGCGTGTCATAACACTGGGCGACAACTTTCACGATTCGCAAGGTTCGACCCGCCTGGAAGACCATGCATACGGCATGCTCGAAGCCTTGACGAGAGCAGTCGACTGGGTGTGGATCACGGGCAATCATGATCCCGAAATGGAAGCGCGATGTGGCGGCACCCTTGTCAACGAACTGGAACTGGGCGGCGTCGTCCTGCGTCACCGCACACTCAAAGGGGAAACGCGGCCCGAATTATCGGGCCACTATCACCCGCGCCTGCAGCTCAAGATCCGCGACCGGCACATCCGCCGCCCCTGTGTCGTTGTAAGTGCGAATGACGACCCCGACGGCAAGCCCACTGGCCGGATGATCCTGCCGGCCTTCGGGGCCTATACCGGCGGGATGAATGCCGCCGATCCGGCGATCATAGAGGCTCTGCAACCCGCCGACAGGATCGATGCCATCGTGCATGCCAAAGGTCAGCTGGCACGCTTCAATCTGTGGAACTGCGCTGCTTAAGGGCAACGATGGGCGATAAACTGCGCCCCATTCGCATAACACACTTCCGAATCTGCGGAACAATGCCTACATGCACGCCTTGATAATACGGCTACCAAAGGAGATTGCCCCATAGCCCGTCCACCCCGGCGCAGCATGCAAATGCCCGTGAAAAGCGGCCCGCGCTACGATAACATGATCAATGTGCCCAAGGTCCGCGTGATCGATCACGAAGGCGAGAACCTTGGCGTTATGTTCACCCGCGAAGCGGTCGAGCAGGCCAATGAACATGGCCTCAATCTCGTTGAAGTGTCCCCCAATGCGGACCCGCCGGTGTGCAAATTCCTCGACGTCGGCAAGTATCGCTACGAGGCGCAGAAGAAGGCCAACCTCGCTCGGAAGACGCAAAAGACGCAGGAAATCAAAGAGATCAAGATGCGTCCGAACATCGATGATCACGATTACGATGTGAAGATGCGCAATGTCGTCAAATTCATCGAAAATGGCGACAAGGTGAAGTGCACCCTGCGCTTCCGCGGCCGTGAAATGGCTCATCAGCAGCTTGGCATGGACTTGCTTAACCGCGTCCGTGACGATGTCGAAGACATCGCCAAGGTCGAAGCCTTCCCGCGCCTGGAAGGTCGCCAGATGGTTATGGTACTGGCCCCTAAATAAGACGCTGGCTGTATCAGAAAAACGGTGAACCGGGGAACGCAGGCAGTGTCTCCCCGGTTTTTCAATGCATGAGACATGCATCCGTAATCGCTATCGTCGCCAGCCTCTCATTGATGGCCTGCAGCCCTTCCACCTCTGAGGCGGATGCTGAAAACAGCCCGGAAGCTGCAAGCAACATTGAGCAACCTACGCTCCCCTCCCCATCGCCCAGTGGCGAAGCGGAGAGCGGCGATTATGACCCCAGTTCACCAACCGTGCCTGATGCGGAGCGGGGTGAGACGGGTGCCCGCAATGTGCTGCTATCCTTTGCTCGCGCAATCGAGCTACGAGAATTCGACCAGGCGTGGGAGATGCTCGACACCGCCGACCAGACAAAATGGAGCAAGGCCGAATGGCGCGCCTTATTCGCTGATCTCGGCAAGATTACAGTGGCTGTTCCAAGCGGCACGATGGAAGGTGCGGCAGGCTCGTCCTACTACACGAGCGAAGCCACCATTACGGCTACAGACAAGGATGGTCGGCCTGTGCGCTATGAAGGGCCGGTTGTGCTGCGGCGGGTTAACGATGTTCCGGGTGCCAGCCCCGAACAACTGCGGTGGCATATCGACAGCGTAAAGCTCGATTGGACCCACTAGGGCTGGCATCCAGTATGTGTGGTTTCGATAGGCCCTGACGCAAGTCAGGCGACTGAGCACCAAAGCCTGATTACCCCGCGCGTCCAGTTGAATCCGCTACGGAACCGAATTAGGGACCACGCGACAAGCGACAGCTAACGGAGAAGCGTCCCTGCGGAGGTTAGGGGCGGGCGCCGGGGCTGCTCCGACCGGCTCCCGCCTTCCTGGGGGCGCGTTTTAGGAAGGATGCTCGTTCAATGAGCGATCACGATATAGACCCCACGTCGCCCCGCATGGCTCCCAAGCCCGAAGTCACGAAAATCGCGGGACGCGAGCTCAAGCCCAGCACCTTGATGATGGGCCACGGATTCGATCCGGTTCTGTCGGAAGGAAGCCTGAAGCCACCGATCTTTCTTACATCGACTTTTGCCTTCCCCAGTGCAGCCGACGGCAAGCGGCATTTCGAGGGCATTACCGGCAAGCGCCCCGGTGGAGCAGAAGGTCTGGTGTATTCGCGTTTCAATGCACCCAATCAGGAGATCCTCGAAGACCGTCTTTCCGTATGGGACGGCGCGGAAGATGCCCTCAGCTTTTCCAGTGGCATGACCGCCATCTGCGTCCTGATGCTCGCTTATGCCAACCAGAACGATGTGATTGTCCACTCCGGCCCACTCTATGCCGCTTCGGAAGGTTTCATTGCGAAGGTGCTGGCTCGTTTCGGCATCACCTATGTCGACTTTCCGGCAGGTGCGACGCGCGAACAGATCGACGCGGTGCTAACCAAGGCCAAGGCACAGGCCGATGCCCAAGGCGGCAATGTCTGCATGGTTTATCTTGAGAGTCCCGGTAATCCGACCAATGCCTTGGTCGACGTCGAGGCCGTGCGTGCTTCGGTCGACGCCGCTGGGCTCGAATGCCCGATTGCCATCGACAACACGTTCCTTGGCCCTCTGTGGCAGCGGCCTCTCGACCAGGGTGCAGATATAGTGGTCTATTCGCTGACCAAATATGTCGGCGGCCATTCGGATCTCGTCGCTGGCAGCATTGCTGGCGCGAAGAAGTGGATGGACCCGGTTCGTATGCTCCGCAACACGATGGGCGGTATCTGCGATCCAAACACCGCGTGGATGTTACTGCGCTCGCTGGAAACAGTGGAGCTGCGCATGCAAAGGGCAGGCGATAATGCAGCTCGGGTCTGCGATTACCTCGCGGCACATCCCAAGGTCGAAGGCCTTGGCTATCTCGGCATGATCAAGGATCAGCGTCAGCAGGACATATACGATCGCCACTGCAAGGGAGCCGGCAGCACGTTTTCTCTCCTGCTTAAGGGCGGTGAAGCAGAGTGCTTCCGTTTCCTCGACAGCTTGAAGATCGCAAAGCTTGCCGTGAGCCTTGGCGGGACCGAGACCCTGGCGAGCCACCCAGCATCCATGACACATTTATCGGTTGCCGAGGGACGGCGGGCCGAACTGGGCATCTCTGACAACCTTGTACGCATCAGTATCGGCATTGAAGATCCAGACGATTTGATCGCTGATTTCGAGCAGGCGCTGGAAGCGGTTTGACAAGAATTGGTTTCCTCGCCTGTGCGGATACGCTTCCCAGCGGCGAAACCCGGCGGGAAGACGCATTCGAACACGATCTCAAGGTCGGCGCGCTGCGTCCGGCGTTCGCGGCCGCGGGGCTGACGCTGGTCGAAATCGACTGGCGCGCCCCGCTCGAGCGTTTCGACGATATCGCATTGGTGTTGCTGGGAACGGCGTGGGATTATCAGGACTATACCCAGGAGTTTCTGGAGAGACTCGATGCATTGGACAGTCGCGGCATTGAGGTATGCAATTCGCCCGACGTAGTCCGCTGGAACGCAAATAAGCGCTACCTTGCAGAACTCGCCAACTACGGAGCGTTGATAGTCCCCACGTTATGGTTGGAAGATGTTGATCGAGCGGGCCTTCAGAACGCGATGCGAGCGTTCGATACCGATCGAATAGTCGTGAAACGGCAGGTGGGCGCCGGTGCGCTGGGCCAGCATAGCTTCACCGACGCCACCCTACCCACAGAACACTGGTCCATGGGGTGCGCCTGCATGGTTCAGCCCTTCATCCCCAGCATCGTCGACGAAGGAGAATATTCCTTCGTGTTTATCGACGGAGTTTTCAGCCACGGGGTGCTGAAGCGTGCAGGCGAAGGGGACTATCGTATTCAGTCGCTCTATGGCGGCTTTGAATGCAATTATGTGCCCGGCCAGCAGGACTTGGTTAAAGCTGAAGCAGTTGTTTCCGCCCTACCATTCGATCAGCCGCTTTACTGCCGCATCGATATGGTCCGCCTGCCATCGGGCGAGCTGGCTGTCATGGAGGCGGAAATGATCGAACCCTATCTATATCCAGTACAGGGGCCTGAGTTGGGCGAGAAGATGGCCCTCGCTATCCTCAAGCGTCTGCGCACGCAGGTTCACCGCTGAGCGCGGACTTCCTTGATCCGCTGTATATCAGGCGTTGGGAGTTAGTCGATCAGGCGATGACAACGTTTGTCAGCGTCAACCGCGCCATTCCCGCCGTTCTTCCGCAGATTTCAGAATCTCATAGGCGAGCTGAAGCTTCTGAAACTCTACGGCCGCCTGTTTATCATTCGGCTTCACGTCAGGATGAACCATTTTGGCCTTTTCCCGCCAAGCCTTCTTGATCGCCGAAAATTCAACATCCGCTTCGAGTTCGAGCACTTCAAGTGCGCGCATCTCATCGGCGCTACGTGATCCGTCACCGCTTCCGCTCCAGCCATAATGCTGTGCTTCGGCATAACCTGCGTTCTCACTACGCTCAGTCTGGGCGCGAGCTTCCTTCTCAGCTTTGTCGAGCCCCTCGAAGTAATCCCATTTCTGATTGTATTCCGCGGCATGCTTCTGACAGAACATCCACCGTTCAGGGCTGTTCGGTGCCTTTGGTGCCGGGCAATCGCCAGGTTCTTCGCAACCATGCCGATCACACAGTTTTACAGTCGTAGCCTCGCGAGCGGAACCATATCCGCGCCAGCGAGGAAAACCCCAGTCATTGGATCTGCGCGCTTTAGCCACGCGGAAAACATGTCGTTTGTCGATTGGGCATAAGGGTCAATCTAGGCGCGCTGGCAAAAGGTGCAAGCTTCAGGAGGTTAGTTCCATGGCGGAATGTTGCAATGCAGCAAAGGCAACATATATCGGTGTTTATACCCAACCGATCGAGAAAGACTGATGAGCAGGCAACTATCGATTTCGGCGCTCGCCGCCACCGTGTCCATGGCCGCATTCGCACTTGTGGCAGGACTCGGTGGATTCTCGGCCGGGGATTCCCAACACATGGCGGGAAGAACGCCTTTGGTAGAGTTCTACGCCATTCGGTGAGGCAAAGTAATCACAAAAATTAGGTAGGGCTCCCGAATTGCGGGAGCCCTTTTTTGTCTGATCAGTTGATCGTGACAGTCGCCGCACGGCGGTTTTGTGCCCAGGCGGATTCGTTAGAACCAAGGGCAACCGGACGCTCTTTGCCGTAGCTAACCGTACGAATGCGGTTTGCCGGGACGCCGATAGAAACCAGATAATTCTTCGCAGAATTGGCGCGACGTTCGCCGAGCGCAAGGTTGTACTCACGCGTACCACGTTCGTCCGCATGCCCTTCGATGGTGAAGTTCACCTGCGGGTACTGCGAAAAATACTGCGCCTGCCGCTGCAATTTGACCTGATCCTCCGCGTCGATGTCGAAACGGTCGGTGGCGAAATAAACGACGGTATTCTGCTGGCCCACCGCATCAATGAAATGCTGCTGCGATCCCACGCCCGGACCCGAAGGTGCCGGTGCAGGCGCCGGTGTGGTCTCTGTCGGCGGGGGAGGAAGTTCCTCCGGTGCCTTCTTCTGACATGCAGCCAGAGCAATGGTCGATGCGAGCATCAAACCGGTAGCAACACGAGTATTCATAGGCTGTCCCCTTTTAAACAGCTTGGTTGATCGAATTCCCCCGAATCCGCTCCCTCTCGGATTCCAATGCAGTTACGGCAAAATCGGTCCCCAGGCCGGGTCGGATGCATCGACCGGTGTCGGCAACTTGCGTAGGTTCTCACCCGTCAAATCGACTTGATAGAGCGTTGCCTTGCCGCTGTTCCGTTCAGTTCGGAAGAACTGGATTATACGCCCATTCGGAGCCCAGGTTGGTGCTTCGTCTTGCCAGCCATTGGTCAACACGCGCACATTCCCGCCCGACGGCGTCATGACCGAAATATTGAACGAGCTCGAATTGGTGAAAGCAATCTGGTCTCCGCGTGGGCTCCATTCAGGCGTTGCACATCGCGAGCCACCGAAACTGATACGGCGCTGATTGGAACCATCGGCATTCATGACATAACATTGCTGTGCGCCCGAACGATCGCTTTCGAAAACGATTTGCCTGCCATCGGGTGAATAGGAACCACCAATGTCAATGCCGGGGGTGTTGGTCAGACGGGTACTTTCCCCACCACTCGACGAGACGCGATAGATATCGGTATTGCCGCCAACGGCCATCGAGTAAAGTAGCCATTTGCCATCCGGGCTCCACCGCGGTGCGAAAGTCGGATTATCGCTTTGGGTGATCAGCGTCTGCTTTCCAGTGCCGATGTCATAGACGTAAATACGCGGATTGCCGTCGACATAGCTGAGATACGATAGCTTCTTGTAATCGGGCGAATATCGCGGCGTCAGCGCAGTTGAACGACCCGTGGTGATAAACCGGTGATTGGCACCATCGCTATCCATGATCGCCAAGCGTTTGCTACGATTATCCTTGGGCCCCGTTTCGGCGATATAAGCGATGCGGCTATCGAAGAACGGACTCTCACCGGTCAGGCGCGAATAAATGAGATCGGCGCATTTGTGCGCGGCACGGCGCCAGTCTGCAGGCGGCACCACCCAGCCTTCACGCACCAGTTCGTTCCGCAGCGCCATATCGTAGAGATAGCAGCCAACGGTCAGCTTCCCGTCGGAACGACCGCGAACGTACCCGTGAACCAGCATTTCGGCACCCCGGTTCGACCACATAGGGAAATTCGGGGCGGAAATTTCGTTGTAGGATGGTTGTGGCAAGGCATCCGGCCCAGTCGGCTTAAATAAACCGTTGTTGCGCAGATCGGCCGTGATCACGCGCGCGAGTTCCTTGCCCAGCGCGGCCGTGCCGGACGAGTTGGCTGGCGTAGGCACATCGCGGTCGGTGGCAAAGCCGGGAATGGCGATGCCGAGGTCATCAAGATTGCCTTCAAAACTGACCGAACCGGACAGACCTTCTCCCTCGTCGATCGTTTCCACCACCCCGCCTTCGGGGATGGGTTGCCCGAGGTCCTGATTCTGAACCGACTGATTTTGCGCGAACAGGGGCGCGGCTAGAAGCGCCGTAACGGCGATAACAACATACTTCACTGGGCCAATCTCCAGTCGAAATCCACGGTGATTACTTTCCATGCCTCATAATACTCCTGAGGCAGGTCGAAGGGTGCAGCCAATTGCACAGCGCGTATGGCCTGCTCGCCATGGCGCCCGGCCTGGGCGCGGTTCGTGTCGTTGACACCGCGCTGACCAGCTACTGTCGGTGCTCCTGCCAGAGAACCGTCAGACTTGAGATTGAAACGCACCTTCGTAACGATCTTTTCCACATCCGGGCCACTCGGGGGCTGCCAGTGCGGACGAAGCTGCCGTGCAACCGCCTGAAACAACGACGCCTTGGTACTGGCACCAATTCGTGAAGCTGGCGCGCGGGTTTCGCTGGTGCGACTGCTATCCCCTGCCCCTTCAAGGAAGTTGTCGCCAAGACGAGTTCCACCACTGCGCTCGCTGCTGCGTTGCTTCGGCTGCGCGCGCGGCGGATCGGGTCGGCGTGGCCGGGTTTCGGTCCGGGCCTGGGGTGTAGGTGCACGTGTCTCGCGCTGCGGTTCGGGTGCGGGAACAGGACGTTCGACCGGCGGTGTCGTGGGCTGCTCCTGTTCAGGGGCCGGTGCCGAATTGATGTCCATTGTTGGCGCAGTCGACGCCCGGCTTTCTCTAACCGGATCCGGCGCAGTGGCTTCCATGCCGACATCTTCAGCAAGGCTTACAGTCATGCGCTGAGGTGGATCGATAACAGGCGCCGGAAATAGGCCTTGCACGATCAGCATAGCCAACAGCGCAAGATGCAGCAGGACTGCAACGATCAGTCCGGTTCGCTCCTCTGCCCTGATGCCCGTTCTCTCCATGGCCATGCGGCTATTCTTCGCCAGATGAACCGTTGTTGACCGAAGCAGGCGCTGCGCTGTTGGTAATCAGCGAAATCCGGTTGAGACCAGCGCGATTCAGTTCGCCCATGACCGCCATGACACGCCCGTAATCAAGCGCTTTGTCGGCCCGCAGGGTGATGTCCGGCCCTTCTCCTCCAATCCGCGGAATGCTTTCCAGAGCCTGTGGCAGACCTCCAAGTTCGACCGGGGCATCATCGATGTAAACATAACCGGCTTCGTCGATGCTGATGGTTACCTGCTGCTGTTCGTTGGACAGCTGAGCCGCCCGACTGTCCGGCAGATCGATTGGTACACCCGCTGTCATCAACGGTGCGGTGACCATGAAGATGATGAGCAACACAAGCATCACGTCGACGAACGGCGTTACGTTGATTTCGCTCATAGGACGACGACCACCGCGCCCGCGCCGCGTGCCGCGCGAAGAGGCCAGCCCCATGGCCATCAGCGCGCCTCCAGTTGGCGACTGAAGGCGGCATTGAGCTTGTCCGCAAAACGCTGGAGACGCGCTTCGTATCGGTCGACGCGGTGGCTGAAGCGGTTATAGGCGATAACCGCCGGAATGGCGGCGAAAAGGCCGATAGCCGTAGCAAAGAGAGCCTCCGAGATGCCCGGAGCAACAACGGCAAGCGAACTGCTTTCCTGTGCGCCGATCTGGAAGAAGCTGTTCATGATCCCCCAAACAGTTCCGAAAAGGCCCACGAACGGAGCGACGGAGCCTACGGTGGCGAGGAAGTTCAGCCGCTCGGCGATCTCGTCGGTTTCAAGGGCAATCTGGCTGTCCATGGCCGTCATGATGCGGCCCTTCAGTGCTTCGGGATCGCGCACT
Source organism: Pseudomonadota bacterium (assembly GCA_023394965.1). Taxonomy (GTDB): domain Bacteria; phylum Pseudomonadota; class Alphaproteobacteria; order Sphingomonadales; family Sphingomonadaceae; genus Qipengyuania. Next base: position 28,962 of record JAEWZX010000019.1, on the reverse strand, counting down.
GCATTCTTGGTGGACCGCCGATACTCGGACACGGCCGCCTGCGCCACGCGCGCAACGGGAAGATCTTTCTTCCCGCGCTCGGCGGCGAAACTGTCGAAGCTGTCGGCCTGCCAGAACTCGCTCTCATACTCGACGGTTTTGCTGCGCAGCTTGGCGACGCGCAGGCTGAAACTGACGATGATCATCCACACCCAGATGCTTGCGAGCAGAAGGCCCGCCATGACCAGCTGGACGACAATGTCCGCATCGAGAAAGAGACGGATCGGGTCAAGCCGGGTCGGTGCCGCGGCGGCCAGTAGTGTAAGCGAGCTCATTTTTCCCCTTGCTCGGCAAATTGCGCGAAAGCCGCGCGCCATTCCTCCGGCTGGCGTTTGGGCCGGCCTTCGGGTGAAACGAAGCCGACGCGTAATTGTGCCTCGGCGAGAAGTTCGCGCTCTTCACCCGCCAACCTGAACGCAAGCTGGTGCATCCGGCAGGACGCCGTTTTCAGCTCGGTACAGCGCGTTTCGATCAACACATCATCGTCGAGCTTGGCGGGGCGCAAGTATTTGAGATTGATCTCGGAAACCGCATAGGCCCCCACCCCGGCCTCGATCGCAGCGCGCTGATCGATTTCCAGCTGGCGCAGCAGATCGCTGCGGGCCCGTTCGAACCAGCGCAGATAATTGGCGTGATAGGTAATACCCGAAAGATCGGTGTCTTCGTAATAGACCCTCACCGCGTAAAGGTGGCGGTCGCCGTCGAAGGTGCCATCGGGGAAAGGTGGGAGTGTCATACGCGGGCTGGGCCTTAGACGAGGCTGGTTATGGACGGCATTGAAGAACGATGAAGCGACGGTTGCGAGCGACCAAGCGGATCGCGGTTACGTTCCGCGCAGGTCCGACAGCTTGCGTTCCCATTGCAGGGCATGGGTGATTATGTCGTCGAGATCCGCGTATTTTGGCACCCACGGCAGGGTCGAGCGGATGCGCGAGGGGTCGGATATAAGTTCGGCTGGATCGCCCGAACGGCGCTGACACACTTGTCGATCAAGCGTCTGATTGGTCACCCTATCAACGGCATCGAGCACTTCGAACACCGAAAACCCGCGTCCGTAGCCGCAATTCATGGTGAGCGAGCGGTCCGGCTGTTCGATCAGCGCTTCCAGCGAAAGCACATGCGCCGCGGCAAGATCGCTGACGTGGATGTAGTCGCGCACGCCGGTGCCATCGCGTGTCTCGTAATCGGTGCCGAAGACCGACACACTGTCGCGCTTGCCGGTTGCCGCTTCGCAGGCGACCTTGATGAGGTGCGTCGCCCCGGCGGTCGACTGGCCCGTGCGCCCCTGCGGATCGGCGCCGGCGACATTGAAATAACGCAGAGCGCAGAAATTGAACCCGTGCGCCGCGCTGGCATCGGCGAGCATCTGTTCCGTCATCAGCTTGGACCAGCCATATGGATTGATCGGCCGCTTGGGGCTGTCTTCCGAAACCGGCGACACTTCGGGCGTGCCATAGGTCGCGGCGGTGGAGCTGAAGATGAAATGACCGACGCCCCCCACCACCGCAGCTTCGATCAGGCTGCGGCTTTTGGCGGTGTTGTTGTCGTAATATTTGAGCGGATTTTCGACCGATTCCGGCACCACGACCGATCCGGCGAAATGCATGATCGCCTTGATCCCCTGTTCTGCAAAAATCCGTTCCAGCAGGGCGGCATCGGCAATATCGCCTTCGTAAAGCGGGACATCGTCCGGCACGGCAAAGGCGAAGCCTGTCGACAGATTATCGATTACCGCCACGGGCCAGCCTGCATCGCGCAGGGCATGCACAGCGTGGCTGCCGATATATCCGGCCCCGCCCGTTACCAATACGGGCACTTTCACACGATCATTCATGGCGCGGGGAATTAGCACAGGATTTCGTAACGGCAACGGCCCTGATAAGACAGGCTGCCGTTCCGGTGCGGATTTGGCTGCCCATGCGTTACCATGGCAGATAGAGACACCGGAGATATGAGAAGGATCGCCACGATGAAGTCCCTGCCCCTCGCCCTTGGCATTGCCGCAGCCCTGACACTGGGTGGTTGCACCACCCCCACCGGCCCTGTCGAAGTGACCCGCTTCGTCGACGCCAGCCTGACCGCACAGCTGGGGCAAGGCAGTATTTTCGTGGAAAGCGCCGCCGGGCTGGAAGGGGACAGCCTGACGCTGTCACCCTATAAGGCCGCCGTTGCCGAAGAGTTGCGCCGCCTTGGATACACTGAAAGCGCGCGTGACGGGGCGGGCCAGATCGCGCAGGTTTCACTTGAACGCTACGTCATCGGCAGCGGCGGCCGCCGCAGCCCGGTCAGCGTGGGCGTGGGCGGTTCCACCGGCAGTTACGGTTCCGGCGTGGGCCTTGGCGTGGGGATCAATCTGGGCGGCGGCGAGAAAGACCGGCTGGGCACGCAACTGTCCGTCACCATTCGCGACAAGGCCAGCGGTCAGAGCATCTGGGAAGGCCGCGCCGATTTCCAGGCAGCTGAGAATTCCCCCCTTGCGCGCGGTCAGGCGAACGCCCAGACGGTCGCCTCTGCGCTGTTCCGGGAATTCCCCGGCAACAATGGCGAAACAATTGAAGTAGAGGTTTCCGAGTGAACGACATCCGGATCGATTCCAATTTCGACAGCGGCAACATCGAAGTCCTGTCGGTATCGGGAGCCAGCGCCACGCTGGCCATCCCGCTCGATACGAAGAGCGAATTCAAGCAATGGTTCCACTTCCGCGTGTCCGGCGCGGCAGGCCGCGAACTGGAACTGAAGATCACCGGTCTGGAAGAAAGCGCGTATCCCGCCGGCTGGCCCGATTACGATGCCTGTGTTTCGGAAGATCGCGATTACTGGGGCCGCGCCGCATCATCCTATGACAAGGATGCCGACGGCGGCACACTGACCATCCGCTACACACCGGCCAGCGATATCGCCTGGTTCGCCTATTTCGCCCCCTATTCGATGGAACGCCATCACGATCTGGTGGCCGAAGCGGCGTCTTCCGAAGGCGTCGATTATGTCCATCTGGGCACCACGCTGGATGGCCAGCCGATCGACTGTCTCGAAATGGGCGAAGGTCCTTTCAACGTCTGGTTTTATGCCCGCCAGCACCCCGGTGAAACGCAGGCCGAATGGTGGATGGAAGGCGCGCTGGAAGTGCTGACCGATCCCGCCGACAGCGTAGGCCGTCTGCTGCGCGAAAAGTGCCGTCTGCATCTGGTGCCCAATTGCAATCCCGACGGGTCGCGGCGTGGCAATCTGCGCGTCAACGCCGCAGGTGCCAATCTCAACCGGGAATGGGCCGAACCCACGGCGGAGCGGTCACCCGAAGTGCTCGCCATCCGCAACCGGATGGACGAAACCGGTGTCGATTTCGCCATGGACGTGCATGCCGACGAAGCGATTCCGGTGGCCTTTCTGGCCGGGTTCGAGGGTATCCCCAGCTGGACCGACCAGCAGGGCGATGGGTATTACAGCTATGAAAGCATCCTCGACCGCCGCACACCCGATTTCCAGACGGAAAAGGGCTATGTCAAATCGGCCAAGGGCCAGGCCAATCTGGCGATGAGCACCAATCAAGTGGCCGAACGGTTCGGCGCCACGTCGATGACGCTGGAAATGCCGTATAAGGACAATCCGGCCAGCCCCGAGCCCGAACAGGGCTGGAGCCCGGAACGCTGCAAGGTTCTGGCCCGCGATTGCCTTGCGAGCCTGCTGGAATGGCTGGAAACCCGCGAGGGTTGAGCGGTCCGCTCAACCCTCCTGAATTTTCTGGGCTATCTGGTCTATTGTGCCGGTAACGAGAAGCGGCTGGCCACCGACGATACCGACGGTGGTCTGGCCGTTCTCTGCCGCGCGCAGCCAGGCAATGTTCGACGCGACGACGAGATAGTTTCCGCCACGCGAATCGAGGGCAACGAATTTCATATCGGGGGGTCTCCTGAGGCGGTGCAAATACCACGCAGACGCTCAAGGACCGGTTAACGAGAGCCCCCGGTCAGCCCACGGCAGCTTCAAGCATCTGCAGCGTGCGCGCATCGGCATCGAGTTCCACTTTTACCCCGACAGGCAGACACAGCTGGTTGCCGACATGCCCGCTGTCGAAACCGGCAATCACCGGTTTGCCGAGCCGGCCAAGATGCTGATCGACGACATCGTCCAGCGTGAAGCCGCCATAGTCCGGATCTGTCGACCGGCAGCGCGTGCACTGGCCGAAAACGACCCCCGCCACCCGGTCCAGTATCCCGCCCAGCGATAGCTGCTGGAGCATGCGATCGACCCGGTAAGGCTCTTCATTGATGTCTTCGATGAACAGGATCGCGCCATCGAAGTCAGGCAACCATCCGGTGCCCATCAGCGTCGACAGGATGGTCAGATTGCCGCCGAGCAGGCGCCCACGCGCCTTCCCCGCCGACAGTGTGCGCCCGGGTCGGCCGACTGCATTTTCCACCCCGCTACCGCCCAGCACGGGCGTTCCTGCGGCAAAGGCAATCCGCCACAGGCTGTCCCAGCTTTCTTTCTGCCAGCTGCTGGCGGCATTGGGCGCATGCAGCGTTGGGAAGCCCGCCCGACCTGCAATGGCAAGATGCAGCGCAGTGGTATCGCTATACCCGATCAGCAGCTTGGGATTGGCACGGATACTGTCCCAGTCGAGCAGCGGCAGGACGCGCGCCCCGCCCCATCCGCCACGCACGGCGAATATGGCCCGAACATCCGGATCGGCAAACATGGCATTCAGATCGCTGGCGCGGTCGGCATCGGTCCCGGCAAGATAGCCATGCTGGTCGCCGACATGCGGCCCGGGCCTGGGGACCAGCCCCATGCCGGTGATCCAGTGCAGCGCCCGGTCGAGTTCTGCCGGCAGGGTAACGGCGCTGGCTGGCGCGACCAGACCGACAACATCGCCTTCGCGCAGGCGTGGCGGTTTGCGAAGCGCGGGTGCCGCCAGGGCTGCGCCCGGCATGACGGCCGCCCCCGCCAGCCCGCCGAGCAAACCAAGCGCGGCGCGGCGGGCGATCATACCAGGCTCGCTGGCCCGAATGCGTGGGGCAGCAGATCGGACAGGCGCAGTTTGCGCACCTCCTGCGATCCGACGCAGAGGATTTCGGGATCGGTCCCGCCAAGCTGCGCCAGTTCGTTCAATACTTGGCGGCAGCGGCCGCACGGCGTGATCGGATCGTCACCCGGCCCGGTGACCGCCACCGCTTCCAGCCCGCCGCGCACCCCATCGGCCATGGCCTTGGACACCGCCACGGTTTCCGCGCACAGCGCCAGGCCATAGCTGGCGTTTTCGATATTCGTGCCCGTCACGACACTGCCATCGGCGAACCGGAGCGCGGCCCCCACGGCAAAGTTGGAATAGGGCGAATAGGATTGCTGCGCCGCCTGCCGCGCGGCATCGATCAGTTCCCGGTCGGTCATCATTCGATCCTCAAGGTTGCACCACAACCCAGCGCAGCGGTTTCTGCGCCGCTTCGGTTTTATACCAGCGGTTGGCGGTCCACATCAGCCAGGGGCGTGTGGCATAATCCGGTTCGGCCCAGCTGCTGGTCAGCCACAGCTGGCGGTCGAAGCGGCGTGAAGGGGCATAGGCGGCTTCGAATTCCTTGACCGGGGCCAGGATGGCAGGCTTGCCGCTATGCGCCTCGATCTGGTTGACCAGCGTAGTCAGTTCGCTCTGCACCGCAGCATCCGATACGCGCGACGGACAATCGGCTGCGGTCGTTTCCAGCAAAATGGCAGGGGGCAGCAGATCGCCATCGCGCGGCACCACTGTCACGAAATTGGCCGATTGCCCATCGGCCACGGCGCAGGGATCGAACCGGTGGGTTGCACCCACTGCCAGCCCGGCACTGCGCGCGCGCGCCAGGTTCTGCGCAAAGGCGATGTCCTTGCGCCCGGCGCCATCGCTGGCTTCGAGGTAGACGAATTTCCCGCCCAGCCCGGCAATCGTGTCGAAATCCACTGCGCCATCCGCGGCCCCCACCAGTGCGCCCTGATCGGGCCAGACCGCTTCGTCAGGCCGCCAGCTCCTGCTCTTCTGCCAGACATAGGCACCGCCCACGATAAGCAGCAGCAGGACAAGCAGGATGATCATTGCGGCACGCGACAGCGTGCTTCTGGCACCGGCCTTGCGCCTGGTGCGTCCGCGCTTAGCCATAAATCCCCCTCAACCCTTGATATGCAGCACGCAGATCAGCGTGAAAAGGCGACGGGCCGTGGCGAAATCGGTTTCGACCTTGCCCTCCAGCCGCTCTACCAGCAGTTCGGCCGCGCGATTGTGAATGCCCCGGCGGGCCATGTCGATCGTTTCGATCTCCATCGGCGTCGCTTTGCGAATGGCCTGATAATAGCTGTCGCAGATCGCGAAATATTCCCGGATCGGGCGGCGGAAGCGCGCCAGGCCGAGCAGCAGTTCTTCCGCCAGCTGATCGTCGGCATCGGCAATCCGCATGAGCAGGCGCCCATCGCGCACGGCAAGCGTCAGGCGATAGGGGCCTTTGGCCCCCCGCTCCACCGCACGCAGGGGTTTGAACAGATTTTCCTCGATCAGATCGAAGATCGCGATCCGTCGTTCCTGTTCGATATCGGCATTGCGCCAGATGATCGTCTCTTCATCGAGTTCGATATGCGCGATGCGGTAGTCGCCCGGAGATGATGCGGAATCGGTCATGCCTGAATGGTGCTTTCGCAGAGATAGACGGGTTGCGGCAAGGGGGTGCCGAAGTGTCCCCACTATCCACAGCCACAAACTGCCCGAAATAAAAAAATACCGGCCCAAATTCCTTGTCACCCGGACCTGCGGACAGGCATCAGGGGGCAATGGCCGACACCGATCTCCTTTTCCGCACTGACGATTCGACCGATACGAAATCGGCAAAGGGCCCCGTGCTGCCCGCCAACCTCGAAGCGGAAGCGGCCTTTCTGGGCGCGGTTCTGATCGACAACAAGGTGATCGAAGAACTGACCACGCCGCTGATGGCGGATCATTTTCACGAACCGGTCCACCAGCGCATCTACGAACGCGTGCTCAAGCTGCTGGACCGTAATTCGGTGGCCACACCGGTTACGCTCAAGCCCTATTTCGAAAGCGACGAGGCGCTGAAACAGCTGGGCGGCACGACCTACCTCGCGCAGCTGACTGCCGATGGGCAGGGCCTGCTCCACCCGCGCGAACTGGCCGAACAGATCTACAACCTCGCACTGCTGCGCGAATTGGTGAGCGTGGGGCGCAACCTCGTCGAAGGCGCGCTCGACACGTCGGACGAAGTCGAACCGCTGCGCAAGATCGAAATGGCCGAAGCCGATCTCTACCGCGTGGCCGAAGGCGCAACCACCGGCAGCGAAGCGCAGACCTTCCGCAAGGCGGCATTCGGCGCGCTCGAAGTCGTCCAGGCGGCGATGAATTCGGGCGGGCGTTTTTCTGGCAAGACCACCGGCCTCGACACGATCAACGACAAGACCAGCGGGCTGCACAATTCCGACCTTGTGATTCTCGCCGGCCGCCCAGCCATGGGCAAGACCTCGCTGGCCACCAACATCGCCTTCAACGCCGCGCGGCGCCTGATGGACGATCTCAAGACCGGGATCGAACTCGACAAATCGCCGGGTGCCGGCGTCGCCTTTTTCAGCCTGGAAATGAGCGCCGACCAGCTCGCCACCCGTATCCTTGCCGAACAGGCGGAAATTTCAAGCGAGAAGCTACGATCGGGCAAGCTGAGTCGTGAGGAATTCCAGCGTCTGTCCTTCGCCAGCCAGGAACTGACCGACCTGCCGCTCTATATCGACGATACTCCCGCCCTGACCATCGGCGCGCTGCGCACCCGGGCGCGGCGGCTGAAGCGGCGGCACGATATCGGCCTGGTGATCGTCGATTATCTGCAACTGCTGCAGGGTTCGGGCCGCGCCAGTGACAACCGCGTCAACGAAATTTCGGAAATCAGCCGCGGGTTGAAGACGCTGGCCAAGGAACTGCACGTGCCGGTGATCGCACTGTCGCAGCTGTCACGTCAGGTCGAACAGCGCGAAGACAAGCGCCCGCAGCTGGCCGATCTGCGCGAATCCGGATCGATCGAGCAGGACGCCGACATGGTGTGGTTCATCTTCCGCGCAGAGTATTACCACAACGCGACCAAGCCCGACACACCGGACGAAACCTCTTCCGAAGAAGTGCGGATGAAATATGCCGAATGGGAGGCCCGCCATCTGGAACTGGTCAACAAGGCAACCCTGATCGTTGCCAAGCAGCGGCACGGTTCCACCGGCAACGTCCCGCTGCTGTTCCACAGCGAATTTACGAAGTTCTCCAGCCCCGATGTGCGCCATTACGAGGATTACGAGTAGGTCAGATCCCTAGGTTCAGGCGCCGCGTCACCGTATAATCGACCACCGAGACCAGCAGCCAGCTGAGGTTCCAGCGAATGCGGTTCCATACGGTCGCACGCTGCATGTGCAGTGGGATGGTGATGCGTTCGGACACTTCTATGTGATCGCTGATGAACTGGCGCATACGATCCGCAAGCGCCGCATCGTCGATCTTCAGCACCAGCTCCAGATTGATGTAGAGGCTGCGCATGTCGAAATTTGCGCTGCCGAGATAGACCGAATTATCCAGCACGATCAGCTTGGTGTGCAGTTTGCACGGCGTGAATTCCCAGATTTGCGCATGTTTCGACAGCAGATAGTCGTAGAGGGATCGGCTCGCCCCGATGGTGGCGCCATTGTCCGATTTGCCCGCCATCACCAGCCGCGTATGCCCTCTCTCGGCAATCCGCCCCATGCGGCGCAGCAGCCTTTTCGGTGGGCTGAAATAGGCCATGAACATGTCGAGCCGCTTGCCTTCGACCAAATCGTCGGATACGCAGCGCGCCCAGCTGGACAGCCCCCGGGTCGGGCCACCCACAAGCCATGTCGTTTTGGGCTGCTTCCATTTCCAGTCACGCACCGTGCGCGCTATTTCACGGGCGTGCTGTTCTTCGCGTTCCGTCCACTGGCGCAGCTTGCCGAACCAGTCGTTCAGCCCGGCAACCGCCGGACCTTCGATCACAATCCCCAGATCGTTCCACCCATTTTCGGCCGGCGGAGCGAAATAATCGTCGGCGATGTTGAAGCCGCCGAACATCGCCCTTTTCCCATCGACAATCACGATCTTTTGATGATTGCGGATCAGATAGCGCCGCGTTCTCTTGGCCGAAAAGGCCAGGAATTCCCCGCCAGCATCGACCAACGGCCGCAGAAACTCGTCCGTCGCATCCGCACCAAAACGATCGATGATCAGCGTAACCTTCACCCCGCGTTCCGCCGCCGCAACCAGCGCATCGCGAAACTCGGTGCTCACGGTATCTTCGGCGAAGATGTAAAAGCACACCTGAAGGCTGACCTGCGCCTGTTCGACCAGATCGAACAGGGCCGCCCTGCGATCCGCCCCTCCGGGGTAGAACGCAAAATGCTGACCTGCCGCGTCCATTGCGAATGGCTTTGGCTCGGTGAAATCCGCCGCCGGGCAGCCTGGTTCGGTGTCTCCCATATGTCGGGCCATACTCGCTTGTCGATAAGCGGCAAATCCTTGACTGTCGCGGGTCGAGCACTTAAGTGGCGCTCTTTCCCGGAATCACTTGATTTGCATCGGAGTGCCCCATGGCGCGCGTTACTGTCGAAGACTGCGTAGACAAGGTCCCCAACCGTTTCGATCTCGTCCTGCTGGCTGCTCAGCGGGCACGCGAGATTTCGGGTGGCGCAGAGATGACCGTTGATCGCGATCGCGACAAGAACCCCGTCGTCGCGCTGCGCGAAATCGCAGAACAGACGATCAAGCCCAAGGACCTTCAGGAAGCTGCAGTGACCAATCTGCAGAAAATCCTGCCGGACGACGATGACGAAATGGATGAAGTCGGCTCGCTCAGCCAGTCGGCAGAGGCCCTGCGCATCACGGCTTCGGCCCCGACGCGTTCGACCTCGATCGGTGCCGATTACGACGGCTGATCAGTCCGGTACTTTAAGAAATAGTGGAAAGGCCGCCCCATGGGTGGCCTTTTTGCGTTGCAGCCTGGGCCATGCCGGTTTTATCCGGCGTCCGGACGGGAGGGCATATGAGCGAATTCGGCGAGGCAATCGGTACAGCAGTCGAAGGCGGCCTTTTAGCCAAGGCGGTGGGGCGTGCAAGCAGGGAGGCTTCCGACAGAGCATCCAATACAGATGGGCATTTTACCGAATCCGCATGTCTTAATTGCGGCACGGCGCTTGTCGGTGCGCATTGCCATTCCTGCGGGCAGAAGGCCCACCTGCACCGCACGCTGGGCGCATTCATGCACGACTTGCTGCACGGGGCGCTGCACTTCGAAGGCAAGATCTGGCGAACACTGCCCAAGCTCGCGCTCAAGCCGGGTGACCTCACCCGCCGCTATATCGCCGGTGAGCGTGCATCCTTTGTCAGTCCGATGGGACTGTTTCTCTTTTCCGTTTTCCTGATGTTCGCCGTATTCCAGATCGTCGGGATCGGGCTTTCGACCGAAACGAACTTTGGATCGCCTGGTCGGGATATCTCCCACGCCATCGATAATCTTGAAAAGGAGCAAGCCGAACTGCGCACCGAGCTGGCAGCGATGCCTGCGGAAGACGCCGACCGTGCGCGGACCCAGACCAAGCTGACCGATGTCGAAAATCAGGTGACGGCACTCAAGTCGCTGCCGGGGATCGGGCCTGATGCTGCAGGGCAGAGGCAATGGAAATCAGGCTGGGCCTGGCTCGATAAAACGATCGGGAAGTGGAACGATAATCCCAATTTGATGCTCTACAAACTACAGAGCAATAGCTACAAATTCAGCTGGCTGTTGATACCGCTGTCCATCCCCTTCGTCTGGCTGCTGTTCTTCTGGAAGCGCCGCTTCCGGGCTTATGACCACGCGATTTTCGTGACGTACTCCATCGCGTTCATGTCGCTGCTATTCATCGTGGTTTCGATCCTCGTGAAAATTGGCGCACCGGAATGGCTGTGGGGGAGCATGATCACACTTATCCCGCCGATCCATATCTACAAGCAATTGCGCCATGCTTATGGCCTGTCACGGTTGTCCGCGTTCTGGCGACTCGCCATACTGCTGATCTTTGTCGGTATAATTGCCGCACTGTTCATCCAGCTGGTACTGGTCCTCGGCGCATTCTGAAGGTGACAAAAGAAAAGGGCGCCCCAAAGGAGCGCCCTTCACCTCTTATAGGTGGGAAGATCAGGCACCCTGCGGTGCAGTCCCTCCGCCGAATTTCCGGCCCGCTTTGGGCACTGCGGCACCCGCCACCGGCTTAACTGCTATGGTACCCTTTGGCTGATCGGGCCGATCGATCTTGCCGTCTTTCATCAGCTGATCGATCTCTTCACCCGTCAGAGTTTCATATTCAAGCATGGCCTGCGCCAGCAGATGGAGCTTGTCTTCCTGATCGGTAAGGATGTCAGTCGCCCGCTTCAGGCCATTTTCGACCAGTTCCTTGATCTCTGCATCGATCAGCTTGTTGGTTTCGGCCCCACCCATGGTGCGTGCGGTCTGCCCCATACCAAGATAGCCTTCCTGGCTCTGCTCGTACTGCAACGGGCCGAGCTTGTCGGACATGCCCCATTTGGTGACCATGTTGCGGGCCAGATCGGTAGCATATTGAATGTCGCCACTGGCCCCGCTGGAAACCTTATCATGGCCGAAGATGATTTCTTCTGCCACGCGCCCACCCATAGCCACAGCCAGGTTCGCGTGCATCTTGTCGCGATGGTAGGAATAGCTGTCACGCTCGGGCAGACGCATAACCATGCCCAGCGCGCGACCGCGCGGGATGATGGTTGCCTTGTGGATCGGGTCCGATGCCGGCTCGTTCAGCGAAACCAGAGCGTGGCCCGCCTCGTGATAGGCGGTCATCTTCTTCTCATCCTCGGTCATGACCATGCTGCGGCGCTCGGCGCCCATCATGACCTTGTCCTTGGCGTCTTCGAACTCCTGCATGGCTACCAGACGCTTGCTACGCCGCGCCGCAAGCAGCGCTGCCTCGTTCACGAGGTTGGCAAGATCCGCACCCGAAAAGCCGGGCGTACCGCGTGCAATGGTGCGCGGATTGACGTCGGGCGCCAACGGCACCTTCTTCATATGTACGGCGAGGATCTTTTCGCGGCCCTCAATGTCCGGCACCGGCACCACGACCTGACGATCGAAGCGGCCCGGGCGAAGCAAAGCAGGGTCCAGCACATCGGGACGGTTGGTGGCGGCGATGATAATGATGCCTTCGTTCGCTTCGAAGCCGTCCATTTCCACCAGCAACTGGTTCAGCGTCTGCTCGCGCTCGTCATTGGAATTGCCGAGGCCATGGCCACGCGAACGACCGACTGCATCGATTTCGTCGATGAACAGGATACATGGCGCATTCTTCTTAGCCTGTTCGAACATGTCGCGCACACGGCTGGCGCCCACACCCACGAACATTTCGACGAAATCCGAACCCGAAATGGTAAAGAATGGCACGCCCGCCTCGCCCGCGATGGCGCGCGCCAGCAGCGTCTTGCCCGTACCAGGTGAACCGACCAGCAGTGCCCCCTTGGGGATTTGCCCGCCAAGTTTGGAGAAGCGCTGCGGATCCTTCAGGAACTCGACGATCTCTTCCAGTTCCTCGCGCGCCTCGTCGATGCCGGCGACGTCATCGAACGTCACCTTGCCCTGGCGTTCCGTCAGCATCTTTGCCTTGGACTTGCCAAATCCCATCGCCCCGCCGGCCCCGCCGCCTTTCTGAACCTGTCGCAGCGCGAAGAAAGCAATGCCCAAGATCAAAACGAAGGGCAGCATCTGGATCAGCGCATAAAGCAGAATGTTGCCGCTATCGGCTTCTGCTCCGGAATAGCGGACGCCATTGTCTTCCAGCAATTGCGGAAGTGATGTGTCGTTGGCGACGGGAATGGTCGAAAACTGTTCGCCATTCTTCATCTCGCCGACGATCTGCGTTTCGGAAATCTGCACATTGGCGACCGAACCTTCGGCCACCTTGTCACGGAAATCGGAATAGACCAGCTGTTTGCCGGTACCGCCACCGCTGCCGCCGAAGACCGAGACGACCATCAGCAGAGCGAGAAAGATACCGCCCCAGATCACCAGGCTCTTCACCCAGGGGTTGGGACCGTTGCCTTCCGGCTCGGGTGGAGAATTCTGCTCGCTCATTCGCGGGTTCCTTTCATTCCCGATTATGTAGGAAACGACGGGTGAATGGCAAGTTGACTAAGCCCCGCAAATTTCGGGTCTGCCGATGCCATTCACATAAAGGGCAGCGCGCCGCCTTCGCTCGAGGAATTCAGATATACGTAAATGCCCAGCCCGGTTGCGATGGCCGTGAACACCAGCGCCCCAAGCACCAGCGCCCCGTCGCGAACCGTCAGAGCCATGCCCAGAACAGCTATGGCCAGCATCGGCAGAGAACTGGCAAAGGGCAGGAATTCAAGCGGCGGGACAGTGAAGCACAGCGCGATGATGAGAGTCGCAACCAGTTTTATGGCGAACCCTTCGGTCAGCACTTCCAGCCGCCCTTCGCTATGCCGGTCGAGGAAACTGGCAAGGCCGCGGAGTTTGCCCACTGCCTTGTGCAGCTTTTTGGAACCGACCGCCCGCTGCTGCACGAATTGCGGCATCCAGACATGATCGCGGCCGATCATCAGTTGGATGGCCATCAGCGTGATAAACAGGGCCAGCAGAGTGGGCACCCCCGGAATGCCGCCGATAGGGGTAAGTTCTATGAGCGCCGGAATCATGATGAACGGTCCGAAGCTACGCGCGCCGAAATCGTCCAGCACATCGGCCACACAGACCGTATCACCACGTGCGGCGAGCTCGTCGAGCTCGCTCAGCACCTCGGTCACACTGGACGGTTCTTGATGCGCCAATTCTCTCTCCCCAGCGCACCAAACGCATGATGGGCCGAAAGGTTACGCCCGGCTTCAGCCGGACTTCTTCAGCAATGCGGAACGTTCACAGCGACACACCACCTCGCCGCGCTGATTGACGGCTTCGTGCAGGAAGGTAACGATGCCGGTGTCGGGCCGAGACTTGCTTTCGCGCAAGGCAATAACCTCGCTCGTCGCACGCAGCGTATCGCCAATGAACACTGGCTTGGGCATGACCAGCTTGTCGTAACCGAGATTGGCAACTAGCGTGCCAAGCGTGGTGTCACCCACACTCAGCCCGACCATAAGCGAAAATGTATAGGTCCCGTTGACCAGGATTTGGCCGAACTCGCTCTCCTTGGCCGCCTCCACGTCGAGGTGGAGCGGCTGCGGATTGTGGGTCATCACGGTGAAGAAGAGATTGTCCGCTTCTGTCACCGTGCGCCGAATTTCATGGGTCAGCTTGTCACCGACCTGCCATTCGTCGAAATGCCTGCCGGCCATCAGCTGTGGCCCATGACGGCTTTGACTTCGAGGAAGTCGTGAAAGCCCCATTCGCCCCATTCGCGGCCGTTGCCGGATTTCTTATAGCCGCCGAAAGCCGCATTCATGTCATAACCGCCATTGATTGCGACGCGGCCTGCGCGGATGCGCTTGGCCAGGCTGCGGGCAAGCTCGATATCCTCGCCCGTGATTGCGCTGGCCAGACCATATTCGGTGTCGTTGGCGATGCGAATGGCATCGTCGTAATCCTCATATCCAAGGATGCAGAGGACGGGGCCGAAGATTTCTTCGCGCGCGATGGTCATATCGTTGGTGACGTCCGCAAAGACAGTCGGCTTCACGAAATGGCCGGTTTCCAGCCCCTCCGGTTTGCCGGGGCCACCGGCCACCAGTGTCGCGCCTTCTTCGATGCCTTTTTCTATCAGACCCTGAATCTTGTCCCATTGCGCGCGGCTGACGACTGGGCCGATAGTGGCATTGCCCTTAGGATCACCCGGAATAACGCCCTCGGCAGCTTCTTTTGCGGCAGCCTTGGCTTCTTCCATGCGCGTGTGGGGGACAAGCATGCGCGAAGGGGCTGTGCAGGTCTGGCCCGAATTGCCCATCATCGCGGCGGTGCCCTTCGCGACCGATTTGGCAAAGGCGCTATCGTCGAGCACGATGTTGGGGCTCTTGCCGCCGAGTTCCTGCGCCACACGCTTGACCGTGTCGGCAGCGTTCTTCGCAATGAGCACACCGGCGCGGGTCGACCCAGTGAAGCTGACCATGTCGATGTCGGGGTGGCCCGAAATCGCCTCGCCCACACCGAGGCCATCGCCATTGACGAGATTGAAGACGCCGGCGGGCACGCCTGCTGCATCCATGATCTCTGCAAAAATACAAGCATCGAACGGCGCGATCTCGCTGGGCTTCAGCACCATGGTATTGCCCGTCGCAAGCGCAGGAAAAACCTTGCAGGCGATCTGGTTAAGCGGCCAGTTCCACGGTGTAATCATCCCGACGACGCCGATCGGCTCCCACACGTGTAGCGTCGGGCCGTCCTGGCGTTCGAACGCAAAGCCTTCGAGCACCTCGATCGCCTTCTGGCAGTGGCCGGCCAGCAGCCCGACATGCGGGCCGTTGGCCAGGCTCATCGGCGCCCCCATCTCGTCGCTCACGGCAAGGGCGAGATCTTCCTTGCGGTTTTCGATCTCGGCCTGGATGGCCCGCAGCAGCGTAAGCCGCTCTTCCCGGCTCGCCTGACTGAACGTTTCGAAGGCGCGATGCGCTGCCGCGACGGCCTTGTCGACATCAGCCTTGGTGCCGAAGCTGATGTGGCCGATGATCTCTTCGGTTGCCGGATTTTCGACTTCGACGGTATTCTCAGTCGCCGGGTCGACCCAATGGCCATCGATATAGAATTTGGTGTAGTCGCGCATGGATTCTCTCCTTTGCGCGCGCCTTTAGCCCTCTTGCTGCCAGCGCGCCACCACCGCTTCGCCATCCGGCGCACTGTCACGGATCGTATTGGGTGTGCGATCGAAGCGCGGTGCCGGTGCGGTATGCCATCGTCCGCCATGTTCCACGTAAGTGCCGCGTGCCTTCATGTGCGGATGATCCCTCGCTTGATCGAGCGGCATGACCGGTGCAAAACAGGCATCGGTCCCTTCCAGCAGTTCGCACCATTCATCCTGCGTCTTGGTGACAAACAGGGCTGCAAGATCCTCGGCGTAGCCGTCCCATTTCGACGGATCCATCTGCGCTTCGCGCAAGTGCGAAGGCGCATCCGCACGCTGTAGCAATTCGGCATAGAACTGAGGTTCGATCGCGCCGACGCTGATTTCCTTGCCATCCTTGCAGGTATAGCAGCGATAGAAATGCGCAGCTCCGCCGAGCAGTCCTGCACCGCGTTTGACCGTGCGCATTGCATTGCGGGGCTGACCGTAGAAAAAGCTCATCAGACTGGTCACACCGTCGACGATCGCTGCATCGACGACCTGCCCCTTGCCGCTACTTGCCCTCTCGAACAGCGCGGCAAGAATGCCCATCGCACAATACATCGAGCCGCCGCCGAAATCGCCGACGAGATTTTGCGGCGGCACAGGCAGTTCACCTCGCTTGCCGATAGCATCCAGTGCGCCGGTAATCGCGATATAGTTGAGATCGTGTCCGGCAGCCTGCGCCAGCGGGCCATCCTGACCCCAACCTGTCATGCGGGCATAGATAAGCTGCGGATTGGCAGCCAGCATGTCTTCTGGCCCAAGCCCTAAGCGCTCCATTACGCCGGGGCGAAATCCCTCAATCAGGACATCGGCATGCGTCAGCGCCGTCTTGACAAAGGCTTGGCCCTGTTCGCTCTTCAGGTCAACCGCCACACGGTGGCGGGCCCGTTCGACCACAGGATTCAATGGCTGATGACCGGCGCGTTCGATGCGGACCACCTCGGCTCCCATGTCGGCCAGCATCATTGCCACATGCGGCCCCGGGCCGATACCCTGAAACTCGACAACCTTGAGGCCAGTCAGCGGCCCGTTGCTCGACATAGTGTTCTCTCCCTAAAAGCTCTTTGGCAAATCCAGCACATGCGTCGCCACATGGCTCAGGATCAGGTTCGTGCTGATTGGCGCGACCTGATACAATCGCGTCTCGCGGAACTTGCGCTCCACGTCATATTCCTCGGCAAAGCCAAAGCCGCCATGCGTCTGAATGCACATGTCGGCGGCGAACCAGCTCGCCTCGCTCGCCAGCATTTTCGCCATGTTGGCTTCGGTCCCGGCCCCTTCACCGGCATCGAACATGCGGGCAGCCTTGCGCACCATCTCGGCGGCTGCCGAAAGCTGGACATAGGCGCGCGCGATAGGGAACTGTACGCCCTGATTCTCACCGATCGCACGGCCAAAGACATTGCGCTCCTTCGCATAAGCGGAAGCCCGTTCGATGAAGAAACGGCCGTCGCCAATGCATTCGCTCGCGATCAGAATGCGCTCGGCGTTCATGCCCGAAAGGATGTAGCGAAAGCCTTTGCCTTCCTCCCCGATCAAGGCGCCGGCAGGCACGCGCAAATCGTCAAAGAACAGCTCCGTCGTGGCATGATTGAGCATGGTACGCACCGGGCGCACCGTCAGACCATTACCAACCGCTTCGCGCATGTCGATCAGCAACACGCTCATCCCGTCGGACGGTTTGGCGCATTCCTCGCGCGGGGTCGTCCGGCACAGCAGCACCATCAGGTCCGAATGTTCAGCCCGACTGATCCAGATCTTCTGGCCGTTGACGACATAGTCATCGCCATCGCGACGGGCAAAGGTGGAAATACGCGTGGTATCCGTCCCGGCGCCTGGCTCGGTCACGCCAAAAGCCTGAAGCCGCAACTCGCCGCTGGCTATCTTGGGTAGATAGGTCCGCTTCTGCTCGTCCGAACCGTGTTTCAGCAGTGTTCCCATGGTGTACATCTGCGCATGACATGCTCCACCATTCGATCCCGAACGGTGGATTTCCTCGAGCACGGCGCAGGCTGCTTCCAAACCCAGTCCCGATCCATCATATTCTTCCGGGATTAACACGGAGAGAAATCCCGCCTCCGTCAGGGCAGTGACGAATTCGGTCGGATAGGCTCGGTCCCGATCCAGCTTCCGCCAGTATTCGCCTGGAAATTTGGCACACAAACGCCTTACCGCGTCGCGGATTTCCGGAAAGGTTTCGCTCAAAACTCCGTCTCCCATTGCAACCTGTCTGGCGTGGGAAAGAGGTTTTGGCAACGGCGATGGTAATATTGGATGCCCCGTGAGGATTCGAACCTCAATTGACGGAGTCAGAGTCCGTAAATCACCTTTGATTTCACTGGGTTTTTAAGCAACCTGCTGCTCCCATGCTGCATCGAGATAGCTCATTAACTCATTCTCGATCGCTTCAGCTGCAGTTCCATCGAGCTCCGCTTTGTCGAAGAGATGGCCATAAATATCAAAAGTGACTTGAATGGATGAATGGCCCATCCAGGTTTGAATGGTTTTCGGTGACACCCTTTTTTCAATCCAGAGCGATGCAGCGGCATGACGGAGGGCATGTAGTGAGTAACGTTTGATACGCTTTTCCTCGCCTCCTGCGGCTTTCTCTGAATCAAAGATGCCGGCGTGGACTTGGAGGTCGTAAAAAATTCTTCCATTCAGGTATGCATGTGAAACGATCTTCCCCTTCACCGAAGGGAAAACCAAATTCAAAGTCGTGACGGGGCATGCAAGCTTCCAAGCCCGCAGTGCGTTTACAACGCGGGCTGGCAGTGGAATTGTGCGATATCCCGACATGGATTTGGGTGCCCCAATCACGCTATGTGCATCAGCACGCCGTTCGACTGTCAGGGTGCCCGTGCGGAGGTCGATAGATTTCCACATGAGTCCGCGAACTTCTGATGATCGAATGCCGGTGAACAGGAGAATCATGATCAAAGGCAACGTCATCGGATTGGCCACCATCGGCGAGTGCCGCAGCATAGCCATCAGCTCTCCTTTGAGCGGGATGATCACTTTGGACTTATGTCGCCGCCCTCGCTTCGTCTTGACATCACTGAACACGTTTGTGCCAGTGTAACCAATACGTTTCGCTTCTTCCCCGATCGCACGAAGGGAACGTAGGACCCTCTTCGCCATAGGGGGGCTAAGTTTCTCAACGAGTTGATCGCCGATAAGTTCGGCATCAACGATGCTGATCGAACCGATCTTAAGACCCCCGCAAATCGGGTTTATGTGTAATCGAACATGTTGTTCGTAACCAGCGATCGTAGTCGTTTGTAGTCCTTCACGCTTGCATTTTGCCAGCCATGAGACGGCGGCGTCTGCAACCGTCGCTGAACGGGAACTCGCCGTCTGAATGCCGTGGCGAGTTTTGTGACTGACCGTGTCACGGAACGCATCTGCGTCACCCTTTCGCTTAAACTGCTTGGATCGCCTTTTGCCAGATGCATCCACCCAGGTGACGACGAAGGCTGATTTCTCGATCCCGTTCGATTTCCAATTGCGCTTGCGAACACTTGCCATTTTAATTTCCTCTCTGATCCAATGATCGACCTAGAATGTCCCGGTCTTTTCTCCACTCTTCCGTTTGCGCCCAAACGAACGCACTCTCAGCGCCAGCCTCTCGCAGACCGGCCGTTAGGCCGACTAAGATCCTGCTAATGTTTATCGCGATATAACGAGGAGAACTCAGCCACTGCTGGAGGCTTGTGAGCTCCTCCCGATTCTCGTTGCCGGTTATCGAGAAGATAAAGGCGCCTCCATCCGGCTCACCGATATCAGCTTCGCCATTTCGAAGAGAAAGACCCGTGAAGTGCGTCTGGAAGAACCCGAGAATAATTTGCTCGTCCGAATTGCTACGCGCTAGCAAGAAGGCTTTTCGAACGGAGTCCCACCACCCTTCGATTAATCGCACTGCGCGGTCGGGGCTAACTCCGCATTCGAGCAACTCGAGAACGGACGCGAGTTCAAGTAATTGGCGCGCCTCGTATTTCGTCCGTTTCCCCCCGGTATTAACACCAGTGGGCCATTCTGAGCGCTGTAACTGCTTGAGACGCGCCTTGAACTTGTCGCGATTTATCTCTGCGACGCCGAGATTTGACGCGAGAGCAGTTTCTACTTGTGCGAACGTGAGCATCAATTTTCCTTTGGATACGAATGTATCTATTGCACATTTCAAAAGGAAAGGCTAGCCAATTAGATACAAATATATCCAAAGAGGCTGCACATGGCTGATTCTCAATGCTTATTGAAAGGCGCAAAAGAGGCTGCAAACGCCTTGGGCCTACGTCCCCGCGAGATTTATCATCTCCTGGATCACGGTCTGATACCGGCCAAGAAGATCGGGGGCCGTTGGTATTTCTATCGAGATGACCTGATCGAAAATTTTCGGGTCGACACCCACAAAAACGATATTCGGCCTAATTTAGGGGCCGAAGAAGCAGACGAACTAATGGAGGAGAGGGCCCAGTTGGGTTAACATGCTAATCGCAACATGCCGCCAGTTCGCTCGCGCAATCAAAAATATGGACAGACGGCTTTAAGCGTGCGCGTCTTCAAACCTTCGATCGCCGATATCCTGCAGCGATCGCGTCTGCTTCAGAGCAGAAGATCTCTTCCGGTCTTGTCTGCTCGTAATACTGCATGCCGGGAAGGTGATAAATCCAATCACCGCGCCTGCTGCGGTTCCCCTTAATGTCGCATGCAGACGACGAGGGCCTATTCTTTCTGCGCGCCGGCGTGGCTGTCGCAGGTAGTCTGCTCGCTTCTCTCGCCGCTATCCGGTGTTGCTCCGGCAAGGCGAACTCCGATTTCCAGATCCCTGCCTTTGCCGAACGCGCGCGATGCTCCTGAGCCAGGTAGTCGTCGCTGTAGGCCCGATACGCCGTGGCCCAACCATACTCGACCATAGAGGCGTTTAGGTTCAATCTGTTCGCCGAGCATGTCCCGAGAAGCCGATCATACTGGTCTACCCCCTCTCCCTGGCAATACACCGTTTGGCCTGCGATTATGCCATTCAGCTGCCGCTTGGATTCTTCGCCGCAAGCCCAGGCTTGGCCATCACGCTTGCAGCTTTGGTCGAGCTCCGGTGCGTCAATCCCAGCGAGGCGCACCTGCCTGCCATTAAGGACGAGAGTATCGCCATCGACAGCATGTGCTGGCCCGCTGACGACCTTTGCATTGGCCGGAAAGGCGAGGGCAACGAGCAGTAAGACGGGGAGGCTTCGCATCGCTCCAACGTAACGCGCCTGCGTAAAGAGATCGTAAGCAGCCATC
Source organism: Pseudomonadota bacterium (assembly GCA_023394965.1). Classification (GTDB taxonomy): domain Bacteria; phylum Pseudomonadota; class Alphaproteobacteria; order Sphingomonadales; family Sphingomonadaceae; genus Qipengyuania. Next base: position 7,794 of record JAEWZX010000019.1, on the reverse strand, counting down.
ACGGTCAAAAGACGGGCCAATGCGTATGTCACGACTGCTGCAACGCGAGCACCTTAGCCGTCGCTCGACACCAGCCATCTGCTTCGTCCACCCGCGCCGCTGGCACAGCAATGTAACCTCCAGAGGGTTCAGGACAGCCGTGTGGCGACATGCCTTGCAGTCCACGCGCAGTGCGTAGCCATACGCAGGCAGCCTTTTAGCGATCATCCTGTAGATGTTCAGGTCGGTTGGAGTATGAAAAAGCTGATTGCACCCGTAGAAGGGCGGCATGCTCCTGATTGCTGCTGCCCTTGCCGTGTGTGCCCCCGGTCCTCGCGACAATTGCGTCCATGACGGCGATACGGTTTGGATCGAAGGCGAAAAGGTCCGTATTGCAGAAATCGATACGCCGGAATTGAACGGTCGGTGCGAGTATGAGCGACGACTGGCGCTGCGCGCCAGAAATAGGCTCGTGGAGCTACTGAACGCCGGAGAATTCGAGATCGTCCGCACAGGGCAGGATCGGTATGGGCGAACGCTGGCCACGTTGCACAGGTCAGGCCGTTCAATAGGGGACCAATTGGTGTCCGAAGGGCTTGCACGAGCATGGTCTGGTCGCCGGGAGCCGTGGTGCAGCAATGGCTGACAGACGCGCAAAGAGAGGCACGCTGATCGAATTCTCCCTCCTGCTGGGGCTACATGTCGCGGTGTTCGTAGTCGTCCTGGTTGGGCTATTTTCATGACTGTTACCCGCGAACAGGAAATCTGGGCGATGGCGCTCTGGGTCGATCGTGAGCACGGCGAAGAGGCCGAAGAATTCATCGCTGGCAAAGTGCTACATTTTGTCGAACGGGGCGACGATGGCGGTAGGAAGCTCTGGGCCGAAGTAGCACGGCGGTATGTCCAGCTTCGTGAAGCAAACACCGCAAAATCACATTAAATTGACACTTTAGAAAAGGGTGATGCTGGTCACGACTGGTGGTGCTTCAAAGTCCCCCGAACCTGCCTGCTTGGTAGTCGCGAACCGCTTGAGCGATCTCCGCCTCGGTGTTCATGACGAATGGCCCGTGGGCCACAACTGGTTCGCCAATCGGATTGGCATGACCAAAAAGGATGCGGGAGCCGCTATTGCTTGAAACCTCGATCTGGTCCCCATCTGTGAGTTGAGCGAGGGTGTGTTTGGGGACCGCCTCTCCCCCGATTTCAACCTCTCCTTCGATCATGTAGAATAACACGCTTCGCCCCGGTGGCGCGCAAAGAGCCGCCCGCCCCCCAGGCTTGATTGTAACAGTTGCCAGCATCACGTCCGTCAGCGAGTGGATCGGCGCTTCGTCTGTGCCTGAGACAATCTGCATCGCCACGCCATTGCCTAGATTATTCTTCGCCATGTTCACTGCCGGCACTGGCACATAGGTCGGCTTTGTCATTTTGAGCTTGGCTGGCAAATTGATCCACAGCTGCAGGATTTCGAGAGGGCCACCGTCGCACTTGAATTTATCAGGAGACAGCTCGGCATGGATGAGCCCGCTACCGGCAGTCATCCATTGAACGCCGCCAGCCTCGACCACGCTGGCGCCCGAACCGCTATCGTGGTGGGCGAGGCTGCCAGCGAGTATGAAAGTTACCGTTTCGAACCCGCGATGCGGATGGGGCCCAAAAGGCAGGCCGTGGTTGTTCGCAGTATAAGTTTGCGGTCCATGATGGTTGAGGAAAAGAAACGGGTCGACTCGGAGCAAGCCTGGTGCAGGCAGGGGTCTGCGGGTCGTTAGATCCTGAATATCGTCGCGCATGGCTTTGTGCAGCGACAGGACTTGGCGACTTTTCATACGTGTATCCCTGGGACAAGCGGTTCGGTCTAGGCAGGCACAATCCCGTGCGGATTGATGCGCTCGTGGCTCTCGTAAAAGTGATGCTTGATGTGGCGGAAATTAACCTGTCCAGCCATGCCCTGGCGTCACAGTTTCAGGCGCAGCGTTTTACCGGCACCTGTTATCGCCTTCCCCAAACTTCCACCAAGAGACCGAGCCATTTTGTCAGCCCTGTTGCTTACCCGGGTGCCAGTAGCATGTGCGACCTCAACTACTCCTTTGGCAGTGGTGGCGAACGTCGAAGGGCTAGCCTCGCTTAAAGTGCGCTCGATAGCTTCTATTGCAAGCTCTTCCCGCTCGTCGAGAACGCCATCAGCAGCAATTAACTCTCGAAGAAAAGTCATCAGCTCAGCGCGCATGGCGAGCTCGTTACAATCAGGATTGTTAGACTGAAAGGCCGCTAAGTCCGTGGCTAACTGTTTGACACGCGTGTCGTTCGCGTGAGTTCTCAAAGCGGCGAGAGCGCGAATGACATATGATTCATCAAAGCCCCAGTCTTCGACGAAGTGCTCAAAAATTATGCGCTCCTCAGCCGGGTCAATGTGACCGTCAATCGCGGCTACCCGCAGCGCCAAACTACCGAGGAGGTCGATGAGCGCAGCTCCGAGCACATCGATAGGCGTATTTATATACTTCGGAATGGTATCGACGAACTCTCTGCTCTTACCAGAAAACCAGCGTGTTGCGCTATAATAGCCGCCCCCCGTCACTATGGCCGCTGCGACGATCCATCCTATAGGTGTGGCGGCTGTCGCCAATCCAAGCGCCGCCGCCAAGCCTGTTGGAGCAAAGAATGTCCCTGCGACTGCGGAGGAGCCTGCAATCGCCGCTCCCGTCCCAGCAGCACCCGCCGTATCGTAAATCGCGTATAAATTCTTCTTTGCCCGGAGCAAAGCGTAGGCGTCTTCACCGATATGCAGCCGCTGCTTGAAGCGCAATGAATCTGCCACGACCCGGTCGATGTCAGCTTCATCAAGAGCTCGCTGATCGCAAGGCTGTTGCTCAGACACGGCTCAGAGCCGAGTCAATCTTCGCAGAAAACAGCTCAATCTGTCTATCAATTGTGCTGTTACTCATATCTGATAACGCGCCTGTGGTGATTGTAAAGGCCGCCAAAAGGGGGCCGATCAGTGGTCCCAATACTGCACCGAGGATAGGTATCGAGCCGATCAACGCGGTTACCGTCAGCCCCACCACGACGCCCAACATGGTGCTGGGATACCGCTTGGTTATGTCCAAAACGAAAGCAACGATCAACCGACCAATATCAATAAGTCGGCCCGCAACGTTAGCTGTCGTTCCAAGCAGCTTGCCCATGATGAGCTTGGCATCGGCATTCAGAGGTAGCTGATCGAGTTTGCGCCCGAGTTCGCGGCGGCCCGGGCAATTGGCCGATTCAACTAAAGCTAGAACCGCATTGGTCATTCTTTGCCCCTACTCATCAATGGCAGAACTAAAACCTTCCACGCTCTAGACGTGATGAAGTGGGAGGTATCCTTGTCTAACGAATTCTGCAATTGGGCCGAATGTGGACTGACCGCTCTCGAGCCTAGGATCGTCGAAAGCGGCCGTTGCGTTATGTGAAATTGTGCTCCTCCTGCAGGCTCAGCTGAAGACATCTGGATGCAAAGCGAGCTGACGAACGACGATCCTTTCAAAAATGATAGGCACAACACCGCGATCGGGAAATATTGGTCACCGCCTGTGATAAAGGTAGACCACAATGTCATCGCCCCAGAACGCTTCGCCGTAGGAGGAGATCACATTCCTGTCGTCCAGCCAATTCACTAGGGCCCGGTTCTCCGCGGTATTCGCGAGTCTCGGTCGGGCGTATCCGACAGTGATGCTGTTGTAGGGCGTTGGCAGCAACCCGAGAATTTCACGGACTTGCGGCAAATCCATGGTTTGATGCAGTCTGTTGAGCAACTCAATCCGCAGAGAGGTCCGCTCAGCGGCGAGGATCAGAGCCTTAGCCAACTCGAATGTCATCCCCTCCAAGTTCACATCCGTTCGGGCCAAGATCGGCACGACCAAGGCAGCTCTTCCAGGTATCTCCGCTATCTGACCGGGATTCATGAGACCGATGACAGCTCGCTTGGCGTCGTCCGCGATGTCGGAGCGGAGAAGCTCTTCACGGAAGTCGTCGTCGACCGTGACGGCAGCTGGATCTTCGATATAGGCGCCGATGTTCCGCTCCACGAAGAGAACTTGTAGGCTCGGATCGTCGGAGAGCGCGTCGAAGTTCTCGTCGCCAAAGGTCACCGCATTCTCCTCGACGAGGATACGGCGTTTCGCGCCTTCGAGTTCGCTTGGGAAGCTTTTCGCTCTCCTCGGCAGGGCGGCGACGAAATCACGATAGACGTCATCTGGCAGTTCGTCGGTTTCGCGAAGAAAGTTCCGCAGGGTCAAAGCGTCGTCTTCTGCCGGTATGTCGGTTTCGAGGAGAGAAGCTCTATTGGCACCATCGGACAGGAACTCGACCAAGGCGGTCGCCTCGAAGGTCTCGTCGGACAGGAAGGTAATGCAGTTCTCCCATGTCGGTTCGATCTTTGCGATACGAAATAAAGCTGGACGCCAACGATCCGGGACGCTGTCGAAGGAGGGAAAGACGCCACGTTGTCTAGAGATGAACGTTTCGACCTCCTCGGAGTCGAGCGAGCCGTGCGAGAGCACCTCGAGCATGGCCGACAAGTCTTCTTCGACGTTCTCGTCCAGCCGCATGAGGACGGTTTCGAAATACTCCTCGAAGCCGTTCTCGATGCGGTCGAGCAGCGAGCGACTACCGATCCCGCGCAAGGTCGAGAGATGGTGCCGATGTAGCGCCTCGACGTCCGCTCGGTCGAGGAGGGACGAATGGATGAAGTCGAGATTCCCGATCGTGAGCCGGTAGTGTCCCGCCTCAAACAGCGACCGCACGATCTGGGGCCAATCCGCAAGCGCGGACAGGTCATCGACGGCTAGCTTCAGAGGTTCGAGCCTCGAAGGATCGAGACCGTCGGTGAGCGCAAGGACATCGGGAAGCTCCTTGGAGAGATACTCGCCGAGTTCCAGATGCTCGCTAGCCAGCTTGCCGAGAAGGTCGGGCGGCACCTCTTCGATCAGACGCGCCAGGTGAACGTCGCGCATCGAACCTTTCAGCATCACCGGGACGAGCATGGGCCAACTTGCCGACAGGCCAATCAGCAGATCATCGACGTGCACGCCGTTGGAATAGTAGGACCGGAAGAAGTCCTCATGCTTCGAAAAGTCGGTCGCGAGCAACGTGAATAGCCTCGATCTGCGATTGTGCTGAGCAGGCTGACTGAGCAGGACATCCACGAGCTTGACATTCAGGACGAAGGACTGGCCGAAGTCCTCCGTCCGCATGTTTTCGATCACCTCTTCTGCATTGTCGATCGGAAAGTCGGGCTCCGGCGTCACAAAACCTCGAATATGCCGAAGGAACTTGTTGTCGTTCGGCGACAGGCGGCCCGAATGGAAGAGCGAGGTGTATTGGTAGTAGCTGTCGTCCAGATATCCTTCCAAAAGGAGGAAGCGAGCGAGTTCGCCTCCATCGCCCAGTTTCGCGAAGGCTTCGCTTAGCTTCGAACTGTCCTTCCTTAACAGGACGTTGAACTTGCTCGTGCGGACCTTCTTGATCTTTTCGCGCAGTTCAACGATCCGAGCTTGCGCCTCATCCTTGCTCTCTCGTGACTTCTTGTTGATCAGTGCGACCCTGTCGTCATAACTCATGTTCGGATCGACTTCGGACTGGAGGTCACCGATGTCCTGCTGAGTGATGCCCCCATGAAAGCCGGCATGGACGTGCACCCGATCCGTCGCGACGATCTCGTCAAACCTATCGTCGTCGACCAAGTGTTTGATAGCCACCATAGCCTGCCTGCTGGCGCCGACGCTGCGAAGATCGGCGGGTAATTTCTGGATGAGAGCCATCGCATAGCTGCGACGAAGTTCCTGGATGTCCCGCGGGGTCTGTCGCTCCGCAGCCTCGATGCCTTGCTGCAGATCGGCGATCTCTGACCGATATTCGCGCTCGGCATCCGCGATGAGCCGGTCCCTTTGATCGAAGATGGTGGCGAGATGACCCTCGCCCCGGTGTAGCCGCTCGAAGTCGCGTGGATACGTGTTCTTGTATATGAGCACGGCGAGCAGCTTATTGGGATCGAGCGAGTTCTCATCGTCCGTCTCGAGGTTGGCGACATAGATGGCATATTCGTTGAAGATGTTCCGAATGAGACGCAGATCATTCAGATACCGCGACACCTCTCGCAGAAAATCCTGATCGAGCCGATCCTGAAGGGCGAGCCGTTCACCCTGCCTCAGCACCATGTCGATCGCGTTCGAACTGTTGATTATCGGGATCACCGGGATGATGAACTCGAAAAACTTCGTGCGATCGGTGTTCGCGAACATGTCGTCTCGCAGCGCGTATAGGAACTGCACGCGGCGCTTAACACCGACGTAGCCGTTCACTAGGCTATTGATCTCACGAAGCGTCACGAAAATGTCGGAATCGTCGAACCGGTCGAGATCCTCGACGACGACGAGTTCGTAGTCGGTCGATTGGAAGAAATAGACGATCTCGTCGAGGTGCCTGTTCAATATCGACGACTGGTCGGTTGCGGCGGGGCCCAGCTCGACGTTTTTGAGCGATATGCTTTTCAGCGACACGCCCAGGCTGGCGACGTAGATGTAGTGCACCATGGTGTAGACGAAGACCGTGGCGAAGCCGAACATGCCGTAGTCGAACAGGTTCGACAGTGCGAATGGCTTAAAATAAGCTCCGGACAGTATGGCCCCTCGCTCGGCGAAGACATACCATAGCGACATCAGCCCGAGGAGGATGTAAAGCGAACGCAACTTCGACCAGAAACCCGGCGACTTAATTCGCTTAAATCGCGATAATGGCAGTCGGTCGGCATCAGCGCCGTATAGGAGTTGCTGCAGGATGCTCCGCTCGATCTCCTGCCTCAACGGTTGCGTCGCACCTTTCGTCAGCGTGTCTTGCTGCTCGCCAGCATCCCCATCCTCTGCATCGGGATCCTCTGCATCTGGCAAGAACGCGGCCAGAGATATGTGCAGAGTAGGGCGAGGATGGCGCTTAAGGAAGGTCCTGATGATGCTGCTCTTGCCCGACCCGTATGGGCCGGTGAGAGCGATGTTCGACACGTCCGGGTTGTCCATCGCCGTCTGCAAGGCTTCTGCGTAGACTCCGTTCGGATCCGCCTCGTTAGTCGGTGCGAGATCGACGAACTGGGAAGCGGTTTTGGCAGGCGTCGCGCGTCGGTTGAGATACGCTGCGGCTTTCTCAAACTGCTCTGCCAACCGGCGTAGGTATAGCTGACGTCTCCCGGAATTCGGTGTGGTTGTCTTGGTGGTCATCGGAGCTGAGCTAACCGCTGACATCTATATTTCCAAGTCCGACCCAACGTGAACACACTATTGAAGACAACTAGAGCTGCTAGTCACTCCTTTTCTCAAAATCGAGTGCCGATCAGTCATGGCGAAACGACGCTGTCGCAAAATGGCGCGTGTCGTGCCGATATGGAAAAACCGGTGTCTTCAATCCGTCCATCGACAGATCCTGGGCGGATAGTAGTTCGCTGAGTTCCCCACAGCGTTTGAAACCAAACTGAACCGATCGCCGGACCTTCTAGATAGAATGCGCGGGCCAAGGCGATGGCTGCTTTTCGGGATGCGACGGGAAAGGTCAAATGGCCGAAATAAGGGCGCAGAGCGGACGCTGCTCAAACCATAGTGTTGCTGTTGGGCACGGAACAACGACTATCGCGGAAAGTTAACGTTGAACGGTCGTTCTCAGAATGTTACCCCACTTCGCTCAAGGCAACCGTGCCTCATTTACCAGCGAGACCAGCCACCGGTTTGCTAGATTTACACCATTATCAATACGTTCTGGAACTTCGGATCGCTGAATGATTCGGTCCGC
>JAEWZX010000036.1 GCA_023394965.1 Pseudomonadota bacterium | reverse complement strand
CTACCCTCCGGGCCGGGCTCTATGCCTCTTTCGGACTGATGGTAGCGTTCACAGTTTACATCTATCTGATCTTGAATTATAGTGATTTCGTGCCCTGTTCTTGCGGTGGGATTTTAGAGAAAATGGGATGGACCGAACATTTAATTTTTAATGCTGCGGCAGTGCTCCTAAGCATTGTTGGAATCTGGGCTACCCACCGTAGCGGAACAAGTGCCGAATTTCAACGCATGCGTTTTACACGTCCGGCGATCATCTTGCTATTGATTGCATTCTTTAGCACCGCTGTGATGATCGCGTTATTTCTATCCTCGGAGTATATTATTAAAAAAGAAAACAACTTCACAAGAAGGTTCCCGCATCACCCTGTACTGGAAGACAAGATTCTGGATTTAGGGGTAAATTCCTATTACTTTGCCGGATATGATGCAGAGAAAGTATATCTAGGAAATTATACCGCTCCATTAACCCTAACGGAAATCGATACGGCTTTTAAGTCGCGAAAGCAGGACAAAGTGACATTGAAAGAAGACAATATTGCTTTCAAATCGTTGAAAATTCAGGTGCTGCCACCTTTTATTTTCATATCTGATGGTACTATTCCCGTAATATACAGGGCGTCGCTAGCAACTAAAATCGCAAAACAGATCAGCATCAATGATGTATTCTTCAATACCATAAAGCCCCTGGACTCAAATTCTTTGGTCTTCCGTGCTCCAAGCAGACAGAATAAAACACAGTTTATTGGAAAAATTACTGTAGGCAGAAAAGCAGCAATAAAGTTTAATAAAACCATCATCCGAGCACAAGATCATGGACTTTTTGATACTGATGGAAAACTCATGGTCTCAGAACACGGCCAAAAGCTGATTTACGTTTATTATTATCGGAACCAATTTGTGGTTTTTGATAAAAACCTGGAGGATATTTCCCACTTTAAAACAATTGACACCATAAGTAAAGCTGCAATCGATGTACAGCAATTAAAAAACGGAACCTATAAAATGGCTCGTCCCCCGTTGATAGTGAATGGAGAAATGACGGCGACAGGTAATGTACTCTTTGTCAAATCTAATTTAATGGGCAGGCATGAGAGCAGAAAGATGTGGAAAAACTCATCTGTAATTGATATGTATAATATAGAAGAGGGTGGTTATATAGGAAGTTTTTATTTAAAAAACAGGGGAAAAGATAAAGGTACCCAGTTGCTTGGGACCCCCGAGTATTTGTACGAGATTAGTGGAAAAGAAATGGTGCGGTACAGATATGCGCAGTTTGTGCTGAACCATTTAAAAAGGGAGAAGCCGAAAACCCTTAAAAACCGAGAGTAGGCATTAATTTAAATTGTAACAACATGAAAAAGATTTTTTCATCGCTGGCAGTGATGCTTATTGGTGGCGCAGCTGCCATGCTTACCCAGAGCTTCAAAAGCACGGAAAGTTCCATTGTTGACGGTCATGCAATCGACCTGTCTGATCCGCAGAATCCGGTGTGTGTGAATATGTTTGTTGAGTGTTCCACTGTGGAAACGCCTTTCAAATGTGAAGATGCCAACGGCACAAAGTTATGGGAATTAGTGGGCACCAGCTGCCCGAACGAGTTGTACAGGCCTTAAATCCTGAAGAAGTAGCTGCCCGAAGAGGCAGCTGCTTTATATTATTGCGTATGTAATCGCAATTTAAACTTGAGGTTTAAGGAATGTATTAAACCACTTTAAAAACGCTTCTGTGGCTTTGCGTTGCTGATCCCGGATTTCTAATGTATGAGTCTCTCCCCGGAACAACATCAGTTTAGCCTCTTTTCTCAAGCTTTTTAATGCTATAAAAAGAGAAACGCTTTGCTTCCACTCTACATGCTCATCTTCCGCTCCTGACCATATAAGAACAGGGGTTGTAATCTGATCGGCAAAATAAATGGGATTATTTTTCATATACTCTTCCTTCAGTTGATAAAAGTCCCCCGCAAACCTCATGCTTTGGTCAGTGTATCTCCAGATATCCGGTCGCAGATATTTCGGACTAAATCTGAAATAAGAGCTGAAAATATTCGAAACAGAGGCACCAGAAATGGCAGCTTTGAAAGCCGAGGTTTGACTGATAATGTAATTGGTTTCAAAACCTCCGAACGAATGCCCGATAATCCCGAGCCTGCTGCGATCAATACTGTAACGGGAAGCTGCCACATCAATTGCCGACATTACTGATGAAAGAGCAGATTGGCCCACTTCGTTGGTACGGTAGCGAATGTTGGGATATAATATGATATACCCTTTCGATGCATATAGGGACGCATTAAATCCTGCCTGATTATAGAAAGTGGGGTATTCAAAGTATTTGAGAGAACGCGCCTCATTTTCATATACGCGGACGATAGAAGGGTAGGAGATAGAGGGATCATAATTAGGGGGCAGTACTATTGCGAGGAATTCCTGGTTTTTTTCATTGTTAACCCAGCGTAATAATTCAGCGGTAGAAAGATCGGTCTTTGGTCGTGAATAAGGAATTGTTTCTTCTGAAGCATTTACTTTGTCATAAATAGTGAGTTGCCAAGGTTCGTTAAAACTTTCTCTCGTGAAACTGATAAAATCTTTATTTTTGACAAATTGGTCAAAATGGTGATGGTTGGGAGGCTTTATGGTTTTCATTTTTTTTCCATTAAAAAGAAATAAGGCTTCTGATAAGCCATCACTCGAATTTCCGCGAAGCAACAGGCAGTTCTCGTCAACAACTCTCGTGTCGCTCCACTGCAACTTTTTTGCTCGTCCGGAACCCTGCGCAATGATGCTATAAGAAAAGTCAGGTTGATGGTTTTTGGTCAGGTTGCTTATGGCTTTTGTTTTTACGTTCATTTTCCATATGTTTTCCCTTCCGGTAAGATACACTGCTGAAAAATCCTCTGAAAAATAAATATGACTCACGGGGTTCACGAGACTGGCGCCGTTCCTACCGTTCATACGAAAATCATCAGGAATAGTGGCTGTGATATTGATGGTATCTTTTTTTATTGCATCATAAAGATACCAATGGTTTTCGGTAAAATAAAATAACGATTGCGAATCGTCTGCTATTGCATAAAATCGGGTAGCAGGGACAGTAAATTCCTCTGCATTGTCTCCAAGCTTCTTGAGTGCTATTTTAGGGATTACAAACTCTGTCGTAAAATGATCATTAGCCTCGTCATCTACCTCCAGTAAATATCGGTCCCCAAATACAAGATATTTATGTACAATAGCATCTGAATGAGGATAGGTATGTGCTACGCCAAGGTGATAATCAATGATCACAGCATCATAACCTACAGCTCTTTTTCGATCTGAATAAGGTTTTAATACCGCATCGTCATGATGCCATACTTCAACAGATGTTTCTTTCTGCTGCGTTGTAGGCTTGGTTGCCACCAGTTTCCCAGGACCCGCGAAAGAGTAATCCCGATATTCAGAAGACAGACTGGGTACAGAGATAATGGACGATTCATCCGAACGCCAGGAATAGGTATAAACCAATAAATTATTTTCTCTTTGTATTAAGAATCTGGATATTTTCGATATGGCATCATGATCTTGCGCTAAAATGTTTTCCGCCGTAAAAATGGTTCTCATAATGATGGTCTGAACTTTTAGGTCATACAGTATGGTCCCTTCATTTGAGTAAAGTAATACCAATCTGTCCTGATCATAAAGTACCGATTGTGAAATCCCAGCACCTTTCTTAGTCATTCTTCCGTTCTTATCCATAATGAACCACTCTCCGGAGGTAGTAACAACAAGTGCAGTATTCCCTTCACCACCGTAGAAATTTCGTACGGTGGGAATAGACTTCTGTCTGGCGGTATTCAGAGTAATATAAACTGCATTTCCACCTTTTTGCTGAGCGAGAAAAAAGTGTTTGTTCAGCAGTACAGGCCCTACATGATCAAGAGTGAAAGTCTTTTTTGTCTTTGTATTAATCAGAACTCCTTCCGTTGAATCATTATCATAGCGTTTGAGATAGTAAGACCATAATCCGTCACTACTCAGTTTCTGATTATAAATTTTATACCACCCCTTTCCGGAATCTGTATTTTGGATATTTTGCGCATGTATCTGAGCTGTGATGAGAAAAAATAAAAATAGTCCAAGCGTTCTTCTAATAACCATAATTTTGAGGTTTTAAGAATGGATTAGCTAATAGTTCTCTCTCAGGTATAGGTAGCGTTTTTCTGAAAGGTTGCCATGATGGTTTGGTGTTTTGCATTACGTGATCTAATCTTCCCCAGCGTTTCAAATCGAAGAATCGATGTCCGAACTCGGTAAAAAATTCATGTCTTTTCTCCTCCTCTAATGCTAATCGGAATTGACTTTGCGTCAGCGTTGAAACTGCAGCTAATCCTGCGCGGTTTCTAAGTATGTTAAGATAATATGCGGCATTCGTCATATTACCTATTTCGTTATTGCTTTCAGCCAGTATAAAATAAGCTTCTTCTATTCTCAGCACTACAGATTGTTCCGTAGAAACCGCTGTTTTAGTATGTTGCTTATATTTGAAAGGATGCGAATAAGTCATAGTGGGATTCGTCAGGGTTTTCGTCCAATTGGTTTTTCGCAGGTCTCCGGATTCAAAAGAATTCATGAGGACATCACTCAGAACTACATTGTTGGGAGGCAAGGCTGTGAAAATATAATATTGTCCCTCCAAGGTATTAAACCCTGTATCTGGCGCTGCAAACTGCCATATTGTACTTCTACTGTCCTTTAGGAAAACTTTGCTGAGATCAGATTCAAGCTGATACCCAGAATTTTGAAGGACTGCTTCTGCATAATGCTTCGCTTGGGTCCAGTTTTTTTGGTAGAGATGCAGCCTTGCTAAAAGCACCTGGACTCCGGAGCGGTTGAAGCGGGTTCTGCCTTGTGTCGGATAATCGATGGATAATAGAACTTCAGCGGTTTCCAAATCGGTTTGTATTTTTTTATGCACTTCATGAACTGGCAGCTTTACTGCTTTCATATTGAGCTCATAGGAGGTGCCGGTGATATAAGGAATGTCGTCATACATACTGGTTAGATAAAGATGAAGAATTCCCCGGATGGTCAGAGCTTCTCCCGTCAATTGGTTGCGTGTAGCCTCATCGATAGGGGAATTGCTATTACTAAGGCCTTCAATGATGCTGTTGGCTGCATATATTTGTTTATATGCATTCACCCACATCTGGTCTATGACAGGAGTGGTAGGCACCACTCCGAGGTCATAAAATGTTTTGAAATCAGGTGATTGAGTAGAAACGGACTTTAGCTCATCGGTGTAGCATCCCAACAGGGTACCGGCACCATTTAGACTCCCATTCAGCAGGGTGTTGGTTCTTAGGTTAGCATACACATCAGACAATGCTGCCAAAGCCATTGCTTTGTCCTGAAAGACAATATTACCTGAAATTTGGTTGGTGGGCTCATCAAGTTCCAGAAAATCTCCACAAGAGAAAATATTGAAAATAAGCAAAATGAAAAGGAGGTTTATGAATAATGGTCGCAGCCTCACATCAATAAATGTTTTCATAGATTAGAATTTAAATGTTGCAGTTAATGAATAAGTAGTAACAGTAGGCATATAAAGGCCCTGAACTTCGGGATCAAGTCCTGGATATCGGGTGATAGTTAATAGGTTTTTCGCTTGCAAATGCAGTTGAAGCTCTTGTATAAGTTTCGTTGTAAAAGAAATTTTGTAGCCAATATGCAGATGGCTTAGCCTCAGGTAGGAAGCATCAGCAATCACGCGGTCACTGCTTTGGTACTGGGAGTATGCTCTCATTGCAGCACTGTTGGTGCCGGTAGTGGGACGCATGTAGACAGCATCTTTATTGTCGGGCGTCCAGTAATCCAGCATATAGCTTGGTACATTCCTCATACCGCCTAACACCGGAAGGTTATAGTCAGGCAAGTATTGTCTCTGTTTTACAAATTGCAGGAAAAAGCCGGTATTGAAATTTTTAAAACGGAAATCGCTGCCAAACCCTGCCTGATACTGTATTCCGAAATCAACTACTTTCCTTCTGTCCTGAATGTCGATTTTGCCGTCCTGATTAAAATCAGTGAATTCATAGATACCGGTTTCAGGGTTTACACCTTTAAGTTCATATACCTTCTTAACATTCATGGATGCCCCTACCTCATAAGTGTAGGCGTAAGCGGAGGATTCTATATTGTCAAATTCTAAAAGCTTGCTTTCGGGTTTAGTGAAATTGCCGTAAAATGTCCAATTAATATCAGGATTGCGGATGGGGGTAATCTGAAATTCAACTTCGGTTCCTGTGTTTTCTATAGTTGCAGGAAAGTTCGACTGTACTGTCAAAAATCCGGTGGTTGCAGGCAGTGGGATACCCGTTAGCTGATTGGAGGAACGATGCTTGTAATGGGCAATGGTAAGGTTAACTTTGTTTTGAAAAAATCCTGCTTCAATAGCCCCCTCCAGTTTGGTGGTTTTTTCCCAGCTGAAATTGGGATTGTAGAGGCGAGAGGGGTACAGGCCAATGATGCCGGCATAATTGCTGGATGAACTGGTATAAGTGTCCAAAAACTGATAATCCCCGATCAGGTCGCTACCCGCTGTACCTGCACTCATCCTAAGTTTGCCAAAGCTGAGCCATGACACATTTTCTAGAAACGGCTCTTTCGAAAAAAGCCAGGCCGCCCCTACAGCGCCGAAGGTAGCAAACCTTTTATTGGGTCCGAAACGGCTTGATCCATCCCTACGAGCCGTGAGGTTCCAGATGTAACGGCCGGCGTAGCTGTAATTCATCCGTGCGAAAAAAGCCATATAGCGGTACTCGCGATCCGTATCTTCTAGCACTTTCTGTATTTTGGCAGAAGATACATTTTCAATCAGGGCGTTAGAAGAAAAGTCGGAAGCCAGAACTCTAAACAAATCATCTTGTCGGTTTTCCCATGTGCCTCCCAAAAGAGCGGTTATTTGGTGGCGGTTCCATGCTCCGTTCCAGTGTAACTGTGGTTCTGCTATCCAGCTTTTTCGCACTGCATTTCCAGTGTAATTTGAACTGACCGCACTGCTAATGCCCTGGCTGGGATTATAAGCAGAAGAGGGGTTTAGCTTTATTTCAGACTGTATTGTGGAAGTGTATCCTGCGTTGAGTTTTAGGGCAAAGTTTCGTCCCAAATCATACTCAGTCTGCATTCCCATCGAAAGCATGTTGATATCGGTATTGTAGGTATTCACCAGTTTCGCATACGGATTATCAAAAGTATTGTTCTGCCAGTTCAGTGCACCATCCGGAGTATAGATTTCTGGAGCATTGGGTGCTAAAAATATCTGGCGGGTAAGATCTGTGTCAGCCAGCTTATTGCTTTGAATCGAATACTGAAATGTCGGACTAATCTTCAATCGCTTATCGGGGGTAGAAATGGTTGAACTGAAATCGAATCCCTTACGGCGATATCCGAAGCCATGTCCAAAAGAAGATTCTTGTTCCAGATGATTCAGGCTCAAATACCATCGGATATTGTTGACGCCCCCAGACCACGCAAGATGCTGTTGTGTTCCCGTAAACTCTTTTCCTATAAATCTACGATACCAATCGGTTTCACGCTCCTGGTTCCAAGTGCCATTCACATCATAAGCTGTATTCGGGTAATTGGCAATGCCGTCCAGTTTGTATGCATCTTTTCGCATTTGAAGATACTCTTGAGTATTGGCCAGTTTAAGAAATCTGTTGGCCTTAGAAATATTGGTGCTAAGAGAAAGCTGCAAATTCGTTCTATTTGCAGAACCATGCTTGGTTGTAATTAGGATCACGCCGTTGGCACCTCTTGAACCATAAATAGCGGTGGCATCAGCATCTTTTAAAACTTCAAAACTTTCAATATCACTAGGATTTAGGGAATTTAAAGGGCTTACATCCCCCTTAGAAAGTACTCCAGAAGATATCACAGAAAAAGAATTTGAGACCGTATTTGCAGGTACGCCGTCGATGATAATCAGAGGTGAGTTGCCGTCTGGTCTGAGGCTGTTTTTTCCGCGGATCTGAATATCAAAGCCACCCCCTGCAGTGCCGCTGTTTTCGGTAATACTCACCCCCGCCATACGTCCCTGTACTGCTGAGAGTACATTGGTCACCGGTTGATTTTCAATATCTTTAGCAGTTACCCGGGCAATACTGCCGGTGCGCTCGCGGTCCTTTACTTTATAATAGCCAGCATTCACCACCACCTCTTCGATTTCCGAAACGCGTATACGTCGGGTGAGTTGCGTGTTCAATGTGGTTTGGGTGCCCGCTTCGGTTCTTTCCTCAGCATAGTCAGGATGGCGGAAGAGCAGCACCGGGTGATCGCCTTCGGTGGTTAACTGCCAATAACCTTGAGAATTGGTCACCGCGGTGGTGCTGCGGCCTTCCTGAGATACCGAGACGCCGGCAAGCG
>JAEWZX010000035.1 GCA_023394965.1 Pseudomonadota bacterium | reverse complement strand
CTACCCTCCGGGCCGGGCTCTATGCCTCTTTCGGACTGATGGTAGCGTTCACAGTTTACATCTATCTGATCTTGAATTATAGTGATTTCGTGCCCTGTTCTTGCGGTGGGATTTTAGAGAAAATGGGGTGGACTGAGCATTTAGTTTTTAATATTTTCACTTTACTATTATCTACAGGAGCACTCTTTGTATCGTACCGCAGTAGTGCCCTACAGTTCGTGTTGCTGCTATTTGGTCTTACTATAGGTGCTGGAGGAATGGTGGTTTTGTTATTTCTGAGTTCTAAAAATCAAAGTTATGAACCGAAAAATATAAAGCGTCGATTTTTGCCTTCAGTAGCTGAAGCAGCCACTTTCACATTGAATAGCGATAAATATTATTTTGCCGGTTTTAGTGATCGTAGATTATATTTAGCTCAGTCCGACAAACCGCTCCTATTAACTTCGTTTGATCCATCACTTAATTTCTTTGAAGTTAAAAAATTGGAAGCAAAGCAGTTTTATGAACTACCATTTAGGAATTTGAGAATGCGTGTAGTGGGAGAAACATATTATTTATATGATGGTACAGTACCAGTTATTTTTTCAGGGTACGTCAATGGAAGTAACTTTAAGACTGTGAGTAAGCAAGATGCATACTTTTCGCAGCTCGTCATCGATAACTCCTCTCACTTTATAATTCTTGTTCAAAGTACAGAAAATCATCAATTTGCTTTTGCTGAACTAAATACAGAAAGAATTCCTAAAGTAATGATTCATAATAATATTCTTCCATACCAGAAAAATGGCATTTTCGATATTGACGGAAGAATGTTTTACGCACAAAATTACCATAACATGGTGTATATGTATTCTTATCGGAATGAGTTTCTGACATGGAACACTAAAACAGGCATTCATAAAAAGTTCGCAACCTTGGATGCTACAGAACCAGTAGATATCCCAGTAATTGAATTGAAAGATGGTTCAAGAAAGATGGGTGCTCCCAATTTAAAAATAAATGAAGCTGGAGGCATCTGGAAAAATAAACTGTTGATAAACTCAAGCGTTAGGGGCTTGTTTGAAACGGAGCGACAATGGAGAAATAATCATATTATAGATATATATGACACAGTTAATGGTCATTATTTGGGAAGTTTCTTCGTGAAGAAGGTTGACACAGAAAAAATCACCGATATTCTTATTACCGATAAATGGTTCTATATAATCCAAGGAATTACCCTTAAAAAATACAGAATTAATAGTCATTTGAAAAATATTATGACACAAGGGGAAGCCGAAAACCTTGACCCAGAGTAGGCGTTATTTTAATTATTTTCATCATGAAAAAGCTATTTTTACCTGTAACAATTATGTTACTGAGTGCAGGAACCGCATTTGCTACATACGCAAATGACGAAGAAGCTAGTATGGTTCCGGCGTACCGTATTGACCCTGACACCGGGTTATGTGAAAGCGCTGGTCAAATATGCAGTACAGTTTTCGGAGATGTATGTACATGGTCAGTAGATAATGTAACACCGCTACATAACGCACCTATTAGTGCAACAGAATGCGGCAACATTCTTTACAAACCATAATTTAAAAAGGATGCCTCAAAAAGGCATCCTTTATTTATTATAATAAAATATTCCTGTATATTAAGATGTTTCATGAATCCATGAAGCATCTTTTTTTTCTTTTAACCAATACTCCCACCAATCCATTATCTTAGCTTCGAGATCATGCGCATCTCTTACATTGAGGGTGTGTCCTGATTGAGGATATATGAGTGCTATGGCCATTTTAGAATATCGCTTCAGAGCCATCAAGAAGTTGATTGTATGATCCCAAGATACTACAGCATCTAGCTTGCCGGTCCACAACAAGAATGGATGTGTGACTCCTATGGTGTGGATAATGGGATTGTTATTGTAAAAGAGTTCCGGAGAATTGCTAGGATCTGTTTTGAATGCGAATTGTCCTGTTTCATATTGCCAGAAAGAAGGTGTTTGATAATGATAGTTATAAGAAAAGTAATCTTTTACAATGTCAGCTATGCCCGCCCCCGATACATATGCGGCAAATCGCTTGGAGTGAGTTGCAATAAAATTAGTTTCATATCCACCGTAGGAATGCCCTGTAAGTCCTATGCGTTTTAGGTCTATGCCCGCAATATGGTTTAAGACATCCAGTGCGGCCTCTACGCTTTTTAAGGATGAGATTCCTGGCCCTTCTGAGAGAGGTACAATATCAGGAAGATAGACAAAATAGCCGTTCGACAACAGACTTCTAAGGTTGAATCCGGTGGCTTTCCTGTCTCCGGGAAGCATATATTGTCTAGCCATATCTTGCTGATGCTGGTAAATTCTGACCACCATAGGGTATTTTAAACCATGCTTATAATCTGTTGGATAGAACAAAGTACCTTGTGCCATCTCACTTCCAACCTTATATGTAACAATCTCTCGGCGGATCTGTGTTGCAGCTTTGTCTGTGTTATTTTCAGCTAGTAGAAAAGTCTTTCCTGTAGGGGACCGGTACATTAGCCTTGTAGGTAAATTATAATATTCTTCAATCCAAGCTGTATGATGATGCTGAGTGTCCGTCGTCATCTGGTGGACCAGATGTTTGATGGGAGGAATTAATTGCAAAGCTTTTTTATAAGAAAGTTTAAGATATTCAGTTCTTGATTGTGAATCTTCAAGAGCGATCAGCAGATTGTTTTCATCTATGGTTGATTGGTATATGCGAAGGGCTGGCTCCAATAATTGCCTTTCAGCGAGAACGAAAGTGGCCTTTCTACCTACAGTGTTTAATAGTGAAGACAATTTTTTTGAGGAGACATTATACCGCCATATACCGCTATTACTTTCAAAAAGGATTGCGTCGCCTTTTATAGTGAACATTGGATTTTGTGCAACTATGTCGACAGGAAAATAAATAATCTGCTGATTTACTTCACCATCACTAAGAATAACGAGATGCCACGTTTTTTTGTCATTCTGAAACATCAACATGTTTCCGTCTGCTGAAACTAGTACTGGAGATGAGGCTGTTCCGATGCCCACAAACTTTTGTGATGCTTGCTGTCTAAAATGGATAGTTATTGATGGTGAATAATGTATATAGTCCTGCAGTTCACTTGGTTTGTACGCCAATAAATTTTGGCTTCCTACTAATAGATAATGCGAGTAGTGGTTAGGAAGGAGTAAGGGATCATCCCCATCACGTAAAAGCCAATGTCGACGAATTACTTTCTTTCCGTTTTGTACTGCTTTAATATTCGGATCCTGACTGTGAATGACTTGTACGGACGATGGGTCTTCAGAGTAAGTCTCCTCCGTTCGTATCAACATATCTTTGTTATGGTTACCTGACATAATATTCATTATTGCGGATCCTGGAAAGTTGAGAGATGAAGTCCACTTCAAAGAGTCGTGTGCAGGACTGTATCTGAAGATTTTATACATTTCTTTTTTATCCTCTCGTAGGCTAAAAATAAAATTATTGTTTTCTCCAAAAGTAGTAGATGATATTATCCCTTCTTCTTCGAATATCTGCTGTTTTAAGCCCGTTTCATAGGAAAATAGTTTAGTACGACCATTATACTCCTGTGATGCATAAAGTTCATTCATTTTGTCTGTAAAAATTCCAGTTATGGAATCTGTCTGTATAGGAATTGACCTACATCCGCTGAATATCTTTAGTGAGCCATTTTGGTGAAGCAGAGCAAAACTTTCTCTGCCCGAAAGTGGAATAACTCTTTTCACATCGATAAAGGATACCGTCTCATTTCTCTTCAAATTATGACAATCGCAATGGGTCACATTTGGAGAAAATAGCAAAACTTCGGAGGTTCCTAGGAAAGCATATTGGGAGTACTTTGTTTTAAAAGTTTCCTTGCGTTTGCTGGTAGAATAAAAAAAGAGAGAATCTGGCACACCTTCCTGCCGCTTGCGGACGGCCAGCCATTGGCCATCCGGCGAAAACGAAGGTAGCGCTAACTTATGGTATTGTCCTTGTTTGCCAGTCTCAGGTGATATACGTTTTTGTGCGAAACTGTGTTGTGACAGGCCAACTAACAGAAACAATAGTATTTTAATAACCATCATTTTGAGGAAGTAAATTTGCATTTTGTAACAATTCTCTCTGTGGGATTGGCCAAAGTCTGTGATACGATTTCCAGTGTGGCTTTACCGGCAAAAGTGTTTCCAGTAAATCCATTCTTTTCAAGACGAAAAAACGCTGTCCACCTTCTGTGAAAAATTCTTTCCGGAATTCATCTTTGATAATCGTTAGTAAATGCTCTTTGTCTGTAACAGAAGTAATTGCTGCTAATCCCGCTCTCTGTCGTATACGGTTTACATAGGGAAGTGCTTCTGCAAGTCTATCTTGATGTGCTAGAACTTCAGCCATCATTAAATAGGCTTCTTCCAGTCGGATCACAATCGAGTATTCATTAAGATTATTGGTTCTGTTTTTATACTTATTAGCACGGTACCAAGTAATACCTGTAGTACTGACCGCTGTAGTCCACTCTTGCTTTCGCACATCTTCAGATGAAAAGCTATTGATAAGGTCTGGGTTCAGTGCATTCACAGTGGGGATTCCTGTAAAATAGTATACTTGCGCTTCTTTAGTAGGATCGTTGTTATTCAAGGGTTTCAATTGCCAAAGGATATGCTGTCCACTCTTATCAAATACCTTGGAGATGTTTTCTTGGAACACATAAAGTGGGTTGTTTATCACAGTTGTAAGTGATGTTTCAGCAGCTCCCCATTGTTTTCTAAGCATCTGAACTCTGGCCAATAGAAACAAAGCGACAGTTTTATTCGGGTAGATTCGCTCCGCATGGCGATAAGTATCTTCCAGTAAGTCATGTGCCCGGTTTAGATCTTGCGTGATCTGCTGGTAAATCTGCTGCGTCGTCATTTTCGGCAGGTTTTGGTTTACTCTGTAATCTGTAGCAGTGGGATAGGGTATATCACCAAAAACCTGTACTAAGTAAGTGTATAGTATAGCTCTTGCTACTAATGCTTCTCCGGTTAGTCGTTTTTTTTGTGCTTCTCCCAAAGCAGGAGATAGAGAAGTCCCTTCAATTATGGCGTTAGCATAATAAATTTTCTGATAGGCTTGATTCCAGTAGTTTTCTATCATCGTGTTTCCGGGAAGTAACTGGTTGGTGTAGAATGCTGAAAATGTAGGGTTGGACTGTGAGAGATAAAGAAGATCATCTGTGTAATAACTGAGCAGCGCACCTGAAGCATCTCCGGATAAAGGGGATTGGTCATAAAGACCAGCATAAAGTCCCGCGAGTGCAGCGTCAGCAGTCTGTGGGCTCTCAAAAACCAGATTAGCGCTGAGTTGATTTGCGGGAATATCAGTCTCTAGAAGCTGATCACAAGAAGTTAAAAGTTGAGCTGTTAGTATTGCGTACAGCATGAGATAAATGTTCGGTTTCATCGTAATAGAATTAAAAGGTGAATGTTGCTCCAAAAGCTACTGTTTGTAATGGTGGTACAAATCCAGATGTTGTAAACTCTGGATCAGGTCCGAAATAGCGTGTAATAGTCAGGAGATTCTGGCCATGTACGTATACCTTGAAGTTGCGGATAAATGAAGACGACATAGGTAACTCGTAAGCTAACTGTACATTTTTGAGGCGTATGAAAGATGCATCAGAGACAGCAGCCGTACTCTCACGGAACAAAGCATGTGCTTGACTTGCAGCTGCATTAGCGCCGGTGCTAAACGGCATAAACATGCCCTGCGGCTGGTTAGGGGACCACACATCTAGAACTTCTAATGGCTGATTGAACATTCCCCCTGGCAATGGCATCGATGAAATGTAGTTCCGGGCCTTCTGTTGCACAAACTGAAACAAAAATGAAAAAGTCCACCGCTTATATTGGAAAGTATTATTCCACCCTCCAAATAATTTTGGCCCCAAGTGCTCTGATACTTGTCTATCATCGGTGGCAGTTATTTTCCCGTCGCCATTCATGTCCTTAAATTTGTAAATCCCTGTCTGGGGATCAATACCTTCCCATTGATAAAGCTTGATAAGATTCATGGGTTCACCTACTACGAAATAGTTCGCATAGGTGGATCCTTCTAATCCCGGGAAATCAAGCACCTTACTTCTAGGTATTGAAAGATTAACACTACTATGCCATTTCAGATTTCTGCGATGAATCAGTCGAGCAGTGGCCTCCAACTCAACCCCCCTGTTTTCTACAGTTGCTGGCAGGTTGGCCAGTACTGAAGAAAAGCCTGTTATCCCAGGTAGTTGATAACCTACCAGTTGATTTGAGGAGCGGTTACGGTACCACGCTGCAGAAAGATGAAGCCGATCATGGAGAAGGCTAAGCTCTAAAGCTGCTTCTATTTTGGTTGTTTTTTCCCAACTAAAATCAGGATTGAATAAACGGGCAGGAATAAGACCTGTCACCCCGTTATAAGGTAAGAGGCTTACTTCATAGGTATTCAGGTATTGAAAGTCACCAATGTTATCACTTCCAGCTGTTCCTATACTGGCACGCAACTTTCCGAAATTGATAACCTCCGATTCGGAGAGCAGAGTTTCTCGCGAAAAGATCCATGCTGCACCCACCGCACCAAAATTTCCATATTGATGATTAGGGCCGAATCGACTACTACCGTCTCTTCTGCCTGTCAGGTTGATGATGTACTTTCCATCATATTGGTAATTTACTCTCGCAAATGCAGCACCATAACGATATTCGGTATCAAACTGATCTGCGACTGTTTTGGTTTTAGCAGCGCCTATATTCATCAAGAATGCATTGCTTTCAAACCCTGATCCCCGGATTGACTCCTGGCTTGTGATATCTCTTTGATACGTTGCTCCTACCAGCAATTCCGCAGTATGTTTGCCACGTCGTAGTTTCCAGCTAATTTGGGGCTCTGCCAATAAAGACAGGCGGCTGCTATTGCTTTTAGCTGCAGTGGAATACGCACTGGATTGTCCTGTGACAACTGAAGGATTGTAAATTGTATTTGGTCTTAACGACCACTCCTCAAATGCCTGATAAGTGAGACCCGCATTCATTTTCAATTCTATATTGGGAAGTAACATATAATGAGTGTTCAGATTTTGGATATACTGAAATTGGTCATTAATATATGTGCTGTTAAAAATAGCT
This sequence comes from Pseudomonadota bacterium, assembly GCA_023394965.1. Classification (GTDB taxonomy): domain Bacteria; phylum Pseudomonadota; class Alphaproteobacteria; order Sphingomonadales; family Sphingomonadaceae; genus Qipengyuania. Next base: position 1,204 of record JAEWZX010000035.1, on the reverse strand, counting down.
GCAGGATTAGTAAAGGTGTTGTTTTCCCAGTTCAGACTTCCGTCGGGCTGATACAAGTTCGGGGCGCTGGGAACTAAAATCAGAGAACGAGTGGTCATGTCTTCGTTTACAAGGTTGTTTTTGGCATTTGACAGCAATCCTGTCATAGATAAACTGAAATTACGTTCGGGCGTACGATGGCTTAGGGTATGCGTCAGGGTATTCATTTTATATATAAAATCTCTTCCGAATACAGTTTCCTGCTGCTGATGGCCGAGACTTAAAGAAAAACGAGTGTCAGTACTGCCGCCAGAAATCCCCAACTGCGTATTAGAGCCCTGTGCGGTATGGCCTGTTAATTCTTTTTGCCAGTCTGTCTCGCGATTTTGATCCCATTTTCCGTTTATATCATATGCATTTGAAGGGAAGTTAGAAATACCATCATTAGCATACGCTTGTCTTCGCATTTCGAGATATTGCTGGGTATTCAGCATTTTCATACCAGGTACTTTTCTGCTTAACGACAGTTGTGTACTAAGTTCTGCACGTAATTCACCCGCCTTTCCTTTTTTAGTTGTGATAAGAATTACCCCATTTGCGCCCCGGCTTCCGTAGATGGCTGTTGCATCAGCATCTTTTAGTATTTCAATGCTTTCAATATCATCAGGATTAATTCCGTTCAGTGGGTGTATCCGGCGAAGCGGAAGAATCGTTGTAGAATGTACTGAAGGAACTTCTGCACCAAGAATAACTCCGTCAAGAACATAAAGTGGCATATTTCCTTCCATATTCGAGTTAGTGAGTGTCCTCAAACTATTTCTGCCGCGGATTTGCACATCAAATCCTCCTCCGGGAACACCCGAACTTTGGGTAATACTCACCCCCGCCATACGTCCCTGTACTGCTGAGAGTACATTGGTCACCGGTTGATTTTCAATATCTTTAGCAGTTACCCGGGCAATACTACCGGTGCGCTCGCGGTCTTTTACTTTATAATAACCGGCATTTACCACCACCTCTTCTATTTCCGAAACGCGTTCACGTCGGGTGAGTTGCGTGTTCAATATGGTTTGGGTGCCCGCTTCGGTTCTTTCCTCGGCATAGTCAGGATGGCGGAAGAGCAGCACCGGGTGATCGCCTTCGGTGGTTAACTGCCAATAACCTTGAGAATTGGTCACCGCGGTGGTGCTGCGGCCTTCCTGAGATACCGAGACGCCGGCAAGCG
>JAEWZX010000029.1 GCA_023394965.1 Pseudomonadota bacterium | reverse complement strand
CGCCATGCTTCATCCGACAGCCAGAACAACGAACGCGACATCTCCAACAGCCTCCTGCTTCAGTGGAGACTCCCTGAATCAATGTACACGCCGATTTTCAAGAGGCTGATTGAGTTTGGACCCTAGTTGATGTCCTTCATGACTTGAACGAAAATCCTTCCTGGAGGAAGGTAATTGCCCAAGAAAAATTGAACAAATATCAGCGCGACGTAGAAATGGTTTTGCGGATTTTTGCGATGGCTGAACATGGCGATAACTACGAGAAACCAATGAAAGAGTTTCTCAATCAGCAGATGGGCCGTAACAAATCAGGAAAAACAAAAGCCGTCAGCAAATTTCGTGAGGCTTTTGCCAACGCTGTGAATTTGGTAGCCGCTAAACTTCCAGATAAGCCATTCCACGTACGTGGTCCCATCAACCTAGCGGCGATGGACTCGATTTTGAGCGTAATGATATCTTCTCCATCAAAAGTAAGAGAAGATCTCGCCGAGGGATACAGACAATTAATATCTGACGATGATTACAAAGAAGCTATCTTCTTTAATACTAGTGACGCGGCCACTGTTGAAAAACGTCTTCGCAAGGCCAAAACTTATATATTAACTAAGTAATGTATACCGACAGATTCTCTCTGGCCGACGACTATATCGTTCATCTAGACCACATGATGGCCGGCATTGGAGATCCGTTCATCCAAAGTAGATATTTAGGTTTCATTGCTATATCGGCTGTGACTGTCTATGAATTGGCTATTAAAGATATTTTTTACGAATTTGCCGATCGAAAACACAGCGTTCTCGGCAATGCAACAAGGTACAAGTTCGAACAAATAAATGGTCGTATTAAGATTCAGTCTCTGAAACAAGAACATATCGGACCATTCGGGCAGAAATATGTAAAACGCTTTGAGAAGAAGCTTGAGATAGCCGAAAAAATTAGCCTGGAAAGTCGCCTAGGTAGTATAAAATCTGCTTACGGTAATATAATTTCCTGGAGGCATACCTTTGTTCACTCGGGCGAGGCGCCAAATACTACAACTTATCAAGAAGTGAAGCGAGCTTACGAAACTGGCCGAGGAGTCTTACACGTTCTGAACGAAACAATGCGCCGATGACTTTTGATAAGGTGGGTCACTGACTGAAGACTTGTTTTTCAGCTGGGATGGATTTTCTTCATAGGGGTTTCTCTGTGTCCGCCAAAACTTAGCGGCCTGCGCCGGTCATAGCGCTTTGGCGGAGCGGAATAGCAGCATAGCCCCGCCCCGGAACAGGTCCGGGGTGACTGGGTGGGGTCCAAGATAACTGGGCGTAGTCCCGGGTGCCCCGGAACGATGTGCTTCGCACAGCTTCGCTTCCCGGGGTGACAGAGCGCCCGCGGGTCGCCCCCGTTTTGCGCTTGGGTCGGTCAGGCGGGGTTTATTCTGCGGCTTCTTTCTGCCTTGCGAGCATGGGGCGCAGGTATTGGCCGGTGGATGAGCCGTCCACCGCCGCAACCTCTTCCGATGTGCCCTGCGCGCGCCCCGCCTACGCGGGGGCAGGCTGTGGTTGCCGCGTCAGCATTGGCGCGAGATAGGCACCTGTATACGAGCCTTTCACCTTGGCGACCTGTTCGGGCGTTCCTTCGGCAACCACCTCGCCGCCGCGCACGCCGCCGCCGGGGCCGAGATCGAGGATGTGATCGGCCGTCTTGATGACATCGAGATTGTGTTCGATGACCACCACCGAATTGCCCTGATCCACCAGCCGGTGCAGCACCTCCAGCAGTTTGCGCACATCTTCGAAATGCAGGCCGGTGGTCGGCTCGTCCAGAATATACAGCGTCTGCCCGGTGCTGCGTTTGGACAGTTCCTTGGCCAGTTTCACCCGCTGCGCCTCGCCGCCGGACAGCGTGGTGGCCTGCTGGCCGACCTTGACATAGCCCAGCCCCACTTCGTTCAGCATATGCATCTTGTCGCGGATGGGGGGGACGGCCTTGAAGAATTCCACCGCGTCTTCCACCGTCATGTCCAGCACATCGGCGATGGAGTGGCCCTTGAACTTCACCTCCAGCGTTTCGCGGTTGTAGCGTTTGCCGCCGCATTCCTCGCAGGTGACATAGACATCGGGCAGGAAGTGCATTTCGATCTTGATCAGCCCGTCGCCCTGGCACGCTTCGCAGCGGCCGCCCTTGACGTTGAAGCTGAACCGGCCCGGCTTGTACCCGCGCGCCTGGCTTTCCGGCAGGCCGGCGAACCAGTCGCGGATCTGGGTGAAGGCGCCGGTATAGGTCGCCGGGTTGGATCGCGGGGTGCGGCCGATGGGCGACTGGTCGATTTCGATCACCTTGTCGCAATATTCGAGGCCGGTGACCTTGTCATGCGCGCCCGCCACCACGCGCGCCCCGTTGAGCGTGCGCGCGGCCGAGGCATAGAGCGTGTCGATGGTGAAGGACGATTTGCCCGATCCCGAAACGCCGGTGATGCAGGTGAAGGTGCCGAGCGGGACGGAAGCGGTGACATCGTTGAGATTGTTCGCCCGCGCGCCATGCACGGTGAGCTGGTGACCATTGCCCTTGCGCCGCTGCGCCGGAACCGCGATTTCGCGCCGCCCGGTGAGATAGGCGGCGGTGAGCGACTTCTTCGATTTGAGCACCTGTTTCAGCGTGCCTTCGGCCACCACCTCGCCCCCGTGGACGCCCGCGCCGGGGCCGAGATCGACCACGTAATCGGCCGTGCGGATGGCATCCTCGTCATGTTCCACCACGATCACCGTATTGCCCAGATCGCGCAGCCGCTTGAGCGTTTCCAGCAGCCGGTCGTTATCGCGCTGGTGCAGGCCGATGCTGGGTTCGTCCAGCACATAGAGCACGCCGCTGAGGCCGCTGCCGATCTGGCTGGCGAGGCGGATGCGCTGACTTTCTCCACCGGACAGCGTGCCGCTCGTCCGGTCGAGATTGAGGTAATCCAGCCCGACATTGTCCAAAAAGCCCAGCCGTTCGTTGATTTCCTTGAGGATGGCCTTGGCGATCTGCTGCTGCGTATCGCCCAGATGGCCGGGCAGCGCGAGGAACCAGTTCTTCGCATCGGCCACGCTCATCCTGGTGGGGGTGGCGATATCGGTCGGCCCGTCGGGGCCGGGCACCTTCACCGCCAGCGCCTTTTCATTGAGCCGCTTGCCATGGCAGGTTTCGCAGGGCTGCGCCGTCTGGAACTTGGCCAGCTCCTCGCGCATCCAGGCGCTTTCGGTCTGCAGCAGGCGGCGGTTGAGATTGCCGATCACGCCTTCGAACGGTTTCTTGACCGTGTAGCTCTTGCGCCCGTCCTTGAAGGTGAGCGGGATGGCCCGCCCCTTCGTGCCGTAGAGGATGATGTCGCGGATCTCGCGGTCGAACTCTTCCCACGGGGTGGTGAGGTCGAATTCATATTCCTTCGCCAGGCTGGCGAGCACCTGCATGTAATACGGGCTCGGCGGATTGCTCTTCGCCCAGGGCACCACCGCGCCCTTCTTCAGGCTGAGCGCTTCGTTGGGGACGACCAACTGCGGGTCGAACAATTGCTTCTCCCCGATCCCGTCGCAGGTCGGGCAGGCCCCCTGCGGCGCGTTGAAGGAGAACAGCCGCGGTTCGACTTCCTCGATGGTGAAACCCGACACCGGGCAGGAAAAGCGTTCGGAAAAGACGATGCGATTGGCGGGGATGCCAGCGCCTTTCATCGCGCCGCCGCCTTCCGCCTCACCCTCGCGCCCCGGCACGACGCCATCGGCGAGATCGACATAGGCAAGGCCATCGGCCAGCTTGAGCGCCTGTTCGAAACTGTCGGCCAGCCGGGTTTCGATCCCCTCCTTCACCGCCAGACGATCGACCACCACTTCGATATCGTGCTTGAACTTCTTGTCGAGCGCGGGCGCTTCCTCGATCGGATACATTTCCCCGTCGATCCGCACGCGAGTGAAGCCCGCCTTCTGCCATTCGGCCAGTTCCTTGCGGTATTCGCCCTTGCGCCCGCGCACCACCGGGGCCAGCAGATAAAGCCGCGTCCCTTCGGGCAGCGCCATCACCCGGTCGACCATGTTCGACACGGTCTGCGCTTCGATCGGCAGGCCGGTGGCGGGCGAATAAGGCACCCCCACCCGCGCCCACAGCAGCCGCATATAGTCGTAAATTTCCGTGACCGTGGCGACGGTCGAGCGCGGATTGCGGCTGGTCGTCTTCTGTTCGATGCTGATCGCGGGCGAGAGCCCGTCGATATGTTCGACATCGGGCTTCTGCATCATTTCGAGGAACTGACGCGCATAGGCCGACAGGCTTTCGACATAGCGCCGCTGCCCTTCGGCATAGATCGTGTCGAACGCCAGGCTCGACTTGCCCGAGCCCGACAGGCCGGTGATAACGATCAGACTATCGCGGGGCAGATCGATGTCCACGCCCTTGAGATTATGTTCACGCGCGCCGCGGACGGAGATTTTGGTGAGTGCCATGAAGAGGAAAACGTTCCCGTTGTGTTCGATTTTGCGTGATACCTGCGACGGCGCGCCATCGCAACCGTCCACGTCAGCTTTTCACATGGGAACGCACAAGCACAAACGCCAGTGGCACGGGAAAGAAGATGGAAGAAGACGGCTGATCCAGAGCGTTCCGGCAACCCGACATATCGATATCCGTATAAGCCCTTAATTGCCGATATTTACTATGGCATTTCTTAACTCTTTATTCCGAATTCTGTCAGCCATTTAATCCGTTTCGCAAGCTTAATCTAAAAGACCGCTATCCGGAAACTTCCGGAGGTATGAGGGGCTGGCGAAAAATATCAAATTAAGACCGTCAATCAGATGCTTATCCCGCTACTGAAAGTGGGAGAACACCTGTGTCAAAGAATAAGTATATCACTCTGCTATCCGGAACTGCGGTCGCGGCGTTATCGCTTGCCGTACCACAGGCCCCCGTTCACGCGCAGGCGCAACCTGTCGTGGATGTCTGTACCGGGCTCAGCCTGAACGAATCCGAACTGACCGATCTTCTGGGAGCCGTGAACGGCGGCATCGTCTCACCGATAGAAACCACCGTAAACGACCTGCTTGGCGTTCTGACCATTCTCGGCCTGCCCGCCCCGCTTAACGTCGATGTGACGGGTATCGTCGGTAGCGCAGTCGCCGGCAATCCTGTCAGCGTCGATGTGCTGACGAGCGATGGAACTGTCGCCGGACCAGGCGAATGTAATGTTGCCGTGGATGGCCTGACTTTGAACGACCCTGCCGGTCTCAGCATTGGCGGCAACCAGATTACCGGTCTGGGCACGGGTCTGGCAGCCAGCGCCGGTACGGCCGATTCCATCGCTCTTGGCGACGGGGCGAACACCGATGCTGGGGCAGGCGGTGCGGTAGCACTGGGTACGGGTGCCAGCGTGACGGCGGACAATTCCGTGGCGCTGGGCAGCGGGTCCATCGCAGATCGGGCGGACAGCGTCTCGGTCGGCGCAGTAGGTGACGAGCGCCAGATTACCAATGTCGCGGCAGGCACGGCGGATACCGATGCCGCAACGGTCGGCCAGATGAACACCTCGATCGCTGCGGCCACCGCCGATAGCGTGGTTTACGACACCGCGGCCCACGATACGGTTACATTCGATGGCACGGGCGGCACCACGCTGACCAATGTTGCGCCCGGCGCGCTCAGCGCCACATCGACCGATGCCGTAAACGGAGCACAGCTTTTCGCGACGAACCAGGATGTTGCCGCGAATACGGCTGATATCACAACCATCGATACGCGGGTAACAGTCAACGAAGGTGCCATCACCGCGCTTCAGGATACTGCGGTTGCCTATGACGATGCGACGCAAACCTCCATTACTCTGGGTGGCGCTGGAGGAACCACCATTTCCAATGTTGCCGACGGTACTCTCAGTGCGACATCCACCGATGCCGTAAACGGATCGCAGCTTTTCGCCACCAATCAGGCCGTGACCGCTCTGGATGGAAGAGTCACACAGAACGAGACCGACATCGCGCAGAACCGCACGGATATCGATAACCTCCAGACCAGCGTGGGCCAGATCCAGGTCTCCGTGGACCAATTCGATGACCGCATCACTCAAAACGAAACCGACATCGCCAATCTGGATGGTCGTGTCACCGTCAACGAGACCGATATTGCCAATCTCGATGGCCGCGTCACCGTCAATGAGACAGACATCGCCAATCTCGACGGCCGCGTTACCGTCAATGAAGGGGATATCGCCAATCTCGACGGGCGCGTCACCGTCAACGAAGGCGACATCGCCAATCTCGATGACCGGGTAACCGTGAACGAAGGCGATATCGTCAGCCTCGACAACCGTGTGACGGTGAACGAAACCGATATTGCACAAGTGCAGGCCCAGATTGCCAACATCCCGGTCGGCTATGTTTCGGATGCGGATGGCACGACGCCCAGCACCACCCCGACCGATACGGCTGCATTCGTGGGTGCCAGCGGTGGCCCGGTTCAGGTCACCAATGTCGCGGCTGCAACGCTTTCCGCCGGATCGACCGACGCCGTAAACGGATCGCAGCTTTATGCGACGAACCAGGCGGTGCAGCAGAACACGGACGATATCCAGACCATCAACAACAATCTGGCCGGCAGCACCATCGTGGCCGTGCAATATTCGGACCCCGACAATCCGACTGTCAGCAATGGCGGCACGATAACCAATGACGTCACGCTGATCGGCAGGGATGCGACGGCTCCGGTGGCGCTGCACAATGTTGCCGACGCGACTGCGGCAACCGATGCGGTCAACCTGCGGCAGATGGAAGCTGGCCTGGCCAATGTGCTGGCGGACTCCATGGGATATACCGACATGCGGATTGCGCAGATCGGCTTCGATCTTGCGGAACTGCGCGACGATGCCTTCTCCGGCACCGCTTCGGCCATGGCCATGGCGTCGATCCCGCAGGCGGTGGAACCGGGCAAGATGATGGTTGGCGGCGGCGTCGGCCATTACCGCAGCGAAACCTCCTTCGGCTTCGGGCTCTCTTCCGCCTTTGCAGACGGCAAGGCCGTGCTGAAAGTCAGCGGGACGATCGGGGCCAATGGCAAGGGCGGCGTTGCAGCCGGCGCTGGCTTCTCCTTCTGATCCACCCTCTCCTGCGAGGATACCTCGCCATTGCAGAAAGGCCGCGGGACCATGTTCCGCGGCCTTTTTTCGTGTGCAGCCAGTCGCGGCGGAAGGCATCAGGCCGGCGATTGCCCTGCCCCCACCCCCAAGGTGTCGCAGCCTTCGCCGATACCGGTCGGCTGCTTGACGATTTATCCCATGTCCACCTGCCCCCGCCGGCCTATATACGGCACCATCCGAACAACGGGGACTCGCACACATGTTTCGTAAATTCCAATCACTGGCCGCAGTTTCGGCCATGGCGATGACACTGTCTCTCGCCGCACCGGCCTATGCGGACGAGGCTGCAGGCGATGAAACCACCATCGTGGTGACCGGCCAGGCCAAGATCGGCGATTATGGTCTCGATCTTACCGCGCGCGACACCAGTGCCAATCCGGGCGACGATTTCGAACGCTATGCCAGCGGCGCGTGGATCGACCGCACCGAAATCCCCGGTGACCGGCCATCGGTAGGATCGTTCTACAATCTCAGCGAAGAGGTGACCGAACAGGTCAACCAGTTGATCACCGATGCCCCGGCAGGCAGCCAGTACGGTGCGCTTTATTCCAGCTTCATGGATCAGAAAGCGCTGGAAAAGACCGGCCTCGCCCCGCTCAAGCGCGATCTGGCCAGGGTCGATGCGATCGACGACAAGATCAAATTCGCCGCCTACATGGGCTCCACCTATGCCAAATTCGGCAGCTCGCTGTTCGGCGCGGGTCCCTATGCCGATCCCGACGATCCGACCATGAATGTGCTGTGGCTGTCTTCCGGCGGGCTCGGCCTGCCCGAAAAGGACTATTACTTCGCCGAGAAATTCGCGCCTCAGCGCGCGGCCTATCTCGCCTATCTCGATCGCATGTTCACCGCCATCGGCGAAGCCAACCCGCACGAAGCCGCCAGCCGGGTGATGACCTTCGAAACCTATGTCGCGCAGCTCAACTGGGACATTGAACAGAGCCGCGACATCGACAAGATCAACAATCCGATGTCGTTTACCCAGCTGGTAACCTATGCCCCCGGCATCGACTGGCCGGCCTTCTTCGCCGGATACCGCATCCCGCCGCAGGATCGTATCATAGTGACCGACAATACCGCGATCAAGGCGATTGCGGCGCTGTTCGGCAGCACCGATCTGGCCACGCTCAAACTGTGGGAAAAGGCGCATCTGACCAGCCAGGCATCCCCCTATCTCAACCAGAAGATGGTGGACAGCCGGTTCCAGTTCACCAGCGCGCTCAACGGCACCAGCGAACAGCGCGCCCGCTGGAAACGCGCGGTGGACACGGTCGATGGATCGCTGGGTGAACTGGTCGGCGAAGATTACGTTGCCGAATATTTTCCCAAGATCGCCAAAACCCGGATGGACGAACTGGTCGCCAATCTGAAGCTCGCCATGGGCGACCGTATTCGCAACAACGACTGGATGAGCGCGCAGACGAAGGAAGCTGCGCTCGAAAAGCTCGAACGGATGGATGTGATGGTCGGCTATCCGGAAAAATTCCGCGACTATTCGCAGCTGCCCGTTGCTGCCGACGATCTCTACGGCAACATGCTCGCCGCAACGAAGTTCAACGCCGATTACGAAATGGCCGATCTGGGCAAACCGGTCGACCGCAAGAAATGGGGTATGAACCCGCAGACGGTAAATGCCTATAATGGCGGGCTGGAAAACAAGATGGTGTTCCCGGCCGGCATTCTGCAGCCGCCCTTCTTCGATGCCTATGCCGATCCGGCGGTCAATTACGGGGCCATCGGTGTGGTGATCGGCCACGAAATCAGCCACGGCTTTGACGATCAGGGCCGCAAGATCGACGCCACCGGGGCAATCCGCGACTGGTGGACCCCGGCCGATGCCAAACGCTTCGAAGCGGAGGCCAAGAAGTTCGGCGATCAATATGCCAAGTTCGAAGTGGTCCCCGGCAGCTTCATCAACCCGGATCTGACCATGGGCGAAAACATCGCCGACCTCGCCGGTGTGCTGGTGGCCTATGATGCCTATCACAAATCACTGGGCGGCAAGGAAGCCCCGGTGATCGACGGCCTGACCGGCGACCAGCGCTTCTTCCTGTCCTATGCCCAGGTATGGCGGGCCAAGGCGCGCGAAGACAGCCTGCGCAACCAGGTCGCCACCGATCCGCACAGCCCGGCGCGGTATCGCACCATCGCCCCGCTGCGGAACGTCGATGCATGGTACGAAGCGTTCAACATCAAACCCGACAGCGCGATGTATATCGCCCCGGAAGATCGCGCCCGTATCTGGTAAGTGTCTACGGCGCATCGCGTTTATGGCGATGCGCCGCTCTCCCCCCGCGACAGATCGCAAAATATGAAGATCGGGGGCAGAATCGTTAACGATTAGCCGATAGTTTCCCGCGACCGAGTCGAAAGACGGTGTGGGGATATTTTCGATGCGCATCGATCAGAATGCTGACGGCAGATTTGCCGGCGCCATCGCGCGCATTCCGGTCGATTCCTACGAAATCGAACGCGAAGCCGTGATCGCCATGCTCGAACGCGAACGGCGTTCGCTCGGCTCCAGCCTGATCGGCATCGGCATGCTGGCCGTCGGGGTGGGCATGTTGCCCAATCCTGCGCCGATGCTGGTGCTGCCGGCGCTTCGTCTTGCCTCTTTCCTGTTCACCCGCACCGCCGCTTCGCAACTGGACAAGCGCGTCCGGGCGCGTGGCCCGATCAAGGCGATGCACCGCATGCTCTTTGTCGGAATGATAACGACCGGGCTGACGCTTGCGCTGATGCTGTGGCCGCAGCCTGCCGGTACATCGCCGGTGGCCATTGCCCTGATTCAGGTGGTGGTGGTGGTCACCGTCACGCTGGTCGCCGTCACGCTGGCCGCCCTGCCCGCATCGCGCGATGGGATGCTGCTCAGCTTCTGGGGCACAGCGACTGCGCTGGTTCTCTTCCACCCGGCCAATGTGGACCCGGCAATGATTGCGGTGGTTACGCTGGGAGTGGTCGGCATCCGTATCTACAGCGCCTCCGCCGGCAGGCACCTGCGCAATTCCGCCCGGATGCTGGTGGAAAACCTGCGCCTGTCCGAAGATCTGGCCGATGCCCTGGCGCGGGCCGAATTCCTCAGCTGGCGCGATCCGCTGACCGGCCTGTTCAACCGGCGCATGCTGTTCGAAAAGACCTATACGGAAAGCAGCCCCTATTCGCGGCATCTGCTGACGATCGATCTCGACCATTTCAAGACGATCAACGACACGTTCGGCCATGCCGCCGGCGATGATGTGCTGGTCGCGACAGCCGAAGTCATCCGCGAATGGTGTGCATCGCTGGAAGGGGCTGGCGAACATCTGGTCTTTCGCATGGGCGGGGAAGAATTCCTCGTCATCGCGCGCGGATTTACCGATGCTGCAATTGCCGAAGCCGCCGAAGATCTGCGCAACCTTATCGCCGCGCTGGAAAGCCGGTTTACGGAGCTGTCGGGTATCCGGATTTCCGCCTCCATCGGTCTGTCGGCCTGGCTGTTCGGCGAAGGTATCGACGATGCGTTGATGCGGTCCGATGTGGCCTGTTACGACGCGAAGAAAACCGGCCGCAACAGGGTCCGCCGGGCAGCCTGACACGCAGGCACCACCGCCCGAACGTTGTTGTTCAGCGACGAACCGGGGACCGATCTGCCCCCATCAACCGTTTGATAAATAAGACAAGCACCCATAACCACGGCGCGCCATCACTGGTTGGCGCCGGTTTATCAGCATGGGTGTGCCACACAGATAAGCAAATGAAAGGTGCCTCGCCTTATGGACAAGGACACCGCGCAACAGACAGGGAATAAAAACCGCCCACCCGTTCGTTCTCCCCTCAGCGCACCGAACACGAATACCAGACTTGCCGCCATCCTGGACGACCTCAACCGGCCGCTGGAGGATGTCGACTGGTCCAATTCAACTTCCACCGCGACAGGCACGAAACGATCAAGAGGCCTGTTCGAACGGCTGCGGCGGCACCGTGAGCATCGGCGCGAACTCAAACGCGCCCGCGATGCGGCCTATCGGGCGTTTCATGTCAGGCCCAGACTGTCTAACCGCAAGCGCGCGACCCTGATGCTCGGCGCAGGCGCGCTGGGCCTTACGGCCTTCACCGGCCCGCCCAAGGCGCGCAAGGCCTTTGGCCCGGCAGATGAAGTTCAGCGCGTGATCGACGATGTCGCCGGTGTGCGCAAGCCGGCCGCCCTGATGAAAGCCAGCGGCACCTTCAAGCAGGCGCTGATCGAGGAAGAAGGCGTGCGATATACCGTTTACCGGGATGTCGCTGGCTATCCCACTGTGGGCGTCGGTCACCTGATCCTGCCTGAAGACGGCCTGCGCGTCGGTGATCAGGTGGACAGGGCACAGGTGCTGCAATTTCTCGAAACCGATCTGGCCAAAGCGGAACAGGGTGCGCGTCTGCTGGTCGGCGATCTGCCGCTTCATCAGCATGAATTCGATGCGCTGCTCGATCTCGTCTACAACGTCGGTTTGGGCAATGTTTCGATCAGCGAGAGCCCGCGTCTCAATACAGCGATCCGGGACCGTGATTACGACGCGATTGCCGCAGAACTGGATTATACCCATGCGGGTGGAAAATTCGCCCGCGGTCTGCAGTTCCGCAGCGAACGCCGGGCCAAGATTTTCATGGACGCCACCTATGAAGATCCGCGAGAGAGCTAGGACCGATTTTCAGCCGCCCTGGCTTTTGTCCCGATCATAACGCTCCGGCGCTCGCCTGAGACTGTCATTCTATGTCGCACCGTCTGTTTGTAGGAATCCGCCCGCCAGCCGAAATCAGGGATGCGTTGATCGACCTGATGGAAGGCATCGACGACATCCGCTGGCAGGATGACGATCAACTGCACCTGACCCTGCGTTATATGGGGGATGTCGATAGCCATCTGGCCGAAGAGCTGGCCGGGCAGATCGGTAAATTGGATATGCCTGCTTTCGATCTGGCTGTTTCGGGCACCGGCATTTTCGAAAGCAGGGGCCGCGTTCACACGCTGTGGGCAGGCATTGAGAAATCGGCACCGCTTGATCGCCTTCGCACAAGGATAGAGCGGATTTGCGTTGCGGCCGGGCTTGAACCGGATCATCGCAAATACCACCCGCATATCACGCTGGCGCGGATCAATCGTTCGACTGGCCCTCTCGCCCCGTTTCTTGCACGAAACGCTGGGCTGCGGCTTGGCCCGTGGAAAGTGGATTCCTATACGCTCTACGAAAGTACGCTGCACCGTCACGGTTCGATCTATGACCCGATCGTCCACTATTCGCTTGGAAAGGGAACATGAAACGCCTCGCCCTGTTTTTGCTGATGGTCGATGCCGCGCTTGTTTCCGCCTGCCTGCCCGACAGCGACCATGAAAGCGATGGCGTGGCCGACAAGCCCGCCGATGTTCTTGCCCAGGCGCAAGCTGCACCCGACGACTGCCTGTTGCTGGTGTGGTCCAGCCAGACGGAGCGCAAACCCGAATTCGACCGCGATCACGATTTCGTCGAAGGCGGCGCGATTTCCTGTGCCACCGGGACCAGTGCCAGCCAGTTCGACGCAGCGATATCGACTTTGCGGGACGCCGCGAAGAGCGGCAACAAGGCGCGTTTGCTGCGGGAAGTGGGCCTGCCGCTGCTGTATATCGATGGCGATGGCAACCGCCGGGAAATCGAAAGCCGCCACGAGGTTGAGGCTGTATTCGACGAGATTTTCGACCCATCGATGATCGACGTGCTTCAGAAGATCGATCTGTCACAAATGAGCGTTGCGAAAGATCAGGGCGGCTTTTTCGAGCTGGGGGCCATCTGGCTGGTGGTGGATCGCGATGGGGGGCGGCCGCGGCTGATGACGGTCAACCGTCAGGCGCTGGACGAAGCGCTTGATACGGCACGCGAACAGGCCGATCGGAACCAGGGCAAGCCCATCCCGTTCGACTAATGTATGAAAAGCGCCGACCGGCGACTTGGGCGCACTTGCGTGTGTGCCAAAGGCAGGCCAATCGCGCAGATCATCGTCGCATTCCTGCGCCCGGCTTCCGCGCGGCGCTTTATCACGAGGGGAAAGATATGAAGGCCCAGATCCTGGCCACCGTTGCAGCATCCGCACTTCTGGGTGCCTGCGCCACCACTCCTGGCGGAGAAATCGAACCCATGGGCAATGCCAATACAGCTGGCACCAACATTCCGCAGGGCACGGGCTATTTTGCTTCCGACAGCACATTGCCTTTCCAGGCACCCGACTTCAGCAAGGTTTCGGAAGACGATTACATCCCGGCGTTCGAGCAGGGGATGGCGATCCACAAGGCCGAAATCGACGCCATCATCATGAACCCGGCGCAGCCGACCTTCGAAAATACGATTGTCGCGCTGGAAAAATCGGGCCGGATGCTGGGCCGTGTCGCCACGGTGTTTTTTGCTCTGACCGGTTCCAACACCACCGACCGGCTGGACCAGATCAATACCGAAATCAGCCCCAAGCTGACCGCGCATTCGGATTCTATTACGCTCAACCCCGATCTCTTTGCGCGGGTAAAAGCGGTGTATGACAACCGTGCCGCCATGGCGATGACGCGCGAAGATTCCAAGCTGCTGGAAGAAACATACAAGGGCATGGTCCACGCCGGTGCCCTGCTGACCGATGCGCAGCGCGCACGGGTCAAGGAAATCAATTCCGAGCTGTCTGAAATCACTACCGAATTTGGCCAGGAAGCCCGTTCGGCCATGGCCGATCAGCCGGTGATTTTCGACACGCGTGAAGAGCTGGCCGGCCTGTCGGAATCGGACATCAAGGCCGCCGCCGATTTCGCGGCGGAAAAAGGCCATCCGGGCAAATATGCCATCGCCCTGCAGAACACGACGCAGCAGCCGCTGCTGCCGAACATGACCAATCGCGCCGCGCGCGAAAAACTGTTCATGGCATCGTTCCATCGGGCCGATGGCACCACCAATATCGACACGCGCCCGCTGGTCGCCAAGATCGCGGCCCTGCGTGCCGAAAAGGCTGCGCTGTTCGGCGAACCCGACTGGGCGAGCTATGCCATGTGGGATCGCATGGCCGAAAAGCCGGCCACCGCGCTCGGTTTCATGGAGCGCATGGTCCCCGCCCTCGCCGCAACTCAGCGGCGCGAAGCCGCCATGCTGAACGAAGCGATCAAGGCCGATGGCGGCAATTTCGAAGTGAAGCCGTGGGACTGGTATCGCTATGCCAACAAGGTCAAGGCAGCCCGCTACGATCTCGATGAAGATGCGATGACCGAATATTTCCAGCTCGACAAAGTGCTGGAAGACGGTGTGTTTTATGCCGCCAACAAGCTTTACGGCCTGAACTTCAAGCGCCGGACCGATCTGCCGGTCTACCACCCGGATGTGTGGACCTATACGGTCTTCGACCGGGACGGCAGCGAACTGGGCATCTTCTACTTCGATCCGTTCCAGCGCCCGTCCAAGCGCGGCGGCGCGTGGATGAGCAACTTCGTCGACCAGAGCAAGCTGTATGGCACCAAGCCGGTGATCTATAACGTGCTCAACATCCCGAAGGCCCCGGCAGGCGAAGTCCAGCTGGTCAGCTTCGACAATGTGAACACGATGTTCCACGAATTCGGACATGCGCTGCACGGTTTCTTCGCCAATCAGACCTATCCCAGCCTGTCCGGCACGGCGGTGGCACGCGACTTCGTCGAATATCCGAGCCAGGTGAACGAAGTGTGGGCGACCTACCCCGAAGTGCTGTCCAACTATGCCAAGCATTACAAAACCGGCAAACCGATCCCGGCAGAAATGATCACCAAGATCGAAGCTGCGGCCAAGTTCAACCAGGGCTACGATTTCGGTGAAACCGTGGAAGCCGCATTGCTCGACATGAAATGGGCGGCGCTGTCGAAGGAACAGGCAGCGGCAATCAACACCCCGGCCAAGGTCACCGAATTCGAACGCAAGTCGCTGAAAGAGCTCGGCCTCGAAATCGATCTGGTCCCGCCGCGCTATCGCTCGACCTATTTCAACCACATCTTCAGCGGCCCGGCCGGTTATTCGGCAGGCTATTACAGCTATCTGTGGACCGAAATGCTCGACCGTGACAGCCGCAAGTGGTTCATGGACAATGGTGGCCTGACGCGGGCCAATGGTGACCATTACCGCGAAACCGTGCTCAGCACGGGTGGCACGATGGATTACTTCGAAATGTTCCGAAACTTCGCCGGGCGCGAACCCGATGTCACCCCGATGCTCGAAGCCCGTGGCCTCGTCCCGGGTAGCGAAGCAGCCGACAGCGCGGTTTCCGACGGCGCCCTGCCAACGGATACCGCTGGCTGATCTAACCGCTTACCAAGGCCCGGTGGTTCGGTTCACCGATCCACCGGCCAGGCACTTTCCAGACGCGCTCGATCACCTGTGGGTCGAGCGCGTCTTCGCATCTGCCATCTGCCGCCACTTCGCCATTATCAAGCACGACAACGCGGTCGGCATGGTTCATGGCATGAGCAAGGTCATGCAGGACCAGAACCACGCCTGCCCCCTTATCCGCCGCGCGGCGAAGGTGGCGCAACAGCGTCAGTTGATGCGCAATATCGAGGGCGGCCAGCGGCTCGTCGGCCAAAATCCACTGCGGCTCGCCCGCCAGCACACGCGCCAGCAGCACCCGCGCCGTTTCGCCACCGGAAAGCGATTGCGCGCGGCGATCGGCGAGATGCGCAATGTCGAGCGCTTGCAGGGCCTTATCCACCGGCTCGGCACGGCCATCGCCATGCGGCATCCGCCCCAGTTCGACGAGGCTGCGCACCGGCACATCCCACGCAATTTCGTGGGTTTGTGGAAGATATCCAAGCCGCCGCGCCCGGTCGCGCGGGGGCATGCCGGCGAGATCCGTACCTTCCAGCGCAACGCCCCCCGCATCGGGCACCAGCAAACCTGCAAGAGCTTCGAGCAAGGTCGATTTCCCGGCCCCGTTGGGCCCGCAGATCGCAGTGATCGTCCCCGGACCGAGCGTCAGCGAAACGCCTGACAGACGCCGCGCGATGGAGAGGCTGTGCGCCGTCAGGGTCATGCCAGCCCCCTGCGCATCCGGATCAGCAGCCAGAGGAAGAATGGCGCGCCCAGCAGGCTGAGCGCAATGCCCAGCCGCAATTCGGTGACCAGCGGCAAAATCCGCACGACGCTGTCGGCAATCAGCACCAACAGGGCACCGGCCAGTGCGCTGGGCACGATCAGCTGCGATGGGCGACGGTCCGTTAACGGGCGCACGAGGTGCGGCACGATCAGGCCCACGAAGCCGATGATACCGGCCACCGCCACGCCCGCCCCGACTGTCAGGCCTATCCCCACAATCAGCAGCCACAGCAGCCGCCGCGGATCGACGCCCAGCGATCGGGCGACGGGTTCGCCCAAAGTCAGCGCATCGAGCGATCTACCACTGCGCCAGAGCAGGATGACACCCGCACCCACCAGCGGCGCGGCCAACCAGACTTCACGCCAGCTGCGATCGGTCAGCGCACCGTTCAGCCACATGACGATTTCGCTCATGGCAAAGGCATTGGGGGCCATACTGATGGCCAGCGCGGTCAGCGAACCGGCAAGGCTGGCAACCATCAGGCCTGCCAGCGTGAAGAGAGCGATCCCGCCGGTCCGGCCCGCAATCGCCGCCAGCAGTGCCATCGCCCCGCCCGCGCCGATCAGCGCGAAGAGGGGAAGAAGCCAGGGCGATGCGGCATAACCGAACCACAGCGCTGCCACTGCGCCCAGCGCGGCCCCCGGCGCAATTCCAAAAAGCCCCGGATCGGCAAGCGGATTGCGCAGATAGCCCTGCATCGCCGCCCCGCCCGCACCCAGCCCGGCACCGACGACGATCGCCAGCAAGGCGCGCGGCAGGCGCAGTTGGGCAAGGATGAGTGATGCGTTTGGCGTGCTGGCCGGGTCCAGCCACACGCGACCAGC
The DNA here is from genome assembly GCA_023394965.1 of Pseudomonadota bacterium. Lineage (GTDB taxonomy): Bacteria > Pseudomonadota > Alphaproteobacteria > Sphingomonadales > Sphingomonadaceae > Qipengyuania. The sequence goes on along the minus strand of JAEWZX010000029.1, from coordinate 46,420 downwards.
CAGAAGCGACAGGGGCAGCGCGATGATCAGCAGCCCACCCAAAATGATCACCGCGCGATTCACGACACCTCTCGCCGGATATCCGCCAGCCTTTGGACCGCACGGATGATCGTCGGCCCGCCGCAATACAGCAGGCTGCCATCGAACCGTTCGCGCCGCATCTGCGGCAGATGGTCGAGAACGGGGTGCCGCTGGCCAAATTCGCCGCCCGCCACCAGAAGCACCGGCGGCGGCATGGCAACCACATCTTCCAGCGCCACATAATCGGCCTGCGACAGGCCGCGCGCGGGTGCTGCATTGACGAAGCCGGTACGGGTCAGCAAATCGCTCACCAGCGAATGTTCCCCCGCGACGATACCGGCAGGCTGCCACAGGAGGACGTCGATCTTCCGATTGTCGGGCGGCGTCGCATCCGCAAGCGCGCGCTCGATCCGGTCGATGAGGCGGTCCCCCGCCTGCAGATTGCCTGCCAGAACGGCCAGTTTCCGTATTTGCTCTTCGCTCGCGGCAACATCGCTGGCGACACCGAAGGTCGCCACTTCGATACCCAAATCTTCCAGCGCGGCACGGGTAGCCGGGGCCAGAAAAGTGCCCGCCACGACCACGTCGGGATCGAGCGCCAGAACTTCCTCCACTGTCCCGCCAGTCGCGGCGTATCGGGATGCCGCCTCAGCGCTCATGGAAGTGGATCGGGGATCCTTGCTGTAATGCGATATCGCCAGCAATTGTCCCGGTGCCGCCACATCGGCAAGGATAGCGTCGAGACAGGGGTTCAGGCTGACGATGGTCGGCCGAACTTTCGCGCCCGGCGCATCGGCCCCGCCTTGCGCACAAGCGGCAAGCAGCAGGACCGATGCGGCGAGCAGCGCCTTCACATCTTGGCCCTGATCCCGCCGAAGACGCTCCGCCCCGCAGTGCCATACCCACTGATCATCTGGTATTCTGTATCGAAGACGTTCTCCACCCGGCCGAACAGTTCGAGGTGTTCGCCTATGCCGAAGGATGCGCGCACATCGAGCAGTTCGTAACCATCGAGCCGGTTGGTGTTGGCGGCATTGTCCCAGCTGGCACCGACAATGCGCAGATCAGCACCCAGACCGAGGCCGAAATCGCTGATCCAGTCAGCATAGAGCGTGCCGAAATGGTTGGGTCGGCGCGCGAGATCGAGGCCGGTGGTACGATCTTCGGCATCGACATAGGAATAGATGCCCGAAAGCCGAAGGCCCGGTGCCAGATCGAAACCGGCCTCTGCCTCGATACCCTGCGCGCGTGCGCGGTCCGTATTGACATACACGCCGGACGGACGTTCGGGCAGGTAATCGAACCCGATCAGACTGTCGCTGTGCCGGCGGAAAGCGGTAAGCGCGAGATGCAGGCCCGATCCGCGCTGGCCCTTTTCGATCCCCAGATCGTAGCTGGTGCTTTCTTCAGGCTCCAGCTCCGTATTTCCGTAGAACGACAGCAATTGGTACAGCGTGGGCGCCTTGAAACCTTCGCCAACGCTGCCGCGCACACGCCAGTCGTCTGCCAAACCGTAACTCACATCGCCGCCGAAGCTGACATGCGTGCCGAACTGGTCGTGATCGTCCACGCGCAGGCCCGCATGGGCCGCCAGCCGACCCATCACCCAGCCAAGCTGGGCATAGCCGCCGCTGATTTCGGCTTCGCCCGCATCGTTCGAATAGGTGGAGCGCGCGTCGAATTCGGTCCATTCGTGATCGCCGCCGAAAGCGAGCGAAAGCCCGCCGAGGAGGCGGTATTCGCCGCGCAGCGAGACGCGTTCCGAACGGCCATCGCTCGCGAATGTCTCCGCCCCGGAACCATCGCGGTTGACCCGTTTGGTATCCGACAGGCTGTAGGCCGCGCGCAGCGTCAGGTCGTTGCCGTAATAGGCAAGCCCGACATCGCCCCAATACCGCGTAGTCTTCTGGATATCGTCAGTATCGGCGAGGACAAAATCAGGTGCGGGAAACCCGTCGATCTCGACTTCGCCTTCGGAAAAATTGCCATGCGCGAAGAGTTCGAGACTGGGAGTGATATTGACGAAAGCGGTGCTGCCGAGTGCGAATTGCTGCGATCCGTCCGCTTCGGTACCCGATGCCGCCGCGGAAAAGCCATCGGTTTCATACCAGGACCCGGTCAGGCCGATAAAGGCACTGTCATTGCCCGCCCCTGCAGAGGCGCTGGCGAACAATGTATCGCGCGAACCGTATTCGACGCTGGCGCTCATGCCCCGTTCTGCCCGGGTGGTAATGTCGATCACCCCACCCACGGCGTCCGAGCCCCAGATGGTGCTGTTCGATCCACGCAGCACATCGATCTTTCCCGCTGTCCCGAGCAGCAGGCTGCCGAAATCGAAACCGCCCGCGGGGCCGGCCTGATCGGCAACACGCACGCCATCGACCAGCACCAGCACTTGGTCCGAATTGGCACCGCGAACGTTGACACCCGTAACAGCACCGACACCGCCGTTACGCGACAGCGACAGGCCCGGAACACGCGATAGCGCCCGTGCGGGATCGGCACCCTGAATGGTTTCGATCTCGTCGCGACCGATCACCGTGACGGACTGGCCCGTATTGCGCAGATCGGTTGCCAGCCCGTTGGCGGTAACGGTTATGACGGCTTCTGCAGGTGTAGGGCTGCGGTAAGTAACAGCGGCGTTCTGCTGATCGACGACCGCTGCAGCCTCATCCTGCGCAGCGATAATTTCATCGAGCGCCTGCTCGCTCGCGCTTTGCGCATAAGCGGTGCCGGGAATAGCCGAAACCGTGACGAGAAACAGATATTTGTACACGCGAACTCCTATCATGAACGAAGTGCCGCCCATGACGGGAGAGAGCAAAATCGCCCTGTCCACGTTTGCCACCGGTGCACCCCGCCCGGTGGCTGAACGACTGTCACGGGCAGGTCTCCTGGCTCCCGGATCGCAGGCCTTGCTCCGCCTTCCCGCTTGCGCAGTGGCATGTGGAGCGGGCCTCCCCGGTCACAGTTGCGGGAGCAGTGAGGGATTTGCACCCTCTTCCCTCTTCGGGCCTGCGCGAACAGGCCAACCCATGACACGCGGTGCCGATTAATGCGCAACGCTGCCTTGGACAAGGCGCAACTTCGTTAAGATTTTCTATGATAATGGAGGGCTGATTTCGTCCCGTTGCGGGATGGCGGTCGCATGCATATGTCGGCGCTCTCGCGGCTCCGCTATATGCAGGGTTGGACAGAAGGACGCAAATTGAGCGGATTGAACACGATGGATGGGCAGGACCGCCGTGCACGGCGCGGTACCCCGCCGCGCGCCCATCGCCGTGCCACGCTCCATCACGACCGCCGCAAGTTCGCGATACATGGGGCAATTCTTGCATCAGCGATTGCCCTGCCCACCGTCGCAGCGCATGGCGAATGGTCCGATTTCAAAAATGTGCTCGGCATCGGGGAAGAACGTGTCGCTTTCACGCCCATGCCGTTCGAGACGGCCGGCGAAAGTTTCCCCGGTTCGGCGTTCTATTATCTGGAAGACGCCCCGCGCGTCGCAATCGATCTTGCGGATCTGCGCAAAAGCGAAGGCACGCTGGAAACGGTCGAGTTCGCCCAAAGCCACGGAGCGGGGGCCGCCGCGCAGGCTTTCCGGCAAACCGGCAACGGGATCGACAAGGCGCGCGCGCTTCAATGCCTGTCGATGGCCGTCTATTACGAAGCGGCGAGCGAAAGCCTTTCAGGCCAGCAGGCCGTGGCCCAGGTCGTTCTCAACCGGGTCGCCCACCCTGCCTATCCGGCCAGCATCTGCGGCGTGGTTTTTCAGGGATCGGAACGCAAGACCGGCTGTCAGTTCAGCTTTACCTGCGATGGGTCGCTGGCTCGCACGCCTTCCCGCCGGGGCTGGGCCGTTGCGCAATCGGTGGCGCTGGGTGCGCTGGCGGGCCAGGTTTACAAACCCGTCGGCCTGGCCACGCATTACCACACCAATTACGTCAATCCATATTGGGCGGCGAGCCTCGATTATATCGGCGCAATCGGCGCGCATCGCTTCTATCGGTGGAAAGGCGGAGCGGGCACTGCCGGTGCCTTTACCGATAATTACGCGGGGGCAGAACCTCTTGCCGCGCCGAACGTGCGGCGTGCGGAAGCGGAAGTGCCAGGCCCGGTCCAGCCCGCGCCTCCACCCAATGCGGCAATCGGGATCAGCGCCGCACCCGATGCACCGGTCGGTGCCGCACCGGCTTCCCCCGCTACCGACAGACTGCCGCAATCCGGCAGAGTCAGGGAAGAATATGCCAATTCCGGCAAATGGATAAACGAACCGGGCAAGAAATAGGCGTTGGGGCCGGTCGGCGGCAAACCTTTACCTCTCCATAACCATGCTGCGGAACCGGACCTTAGCGGGCGGGCGGCATGGAGTGTTTTCATTCACAGCGCTCCAGGAGATAGAGAAATGCCGGTCCATTTCGCTGCTGCCCGTTCCACCACACATTCCCCCGTCGCCCGGGCGCTTGCCAAAAAAGCCATCGTTCGCGCTGCCAACGACAATGGGGATACGGCCGCGCTGCGCGCCGGACCGGTGGGGCTTGGCAAGATGGTGGAGGCGGCGCTCCGGCACTTTTCCGAACACGGCTTGGCGGCGGCAGAAATCGCATCGCAACAGGCCGAACAGGCCCATGCACGGGGTGAGACGGAAAGCTATGAGTGGTGGCTGGGCATTTGCCGCACGCTCGATCGCCGACTTGCCAGCGGGCTGGAGGAGCACACGGCCCTGCGCTCTTTACTGGCAGGTGATAGGCGCGACCCATTCGGAAAAACCCGCGCCGTGTTGTTAACCGAAAGATGACAGATTTATTATAAACCCTTGTAAATTATGGACCGTCGCCATGTATCCTTCGACTGGAAACATTATCTCGCCTGCGAAACAGCGGCGGATCCATTAAGCGAAAAAGCCCACCAGGCTTTTGTACGATCTCTTTACGACCGACGGCTGGGGCTGGTGATCGGAGCGCTGAACAGCGCGATGGCAAGTGTCGTTATCGCCGTTCTTTCCGACAGCCCACTGCTTTATTGCCTCGCGCTGCTAGTCAGCGGCATCGGCATGTTACGGGTCGTCAACGCAAGCCGTCTGGCGAAACAGCGCCACGAGGTTGATACTGCAAAACTTGAATTCTCCTATGAATTCGGCGCCTTCGGCTTCGGCCTGGCCTTGGGCACAACCGCAGCAGCAGCTATCGTTCTGGAAATCGATACGATGGCGCAGGTCCTGATAATTTCAAACGCGCTGGGGTTTGGAATCGGTATCTGCGCGCATAATGCAGTGCGACCCACTATCGCTCTTGGCCAACTGTTTCTGGTCTGTGCTCCCGTCTTAGTTGCCACCCTCGTGCATGGGTCGATCGCAGGCATGTTCCTGGCAGTGACAATCGTATTACTTTTGCCGGCGATGTATTCGGTCGTTTCTTCGGTCTTCGGCGCAATGCGCGAATCGTTCAATGCAGCAGAGCGCAGCGCAGAATTGGCTGCTGAAATGGAAATCATCGCACTGACGGACGGTGTGACCGATCTGGCGAACCGCGCCGGGCTCGATCGGGTTTTGCCCGGCATCATTTCCCGTGCCGCTGAATTCGGTCACGTCGGGATCTTCTGGATCGATCTGGAGCGGTTCAAGGAGGTCAACGATCTCAAGGGACATCAAGCCGGAGACAAGGTTCTGCGGGAAATCGGTGATCGCATCGCGGCACTGGTTCATGGCGATGGCATCGTTGCTCGATTTGCAGGTGATGAGTTCGTGGTTGCATGCCAGATAGCCGACGAAAACGCTGCCTCGGCTCTTGCCGACACCATTCTCAAGGATGTCAGCCGCTCTGTGGAGGTCGACGGCGAAAATCTTGAAATAACTGCCTCCATCGGCATCGCGGTCATGCCCGACGATGGTGTCACACCCGACGATCTGATGCGCCATGCAGATATGGCTCTATTCGAGGCAAAAGCCGCCGGACGATCGCAGATCCGCTTCTTCACTGCATCGATGACGCGGGATCTGGCCAATCGTCGCAAGATCGAAACCGAACTGCGTCTCGCCCTCTCGCGCGACGAACTGAGCGTCTATTTCCAGCCGATCGTGGATATTGATACAGGGCGAATCCGCTGTTTCGAGGCGCTGGCACGCTGGTTCCACCCTGAAAAAGGTGTCATTCCACCCGACCAGTTTATTCCGGTTGCGGAAGAATGCGGCGCCATCGTGATGCTCGGCAACTGGCTGACAGGGCAAGCAGCCCGTGCCGCCACGAAATGGCCGGAAAACGTCAGCGTGGCGGTCAATCTTTCGCCAACACAGATCAAGGCACCGGGGGCCGCGCACGGCATTCTCAGCGCCCTCCGGGATGCGGGCCTTTCTCCTCACCGGCTCGAACTGGAAATTACCGAGAACTTATTCCTCGAAGACAGCCCCAGCATCGCCCAGTTCATCGATGAACTTTCACGCGTTGGGGTGCGTTTTGCTCTCGACGATTTCGGAACCGGATATTCCTCGCTCGGCTACATAAACCAATGGCCGTTCTCCAAGATCAAGGTCGACCGCAGCTTCGTTTCGGGCGCGCAGAAAGGCCGCAAGAGCGACGCCATCATTCGCGCCGTATCGCAGATGGGCGAAACGCTGGGCATCGAAATCGTTGCCGAAGGGCTGGAAACCACAGAACAGGTGAAAGCCGTTCGGGCCGCTGGCTGTACCCTTGGCCAGGGCTATTATTTCAGCCAGGCTATACCGGCCTATCAGGCATCGCTGATGCTGATCGAAGAACAGGATATGCTGAGGTATGGCCCCCCTCGCCTGCGGGCGGGCTGAACATCATCGTCTGCCGCCGATTTGAAACGCTTCGTCGCCATACTTCGAACCCACACAACAATCACTTATTGCAAATGCAAACCATTTGCAGAGATAGTTTTACAGCCGTTGTTTTTGCTGGTTGCATTCCCGCTTTCACCCGCCTAGGCCGCTCGCACAATCGACCGGTGCCATGCTTCCTCTGCGGGACATCTGATGCATGGCCCATTCATGGTCCGGGTAACATCGCTGTCCCGCATGGCAGGAACAAGGACGCTACCCACCATGGCACGCAAGAAGATCGCCCTTATCGGATCCGGCATGATCGGCGGCACGCTCGCCCATCTCGCCGCGAAGAAAGAAATGGGCGATATCGTCCTTTTCGACATCGCGGAAGGCATGCCCCAGGGCAAGGCGCTGGACCTGTCGCAGTGCGGCCCGATCGAAGGTTTCGATGCCAAGATCACCGGTACCAATGACTATGCCGACATCGCCGGAGCCGATGTGGTGATCGTCACCGCCGGTGTGCCGCGCAAGCCCGGCATGAGCCGCGACGATCTGCTCGGCATCAACCTCAAGGTGATGAAATCCGTCGGCGAAGGCATCAAGAACAACTGCCCCGACGCTTTCGTGATCTGCATCACCAACCCGCTCGACGCGATGGTCTGGGCGCTGCGCGAATTCAGCGGCCTGCCGCACAACAAGGTCGTCGGCATGGCCGGCGTACTCGACAGCGCGCGCTTCGCCACCTTCCTTGCCTGGGAATTCGACGTTTCGGTAAAGGATGTGAATGCCTTCGTCCTCGGCGGCCACGGCGACACCATGGTCCCGGTCCTGTCGTATTCGACGATCAACGGCATTCCGGTGAAGGACATGGCCAAGATCAAGGGCGTGTCGGAAGGCCGCCTCGACGAAATCGTCAAGCGCACGCGCGGCGGCGGCGGCGAAATCGTCGGCCTGCTCGGCAACGGCTCGGCCTATTACGCCCCCGCCACCAGCGCGATCAGCATGGCCGAAGCCTATCTCGGCGACCAAAAGCGCATCCTGCCCTGCGCCAGCTATGTCGAAGGCAAATACGGCCTCGACGGTCTTTATGTCGGCGTCCCGACGGTGATCGGCGCGGGCGGCACCGAGGAAGTGATCGAGATCGAGCTGTCGGACGAGGAAAAGAGCAATCTCAAGGTCTCGACCGACGCGGTCGAGGAACTGCTCGAAGCCTGCAAGGGGCTGGACGAAAGCCTGAAGTAATTCGCGAGCCCCCGCTGCGGCGGGGGCCTCAAGTCGGCAAGGTCCGACTTTTCTGCAGGATGTTCCCTCTTCGGAGGGGCGCACATCGAGAGGACAAAAATGAGCATTCTCGTCGACAAGAACACCAAGGTCATCACCCAGGGGATGACCGGCGATACCGGTACTTTCCACACGCAGCAGGCGCTGGCCTATGGCACGCAGATGGTGGCGGGTGTGACCCCGGGCAAGGGCGGCACGACCCATATCGATCTGCCCGTATATGACACGGTTGCAGAAGCGAAGGCTTCGACCGGCGCGACCGCATCGTGCATCTACGTTCCGCCGCCGTTCGCTGCGGACTCGATCCTCGAAGCGATCGATGCCGAAATGGAACTGATCGTCGCCATCACCGAAGGCATTCCCGTGCTCGACATGGTGCGCGTCAAGCGTGCGCTGCAGGGTTCGAAGTCGCGCCTGATCGGCCCGAACTGCCCCGGCGTCCTCACCCCCGGCGAATGCAAGATCGGCATCATGCCCGGTTCCATCTTCAAGAAGGGCAGCGTCGGCGTGGTCAGCCGTTCGGGTACGCTGACCTATGAAGCCGTGCACCAGACCACCATGGTCGGCCTTGGCCAGACCACGGCTGTCGGCATCGGCGGTGATCCGGTCAACGGCACCAACTTCATCGACGTGCTCGAACTCTTCCTCAAGGACGACGAAACCAAGTCGATCATCATGATCGGCGAAATTGGCGGCAGCGCCGAGGAAGAAGCGGCGGAATTCATCGCGCACATGGCCAAGAAGGGCGTGGAAAAGCCGATGGTCGGCTTCATCGCCGGTCGCACGGCACCTCCGGGTCGCCGCATGGGCCATGCCGGTGCCATCGTCTCTGGTGGCCAGGGCGGCGCGGAAGACAAGATTGCCGCGATGGAAAAGGCGGGTATCCGCGTTTCGCCATCGCCTAGCGAGCTCGGCACAACGCTCGACGCGCTGCTCAAGGAACTCGCCTGACATTCGGCGCGGGCCACCCTCCTCCCCGGGACCGTCCGCGCCGCTGAGGCATTGCCATTAGGAGCCGACAGTTGGGTCGGCGCAAGAAGGTGACCCGGATGGGTAACGAAAGTCACGATTTCATGCCTGAATTGGGCGACCAGGAAGGCCCGCAACAGGGGCCGAGCTGGGGTAACCCGAACTGGCTGGCCGAAGTGGTCGACAGCGGTGCGGATCTGACGGCAGCGCTCGATCCCACGCAGATGCGTCTGGTGGTTGCCAAGGCGGCAGAAAAGGCGGGCAAGCAGCTCGACGAGAAGGCGCTGGAAAAGGCCTCGGACGATTCCAATCGGGCGATGATGCTGGTCCGCACCTTCCGCGTGCGCGGCCATCTTGCTGCCAATCTCGATCCGCTGGGCCTGTCCCAGCGCGAAATCCCCGAAGACCTCACCCTCAGGGGCCACGGGTTCGACGGAGACGAGGATCTGGAAGTTTATGTCGGCGGCGTATTCGGCTTCGGCTGGGTCACCATCGGCGATCTCTACGACGCATTGCGGCACACCTATTGCGGCAATGTCGGCCTCGAATACATGCATATTTCGGATACGGTCGAACGTCGCTTTCTGCAGGAACGGTTCGAAACCCCCGAAGAAACCATCCAGTTCACCGACGAAGGCAAACGCGCCATTCTCGCCGCCGTTATCCGCGGCGAGCAGTACGAAGCCTTTCTCGGCAAGAAATACGTCGGCACGAAGCGTTTCGGCCTGGATGGCGGCGAATCCATGATTCCAGCGCTGGAAGCCGTCATCAAATATGGCGGCCAGCAGGGTGTGCGCGAAATCATCTATGGCATGGCCCACCGTGGCCGCCTGAACGTGCTCGCCAACGTCATGGGCAAGCCGTACAAGGTCATCTTCCACGAATTTTCCGGTGGCAGCGCCAACCCCGAAGACGTCGGCGGTTCGGGCGATGTGAAATATCACCTCGGCACCAGCACCGACCGCGAATTCGACGGGATCGATGTTCACATGAGCCTCGTCCCCAATCCCAGCCACCTCGAGGCTGTCGATCCGGTCGTGCTCGGCAAGGCCCGCGCCCAGCAGGCGATCCGCGACGATCTGAAACAGCACGAACAGGTTCTGCCCGTGCTCCTGCACGGCGACGCCGCCTTTGCGGGTCAGGGCATCGTATGGGAATGCCTCGGCTTCTCGGGCGTGCGCGGTTACAACACCGGCGGCTGCCTGCATTTCGTCATCAATAACCAGATCGGTTTCACCACCAGCCCGCAATTCGCCAGATCGTCACCCTACCCCAGCGATGTGGCCAAGGGTGTCCAGGCGCCGATCCTGCACGTCAACGGCGACGATCCGGAAGCGGTCACCTTCGCCTGCAAGCTGGCGATCGAATATCGCCAGACTTTCGGCCGCGATATCGTGATCGACATGTGGTGCTATCGCCGCTTCGGCCATAACGAAGGCGACGAACCCAAGTTCACACAGCCGCTGATGTATGACGAAATTCGTCGGCATCCCAAGGTGAGCGAGCTTTATTCCAAGCGTCTCGAAGAAGAAGGTGTGATCGAGAAAGGGTATGCGGACGGCCTGTGCGCCGAATTCACTGCCCATCTCGAAAAGGAATTTACCGCAGCGAAGGATTACAAGCCCGATCACGCGGACTGGTTCGGCGGCCGCTGGGCCGGCATGAACAAGCCAGCCGATCCGGAAACCGCCCGTCGCAACGTCGAAACCGCGATCGACAAGAAGTTGTTCGACAGCCTCGGCCGGACGCTGACCAGCATCCCTGAAGATCTTACGATCCACAAGACGCTGGGCCGCGTGCTCAAGGCCAAGGAAGAAATGTTCTCCAGTGGCGAAGGGTTCGACTGGGCAACGGCGGAAGCGCTCGCTTTCGGCAGCCTCGTCACCGAAGGCTTCGGCGTGCGTCTGTCCGGCCAGGATTCCGGGCGTGGTACGTTCAGCCAGCGTCATGCGGTGTGGATCGACCAGAAGGACGAACACAAATACATTCCGCTGACCACGCTGCCGCATGGCAAATTCGAAGTCTATGACAGCCCGCTGTCGGAATATGGCGTGCTCGGCTTCGAATATGGTTTCGCCATGGCGGACCCAAAGAGCCTGGTGATGTGGGAAGCGCAGTTCGGCGATTTCGCCAATGGCGCACAGATCATCATCGATCAGTTCATCGCCAGCGGCGAGGTCAAGTGGCTGCGCGCCAATGGCCTGGTTCTGCTGCTGCCGCACGGCTATGAAGGTCAGGGGCCGGAACACAGCTCCGCCCGCCTGGAACGCTTCCTGCAGCTATGCGCGAACGACAATATCCAGGTCTGCAACATCACCAGCCCGGCGAATTACTTCCATGTGCTTCGCCGCCAGATGCTGCGCAATTTCCGCAAGCCACTGGTCATCATGACGCCGAAGAGCCTTCTGCGTCACCCGCTGGCAAAATCGGAAGCGAGCGAGTTCCAGGGCGAAAATCACTTCATGCGGATCAAGTCCGACATGAAGCAGATCGACGACGAGAAGGTTAAGCGCCTCGTGCTGTGCAGCGGAAAGGTCGCTTACGACCTGATGCAGCGCCGCGACGAAGCGGAACTGGAAGATGTCTCGATCGTGCGTATCGAACAGCTCTATCCGTTCCCCGGAGAGCCGCTGGCCGTGCGGATCGAGCGGATGAAGAACCTCGAACAGATCGTCTGGTGTCAGGAAGAACCGAAAAACAACGGAGCCTGGTTCTTCGTCGATCGTCTGATCGAAGAAGCAGCGACCGCTGCCGGCAAGTCCGGCATGCGCCCCTGCTATGCCGGCCGTGAAGTGGCGGCTTCGCCAGCAACGGGTTATGCCAGCCGCCATCAGGTGCAGCAGGAAGCCCTCGTCAATATCGCGCTCGGCCTCAACGGTCAGGCGCCCAATGTCCGCAGCGACTGCAAGTAATTCGGGAAAGCGAGAATATGGCCACCGAAGTCAAAGTTCCTACGCTGGGTGAATCGGTCACCGAAGCTACCGTCGGCGAATTGCTGAAGAATGTCGGCGATGCGGTCGCCGTCGATGAACCCATCATCAGCCTTGAAACCGACAAGGTCGCGGTCGAGGCCCCCTCGCCCGTTGCCGGGACGATCAAGGAATTCAAGGTCGCCGTGGGCGACACGGTCGGGGTCGATTCTGTTATCGCTGTGATCGAGGAAGGTGCCGCTCCGGCGAAATCTTCGGGCGGCGATGCCCCCAAGGCGGAAACGCCCGATGCCGGTGTCGAAAAGGCTGCGCCTGCACAGACCAAGGAAGCAACCGGCGGCGATGCTGCCCAGACGCTTTCCCCGGCGGTGCGCCGCGCGGTGCTTGAACACGGCGTCGATCCGTCCACGATCAAGGGCACCGGCAAGGACGGCCGCCTGACCAAGGAAGACGTGATCGCTGCGGCAGAAGCCAAGAAATCGGGCGGCAGCGCCCCGGCAGCCAGCACCGCGGCCCCGGCAGCAAGTGGCGGGGAACGCCGCGAAGAACGCGTCAAGATGACCCGCATGCGGCAGACCATCGCCAAGCGGCTCAAGGGGGCGCAGGAAAATGCGGCCCTGCTCACCACTTTCAACGATGTCGACATGTCGGCTGTCATGGAAGCGCGGGGCAAGTACAAGGATCTGTTCGCCAAGAAACATGACATCCGCCTCGGCTTCATGGGCTTCTTCGCCAAGGCGGCATGCCTGGCGCTGAAGGATGTGCCGTCGGTCAACGCCTATATCGAAGGCGACGAAATCGTTTATCACGACTATGTCGACATTTCGGTTGCCGTGTCCGCACCCAACGGCCTGGTTGTCCCGGTTGTCCGCGATGCGCAGGACAAGGGCTTTGCCCAGATCGAAAAGGACATCGCCGATTTCGGCAAGCGCGCCAAGGAAGGCACGCTGACGATGGACGACATGAAGGGCGGCACCTTCACCATTTCCAACGGCGGCGTCTTCGGATCGCTGATGTCGACCCCGATCATCAATCCGCCGCAGAGCGCCGTGCTCGGCCTGCACCGGATCGAAGATCGCCCGGTCGTCGTCGATGGCGAAATCGTCATCCGTCCGATGATGTATATCGCCCTGTCTTACGATCACCGTCTGATCGACGGCCGCGAGGCAGTGACGGCGCTGAAAATCATCAAGGATGCGATCGAAGATCCGACCCGGATGCTGATCGACCTTTAAATGCGGTGACGACTGGAGTGCGCGTGAGTGGGTAAGGCTGTCCTACAGGCCAGCAATGATGGCATGATGCCAGACATGACCGATGCACTCCACCTTCCTTGCCCGAGCGAATTGCGCCCGACCGCAAGGTGCCGTTTTTATCCCTTGAACCGTGTAACATGCGGTCCATGTCTGCGACGCAACGAGAGTTAACAGAGACGAATCATGGCAGAATACGACTACGACGTCCTCGTCATCGGTGCTGGCCCGGGTGGCTATGTCGCCGCAATCCGTGCAGCGCAGCTTGGTCTGAAGACTGCCTGTGCCGAAAGCCGGGAAACGCTGGGCGGCACCTGCCTCAACGTCGGCTGCATTCCGTCCAAGGCGATGCTGCATGCGTCGGAATATTTCGATGCGGCCAGCAACGGCACGATGAAAGAGATGGGTATCGATGTGTCGCCCAAGCTCAATCTGGATGCCATGCATGCGCAGCGCCTTGATGCCGTAAAGGGGCTGACCGGCGGGATCGAATTCCTGTTCAAGAAGAACAAGGTCGACTGGAAGAAAGGCCACGCCACCTTCCAGGATGCCCATACGGTCAAGATCGGTGACGAAACGGTCACCGCCAAGAACGTCATCATCGCCACCGGGTCTTCCGTCACCCCCCTGCCCGGCGTCGAAGTCGATAACGACAAGCAGGTGGTGGTCGATTCCACCGGCGCGCTCGAACTGAAAGCCGTGCCCAAGAAGATGGTCGTCATCGGTGGGGGCGTGATCGGGCTGGAACTCGGTTCGGTCTGGCGGCGTCTGGGTGCCGAAGTAATCGTGGTCGAATATCTCGACAAGCTGCTGCCCGGCATGGACGACGACGTGCGCAAGGAAGCGGCCAAGATCTTCAAGAAGCAGGGCATGGAACTGCGCCTGTCGACCAAGGTTACCGGCTGCACGGTCGATGGCAAGAAAGCCACGCTGACGCTTGAACCGGCCGCCGGCGGCGATGCGGAAACGCTGGAAGCGGATTGCGTGCTGGTGTCGATCGGCCGCCGTCCCAATACCGACGGGCTCGGCCTCGACGCGATCGGCCTTGAATTGAACAAGCGCGGCCAGATCGAAATCGATCACGATTTCCGCACCAAGGTCGACGGCGTGTGGGCCATCGGCGACGTCGTCCCCGGCCCCATGCTGGCGCATAAGGCGGAAGACGAAGGCATTGCCTGTGCCGAAAACATCGCTGGCCAGACCGGTATCGTGAATCACGATATCATCCCGGGCGTCGTCTACACCTGGCCCGAATTCGCCGGTGTCGGCCTGACGCAGGAAGAAGCGATCGAAAAGCTGGGCGACAAGAGCAAGATCAAGGTTGGCAAATTCCCGATGCTGGCCAACAGCCGCGCCAAGACCAATCACGAACCGGATGGTTTCGTGAAGGTCATCGCCGATGCGGAAACCGATCGGGTTCTGGGCGTGTGGTGCATCGCCACTGTGGCCGGGACCATGATTGCGCAGGCCGCGCAGGCCATGGAATTCGGCGCCACCAGCGAAGACATCGCCTATACCTGCCACGCTCATCCGACCCATTCGGAAGCGATCAAGGAAGCGGCGATGGCAGTCCAGGGCAAACCAATCCACATCTGATCGTCGTCCATGATGGCCGGAGGCATGATCTGAATGACCAGGCGAGTGTCGACAATTGCGGCACTCGCCATGCCATCGCTGGTCGGGCTGACCTATCTGGCCTTGGCCGGTGCTCCGAAGAACTACCTGCTGGTCAACGGGGTGGCTCTGCTGCTGTCCCTGGCGCTGATCGCGACCGACTGGCCGCGGGTAAAGCGCGCCCATCACCTGCCCATCCTGCTGGTGGCTGTGGCGCTCCTGCTCGTACCCTTCGTGTCGGGGGTGGCGATAAACGGCGTGGCGCGCTGGCTTCCGGTCGGACCGCTGGTCCTTCATGCCGGATTGCTGACCATACCCGCGATCAGCGTCCTCAGCGCAGAGAAAGACGTCGTCGGCAGGGCTGCCCTGTTGCTGGCGCTGCTGGCGGCATTCATGCAACCGGACGCGGGCACGGGGCTGGCACTCACCGGGGCGGCCATCGGGCTCTATCTGGCCAGGCCCCACTGGATGACAGGCGGCATTGCGCTACTGGGGTTTCTGGCCAGCATGTCGATGCTGTTGCGGGGCGAACTGCCCGCCCAGCCCTTTGTCGAACGCATTCTGATCGATGCGGCCGATCTGTCCTGGTGGCTGGCAGGCGGTATGCTGCTCGCCATGCCGATCACTGTCGTGATGCTGGCCGGGTTGCGTGGTGGCACTGCCAGCCAGCGCTATGCCCTTGCCGGGTCCTTCGCCGGTTTCAGCCTTGCGGCCCTGGTATCGAATTATCCGTTCCCACTACTCGGCTATGGCGCATCGGCCATTCTCGGTTACGGTTTGGGACTGAAACTGATCGCACCGTCCCGCTGAAGTTTCCACTTGCCGATTGTCGGACCCTGGCCCAGATTTAGGCAACCGGGCATTTGGGGCAATCACGCATGAAATTCAGACGCTTGATGATTGCAGCAAGTTGCGGCCCACTGTTGCTCGCCGGATGCAGCAAGGAACCGGCATTTGCCCCACCCCCGCGCGCAAACGACCGGATCGAAGTCGATCCGCAAAGTTCCCTGGTCGCGGTTCCCGTAACGGCAGATCTCACCGCCCTGGCCTCCCAGCTGTCGCAAGAGATCCCGCGGACCTTGTGGTCCATCGATCGCAAGGATCAAACCTGCGCGGCTTCCAAGAAGGTGAAGGTGGCGTTCGTCAAGCTCAAGACCCCAAAGATCAAATGCGATATCGTGGGCACAGTCACGCGGGGCCGGATGACGATCGACGGGCGCGGGCAGGACATCATCCTGACCATGCCGATCCATGCGGAAATCAAGGCCAAGGATATTGCAGGCATCCTCAAGCAGGAAACAGCCTCTGGCGATGCCAAGGTGCGCGTCGTCGTCCGCCTCTCGCTGGACAAACAATGGAATCCGCGGGGCAATGTCGATATCCAGTATGACTGGACCGACGAGCCGCATGTGGATTTTCTCGGCCAGCGGATCGAATTCACCAGTGACGCCGATGCCCAGCTAAAACCGGTAATCGCGCGCCTCGAACGTTCACTCCCTCGCGAACTCGCCCAGCTGGGCGTTCGTGAGGATATCGAGCGTCTGTGGGGGGAAGCTTTCACCTCGCTCGAACTCAATCACAAAAATCCGCCAGTGTGGATGCGGATCATCCCCGAACAACTCTACTATGGTGGCTACACGCTGCGGGGAAAGCAGATGGAACTCAGGCTGGGAATGAGGGCTGTCACGGAAACTTTTGTCGGCGAACGTCAACCAGACCCTGAGCGCAAACCATTGCCTCCGCTGGTGCCGCTTCAGGGCCCGCCGGGCAAAACACAGTTCTTCATCCCGGTCATTGCCGAATACAAGGAATTGGCCCCCGTCGTGGCCAAGGCGCTCGTTAAGCGCTCGAAACGGCCATTCGACGTGCCCGGTGTAGGCCCGGTCAAGGCACGCTTCCGCACCGTGACAGCCTATGGCACGACTGGAAACCGTATTGCGCTGGGCCTGACTTTCAACGCCGCCCGTATCGACGAACGTTTTGGAGACACCGACGGACAGGTGTGGCTGACAGCCCTGCCCGTCAATCAGCCGGGATCCCGCAAAATAAGGTTTTCCGAGCTTGAAATAACCGGCGATACGGATCGTGAAATGACCGATTTTCTGCTCCAGATCGCCAATTCGCCCGGTTTCTCTCAGACCATCGCCAACGCCCTCACCCAGAATCTCGAACGGGATTATGATGAACTGATGGTCAAAATCGCCAATGCCATCGATTCGAAGCGCGAAGGCGATGTCATCATCCGGGCCAAGATTGACGATGTGAGAACCGGCAAGCTGAGAGCTGCAGGTCAGGGGGTGTACCTTCCAGTGTGGGGGACAGGGACCGCCTCGGTCGTCCTCGCCCCCCGCTGATAAGGATCAGACTTCGTCGGGATAGACCGGCTGAATATCGACCGGGATATCGCTCATCGCAGCGAAGCGCCCGCGTGCCCAGTCATCCAGCTTGGCATAACGGGCGAAGAAGGCCTTGGTGCCTTCGTAATCGCCATTCGCCTGCAGCATCAGCTGATCATGCAGGAGATCGCGCAAAGCCGTTTCCATCGTCGTATAGTCGACGACATAACGGTTGGAGGCCGCATCCCAAGCGAACGCACCCTTTTCCTTGAGATAACCATATTGCAGCGCGGCGCCCTTGCCGTGCGCTTCGTCGATACCGAAACGCATCGCGCGGAAGATGCCAGCGAAATAAGTCGCGTAAAGCTGCTGCTTTTCAACCTTGGGAATTTCGCCTTTCTCCATCATGAAAAGGATGTTCCACACACCCATGACATCGGCCTTGCTTTCTTCAAGTGCCGAATACTGTTCCTTCAGCTCCTCGTTAACCGTGGTCTGGCGGCCGTCCTTGGTGATCGTGCCCGGCCCGAGGCTGTGCGAAAGTTCATGGAAAAGTGTTTCCAGTTCCATGTATTTCTTCGCCACCAGCGCAGCCTGTTCCTGCTTCAGAACGACATCGCCGATCGGGTCCAGTATCCGTTCGTATTTCGCGCCCAGAACATTGGCCAGAATCACCTTCTTCGCGCCCTTGGCTTCGCGCACGCGCTCATCATTGGGCAGATTGAAGGCGATGGTCTGCACACCCGGCACGTTGTCGCCCCCGCCATGAACCTGATCCGCCACGGCGATCGGACTTTCGAAACCGCGTTGAAAATTCTTATAGCGGTCTTCGATCGGCAGGTTGCCTTCCATGTCGCGCAGGTAATGCTTGTACTTGGCCAGAGCCGCGCTCTCTTCCGGATTGCGCAGCGTGACGAAGCTTTCGAAAGCGGTTTTGGTGCCATAGAGCCTGTCGGTATAGACTTCATAGGGACCAATCGCGACTTCGATCGGTGTATCCGCCAGGTCCATCCAGGCCATTTCGCTTTCATAGTAATCGTCGCTCAGGAAACTTGCCGCACGCAGCGAAAGGAATTTCTTGAGGCTGGGGTTGCTGGTCCGTTGCGCTGCCTGTTCCAGCAACCGCGCCGCCGGGACCAGAAATTCACGATATTCCACGGAATAGGGGACGGCCACCAGCTTGCCGCCCTGGCGCTTGACCACCGTGTAGGGGCTGAGCAGTGCCGCCTTCTCGCCCGGATGGGCTGCCAGATAGGCGTCGAATTCCTCGCGCGTCAGATCGGTGGGATAGAAGCCGGCCCCTTCTGGAAGAGGGTCCGCGCCCCAGAACGGATGGAATTCCGCCAAATCGTCCCAGACACCATAGTAGCGGTCGAACATGGTCACCAGCAGGTCGCGATCGGCGCGGCGGACGCGCGATATCGTCTGACGAAGCTGTGGGTTCTGCGCATAGCGCTGGCGCAGATAGATTTCGTCCATGTAACTGCTGGCTTGGATCAGCAGATTGACGACATCGCGTTCTTCTGCATTCAGATAGGACGTGTCCGGTGCCATATCGATAACCGCAAGCTTGGCGTATTGCGCATTGAGGTCATAGCCATCCTCGTCGTGCGAAGAAACGGGCGGCGGCGCGTCTGTCGAGACGACCGGCATATCGTTTGCAACGGGCGTGCAGGCTGCGCTGGCGAGCAGCAGGGGAAGAATGGCACGGTGCATGATTGTCCTCCGGGAATCTTTTTATGACATAGTGGCAACGCCATGCGGCGACCATGTGTCCCGCGCAAGAGGGCGATTGACCGCGCAATCGGCTTATCCGACATTGCTCCTCGACAGGAGAGATCATGGCCTACCCAAAACTGACGAATGAACCTGGCGCAATAGAGCTTGCGCAAGCCATCCGCCGCGGGGACATGTCCCCGCTCGAGGCGGTAGACATGGCAATCGCACGGATCGAACATCTCGATGCCCATATCGATGCGGTGGTGGTAACGGATTTCGACCGCGCCCGAACTCTGGCCAAGACAATGAGCGATGGCGAGCCATCTGGAAATCTGCCGCTGTTCGGCGTACCGATGACCATCAAGGAAAGCTTCGACATCGAAGGGCTGCCAACCTGTTGGGGGCATGAAGCACACGCCGGAAATATCGCCACTTGTGATGCCCGTGTCGTCAGCCAGCTTAAGGCCGCAGGTGCAATCTTTCTTGGCAAGACGAATGTCCCGCCCGATCTCGCCGACTGGCAATCGAACAATCCAGTCTATGGCCGGACCAACAATCCCCACGATCACAGGCGTTCGCCTGGAGGATCATCGGGCGGCGCAGCCGCTGCCGTTGCGAGCGGCATGGTACCCTGCGAATATGGTAGCGATATCGGCGGCTCGGTCCGCGTCCCTGCCCATTTCTGTGGTGTGTGGGGGCACAAGACCAGTTGGGGCCTGATCTCGAAGCGGGGCCACAATCACCCGCTAATGGCAGGTAGGGATGCACATGACGGGGCGCTGGCAATAGCCGGACCGCTGGCGCGCAACGCAGCCGATCTTCGACTGCTGATCGAACTGACCCAGACGATCCCTCTGGCGGTGCGAAAAAAAACACTGCGCGATTGCCGTTTACTTCTGATGATTGACCATCCTTCCTGCCCGACCGACGACGCCGTACGCGCCCCTATCGAGGCGGCGGTAGCAGAGCTGGAACGTGCGGGAATAAGCATAGACCGTGCAAGCGATCTCATCCCCGATCTCGAGCGACAGCAGGCGGAATATATGCGCATGCTCAACGTCGCCATGGCGCGGGGCATGCCTGGCCCCAATGGGAAGCGGGCGAGCGCAACCGACTGGTTCGAGATGCTGGACGCCCAGACCCGCAACGAAAATGCGTGGGATCATTTCTTCGACACGTATGACTTCGTGCTGGCCCCGCCAGCGCCCGTCCTTGCCTTGCCACACCGCGATGGCCGCGTATTCGACGGAACGATACCGATCAATGGTACGGAACAAGCGGGAGGCACCGCCCTCTGCTGGGCCGGGCTCGCGACGTATCCCAACCTTCCTGCCACGGTGCTTCCCGTGGGAGAAACAGCGGGCTTACCCTGTGGCATGCAGGTCATATCCCGAAGATGGGCCGACCTGGATTGTCTTGCCGCGGCAGAGACGATCGGCATGATCCTTCACGGCTAGAGAGGATCCTGAGAAATGGTACAGCAGCGCGCGATGAGGCGCTTTGCAAAATTGCATGTATGGCTGGATTGGCTGGTCGGTTTTCCGGTACTGATGTGGACCCTTACTGGGCTGGTTATGGTGGCCAAGCCAATAGAGGAAGTGCGCGGTAACCATCTGCGCAAGCACGTGCAGGAAAGCGCGCTGCCCGACGATACTCAGATTGCCGTTACCCTGCCTGCCCAGACCACGGGACCGGTGCGATCGGTTACGACGCAGGTCGAGCGTGGCGAGACGATTACCCGTATTGCCTATATGGATGGCACCACGGCGCGCTTCCGCCCGGATGGTAGTGTCATGGGCCCGCTTTCCGACGTGGAAGCACGGCTGATTGTTGCCGACGGTATCCAAGACGGAGAGAACGTCGTCAGCACACGGCGTTACGATGCGGATGCCGTGCCTTCCGATTTCCGCCGTCCGATGCCGGTTTGGCAGGTTAGCCTGGAAGACGGGACCAATGTCTATGTGGGAACAGATACCGGGCAGATCGAAGCGGTAAGAACACGCTGGTGGCGGATCTTCGACTTCATGTGGGGACTGCATATCATGGATCTGCAAACCCGCGAGGATACGCATCATCCGATTTTGATTCTTTTTGCCATATTATCGGCAATCGCGTCGCTGCTCGGGTGCATACTGCTGTTTCGCCGCCGAAAATCTCGTATGGGCGGCCCATGACCCCTGAAGTCCTTACTCCCCTGCTCGACTGGCTGGATCTTGCCGGTGTGGCCATCTTTGCGCTTACAGGCGCTCTGGTGGCAGCCAAAGAGCGTCAAACCTTCGTCACACTTGCCTTTTTCGCGCTTATCACGGGCGTTGGCGGTGGTACGGTACGCGATCTGCTGATTGGCGCTCCCGTGTTCTGGATCCACGATGCCTGGGTGGCAGCGATCTGTCTGGCGATGGCACTGTTTGCCTGGTTCACACCGACCCGTTGGTGGGGAGGAAGGCTTCTCTCGATCGCCGACGGCCTCGGGATGGCAGCCTATGCGGTTTTGGGTTCGGCCAAGGCTCTGGAGTATGGCCTTCCGCCCACACCTGCTATCCTGATGGGCGTCATAACTGGCTGTGTAGGAGGCATCATTCGCGACGTAATAGCCGGAAGGCCATCTATTCTCATGCGCCCAGAATTATACGTTACCGCCGCTGCGCTTTCGGCAGGGATAACCGTCTTGGGTGATCTTCTCGGGCTGGTGCGAGAATGGGTTTGGATGGGTGCGACGGCCGCAGGCTATGGCCTGCGGCTCGCCGCAATCAGATGGAACCTTGCGCTGCCGGCATACGGCCGGGACTAATTCCCTGCTCCCCGGTATCCGGTGCCGTATTCGATATCGGAATCGACATAGCCCTGATCGTCTTCACCCGGTAGCGGGCCACCGGGATAGGCAGGCGGTGCGGCATCCGTTCGCGCCCGAGCGGCAGCATAATAGTCATCATCATACTGCCGATCTGAAACATCCTCGCGAGCGGCATGGCCGTATCCCTCGTTCTGGTAGTCACTTCCGTAAGCGCCACCGCCCCGCCCGTAGTCGATTGCATCGATCCTGCCGTTCTCGCCAATGGAACAGCTGAAGCCCTGGCCGTCGTAGAGCGAACCGGTCACGTTCCAGCCACGCGCGTTGCGATTGACGGCATCAACCGTTTCGACACGCGCATTCCGTTCGATTTCGTTCACGCACATCGTCACCGCACGGTCGATGCCCCGCCCGTCATCGTAGCGATAGTCACCACGCCGCGGATCCGAATACCGCCTGTCACGGTTTGGATAGCTGTCACGCGAATTCTTTGCGGCGCTCGCTACGGCAGCAATGCCGCCCAAGATGAGTACGCCGGCAATCACATCGCCAGCATCCACCCCACGATGGCGGCGGTGGCGATAAGGCCGATACTGGTCAGCCGTATCGTCACCAGGCGCCCAAGCAGGGCTATACGCCTGCGCGGCACTTGCCGGTGAGAGATCGGGCAGTTCCGCTGCCTGAGCTGGCATGGTCAGCATCGAAGCAAGAGCCAGAAAAGCCGGTGCAGCAGTTATGGATTTAATGGACGCCATGTCCGGTACCCCTGTCGGCACGCCCCACCTTAACGCGCGATTGCAGATGATATAAAATAGGCGGTTCAGGCTAAATGCAGCCTGAACCGCCCTGGGTGGTCGCTAGCCAAATTTAGCGAAGCCCACGAATTCCGCGGAAGTCGAGATCGGCAACTCGTCCACGTTCGATCTTGCAGGTGAAGCTTCCGCTATCGCGATCATTCCAGCGCTGATAGCGATTGTTCCGGTCGCGATAGCCATAGCGGTCATAGCGCCCACCGGAGTAACGGCCATCGACAACCATGCGGCCTTTGACCTTCCATCCGTAACGCGTGTCGTCGACATCGCGGATTTCGGTGACCTGCGCATAGCGATAGCCATAGCGGCGCGCATCGCTACGCGCGGCATTGACACAACGCTCAACAGCAGCCCGGGGGTTACCGCGACGCGAATATGCGTTGCGACGATAGTCATTTCCGTTGTTGTAGTAGCGACCGTCGCGATAGTAACGGTCTCCGCGATAATAGTCGCGATCCCGGCTTGCGGCGCTGGCAACGGCAGCAATGCCGCCGATAATCACTGCACCAGCAATAACATCACCGACTGAAATACCGTCGTCATCACCTCTTGCCTGAGCCGGCGTTGCTCCGGCAAGCGCCATCGCACCAACGGCTGCCGTTGCGATCCCACCTTTCGCGAACATCTTTGTAAATCTTTTCATCTCGAGGTCCTCCTCATCGGGGCCGTGGCGGGACTGCCTCGGCTATGAAGAGTGTTCTAGACGGCTCGCTGTGAGGTGACGCTGAACTCCGACTACAGCAATCATTCATAATAATGCCCATTTTAATGAACGATTATCTCACAAGTGACTCAAGCACTTCCCTGGTAAAAGTGGCTATGTCGAAGCGCGATCCAGCCGGATCTTCACCCCTGCGTACAATGACCACATTCATACTCGGGACAATCATGATGAATTGCCCCCGGTTGCCCATCGCGGCAAACGTATCGTGCGGCACACCTTCGGACTTGTTGAGCAGCCAGAAGCCCGCACCATAGCCGAATGCTCCCTCAGGCTGCGGTCCGCTAGGTGAAGAAACATAATCGACCCAAGTCTCCGGCAGGATACGTCCACCGTCCGGCGACCTGCCTCCGTCGAGATAAAGTTGTCCGAGCCTGCCCAGATCACGAGCCGTAGACCAAACCTGACTGGAAAGAATGTAGTCGCCGCGCCAGTCCGTTTCGGCCACCGTATCTTTCATGCCAAGCATATCGAAAAATACGGCTGGCGGGTTGTCAGCAAAAGTCCCCTCTACTGCCTTTACGGCGGCCAGCGTATCATTGTTGGCATAGCGAAACATTGTTTCAGGCTCATGCACCAAGGGCCAGTGCATGGCAGTTTCTTCAACGGTCGACCCGCCAAAGTAAAGCGGGTCAGTACGGTTGCCCACTGTGTCGGAATAGCGGCCCGACGCCATGCGAAGAAGAGCGTCAATGGTGATACGATTGCGTTGATCGTTGGGCGACAGACCAAGACCAGCAGATTGCGAAACTTTAATCTCTCCGCGCTGAACTGCCGCTCCGATAAGTGTAGCCCCGATACTCTTTGCGACTGACCAGGTACGCTGCGGTACGCCCGGACCGAAGTCCTGTGCATAGCTCTCACCAACCACCGCGCCGTCTCGCATGACGAGCACCGCAGTTGTACGCGTATTCGTACCATAGTCTGGCGCAAAGGCTTTGCGGAATATCGAGGCGACAGCCCCCTCGGGCTGTACAACAGCCTCGCGCTGGATATCTTGCGGAGGTCGCTTTGTAGCTATCGGGAGTGACGCGCCCTCTGGAGGCAACTGCGAACATCCCATGCGCGAATCGTGCACTGCAATGCGCGGTCTTGCATCGTCCGCCCAAGTAACCCGCACATCAACCAACTCACCCGATCTGTCCCGGCTGATCTGGTATGGGAGATCGTCGATCATCGTTTCAAGCGGGGCCTGAATGCCGGTCAACTCCCATTTCTCCACGCTCTCAGGCGCCCGAGTTACCCCATTTCGCTCGGCATTGGCGATTGCGCTGCACAGGAACAGCGCCTTGTAGCCAGCCGCAAGCCCGCGGTCATATCGCGCTTGTAAATCCTCCTGCGTAGCCGTTTGTGCGGCCAGCGGCGCGGAGGGAAGCAGGAAAGCTGCTGCTATGGTCCATCTTATCATTCAATCCATGTGCCACGAGTTGCGCTTCACGCAAAACAAAAGGGCCAGACAGTTTCCTGTCCGGCCCCGCTTGTCTGATTTTTTGAAAAAGCCTTAGGCCTCTTCAAATTCTTCTTCGTTCATCGCCGGCCCCGAATCCTGACCCTTGGCATCTTCGTCGCGGTCGACGAATTCGATGACAGCCATCTGGGCCGCATCGCTACCGCGATAGCCGGCCTTGATGATCCGGGTATAGCCGCCTTCGCGATCCGAGTAACGCTCAGCAAGAACGTCGAACAGCTTCTTGAGCTGCGTTTCGTCCTGCAGGCGGCTCATTGCTAGGCGACGGTTCGACAAGCCGCCGCGCTTTGCCAGCGTGATCAGCTTTTCGATATACGGGCGCATTTCCTTTGCCTTTGGCAGCGTAGTCATGATCTGCTCGTGCTTGATGAGTGCAGCAGCCATGTTGCGGAACATTGCATTGCGGTGGCCGGTCTTGCGCTGAAGCTTACGGCCGGAAATTTTGTGACGCATTTTAACTCTTCCTTTGTTCGTAGGGGGCCCGTTCTAGGTAGCCCGATACGGGCCGGATTGAGGGGTCCGGCCCATGCCCCATGCGAGATATTAGCCCAAAAGTTCCTGTTCGAGCTTCTTGGCCATTTCCTCGATGTTTTCAGGCGGCCAACCCGGGATGTCCATGCCGAGACGCAGCCCCATGCTGGAGAGCACTTCCTTGATCTCGTTGAGCGACTTGCGGCCGAAGTTAGGCGTGCGCAGCATCTCGGCTTCGGTCTTCTGGACCAGATCGCCGATATAGATGATGTTGTCGTTCTTAAGGCAGTTGGCTGAACGAACCGACAGTTCCAGCTCGTCGACCTTCTTGAGAAGGTAGCGGTTGAGCTGGTTGGTGTCGCTTTCCTGCGGCTCTGCAGCCTGGCCGATCATAGCCGAGGTGGGCTGCGGAATACCGTCTTCGAAGTGGACGAAAAGGGTCAACTGGTCCTGCAGGATGCGTGCAGCATAAGCTACGGCGTCTTCCGGGGTGACGGTGCCATCGGTCTCGATCGTCAGGCTAAGTTTGTCGTAATCCAGTTCCTGACCAACACGAGCGTTCTCAACTTTGTAGCTGACCTGCCGAACCGGCGAATACAGGCTGTCCACCGGGATAAGACCGATGGGCGCATCGACCGGGCGGTTCATAACGGCAGGGCGATAACCCTTACCGGTATCCGCGGTCAGTTCCATGTTGAGCGTAGCGCCTTCGTCGAGATGACAGATCACGAGACCCTTGTTCATCACTTCGATGTCGCCAGACACAGCGATGTCGCCGGCTTTGACTTCGCCCGGTCCGGTTGCGGAAAGCTGCAGGCGCTTCATGCCCTCGCCTTCCATTTTCAGAGCGATCTGCTTCACGTTCAGGACGATGTCGGTGACGTCTTCACGCACACCGGCCAGCGAGCTGAATTCGTGCAGCACGTTTTCGATCTTGATCGATGTAATCGCAGCACCCTGAAGCGAGCTGAGAAGCACGCGGCGCAGCGCATTACCGAGCGTCAGGCCGAAGCCACGCTCGAGAGGTTCGGCCACGAAGGTCGCCTTGCGGGCTTTGTCGCCGGAATCCTTGATATCAAGGACATTGGGTTTCTTGAGTTCCTGCCAGTTCTTAATGTTGACGGACATGAAAATCCCCTGGTTCGGATGCGGGCAGGACCGGCGCTCTAAGTGAGAGCGTCCGGTCCGTGAGGGTGTGTCGGCGGCCCGCTAGCGAGCCGCCAGGCAGGTACGGATCAGACGCGGCGACGCTTGGAAGGACGAACCCCGTTGTGAGGGATCGGCGTAACATCGCGGATCGAAGTGATGGTGAAGCCCACAGCAGCGAGACCGCGCAGTGCGCTCTCACGACCCGAGCCCGGACCTTTCACTTCTACTTCCAAAGTGCGCACGCCGTGTTCGGCAGCCTTGCGGCCCGCGTCGTCGGCGGCAACCTGAGCAGCATAGGGAGTCGACTTGCGACTACCCTTGAAGCCCATCATACCTGCGCTGGACCAGCTGATCGCATTGCCCTGTGCATCGGTGATGGTAATCATGGTATTATTGAAACTGGCGTTGATATGCGCAACGCCGCTTGAGATGTTTTTCTTGTCGCGGCGCCTAACGCGGCCGGGTTCGCGTGCCATGGTATATCTTCCTTACAATCTATCAAGAAGGGAAAAGCGCTGGAAAACCCAAGCTTACTTCTTCTTGCCGGCGATCGGCTTGGCCTTGCCCTTGCGGGTGCGGGCATTGGTGTGAGTGCGCTGGCCACGAACGGGCAGACCGGCACGGTGACGCAAGCCGCGGAAGGACTTGAGGTCCATAAGGCGCTTGATATTCATCGCCGTTTCGCGGCGAAGATCACCCTCAACGGTGAAATCCGCATCGATCGTCTCGCGAATACGCAGAACTTCCTCGTCGGAAAGGTCCTGAACGCGGCGTGCGTGATCAATGCCGAGTTTGTCGGCGATTTCAACAGCCGTTGTACGACCGATACCATGAATATAGGTGAGCGCGATAATAACACGCTTGTTGGTGGGGATGTTTACCCCGGCAATACGAGCCACTTACTTCTCCATGCTCCACGGGGTGGCCAATGCCAAAACCCCATCTCATCGCTCAATCACACGACATAAGCGGCGATTGCTTAACGCAAAAATTCGGTTGGCGCGCAAATGGCTGCCGCCTGCCGGACACACCGCAATGTCGAATGAAACGCGCGCTTAGGGGGATTCGCCTGAAACGTCAACCGTCTAGCGCACAGACCAACGAGGCAGCCGAATATGGGCCGCCTCCGAGATAGTTCAAGCCTCTTAGCTTTTTGCGACAACGACGTCAAAACCTCACCGCATCTCTGCCGCACCATGTCGAACTCCCCCGACAGACCGGAATCCAGGCCGTCTCCTGTTTAACCGGCGAAGCCAGACCTAAGATTGCCCTGAATTGAGTAAGGCAGCCCACTTTCAGCTAAAGCTGCAAAGCGATACAAAGCCAAGCCCCCACCACCCTCACTGCGCGGGCGGATGTTACGGAACTCGGATCGTATTAAGCCCCGTTTAGATTACTAGCGCGACAGAATTGAGTCGATTGCGTGGGTGACTTCGTCGATCGACGCCATACCGTCTACTCGCCGAACGATTCCGCGATTTTCGTACCCAGGCAGGATTGGAGCCGTCTTGCCTCGGTATTCCTGCATGCGTGTCCGCACGGTCTCTTCGTTATCGTCAGGCCGACGCTTGAATTCGGTCGACCCACATTTGTCGCATACGCCTTCCTTGGCGGGCTGCTTGAAGGTGTCGTGATAGCCAGCCCCACAGTTGGCACAGGTGTATCGGCCCGTGATACGCTCAACGAGGGCATCTTCGTCCACTTCGAGTTCGATCACGTGATCAAGCGAACGATTATGTTTCGCAAGAATTTCGTCCAACTGCTCGGCCTGTGCAGCCGTTCGCGGATACCCGTCGAAAATTGCGCCAATCTCCGGGCCCATGTCTGCCAATTTCGCGTCGATCATCGCTGAGACTATGTCGTCGGACACGAGGCCTCCGGAGTCCATGATATCGGAAACTTTGCGCCCAAGCTCGGTGTCGGCCTTGCGCGTTTCGCGAAGCATGTCGCCGGTCGACAACTGCCGCATCCCATGATGCTCGACCAATCGCTGCGCCTGCGTTCCCTTACCCGCGCCCGGAGGGCCTAGGAGGATAATATCCATTGCGTACAGTCCCCTTCCGCGCCCGACGTGCCTTACCGCACACGGCCCTTTAACTTCGCTTTCTTGATCAGATCGCCATACTGATGTGCCAGCAGATGCGACTGAATCTGACTGATAGTATCCACAGTCACGTTCACCACGATCAGGAGGCTAGTACCGCCAAGGAACAACGGCACGCCAGTTTGCGCAATCATATATTCAGGCAGAACGCACACGAGCGTGAGGTATATCGCACCGATGACTGTGATACGCGTCAGGACGTAATCGAGATACTCTTCAGTCCGCTTTCCAGGCCGAATGCCCGGAATAAAGCCGCCATTCTTTTTAAGATTGTCAGCCGTTTCCTCGGGATTGAAAACAATCGCCGTGTAGAAGAAGCAGAAGAAGATAATCCCAAGCCCATACAGCGTCATGTAGAGCGGCTGGCCGTGCTGGAGATACTGTAATACCGACTGAAGCACTCCACCGGCGGCGCTATCGGTGTCGACCGAATTACCTGCAAACTGGGTAATCGTCAGAGGCAGCAGAAGGAGCGAACTGGCGAAGATCGGCGGAATAACACCCGCAGTATTGAGTTTGAGCGGCAAATGCGACCGGTCGGCCTGCATCATCCCTCGCTGGGTAGCGCGCTTCGGGTACTGAATCAGCAAACGCCGCTGAGCCCGCTCCATGAAGCAGATGACGAGGATCAGCATAATCACCATCGCTATCAAGCCGACAATGATGCCCGTAGCGATCGAACCTTCTGAATAGCCCGAACCAAGGTTCGAAACGAAGGTCGGGAATTGGGCGACGATACCGGCCATGATGATCAGCGAAACGCCATTGCCAATGCCCCGACTGGTGATCTGTTCACCCAACCACAGCAGGAACATCGTACCACCAACCAGGCTGATGACTGCCCCGACACGGAACATCACGCCAGGATCAACCACCGCCTGCATCCCGCTCTGGGCACCGAAGCTTTCCAGACCAGACGCCAGGAACCAGCCTTGGATGGCGCACAGGAAAACCGTACCATAGCGGGTATACTGATTGAGCTTCTGCCGCCCGACCGTACCTTCCTTCTTGAGGGCAGCGAGCGTCGGATGCAGCGCAGCAGCGAGCTGCACAACAATCGAAGCGGTAATATAAGGCATGACGCCGAGCGCTATGAGACTCATCCGCTCAAGACTGCCACCCGAAAAAGTATTGAACAGGTCGAGTATCCCGCCGCGCGTCTGATTGTACAGATCGCTCAAAATCAGCGGATTCACACCTGGCAACGGCACGAAGCTGAGAAAACGAAATACAATCAGAGCACCGATCGTGAACCATATACGATTCTTGAGTTCGGTGGCTTTGGAGAAATTCGCGAGACTAAGGTTGCTCGCTATATTGTCGGCGCGTGATGCCATGGGAAACTGTTCAATCCTGAATTGGCGCCGGTCCCTCCCGGCACAGGAAGGCTAGATAGGGAGAGAGGGGCGGAATGTCGAACCCCGCCCCCGAATTTTCCCGCTTACTTTGCCTTCTTTGCCTTGTTGGCTTCGGCGCGAGCAGCTTTTTTCTCATGCTCCGGCTTGTCCGCCGCGATCACTTCAACCTTACCTCCAGCCTTTTCGACGGCTTCGATAGCGCCCTTCGACGCACCAGCAACCTTGAAGCTGACCTTGGCCTTGAGCTCACCCTTGCCGAGCAAACGTACACCATCCTTGCCGCCGCGGGCCAGACCGGCCGCCTGCAGCGTTTCGTGGTCGAGTACGGCCTTCTCATCAAGCTTCTTAGCGTCGATGAACTTCTGGACCATGCCAATGTTCACTTCCGCAAAGTCCTTGCCGAACGGGTTGTTGAACCCGCGCTTCGGCAAGCGCATGTGTAGCGGCATCTGACCGCCTTCAAAGCCCTTGATGGCTACGCCGGAACGGCTCTTCTGACCTTTCTGACCACGACCGCCGGTCTTGCCCTTGCCCGAACCGATGCCACGGCCCACACGGATTCGGCCCTTACGTGCGCCGGAATTGTCACGGATATCATTCAGTTTCATAGTGCACTCGCTTTCGCTTTTGTTCGCGCTGTCAAAATAGAAACGGCCCGCTATCTCAGCAGGCCGCTCCCGTCAAATTGTTAAGCCGACAAGGTCAGTCGACTACGGTCACCAGATGCGGAATCTTGGCAATCGCGCCCCGTACCTCGGGGGTGTCCTGACGTTCGACGATCTTGTGCATCTTGTTCAGCCCAAGACCGATGAGAATCTTGCGCTGGCTCTCAGGACGGCGGATCGGCGAACCGGTCTGCTTGATCTTGATGGTTTTCGCTTTAGCCATCGATCTTACTCCGCAATAGCGGCGGCGTCGGCTTCAGCCTCGGCCTCCGATGCGCCACCGCGACCCAGCAGGTCAGCAACCTTCTTGCCGCGACGCTGGGCAACCGACTTCGGCGAAGTCTGGTCCTGCAGCGCGTCGAAGGTGGCGCGGATCATGTTATAGGGGTTCGAAGTGCCAACCGACTTGGTCACAACGTCGGCAACGCCCAGGCTTTCGAACACCGCACGCATCGGACCACCGGCGATGATGCCAGTACCCGGAGGTGCAGTGCGGACGGTGACCTTGCCAGCACCGAAGTGGCCCTTGCCATCGTGATGGAGGGTACGGCCTTCCTTCAGGGCGACGCGGATCATCTTCTTGCGAGCAGCAGCAGTAGCCTTGCTGATCGCTTCCGGCACTTCGCGAGCCTTGCCCTTGCCGAAACCGACACGGCCCTGGCCGTCGCCAACTACAACCAGAGCAGCGAAACCGAAGCGCTTACCGCCCTTAACCGTCTTGCTGACGCGGTTGATGTGGACGAGCTTCTCAATGATGCCGTCGTCTTCTTCTTCGCGGCGACGATCGTCACGGCGACCACGGCCACGGCCACGACCGCCATCGCGATTGCCACCACGGCCACGGCCCTGGCGAGGCTGACCTTCATCGCCTTGAGCAGGCGACTGATTAGCCGCAGCTTCGGACGGAGTATCAGCAACCGCCGGCTGTTCGTTGGTTACCGCAGCTTGCGTTTCCGCAGTAGCGGTTTCTTCTTTTTTGTTTTCGTCAGCCATCATCAGAACTCCAGCCCGCCTTCACGAGCGGCGTCGGCCAGCGCTTTCACGCGGCCATGGAACAGGAAGCCGCCGCGATCAAACACGACAGTGGTAACACCGGCCTTCTTGGCAGCGACAGCAATGTCACTACCCACCTTTTTGGCGGCCTCGACATTGGCACCCGAGCCCTTGGCACCCAGCGTGGATGCAGCGGCAACGGTCTTGCCAGCAGCATCGTCGATGATCTGCGCATAAATGTGCTGACCGGTCCGGTGTACCGACAGGCGCGGCTTGCCGCCCGAAACATTCCGTAGGGCAGTGCGCACACGGCGACGGCGGCGTTCAAAGAGAGAGAGCTTTGCCATCTTACTTCTTCTTCCCTTCCTTGCGGAAGATATACTCGCCGCGGTACTTGATACCCTTGCCCTTGTAGGGCTCGGGCTTGCGCCAGCGGCGGACCTCGGCGGCGAACTGGCCAACGGCCTGTTTGTCGATGCCGGAAATCTCCACGGTGGTCTGGTCCGGAGTCTTCACCTCGAGGCCTTCGGGAACATCGAGGTCGACATCATGCGAGTAACCGAGCTGAAGCTTGAGCTTCTTGCCCTGTGCCTGTGCACGATAACCAACACCGCTGATCTCGAGGACCTTCGTGAAACCATCGGTAACACCTTCAACCAGATTCGATACGAGCGTGCGCTGCATACCCCAATGGTTGCGGGCGGCGCGTGTGTCATTGGCCGGCTTCACCGAAATTTCGCCATCTTCGAGCTTGTACTCGATCAGGTCGGACAGTCCCATTGTGAGAGTGCCCTTGGGGCCCTTCACGTTGAGGGTGTTGCCTTCGATATTGGCAGTGACCCCGCTCGGGATCGCCACAGGCCTTTTACCGATGCGGCTCATCAGAACACCTCCGCCAGCACTTCGCCGCCGACGTTTTCGGTACGCGCTTCCGCATCGGAAAGCACGCCCTTTGGTGTCGAGACGATGGTGATGCCCAAGCCATTACGCACAATCGGAAGTTCTTTCGAACCCGAATAGACGCGGCGGCCCGGCTTGGAGACGCGGGCAACGTGCTTGATAGCAGGTTGGCCCTCGAAATACTTCAGTTCGATCCGCAGTGCGGGGTGCTTGCCCGAAGCGTCTTCGCTGTAGCCACGGATGTAGCCTTCGCGCTGAAGCACTTCGAGAACGTTTGCACGCAGCTTGCTTGCAGGTGAAAGGACGCTGTCCTTTTTCGCACGCTGTCCGTTGCGGATACGGGTGAGCATATCACCCAGGGGATCGGTCATAGCCATCTGTCTTTACCTCACCAGCTCGACTTGGTCAGGCCCGGAATCAGGCCCTTGTTGCCGAGATCGCGCAGTTCGATGCGGTTGAGACCGAACTTGCGGTAGTAGCCGCGTGGGCGGCCGGTGGTGGCGCAGCGGTTACGCACCCGGGTCGGGTTTGCGTTGCGCGGCAGTTCAGCCATCTTCAGACGAGCGATCAGGCGCTCCCCTTCATCAAGGCTTTCGTCGTTTGCGATAGCTTTCAGCTTCGCATACTTGTCCGCATACTGCTTGACGAGCTTCTTGCGACGCTCGTTCTTGTTGATCGAACTCAGTTTCGCCATTGGACTTAAGTTCCTCTATTAGCGGCTCACGCCGCCTCCTTCTCTTCCGACTTTTCAGTCGGGAACGGGAAACCGAACAGCTTCAGAAGCTCGCGAGCCTCTTCATCGGTTTTCGCCGTCGTGGTTACAATGATATCCATCCCCCGGACCTTTTCGATCTGATCATAGCTGATCTCGGGGAAGATGATCTGTTCTTTCAGGCCCATGGCATAGTTGCCCCGGCCATCAAACGACTTGGCGTTAAGGCCACGGAAGTCGCGGATGCGCGGCATAGCCACTGTCACCAGTCGATCCATGAACTCATACATACGTTCACGGCGCAGGGTCACCTTACACCCAATCGGCATGCCTTCACGCAGCTTGAACTGCGCAATCGACTTCTTGGCTTTCGTGATCACGGGCTTCTGGCCAGCAATCAGAGCCATTTCTTCAGCTGCCGTCTGAACCTTCTTCTTGTCCTGGCTGGCTTCGCCCACACCCATGTTGAGTGTGATCTTTTCCAGCTTGGGGACTTCAAGACGGTTCTTGTAGCCAAATTTCTCAGTCATCGCCTTGACGATCTCGTCGTCAT
Source organism: Pseudomonadota bacterium (assembly GCA_023394965.1). GTDB lineage: Bacteria > Pseudomonadota > Alphaproteobacteria > Sphingomonadales > Sphingomonadaceae > Qipengyuania. Next base: position 12,816 of record JAEWZX010000029.1, on the reverse strand, counting down.
AGCGCTGCTTCATACGAGGTTTGTAATCAGCCATCGATAGTCTCCCCGGACTTCACGGCCACGCGCACCTTCTTCCCGTCCTTTTCTTCGAACCGGACACGGGTGGGCTTGCCATCCTTCGGATCTGCCAGCGCAACCTTGCTGATGGACATCGGCGCTTCGAAGCGGTCGATGCCGCCCTGCGGATTCTGCTGAGTCGGCTTGCGGTGACGAGCTGCGACGTTCACACCTTCAACGACAATCTTGCCATCCTTCGGCATGACCTTCGCAACGGTCCCGGTCTTACCCTTGTCCTTGCCGGACAGAACAACAACGCTGTCACCCTTCTTGATCTTAGCGGCAGCCATCACAGCACCTCCGGAGCAAGCGAGATGATCTTCATAAACCCGCGGCCACGCAATTCGCGGACGACCGGGCCGAAGATGCGAGTGCCGATCGGCTCTTCGCTCTTGTTCACGAGCACTGCGGCATTGCTGTCGAAGCGGATTACGCTGCCATCCGGGCGGCGAACGTCTTTCTTCGTGCGCACGATGACGGCACGATGAACATCGCCCTTCTTCACTTTGGTGCGCGGCTGGGCTTCCTTTACGGAAACCACGATCACGTCGCCTACGGAAGCAGTTCGGCGCTTAGAGCCGCCCAGTACTTTAATGCACTGGACGCGCTTTGCGCCGCTGTTGTCCGCGACGTCGAGATTGGATTGCATCTGGATCATCGATCCGGTTCCTTCTCAATGGCTTGCCGGGACAAATGCCCGGCAGTTCCTACGTCAAATTTGCTCAGTTACCTGCAGCTTCGACTTCGAGGTCAGCCTCGACAGCCTGAGTGCCACCAGCGGTAACGCGATCGATCACCTGCCAGGTTTTGGTCTTGGAGATCGGCTTGGTCTCTTGAATGCGAACGACATCGCCGAGCGTGAACTCGTTCTTTTCATCGTGCGCATGGTACTTCTTCGAGCGGCGAATGATCTTCCCGTAAAGAGGGTGCTTCACTTTACGCTCGACGAGCACGGTAACGGTCTTGTCGGTCTTGTCGGAGGTGACGGTCCCGATCAGAATTCGCTTGGGCATGGTCTACTCCTTAAGCCTTCGCTTCAGCCGAACGCGTACGCTCGCTCTGCAGCGTCTTGATCTTGGCGATCGTGCGGCGAACCTCACGGATGCGGGCCGGAGCCTCGAGCTGGTTCGTCGCCGCCTGGAAGCGGAGATTGAACTGCTCGCGTTTCAGCGAAGTCAGCTCTTCAGCCAGCTGGTCATCCGACTTCTGGCGCAGGTCTTCAGTCTTGGCCATCATTCGCCTCCGAGGTGCGAGCTGTCACCCAGACGGGCAACAACCTTGGTCTTGATCGGCAGCTTCATCGCCGCACGTTCGAAAGCTTCGGCAGCCAGCGGGCCGGCGACGCCGTCGAGTTCAAACAGAATCCGACCAGGCTTCACGCGGGCGGCCCAATATTCGATCGAGCCCTTGCCCTTACCCTGACGGACTTCGGCAGGCTTCTTCGACACCGGAACATCGGGGAAGACCCGGATCCAGAGACGGCCCTGACGCTTGATGTGGCGGGTGATCGCACGACGCGCCGCTTCGATCTGGCGCGCGGTGATTCGCTCCGGCTCCATTGCCTTCAGGCCATAAGACCCGAAGTTGAGCGTGGTGCCGCCCTTGGCGTTGCCATGGATCTTGCCCTTGAACGCCTTGCGGTATTTGGTTTTCTTCGGTTGCAGCATGGTTCTTTCCTAATCCTGCAATCAGCGCGCCGGACGGACGCCAGAGGTCTGGGCTTCCATCATCAGGCGGTCCTGCGCGGTCGGGTCGTGCGCCATGATTTCGCCTTTGAAAATCCAGCACTTAATGCCGATGATCCCGTAGGCGGTCAGCGCTTCGGCTTCCGCATAGTCAATGTTGGCACGCAGCGTGTGCAACGGAACGCGACCTTCACGATACCATTCGACGCGGGCGATTTCTGCACCACCGAGACGGCCGCCGCAGGTGATCTTGATGCCTTCTGCACCAAGACGCAGAGCCGACTGCACGGCGCGCTTCATGGCACGACGGAAGGCGACACGACGGATCAACTGATCGGCAATTCCCTGGGCGACAAGTTTGGCATCGATTTCCGGCTTGCGGATTTCGACAATATTCAGCTTCACTTCGCTTTCGGTCATGGTCGACAGCTTGGTGCGCAGCTTTTCGATGTCTGCGCCCTTCTTGCCGATGATCACGCCAGGACGTGCCGCGTAAATCGAGATGCGGCATAGCTTGGCCGGACGCTCGATCACCACCTTCGAAATCGCTGCCTGCGGCAGATTCTCGACGATGTATTTACGGATCTCCACATCTTCACTGAGAAGCTTGGCGTAGTCACGCCCCTCGGCATACCAACGGCTGTCCCAGGTACGGTTGATCTGCAGGCGCAGACCGATCGGGTTGCTTTTATGGCCCATCTTACGCCTCTTCCTGCTCGCGGACGACGATGCGAAGGCGGCTGAACGGCTTCAGAATGCGCGTCGACTTGCCGCGACCACGAGTGTGGAAACGCTTCATTGTAATCGACTTGCCCACCGAAGCCTCGGCAACGACCAGCGCGTCGACATCGAGGTTGTGGTTATTTTCCGCATTGGCAATCGCCGAGGCGAGAACCTTGCTGGCGTCACGCGCCATCGCCTTCTTCGAGAAAGCGAGGATGTTCATGGCCTCTTCGGCCTTCTTGCCGCGGATCAAACCGGCGACGAGGTTGAGCTTCTGCGCCGAACCACGGATCGTGGTCCCAACGGCGAGCGCCTCGTTGTCGGCTACGCGACGGGGTGCCTTCTGCTTGCTCATCAGCGCTTACCCTTCTTGTCGGCGGCGTGACCCGGGAAAGTACGCGTAGGAGCGAACTCGCCGAGCTTGTGGCCGACCATCTCTTCCGAGACGGAGACCGGGATGAACTTGTGACCGTTGTAGACGTTGAACGTCAGACCAACGAACTGCGGCAGGATGGTGGAACGGCGCGACCAAGTCTTGATCGGCTTGGCGCCACCGGCGTCCTGGGCGGTCTCTGCCTTCTTTAGAAGGCTGAGCTCGACGAACGGACCTTTCCAGACGGAACGAGCCATGTCGGATTACCTCTTCTTCTTCGCGTGGCGCGAACGGATGATCATCTTGTCCGTCTGCTTGTTCTTGCGGGTACGAGCGCCCTTGGTCGGCTTGCCCCACGGAGTGACCGGATGACGGCCGCCGCTCGTGCGGCCTTCACCACCACCGTGCGGGTGATCGACAGGGTTCTTGGCGACACCGCGGGTCAGCGGCTTGATGCCCATCCAGCGGCGACGACCGGCCTTGCCCAGGTTCTGGTTCTGGTTGTCCGGGTTCGAAACGGCACCGACGGTCCCCATGCAGTCGGCGCGCAGATAACGCTGCTCGCCGCTGTTGAGACGCACGATGACCATGCCGCGATCGCGACCGACCAGCTGGACATACGAACCAGCAGCACGAGCGATCTGACCGCCCTTGCCAGGCTTCATTTCCACGTTGTGGCAGATCGTGCCGACCGGCATCTGACCAAGCAGCATGGCGTTACCGGGCTTGGTGTCACACTTTTCGCCAGCAACAACCTTATCGCCGACAGCAAGACGCTGGGGAGCGAGAATATAGGCCAGTTCGCCATCGGTGTACTTCACCAGCGCGATGAAAGCAGTGCGGTTCGGATCGTATTCGAGCCGCTCCACAGTCCCTTCCACATCCCACTTGCGACGCTTGAAGTCGACGTAGCGGTACTTCTGCTTGTGGCCGCCGGCCATCCCGCGCGAGGTGACGTGGCCCTTGTTGTTACGGCCACCTGTCTTGCGCTTGCCTTCGACAAGCGACTTGACCGGCTTACCCTTATAAAGGCCTGACTTGTCGACGAGGATCAGGCCGCGACGGCCCGGGCTCGTTGGTTTGTAGTTCTTGAGTGCCATTTCTTATCTGCCCTCAGATACCGCTGGTGACGTCGATTGAATCGCCGTCCTTCAGGGTGACCACAGCCTTCTTCTGGTCGACACGCTTGTAAGCCTTGCCCTTCCAGCGCTTGGTCTTGCCCTTCATGTTGATGGTGTTCACGCCCATCACGCTAACACCGAAGATCGCTTCGACCGCTTCCTTGATCTGCGGCTTGGTTGCGGTGTTGGCCACCTTGAACACAACCGCGTTATGCTCGGAAGCAAGCGTAGCCTTCTCGGTGATGTGCGGTGCGAGCACGACGTCGTAGTGACGTGCTTCAACTTCCTGCTTCTTAGCCATTGAAACGGGCCTCCAGCTTTTCGACCGCGTCCTTGGTGAGGACCAGCGTGTCGTGCTTCAGGATGTCGTAGACGTTGGCACCCATCGCCGGCATCACATTGACGCCCGGGATGTTGCGAGCAGCCTTGCTGAAACCGTCGTTGACGCTTTCGCCGTCGATCACGAGGACCTTGCCGCTCCAGCCGTTCTGGCCGAACGTAGCAACAAGCGCCTTGGTCTTGGCATCTTTCAGCTCGAGACTGTCAACGATCACGAGACCGTCCTTAGCCTTTGTCGACAGAGCCATCTTGAGACCGAGTGCACGGACCTTCTTGTTCAGCGACTGCTCGAAGTCACGCTTGCGCGCACCATGAGCCTTGCCGCCACCGATGAAGATCGGAGCGCCGCGATCGCCATGACGAGCTGTGCCGCCGCCCTTCTGGCGACCCCACTTCTTGCCGGTGCGGGCAACGTCCGAGCGTTCGCGGGTCGGGCGAGCCGTACCACGGCGATTTTCGAGCTGCCAGGTGACAACGCGATGCAGGATGTCGGCACGGGGCTCGACCCCGAACACTTCATCGTTCAGTTCGATGTCGCCCGACGCCTTGCCGTCGATTTTCTGGACCTTCACCTTCACGGATCAGCCCTCCTTGTTCTCGTCCGAGCCGGTGTCGGCTGCGGGCGTATCGGTGGTGGTTTGGACTTCGACGCCAGCTTCCTGTTCCTTCAGCAGCTTTTCCTGCTGTTCGGCGGAAACATCGGTGGCGACCTCATGCTCGGCAGCACTTTCGACGAGACCGGCATCGGCTTCCTGGTGCTCGAATTCGTTGCGATTGCGATACATCACACCCGGGAACGGCAGCTCCTCGTGGTTGATCTTCACCGCGTCCTTCACAAGCAACCAACCGTTCTTCGCGCCCGGGACCGAGCCCTTGACAAAGAGCAGACCGCGATCGGCGTCAGTACGAACGATCTCGAGGTTCTGCTGGGTGCGCTGACGATCGCCCATATGGCCAGCCATCTTCTTGCCTTTGAAGACGCGACCGGGATCTTGGCGGTTACCTGTCGAACCGTGCGAACGGTGCGAAAGCGAGACGCCGTGCGTAGCACGCAGACCACCGAAGCCCCAACGCTTCATCGCACCAGCAAAGCCCTTACCCTGGGTATGACCAGTGATATCGACCTTCTGACCAGCGATAAAGTGTTCAGCCGAAATGCGGGCGCCGACCGGAAGCAAAGCCTCTTCGGTGTCGACGCGGAATTCAGCCACCTTCATCTTCAGCGGAACCTCCGCCTTGGCAAAGGCTTCGCGCTGCGGCTTGTTCACATTCTTCTGCTTGGCCTCACCCGAACCAACCTGAACAGCGAAGTATCCATCGCGATCAGCAGTACGGTGTGCAGTAACCTGGCAGTTTTCCAGTGCGAGAACGGTAACCGGCACGTGCCGACCATCCTCCTGGAAGAGGCGGGTCATCCCGACTTTCTTTGCGATAACGCCAGTGCGCATCGTAAAACTCCTAAACAGAGGCACCACGGCCCATCCGAGGTGCTTGCCAGCCCGTTTTGTGATGCATCGCCCCGCCCGGGCCAGATGCCTCCTCCGCATATGCTTTGGAAGCGAGACGGGGGACGCAGACCTGGATAACTCCAGCGGTATCCCGATGTCTTGCCAGATCTTGCGATCCGGCGGGGCTATCGAGCGCCCCCGAAAATTCCCCACCCGTTTTACGTCCAGCGGGAGGACGGGAAGTCGCAGCAGCTTAAGCCAGCTTGATTTCCACATTAACACCAGCAGCAAGGTCGAGCTTCATCAGAGCGTCGACGGTCTGGGCATTGGGCTGCACGATGTCGAGCAACCGCTTGTAGGTACGCACCTCGAACTGCTCACGCGACTTTTTGTCGATGTGCGGACCGCGGTTCACGGTGAACTTCTCGATACGCGTCGGCATGGGAATGGGGCCACGAATGAGAGCACCCGTACGACGTGCGGTATCTGCGATTTCACCAGTTGCCTGGTCGAGAACGCGATGGTCGAACGCCTTGAGGCGAATGCGGATATTCTGAGCTTCCATTACCTACACCGATGCGAAAGAGCCGATGGATCGTTTCCGACCCACAAAAAAGAAAGGCCTGCCCGCTAGAGCCCGGTTTCCCGGAACGGGCGACCTCTCATGAATTGATTTTGTCAGGGACGAATCCCTTCCTGTGGGCGCGCATATACGGGCGAGGCCGATTCATGGCAACCCCTGAATTCCATCGATTGCGTTATGACGGAATGTAGCACGCCAAAAAGTGCCGAAAGGTTGACTTAGTGCGCAGTTCAAAATCGAAGGCCCACCCCTCTTGTCGAGGAGCGGGCCAGCGATTTCAATACGATGTGCCGAAGATTACTTCGAGATCGAGCTTACAACACCCGAACCAACGGTGCGACCGCCTTCACGGATTGCGAAGCGCAGACCTTCGTCCATAGCGATCGGAGCGATCAGCTTGACGTTGATCGTCACGTTGTCGCCCGGCATCACCATTTCGGTGCCTTCGGGGAGGATAACTTCTCCGGTGACGTCCGTGGTACGGAAGTAGAACTGCGGACGATAGTTAGCGAAGAACGGCGTATGACGGCCGCCTTCATCCTTCGACAGGACGTAGACTTCCGCGCTGAATTCGGTGTGCGGAGTAACCGAACCCGGCTTCGCGAGAACCTGACCACGCTCCACTTCTTCACGACCAACGCCGCGGATGAGCGCGCCGATGTTGTCACCAGCTTCACCGCGATCAAGCAGCTTGCGGAACATTTCAACGCCGGTAACGGTGGTCTTTGCAGTGTCCTTGATGCCGACGATTTCGACTTCGTCGCCAACATTCACTACGCCGGTTTCAACGCGGCCGGTAACAACCGTACCACGACCCGAGATCGAGAACACGTCCTCGATCGGCATGAGGAACGGCTTGTCGACCGGACGATCCGGAGTCGGAATGTACTCGTCGACAGCAGCCATCAGTTCCTTGATCGAGTTTTCACCGATTTCCGGATCGCGACCTTCGAGAGCAGCGAGGGCCGAGCCCTTGATGATCGGAATGTTGTCGCCATCGAAGTCATACGAGCTGAGCAGCTCACGAACTTCGAGTTCGACGAGTTCGAGGATTTCCTCGTCATCGACCTGATCAACCTTGTTCATATAAACGACCAGCGCCGGCACACCGACCTGACGAGCAAGCAGGATGTGCTCACGGGTCTGCGGCATGGGGCCGTCAGCAGCGTTAACCACCAGAATTGCGCCGTCCATCTGGGCAGCACCGGTGATCATGTTCTTCACGTAGTCGGCGTGACCCGGGCAGTCGACGTGGGCATAGTGACGGTTTTCCGTCTCGTATTCGACGTGTGCGGTCGAGATGGTGATGCCACGTTCACGCTCTTCTGGCGCCTTGTCGATGTTTGCGAAATCAACGGCTGCGCCCTGAACCTTCGTGATTGCTGCAGTCAGCGTGGTCTTGCCGTGGTCAACGTGACCAATGGTGCCGACGTTGACGTGCGGCTTGTTACGCTCGAACTTTTCCTTCGCCATTTTGAAATAACCTCTGTCTAAAAATTTGGGTTTCTGCGGGAGAGGAAACGGCGCCCGCGGAATCAGGCGCCGCCCCTAGACCTCAAAGCTGGCTTACGCAAGCTTCTCCTTGACTTCCTGCGCGACGTTTGCCGGCACTTCGTCGTAGTGGCTGAACTGCATCGAATACTGGGCACGGCCCTGAGTGAACGAGCGCAGTTCGTTAACGTAGCCGAACATGTTGGCCAGTGGCACATTTGCTTCGACTGCCTGGGCATTGCCGCGCGTGTCGGTGCCCTGGATCTGGCCACGACGGCTGTTGAGGTCGCCGATGACGTCGCCGAGATAATCCTCGGGAGTTACGACTTCCACCTTCATGATCGGCTCCAGCAGCTTGATACCAGACCGTTCCGCCACTTCACGCATGGCACCGCGACCGGCGATTTCGAACGCAATCGCGCTCGAGTCGACGTCGTGATATGCACCATCGTAAAGCGTCACGGTGAAGTCGATAATCGGGAAGCCGACCAGATGACCGCTCTCGGCCTGCTCGCGCATGCCCTTTTCGATCGCGGGAATATATTCCTTCGGAATGTTGCCGCCCTTGATTTCGTCTTCGAAGATGAAGCCCTGGCCGCGTTCACCCGGAGTGACCTTGACCTTGACGCGACCGAACTGACCCGAACCACCCGACTGCTTCTTGTGGGTGTAATCGACGTCTACCGGCTTGCCGAGATATTCACGATACGCGACCTGAGGTGCACCGACGTTTGCCTCGACCTTGAACTCGCGCTTCATGCGATCGACGAGGATGTCGAGGTGAAGCTCGCCCATGCCCTTGATGATCGTCTGGCCCGATTCGTGATCGGTAGTGACGCGGAAGCTCGGATCTTCGGCAGCCAGGCGATTGAGCGCAACGCCCATCTTTTCCTGGTCGGCCTTGGTCTTCGGTTCGACCGACAGTTCGATCACCGGCTCGGGGAATTCCATCCGTTCCAGAATGATCGGAGCGCTGGCCGCACACAGCGTATCGCCGGTGGTCGTTTCCTTGAGACCTGCGATCGCCACGATATCGCCGGCGAATGCTTCATCGATGTCCTCGCGGTTATTGGAGTGCATCAGCAGCATGCGGCCGATCTTTTCCTTCTTTTCCTTCACCGAGTTCAGAACCGAACCCTTGGTGAGCTGCCCCGAATAGATACGGGTGAAGGTGAGCGAGCCGACGAACGGGTCGTTCATGATCTTGAAGGCCAGCGCGGCGAACGGCGCATCGTCCGACGAAGGACGGCTGTCTTCTTCGTCGCTGTCGGGCTTCACGCCCTTGATGGCCGGAACGTCGAGCGGGCTCGGCATGTAATCGACGACTGCGTCGAGCAGGGGCTGGACGCCCTTGTTCTTGAACGCAGAGCCGCAGATCACGGGCACGAAGTCGCGCGCCATGGTGCCCTTGCGGATCAGCTTCTTGAGCGTCGCCGCATCGGGTTCATTGCCTTCGAGATAGGCTTCCATGACATCGTCGTCCTGTTCGACGGCGGTCTCGATCAGCTTTTCGCGATATTCGGCAGCCTTGTCGGCCAGGTCGGCCGGGATGTCGACATAGTTGAACGTCGCGCCCAAGCCGTCGTTTTCCCACACGATGCCGCGGTTGTTGACGAGGTCGACAACGCCCTGCAGGTCGCTTTCAGCGCCGATCGGGAGATAGAGCACCAGCGGAACCGCGCCGAGACGGTCGATGATCGACTGGACGCAGTAATAGAAATCGGCGCCGGTACGGTCGAGCTTGTTGACGAAACACATGCGGGGAACGCCGTATTTGTCGGCCTGGCGCCACACGGTTTCGGATTGGGGTTCCACCCCGGCAACTCCATCAAAAACCGCCACCGCGCCGTCGAGGACGCGCAGCGAACGTTCGACTTCGATGGTGAAGTCGACGTGCCCGGGGGTGTCGATGATGTTGATGCGGTGCTTGGGACCCTGGCCATCTTCGGCCGACCAGAAAGTGGTCGTGGCAGCCGAGGTGATGGTGATGCCGCGTTCCTGTTCCTGTTCCATCCAGTCCATGGTGGCGGTACCTTCGTGGGTTTCGCCGATCTTGTAGGACTTGCCGGTGTAGTAGAGGATGCGTTCGGTCGTGGTGGTCTTGCCGGCATCGATGTGGGCCATGATGCCGATATTGCGGTACCGCTCCAGCGGATATTCGCGGGCCATGTGGATTTCCTCGAATTCGGGGTTAGCGCAGGTGCGCGCCCCATATGGGTATCAATGTGACCGCTTGAAGACCGCGGGAGTAGGAAACCCCCTCCCCCGGTCCTTCAAGCAGAACGCCTTACCAGCGGTAGTGCGAGAATGCGCGGTTCGCATCCGCCATGCGGTGCGTGTCTTCGCGCTTCTTGACGGCGTTGCCACGGTTGTTGGCCGCATCCATCAGTTCGCCCGACAGGCGGGCCGACATGGTGGTTTCGGGGCGGCCGCGCGCCGCGGTGATCAGCCAGCGGATGGCCAGCGCCTGGGCGCGTTCCGGGCGGACTTCGACCGGGACCTGGTACGTCGCACCACCGACACGGCGGCTGCGCACTTCGACCTGCGGCTTGATGTTGTCGAGCGCTGCATGGAACAGTTCGACCGGGTTGCTCTTGGCCTTGGCTTCCACCACGTCCAGCGCGGTGTAGACGATACCTTCGGCAACGGCTTTCTTGCCGTCATACATGAGGTTGTTCATGAATTTCGACAGGACCTGATCACCGAACTTGGGATCAGGCAGGATTTCCCGCTTCTCGGGACGACGACGACGTGACATTTTCTGTAACTCCTTCGGAGTGGCCGCTCACCTCCGTGAGCGCCCTGCGGCTCCGGCCCGCTCCCCCTCCCGGCCACCCAGAGACTACCGCATAGGGTATCCGGGAGTGACATCGGGCCGGAGCCGGGCGCTTGCCGCGCCTCAAACCTTACTTCGGACGCTTGGCGCCGTATTTCGAACGGCTCTGCTTGCGGTCCTTGACACCCTGCGTATCGAGCACGCCGCGCAGGACGTGGTAGCGAACGCCGGGAAGGTCGCGAACACGGCCACCGCGGATCAGCACGACGCTGTGTTCCTGCAGGTTGTGGCCTTCGCCCGGGATGTAGGAGATGACTTCGCGCTGGTTGGTCAGGCGGACCTTGGCAACCTTACGCAGAGCCGAGTTCGGCTTTTTCGGGGTCGTCGTATAGACGCGGGTGCAAACGCCGCGCTTCTGCGGGTTCTGTTCCATCGCAGGGACCTTGGACTTGGCCTTCTGCGGAACGCGGCCCTTGCGGACCAGCTGGTTGATTGTCGGCATGATTACTCACTTCACCGTTGGCCAGACCCGGATGGGTCGGGACGTTAATGGCGGCGACTAGCGGGTGGGGATGGATGGTCTGCAGCTCGCGCCAGTCACCCCGGCCTTGCGCCGGGACGGTACTGGACAGGACGCCGCGCTCTTCGCGCGTCCGCCATGCGAGCCTGAAACACTCCACCCACCGGCCCACACGGCCACCGGGTTACTTTGACGGCTGCCCCCAGCATTTTCACGCTGCAATAGAAAAGGGCCCGCCGTAAAAGGGAGCCCCGGGACATGACCGGCAATGTTCAGCTCTATCTGGCCGATGGGGAATCGCTTGAGCGGTTCCTACACCGGATGGGCGCGCACATAGTGGGATGGGGGTGCGGGGTCAAGGGATGGGCACATGGCGACTAAGTGAAGACCACGCACTTCGCCCGAAAAATAGCTCAGGATGAACTTCCCTAAATCGATTTTCTCCACCCTTAAATCCGTTCCGAAACTCAGGAAGAAGTTCAGAATCTAAAGAATCGTTATCAAATAAACAAACCGTCCAGAAATTTCGCCCCTTCAAAGAGCGCATGGCATCAACATAGTATTCGAAGACCTCCTCATTGTCTCCATACGAAGATGAAAAGAATTTACAATCTATGTATATTATACCACTGTTTGAGAAATATTCTATTATACTTCTATGACTGAAATTTGGAGCCTCAAATACGGGATCAAAGCGTAAATCAAATATCAACTGTACACTGTGGCGGACCAGTAACGATTTAAAAGAACTTTGATCTAAAAGATCAACATGAACGAAAGTATAAGGAGAGAGTGGTAGCGACTCATAACCAAACAACAAAGGCGAAGCGAGGACGTCAGATGATGGAATCTCTTGCCGAGCAATACGGTCATTAACAGCCCAAGCATCACACAAGCGATCATTCATCACACTTCACTGCCCAGTTTAGGGACCATTTTTACCGCCTCAGCCTCGACGATACCCAATTCCTTTAAGCGTACGGCATACACAGGAATACCGCCCGACTGCCGCTGATATTTGCCCCGCACACCTTTAAGGGTTCCGCGCTTAACAAAAAAGTCGTCGTACATTCGCGGCCCGACTCCGGTGAACGGACGAATTACCATGTGCCTTCCATCGTCGCTACCAGCAGCAGGCGAGTCACCAGCTATTGCGTCCGAGTGGAGTTCATAGGCCAAACTTTTGTCGTATGGCTCAATATACTCGACCGCCTGCACTCCAGCAGCGACGAGATGACGAGCGCAATTGTGACAAGGGAATGTTGTCACGAACAAGGTACTTTGAACAGTCGATATTCCTTCTCTCGCAGCCTCAAGCAAAGCGGCCATTTCTGCGTGAATTGCACGAGAAAATTCAATCAAATCCCTAATGCCTGGAAGCCGTTCCATCTTAGATGCCATCTGCGGAAAAGCAGCCTCCAACCTCTCGATAAAATCAAGGCGCAACCCCTCGTTCTGATCCTTTCCCATAAACTCATTCCGCGGAAACAGTGTTGCCGCCAAATCTTTAGTGAACTGCCCGCCCATCCAAGTCGCTATATGATTGTATAACTCGTCCTTTTTCCGATCATTGTGGCACCTGGTCTGAGCCCCTAGATTTCCTCCAGAGATAAGTAGAGTCCGGCCCTGACAAGGAGACGGACGAATGAAGCGGAGCAGGTTCAGCGAGGAGCAGATTATCGCTGTTTTGAAGGAACAGG
>JAEWZX010000027.1 GCA_023394965.1 Pseudomonadota bacterium | reverse complement strand
GCCGTCGTCCCGCTGCTGTTCGGCGTCCTCGCCGATACCACAGGCAGCCTCCCACTCGCTCTCACACTCCCCGCCATCTGCTACGCCATCATCGCAAGCTTCGGCATCTTCGCACGAAAACCTGCCTCTGGCTGATCCCGCGCGTTTCGATATCGCATATTCGGAATTTCGGGGTTCGCATGGCGGCTTAGGTCTGGCATGCGAACCCCGAAATTCTTTAGGGCCTTGCAAAATGACGGACGCCGAACTGGCCGCTCACCTTGCCGCCGTAGCGGGCAAAATCCTGATAGATGTGCGGGACAGCGGCATGTTCGCGGGCAAAGCTCTGGGCAATGCAGGTGATCAGACGGCAAACCAGTTTCTCATCCATGCCCTTCAGGCGCAGAGGCCAGATGATGGTCTGTTGTCCGAAGAAAGCAGGGACACTGAAGAGAGACTGTCCAAGGACCGAGTCTGGATCGTCGATCCCGTCGACGGAACACGCGAATATGGCGAGGCGCGCACCGACTGGGCAGTGCATGTCGCGCTGTGTGTTAAAGGAAAACCGGAAATCGGTGCAGTGGCTCTGCCGGGACTCGAAGTCGTTCTGCGAAGTGATGCGCCCATCAATCTCCCCACCGCAGCAGATAAGCCTCGCATGGTCGTCAGCCGCACGCGCCCAGCCGCTGAAGCGGTCGCAGTGTCTGAGGCTATTGGCGCTGAACTTGTCGGCATGGGTAGCGCCGGTGCCAAATCGATGGCCGTGGTTCGCGGTGAAGCGGAAATCTATCTTCACACTGGCGGCCAGTACGAATGGGACAGTGCAGCCCCCGCCGCCGTTGCACTGGCACACGGACTGCATGCGAGCCGCATCGATGGCAGTCCGCTCGTTTACAACAATTCCGATACCTATATGCCGGATCTGCTGATCTGCCGTCCAGAATGGGCAGAGCGGGTTTTGGCGGAAGTCGAAAAGCTTTCGATCTAGTCTTTTACCTGTGCCAACAGTTGGCGGGCGCGGGACAGGTGAGGACGGTCAAGCATCCCGCCTTGCCAGCCGATCGTGCCAGCGCCGGGGTTGTCTTCAAACAAGGCTACGATCTCGCGGGCCTCTGCAATCTCTTCTTCGCTTGGACTAAAGGCTTCGTTGATGACTGGAACCTGCGCCGGGTGTATCGCCAACATCCCGCGATAGCCTTGGCGACGGACCTCTATCGCACGCTTACGCAGGCCTTCGAGATCACGGAAGTTCGTGTCGATTGTCTCTACCGGAAGCACTTCCGCAGCGGCAGCGCCAAGCAGACAGAGGCTCCGCGCAAGTTTGTAGGTGAAAGCAAATTCACCTTCGAAATCCTTGTTGCTTTGCGCACCGATCGAATCCGCGAGATCTTCCGCCCCCCATGTCATCGCCACTAGCCGCGGCGCACCACCGTAGTCGCCGGTGGTGAACATGGCTGCCGCGGTTTCGGTCACCAGCGCAATGACCGGTGTCGATCCGGCCTCCACACCATTCTCACCCTCAAGTGCGGACATGAGTCGATCCAATTCCTCGACATCGCTCCGCCCGCGCGATTTGGGCAACATGATCCCGCCCGGTCGTGCTGGAATGACCACAGCAAGGTCCTCGGCGGTCCATTCGCCATCAAGCGGATTGACCCTAACCCACAGGCGGGCACGTTCCGTATCGTTCTTGTCCTTGAGAAATTCCGCAATAGCAACGCGGGCATCAGCCTTGCCACTTTCGACCACAGCATCTTCGAGATCTAGGATGACGATATCGGCATCACTTTCGTAAGCCTTGGTCATCTTCTTCACACTGTCGCCCGGCGCGAAGAGCCAACTGCGCATGCGGATAGGGGGTAAGTTGATCATGTACGTGCTTGAGGCGAAAGCACCGTCTCGCGTCAAGTGCAAAGGGCGATGCCGTAGCGTCCAGACCATCGAGGTTGCCCGATTTCGGTTTTGAGGTATGGTCGCGCATCAACAGGAAGTCAGTTGCGCACGCAAACGAACGCCATATACAGCGGTCAACGAAGGCTCCACCAAGGCTAAATATTGTTTTTTGAAAATAGGGTATCCATTTTTACGCGTGCCGCCCTATAGAGCATAATTGTGAATTGATGGCCCGCCGCCGATCTATGCAACGCATCATGGCGCCGGACCGCACTGCCCGTTAGAACGACACAAAACGAGAGGAGAGGCCTATGGCAAAACAGCTTGAACCCGATGCCCGCGCGAAGGAGGATGCGTTTCGTACCGAAGTGCAGGAATTCGTCGCCGCGAATTTTCCCGACGAACTGAAGAACAGGGGCAACGCCCTTGCCGGTGTGGAGGGACCAACCAAAGAAACGCCTGCGCAAAAAGCATGGCGCGAGGCCGTGGGCAATCGCGGCTGGGGCACCCCCACCTGGCCCAAGCAATATGGCGGTGGCGGACTGACCAAGTCCGAAGCGCGCATCGTCGAGCAGGAGTTCGCCAAGGCCGGGGCATACAACCCTATCGGCGGCATGGGCGTGATGATGTTCGGCCCGACGCTGCTGGAATATGGCAGCGAAGAGCAGAAGGCCGAGCATATCCCGCCCATCTGCCGCGGCGAAATCCGATGGTGCCAGGGGTATTCGGAGCCGAATGCCGGGTCCGACCTGGCCAATCTGCAGACCTTCGCCGAAGACAAGGGTGACCACTATCTTGTCAATGGCCAGAAAACCTGGACCAGCGGCGGCCAGTGGGCGCACAAGTGTTTCGCCATCGTCCGCACGGACAAGAGCGATAAGCACAAGGGCATCAGCTTCCTGCTGATCGACATGGATACGCCCGGCGTGGAAGTGCGCCCAATCACCATGATCAGCGGCATGAGCCCGTTCTGCGAAACCTTCTTCACCGATGTGAAGGTCCCCAAGGAAAACCTGGTGGGCGAAGAGGGCCAGGGCTGGACTATCGGCAAGCGCCTGCTCCAGCACGAGCGGACCAACCTTTCAGGCGGCGGCAGCATGGCCCGGTCGATGGGCTCCAGCCTGTCGAATATCGCCAAGAAATACTGCAAAACCAACGAGGACGGATCGCTGGTCGACCCGATCCTGCGCAACAAGATCGCCGATTTCGAGATCCGCTGGGCCAGCTTCCTGCTGACTGCGCGCCGCGCTGTCGATGAAAGCAAGGCACAGGGCGGCGTGTCCGAAATCAGCTCCGTGCTCAAGAAGGTCGGCACCACGCTGGGGCAGGAACGGGCAGAACTGCTGATCGAGATCCGCGGGCTCCAAGGACTGGGCTGGGAAGGTGAAGAGTTTTCCGACAGCGAACTGGAATCCGTACGCGGCTGGCTCTTCGGCAAAGCTACGACGATCTATGGCGGATCGACCGAGATCCAGAACAACATCATCGCCAAGCGTGTGCTTGGCATGCTCGACCACCAGTAAGAGGGGAGCACACAGACAATGGCAGTTCTCAACGAAGAACAGGAAATGCTGCGCGACATGGCGCGCGAGTGGGCCACCAACGAAAGTCCCGTGGCCGCATTCCGCAAGGTCCGCGCCAGCGGTGAGCCGCAGGCTTATGACAGCGATGCCTATGCCACGATGGCGCAAATGGGCTGGGCAGGCGTTATCATTCCCGAAGAGCACGGCGGATCGGACTTCGGCTTCATGTCAGCTGGCCTGGTGATCGAGGAGCTGGGTAAAACACTGACTGCAAGCCCGCTGATTGCCACCACCATCGCAGCCAGCGCGATCATTCTTGGCGGCAGCGACGAACAGAAAGCAAAGTGGCTACCCAAGCTGGCCAGCGGCGAAGCAGTCGCAACGCTGGCCGTGGATGAAAGCGCCCGTCACGATCCTTCCGCTATCGAAACCAGTGTTGCCGGAGGAAAGCTGACCGGCAAGAAGGCTTTCGTCCACGAAGCGCTTGGTGCCAACCTGTTCGTGGTTGCGGCCAAGGATGGCCTATACCTCGTCGAAAATGGCGACGGCGTCTCGCTCACCACGCGCAAACTGACCGACCAGCGCAACCATGCCGACATCGCTTTCGATGGCGCTGCGGCAGACAAGCTGGAAGGCGGCGGCGACAGCCTACTGGGCGATGTGCTCGACCGTGCGCGCGTGCTGACTGCTGCCGAAATGCTCGGCATGGCCCAGGCCGTGTTCGACACGACGCTCGATTATCTGAAGCAGCGCGTTCAGTTCAATCAGGTTCTGGCGACGTTCCAGGCACTGCAGCATCGCATGGCCGATCTGTTCGCCGATCTGGCGCAGATGCGGTCCGCGGTCGAAGGAGGCCTGCAGGCAATCGATAGCGGTTTTGCCGCGGCGCAAGGAGCAACTGTCGCCAAAGCCGAAGCAAACCGCGTGCTGCATCTGATCAGCAATCAGGGCATCCAGCTGCATGGTGGCATCGGCATGACCGACGAATACGACGTTGGCTTCTATTTGAAGCGGGCCCGCGTCCTTGAATCGGCCTGGGGATCCTCGAGCTATCTCAAGGACCGCTTTGCCACGCTGAGCAAGTACTGAGCGGAAACACAAAGGCGCTCCCGGATAGCGGATCCGGGGGCGCCATTGCATAAAACGACCCGGCTCCGCGAGCCGGGTTTTTTACTTGCGCGCCAGTAATCGCGGGCGCTCTATCCCGTTGGGGCAATCATTCCATCAGCGATCACGGATAGATAGGTTATAACCGCCTGTTCGGACTCATCGAACCGTGCCGCCCAGTGGCGTGCGTCATAAGCAGAGTTGACTGTGGACATCAGCACCTGCCCTGCCACCAGAGGGTCGATGGCACGGACCGAACCGTCCACAACCCCATCGATCAACATGCCGGCAAATCGCCGGGCCAGCCGGTTAGACCGCGTCACCACATCTCCTTTTTGTTCAGTATCCAGCGACTGAAGGGCGGTGGTACGCAGCAGCGGCGTGCTGTCGAAGAACTGCAGATCGATCAATTCGGCCAGGACACTGGACAATCTCGTCCAGTAATCCGTTTCAATGTCGCGTCCGGAGATCTGGACAGCGGACAGGCGATCGTAACTATGCTGGAAGCAGGCGAGGACGAGTTCGTCCTTGCCTTCGTGGTGATGATAAAAGCTTCCCTTTGTGACGTTGAGGCTTTCCGCGATGCGGCTGACCGAAGCACCGCGGTACCCCCGTTCGTTGATCATCACCGTCGCAGCGCGCAAGAATGCCTCGTTCTGCCCGGCCTGCTCGTTATCCAGCGTACGCCAGTTACCGACAAGCTGTTGCGGCTCGATGCGGCCACGCCGTGCGGGAATTCCATGCGCAAGGATGTCGAACAGACGATCTTCGATGCGCGGGAAATCGAGAACCGAATAGCGTAGCGACCATACTGGCCACCACATCATCGCTTCCAGCAGAATATGCGCACGCGCCGAAAACAGCGCCCGCTCTTCCTTGCTGTTCCATTCGCCGAAGAAACGCCGCACCAGGTCCACCACCCGCAGGTAATGCGCCATCAGCGGGTCATAGGCATCGCGATCCAGAGTGCGGATTTCGGAAAGCGCAGTGGTCAGTCCGCGCTCGCCGGCACGAATGCGTTTTCTGAGGGCGACATGGCCAGCAATGAAATACCGCAGGCGAGCGGCAGGGTTATCCTGTTCCAGCGCCTCCCTTGCCATCTGCTCCATCAGTGTGAGCGTTTCGTCGTAAACTGCGACGACGAGGTGCTCCTTGCGCGGAAAATAATAGGTCACACTGGTGGCGTTCAGCCCGATCGCCTGCGCGACGTCTGCCAGTGTGGTCGCCTGTACGCCTGCTTCATTGATGAGGACTGACGCCGCATTGATGATCGCATCGCGCTTTTCGCCGAACTTGCGAGTGTTGGGAGAGCGGCTCATTTTGTCATTACTCGCAGATTATCGCACGGGATCGCGGCAGTTGACCGGCATGATATCGCTGTCATCAAGCCGGCGCTGCCCCCCAGTAGCCTCCTCTGGCGCTCTAAAGCTGACTTGCCCTGCCCCTGGCTGCCCATCGCAAACCGCGCATGACGTTTGCCTGCAATCATCGCAAGCCAGCCGGCAGATGGCACCGCCTTCATTGCGCATCCACGCTCGCTCATCCCAATCCCCTCCTGCGGCCGCCTCTGTCAAACAGCTCTCTTTTCATTCACTAATCTACACCCGCCTTGCCATATCGCGCAAGCCACCTTCGAAATACAGGTATGGGGGTGGCAAGAACAAGTAAACTCGCTATTCGTACAAAACAGAAGCATAGGTATGTGCGGAGAGGAGACGGGAATGTTCGATCTGGCAGGTGCCGGCAAACAGGGTTTCGACGCCGAAAGGTTGGCGCGAATCGACCCTTTCCTTGCCAAGACCTATATCGACAACGGACGTCTGCCCAATGCGCAGCTGGTGGTCGCGCGCGATGGACAGCCCGTACATTATACAAGACTTGGCACGATGGGCGACGACAAGCGCGCCCTTCGCGATGATGCCCTGTTCCGTATTGCCAGCATGACAAAACCGGTAACTTCGGTCGCCTTCATGCAGCTGGTCGAGCGGTGTGAGGTCGCACTGGAAGAACCGGTGACGCGAATTTTCCCCGAATTTGCCGACCTGAAGATTTACAACGGCGGAGGCGGAGTAATCCCGTTTGCACCCGGCAAACCGGCCCCTCCCATACGTTTCGTCGATCTTCTCACCCATATGTCGGGTCTTACTTACGGCCTTCAGAACCGCAACAATATCGACGCTGCCTATCGCGAACACAATTTCGATTTCGCCCGCGATCATCTCGATAGCGATGGTTTTATTGACAAACTGTCCAAGCTTCCGCTCGAATTCGCGCCGGGTCAGGGATGGAATTACTCTGTGGCGACCGATGTGCTGGGCATTGCGGTGGAGCGGATCAGCGGAATGCGGTTGGGCGACTATTTCGAGAAGTATATTTTCGCGCCCCTCGGCATGGCCGACACGCGGTTCGGTGTGGCGGAAGGACAAAGCGAGCGGCTGGTCGACGCCTATGCTTATCAGCCAGGCAAGGCCCCCAAGATGATCAATGCCGGGGTAACCAGCAAGCTTAACCAGCCGGGCGCCTTCGACAGTGGCGGCGGCGGATTAATCGGGACAATTGCCGATTATCACCGTTTCTCGACCATGCTGCTCAACGGCGGCGAGCTGGACGGCGCGCGCATCCTCAGCCCCAAGACGCTGCGCCTGATGCGCACCAACCACCTGCCGAACAATGCCGACCTTGCCGAAATGTCGAGCAGCCTGTTTTCCGAAGCCAACAACGCCGGAACCGGTTTCGGCCTCGGCTTTGCCGTGGTGATCGACCTAGCGAAGACGCTGATGCCTTCGAGTATGGGCGAATTCTACTGGGGCGGTGCCTATTCGACCGCCTTCTTCGTCGATCCGATCGAACGGATCACCATGGTTTTCATGACGCAGGTCTATCCTTCATCGACCTATCCGATCCGCCGTCAATTGAAGACGCTGATCTATTCCGCCCTCACCGACAGCTATGCCAATGGAGACCGTCCATGACTTCGCCTATCCGTACCGAACGCCACGATAACGTCCTTGTCGTCATTTCCGACAACCCGCCCGTCAACGCCCTCGGCCAGGCGGTGCGCGCCGGGCTCAAGGATGCGATCGCACAAGCCTTGTCCGACGACGGTGTCGAGGCGATCGTGATCCGCTGCGACGGCCAGACCTTCTTTGCCGGAGCCGACATTACCGAATTCGGCAAGCCGCCGGTCGGCCCCAACCTGCCGGAAACGCTGGACGCGATGGAAGCGAGCGACAAGCCAGTGGTTGCTGCCATCCATGGCACGGCTCTTGGTGGCGGATGCGAAGTTGCGCTGGCCTGCCACTATCGCGTTGCTGTGCCATCGGCGAAACTCGGTCTGCCCGAAGTAAAGCTCGGCCTTATCCCGGGTGCCGCGGGCACACAGCGTCTGCCGCGGCTTGTCGGGGCGGAGGCTGCCCTCCCCCTCGTCGTCAGCGGCAATCCGATCCCGGCCAAGAAAGCCGAGGCGATCGGGCTGGTCGACACACTGGTGGGCGAGGACAGCCTCGAAGCAGACGCCATCGCTTTCGCCAAATCGAAGATCGGGCAGCCGGTCCCGCGCACTTCCGAAGGCAAGGCCAATGAAGACGGCGTGCGCGATCCGGACCTGTTCGATCGTTTCCGCGCTTCGCAGGCGCGCAGGATCCGCGGTTTCGATGCTCCCAACGCAGCGATCGAGGCGGTCAAGGCTGCAGGCGAGCTGTCCTATGCCGACGGAGTGAAGAAGGAACGCGAGCTGTTCGGCAAGCTGATGAGCGGCACGCAGAGCGCGGCCATGCGTCACTATTTCTTCGCCGAACGCGCCGCCAACAAGATCGACGATGTGCCGAAGGACACGCCGCTGATCCCGATCAAGAAGGTCGGCGTCATTGGCGCAGGCACGATGGGCGGCGGCATCACGATGAATTTCCTCTCCGCCGGCATTCCGGTGACGATCTTGGAAATGGCGGAAGACGCGCTCGATCGCGGCACCCGCACCATGCGCAAGAATTACGAGAACACCGCCAAGAAGGGCCGCATGACTACTGAGCAGGTAGAACAGGCGATGGGCCTGCTGACGCCGACGCTCTCCTATGACGACTTAGCCGACTGCGATCTCGTCATCGAGGCGGTCTATGAGAACATGGACGTCAAGAAGAAGGTCTTCGCCAAGCTCGACGAAGTGGTCAAGGAAGGCGCGATCCTCGCCTCCAACACCAGCTATCTGGATATCGACGAAATCGCCACAGCTACCAAGCGCCCTGGCTACGTCGTCGGCCTGCACTTCTTCTCTCCCGCCAATGTCATGAAACTGCTGGAAGTCGTACGCGGCAAGGAAACGCGCGACGATGTTCTCGCCACGGTCATGAAGCTTTCGAAGAAGATCGGAAAAGTTGCCGCGGTGTCCGGCGTATGCCCCGGCTTCATCGGCAATCGCATGCTGTCGAAGCGCCAGGAACAGGCCAATGCGCTCATCATGGAAGGTGCGAACTACTGGGATGTCGATGACGTTCTACTTGAATTCGGCTTTCCGATGGGACCGTTCCAGATGGGCGATCTGGCCGGGATCGATATCGGTTGGCACCGCGATCCGAGCAAAGTGACCACCGTTCGCGAGGCACTGTGTGCGGCAGGCCGCTTTGGCCAGAAGGCTGGCAAGGGCTTTTACGACTACGACGAAGTACGTAACCGCACGCCTTCGGATGAAGTGAAGCAGATCATTGCCGATTTCGCGAAGAAGGAAGGCAAGGAACAGCGCGAAATTTCAAAGGACGAAATTCGCGAGCGGCTGCTCTACCCCATGGTCAACGAAGGCGCGAAGATTCTCGAAGAAGGTATGGCTCAGCGCGCAAGTGATATCGATGTCGTCTGGATCAACGGTTATGGCTGGCCGCTTTACACTGGCGGGCCGATGTTCTGGGCCAATACCATCGGCCTCGATGTCGTGGTTGCGGGTCTTGAGAAGCATGGCCTGCCTGTCAGCGATCACCTGCGGACCACTGCAGCAGAGCGAAAAGCCTTCGATTGAGGTCGCAAGTGCGGCATTTTCGAAACATCGGTACGTAATTCGAAGGGCCATGAAGCACTTTTGTCCTTTGTGACTTGACTCAAATGCCCAAAGCGCATTCAAATTCGAGGCAAGGGTATGCGCCGGGAAGGCGCGCCCTGAAGGAGAGGAGAAACCCATGGAAAGATTCGGACTACGCCACCAATGCGCTCTCGGGGCATTGGCGGGGGCGCTGGCCTTCGCACCATCAGCCGCCTTTGCTCAGGATCAAGGCGCTGCCGGGCAGGGTACGGACCTCACTGCTGCCGCAGATGTAGATAGCGGCGGGGTGATCATCGTGCGCGCGCAGGGCCGCGACCAGACCCTTTCAGATGTACCAGTCGCCGTTTCGGCCGTTACGGCGGAAACCCTGCAGAAGTCAGGTGTCGCAGACATTCGCGACATGAATCAGGTTGCACCATCGCTCCTGATCTCGTCGACCGGCAACGAATCCAACGGGTCCGCACGTATCCGCGGTATCGGTACCGTGGGTGACAACCCCGGCCTCGAAAGCTCGGTCGCCGTGTTCATCGATGGCGTCTATCGCTCGCGCTCGGGCAATGCACTGTCCGAACTTGGCCCGCTCGACCGCGTCGAAATTCTGCGCGGCCCGCAAGGCACCCTCGGGGGGCGCAACTCCTCTGCCGGTCTGATAAACATCTACACCGCCCCCCCTGAGTTCGATGGATTCTCTGGCTACGGTGCGTTCACATACGGCAATTACGATGCGATCCGCGTTGAGGGCGGTGTCAACACACCGTTGAGCGAGACGATTGCGGCCCGTCTCGACGGCGTCTATTTTCAGCGCGACGGGTTCTACAACGATGTCGTCAACGACACCGACGTGAATGATCGTGATCGTTACCTCATTCGCGGGCAATTGCTCTTCCAGCCGACCTCGGATCTCAGTATCCGGCTTGTCGGAGATTATTCCAAGAAGGATGAGGCGTGCTGTGCGGCGACATTTGTGCAGCCAAGCTTTGCGCCGCTGGCAAGGCTATCGGATGATCTGCCTCCCATCTCGGCAGACGCAAAATTCGACTATCCCGGATCGCTAACCCCCGCTCTCACGAGCACGGCCAACCCCATTATCCCTGTTTTGCTGGCTCTTGGTCAGGATCCTCGGGCGCTCAACCAGTCGACGTTCAATCGCGACATCTACATTACCCCAGGACGCAGCTATCAGGGTGAAACCGAGGATTATGGCATCTCGGGCGAGGTCAATTGGGACTTTGGCAATGTGACGATGACGTCAATCACGGGCTATCGCGAATACTCCAACTTCCAGGGTTCGGACACCGACTACACCCAAGTCGATATCCTCTACCGCACCCCTGGACCAAATGCCGGTGCGCGTGAGTTCAAGACTTTTACTCAGGAACTCCGCTTCAACGGTTCGTTGCTCGATGATCGGATCGACTGGCTGGTCGGCGGTTTCTACGCGAACGAGAAACTGCAGACCCGCGACAACCTTCGCTTCGGCACGCAATATGGTGCATTCGCGCCTTGCCGTGTGGTCAACGCCGTCAATCCAGCCCTCGCCTCCCCCCTCAGCAGTGGGTGCCTGAGTGCGGGTGGACGCGCAGCACTGCTGGCCGCAAATAATGGTGCCGGTGCATTCGGTGCGGCAACGCCGCTGATCTTCGCCGGTCTCGACAATCTAGCGCAGATCAACGACCTTGGCGGCACGGGCGATGTGTATAATCAGAAGAGCGAGAACTTCGCGCTTTTCACGCACAACATCGTCCACATCACCGACAAGCTCGATCTTACTCTTGGTCTTCGTTATACCAACGAAACCAAAGATTTCGATGCGACGTTCGGCAACGACAACGTGATCTGTCCGCAGAACCGCGCCCTGCTTGGCTCGCTTCTGGGGGTTCCCAGCCTCGCAGGTCTGGCAGGTGGCATCATCTCGTTGTCATGCCAGGGCAATTCGACAGCAGAACTTGACGGTGTATCGCTGACGGATTCGCGTGACGAAGATGAATTCACCGGTACTGCGATCCTGAGCTACAAGGCCACTCCGGACCTGATGTTCTATGGTTCCTACTCGCGCGGTTACAAAGCGGGTGGTTACAACCTTGACCGCTCGGCTCTGGCCGTCCCCGTTGCGTTCAATGCGAACACGATCAATCCTGCGGTACTTCAGTTCGAAGAAGAAACCGTGGACGCCTTCGAAATCGGCGCCAAGTATCAGACGCGTAAATTCGGCTTCAGTGTGGCCGCGTTCCGTCAGGAATTCACGAACTTCCAGCTCAACACGTTCAACGGCTCGGTCTTCCTGGTTCAGAACATCAATGGTTGCAAAGATGATCTGGGCGGGGCGGATCGCGACAACAGCGCTGCGACAGGTGCCTGCGCCAGTGACCGTATCAAGCCGGGTGTGGTTGCAAAGGGCGTTGAAATCGAAGCCAATATGACGCCTGTTCGCGACCTGACTGCAACGGTTGGCCTTACCTACGCCGACACGAGCTTCGCGAACAATCTGATCGGTAACGAAACGGGTGCTCCGCTCGACCCGGCCCTTCGCCTGCTGCCGGGGGACAATATGTCCAACGCACCGGAGATCGTGGCCACATCGTCACTTAGCTGGACGCCGCCCATCGGCAACAGCGGAATGCGGGGTCTGTTCTTCGTGAATGCCCGTATGACCAGCGATTACAACACGGGCTCCGACCTGCTTTATGGCAAGGAACAGGATGGCTATGTGGTGGTCAACGGCCGGATCGGTGTGACCGACATTGCAGGCGCGTTCTCGATCGAAGGTTGGGTGCAGAACCTGTTCAACACCGACTATACCCAAGTCGCGTTCAACACGCCTTTCGTGGCGGAACAGCAAACGTATTCCGCCTTCTTGGCCGAACCGCGGACCTACGGTATCACCTTGCGCGCTGACTTCTAAGTCCGCCTACAAATAATCTGAGAAGGGCCGCCATCGAATGCGATGGCTGCCCCTCTTTTTACTGGTTCCAGGCCATTGCCCGCTCATTCTCGAATCGATGAAGAGGGAATGTCGGTGGCCGGCCTGACAAACGCCTTCAGCCTATGCGCCCGGAGATGACGGCGCACAGCGCGCCGTTCGGCTTTTTCCATCCACTGTGAAAGCGACAGGCCGCCTTCTGCCAGATCCGCCAGAACGGCCCCCCGGCTTCCGATCGGCTTTTCCGCGCCGGTGGTGGTATCGACAGTCGTCTGGCGCTCCATTTCGGCATTCAGCAAGGCCCCAGCCAGCGCACCATAAGCCGAAAGAAATAGCCACATGAGAAACACCACGATCGCAGACAGCGATCCATAAGTGGCGTTGTAGTCGCTTACATAGGCGACGTAGAACGAAAACCCGAACGAGACAGCAATCCAGAGCAATGTGGCAAGCATGGCCCCCGGCGCGAGCCACCGCCACCGGGCAGGTCTACGATCCGGGCCATATCTCATGATGAGAGCAAAGCCCGCACTGCCAAGCAGAATAGACGCAATCCACGTCAAGCATTTAATGGCGAACTCCGCAGTCTCGCCGAACAGCCCCCCTGCCTGCGTTTGCAACCAAGCAAATACGCCACTGCTGGTCAAACCGATTAACGCGACGAACACTGCCGCTAGTGTGAGGGCTGCTGCGCGAACGGTAAGCGCAATGAAGCCTCGTGTTTCGTGTTCTTCGTTGATGATGTTGAGAGCGCCGATCAACCCGTTGGCGGCGCGCATTCCGCCGTATATTGCAAAGCCCAACGCTATGAAAAGTGCCAACCCAGTGACACCCGAGTTCACGGTTACGACCCCCATAAGCTGATCTTCGATGACAGCAGCCGCTTCCGGGGGGACGACTTGCATGATGGCCTGCATCTGGCTGTGCACGGTCTCTACATTCCCCACCAAACCATAAACCATCACGGTTGCGGCAATGAGCGGAGTCAACGCGAGGAACGTGAAAAATGCCACACCTGCACCCAAAAGCGACAGATTGTGGAAACCCCACATAGCCCACACCCGCCTAAGAATCTGTTTCCAAGCGGCTTTCGGCATCTGCAGTGGGCTTTTTGCGGTTGCACCTGGCGCATCTTTGGGGAATGACTCTAGCTTGAGGGTGGGATTGTTGACCTCGCCGGAGGTCTGTCGGCCGTTAGGTGTTGATCCTATTCTTCCTTCGCTGTGCACCTTGGGTCGCTTTCTATGGTCGTCAATAAGTCCTTAGCTTTTCAAACACAGCCACAGGGCAAACGTGCCCCTGCCGGACGATGCGTATCTTCGATGTTGGCAGTAGCGATGGTTCTGGCCGCAAATCCGCTTGTCGCGCAGGAAAGCCCACCTCCAGAAAAAGCGCCTTCCGAACTCGATGTACCCGCTCCCCCGGTCGACGCCACTTTGCCCGAAATCGAGCCGATTATTTCCGACGAGGAATTCGAGGACACCATTCCGGAACTGAATCCGTCGAACGATCCGGCTCTTGATATGCCGCTTGAATCGATCGAGGATTTCGAGCGGCGGGTTGCGGCCGAACAGGCCGACGCTGAACCGATGGAAGGCCAGACACCCCCACTTGGCGACCCCGCCTTAGCTGATGGGGATGAGGTCGAAGAAATCGGCGATGCGACGATCCGCGATGCCGAGCTGTCAGCCCCCCTTCCGCCGCTCGACCAGTTCGAAGTCGAACCCGTCGAATTCGCGGAAGCTGAAAACGACAGCGAAGTCACCGAAATTGCATACACCGTTCAGGTTAATGGGCTTGAAGCTGCGGACGAAGAAACCGACACGGATCTGCGCGATCAGTTCGAAGATCTTTCCGCGCTGGAAGACGGCGATGGAGAGGCCAGCAATGTTGCCCAAATATCTGCGAGGCTGACCGAAGACAGTGCGCTGATGCAGCGCATCCTTGCCGCCGAAGGCTGGTATGAAGCGCGTGCCACGACGCGTATCGATCGGGCGGAGGAAGGCAACAACGAGTCGCTTACTGCGGTGATCGAGGTGGTGCCAGGCCCTCGCTATTCGTTCTCTGAAATCGTCATCGATGCAGAGCCCACAGAGCCACCACAACTAATCCAGAACAATCTTGCGCTGCAGGTGGGAGAACCCATCATCGCTGCACGCGTACAGGGTGCCGAAGCGAATGTGGCAGT
The DNA here is from genome assembly GCA_023394965.1 of Pseudomonadota bacterium. Classification (GTDB taxonomy): domain Bacteria; phylum Pseudomonadota; class Alphaproteobacteria; order Sphingomonadales; family Sphingomonadaceae; genus Qipengyuania. The sequence goes on along the minus strand of JAEWZX010000027.1, from coordinate 5,938 downwards.
CGCCCTTCCGAAAAACGGGTATCCCTTCGCCGAAGTCGGTCAGCGGGATATTCTGCTTGATCAAGAAACGGGTGACGGTGTGTATACCTTGCCTGTCACTATCGGACCGCGTTCAAGTTTCGGCGGCATTCGGACGACCGGCGATCTGGCATTCGATGCGGAGCATGTCGAAGTGCTGGCCCGGTTCGACCGAGGCGATCTCTACGACAGCCGGATGGTGGATGATCTACGCCAGGCGCTGGTGGCGACCGGGCTGTTCAACACCGTTTCCGTTCTGCCCGAACAGAGCGGCGAACAAGCGGGCGACGGCACCGAATATGCCACCATAGTCGTCGAGCAGGAAGCCGGACCGCCGCGAACATTGGCCGGTAGCGCTGGCTTTGGCACCGGCCAGGGCTTCCGCATCGAAGGCAGTTGGACCCACCGCAACCTGTTCCCTCCCGAAGGGGCACTGATAGGACGGGCCGTCCTTGGAACCCAGGAACAGGGTGCCGGGGCAACCTTCCGCCGCTCCAATGCCGGTCAACGCGATCGGGCCTTTCAGGCGACCGTGGAGGCACTGCACAGCGATTACGATGCCTATGAAGCGTTCACCGGGCGGCTATCCGCTCTGGTCAGCTATGATTCCACCAATATCTGGCAGAAGCCCTTCACCTATGCCTACGGTGTGCAATTGATCGCCACCAACGAACAGGATTACGATTTCACCCTGGAAGAGCTGGACAGGCGCACTTTCTTTATCGGCGGATTGATCGGCCAGGTCGGGATCGACCGGACCAATAGCTTGCTTGATGCGACCAGCGGCTTCAAGGTAACCGCGCTCATCGAACCCGAAGGCTCGTTGCAGGGCGGGTTCACCCCCTATGTCCGGGCCCGGCTCGATGGTTCGGCCTATTTTTCCCCAACCGACGCGATAACCATTGCGGGCCGCGTGAGAGTGGGCACAATTCAGGGTATCGAACGGTTCGATCTTGCCCCCTCGCGGCGTTTCTATGCCGGCGGCGGCGGTTCGGTCCGCGGCTTCGGCTATCAGCAACTCGGCCCGCGTGTCATCCTCGACAACCCGAAATTTGATCCGGACGATCCGGATGAGAAGGCCGATCCCTTCATTTACCGTCCGTTGGGCGGGCGCAGCCTCAACGAGGCCGCTGCGGAGGTGCGCTATCGTTTCGGTAATTTCGGCGTGGTCGGCTTTGTCGATGCCGGTCAAGTCTATGAGCGCTCTTTGCCGGACTTCAGCGACCTGCGGTTCGGTGCTGGTATCGGAGGACGCTATTACACCAATTTCGGCCCCTTGCGGATCGATCTCGCTATGCCGCTCGACCGGCGGGAAGGCGAAAGCAAGTTCGCCGTCTATGTCTCTATCGGGCAGGCATTCTGATGACCGAGGAAACGGATACCAGACCTCATCGTAACCACCGAGCACGGCAGATCGCCAAATGGGGCAGTATCGTTCTGGCCGGGGTGCTTCTGCTCTTGGTCGCACTTGTGCTTGGGCTGAATACATCCCCGGGGAAGCGTTTTGTTGCCGAACAAATCGCTGCGCTGGAATTCGAAAACGGGCTCGAAATCGATGTGGGGCGCATCGACGGCTCTCTCTACGGCGAAATGGTGTTGCACGATGTCTCGTTCTCCGATCCAAAGGGAGTGTTTCTGACATCTCCCGAATTGCGGATGGACTGGCGCCCGTTCGCGTTCATCGGCAGTCACATCGATATCCGTTCGCTCACGTCGCGCCTGGTGACGCTCAAGCGGTTACCAGAATTCACCGTAACACCGCCATCGGATGATCCGCTCCTGCCGGATTACGACATCGACATCGGTACCTTACGCATCGATCGCTTCGTCGCCGAACCACCCGTCAGCGGCGAGACCCGAGTAGCTTCGCTAAGTGGTGAAGCCCATATTGCCGACGGTCGCGCGCAGGCAACTTTCGATGCCGCGACGTTAGCCGGTCGCAGCCGCGCCGGGGGCGACCGAGTCGCACTGGTGCTAGACGCAGTGCCCGAGGATAACAGGCTCGATCTGAAACTTGATCTCAACGCACCGGGTAATGGTGTGCTGGCAGCCATGGCCGGGTTGACAGAACCGCTCCATGTGCAGCTCGACGGCGCGGGAGACTGGAACGCTTGGAATGGGCGGCTGGATGCAAACCTCGCCAATAGCGAGCTTGCCCGACTGCAAATCAGCGCACGCGACGGAACGTTTGCAATCCGTGGACCAACTCGAATTGCTCGCATGTTCGAAGGCCCAACCGCTGCCCTGCTCGGCCCGGTCATGAATGTTCAGATGTCCGCTGCTCTGGCCCAACGACAAGTCACACTGGCCGGTAATCTGAACAGCGTTGCATTCCGGCTGAATACCAACGGATTGGTCGATCTGTCCGACAACAGCTTTGAAGATCTTGCGCTTTCCTTCGTCTTGCTAAAGCCATCTGCGATGGCAGAAAACCTGCGCGGCAGCGGCCTGCGCGCGCTGCTCAAGCTCAACGGAGAATTCGCCACCCCGCGTGTGGAATATAAGCTCAACGCCTCGCGGCTTGTCCTGAATGATATGGGGCTCGAAAACCTCCGGGCCAGCGGCGAAGCCACTGTCGATGCCGAAAGAATTATGATCCCGGTGGAGGCAAGCGTCGCGCGCATTGTCGGCCTGGACTCGGTTGCCGGGGGAACGCTGCGCAATGTGCGATTGGCGGGGGATCTCGCCATTGACGGTCCGCGTATCCTGTCCGACAATATGCGCCTCCGTTCGGATCGGATCGACGCTGGGCTCATTCTTCTCGCTGACACGTCGACCGGGCTATACACGGGCGCGATTGATGGCAAGATCGACAACTACCGTGTCGAGAGCGTCGGCATTTTCAACATCGATACAGATGTCGAGCTTGAATCGCAGAATAATGGCTTCGCTCTGGCTGGCCGTGTCCGCGCACGGTCCACCAGTTTGTTCAACGAAGGTGTGCGCGATTTCCTTGGCGGAAATGCAGTCGCCGCGACTGACGTTCGCTATGGCTCGGACGGGGTAATCCGCTTCTCGAATTTGTCCATGCGTGCGCCTGCAGCCCGCATCACCGGCGGCAGCGGTTTCTACGCGCCGGACGGACGGCTTGCGCTCAATGCAAACGGAGCGACCAATGCTTACGGGCGTGTCGGGGTGAAAGTGACCGGAACGCTCACCAATCCGGACGCTGTGGTAACCGCCGAACGCCCCGGCTTGGGCATCGGGCTGGCAAATCTACGCGCCAATATTACCGGAGCGCGCAACGGCTACCGCCTGATTGCCACTGGCGATACCGATTACGGAGCGCTCAGTGCAGATGTCGTACTCGGTATGGGCAAACAGCTGACGCTCGATATCAGCAACGCCAATCTGGCAGGCATCGCCTTTGCCGGATCACTACGACAAACTGCGGCCGGGCCATTCGCAGGCCGCCTCAACGCCGATGGCCGCGGCCTGAAAGGTATTGTGCGATTGCATAGCCAGGGTGAGTATCAGCAGGCTCTGATAAATCTCCGTGCGCAAAATACCGTTCTGCCTGGCCCCGCCAATCTGGCCATTGGATCAGCGATAGTCGATGCGCGGGTCATCCTGTACGATCAGCCCTATGTGGTCGCTGACGCACAGCTTTCACAGACGACATTCGGCAGCCTCAACCTTGCCGTGGCACGCGCAAAGATCGACTATCGAAACGGCACCGGGACCGCGCGTCTGCTGGCGGAAGGTGTCAGCGGCGTACCATTCCGCGTGGCTGCGAATGCCGATCTGAAACCCGACCTCTGGCGCGCGGCGCTCAAGGGTAGGGTGCGTGGCATCGAATTCGCCACCACCAGCCCTGCCCGCATCATCCCTGGTGTTAATGAGTATCAGCTCCTACCCACCCGGATCGATTTCGGTCGCGGCAACATCAGGCTTGCCGGAACTTATGGCCAAGGGATGAAGATCCAAAGTCGGCTCGATGCGCTAGATCTCGCCATCATCGACGCGTTTGTCCCCGGATTGGGTATCAATGGTCGTGCCACTGGAAGCTTGGATTTCGAGCAGTCGCGCGCAGATGCATTTCCCAGCGCCGATGCTCGTTTGAAAATCGCCAATTTCAGCCGCACTACAGCGGTCTCGGTAAGCCAGCCCGTTAATATCAATTTTGTCGGCAAGCTACTTTCCGATGGCGGTGAGGTACGCGCGGTAATGCGCCGGCGAGGTAGCGTGATTGGTCGCCTGAATGCGTCGCTGAGACCTTTGCCGCCAGGGTCCGGTAGCTGGACCACGCGCCTGCTCGCCGCCCCGCTTGGTGGTGGCATCCGATATAACGGCCCAGCAGACACCCTGTTTTCCTTCGCAGGCCAACCGGATCAGAGGCTGTCGGGCCCTATCGGGGTGGCGGCGGATTTTTCAGGCCGCGTCCAGAGCCCCGAGTTGGCCGGTATCGTTCGCGCCAACGCCCTGACTTACGAAAACCAGACCTATGGCACAAGGTTGACAGACATGCTGCTGGCAGGGCGGTTTACTGGCGATCGGTTCGCCATTGACCGGCTCACGGCTGTTGCTGGTGATGGCACTGTATCTGCAGAAGGATATGTCAGTCTGGCAGAAGCAAGCGGTTATCCAATGAATGTGGATGTGGTGCTGGACAATGCGCGATTGGCGCGCAGCGATGCACTCGCCGCGACTGCAACCGGCAATTTACGCCTCGCAAAGAGAGCAGGTCAGGCTGCCCTATTGTCAGGTGAAATCACGCTTCCGGAAACACGTTACGAGATGATCCGGCAAGGCTCTGCCGAAGTGCCAGAATTGAGCGGTGTACGTTTCAAGCCTCCGCGTGGCCCCAAGCGCATCACTGGCGAGGAGCCTGTTCAGACCCAGCCAGGCCTGTTCGACCAGATACGGCTCGATGTTTCCCTGCGTGCCCCAGAACAGCTCTACGTCTCTGGAATGGGCTTGGAGTCCGAGTGGAGCGCCGATATGCGATTGCGCGGAACCAGTATCGCGCCGCGTATATCCGGTGATGTCGAACTTGTTCGAGGGACGCTCGGGTTCGCAGGCCGTTCTTTCGAGCTGAGTGACGGGCGGGTCGACTTTACCGGTGGTGCCACAATCGATCCGGTTATCCGCCTCACGGCCACGGAGGAAATCGAGGAGGTTGTCGTCAACGTCAATGTGTCCGGGCGCGCCTACGATCCGCAGATCGCGTTCTCCAGCGTTCCAGGCCTGCCGCAGGATGAAATCGTCTCACGCATTCTTTTCGGCAGTTCGATCGGTAATCTGTCGACCATTCAGGCTGTCCAACTCGCCGCATCACTCAACTCGCTGCGCGGGAGCGGTGGAGGTTTGAACCCATTGGGCAAACTGCGTTCGGCGACCGGGGTCGACCGGCTCCGCATTCTTGGCCCGGACGATACGAATGGGCGCGGTACCGCCCTTGCGGCAGGCCAGTACCTGACCGACGATATCTATGTCGAGTTCATCACCGACGCGCGGGGCTTTACCGCAACGCAGCTCGAAGTGAGTCTGACCCCGTTCCTGTCCATACTCAGCCAGGCTGGGGGATCGGGTGCGACAAACGTCAATATCCGTTACCGGAAGAACTATTGATGCGTCGGTTGCTTATCCTATCTGCCCTGCTGCTTTCTGCCTGCCGGAGCGAGCCGTCCTTCGACGAGCGCTACGAAGTTGCCCAGGAGCAGATCGAGGAGAAGGCGAAAGAATTGGATAGCGAATTGCAGGGGCTTGGTGCTGAGAATACCGATGCTGGCGACGCTCTCGCGCCTGAGGCACGTTAAAGGCCACCGAGCCATCGCCTGTGTTCGTCACGATAGTCACGGTTATCTGATCTGCTGACCGTTGGGTAGATGCTGGGCGCCGCCGTTACTAGCTCACGCGACATCTGGCTCAGTTTGAATGGCCCACAAGATCACGTAATGGCATCACGCGTTCGATCTAC
>JAEWZX010000021.1 GCA_023394965.1 Pseudomonadota bacterium | reverse complement strand
TTACCCCCTACGCTAATGTCTATGCCTGTACCGGAAGTACCTTCCAGCCTTACACCCTGCAGGCTAATTTCTCCACCGGGCTTACCGCCTCCAGTTTCTTTAAATGGATGAAGAACGGCAACGTGGTGGCACAAGGTACCAATATGACTTCCTTTACCATCACCGGCCCTAATCCTTTTGGCACGTACTGGGTAGAGGTGATGGATGTGAACGGATGCCTGGTACAATCCAATACTGTTTCGGTAATACAGGACTGCGGTTCTACCGGCGGATGTACTGTAACTCCCAATCCGAATCTATCAGTAACCGCTTCATTGGGTTCCTGTAATACCATCAATGCACAGGTTACCTTCACTACCGCCCCAAGCAACATTGTCTGGAAGCTGAACGGCAATGTAGTACCGGGCACCGGAGCCACCAATTCCATGACCACGACCCTTGCGGGAATCAATGTGGTGCAGGTGGAAGCTACTTACGGCAGTTGTGTGCTGATCAGTACTGCGCAGGTGATCAAGCCTTACCAGCCTAAGCTGAAATATGTGATCGGATGCGGTGGCGTGAACCCAAGTGCCTATACACTAACCGCGCATAACATCTCCTCGCTTTTCGGAGTCTCAGCCAATGCAGTGACGTACAGTTACCAACTGACCGGAGGCGGACAGCCACCACAGAACGGCAGCGGGCAAAGTGCGACGTTCAGCGGCCTGACACCGGGACAAACGTATCAACTGACCCTGACGCTCACTTCGCCGGGATTGTTGCCCTGCAGCATTACCGAAAGCATAACGCTGCCGGCAATGCCTGACATGAACTTTACCCTTTCCCCGGATCCAACAGGAGGAGCGGTGTGTTCAGAGAGTGTCATCACCGTGAATATCCCGGGATATGACCCTGCAAATACCTACTATATTGGATTTAGCGGAACGGGTGTGTATGCTAATAGTAGTACTTCTCAGATAACTTTTAATACTGAAGGTTTTAATAATGTCAGCCTTACGGTAACCACCCCATTGAATTGTGTTTTTACGCAGCAGACAGGAAGTTTCCAAGTGATAAAAGCAAATTTAACAGGTAATTTGACACCATTAGGAGGCTATGTTAAATGTGAAACGAGTGCCGTACAGCCTGTGATTACATTCATTAATCCAAACCCCGGAACTCCTACACCATCCAGTTATATCTGGATGAATGGTGACCAACCGGTGCCGGGTGCGCCCAATACCCAGAGTTTTACGCCAACACAGTCGGGGAATTACTGGCCGATACTGTTGAATGCCAATGGATGCCGGGATATAAGCATGGCAGCAAAAGCCGTCCCGGTCACCATTAAACCCGTTCCTTACGCCAACATCGCAGGGAAAGCCAACCTTTGCCGAGGGCAAGGCACTACCCTGTACGGAATTGTCACAGAACCTAATCTGGAATACCAATGGACACGGTTGTATAACGGAACTACGACGGTTCTCCATCCATGGAGCGCAGCGACACCAACGCAGCTTCCGACCGGTACGCTGAACACCGCAGGAACCTATACGTACACGTTCCATGTACGGCGTACCGCCGATCCGGGATGTGGCACCTCCGTCAGCTTTACCATTACGGTTAGCCAGCCTCAGGATTATCCTGACATCGGAATGCATATTCAATGTCCTGACCCGATGAGTTCCACGCCCTACAGTGTTGAACTGACCATTCAGAATCCGCAGGCAGGCCAGTACAACTGGAGCAACGGCCAGTCCGGCACTACCATTACCGTCTATCACGGCGGCCTGTATCAGGTAACCCACACCGCTCCTTCCGGCTGTATCGTGAGTTCAGAGATCATGGTTCCCCATGATCTGGAAAGCCTGATGTGGATCTTCCCGACAGGATGTTATGACGTTTGTCTGGGTGACCGCTATATTGTAGGCCCAATAGGAGATTACAATAACCACGAGTGGCAATATTTCGGCAACAGCCAGCAGGACGGCCCGGGCTTTATTTATCCTTTCTGGCCGCAACAGGCAGGGAATTATCAATTGATGATGGATAACGGCTACTGCCAGTTTACCTCCGGTACCGCTACCCTGAACCCCGATCCTTCCAAGTGCAAGATCCGATATGAGTGCCGCATTGAGCTTCATATTGAGGGGATCGAACCACAGGAAGGAGGTTATTACCTGCTGTATGGTATTATCCACAACTTCGGAAGTACTTCGGTAACGTTTACCATTACCAGTATGAACGGATATGGGGTATATCTGCCGAATACCATTACCATTCCGGCAGGAGGAAGCTATGATTTCTACGCCAATCCGCTGGTTTTCTATCCGGCTAACGGTTTCAGCGGAGGAAATGATGCGATCGTCTTCACTGCCATCGACTGTGAGGTGATCCACGAACTGGATTTCAGTGCCATGCGGGGTATCAAAAACCCACCGGTGAAAACCGTACTTCCTTCCTTCACGATGTCGCCCAATCCGGCGAGGTCGATGGTGACGGTACGCTATAATACCGGCCATCCGGAGGCAAAAGCCAGTATGTTGCTGGTTCATGATGCCATGGGCAATGTGAAGTTCAGAAAAGACCTGAAAAGCGCAGAAGGCGAAGTGCAGTTTGACACTTCCGGCTGGCTGCAGGGGGTATATATTGTTACGGTAGTAGCTCCTGACAAACCATTGCAGGGAAAACTGCTGAAAGAATAAACTATTATTTAATTGACCACAGGTTGGCCCATTAAGGCAGCCTGTGGTTTTTTTATTTTACATTTATGTTTATCATAAAATGATTAATTTTAACTGAAAATATTACTATGAAAAAAATACTATACTTTTTTACAATCTTTATATTTCTGCCCGCTTTGTTGCCTGCACAAACGTATAACTGGCAGTGGGCGGTGCCGGGAGGAGGCTATGTTGGATCTTACGGAAGTGGAATTTATATGGACAAAGATGAAATGATACGGGATATAGTGGTGGATAGTAACAACAACAGCTATTACCTGACCACGCTCTATCCCAATAATCCTCAGGTGGGAGGGGTGCCCGTGACCCACTATCACGATAAAGATTTATTGCTCTATTCTTTAGACTGTAACGGAAACCTAAGGTGGTCAAAAACCATCGGAGGACAACTGGATACTGAGCAGGCGTGGAAAATAAGCGTGGACAATAACGGAGGGTTGTACATGATGTTCTACGTAACGAATTTGCTAGATTTGAATGTTCCCTCTCATTTTTCTCAGATCCATCTGGACGACAATGTGGTGCTTCCCAAAATACAACTGAGCTATCCGTACGGAACCACTCCTGATGAAGGCTTCCGGTCAGCATTTTTACTGAAATACAATACTGCTACCGGTGCTCTGGAATGGAGCAAACCCCTACAGGGAATCCCCACTTTTGACACTTCATTTGCAGACAATCAGGTGTGGACGATGGACAGCAACCATAATATTCATGCAATATTAGGATTTCAGGAAGGTACCCATTTGGACGGTTTAATTACCGTGCCGCCCAACTATGCTGATGTTTTCAAGTATTATTTAGTTAAGTTTGAATACCAAAACGGCACTATGGTGCCGCAACAAAATCCAATCGCACTTCCCATTACTGGTAACATTACCAATGGCTGGAGTGCAGGCGAAGTTATGTTGGCATACAATGAATCATTAAACATCTATTATTTAACTGGTACAAGAATGACTCATAGTCTTTATTATATTCCCTTAACTTATGGAACGACAACGTTTCAAAACGACGGTTACCTCCTTGCTTTTAGTGGAACCGACGGTCAATTATTATGGAGCAAAGAGTTTGGCACTTCAAGCCCTACGTCGATCAGTCCTGATCATAAAATTTACGACATAAAAAAAGACAATTTATCTAATGATTTATACATCACAGGCTGGTATTTAAATTACGGGAATAACATCAATACGTACTTTGGCACAACTCTTATGACACCTAACCTTTATCTTGAAAACCCTTTTGTAATGAAGCTCACACAGGATGGTACTATTCTTTGGACAAAGTCGGCCACTTCATTAGATCATGGTTTTACAGATCTTGGCGATCCGAATTTTAAAACCAAAATAGCCCAAAACGGAAATGAAATCGCCATGGCCAAAGGGGCTTTTTTAGAAAAATGGGATGGGTACTCCATGAATATGCCGCACAATGATAAAAACAGCCCGCTGCTGATCCGCTTGAATAAAGATAACGGTAATATTGTAGGCTTTCATAAAATCAGCTCAGGCTACGGTTATCAGGATGAGTTTACCGCCATTGCAGTGGATAATGACGGGAATTATCTGTTGGGAGGGTTTTTCCAACATGAGTTGTTTACCGATCCCAATGATGGGATTCCTACCATTACCAGCCCTATTGTAGATAAAACCAACTTTTTCGTAACCAAGCTCGCTAAATCCGCCTGCTCCCAAATGAATACCGCAGAAACCCCGGTGAAGCAGACGGATGTGGTTTTCTACCCGAATCCGGTAAGTGATGTTCTGCATATTAAAACCAAAGAAAAACTTACTTCCTACGAAGTGATCACCGCAGAAGGCAGGCTGATAAAGCAGGGTAAATTTACCGGAAATTATACTATTGATATGAGTGGTATTGCCACCGGAGTGTATTATGTGAAAGTGCAGGGTGATGGTTTTGCTACGGCAGGGAAAATAGTGAAGAAATAGGTTGATTGATTAATTGGTTAATCGGTTAAAAAGCGAATTGCGGATTTGCTGATTGCTGGTTAATTGATTAATCGATTAATTGTTTAATAATAGCGAATTTGCTGATTTGCAAATTTGCAGATTTGCTTAAAAATTGAGATGCTTACAGCATGACAAAAAAATTAAAAAAAACAATACTATACATGGGCAATGTGAAGTTCAGAAAAGACCTGAAAAGCGCAGAAGGCGAAGTGCAGTTTGACA
>JAEWZX010000023.1 GCA_023394965.1 Pseudomonadota bacterium | reverse complement strand
TGGCTCAGTGACGTCCTGACCCGCATGATCGACGGCCATCCCGCCAACCGAATCGACGAACTGCTGCCGTGGAACTGGGCGCTTAGTCAACGCGCTGACGCCTGACGTGCAAGCACCGGACGCTAACTCTCGCTTCAAATCAGACGTTTACGGACAAATACCCCACGTCGATCTCGCCTGCAAGCGGGATGCATCGTGACTGCATCCGGCGCTGCCATCGACCTGCAGTGATCGCGTTCCGATTGTGCTTCAAATTTGCAACCGAGTTGCAAAATTTCTCCAGCGGCAATGTCTAAGAGCGTCGCTAAATGATGCAACGCCGTGGCAGGAACTCGACGCGGTCATCGCACATCAAGAGCCAGATATTCGCATTGCGAGCGCACACGGGATGCTCGACGATTGGTTGCAGCCACGCTCGTGGACGGCCTTTGTGTCAGCTTTTGGGTCAATAATCGTGACGCTTTAATGTCGTGGATGGGGTGGCTAGCTGACATTTACACAGCGGCATCGCTGTCCTGCTGAACGGAGCCTTTCGTAAGGGAAATTGACCGCCGCAAACCTAAGGTTCCCTCGCTTTCCATTGTCTTTCGATCTCAAACGTCTCCAGCACTTGGCTGAGTAGCTCGCATGATCCTTTGCAATCAGACGAGATTTCGACACTCAGTGGAGTTCCCTGATCGGCAACTCGTTCCAATGCGATGACGGCCTTTGTGCCGTTTGCGGAAGACGTCGCTAAGCCGCGATAGCCGCCGATGCGGACCTCTGCTCCGCCCTCTGCCTTAAGCCAACCGTAGTAACCTAATTGCGGCGCAATACTTACCTTTTCGCTTTCGCTCTCGATGACTCTCGGCAGAAACCCTTCGACTGGAACGGAACCATCGCCTGCCTGAAGAACCCCGCTCGTCCGAAACGAGCAACACCCACGAATTTCGACCAAAACCAAGTCGCTGTCGTTCGCGGATGTCTCGTACTGTGATGGCGTCGCGCATCCAAACATTGGAGCGGCAATGCCTGTTAAGAGTGCAATTGCTGGGAAACGTCGCATATTGGAGCGAACGTAACCGCTCACTTTTAGTGCCGGCGACTGCTATGGCGTGGATAGCCGTCAGTCTGCTTTGCTGGTGAACACCTTCGTCCCAATCACCCAAAGTGGAAGGATAACAATTCCTGGGATGAGGTAAAAAGCGACCGACCAGACATATGTTCGCCAGCTCCACGAGCCGACCAGACCCGCGCCGAGAGGGTAGAGGGCACTCACGATTAGGAGGACAAGAACCATAACTCCAATGACGATTCCGGCCGCTGCCCTAGGACTGCTGCGGACTCGACGAGAGACAATAAGCGGGAGCAAATAAAGAGCTGATGCGGCAGTGAAGTAAGCCGCGTATGCGCCCACATCGGGAGCGTTCAAATCAACCATCTCTCAGGCCTATAGCCTTTCTCGACCATTGGAGCCAAAAATCTGTTGGCGGCTTCTGGCGCAATCTAAGGACGGTGAGCCGTCGAAAATGGGGTGGATTGCTGACGTGTACCTAAACTCTTGTCATGCGCGTAAAGGAACATCAAAGCGGTTGCATGTTCAAGCGGATTCGAAAGTTAAGCTGGCCAGCAGCGGGGCTTCTCGTTTTGTACGGATGCAGCGAGGGCGGCTTGCAAAAGGACGCTCAAGGCAGAGTTGCTTACGAATGGGCCAAACCGAACAGTTTCGACGGCACCCTGACCGATGGCCGCTTCTCTCATGAAGGTGGTTGCGTCATTTTCACTCTAACTGACGGTCGTCGCTTCCTTCCGATCATGCCCGAGGGTCAACTGTATTCAGTAGAGCCTATGCGAGCCTTATTTACTCATGAGTGGGCTGTCAGCGGATTCGATGAGAAGAGTGACGCAGTTAAATCGCTTCGGGACGACCCTGTAGCTGTGGAATGTGGGGCGGCTCCTGCTTTTATTAGCGGAATCGGACCGCCGGGTCCGCCATCGCCAGCTCCCCCGTTTCCAATTCCACCGGCGCCGCCTCCGGAAGCATCAGCTCGTGGGCGGGCGCTAGAATGAAGAAGAGAGCATCGGAACAGGGTAGTAATCTGCCGGTCCGCTTTCATTTAGAGGTTCCCTCCGGGTGAATGGCTGAAATGGCGTCGTTAGCCGACTGACTGGAATTGTCGGGCTCAGCGCAAAACCGTCGAGGCTCTGCCGCATTGATTATTGCTTGTCCGGCCTCGCGAGTGCCTCCGCTTTGAGTTTCTCCAGCCGTTCCAAACAGACCTTGTGCACGACGCGTCCAAGCTGCTCGACCTGTTCACCAAGCCAATCGAGTTCCTCTTTCTCGATGCGGTAGTGTTTCGAATAGCGCGCTTTCACGTAGGCCTCTTTGAGCTTCTCGAACCGCGCACGATCCTTACGGTTCTCACGTGGCCAGACATAGGTCAGACGTGGATCGATACGCTCTGCCTGCGTGCGCAGAAAGCCAAGATTGTGGACGTGAGGAGTGTAAAAGGTGCAAACCAAAAGCACGCAATGATAAAGGCTTTCTGCCGTTTGGTGCATTAAGAATGCTGCCTCCTTATGGAAGTCTTGGCTGATCGCATCCTGAGTTAGCTTGAATTTGCGCATCGACGACTGGAACCACTCGCCGAAGTATTCCCGTGCCATCTCCCGAGCTTGGCTGGGCGTCTTTGGTTTGGGCGTATGAAGTTCAGTGTCGTCGAACTGATACAGAGCGACCCCGTCCTGCTTAACGTCCATGAAGAAGTAGCGACCATGGGCTAGCCCGTCGTTCACCTCTTGCAGCGTGTGGACGATGAAGTTCACCGGTGTCTTGAGTGTTCCGGTTACACCGTACTCGCGCATCAACCGATCATCGAGCTTGGCCCAGTACTTGACCCTGTCGGCCAGCCGTTTGTCGTTGACGATGATGAGCAGATCGTAATCCGACTGATAGCCTTTGGCAGTGTGCGGCTCATCGACCCAGGTCCCGCGCGCATAGCTGCCGTAGAGAATAACCTTGAGGATCCGTCCGGCCTTCTTCCACTCGTGCTTGGCCAGCGCAAAGGCATCCTCGAACTCTTCGAAGATCAGCTGCACCACGCGTTCGATCTCGCGCTGTTTTTGCGGGGGAAGATGATCGAGGTCGGTCTTCATCGCTCAAACCCTAGCAAGCTGTTCGGCCGCTTGCACCTGCCGAGTGCAGCAGCGCGCGGCGACGGCGCCATCCATAGCGCTGAGGAGCCGCGCGCGGATCGCTCGACGTTAGCAACAATCCGGTAAGGATTGTCGTTAGAATAGTTAAGGGAGGCTGCAGCCCAGCAATCCTGCGGGTTTGCCGCCTGTTTCGGTTCCCGATAGTCCGAACTTTCGGTTCCTGATAGTCCGAACGCTGCGGTTCCTGATAGTCCGAACAGGTGACAGGTTTATCCACAGGCGCAGGCATGGCTTTGTTTGCGCGGGAGAGTGAAACATGCGGCCTGATCGAAGGCAATCTGGATGCCTCACGGTGCATGATTTTCTGCATTGGGCTACGTTTCATCGCTTTAGCTTCCCTTGCAGCAGTGGGCAGCCCAGTCTTCCATCAACAGTTTGCGCTTCTCCAGCAGATTACCGCGCCGGTAGGCCGCCTCGGTCTTGTCCTTCACCACATGCGCCAGCGCTGCTTCTGCGACATCGCTCTGGTGACTGGTCTCCTCGCTCGCCCAGTCGCGGAACGCCGAGCGGAAGCCGTGAACCGTGCAACTCTCTTTCATCTCGCGCAGCAGCTTGGTCAGCGTCATATCGGACATCGCCTTCCTCCCTCGCATGCCGGGAAAGACGAGCTCGCAGTTTCTCACGCGCAGTTCCATGCAGCGCTCGATGATCCGTACTGCCCGATCGCACAGCGGCACGACATGCTCGCGATTGGCTTTCATCCGCTCCTTCGGGATGGTCCATAGCTTCTCATCGAGATCGAACTCATCGAAGACAGCATGGCGCACTTCGCCCGAGCGGGCCCCCGTCAGGATCGCAAACTCCAGCGCCAGCCTGCTGTAGCTTTCACGCTCGCGTAGCCGCGGAATGAAGTCCGGCACCTTGGCATAGGCCATGGCCGCGTAGTGGCCTTCCTTCTTCGGCTGGCGCGGCAGGCCCTTGGTGATCGCGCGCATGGGTGCCTCGCTGTCGCGGTATCCCGAGGCATAGGCCCAGTCGAGCACGGTCCCGATCCGCTGACGCACCCGGCGCGCCGTCTCAGGCTTTGCCAGCCAGATCTCGGCCAGCACATTGCGGATCATCGGCCCCGTGATGTCGTTGACCTGCACGTTGCCAAGATGGGGGAAGGCATAGGCCTCCAGCGTCCTGATCCATTGCTTCTCGTGTTTCTCGTTGCGCCATGTCGCGCGATGCTGGGCGAGTACCTTGGCGGCAGCTTCCCGGAATGTGGGAATGCCTTCCGCTTTCCGGCGCTCGAACAGCGGGTCGAGGCCCAGTTCGACCCAGGTCCTGACCTCGCGTGCGCGCTCGCGCGCAATCGCCAGCGATATCTTCGATGCGCTGCCCAGACCGAAATCGCGGCGATTGCCGTTTTTCTGCACCCGGACCATCCAGCTCTTCGTGCCGGAAGGCTTCACCACGAGGTACAGCCCGTCGCCATCACCTAATTTTCCGGGTCTCGTGGCGGCCTTTACCGCTGTTGCCGAAAGCTTACCCATGGCTTCAAATTCTCCCACATTTATTCCCACAAATCCAATCGGACACCGATGGATGAGCAAGGACAGTGTGGGACCCGAATCATCTGATAAGCCACGCAGATGCTTAGCTTTTTCAGGTCATCGGTGGAAAATGGGGGAAAGGGTGGTGGCGGAGCAGGAGGGATTCGAACCCTCGATACGGGGTTACCGTATACACACTTTCCAGGCGTGCGCCTTCGACCACTCGGCCACTGCTCCGCATTCCCGCCCGCGCCAAGGCTGAACAAGAAGGCGCGCCTCTAGCGGCGGGGGGATGATTCCGCAAGCCGAAGTGGAGACCGCTTCACACCCGATCCCATTTTTCCCGGTCGCCTATCTGTGGAATGCCCGGTAGCAGCCACCCTCCCGCCCCGCCGATGTGCGGGTGGGGGCTTTTGTTTTGTCCGGTATGGTGGCACCCCTTACCGAATGACGAAGCCGCTAATTACGCTTGCCGCGCTGCTTGCGCTTGCTTCCCCGTCATGGGCACATGAGGGCGCACCGCCACCTTCACCCGGCGACATCGCTGCTGCGGCGCCAGCCGGGGAATGGGTTGCGATCCCGCCAGAAGATCTGCTGGTGATGACCCTTGCCCCGGCAGCCGACGGGTCGAAACGCGAAGTCGTGATCCAGCTGATGCCCGCGCCTTTCAGCCAGGATTGGGTGCGTAACATCCGCAATTTCGCGCGTTCCGGGTGGTTCGACAACATCACCGTCAACCGCGTGCAGGACAATTACGTCGCCCAGTGGGGCGATGCCAATTACGACAACCCCGAAAGCTCCGGCGAAGCGAAGGCGCTGCCGGATGGCCTGATCGCGACTGACGAGCGCAATTATACCGTTCCGGGTGAAGCGATCGGCCTGTCGACTCTGCTGGCCGATTCCTCGCGCGATCTGGCACTGAAGACCGGGGCTGTCCTGTCGACCACCGACGAGACGGCAGGAGTCATCATCGCCAACGGTCTGGTGGATTCCTATGCCCAGCTTTCGCTGTTCCATCAGGGCTGGCCGCTGGCATCCAATATCGGTTCGGACGACAGTGGCGAGGCTGCCGCCGTGTGGCCGATCCATTGTTACGGCATGGTCGGTGTAGGGCGGAACATGTCGCCCGATGCGGGCACCGGGGCCGAGCTGTACACGGTCATCGGTCACGCCCCGCGCCATCTGGATCGCAACATCGCGCTTGCCGGACGGATCGTGGAAGGGATCGAACACCTTTCAAGCCTGCCGCGCGGCAAGGGCCAGCTCGGCTTCTACGAAGACGAGGCCAGGCGCACGCCGATCCTCACCGTCCGCGTGGCTAGCGATCTTCCCGAAGCCGAACGCCCGGCGTTCGAATATCTCGCCACCGAGGGGGAAAGTTTCGCCCGCTATGCCGAAGCGCGCGCCAATCGCCGCGATCCGTTCTTCATCGTGCCTGCCGGCGGGGCGGATATCTGCAATATTCCGGTGCCGATCCGGCGCGTGGCCGAGTGAGCGAGACAGTCACCCTTACCCTCCCCATCAGGCGCTGGCAGGGCGAAAAAGCAACCTATCACATGGTCATCATCGATGGTGACGCGGCCGAGGCCATCACCATGCACGCGCGCCTCCACCGGCTCGAATTCGGCGCGCGGCGCGGCTTCGGATCGGTGAAGGCCATGGCGCGGGTCGGCGGGACCGAATGGAAAACCTCGGTCTTCCCGTCGAAGCCCAAGCGCTCCGGCGCCGGAGCCGCAGCGCGGGACGAAACCGAATGGTGTCTGCTGATCGGGCGCAAGGTATTGCGCGCCGAAAGCCTTGCTGCGGGCGACGAAGCCGCAGTCGAGCTGGACCTGTTGTGAGACAGGGCCGACATCGCAAATCGCACATTATCCTCACCGCGCCGGAGCTGTGTACAGCACTGGCCCGCAGGCACGGTAAGACAGGCTAGACCCGCTGCATCAGTTCTATGCGGTTGCCGAACGGGTCCGCGATATCGCCGCGGACATAGCCTTCCAGATCCTTGCCCCGCTTGAAGTGAATGCCCGCCCTGCCCAGCCGGGCCACCAGTGCGCCAAGATCGGTTACCAGCAGCGCGGGATGCGCGCGGTGTGCAGGTAGAAAGCCTTCTTCCACCCCACAATGGATGGCGATGCCGCCGCCTTCGAACCAGCACCCCCCATTAACCGCGAGATGCGACGGCTTGGCCACTTCCTCCAGTCCCATCAGATCGATCCAGAACCGGCGCGCATGCGGCTCGCCCCCATGCGGCATCGCCAGCTGGACATGGTCGATCCCGATGACGGTGCTCATACCCGTTCCGCCTGGGCGATGGAATCGCTCGCCCGCAGGGCGCTGAGGATGCGGGTCAGGTGGGGCACGTCCTGCACCTCCAGATCGATTTCATAAGTGGTGAAGGGATGGTCCAGCTGGGTCTGTTCCAGACTGGTCACATTGACGTGGTTCTGGGCAAAGATACCTGCCATTTCGGCCAGCGTGCCGGGCCGGTCGTACAGCGTCACCCGCAACCGCCCCACGGCCCCGCGTGACCGTTTGCCCCATGACAGGTCGAGCCAGTCGCTGTCGATCCCGGTGGCCAGCTGGTGGCAGTCGATGGTGTGGACTTCCACCCCTTCGTTCGGTTTGCGCAGGCCCACGATCCGGTCACCCGGAACCGGGTGGCAGCATTCGGCCAGCTTGAACCCCATGCCCGGCGTCAGACCGCGGATGGACAGCGCCTTGCCGCTTTTCGCCCAGTCGGGTTCGTCTTCCAGTTCCGCCGTGCTGCCCGGAACCAGCGCCTCCATCACATCGCGATCGGAAATCTTTGCTGCCCCGATGGCGTAATAGAGGTCTTCCTCTTCTTCCATCTCCAGCCGCTTGAGCGCTTCGCGCAGGGCCTTCTTGCCGACCTTGGCCGGCACGCGCAGTGCGATTTCATCGAACAGCTTCTTGCCGATTTCGGCCACTTCGGCGCGTTCCTTCAGCCGCACTGCGCGGCGGATGGAAGCGCGCGCCTTGCCGGTCACGACAAAGCCCAGCCAGCTCATCTGCGGATCGGCCTGCGCGCTCTTGACGATTTCCACCACATCGCCGTTGTTCAGCTGCGTGCGCAGCGGCATGTGCCGCCCGTTGATCTTTGCCCCGACGGTCTGCGCACCCAGATCGGTGTGGACGGCAAAGGCGAAGTCCACCGGCGTCGCCCCCTTGGGCAACTGGAACAGCGCGCCCTTTGGTGTGAAGGCGAAAATGCGATCCTGATAAACCGCCAGCCTGGTATGTTCGAGCAGTTCTTCGGGATCGTGGCTCGCATCCACGATTTCGATCAGATCGCGCAGCCAGGCAACCTGCCCGTCGGGCCGGTCGCCCTGCTTGTAGGCCCAGTGTGCGGCAAAGCCGAATTCGTTGAGCCGGTGCATTTCATGTGTGCGGATCTGCACTTCCACCCGCATCGACTTGCCATAGATCAGCGATGTGTGAAGCGAACGATAACCGTTGTTCTTGGGGGTGGAGATATAGTCCTTGAACTTGCCCGGCAGGAATTGCCACGTCGTGTGCAGAACGCCCAGCGCGCGATAGCAATCGGCCACATCGTCGCAGATGACGCGGAAGGCCATGATGTCGGTGACCTGTTCGAAACTGACATGCCGTTCGGCCATCTTGCGCCAGATCGAATAAGGGTGCTTTTCACGGCCCGACACTTCGGTAGCGATCCCGGCTTCGGCCAGCGCGTGCTTCATGTCGAGCGCGATGGCATCGACCTGCCCGCCGTCTTCGCTGCGGATCTGTTCCAGCCGCTGGGTAATCGTGCGATAGGCCTCGGGTTCCAGCTGCTCGAAGGCGAGCATCTGCATTTCGCGCATATATTCATAAAGACCGATCCGCTCCGCCAGCGGGGCGTAGATATCCATCGTCTCGCGCGCGATACGCTGGCGTTTTTCGGGCTTCTTGATGAAATGCAGCGTACGCATATTGTGCAGCCGGTCGCCCAGTTTGACCAGCAGCACGCGGATATCCTCGCTCATGGCGAGCAGGAACTTGCGCAGGTTTTCCGCCGCGCGCTCGTTCTCCGGCATCTGTTCGATCTTGGACAGCTTGGTCACGCCGTCCACCAGCCGCGCCACATCTGCCCCGAAAATCGCCTCGATATCGTCGATCGTGGCCAGCGTGTCTTCCACCGTGTCATGCAGCAGGGCGGTGATGATGGTTTCCTGATCCAGCTTCAGGTCCGTCATCAGGCCGGCGACTTCTACCGGATGGGAAAAATACGGATCGCCGCTGGCCCGGGTCTGGATGCCGTGTTTCTGCACGGTGTAGACATAGGCCCGATTGAGCATCGCCTCATCGGCGCCTGGGTCATATTCCTGGACCCGTTCAACAAGTTCGTACTGACGCAGCATCGTAATCGAAATAGGTACCATTTCCGTACATGAACAGCGGGAATTTCCCGCTTCTGCAAATGGCGGGTGGCACGAACGCGCGTGAAATCCTACCTCGGCACTTCCCGACACCCAATGAAAGGCCGGTCATGACCGAGACGAGAACCGAAACCGATTCCATCGGGCCGATCGAAGTCCCGTCCAGCGCCTATTGGGGCGCGCAGACGCAGCGCAGTCTCGAAAACTTTCCCTTCCCCGCCCATCAGCGCATGCCGATTCAGATCGTCCATGCCCAGGCCATCGTGAAACAGGCGGCAGCGCGCATAAATCGCAAGCATGGGCTGGAAGGCAGGCTGGCCGATGCGATCGAAGCCGCCGCAACCGCGATCCGCGCGGGCGATTATGACAACGAGTTCCCGCTGACCATCTTCCAGACCGGCAGTGGCACGCAGACGAATATGAACGTCAACGAAGTGATCGCCGGGATCGCCAACGAAAAGCTGGCCGGGACACGCGGCGGGAAAGACCCCGTGCACCCCAACGATCACGTCAACAAATCGCAGAGTTCGAACGACAGCTTCCCCACCGCGCTGCATGTGGCGACTGCGCTGGCCACCCGCGATGCGCTGCTGCCCGCGCTTGATCGGCTGACGGCTTCGCTGTCGGCGAAAGCGGATGCCTTTGCCGATATCGTCAAGATCGGCCGCACACATACGCAGGACGCCACTCCGCTGACGCTGGGCCAGGAATTTTCCGGCTATGTCGCCCAGCTGGTGAGCTGCAAGGCGCGGATCGAAGGCGCTCTGCAGGGCAATATCCGCAAGCTCGCCATTGGCGGCACCGCCGTCGGCACTGGGCTGAATGCGCCGGATGGCTGGGCTGAAGACATGACTGGCGCAATCAGCGATATTACCGACTTCGATTTCGAACCAGCGCCCAACAAGTTCGAACAGCTGGCCGCCAAGGATGGGCTGGTGTTCTTTTCCGGCGCGCTCAACACGCTGGCCGTGGCGCTCAACAAGATTGCCAACGACATCCGCTTTCTCGGCTCCGGCCCCCGTTCGGGGCTGGGCGAACTCTCGCTGCCGGCCAATGAGCCGGGCAGTTCGATCATGCCGGGCAAGGT
This sequence comes from Pseudomonadota bacterium, assembly GCA_023394965.1. Taxonomy (GTDB): domain Bacteria; phylum Pseudomonadota; class Alphaproteobacteria; order Sphingomonadales; family Sphingomonadaceae; genus Qipengyuania. Next base: position 26,422 of record JAEWZX010000023.1, on the reverse strand, counting down.
CAATCCGACACAGTGCGAGATGCTGACGATGGTGGCCGGACAGGTCATCGGCAACAATCAGGCCGTGACCGTGGGCGGCATGCAGGGCCATTTCGAACTCAATGTGTTCATGCCGTTGATCGGGTCGAACGTGATCCGCTCCATCGAACTGCTGGCCACAGGCATGCAGGGATTTGCCGAACGCTGCGTGGACGGGATCGAGGCGAACGAAGACCAGATCGCCGCGCTCGTCGAACGATCGCTGATGCTTGTAACCGCACTGGCCCCCGAAATCGGCTATGACAATGCCGCAGCCATCGCCAAACATGCACACAAGCACGGGCAGACGTTGCGGGAAGCCGCCCTCGAACTCGGCCTGGTCGATGCCGCAACATTCGACCGCCTGGTTCGTCCAAGGGACATGGTGTGATCCGGCACCAAGACCACTTCAACCGGTGCGTGTCCCAATCAAAGTCTCAGATTTCTTATTATAGTCAGCCACCCAAGACGCGAATGTGGCATTTACGCAACTAGCCTCAAGAAATCTGTCCAGTTGGCCATTTCTGAGTTGGGAGGATCGGCTTTACCGATATGTTGCTGGTTTCAGTTACTTAAAGGGGGGGTCAACTTGAAAAATTCAGCTCCAACTCCGTTTCTAAGGTCTGCTCTGTGGGCCGGTGCGGGTCTTGCCGCCATAGCGCTTTCTTCTGCGGCGTCTGCACAGGACGCCTCGGTTCTGGACGATGAGGGCACGAGAGCCGAAACTCAGTCTGATGCGATTGTCGTGACGGGGTCCCGCATCACTACGGTGACGCCTTACAACAGCCCGGATCCGATTTCGATCGTGAGTCCTGAAATCGCCCGCCGCGAAGGCAAACTTGATCTGGCGAGCGCTCTACAAAGTTCCCCGGTTGCATCCGGATCCACGCAAATCACTTCAGCTCTGTCGTCGAACTATGTCACCAATGGTGGCCAAGGCGCACAGACGATCGATTTGCGCGGTCTTGGTGCCAACCGCACGCTGGTCCTGCTGAACGGTCGGCGCGCCGGTCCTGCGGGGACACGCGGTGCAGTGTCGTCTTTCGATCTCAATGTGCTCCCGCTTTCAATCGTAAAGGACATTCAGATCCTGAAGACCGGCGCTTCGTCGGTCTATGGTTCGGATGCCGTCGCCGGTGTCGTCAATATTCTGACTGGGGACCGGGAGGACGGACTGAAGCTGGACTTCAATGTCTCCGTTCCATTCGATTCAGGTGGGGAAGAATTTCGCGTCAGCGCCGCCTACACCAAGAACTTCTCTCGCGGCCACATCACCGTCGCAGCTGACTATTCACACACCAACGAACTTAAACGTGGCGACCGTAGCTATCTGGCCTGTCCCGAAGCCTATATTTTCAATGAAAGTGGTTCGCGCTCCGACCTGATCGATCCGCGCACGGGTCAGCCACATTGCGAAGATCTGCGGTGGGGCCACATCTGGACCTACAACCTGATCGACAATCTCCAGCTCGATGGTCCGGGCGGCCCCAATACGGGAACGCAGACTTCGCCCTTCGGGCGGTCCGTGCTGCTGCAGTATCAGTACGCCAACGGTCCGGGCAGCGGCACGCTTGGCATTCCTGCATATGGAGACCCGGCGTATCCGGGTGATTTCCGCGCCCCGGCAGGCTGGTTCCCCACCGGATATGACGCGGAATCGATGGCTGTGCAGAACGCCTATCACCCGTTCGTGGGTGAACAGACCATGATTCCCGAGACCGATCTCTACACCGGTTACGCAGAAGCATCGTTCGAACTCTCCGATTCCGTCGAGCTTTTCGGCGAATTTCTGTACAATCGCCGCGAAACCTATCAGAACGGCTGGCGCCAATTCTGGAATTTCGGCTACACTGGCGAGCTCTATGGTACCGGCCCGGGTAACACGTCCAATTACTGGGGCGACGGTTTCGAAGGCGTCAACTACCTCAGCCCCACTGCCATCACCAACCAGAACGACTCCAGCCAGAAAGTTGACTATTATCGCGGTGTAGGTGGCCTTCGGGGCGACATCTCTTCCGGTGGCAACTGGCGTTACGAAGCGTATGTTCAGTACAGCCGCAGCGACGGACGCTACCGCAGTCAACAGATTCTGCAGGATGTTTACGACACCGGCTATTTCCAGACTGCATCGTGTGTCGGCACGGTCACACCGGTTTCCGGGCGGCAGTGCATCGACATTCCCTGGGCAGATCCGGAGTTTCTGCGAGGCAATCTGACGCCTGAACAAATTGGCTTCATCTTCGATTGGGAAGAAGGGCAGACGATCTACACCCAGTTGACGGGTGAAGCGTCCGTGAGCGGCGAGCTGTTCCAATTGCCTGCAGGCCCGCTTGGCGTCGCCGCTGGCGTCACCGCACGCCGGGACAAGATCAATGACACGCCGGGCGAAATCACCCGTGCAGGCAATGCATGGGGATCCACGGCATCGGGAATCACTGCCGGCAAGAGCCTTACGACTGAAGCCTTTGCCGAACTCAGTGTTCCGATACTGGCCGACAAGCCGTTCTTCGAAAACCTGACATTTTCCGCCGCAGGTCGCCTTACAAATGTGAAGGCTACGCGCGCATCGGATGGAGTTAGTGATAGCGACAACGGTAATTTCACGTACAAGCTTGGTTTCAACTGGGCGCTGAATGACTGGCTTCGTTTCCGGGGCAGCTACGGGACGTCGTACCGCGCTCCTGCTCTTTTCGAACAGTTCCTGGCCGATGAGACCAGCTTCGTTAATCAGCGCGTGGACCCCTGCATCAACTGGCAAGCTGGACTATCCAGTGGGAGCACATCCCAGCGCGTGGCGGACAACTGCGCCGCGGATGGAATTCCTGGCGATTACGCCGGTGGCGGTATTACCGCGACTGCCTATTCTCAGGGTGGCCTCGGCAATCTGGAAGCGGAGACCTCCGACGCCAAGGTCATTGGCGTGGTTCTGACACCCAATCTCGGTTTCCTCGGAGATACGAAGTTCAGTCTTGCGGTGGACTATTTCGATATCAAGGTGAAAGGTGAGATAACCCAGCTTGGTGCAGCTACCATTCTGAATGGCTGCTACCGGTCGGAAAATTTCGCGAGCGAACCGCTTTGCGACCTGTTCACTCGTGGTCAGAACGCAACTGCGGTCTATCAGATCGACGAAATTTACGACCAGTACATCAACGTCGCCAGTCAGCGTAATTCTGGTATCGACGTTTCGCTCAACGTTTCTCACGATATGGGCAATGCAGGCCTGCTGACGCTGCGCGGTGAAGCCACTTGGCAGATCAAGGACGATTCCCGGCTGTTGCCGACGTCGGGCCTCGAATCCGACAATGGGGAAGCTGGATCACCGGAATGGGTAGCCGATTTCCGTGCTACGTGGGCACACCCATCGGGCTTCAGCCTGTTTTACGGCATTAACGTCATTGGTTCGACGTCCAACGTCGATGATTTCCTAGAAGATAATGGCGGTGACCGGTGTCTCGACTCATTCAACACCGACAATCCCGCTGGCGATCTACCGATCTATGGTCGTTATTGTCCGGATCTGACTGCTCCGACAACGTTCTACCACAATATCTCGGTATCGCAGGAAATCGCAGATGGAATGTTCGATATAACCGCTGGTATAAGCAACCTGTTCGATACTCGCCCTCCCCGCGTGTCCGTGCTGAATGGTAACGAGATCCCTCTTCTTGGACCGGTCATTCCGGCATCTCAGTATCCATTTGTCGGACGGCGGGCATTCATCAACATCTCCACTCGGTTCTGATACCGCGCAACAGCCTGGGCTCGAACCCCAGAAAATTCGGGGCGGCATGGCAACATGCCGCCCCTTCTGTTAGGCCCTTCGCCAAGGAGCTGAGATGCCTGAAATTCTGGTCCGAAAGGACAATCTCGACAACGCCAACGCCCGGTTTGCGCAAACCAGACTTGCTCGGCCAGTGTTCCTGAACTCCATTCCCAAAAGCGGTAGTCACCTACTGCGCAACATCATGCGCATGTTCGTGCCGGTTGATCAGCAATACGGTGCGGACTTCATCCAGTGGGGCAATCTTCAGGCCCACCGCTCCGCCTTCGATCCAGCAAGCCCCAAACTGAGCTGGGGCCACCTTTTCTTCGCAGACGCATCCGTCATCGAAACGGCAGCGACGCGCCGCATCTTGCTTTACAGGGACCCGTATGACTGGGTGATTGCGCGCGCCCGCTTCATTCTGTCAGAACAGTTCCGCGGCAATGTGGATCACCTTCGTAGTGGTTCCGTTTCGGCCGATGAATTGCTGACGATGATGATTTTCGGCCTGCCGCAAAAGCTGCCGTCTCTGAACGACATCTACGAACTCAATGCGGCAGCCTGGCTGGGCGGGCGCTGCCATGTCGTTAAATATGAAGATCTAACTCGGCACCTGGGAAATCTGGAACGGACTGACGCCGAAGCTTTCTTTCGCACTCTTCTGGAAGCCGCAGGAATCTCGTTTCCCGCGGACTGGATCGAACGCGTAAGATTGGGGGCAAATCGGGAAGAGAGCGCTACCGCGCGCGAAAATCTTACCGGCATTGCATTCGAATTGCCCGAGACACTTGGCGCGCGTCATCGCGCCCTTGTAGATTATCAGGCTCCCGGACTTCGCCAGGTTCTGGGTTACGTTTGACGAAGGTTCTGGCTCATGAATAATCTTGGCATACCGATCTCGATCAATCCCGAACTCACCCAGGCAAAGGAACTGATCGAGAACGCCAGATATGAACAGGCAGCGCAGTTCCTTATCGGCTTCCTTCGCCGTCATCGAGACCATCCGCAAGCCCTAGCTTTACTGGGAGAGACCGCCAGTTGCCTCGGCGCACTTGGCCAGGCGGAACAGTTCCTATCCAAGGCGATCAAACTCGGTTCCCGCGATTACGACACAAGGCGACAACTGGCGGCGGTGGTCAATCAGCAAGAACGTCCCGCCATCGCCATTCCGATGTTCGAAAGCCTTGCCAAGGAGCGCGGCGATACCAGTCTTCGCGCGATACTTGCCAACACGCTGGAAAAAATCGGGAAAGCGGAAGAGGCGCGGACTATCTATCGTCAACTTCTCGATGAAAAGCCGTCCAGCCCGCAACTGTGGATCGCCTACGGCCATAACCTTCGTGCCAACGGCCAGGTAGAAGACGCGATTGCCGCTTTCCGCCAGGCTATTGCGATCGACGATGGTACTGGCGATGCATGGTGGGCGCTGGCCAGCATCAAGCAGCCGATCCTGGGCGATGACGATATAGCCACTATGAAGGCAGCCCTTGCGATCGCGATTGACGAGCGCAACGAAGCCCCCCTGAATTTTTCGCTCGCGCGGGCACTTCACGACAAGGGAGAATTCGAGGCCGCATTTGATCACTACGAGGAAGGCAACCGGCTTCGTGCCAAGGCTATTGGCTATGACGCAAGGGAACTGAGCGCGGAAGTCGACGAGATCAGGGATAAGGTCGACGAGAATTACATCGCAGGTCTGCCCACCACACAGGTAGGCAGCGACATACCGGTTTTCATCGTTTCCCTCCCCAGGTCAGGGTCGACCCTGCTCGAACAGATCCTGGGTTCGCATTCGCAGATCGAACCCATCGGCGAACTCCCTTACATCCCGGCAATTCTGCGCGGGTTCATGGAAATGGCAACTCGCCAGGGAAAGACTACCGTGCCGCAAGCGATCCGCTCGCTTACGGCCGAGCAAGCGGCCCGTTTCGGGCAGGAATATCTCGAACGCGCCTCGGTCCACCGGATGCAGAGCACGCGGTTCTTCATCGATAAGCTCCCCCATAACTGGAGCAACATCCTGTTCATTCGTAAGATCCTGCCACAGGCGCGGTTCATCGACATTCGCCGTCCTGCTATGGATTGCTGCTTTTCGAATTTCACTCAGTCTTTCAGCAGCGCACATGCAGCTTCGTTTTCTCTGCAAGACGTGGCTCAATGCTATGTCGACAATGTCCGCCTGCTCTCCCACTTCGACGCTGTCGCCCCTGGCATGGTGCACCACGTCGACTATTCGACGCTGGTCGGAGATCCTCGCTCGCAGATTGGCGACGTATTGAAATATCTGGGCCTCAACTGGGAAGACGCGGTGCTCGACTTTCATCGTCTCGACCGCGTCGTCCGCACTCCAAGCAGCGAGCAGGTTCGTCGACCGCTCAACCGCGATGGCATGGCTGTCTGGAAACCATACGCGCCATGGCTTGGCCCTCTGCGGGACGCTTTGGGCGATCTTGCCGAGAAGTAGAGGCCCGGCACAGTGGAAGCAAACAGCAAAACCGGAACCTGGCACTTTGCAGTGGATCGGGGCGGTACTTTTACCGATGTGGTGGCGGTGACGCCCGGTGGGGTGCTGGTGACCGACAAGCTGCTGTCGGAAAATCCCGGCCATTATGCCGATGCGGCGAGCGAGGCGGTGCGGCGGTTGATGGAACGGCATGGCAGCGGCCCGATCGCCGAATTGCGGATCGGCACTACGGTTGCCACCAACGCGCTGCTCGAACGCAAGGGCGAGCGGCTGGCTCTCGCCATCACTCGCGGCTTCGGGGATGCACTGCGGATCGGCAATCAGGCCCGGCCGGATATCTTCGCCCGCCACATCGTGCTGCCCGAACAACTGCCATCGCACGTGGTCGAGATCGACGAGCGGGTGTCCGCCGATGGCGAAGTCCTCACCCCGCTGGACGAAGGGCAGGCGCGCCGGGCTTTCGCAGAGCTGCGTGCGGATGGCTTCGATGCGCTGGCAATCGTTCTGATGCACGGCTGGAAATTCCGCGACCATGAAGAACGGCTGGCTGCCATCGCCCGCGAGATGGGCTTTGCGCAAATCAGCGTCAGCCATGAGGTTGCGCCGCTCATCCGCCTGATCCCGCGCGGCGATACGACGGTGGTGGACGCCTATCTCTCGCCGGTCCTGCGCCGCTATACCGATACGCTTCAGGCCGGCTTGCCCGAAACCGACAGCCTGCGGTTCATGCAATCGAACGGCGGCCTGGCGGAAGTCGGCGCCTTTCGCGGCAAGGATGCGATCCTGTCGGGGCCGGCTGGCGGCGTCGTCGGCATGGTCGCAGCGGGCAAGCCGCTCGGGCACGAGAGGCTCATTGGTTTCGACATGGGCGGCACCAGCACCGATGTCGCCCATTATGCGGGCGAATACGAACTGACCGGCGACAGTGTGGTGGCCGGGGTGCGCGTGGCTGCGCCGATGATGCAGATCCACACCGTCGCCGCGGGAGGCGGATCGATCTGCCGGTTCGATGGCGGGCGGTTCACGGTCGGCCCCGAAAGCGCCGGTGCCAACCCAGGCCCCGCCTGCTATCGCAAGGGCGGGCCGCTGACCGTGACCGATTGTAATCTGTTTCTCGGCAGGATCGATCCAGCGTTTTTCCCGAAAGTGTTCGGTGCGGCGGGTAATCAGACGCTTGATCAGCATGCATCTCGCACCCGTCTGATGGAAATCGCCTCTGCGCTTCCAGAGCCGAAATCGCTCGAAGAAATCGCGGAAGGCTTCCTCGCCATTGCCGTCGACAGCATGGCCAATGCCATCCGCAAGATCAGCGTGGCCCGGGGGCACGACGTCACCGCCTATGCCCTCGCCTGCTTCGGCGGCGCCGGCGGGCAGCACGCCTGCAGGGTGGCCGATGCGCTGGGGATGGAGACCGTACTGGTCCACCCGCTGGCGGGCATTCTATCGGCTTACGGCATTGGTCTAGCTCCGGTGAAATCCATCCGCGAAATCAGTCTCGTCAGAACACTGGGCGACAGCTTCACCGCCGAGCTATGTGATCTGGAAAATCAGGCGCGCCGGGCGCTGATCGACCAGGGTATTGCGGATGAGGACATCGTTCTGGCACGCCAAGCCCGCCTGCGCTTCGAAGGCAGCGACAGTGTGCTGGCGATCGATTGCGATGATCCGACAGCGATGGACCGGACGTTCCGCACCCTGCACCGCCAGCGGTTCGGCTATTCCGATGCCGAAGCGCCGATCATCGTCGAAGCGCTGAGCGTCGAGGCGAGCGGGACCTCCGGCGGCCTCGGCAATGCGCTTGCCGAACCGGTGCCTGCGACGGGCGAGCCATCGGGCACATGGAAGACCATCGAGCGCGCGGCGATGGGCACTGGTGAAGCCGTGGATGGCCCGGCATTGGTAATCGACCCAGCATCGACGACAGTGGTCGAGCCCGGCTGGCAGGCCCGGCTTGCCGAAGAAGGCAGCCTCGTGCTTACCCGCACCACCCCGCTGCAGAGAACGCGCGCAGCGGGCACCGAGGTCGACCCGATACGGCTGGAAATCTTCAACAACCTTTTCATGGCCATCGCCGAAGAGATGGGTGTGGTTCTCCAATCCACGGCAACGTCGGTCAACATCAAGGAACGGCTCGATTTCTCCTGCGCGCTGTTCGACGGATCGGGCGAACTGATCGCCAATGCGCCGCATATTCCGGTCCATCTCGGTTCGATGGGCGACAGCATTGCCCGGGTTATCGAAGCACGCGGCAGCGCCCGTGACGGACGCGGTTTCAGGCGCGGCGATGCCTATGTGCTCAACGATCCCTATCGCGGTGGCACTCACCTGCCAGACATCACCGTGATCGTGCCGGTCTTCTTCGAAGAGGGCGCAGCGGAGCCGGATGCATTCGTCGCCGCGCGCGGGCACCATTCGGACGTCGGCGGGATCGCACCCGGGTCGATGCCGCCCGAAAGCCGGACGATCGAGGAAGAGGGGGTATTGATCGACAATGCGCTGCTGGTCGATGCCGGGCAGTTCCGCGAAGCTGAAATCCGCAATCTGCTTTCATCGGCCAAGCATCCCGCGCGCAATCCGGACCGTAACATTTCCGATCTGCGTGCCCAGCTGGCCGCATGTACGCGCGGGGAAGAATTGCTCCAGTCAGCTGCACGCGATCAGGGGGCGGATGTTGTGGCAGCCTATATGGGGCATGTCCTCGCCAATTCGGAAGAAAGCGTAAGGCGGCTGCTGGACCGACTTGACGATGGTGCTTTCGCCTATCCCATGGATAATGGCGCAATCGTGAAGGTCGCCATCCGCGTCGACCGGGACCAACGATCTGCCGTATTCGATTTTACTGGTACCAGCCGCCAGCTGCCGGACAATTTCAATGCGCCCAAATCGATTACGCGGGCCGCTGCGCTCTACGTCGTGCGGACGCTGATCGACGATGCCATACCGATGAACGATGGCTGCCTGCGCCCGATCGAGCTGATCGTGCCCGTAGGATCGATGCTCAATCCGCGACCGGGGGCCGCAGTGGTGGCGGGCAATGTCGAGACCAGCCAGGTCGTTACCGACGCACTTTTCGCTGCGACCGGCAGACTGGCGCCTAGCCAGGGCACGATGAACAATTTCACATTTGGCGATGGTGCCGACCAATATTACGAAACCATCTGCGGTGGATCAGGCGCTGGCGTGGGCCATAAGGGGACCAGCGCGGTGCAGACCCACATGACCAATTCCCGCCTGACCGATCCGGAAATCCTCGAAAGCCGCCTGCCGGTGCGGCTCGTCACCTTCGCGATCCGGCACGGTTCCGGCGGGGACGGGGAATATCGCGGCGGGGACGGCGTGGAACGCCGGATTACCTTCCTCAAGCCAATGCAGGCCAACATGCTGGCCAACCGACGGGAAGTGGCCCCGCGCGGTATCTGTGGGGGCGGCGATGCCGCAGCCGGGCGCAACTGGATCGAGCGGGCAGACGGCTCGAGCGAAGACCTGGGCGCAACCGGGTCGGGCGCGATGCAGCCCGGCGATACCTTCGTTATCATGACCCCGGGCGGTGGGGGCTACGGCCCTTCCCGCCCGGAGTAAGGTGCGTAATCAGACGGCAGCGTCGCGCTTCACCGTGATGACTTGCGGATAGGTGAATTCCTTCAGCCCATCGATGCCATATTCCGCACCGAAGCCCGACTGCTTGTGTCCGCCAAAGGGCGCAAAGGGCGACAAGTGCATGAATTCATTGATCCAGACCGTGCCAGTTTCGAGCTGTTCGGCGATTTCGACGCCCTTGTCGGTGTCCTTGGTCCACACCGCCCCGGCGAGGCCGTAATCCGAATTGTTAGCGCGTTCGATGACTTCTTCGATCGTGTCGAACTTCAGCAGCGGCATAACCGGGCCGAACTGTTCTTCGGCCACGATCCGCGCATCTTCGGGCGGATTGTCGAGAATGGTGATTGGCACATAATATCCCGTTCCAGATGGGTCCTTGTCCCCACCCGTCAGGAATTTATAGCCGTTGTCCTTGGCGTCCTGAATCAGTTCGAGCACGCGCTCATACTGTTTCTTGTTCTGGATCGGGCCAACGCCAGTGCCCTGCTGTGAACCGTCGCCCACGACCACACTTTCGGCATAGGCGGCTATTGCCTTGGACAGATCGTCGTAAATGTCCTTGTGAATATAAACGCGCTTGGCAGCGATGCAGACCTGGCCCGCATTGGTGAAGCTCGACCAGAACAGCTGTTGAGCCACCTTTTCGACATCGGCATCGGGCAGCACGATCGAAGCGTCATTGCCGCCCAGTTCCAGGGTGATCCGTTTGAGATCGCTGCTGGCGCCTTCCATGATCTTCTTGCCGGTCGCAGTCGATCCGGTGAAGGTGATCTTGTCGATATCCGGATGCCCGGTAATCAGAGGGCCAAGGCTGTCTTCGCCGGTGATGATGTTGACCGTGCCGGCCGGCACCACATCCTTGATCAGCTCCGCAATCCGCAATGTGGTCAGCGGCGTGAACGGCGATGGTTTGAGGACGATCGTGCAGCCTGCGACCAGCGCGGGCACGATCTTCTGGATCGCCATCATAATGGGGAAATTCCACGGCACGATCCCGCCGACCACGCCCACCGGCACCCGGCGGGTACGCGACAAGCGGGTATCATCGTCTTGGCTGATCACATCGTCGAGCGTCAGGCTAGCTTGTGCAGAGGCGAGGCCTGCCGCGCCGTAGATTTCCTGCTGCGCCTGCGCGTGCGGTTTGCCCTGTTCGCTGGTCAGCAGGCGATACAGTTCGTCAGCGTTTTCCTTGATCGCGGCGGCGATGCCCTGGACCACTTTCTGGCGTTCTTCCGCAGAAGTTTTCTTCCAGTCCTTGAACGCGCGGCGCGCAGCCGCAACCGCACGGTCGAGGTCGTCCTTGCCGCAGGCCGGCACGCGCCCGACGATTTGTTCGTTGGCGGGGTTCAGCACCTCCAGCCATTCGCCATTATCGACCAGCTCGCCGTCGATCAGGTTCTTGTAATCGGCCATCGTGTCTCTCTCCTTGCGGGAATCCATGAGTAACGTTCTCTCGCTACCACACTGTCGGGATTCGTTGCATGATGCAACGGGTCTTGCGGTATGGCGACAAATTGGTGAGAGAAACGCGGGAGAGGAGAGCAATGCAGACCTTTGCAACCGAAGCGGTTGACTGGCCCGATACCGCACCTCGCCTGCGCGAACAGGTGCGCGCGCTGGTGGCTGAGTATGGCGAACGCGACCCGGTCCGCCGGGCAAACAGCTGGACCAAACCCGATCCCGCATTCAGCCGGAAACTTGGCGAAGCAGGCTTGCTCGGCATGACGTGGCCGAAGGAATATGGCGGGCACGAACGCAGCCAGCTGGAACGCTATGTGGTGATCGAGGAACTGCTGGCGGCAGGTGCCCCGGTCGGTGCGCACTGGATTGCGGACCGTCAGAGCGGGCCGCTGTTACTGCGCCTCGGTAATGAGACGCTCAAGCGGCACTGGGTGCCTGCGATTGCACGAGGCGAAGCATTTGCGTGCATCGGTCTCAGCGAACCGAGTTCGGGTTCGGATCTCGCTTCGGTCCGCACATCGGCGCGCCGTGATGGTGATGAATGGATCATCAACGGGCAGAAGGTCTGGACCACCGGTGCGCATGTCAGCCATTTCGTGATCGCGCTCATCCGTAGCGAAGCGGGCAGTGAACGGCAGGCCGGACTGTCGCAATTCGTCATTCCGATGAATGCACCGGGCGTCACCGTCAAACCGATCATCGACCTCACGGGCGCACATGAATTCAATGAAGTCTTCTTCGAAGATGTCCGCCTGCCAGCCGATGCATTGCTAGGAGTAGAGGGTGAGGGCTGGAAACAGGCCACTGCCGAGCTCTCGTTGGAACGATCTGGGCCGGAGCGATATCTTTCGTCCATGGTGCTATTCCTCGAACTGGCGCGATATGCCGGAACGGGGACTGATCCCTCCCTGCGGCATCTAGTAGGCCGCCTCGCTGCTGAGGCATGGACCCTGCGGCTGATGAGCGCATCGGTTGCGGCCAAGCTGGCACGTGGGGAAGACCCGGCGCTCGAAGCAACTATCGTGAAGGATCTCGGCAACTCCTATGAGCAGGCGATCCCGCAGCTGGTGCAGGCGGCAGTCGATTTCAGTGATGAAAAAGCTGAAGTGTTGAGGGTTGTCTGCTTCTACCTGCTGCAGGTGAGCCCCAGCTTCTCGCTACGCGGCGGCACTCGGGAAATCGTAAAGGGGATCATCGCACGGGGGCTTGGTCTGAGATGAGCGACACTCGCCGTATGCTCGCAGAAGTGACCGATCCACTTTTCGCAGAACTCGGTGCAACTGCCACCGTCGAGCGTGACCTGCCCAAGTTGGAAGAACTGGGCCTTCCGCTTCTGCTCGTGCCCGAAGCAAAAGGCGGCTTTGGCGGCAGTTGGCTCGACGCACTGACAGTGTTTCGTTTGGCTGGATATCACGCGCTTGGCCTAGACCTGCCATTGCTCATTGTCGAACGGGCCGCCGTATCCGACTGCGAGCTGGCAATGGCCTTCACCCGGACCTGCCAGATAGCGGGCGCGCTCGACGCGGCGCTGACGCTGTCGGTCGCTTATGCCAATGAACGCCAGCAGTTCGGTAGACCGCTGGGCAAATTCCAGGCCGTTCAGCAATCGCTGGCGAGTTTCGCCTGCGAGGCCGCAGCTGCAAATTGCGCTGCGATGGGCGCGGCGCAGGCGCTCGACCGCGGCGATGCCGAATTCGAAATTGCGGCGGCCAAGCTACGTGCAAACAGGGCAGTCGGAGTGGGCACGACGGTCGCCCATCAGGTGCACGGCGCGATCGGCTTTACGCAGGAATATAGCCTGCATTCCCTGACCCGACGGTTGTGGGAGTGGCGCTCGGAGTACGGCAATGATGCGTATTGGAGCGAACGCCTGGGAAGCATGGTGGCAGCGCGTGGGGCAGACAGGTTCTGGCCCGACCTCACTCGGCGGACCGACTAGTTCTCTGCCTCCTCGCGAAGCACCAAGGCGATGATTCGCACGGCACTAGGCCAGCGCAAGTACGCCTGTAAGGATATTGCGCACGAGATCGACTTGTCCCCGTGCCCCCGTCTTCGCATAGATTTTCTTTGAATAGTACCGGGCCGTTTCAACTGTAAGTCCGTGCGCTTCTGCCGCTTCGGAAATCGACAGCCCTTGCGAAAGTGACCAGGCAAGGCGGGCCTCTGCGGGCGTCAGGTCGAAGAGGTCGACCAGCTGTTCGTGCCGGTCGGCAGAGGAAGAGCGGTCACCGCGTAGATAGATCACGGCGACCGCCTTGTCCTTACCTGCCAGCGAGTTGACGCGTGTTGGCGCAACGAGGATATCGATCCACGGGTCCTTGCTGATGTTGATCGCTTGCGGGCGGTGACGACGATCCGCAGCCATCGCCTTGGCGAGTACGGTCAGTTCACGGTCCACGGCGGGCGAAGATGGCACGAGGCGGTCGTAAGGGCCACGCCTGAGCGCCCCCGAACGCCGGAGAAAGTTCTTCGCCTGGCTGTCGGAAGCGACGATCCGGCATCGCTCGTCCAGCGCGATCCAGCCGAAGTTCATGCGGCGAAACGCCTCTTCGCTAACGGATGCGCGGCTGCGTTCGCGGTCGATCGATTCGAGCACTTTCAGAGCTACACGTAGATGCGGGACCAGCGCCGACAGCAGGCTGGCCAGCTCCGCTCCTGGCGGGCTTTGCGTCAGGATCGCCAAGGTAAGGGCAATGCCGTCCCCCCTGACGCGCACGGCTCGCAGCCCAGCGCCGCTAAAGCCGATCTCTTCTCCAGAATAGACCCGACCCTCGCGCATCTCGGTCGAATCGAGCTCGATCACCTCGCCTTCGCGAAGGATTACGTCATCGGCATCGCCCGTACCGATCAGCGAAATCGTCACGCCTTCTGCATCGCAGACACGCCGCAGCTGTCGCAGGAAAATCTGCCACATGGGCTGTTCGAATATACCGGCATGGAGCGGAATCAGCAGTTCGGTCTCGCCAAGATTGGGGATGCGCATACAAGCATTTCTATCACCTCCCATTTGGGAGGTCCATTAGCGCTGTCGCGACCTATCTCTGGCACACGCAATGCGGAGCCAATCCATGACCGACGCCAAGTCTCTGACCCACCTCCAGCGGCTCGAAGCCGAAAGCATCCACATCATGCGCGAAGTCGCCGCGGAGGCGGAAAAGCCTGTGATGCTCTACTCTATCGGCAAGGATAGCGCCGTGATGTTGCATCTGGCGAAGAAGGCATTCTTTCCCTCGCCGCCCCCCTTCCCTCTCATGCACGTCGACACGACCTGGAAGTTCAAGGACATGTACGCGCTGAGGGAAAAGGCAGCCGAAGAAGCGGGTATGGAACTGATCGTCCATCACAACCCCGAAGCCGAAGAACGGGGGATCAATCCCTTCGATCATGGCCCGCTACATACCGATATGTGGAAAACAGAAGGGCTTAAGCAGGCACTTGATAAATACGGATTCGACGCAGCTTTTGGCGGAGCGCGCCGCGACGAGGAAAAGAGCCGTGCCAAGGAGCGCATCTTTTCCTTCCGGACCGCCACCCACGGCTGGGACCCCAAGAACCAGCGTCCCGAGTTGTGGAACCTCTACAACGCCCGCAAGAAGAAGGGGGAGAGCATCCGCGTGTTTCCATTGTCGAACTGGACCGAGCTCGACATCTGGCAGTACATTATGGCCGAGAACATCGAGATCGTGCCGCTCTACTTCAGCGCCAAACGCCCGACCTATGAATATGAAGGTGGCCTGTTCATGGCCGACGACATCGACCGGCTTGAAAAGGTCATGGGCAAGCGCCCGAAAATCACCGAACGTTCGATCCGCTTCCGCACGCTGGGGTGCTTCCCGCTAACCGGTGCCGTCGAAAGCGAAGCGGCCACCTTGTCCGAAGTGGTCCAGGAAATGCTGCTGACCACAACCAGCGAGCGGCAGGGCCGCGTGATCGACAAGGACGCAGGGGATGCGTCGATGGAGAAGAAAAAGCAGGAGGGGTATTTCTGATGACCGATCCAATCTACCAGACCGACGCTCTGATCGCCGAGGATATCGAGGCCTATCTCGAACAGCATCAGAACAAGTCAATGCTCCGCTTCATCACCTGTGGCAGCGTGGATGATGGCAAATCCACATTGATCGGCCGCCTGCTCTACGATTCCAAAATGATTTTTGAAGATCAGCTCGCCGCGCTTGAGAACGACAGCAAAAGAGTCGGCACGCAAGGTCAGGAAATCGACTTTGCATTGCTCGTGGACGGGCTGGCTGCGGAGCGTGAACAGGGCATCACTATCGACGTTGCCTACCGCTTTTTCTCTACCGAGAAGCGCAAGTTCATCGTCGCCGACTGTCCGGGCCACGAACAGTACACGCGCAACATGGTCACCGGCGCATCGACCGCCGACTGTGCCGTCATCCTGATCGACGCGCGCAAGGGCGTGCTCGTCCAGACGCGCCGCCACAGCTTCTTGTGCCACCAGCTCGGCATCAAGAACCTCGTGCTCGCGGTCAACAAGATGGACCTGATCGATTACGACCAGATGAAGTTCGACGCGATCGTCGCCGACTATAAGGCGTTCGCGGAAAGCATCGGTATCGAGAGCTTCACCGCGATCCCGATGTCGGGCCTTGCGGGCGACAATATCACGACTCGCTCGGACTATACCGGCTGGTTTGAGGGCCCGGTACTGATCGACCATCTCGAAACAATGGAAGTAAACAACGCCGCAAGCCAGGCAAAACCGTTCCGCATGCCAGTTCAATGGGTAAACCGCCCCAATCTCGATTTCCGCGGCTTTTCCGGCCAGATTGCTACAGGCACGGTCAGGCCGGGCGACGAGCTACGCTCGCTGCCATCGGGCAAGACCAGCAAGGTGAAATCGATTGTCACCATGGACAGCGACCTAGAGCAGGCGGTAGCGGGCCAATCGATCACGATCACGCTAGAAGACGAAATCGACTGCTCACGTGGCGATGTGCTGGCTACTGCCGACAGCCCGCCGGAGGTAGCCGACCAGTTCGAAAGCACCATCGTGTGGATGGCCGACGAGCCGTTGGTGGTCGGGCGCGGCTACTGGCTCAAGTTGGGCACGCAAACTGTCAGCGTAACCGTGGCAGAGCCCAAATACGAAATCGACATTAACACGATGGATCATCTCGCGGCACAGACACTCCATCTCAACCAGATCGGCGTGTGCGAAATCACTACCGACAGGCGTATCGTGTTCGATCCCTATCTCGAGAACCGGGCGCTGGGCGAGTTCATTCTGATCGACAAGATCAGCAATCACACCGTCGGCGCGGGCATGCTGCATTTCAGCCTCCGCCGCAGCCAGAATGTTCATTGGCAACCAACGGACATCAGCCGCGATCACCACGCTGCGATGAAGAACCAGACTCCACGCGTACTCTGGTTCACCGGACTTTCCGGTTCGGGTAAGTCGACCATCGCCAACGAGGTCGAGAAGCGACTGGCGCTGATGAACCGACACACCTTCCTGCTCGATGGCGACAATGTCCGACATGGCCTCAACAAGGATCTCGGCTTCACCGAAAGCGACCGGATCGAGAACATTCGCCGCATTGGCGAAGTCGCCAAGCTGATGACCGATGCGGGTCTGATCGTGCTGACGGCATTTATCAGCCCCTTCCGAGCCGATCGGCAGCTCGTACGCAACATGATCGACGGTGGCGAGTTTATCGAAATCCATGTCGACACCCCGCTGGAGGTGGCGGAAGAGCGCGACGTGAAAGGCCTCTACAAGAAAGCGCGTGAAGGCAAGTTGAAGAACTTTACTGGTATCGACAGTCCATACGAGGCGCCTGAAGACCCCGAAATACGCGTCAATACGGTCCAAATGACGCCAGAAGAGGCGGCGGACTATATCATCCGAAAGATACTGCCGTTGAAGTGATGGACTTTTCACTGGTCGCGATGAGGGAGGCTGTGAATATGCGGTCCGAGGAATCACCGCACCACTGAACCATGCTGAGCTATCCACCAGTGTCGGAAGGGGCGACCAACGCATGTAAGAAGCGTCCAACGAGTTCAGATGCTCTTGCGTATACGGGATAATGCGTATCGGAACTGCCTGCTGTCGCTAACCATCCTTCATTACCTACGGACGTCTCTTCTTTGCCTCCGTCGGGTCGTGGATGAAATGCAACCAACTGAGAACAATCGCGACCGACCCTCTGGGCGAAGCATTTTCGAATTAAAGACCTTACGGGACATCATGCTTTTGGCGCTCGGCTATTTTGTGGCCGGCTGCATTGGCAGTTCCCTGGCCGTGCCACCCGGCTATGCCACCGTGATATGGCCTGCTTCCGGCGTAGCCCTCTGCGTCTTGCTTGCCCGCGGAGAGAGGCTTGTACCCGGAGTCTGGCTGGGATCGTTCGCCTTCAACATAATGACGGGTTTTGATAGCCCGGTCGATTTCGATCATCCATGGCCGGTTTTTGCAATCGCTGCGGCGCTGGGTGTCGGCGCAAGTTTACAAGCACTGGCTGGCTTGTGGATGGCGAGACACTTCTCCGACGGAATTGAACTAACGCAGTTACGACGAAACGTGCGGGCCATTCTGTTGGTAGTGATCTTGCCTTGCATCATAGCGCCCACAGTCGGGGTCGGCACTTTAATCGCGGCGGACGCTGTCAAACCGGAAATGGTTCTGACCAACTGGCTGACTTGGTATTCGGGCGACCTTCTGGGCGTTCTTCTGATGATCCCGATCCTGCTGCTGTCGACTTGGTCGCCCGTCTCCGTACGATGGCAGGAGCGGTCATTGCAGGGCGCAAATTCGCTTGTCGCGATAAGCCTCATCACCACGCTTCTGCTCACTTTTTATACTTGGCGCTTCATCTCCGAGCGAGAGCATGAACAGCTTGAAACTAGGTTTACCGCGCTGGCGGAAGACACAGACGAAGCGTTGCGTTATCGCCTCCAAGTGTATCAGCGGGCACTGCAGGGCGCCGCCGCTTTTGTAATGATTGCCGATCGTGTGTCTCCTTCCGATTGGCACGACTATGTCGAAAGGCTGGAAATCGCTCGCTCCTATCCGGGCATGCGAGGCTTAGGCACTTTCGAGGCGGTTCCAGACGAAGAGCTTCCAATATTTCGCGAGCAATTTCTCCGCGAATTCGGCGCTCGGTTCGAAATACATCCGGTGATCAACAGAAAAGAGCACTTTGTTATCAACCGGATTGAACCACTGGGAAACAACCTTGCAGCACTCGGCCTTAATCTCGCTTTCGAACAAGGACGACGCGAGGCTATCGCACTTTCTTTGAAGAGCAAGGATGCGGTTATGACGCGTCCAATCATCCTGGTACAGGATTCCCGGCAAGGCGCAGGCTTTTTGCTGGTACTCCCCGTGCTGAATTCTGGTGGCAAGCCGACGGGGAAGTGGGTGTATTCTCCGCTGGTCGCCGAAGAACTGATGGAGGCCCTCAACCCTCGCCAGGGAGATGAGTTTGCGCTCGATGTCTACCATGGCGACACCATAGCCTCCGATGCGCTCCTATACTCGACAGGCGATGTGAGCCCCGCCTCCAAGTTCGAGATCCAACGCACAATCAGGCTGGCAGGACAGCCAATCACCCTCCGCTGGAGAAGCCTGCCAGGCTTCGAACAGCGGTATTCTTCCAGTGCGCCGATTGTCGTTATTGCGAGCGGGTTGATGATCACCGTTCTCCTCGGCGTTCTTCTCGTGACATTCATGCGCCGGGAAAATCATGTCCTACACGAAGTGAAAGTAGCGACCGCCGAACTGGCCGAGCGCAATCGGATGCTCGAGATGGCTGAGGCAACGGCGCATATTGGTCATTGGCACTTCGATGTTCTCGCCAATCAGATACGCTGGTCTGATGAGGTCTATCGCCTGCACGGACTTGAACCGGGGCCTGCGCCCGACCTCGAACACGCTATCGAATTCTATCATCCCGAAGACAGACCGATCGTCGAGAAATCGATTGAGGCAGCCCTTGCCGACTGTCGGCCTTATTATTTCAAAGCGCGTCTACTAGAGGTTGGCGGTGGTATCCGTCATGTGGAAGTGCGGGGCCGAGTGGATACCAACAACAATGGCGAGCCGACCGCCATTCTCGGTGTCATCATCGACCGTACCGAAGAAACACTCATGCGCGAGCGGTTGACTGAAACTATCGAGGAAGCGCTGGCTGCGGATAAGGCGAAATCCAGTTTTCTGGCCAACATGAGCCACGAAATACGCACGCCAATGAATGGAGTTCTAGGTTTCACTGAATTGGCGTTGGCGGAAGAGGAAAAGCCAGCCCAAAAGCGGCGGCTGCAAATGATCGCCGATTCCGGTAATGCAATGCTCAGACTACTGAACGACCTGCTGGACTTTGCGAAAATCGAAGCCAAGCAAATGGCAATTGTGCCGGAGCCCACCGATCTGCGACACACGCTACGAAGCTGTCAACGCCTGATGGAGCCTGTGGCAAGCGGACAAAATCTTTCTTTGACCCTGAATATCGCTTCATCTCTGCCGGCGCGGGTTCTGGTGGACAAGATGCGGCTGCGGCAGATCGTTCTGAATCTTGTCGGCAACGCTCTGAAGTTCACCGAAGAAGGGGAAGTGAGCATTTCAGCTGACGTTCGCCGTCGGGAAGAGGATAGGTCGGACTGGATATCGATTACCGTGCGCGACACAGGGATCGGGATCCCGGCAAGCCGTCTGGAAAGTATTTTCGGGAAATTCACTCAGGCCGACGACACCACGGCGCGGCGGTACGGGGGGACAGGCCTTGGCCTCCCGATAAGCGCCGAGTTGGCTGGATTGATGGGCGGAGAGCTGTGGGCGGAAAGTGAACTGGGCAAAGGCTCCACCTTCACCTTGTCCTTGCCGCTCCAAATCGCTGACGAGACATCGAGCACTACTACCACTGCCGACACGGCCGACGATTATGCCCCGGACACCAGGCTGCGCATTCTTGTAGCAGAAGATAATCCTGTGAATCAGCAACTTACCATGGAAATGGTGGAGAAGGCCGGCCATGACTGCGAACTCGCTCGCGATGGGCGGGAGGCGGTCGACTCTGTCATTCGTGCAAGCGACCGTGGTGACCCATATGACCTCGTGCTGATGGACATGCAGATGCCCCAAATGGACGGTTTGGAGGCATCTCGCCTAATCCGAGAGATGGGTATCGATGCCGAAACGCTGCCCATTCTTGCAGTGACGGCCAACGCCTATTCCGACGATATACAGCGCTGCCAGGACGCCGGGATGCAAGGTCATCTTGCCAAACCTCTCCGGCTCAAACAATTGCGTACCGCAATCGCCCAATGGTCATCGCCCTCGGAAAGCACTGCGCCGCCACAGGCCGAAGCAATCGAAGAAGAAACCGACCCTCGTCTTCGCGCCATGTTTGAAGAACGTAATCGGGTGGCGCTCGACGCCATCGACGCGGTGTTTCAGAAACAGAGCATAACCGAAGAAGAGAAGCAGGAAATCGCCACCCTCCTACACCAGATTGCCGGAGTGGCGGCCTATTTCGGGCAAGAGACGCTGGGCGAGGCGTGTCGGGCAAGCCAGCGAGAAATCAATGCGGCGCAAGGCGACGAGGCGATACTGGACCTGCTGGAAAGCGTACGGACGCGCTTGGCGACAGCGCTTAACCAGTCGATGCGCACTCCCAGAAGAACGGCTCGCCTGGATCGGGATTGATTTCAGCAGCTTGACCGACATTTCATTTGATCATCTTTTAATATATTCTGCGATACGGATTTAAGAATGGCCGACATACTAATTGCCGACGACGACCCGATATTGGTCGAAATTCTAAAATTCCGCCTTGAGGGGGCAGGACATTCCGTATCCGTTGCTCGTAACGGCGAAGAAGCATTAGCCAATGCGAGAGAAAACCCGCCGGAGCTCATCGTTCTCGATTCCATGATGCCGATCCTTGCCGGCCCAGAAGTGCTGGCGGAACTGAAGGCGGACGCCGATCTGAACCATATTCCCGTGGTTATGCTGACCGCACGCGATGGCGAGGCAGACATTATTGCAGGCCTCAAGGGGGGTGCTGCGGAATATCTCACGAAACCCTTTATCCCTCAGGAACTTCTGGTTCGCATTTCGGGGCTTCTCGGCAAGTCATCATGAAACTGATACCTCGCCTATTCGCGATGGGAGCTGCCGGGATAGCAGTTCCGCTGGCCGCTCAGGACATTCCAACCGAGTATAGTGCTCAGGTTGAGGCGGCAGCGGCTGCGAGATCTGCAGGAGAATACGACAAAGCTCGAGAAATTCTCCAATCCCTTCTCGCACTTTCGCCGGATAATGTCGATCTGCTGAGACGGCTTGCAATGGTCGAGGCGGCCGATGGCAAATTGGATGTGGCGATGCAGACGATCAACAATGCCGCACGTCTGGCTCCAGACGATCTCGATGTTGCCCTTGCCCGTGCCTATATTCTTAACTGGCGCGGAGAAACGGCCGCTGCCGAAGCTACCGCCGCGATGATCTCTGCTCGCGATCCCAATTATCCCGACCTGGCCGAACTCCAGGCCTCGCTGAAGCGGAAGGAGAAGTCTCAAGGAGTACAGCTGCGCGCAATTTCCGTAGGTGCAGGTCTATCCTCCATAAAACTGCGTAATGGCTCGAGCCAGACATGGAACAACCAGAGCCTGGTTGTGGCGCTCGATACGTCGGCTGACGACACGGTGAGTCTGGGCGCGATGCGTGAAGAGCGCAATGCGTCCGACATCCGTCTCAGTGCTCGTTTCGACAAACGTATCGACAATGGATTCGGCTATGTCGCCGCTACAGTGGTTCCAAATGCCGATTTCCAGGAAAAATGGAGCCTCGCAGCCGGAGGTGAAGCGGCTGCGGCACCGGGGCTGACTGCTCTGGGCGATGTGCGCGTGGCCAAGTATGAAACCGGTATGATCGTGGCGTTTCAGCCAGGGCTCCGCGTTGCATTCGGTCCAGACTTTTCCGTAACGGGAAAAGCGATCAATATTTTCGGCGGTGGCCAGAGCTATCGCCTCGGCGGATCACTGCGACTGGACTACGGACTTGGGCGGCAGCATTCGCTTTTCGCCATAGCGGCCAGCTATCCCGATGTGGAAGCAGACGGTGTTCAGCAATTGCGCAGCGCAGCCGTCGGGTTCGCGGTACCGGTGTTCGAAAGGCTCTCCCTTTCCGCCGCAGGCAGCTATGAAAACCGCGCAAACAGTTACCGCCGCTGGACGGGCAGCCTGGCGTTAACCCATCGGTTCGGCCCACGATGACTCCCTATGAA
The DNA here is from genome assembly GCA_023394965.1 of Pseudomonadota bacterium. GTDB lineage: Bacteria > Pseudomonadota > Alphaproteobacteria > Sphingomonadales > Sphingomonadaceae > Qipengyuania. The sequence continues at coordinate 3,864 of JAEWZX010000023.1, read as the reverse complement.
GAAGTGGCTTTCGGCACCACTCTTTGTGCCCTAGCGGTATCTTTCTTATTTCTGGTACTTGTGTTCCGGAGATATCTTTCGGAAAGAAACAAAGCGCGCCTGGACGAGCGTGATACGTTGATCACTCGCAACTATCTGCAGCGTGTCGCGGGACAAAAGGTCGAGTATCGGCGCTGGCCAACCAAAGCCAAACTGGAAGCAATTTCCAGGATCCTACCGCTCCTCAGAGGAAAGGAAAAGGCACGCCTTCTACAGATTGCAGAACTGGATGGCGTCTTGGCCAATACGGTTCGCAATTCGCGCAGTATCTATCGCTCTGAACGCATCAACGCTATCCACCTGTTACAGCGCTTCGGCAGCGAGGTGTGTATTGGCCGGCTACGCGAGCTGATGGCGCGTGACCGGGATCCGAAAGTGCGGCTGGAAGCGGCGTTTGCCTTGGCCGCTAACTCCGCGCTTCCGCCACCACGCGAAACGCTCCGCCTGCTCAAGGCTTTAAGTCGACAACCCACCCGTCTCGACATGGCTTTGCTGCGATCAACAGCACCGCTCTTTCCTGAGCAAATGGCGCTTCTTTTGGAAGACGAGCTTGAGGTGGCATGGCACGCCCAGATTATCGACGCCCTCGGCTGGTCGGGCGATATGACTGTCGTCGATGCGCTCGAGAAGGCAGCGTCTTCGGCAGAGCCCGAGATACGTTGTGCGGCGCTCCGATCCTCGGCCAAGCTTGGTCATCCGATAGCGGCGCGTTGGGTATTGGCTGGCCTGACAGATCCTGTGACTTCGGTCCGCTTGCAGGCAATCGCCGCCAGCAGACAACTGGGATTGCGCGATGCAGTGCCTGAACTTTCGCGCCTGCGTGCGGACGAGCAACTCTGGGTGCGTTTGCGAGCCGAGCAGGCACTGGAACATCTCGCACCGGAACTGGATACCGTCGACAAACTGGCAGTCGCGACATGACGTGGGCAGAATTCATCGAAATCGTCGCGAGCGTTATCATATGGGCTGCTTTCACATGCTTCCTTATTGTCGCGCTTCGCAACCTCATCGCCCTGGTGCAGCTATTGATCGCTGCCTGGGTCTTCGCCACCAGAGTGCGTCCGGGCGATGGCGCCCGCGATCTGTGGCATCGTTATGCCGACCTTGCGCTGCCGATTTCCGTTATCGCCCCGGCCTATAACGAAGAGCTTTCCATCGTACAGAGCGTGCGAGCACTGCTCGCGCTGGAATACCCCGAACACGAGGTGATCGTGGTGAATGACGGCTCTTCCGACGACACTCTCGGCGAACTCGTGCGCGCGTTCGAAATGCACGAGACACACCGCACCCAGATTGCACAATTGCAAACGACCCGGATACACAAGACGTATCGCTCGCTTCGTTACCCAAACCTTCTGGTCGTGGACAAGGAAAATGGCCGGAAAGCCGACGCTGCAAACGCGGGCATTGGCTTTGCACGAACTCCGCTGGTCTGCATTATCGATGCAGATTCCATCATCGAACCCGACGGGCTGCTGCGCGCGGCCGAGCCCTTCATGTATGACGACGACCGGCTGGTGGCCGTGGGCGGCGCGATCAGAATAGCCAATGGCTGCACGATCAAGGGTGGATCGTTGCAGAAGATCGGGATTGCCAAGGAAATGGTGCCAAGATTCCAGATCGTGGAATATCTGCGGGCATTCCTCATGAACCGGGTCGCCAACGCCCATACGAATACGCTTATGCTGATTTCGGGTGCGTTTGGGCTGTTCCGGCGGTCGACCCTGGTCGAGATGGGCGGCTATCGGCACGACACAGTGGGGGAAGACCTGGAACTGGTGGTGCGGATGCACCGCTTCATGCGTGACAAAAAACGCGAGTATCGTATTGCTTTCGTCCCCGATATCGTGTGCTGGACGGAAGCGCCGGCCGCGCTCAACGGTTTGGATAATCAGCGCGCCCGCTGGCAGCAGGGTGCCCTCGAAACTTTGCAACGCCATCGCCGCATGATCGGCAATCCGCGCTACGGCCGCATCGGCTTGCTCGCGATGCCGCATATCGTCCTTGAGGACATCCTTGGCCCACCTGCGGAACTGCTCGGCTATTTCGTACTGCCGGCCGCAGCTTTGCTAGGCCTACTGGATCCGATGATGGCGATTGCCTTCTTCTTCGTGTCGGTAGTTTTTGGATGCGCCCTGAGCGTCGGCACGTTGGCTCTGGAAGAAAAACAACTGCGACGCACGCCGAATGCAAAGGATCTACTGCGGATAGGCCTCGCCGCAGTGATCGAGAATTTCGGCTATCGCCAGATCAATCTCTGGTACCGCCTGAACGGCATTCGCCGCTATTTTCGAAAAGACACCTCTTGGGCAGCAGTCCCGCGCGTTGGCTTCGGCACCGAATAGACTTTGTGCCCGCGGGCGCTTTTTTCGACTGTCTTAACTAACCAGCTGTTGAACGACGTCCAAATATCAATCGTCGTCGTCTCCGCCGCAGTCGGGCACCATCGCCATAGTCATTGGTGCGCCTCCCAAGCCGGCAACGGGACGCATCACCATGTCACACCCCTCCTCGCTCTTATCTGAGGTATCGGTCCGAGCGATGCGCTTTTTGCCGTCAGGTCCAGGGCAAATACCTTCAGCAACCAGTTTCAGCCGGAATTTTCGGCCTTGCTCGCGAACCCAGGCATCCGCGCTGGCTTTGCCGTCCGCGCGAAGACGACGCATATAATCGGCTTCCATACGACGGCGATCAGCAGCGGGCAAAGCATCGGCCGAACAAGCCTGTGACTGAGCCCTGACGGCGGTCTTCTGACGCCGTACGTCCATTTTCCGGGACTCCATCTGGTGATCCTGCAAACGTTGCCACTGCTGGTGTTCGAGATGGCGGTTAAGCGTATTGCTATCCTGTGCCAGCACACCGGTTGAGAGCAAAACTGCCACGAGCGGTAGTCCCACCACGGAGACTGTTTGGAATGTCCTCATCAGCAGACACCTTCAGCGATCAACTTTTGTCGGAAGCGCATACCCTGTTCGCGCACCCACGCATCTGCACTGGGCTTGCCGTCAGCGCGCAGCCGGCGAACATACTCCACCTCCATCCGGCGGCGGTCAGCCGCTGGCAAGGCGTCGGCTGAGCAACCTGGAGAACGAGTCTGTCGCTGCTCGGGCTCGTCATCGATATCATGAGTTTCGTCATAGTGATCGAAAGTACTCCGCATGGTCTGTTGCCCAAGCATACCGTTGCTCCAGATCGGCAAATCAATCATTACTTGTGCGGCAGAGGGAACGGCGAATAGCATAGCAGCGGAAGCAGCGAGAAGCGTTACACGCATGACGAACTCCTTTACTTAAGCATAAAACCGTTTCTTAGCTTGACAGTGCCTTAACAATATATCGACTTTGCACGCCGTCAAAACGCCTCACCGACACAATGCATCGCTTGGTCCGAAGATCATCCAATTTCTCGTGAGACGCACAATACTGCCTGTATGGTACCAGCGATGAAGTTTTCGGGAGCGAATTGCTATAGTCGAAGAAAACCAGTCAGCGCTGTTGTCTAGCTCTTGATAGCCGTCCTTGGTTGTTCGAAGTCCGAAGATCACAGTGATGCGATTGAAAGCGATCCTGCCCTCTTCTCCCGACTATTCGCGGAAGGCTTCGATAAGGATGTGCGGGACAACAAGGATGTATCGTACAATAGAGCCGACACCACTGGCCAATGCTACCGCGCTAATGTTCGGTGTCTCTTGGGAAATGTCTAGGCCCTGTTGACAAACTGATTGGTCCAGAGGCGGGCGGCGGCGATATGTATGAAGCCGAGATAGCTTGCTGAGGTTTTGTCGTATCGGGTTGCGAGGCGGCGCGAGCATTTGAGCTTGGCGAA
>JAEWZX010000005.1 GCA_023394965.1 Pseudomonadota bacterium | reverse complement strand
TGCTCGAGCCCATCGGCAATATCCCGCCCGCCGAAGCCGAAGAACGATATTATGCCATGCTGGACGACGTCTCCATGGCTGCGTAACTTAAACCAAATGGCCTCCGGTAGTCCCGGGGCGGTTCAGTAAGATAAGCGTCAGAATGCACGATGATCTTCCCTTCGGTTCAGGTTCGGATCGCTTTGTTCAATCAAGCGCGGATTGTGATTTCAACTTGATCAATCGACACACCGAACGAAACCGCCAGCCCCTCTTTGGCCTGAGCGATGGTAAGCGGTTTTGCCGGGGTGCGCATCGTTGCTCCGACTGGACTTTCATAACTCTGGCGCAAGGTTTGCTCGGGAGTGGGAATCATTTTTAGAGCCCTTGGATCAGATCCTAAGACTTCCGCAGCGTTTCGAAACTGGACCGGGTTCGTGGAATCACTCGAAAATGTTAGGCGGGGGTTGTCCATGAGCGCGTAAGCACCGATTTTGACCGAGTATCGGCCTGGGTTCTTGCCGCCTGTATCCGGTTCAAAGCCGACCACCTTCCCCACTAATGTCACCCGGCGAGAATTGCCGATCTTGTTGGTAAGGATCAGCCAGTCGATAACGCCGGCCCATTTCTCAACGTTGATGCGCCAACTTCCGGATCCGTTAGCTTTAATGACACTCTTCGGCTGATCCCGACTAAAAATGACGATTGAATCTCGAGAGAAAACTTCCATTCAAGTTTTATGCCTAAGAGTGTCTAAAAGTTCAAAACTTTTTTATACTTTTGAGAGTTTTTGAGGAGCGAAACGGAAGCTCCGGCAAACATCAATGTCGGCACGCGATGGGCAACTATCGAAATCGACCGACCACTCAAGCTGACAACAAGCCCCTTGGCATTGGACAATGCACCGCTGGAGGGCAGCATCAAATCAGCAGAAACTGGAAGACTTGAAGGTGACGGCGGAGCCCTGATGAACTGCTCGGTCTACCTCCAAACAATTTCATTCAGCCGCATTCTCAATTACCAAGGCGACGGCCCGTCACCACTCGCACGCCGACTTGGCAGCAGAACGACGCTTAAAGCAGCCAGACGGAATTCGGCCCAAACATTGGCAACGGGATTACTGATCGCTGGAGCTTGGCACATTACTGCGATTCGCAACTAAACGTCGAACGTCCCTCCCCATGCTGCATTCTTGCTGCATGAAGTTTAAGGGAAAAGGACGGAAAAGCAGTTAACCAACTGAACTTGCAGGGATTAATCCGCAAAAAGCATAAGCTGCAGCCAAACCGTCTAAAGTCTTGATTTTGTTGGAGAAGAATGGATGCCCCGTGAGGATTCGAACCTCAATTGACGGAGTCAGAGTCCGTAGTCTTACCATTAGACGACGGGGCATCAATCACCGGGCAGACGAGAATCGCTTTCCGCTCCGGAGAAGAGGCCGCGCATCTAGTTTCGCCGCTGCGCAAGGTCAACCCCGTCTGGGCACTCGCTCTTGCCCTGCCCACTCATCGTCGCTAGCATCGCTGGCAAGTCCCTGCGTACGCTGGTTTATGCGGGAGGAAATAAGAAAGCTCTCAAATGGCGGATCAGTCTCCGCCGGACACGAAAAGGGGGCACGGGACAAAACGGGGCGGCAAGTCCGGCAAGGTAGCCGATTTTCGCTACAAGCGCCCCTCCCGGCCTGAAGTCAAACAAGGCGATAGACGCAATGCGTCGCGCCGCGATGTGGTATTTGCAGCCCGTCAAACGGCAAAACAGCAGGATCAGACGGGCCATATGCCGCGCAAGCAGGCATATGCAGCGCTCGATCTGGGCACAAATAACTGCCGCCTGTTGATAGCGCGGCCTTCTGGCGAAAATTTCACCGTGATCGACGCCTTCAGCCGTGTGGTTAGACTGGGCGAAGGGCTCGCTGCCAGCGGCAAGCTGTCGGACGAAGCGATGGAACGGACCCTTGCGGCCCTGCATGTTTGCGCCGAAAAGCTGCGCCGCCGCAACGTTCGCCTTGCCAGATCGGTGGCGACGGAGGCTTGCCGCAGGGCTTCCAACGGCCCAGCTTTCATCAGACGGGTAAAGCGCGAAACCGGGATCATGCTGGATATCATTTCAGCGCAGGAAGAGGCCCGTCTCGCCGTGCTCGGATGTCATGTGCTGCTGGAAGAAGGCAATGGTCCTGCCATCATTTTCGATATCGGCGGTGGGTCGACGGAGCTTGTGCTGGTTCAGCCGGGCGAGAAAGTGCCCCGCATCCTCGATTGGCTCAGTGTGCCCTGGGGCGTGGTTTCGCTAACCGACACGGTCACTGGATCGGATGAAAGCAGAGAATTGCGGCTCGACCGATATATGAACATGCGGCGCACCGTAGGACGCAGTTTTGCCGAATTCGCGGAGCGTATCCGCGATTACACCCGTTCGTCGGAGCCTATCCGGCTTCTGGGCACGAGCGGAACCGTCACCACCCTTGCGAGTCTGCATCTGGAGCTGCCGCAGTACGACCGTCGCGCGGTTGACGGGCTGATCGTCCCTTCGATGGCGATGCGCGATATTTTCAGCCGCTTGTCCCGCATGAGCGCCCCCGACCGTAAACAATTGCCCTGCATCGGCGACGACAGGGCAAATCTTGTAATTGCTGGCTGCGCGATCCTCGAATCGATTCTCGATATCTGGCCAGCAGAGCAGCTCGGCGTTGCCGACAGGGGTATCCGGGAGGGTATCCTGCGCAGCCTGATCGCTGCAGATGTCGAAGGCGATCGCAGCCGTGCCACTTTGCAAAGGATGCGTGAACAAGATGTCTAGATCCGGCAAAGATCGCGAGACGCGGGTCCGCACGGCGAAGAAGCGGACTGCAAGCTCGACCCGCTGGCTACAGCGCCAGCTCAACGATCCCTATGTGAAGCAGGCAAAGGCGGAAGGCTACCGCAGCCGCGCCGCGTATAAGCTGATCGAACTCGATGAGAAATTCCATCTTCTCAATGGAATCGACCGTGTGGTCGACCTTGGCATTGCACCGGGCGGATGGAGCCAGGTGGTTCGCAAGTTGAAGCCCAATGCCCATGTCGTCGGGATCGACCTGCTCGAAGTCGAGCCGATTGAAGGTGTGACCATTTTCCAGATGGACTTCATGGACGACAGCGCCCCCGCGGTGCTGGAAGAAGCACTAGGCGGTAAGGCAGATCTCGTGATGAGTGACATGGCCGCAAACACCGTTGGCCACAAACAGACCGATCACCTGCGCACCATGGGGCTGGTTGAAGCCGGGGCGTGGTTTGCAGTCGATAACCTCGCTCCGAACGGAACCTTCCTTGCCAAGGTGTTGGCGGGCGGAACCGACAATGATTTGCTCAAGCTGCTCAAGCAGCATTTCAAGACAGTGAAGCATGCCAAGCCTCCCTCCAGCCGGAAAGGCTCGAGCGAGTGGTACGTTATTGCCCAAGGCTTCAAGGGCTGACCCTCAAACGAAAAAGGCCGCGTTCTGGCGGGGCCTTGCAAACGCTTGTGATGCTGTGGCTTATTCGCCGGGCTTGGCAGCCCCACCAGCTTCGGTCGCAGCATTTTCTGCAGCGACCGGCTCATCAGCGCCCATTGCCCCAGCTGCTTCGGCCTCGGTTGGCTCTTCGCCTTCTACAGCTGCACCATCCGCGGCCTCATCAGCCTCTGGCGCTGCCGGGGCTGGCTTGGCAGGGGCACCGCCATTGGCTGCAAGATATTCCATCAGGTTGGCGCGATCTTCAGCCTTCGACAGGCCGGCAAAGCTCATCTTGGTGCCGTTGGCGAATGCACGCGGGCTGGTAAGCCAGGCGTCCATATTCTCCCAGGTCCAGGTGCCGCCATGGCCGCTCAATGCGCTGGAAAAGGCAAAGCCATTGTGCCCGGTACCGATCGTTTCTCCCATCACACCGTAGAGATTGGGGCCGATACCATTGGCGCCGCCCTGCTCGATCGTGTGGCATGCCGTACACTTGGCGAACACCTTTTCGCCGGCAGCGGCGTCGGCGCTAGCAAGCAAAGTGCCCAAGTCCGGGCCGGCATTCGCACCACCATCTTCGGCTTCGCCCTGAATGAAAAAGCCCGGCTCTTCCACATCCGCATGCTTGTCAGCAGCGAAATACATGCCCGAAACGATGGAACCCCCAAGCGCAATGATCCCTGCGAAAAGGGCCCAGCCTGCGGCGGTGTTGAAACGATCATCCATTGCGTAAAATACCCGGCGAAAATCGGTTGGTCTGATGCTTGCGCGTCGCTCTAATGTGCAAGCCCAGCTTTCGCAAGTGCGCAAGCTGCAATAGCACTTGATGCGCAACGAAGGCCGCCTTAACGCGCCGAACACCATGCGCCAGTTCGCCAAACCCGCTCTCGCCCTCGTCGATTCGATGCGTGCCGCCGCTGCGGAGCAGCCACAGCAGGCAATTGCCTTCGGCGGCGCACCCGGCTCGAATTCACATCAGGCTGCGATGCAGTTCGCGCCGGATGCTTTGCCGTTGCCCTGCTTCAGCTTCGAAGATGCCCTAGAGGCAGTGAAAACCGATGCAGCGGGTTGTGCCATGATCCCGATCGAAAACAGTCAGCATGGCCGCGTGGCAGATATCCATTTTCTCCTCCCGGAAAGCGGTTTGCATATCGTTGCCGAACATTTCATGCGCATCACGCACTGTCTCATGGCGCTTGGTGAAGGCCCGTTCGAAGCCGCCTACAGTCATCCGCAGGCCCTCGGCCAATCGCGCAGGTTCCTGTCCGAGCGCAGCATTATCGGCCTGAGCCATGCCGATACCGCGGGTGCCGCCGCTTTCGTGGCGGAAAATGGCAAGACCAATGTGGCCGCAATCGCCCCATCACTTGCCGCAGATCTTTACGGCCTCCGGATCGTGGAGCGCGAGGTCGAAGACGCGCATGACAACACGACGCGCTTCGTGGTTCTGGCAAAGGATGCGTTGGACCCGGCTCAGCTATCTGCCGCCCAGTCGATGACTACCTTCATCTTCGAGGTGAGGAATATTCCTGCAGCGCTTTACAAGGCCTTGGGCTGCTTCGCGACCAATGGCGTGAACATGACCAAGCTGGAAAGCTACCAGAAGGGCGCGAGTTTTGCGGCTACGCGGTTCTTCGCCGATATAGAGGGTGCCCCCGGCGACGCGCGGGTCGATGCAGCACTGGAAGAACTGGAGTTCCAGACCAACGGCGTGCGATTGCTTGGAAGCTATGCCCAAGTTCGCAAGCGGGGATAGCGAGACGCTTTGGCGAGGTTCAGCATCCCGCAATCCACCACCATACAACCGTTTTTATTCGTCGGCGTAGATCGCCACTTCGGATAGACCCTCGCTGGTGGCGCGTCCACGATACATCCCGCTCGTATTGAAACTGTAAAGCGCGCGTCCCTCAGGCGTCACAAGGATCACGCCCCCGTCTCCGCCAAGGTTCTTGACCTCCACCATCACGTCATCAATCGTCTTCTGGACTGCCCGCTCTCCCTCGAACAATGCGTTGGCGACTTCTTGTGGCATGTTCGCGGTTGATCTGAATGCCTCCGACAGTTCTTGTTGACCGCGAAGTTGAGCGCAAATCTCGTGTGCCACGCCGACCCGGATGAAGAATTCGCCCCATCCCGTCGCGGATACGGCGCAACTGCGGTTGTCGGCATAAGTGCCCGCGCCGATGATCGGCGCATCCCCAATGCGCCCCCATCGCTTGCCGGTCATTCCCCCGGTTGAAGTGCCTGCTGCCATATTGCCATCCTGATCGAGGGCTACTGCACCGACAGTTCCAAACTTGAAGTCCACATCGATGGCGGAAAGCTTCTCTGCTTTCATGCGTTCGAGGGCATCCTTGCGGTGCTCGGTCTCGAACCATTCGCGTGGCATGCGTTCGATCCCCTGCTCTGCTGCAAAAATCTCTGCGCCCCTGCCTGCAAGCATGACGTGCGGACTATCGGTCATCACCTTGCGAGCAAGCTCGATCGGGTGGCGAATACCGGTCACCCCGGCGATAGCACCCGCGTCGCGCGTGCGCCCATCCATGATCGAAGCATCGAGTTCGATATCTCCGTCCCAGGTAAACACTGCGCCCCTCCCAGCATTGAACAGAGGATCATCCTCCATCGGCTCGATCGCTGCCTGGATAGCATCCATGGCGCTACCGCCCTCCCGCAGCACTTTGGCCCCTGCTTCGAGGGCGTTACTCAGAGCTTCACGGTAGGCGGCATCCTGCTCTGGCGTCATATCGTCGCGCGCCATGGTCCCCGCGCCACCATGAATGGCGATGGACCAGCGTGGCTCCTGCTGCGCCATAACAGGCATGGCGACGACTGCGGAAAGCACGGCAGAAGCGCCGGCTATACGGGTGAAACGTCCTCTCATAGGGACGAGATAGCAGCCCCAGTTATCCACTCAATCCCCAGAAGACGTTTTGGAATCCACCACTCGCATGATAGCCCTGACGCTACGGAAACCAAAGGGGAGAGGTTTCATGATTTTCGACCGCTATCGTTTTAATGAACAACTGGCGCTGGAATTGGGAGAAAAGGTTCTTCTGGCCATCGTTGCTCTGATCGTAACATGGCTTGTTGCGCGGGCCGCAAAATGGGCTTTTGCCAAGCTTGTCGACACAGTGGATTTCTTCAAGCGCGGAACCGGCGACGGGAGATCTTTAGGCGAAGCTCTCGGCAAGATTGTCAGCCTGTTGATATGGCTGTTCGGACTTTTGGTCATCCTTAATATTCTCGAACTGGGTGGAGTTTCCGGACCGATCGACAGCCTTCTGGAAAATGTCGTCGCCTTTCTGCCAAACCTGCTGTGGGCCGGACTGATATTCTTTATCGGCATGATGGTCGCACGGATCGCGCGTGACCTTGTGGTCACGACATTGCAGACCGTCGATTTCGACAAATGGGCTAACCGCGGCGGGGTCGATAATGTCACTGGCAATACCGCCATCAGCAAGACCATCGGGACGATCGTTTACGTCCTTATCGCGATCCCGGTGGCAATCGCGGCCCTAGAACAGCTTGGCATCGAATCCATTAGCGGCCCTGCTTCGCGCATGCTGGAGATGATCTTCTCGGCCATTCCGAACATCATCGGCGCGGCTGTACTGCTGGGCATCGGATACCTGATCAGCAAATTCGTAGTGCAGATTCTCAAGGAAATCCTGCCGGGGCTGGGAGTCGACAGAGCGCTTGCCGAAAGCGGTCTTGTGGCGGAAGGCTCGGCTGCATCGGCCATCATCGCGCGGGTAGTCCAAGTTGCAATCCTGTTGTTCTTCGCCATCGCCGCCACCCGGCTACTGGGCTTTCCTGAGCTCACAGCGATACTGGATCAGCTGCTCGAACTGGGCGGACGGGTGATCTTCGGTGCGGTGGTTATTGCTTTCGGCTTCCTGATCGCCAATCTGCTGGCGCGTCTGATCGCCGGCGACGCAGGCGGAACAACCGCTGCGACCATAGTGCGATGGGCAACGATCATCCTGTTCGTGTTCATGGGCCTGCAATTCACCGGCATTGGCGGAATGATACCGGCCAATGCACTGACGATTCTCATCGCCGGTGTTTCAGTTGCTGGCGCACTCGCCTTCGGTCTGGGCGGACGTGACTGGGCAGCAAGGAAGCTCGAACAGATGGACAGCGACCTTGGCGGTAACTCCGCTCCGGCGTCCACACCTCGGCGCAAGGCGGCGTCCAAATCGACCGATCCTCTGCCACCAGGCGCCTGATCGACTCGGTCAATTTCCGGCAGTACTGGGCAGTAGTGAAAGGGGCGCAGGATAATTACCTGCGTCCCTTTTTGCTGTCCTGGCTGATGCAGAATGGCGATAGAGCATCGCCAGGGACTGACAGCGTTCACCAAGTCAGAGCCAGCGCAGACGCCGGAAAACAACAAGCAGGGCCACAAACAGCAGGGCACATAGGGCCACAACGGCCCAGAACGCATCGGGATTGTCCATCCCAGGCATTCCGCCGACATTGATGCCAAGCAAGCCGGTCAGGAAACCAAGCGGGAGAAAGATGCCCGCGACGATGGTCAGCATGTAAGTGGCGTGTTCACTACTGGCGAGGCTCCGTGCACGTAGTTCGTCCTGCAGCACCAACGCGCTTTCCTTGCTAATGTCGATATCGTCGAGATAGCGGCGTAGGCGCGCAATGCTCTCTGCTATCTCGCGCCTGTCATGATCCTCAAACCAGGCAGGTGCATCGCGGCTGATTTGCTCCAGCGCCTCGTGCTGCGGCGCCATGTGCCGCTTGAGGGCGAGGCAGTTGCGCCGAATGCTGGATATCCGCGTTAGCATTTGTTCCGCATTTTCTTCCGGATCATCATGTTCGAGTTGATCGAGCACGTCGTTCATGTCGACGATGGATTGGCTCATTCGGGTGATGAGCAATTCGGCCAACAGGGTGATGGTTGCGCCTGCGTCAGGCGGACCGCGCCCCCGGTCAAGGAGTGCCACGACTTCACGCGGAGTCTGGAGCGGATGGCGTCGGAGCGTCACCAGCCGGTTTCCATCGCTCCAGAACTGCATGGAAATCATGTCTTCAGGCTCTGCGCCCGGATTGAAGTTGATACCTCTGAGCGTCCCTACCAGCGTGTTCTCCTCGCGAAATGCGCGCGGCCTCGTCTGGTCACTGGTGAGCAACTCGGCAGTCGGCTCGGGGATATCCAGATCCCGCTCTAGCCAGGATTGCACCCCGGCCCTGTTGCGGCAAATGTGCAGCCAAAGCACTTCGTCGGGGCTCGAAGGCTGCCAGCCCTGCGCCTCGTTCCATTCGATTGCTCTTCCCCCGCCTTTACCATCAAGCACGCGCCCGAAAAGCAGGGGCGTATCGGTTTCGGCTTCGTCAGTGGGGTCGGTCATAGTTTCATCATGGAGCAAGGAGCGGCTGCTGTCATTGCCCCTTCATACCGAGAGGACTATATACCTCCCATGTCCTCCGTACGTCCTTGGCGCGATATCATGCGCCGTCAGTCCCGTCAGATCATGATCGGCAATGTGCCGGTTGGCGGAGATGCGCCAATTACCGTTCAGACGATGACCAACACCCCGACAGAGGATATCGGCGCGACGATCGATCAGATTCGCCGCTGCGAAGATGCCGGGGCTGACATTATTCGCGTATCCTGCCCTACGGCCGAAGCGACCGAAAATTTCGACGAGATTACCAAGGCGGCCAATGTGCCGATCGTCGCCGACATCCATTTCCATTACAAACGCGCGCTTGAGGCGGCGGACAAAGGTGCCGCCTGCCTGCGCATCAATCCTGGCAATATCGGTTCCTCCGAACGGGTCGCCGAAGTCGTCCGTGCAGCCAAGGCAAATGGTTGCGCGATACGCATCGGAGTAAATGCCGGCAGCCTGGAAAAGGATCTGCTGGAAAAATATGGCGAGCCCTGCCCGGAGGCGCTGATCGAAAGCGCGCTCGACCATATCAAGCTGCTGCAGGACCATGACTTTCATGAATACAAGGTGGCAGTAAAGGCGTCCGATGTATTCTTGGCGGTTGCGGCCTATCATGGGCTGGCGGATGCGGTAGACTGCCCGTTACACCTCGGCATTACCGAAGCGGGTGGTCTCGTCGGCGGCACCGTGAAAAGCTCTATCGGCATCGGCAGCCTGCTATGGGCCGGTATCGGAGATACGATCCGCGTCAGCCTGTCGGCCGAACCGGAGCAGGAAGTGAAGGTCGGTTACGAGATCCTCAAAAGCCTGGGTTTGCGCACCCGCGGTGTGCGTGTCGTTTCCTGCCCCAGCTGCTCCCGTCAGGGCTTCGACGTGATCCGCACTGTCGAGACGCTCGAAAAGCGGCTCGAACACATCAAAACACCGATGAGCCTTTCGGTCTTGGGCTGTGTGGTTAACGGGCCGGGTGAAGCGCGTGAAACCGATATTGGCATTACCGGTGGCGGCAATGGCAAACACATGGTCTATCTGTCCGGTGTTACCGATCACCATGTAAAGAGCGACGACATGCTCGATCACATCGTCAGCCTTGTGGAAACAAAGGCTGCACAGATCGAGGCAGGTGAGGCCGTGGCATTCGATCCCCACGTCGAGGAACCGGCGGCGTAAGGCACTTTACCAGCTCTTAAGCCTGAACGCCCTATCCCTGCAGCGATGCGTGAGAGTGTCGTTCTTACCGTGATCGGGTTGGCCTTTCTCGCCTACGGCTTTGTGCCGCGCGTATGGAATGGCAGTCGCGAGGAAATAGAAACCGCCTCGGCAAGCAACAGTGATAATTCCAACACTGCCACTGACCTCGATTACGCCGCTTGGGTTGCAGGGAAGACCGAGCTTTCCCGTGCAGCTGATGGGCATTTTTACGCCGACGCTATCATCAACAATTCGCAAATTAGTTTTCTGATCGATACGGGCGCCAGTGTTGTTGCGCTGACTGGCTCTGACGCGCGCACCGCCGGGTTCCACTGGTCGGCAGCCGATATCAGACCGATCGGGCGTGGCGCATCGGGCCCGGTTCTGGGACTTACCATTACGCTCGACCTGGTATCCGTGCACGGTCACGAAGCTCGTGATGTCAGTGCGGTCATCATCCCGGAAGGGCTGGACAGATCACTCCTCGGGCAGAGCTTCCTCTCGACCGTTCAACCGATCCGGATCGAACATGACAGAATGACATTTGGCGGTTAGGGCAATCGCCCTGCCGCAATGTTCATGGCGTGGCCAGCAGCGTCCTGATAGGATGAAGAACATGAAAAGACGGGAACTTGTCAAAGGGGCGCTCGCCGTTGGTGCGGCTGTCGTGTTGCCGACACGGTTGTTTGCTCAAGTGAACGCCACCGCAGCTCGCGATGCGAAGCTCATGAATCTTGCCCGCAATGAACTGACCCGGGTGGGCGGCAACATCTGGCGCAAGGATATCGTCGCAATCGCTGATTTCGGGTTGCACTCTGCGCACCGGCGGTTTCACTTTGTCGACCTGGATAACCAGAGGGTGTCTAGCTATCATGTCAGCCATGGCACCGGTTCGGATAGCGAACACGATGGCTGGCTGAAACGCTACTCCAATATCGAAGGCAGCGAGGCATCGTGCCGCGGCGCCTTCATGACACGAAGCTGGTATGTCGGGCGCTATGGCACGTCAATTCGGCTCGACGGTCTCGATCCGACAAACTCCAATGCCCTCCCTCGGGCCATCGTGATGCATCAGGCGAATTATGCGACGCCCGAACATGTAGAACGCTTTGGTCGTCTCGGACGGTCGAATGGCTGTTTCGCCATGGGTCCAACACAGTTTGATCGCGCATTGATAGACCTGTCAGGCGGCCGCCTCCTCGTCTGCGGAAGCTATGGCCTGACAGAAAACGGAAGCACCGTAAGGCCACCGATCACACAATACGATCTGCTTCGAAACGAATATGGCGGGACGTTCGAACGGTCGAACCCCGGCGCTTATTAGGTCGCCTTAGCTCGTCTGCAGATCGTCGACGATCTCCACTACTTCTTCGCTGGTCTTCCTGGCCCGATCCCCCTGACGCGGAGCGTCCAGAGCCGCGAGCACTGGCGCGTCACGGTCGTATATGTCAGCAAACTTCTTCAAATTGCCGCCAACGTCCACGCCGTAGGTGAAGTATGTGATATAGACCGGCCACTGCTTTTCCATCGCATAGCGGGTATATTTCCGGCCGGCGGTAATCTCCGACACTTCCTGTTGGATCGCAGGCAATTCGTCCCGGCTCGAGGCATTGCCCAGCATCGACATCGTCATTGCCAGTTCGCGTGCGCCCTGAACACGGATGCAGCCGTGGCTAAGAGCGCGGTTATCCTGATTGAATAGCGCCTTGGCAGGGGTGTCATGCAGAAAGATCGCATGCTCGTTCGGCATGTCGAGCTTCATCAGACCCAGCGAATTGCCCGGCCCCGGCTGCTGAACCACGGTGACCCAACCGTTGGCGCCCTTGGTTGCTTTGTATCCATTGGCACGGGCCCAGCCGGGGTTGTTGAGCACCTTCGCTCCCAGTCCTTCGCCCTTCACGATCGATTGCGGGACTGTCCAAGTCGGATTGAAAATCACTGCTTCGACCATTTCGGCGAGTTGCGGCGTGGCCGTGCGCCCGGGCTTCCCGACAACCACGCGATAGTTCTTGATGATCTTGTCATTGACCGTGAGCCGAAGCTGATATTCAGGCACGTTGGTAAGCAGGTATTGCTTGCCAAGATCGCGCGCCAGCCAGCGCCACCGATCCATGTTCGCACGGATCAGCTTGCGCTTCGACGCATCAGTCGTTTTCGCCAGCTCTTCCTTGAGGCGCGCATAATCGGGTGATCTCGGATTGAGCGCAGTCAGCGTTCCGGCAATGTCACCCGTTTCGACCGCTGTTTTGAGCAGACGATCGGAAGGCAGAAGATCCGGGTCAGGATCGACGACGAACCACTGGCGCCGGGCTTCCATCGGCGTCCGGCCGTCGCGCAAATCTTCGACAAGCCACACGAAAATCTCGCTGGCTATCTCGTTAAGTGCCACTCCCGGTCCATTTGCGATTGCGGCGGCAAGCTCCTCACCGCGATAGTCCGATGGTGCCAAACCCTCTGCTTCCATCGTCAGAATGAAGGCGAGCAGCTTTTTTGCTTGGGGCACCGACCATTCGCGCACCAGCACGGGTAATTGTTGCACCACTTCACCCGAGGATGTGCGGATATCGCCGAAGCTGTTGCTGACACTGGGTTTCGCAGCCGGCTTCTGTGCGTCGGTCGTGTAATCTGGCAGCTTTTCGGTAACCTTGGCAGGTTCAGGCGGGACCAGATCTTCCGGCCCGTTATCCTGAGCCAGGACTGAAGTTGCACAAAGCGCCGCACCCATTGCAGTACCGAAAATCAAACGAAAACGTGTCATAATTCCTACCAAATGCGCCCGCGCTCATCAGCGCGTGTAGCGATACAATAACCCAATGCGCGAACCTATTCCAATATCCCTTCTTTCACAGGCCTGAATTGTCGGTGACTGCATAGGATTGGGCCGATACAGCGCTTGCGTGACACGAGACCATGCCTTGTTGCCGCTCTTTACGGCTGCCTTTGCGGTTGCGTGCCTGTCCTTGATGGATGCCTTCATGAAAAGCGCCGCACTCGCCGTGGGGGCACTCACGGCTGCATGGCTGCGTTCCGTCATTGGAACTGGCGTCGCACTCCCACTGTGGCTCGCCCGCGGTGGTCGCTGGCCGCGACGGGAAGTCCTAAAACTCCATCTGCAACGTTCGGCGGTGGCGACATTCATGGCGCTCACCTTCTTTTATTCCATCACAACGCTGCCGCTGGCCGAAGCAATCGCGATCAGTTTCGTCGCTCCCCTGATCGCATTGTATCTCGCACGGGTCATGCTTGGCGAAACGATACGCCGCGAAGCGGTCTTCGCCTCTATCCTCGGGTTTGTTGGAACATTGATCATCATAGGTGGAAAGGTTGGTCAGTCCGATTTTGATGGCGATACAGCCTTGGGGCTTGCCGCGATTCTGGTGTCTGCGCTGCTGTATGCCTACAGTTTCATCCTGATCCGGCGGCAATCCCAGCTCGCCGGCCCCGCCGAAATCGCCACTTTCCATTCGGGCGTATCGATGATGATCCTTGGCCTGGCCGCCCCGTTTCTGTTCGAGATGCCCAGCTCCGAAACAATCATTGATCTGGCCGCCGCGGCCGTACTTACTGTAGCAAGCGCAATGGGGCTGGCATGGGCATACGCGCGTGCAGAAACCCAGATACTGGTTCCATTGGAATATTCAGGGTTTTTGTGGGCTTCTCTGTTCGGATGGCTGTTTTTCGCCGAACCTCTGACCTTGCCGACGATCATCGGCGCCACGGTCATAATCGCGTCCTGTTGGCTGGCCACCCGCAAGCGCCGTGCCGCAATCGTGCCGGACGTGCCTTAGCGGCTGTACTGCAACGCAGCTTGGCCTTGTTGTTGCCCGGCCTCTGCCGGTTCATCAGCAAAAGTGAAGGCGGCGGCAAAGCAGCCGGCGATGCCAAGTGCCGCAGCTGTTACTGCAATGCGAAGCGGACGACGTGAGCGCTTGCCCGCGTCCGATAGCGGAGACATAGAAAACTCCCTCATTCAGCCAATTCGGCGAATACGACATAATTGCCATGATTTTGCCCCAATAACCATCGAAACTTGGGCCGAGTTCCCTGAAAGCCCGCCGGTTCATTGCCGCGCACTTGATTTTTTCGCGGCTTCGGCGCAGGTGCGCGGCACATTCTGCCGCCCTGTCCATTGGTCGGGTGACGGCTCTCAACTGAAAGGAAATACGCGCGCATGACCCAGGTCGGCAAGGACACGCTCGGAACCCGCTCAACTCTCACCGTGAACGGAAAGGACTATGCCTATTACTCCTTCGCCAAAGCGGAAAAGACAATTGGCGATGTGTCGAAGCTGCCTTTCAGCCTCAAGGTCCTGCTGGAAAACATGCTGCGCTTCGAAGACGGCGGGTTCACCGTGTCGACCGATGATGCCAAAGCCATCGCCGACTGGCAGAAGAATCCGAGCACGGGTAAGGAAATCCAGTATCGCCCGGCGCGCGTTCTGCTCCAGGATTTCACCGGCGTTCCCTGCGTAGTGGACCTTGCTGCGATGCGTGATGCGATCGGCAAGCTCGGCGGTCAAACCGACAAGATCAACCCGCAGGTTCCCGTAAACCTGGTTATCGACCACTCGGTAATGGTCGACGAATTCGGTCATCCCAAGGCTTTCGAAAAGAACGTGGAGCTGGAATACGCCCGCAATGCGGAGCGCTACGATTTCCTCAAATGGGGCTCGAAAAGCTTTCAGAACTTCACCGCCGTGCCTCCCGGCACCGGCATTTGCCATCAGGTAAACCTCGAATATCTGGGCAAGGGCGTGTGGTCCTCGGCTGGTGAAGATGGCCAGATGGTTGCTTACCCCGACACTTGCGTCGGCACCGACAGCCACACCACCATGATCAATGGCTTGGGCGTTCTGGGCTGGGGCGTAGGCGGAATCGAAGCCGAAGCTGCCATGCTTGGTCAGCCGGTGTCGATGCTGATCCCCGAAGTCGTCGGTTTCAAGCTGACCGGCGCGATGGCTGAAGGCGTGACCGCCACCGACTTGGTGCTGACCTGCGTCCAGATGCTGCGCGAAGTCGGCGTTGTCGGTCGGTTTGTGGAGTTCTACGGCGAAGGCGTTGCCAACCTTACACTCGCCGATCGTGCAACCATAGCGAACATGGCCCCGGAATATGGTGCCACCTGCGGCTTCTTCGGTATCGATGACAAAACGCTCGAATATATGCGCCTGACCGGCCGCGATGAAGACGCAATCGCACTGGTCGAAGCCTATTCGAAAGAACAGGGCATGTGGTTCACTCCGGAAAACGAACCGGTGTTCACCAAGACGCTTGAACTCGACATCTCGAAGGTCGTCCCTTCGCTTGCCGGCCCCAAGCGCCCGCAGGATCGCGTTGCGCTTCCTCAGGTGGACGAGCTTTTCAACACCGACCTCAAGACGCTTTACAAGAAAGATGCGCCGGTACGCGTCGATGTTGACGGCAAGGGCCATGACGTGGGCGATGGCGACGTCGTGATCGCTGCAATTACAAGCTGCACCAACACCTCAAACCCGGACGTTCTTATTGCAGCGGGCCTGGTTGCCAAAAAAGCACATGAGAAGGGCCTGAAGCCCAAGCCGTGGGTCAAGACCAGCCTCGCGCCGGGGTCTCAGGTGGTTACCGACTACCTCGTGAAGTCGGGCCTGCAGGACGATCTGGACGCCATGGGTTTCGACCTCGTTGGCTATGGTTGCACGACGTGCATCGGCAACTCCGGTCCGCTGGCCCCGCCGATCAGCAATGCAATCAACAATAACGACATCGTTGCCGCTTCCGTACTGTCGGGTAACCGCAATTTCGAAGGTCGCGTGTCGCCCGACGTGCGGGCCAACTTCCTCGCTTCGCCGCCGCTGGTGGTCGCCTATTCGATCCTTGGCACGGTAACGCAGGACATCACCGAAACGCCATTGGGCCAGGACCAGGACGGCAACGACGTGATGCTGGCAGATGTCTGGCCGACCAACGAAGAAGTGCGCCAGCACCGCGCCGCGAACATCGACCGCCAGATGTTCGAAACCCGTTATGCCGACGTCTACAAGGGCGATGAGCACTGGCAGGCGATCAATGTCGAGGCGAGCGACACCTATCGCTGGAACCCGACCAGCACATACGTTGCCAACCCGCCCTATTTCGAGGGTATGGGTATGGAACCCGCTCCGGTCGGCGACATCACCGGCGCGAAACCTCTCGCGATCCTCGGCGATTCGGTTACCACCGACCACATCTCTCCAGCCGGTTCCATCAAGGAGGACAGTCCGGCCGGGGAATACCTCAAGAGCCGCCAGGTCTCCAAGCAGGACTTCAATTCCTACGGTTCACGCCGAGGAAACCATGATGTGATGATGCGCGGCACTTTCGCGAACATCCGCATCAAGAATGAAATGGTACCCGGCGTCGAGGGTGGTTACACCACCTATAACGGCGAGCAGATGGCAATCTACGATGCTGCCATGAAGCATAAGGAAGACGGCACTCCGCTCGTGGTTATCGCGGGCAAGGAATACGGCACCGGTTCCAGTCGCGACTGGGCGGCAAAGGGCACGATCCTGCTGGGTGTGCGCGCAGTCATCGTCGAAAGCTTCGAACGTATCCACCGTTCCAACCTCGTCGGCATGGGTGTGCTTCCGGTCCAGTTCAAGGATGGCGAAACCCGCGCTTCGCTCGGCCTCACCGCGACCGACAGCTTCTCGATCAAGGGTTTGGCTGATCTCACACCTGGTCAAGACATTGAAGTCGAGGTCGTCCGCGAAGATGGTTCGACTTTCAGCTTCACCGCGCTGTGCCGGATCGATACCGCAAACGAGATGGAGTATTACCGCAACGGGGGCATTCTCCAGTACGTTCTGCGCAAACTGGCCACTGCGTGATTGCACGGGCGCTTGTTGCAACAGCGGCGGCGAGCGTGCTCGCCGCCTGCTCTGCGGGTGCCCGAGACACTGGCCGGGAAGCCAGTGCCAGAAGCCAGGCCGGAGTACTCATGATCGAGCCGAAGGCACTGGCCCTACGGCTGGACGCTGGTGAAAATATCCAGCTTATCGATGTACGTACTCCAGAAGAATTTGCCGCAGGCCATTTGAGGGGCGCAATCAACATCCCTCTAAATGAGTTCGACCCAGCCGCCCTACCCGATCCTCGCGGTGCCGAGCGCATTTTGTACTGTCGGTCAGATCGCCGGTCGGGTGTTGCAGCGGAAAAGCTGGCGACCGCCGGTGAAATGGCTCTGCATATGAAGGGCGGTATCCTCGCTTGGGAGAAGCAAGCTCTCCCAGTCAGTCGGCCTCGCATTTAACATGGCGATCATCGACCGCCTGTCTCGGGTGTTCAAACGTTCTCCGATCGACGAACGGGCTGATCCTGCAGTTCTTTCTGCCATAGGCGTCAAGGTTCGTGAGCGCCTGCTGATCCATCCGGAAATCGAAGCGAAAGGCGGCGACAAAGCCGATCTCTTCCTGCTTCCCGGGCTCCTTTCGGAGCAGGAATGCCGCAAGCTTATCTCTGTTATCGATAGCCGCATTCAGCCTTCCGTCCTGTTTTCGGAAAAAACTGCTCCCAAGGGCCGCACCAGTTCGACACATTTCTTTTCGCAAGACTTGCGGGAAACCAAGGCGCTGGCTGCAAGGATCGGCGGAGTTACCGGTATCGATCCCGAACATGCCGAACCGCTGCAGGGGCAGCGATATCGGGTCGGCGAGGAATACCGGCACCATCGCGATCATTTCCGCCTCGATCGGCCTCACTGGCAAACGGAGCGACGACGTGGAGGGCAGCGCAGCTGGACCGCGATGGTCTATCTCAATGCCGTTGAAGCCGGTGGGGAGACCGACTTTCCGGAACTGGATCTGAAAATTACGCCCCAGCCTGGACTACTGGTGTTATGGGACAATATGGATCGCACGGGCCGCCCGAACCCGGCGACACGGCACGCTGCCTTACCCGTAACAGCGGGCAAGAAATATGTGGTGACGCAGTGGTACAGGCAGGGCGAATGGAGCCTGCGTCAGCGCGATTAGGCCAGCACAGCCAATACGTCTCAGGCAGAGCGCCTGATGCGAAACTTGCGGCGGCCCAGAATCGCAGCTGCCGCCATACCGAATAGCGCCATCATCGGGGGTGCCGGAACATCGGTACCGCTTGTTGTTCCACTGGTGGTGCCCGAACTCGTCGAGGTGCTGGTCGAGGAACTGCCGGACGTCGACGAACTGGAAGAGCTGCTGGAGCTAGTGCTGCTCGACGAACTGCTCGAACTGCTGCTGCTCGTGCTGGTCGACACATTGCCCGACGTGGAGGTACTGCTCGATGTGCTCGTAGAAACATCGCCCGAGGTCGAAGTCGTCGAACTGACTTCCCCCGTCGAGGTGGATGACGAGGTCGTCGTGCTCACGCCACCAGTGGATGTCGACGTGGAGCTGCCGCCACTGGAGGTAGAGCTCGAACTTCCCCCACTTGAAGTCGATGTCGAACTGCCGCCGGTAGAAGTGGATGAACCCCCGCTCGAAGTGGAAGTACCGCCAGTCGAGGTAGAGGTGGAACTACCCGAGGTTGTGGAAGTGACCACGACACTGCCGCCACCACTAGAGCCGCTAAAAAACCCGCCGAAGAATCCCCCACCAAAGCCGCCCCCGTAGCCGCCGCCATATCCACCACTTGGGATCGAGCGGGTCGCACCGCCACCAACCACGGGAGCCGGATCAGGCAGCGGCGGAACCGGCACGGGAACCATCGCCTGCCGATAGACCGGCGGGCATATGTTGTTCGGGTCGTACGCTGCCTCTGGCGAATCGGCAGGGACGCACTCCACCTGCCGCGGCGGGATAGTGCGTGCCCGCGGCACGGTTGGCCGGGGCGTGGTCCGCGGCTTGGCCTGCTTGATCGACTTCGTCTTGTACTGCGGATTGTCGGTAAGCGGCTTTTCGGCAACGTGCACCGCGCCGCCGGCAAGCAAGGCACCGCCTGCCGCCGTGGCCGAAAGTTTGGCAAGAGCTGACTTGACCGACATCGCTTCGACTTCCTTTTGCGACCGCGTCAGGAGAAACTGGACGTTCCGATACCCTTATCGCGATCCGGCATAGTGTTGTCGCGAATCCCCCTCCCGGGTGTTCACGCACGATTACTGATTACTAACTCGCTATGAAAATGACTTTTCGCGGGAAATGCGAGGGTTGCGGAACGCCCGTCCCGTTTCGGGACCAAATTCCCCCTCTCAATTATCGAACATATCGGTCTGCGGCTTCGACGGGGGAGACAGGCCGAGATGGGTCCAGCCGCCATCGTTCAGGCAGCGCCCCCGGGCTGTGCGGGCGATCAGGCCGAGCTGGATCAGATAGGGTTCGATAACCTCTTCCACCGTATCGCGCGGCTCCGACAGGCCAGCGGCAAGCGTTTCGACACCGACCGGCCCACCCTTGTAGGTTGTAGCGATCATAGTGAGATAGCGCCGGTCCATCGCGTCAAGGCCGAGGCGGTCCACTTCGAGCCGTGTGAGTGCCTCATCGGCCACTCTGGATGTGACCACCGGTTCGCCGAGAACAGAGGCGAAATCGCGGACACGGCGCATCAATCGCCCAGCAACACGCGGCGTTCCGCGTGACCGGCGGGCGATTTCTCGGGCTCCGCCTTCATCTATCCCCATGCCGAGAAGCCCAGCCCCGCGCGTGACGACCTTGAGCAGTTCGTCTTCAGTGTAGAAATTCAGCCTGACGGGTATACCGAACCGGTCACGCAGCGGGGTGGTGAGCAGGCCTTGCCGCGTGGTTGCGCCGACCAGCGTGAAAGGCGGCAGATCGATCCGCACGCTGCGCGCGCTCGGCCCTTCGCCGATAATGATATCGAGAGCGCGGTCTTCCATCGCGGGATAGAGCACCTCTTCCACTACCGGATTGAGCCGGTGAATTTCGTCGATGAACAGCACATCGTTGGGCTCGAGATTGGTCAGCAGCGCGGCCAGATCACCCGCCTTGGCGATCACCGGCCCGCTGGTGGCGCGGAAACCGACGCCCAGTTCCTTGGACACGATCTGCGCCAGCGTCGTCTTGCCCAGGCCCGGCGGGCCGAAGAACAGCACATGGTCCATCGCCTCGCCGCGGCCGCGGGCGGCCTCGATGAAAACGCGCAGGTTCTCGCGCGCAGCCTTCTGGCCGACGAACTCGCCAAGCGATTTGGGCCGCAGTGCCGCATCCGGATCTTCCGGCTGACGCCGCGCAGTGTGAAGAGGGACAGGATCGGTCATAAAGCGGACACCGGGCTATCTAGCCGCTCGCAGTGGCTGCGCGGGTCAATCTCAGGACCGACGAAGCCCCAATAGCCCTTCGGTTCGCGCGCAAGGCAGCGTTCCGACCGACCGAACCACCAGCCGACGAAAGCAAGCAGCGCGACCCAGAGGGAAACAAGGAAAAGGGCTCTCCCGCTCATCCGGCTGCCCTCTTCAATGCCACCCGGATAAGGTCCCCTTCGTCCGCACCTTCGCCCAGTTCGTCCTGGGCTGCGGCCACCGCTCGCGCAGCCACGGCGGGTTTGAAGCCCAGATTTTCGAGCGCGCTGACGGCATCGGCGGCGCTGCCACCTGCTGGAATCGTGGCAGCGCCCCCTCCCCCGCCGAAGCCGCCCGGAAGCGCGCCGGCCTTGTCTTTCAGTTCGTTGACGATACGCCCGGCAAGCTTGGGCCCGACCCCGTTCGCCCGGGCGATCATCGCGGCATCGCCTTGGGCGCAGGCCTGCTGCACTTCGCCCGTCGACAGGGCCGACAGAATGGCCAGCGCCACTTTGCTACCCACCCCCTGGACCTGTGTGAGAAGGCGGAACCAGTCACGCTCTGCCGCTTCGGCAAAGCCCAGCAGGCGCATGTCGTTTTCGGAAACCTGCAGATCGGTATAAACCGTGCAGGCTTCCCCCACATTGCCCAATGCGGTGAGCGTACGGACCGAACAATGAACGAGGTAGCCGACACCGGCGACATCGATCACCGCCCAATCGGCACCGGTTTCGTCCAGCAGACCCTTCAGCTTTGCAATCATGTTTTGTTCCTGCCGAATCGCCGCCGATTTGGCTAGCCCTGCCGCGCATTTGTACGCGACCGGCTGCCGTAAACCTGTTCAGCCTTCCGCCCACGAAGCTGAAACATGGACCGCCTGTTACACTGTACAAGAACAAAAAGGCCCGCGGCCCCAAAAGCTGCCCTGTTCAGTGAGGATAGAAGGCTGAGGGTGGTGAAAGGTTGGACCATCCGCACACCATGCCAAGTTGGCGCGATGTAGGAAAATATTGGCTGCCCCTCCGCTCGACAGCCGCCCCACTTGCGCTAAGACACACGCATGAGCTGGAATACATTCGGACGCGTCCTGCGCTTCACAACCTGGGGCGAAAGCCACGGCCCTGCCATCGGCGCGGTGGTTGACGGCTGCCCGCCGGACATCGCGCTGGCGGAAAGTGATATCCAGCCGTTTCTCGATGCCCGCAAGCCGGGCCAGAACAAATTCACCACCCAGCGGCAGGAACCGGACGCGGTGCGTATCCTGTCCGGCGTCTTCGAAGGCAGGACGACCGGCACGTCGATCGGCCTGCTGATCGAGAATACCGACCAGCGATCCAAAGACTATTCGGAAATCGCCAATACCTATCGCCCCGGTCACGCCGATTATGCCTATGACGCGAAATACGGTTTTCGCGATTATCGCGGTGGCGGGCGCAGCAGCGCACGCGAAACCGCGATGCGCGTGGCCGCCGGTGCCGTCGCCCGCAAGATAATCGGCGGGGTGTCGATCATCGCCTATGTCGCGGAAATCGGCGGGGACGCGATCGATCGCGCAAACTTCGATGCCGAAGAAATCGCGCGCAATCCCTTCTGGTGCCCCGATGCAGCAGCGGCGAAGCGGTGGGAGACGATGATCGGCGAAGCGCGCAAGGCAGGATCATCGCTGGGCGCGGTGGTCGAATGCGTTGCCACGGGCGTGCCCGCTGGCTGGGGCGCGCCGATCTACGCCAAGCTCGACAGCGATCTGGCAGCAGGCATGATGAGCATCAATGCGGTCAAGGGCGTGGAAATCGGCGACGGTTTCGCCGCCGCGCGGCTGACCGGAGAGCAGAACGCCGATCCGATGGCGCCCGGCGCGGATGGCCCTGAATTTGAGGCCAACCACGCGGGCGGCATCGCGGGCGGGATCAGCACCGGGCAACCTGTGACCTGTCGTATCGCTTTCAAGCCGACCAGTTCGATCCTCACCCCGGTGGCCAGCATCACACGCGAAGGCGAAGCGACAGAGGTGCGCACCAAGGGCCGCCACGACCCCTGCGTCGGCATCCGTGGTACACCTGTGGTCGAAGCGATGATGGCGCTGGTGCTGGCGGATCACATGCTGCTGCATCGCGCGCAGTGCGGATAATAGATATTGCCCTGTTTTGTTGCGCCGATCTCAGCCAGCGCCCATCGGTTACGATGCAGTAAATTCCCAAAGCTGTTGCACTTTCCGAAAACGCCATCGGATTGATCGATTATTCCGATGTTCGCAATCGCAACATATCGCTTTTCTGGATTGAAACAGCCCCTATCTGGGGCTCAGCAATTTCAACCCGCAAAACGGAGAATCACAGTCATGGGTATTATTGGAAGCCAGATCAAACCGTTCACCGCCACTGCCTTCAAGGCCGGCGAAGACTTCTATGATGTTACCGACGAAGACGTGAAGGGCAAGTGGGCGGTATTCTTCTTCTATCCCGCCGATTTCACCTTCGTCTGCCCGACCGAACTCGAAGATCTGGGCGAACAGTACGACATGCTCCAGAAGATGGACGTGGAAGTCTATGCCGTGTCGACCGACACGCATTTCAGCCACAAGGCATGGCACGACACTTCCGAAAAGATCGGTAAGCTGAAGTTCCCGTTCCTGGGTGACCAGAACCACATTCTCGCGCGCAACTTCGACGTTCTGCGCGAAGGTGTGGGCCTGGCCGATCGCGCGACCTTCGTGGTCGATCCGGACGGTGTCATCCAGATCATGGAACAGACCTGCGAAGGTGTCGGCCGCAATGCCAATGAACTCGCCCGCAAGATCAAGGCAGCCCAGTATGTGCGCGCCAATCCCGGCCAGGTCTGCCCGGCTGCGTGGGAAGAAGGCAGTGATACGCTTGCTCCTTCGCTCGACCTCGTCGGCAAACTCTAACGCGTTCAGCAACGCGACAGTTTGGTCTGCCTAGCGGCGATCGAACAAGAACCCGAGCCTGACTCGGGTCGCTGGAAGGCCCGGGGCATCCCCCCTCCCCCCGCCCCGGGCCTTTTCCTCTCCCCAAAAAAATTTTCAATCCCGTCCCATTCGACGCCCGGAGTCCGCCCATGCTCGACGCAACGATGACACAGCAGCTCAAGACCTACCTCGCCAATTTGCGCGAACCGGTGGAATTGATTGCCTCGCTCGGAGAAGATTCGAAGAGCGCACAGACACGTGAATTGCTCGAGGAAATAGCCGCCCTGCACGATCTGGTGAGCGCGAGTTTCGATGGCGCCGATGATCGCAAGCCGAGCTTCGTCATTCGCCGTGCGAGCAATCCGGAAAAATGGGTGCGGTTTGCCGGCCTGCCGATGGGGCACGAATTCACCAGCCTGGTGCTTGCACTGCTGTGGGCCGGTGGGCATCCGCCGAAAGTCGATGCCGATCTGCTCGAACAGATCCGCGGGCTGGAAGGCGATTTCAATTTCGAGATGTATTTCTCGCTAAGCTGCCACAACTGCCCGGATGTGGTACAGGCGCTGACGCTGATGGCGCTGGAAAATCCGCGCATCACGGCAACGCTGATCGAAGGCGGCGCATTCCAGGACGAAGTCGACAGCCGCGAAGTAATGGCCGTGCCCGCCACTTTCCTCAACGGCGAACCGTTTTACAACGGCAAGATGGAACTGGCCGAAATCCTGGCCAAGATCGACACCGGCAGCGCCGCGAAAGCGGCCGAGAAACTGTCGGCCAAGGACCCGTTCGAAGTGCTGGTGATCGGCGGCGGACCCGCCGGTGCCGCGACCGCCATCTACACTGCCCGAAAGGGCTTCCGCACCGGGATCGCCGCGGAACGGTTTGGCGGGCAGCTGCATGACACGCTGGGCATCGAGAACCTGCCCGGCACCCCCTATACCGAAGGGCCGAAGCTGGCAGGCGAACTCAAACGCCATGTCGGCGAATATGACATCGACCTGATGGATCTGGCCAAGGCGGTGAAGCTGATTCCCGCGCAGAAGCGAGGCGGGCTGCACACCGTCGAATTCGATAATGGTGCCAGCCTCAAATCGCGCAGCCTTATCCTGGCGACGGGTGCACGCTGGCGCAATCTCGGTGTTCCAGGCGAAGCGGAATATCGGAACAAGGGTGTAGCTTACTGCCCCCACTGCGATGGTCCGTTGTTCAAAGGCAAGCGCATCGCGGTGATCGGCGGTGGCAATTCGGGCGTCGAAGCAGCAATCGACCTTGCCAAGATCGTCGGCCATGTCACGCTAGTCGAATTTGACAGCAAACTGCGCGCCGACGAAGTGCTGCAGAAGAAGCTGCGCAGCATGGACAACGTGGAGATCATTACGAGCGGTCAGACGACCGAAATCACCGGCACGGATGGCAAGGTGGACGGGCTGGTAGTCAAGGATCGCACCAGCGACGAGAAACGCCGCATCGAACTGGAGGGCGTGTTCGTCCAGATCGGGCTGGTCCCTAATACCGAATGGCTGCAGGATTCCGGCCTCGAGCTGACCAAGTTCGGTGAAATCATCACCGACGAGGAAGGCCGCACCAATCTGCCGGGCGTGTTCGGTGCCGGCGATGTGACCGATGTGCCTTACAAGCAGATCGTCGTGGCCATGGGTGAAGGGTCGAAAGCGGGCCTTTCGGCGTTCGATTATCTCATCCGTACCGAGCCGGTGGACGACATCGCACAGGCGGCCTGATCGGTCAGAACCCGAATGCGGAAAGCGCCGCCATTCCATTGGGATGGCGGCGCTTTTGCTTTGGACGCAGGCAGCGCCATTGATCGTATAAAGCTCTCAATAATACGCAATTAATCGATTGGACGAATTATCGCCGAAAGCCCATCCTCCTTTTCATGATCCCCCCGATAGATGTGAAGTGGAGAAACGAGCGATGGACGCGAAGACAGGCGAAATGAGTGGCTGCCCGATGCACGGCGACGGCGGCATACGGGCTCTTCTGGGCCGCACCAACAAGGACTGGTGGCCGGAAATGCTGGCGACAGAGATCCTCAATCCCAATGGCCCGACCAATCCGCTGGGCGAAGATTTCGACTATGCCGAGGCGTTCAACGCGCTCGACTACACAGGCCTGAAGGCTGACCTCCACGCCTTGATGACCGATAGCCAGCCTTGGTGGCCGGCTGACTATGGCCATTACGGCCCCTTCTTTATCCGCATGGCATGGCACGCAGCGGGCACCTATCGCACGGCGGATGGCCGCGGCGGCGCCAACAGTGGACAGCAGCGCTTCGCCCCGCTCGATTCCTGGCCCGACAACGGCAATCTCGACAAGGCCCGCCGGCTGCTGTGGCCGATCAAGCAGAAATATGGCCAGAACATCTCCTGGGCGGACCTGTTCATCCTGGCGGGCAATGTCGCCATCGAAAGCATGGGCGGACCGATCTTCGGCTTCGGCGGCGGTCGGGCGGATGTGTTCGAGCCCGAACGCGACATTTACTGGGGTAGCGAGGATAAATGGGTGAACGAGGACGTTCAGACCCGCATCGCACCAGAGCATGGGTTCGAACAGATCGAAGGCCCCCTGGCCGCGATCCAGATGGGGCTGATCTACGTCAATCCGGAAGGCCCACAGGGCAACCCGCATGATGACGAAGGGGCGGCGCGCGATCTGCGTGAGACCTTCAAACGCATGGCGATGAACGATGAGGAAATCGTCGCCCTCACTGCTGGCGGGCACACATTCGGTAAGGCCCATGGCAATGGGGACGCATCGACGCTGGGCGCTGCTCCGGCCGGCGGCGATCTGGCGGCACAGGGGTTCGGCTGGGTGTCCACCGAAAGCCACGGCGGCATCGGCGAACACACCGTAACCAGCGGTATCGAGGGCGCATGGACCAACACGCCGGACAAATGGAGTGCAAACTATTTCCGCCTGCTGCTCGATTACGATTACGAACTGGTGAAATCGCCCGCAGGCGCACACCAGTGGCAGCCTATCGACCAGAAGCAAGAAGACATGGCCCCGGCGGCCTGGGACCCATCCAAGAAGGTCCCGACCATGATGACCACCGCCGATATGCAGATGAAACGCGATCCGGGCTTTCGCAGGATCAGCGAGAGATTCCGCACCGATCACGAAGCCTTCAAAGATGCCTTCGCCCGCGCCTGGTTCAAGCTGACCCACCGCGATATGGGGCCGAAGATCCGCTATCTCGGCCCTGATGTGCCGCAGGAAGATCTGATCTGGCAGGACCCGGTGCCCGAAGGGACCATGCCATCGGACAGCCTAGTGTCCGAAGTGAAACGCAAGATTGCCGATAGCGGGTTGACCGTCAGCCAGCTGATCAAGGCTGCCTGGGCATCTGCCAGCACTTACCGCAAGTCGGACCATCGTGGCGGTGCCAACGGCGCTCGGATCGCGCTCAGCCCGCAGAAGGACTGGGACGTCAACGAACCTGAAAACCTGCAACAGGTCCTCGACACTCTCGATGGATTGCGGGGCGACATGAGCCTGGCCGACGCGATCGTGCTCGGCGGCGTGGTTGCGCTTGAACAGGCTGGCGCATCCGATGTGCCCTTCACCGGCGGCCGCGGCGATGCCACTCAAAAGCAGACCGATATCGAGAGTTTCGACTGGATGGAGCCGGAGGCAGATGCCTTCCGCAACTACAGGCCAAAGAAAATGAGCGTGAAGACCGAGGAAATGATGCTCGACCGCGCCAGTCTGCTTGGCCTGTCGGTGCCGGAAATGACAGTGCTGATCGGCGGTCTCCGCGTGCTTGGTGCCAATCATGGTGAACGTGGCCATGGCCATTTCACCGACCGCCCCGGCCAATTGACCAACGATTTCTTCGTAAACCTTTACGACATGACCAATGTGTGGAAGCCGACCGATGACAGCGATGAGGAATATGTCGCCACCGACCGCGCCGAAGGGCATGAGAAGTGGCACGCGACACGCGCCGATCTGGTCTTCGGTTCCAATTCGGAACTACGCGCAGTCGGCGAAATCTACGCACAGAAGGGTGGAGAAGAGAAGTTCAGGAAGGACTTTGTCAAAGCCTGGACCAAGGTCATGAACGCAGACCGTTTTGACATTTCCTTCAGAAAATATCATCCTTAACGCATAGACGGCCCTTATGCCGTCCACCGAGGAGCCCCCGACACCATGTCGGGGGCTTTTGGCATCCAGTTCACTGCGATTTGAGCGATACGCTGCGCGCGTTCAGCGATCACGCCTGAGAACGATGTAAAGCGCCCCATCGCCACCGTGGCGTTGGTGAGCGCGCCGCACGGCGGCGATCGCCGAATGGTGGCTGGAAGCGGCCAGCCAGTCCAGCACCTTGGCCCGGATGGCGCCGCGTCGCGCGCTTCTGTCGGCCGCTTCGACCGGGCGGGGTTTACCCGTCACCAGCAACACCGTTCGCGCACCGATGGCCCGTGCCTGGGCGACCCCGGTTATCAGCCGATCATAGGCTTCATCGAGATTATGTCCGTGCAGATCGAGTGTCAGTTCCGGCTGTAATTGCCCCGATTTCAGCCGACGATCCCAATGAGAATCCAGCCCCCGGTCTTGCACCGGCACGGCCTTGGCTGGTGTGGCAGAAACAGGTCTGGAGGCAGGCTGCGGCCCTGCTTTCTTGGCCGGTTTCGCAACGGTTGGTACTGTTTTCTGACGATCAAGCTTTGCCTTAACCGGCCTGGCCGGGTGCAACGGCGTCACCGTAGCGGCGAGCTTGTCCCATGCCTCCGCCTCGTCCGCAGACAATCCCCTGGGCGCATTCACCTGCCGGATTCATGTCGCTGGATGGTGCCCTTGGGCACTAGGATGAGAGCATTGCCGCGCGAACTCATCCCCCCGGCAATGCTGCGTGCATCATCACCATTGCCCCAGAACGTGTCGAAACGGTTTGCCCCCTTGATCGCACCGCCTGTGTCCTGGGCTATCCACAAACCGTCCGCCACATCATGTTCGAGATCGAGAAATACGGGCGCACCGTATGGGACGTAGTTTGGGTCGACAGCAACCGAGGACTGGCGACGCACCGGCACCCCGAGCGAGCCCAGCGGACCGTCGGTGTCGAGTTCGCGGAAGAATATCCAGCTCCTGTTGAGCCGCATCACGTCCTGCCCTTCGGCAGGGTTATCGCGAATATAGGCCATGATGCCCTGCATCGTCGTTGCATAGGGCGTGCCCGGGCCGATCATCCCGCGCTCCCGCATCACGCTGCCAATGCCGACATATTCGCGACCATTCTGGCCAGCATATCCGATCCGCATCAGCGAACCGTCGGGCAGCCGTAGCAGGCCAGAACCCTGGATCTGAAGGAAGAAGAATTCGACCGGATCGGCCGCCCATGCGATTTCCAGGCCGCGATTGGCAAGCGCGCCTTTCTCGATTTCCGCGCGTTCGTAAAATGGCACGAACTTGCCACTGGCGTCACGGCGCCCGAGCGGCGGGCGTCCAGTGCGTTCGCTTTGCGGCATGTCGTCCGGCCAGTCGCGGACCAGTTCGGGCGGCATGGAATAGACCGGCACATCATAACCCGGTGCACGTGTCCGGCTACCGCTGATTTCCGGCTCAAAATACCCGGTTGCGAAAGCCGCACCGTCGCCGACGCGGGCGGTTTCGAAATAGCTGCTGAAAAAACGGCGCGCATCGGAAACGGGCCAGTTGGTCGCCGCTTCGCAAGCAGGGCGCCAGTCTTCGCTGCGCGTCAGTCCACTCTGATCTTCGCGTTTCAGGATGGCGGGGCAGGATTCGCGAAAGGATGCAAGCGCGCCGCTGGCATCTGCAACGGCAATCCCAAGCGAGGTCGCTGCCGGTCCACGGGATATCGGCGCCAGAGCTGCATTGGGTGCTGTCGTGGTGGGCGGCGGAATGGGGACCGTGCTCTGCGGCGGGCGGGCATCAGGCACCATGCTCCCGCATGCGGCAAGCGCCACGGTTGCCGCGATCAGAAACAGATGACGCATGATCCCTCCCGAATGATGAAAGGCGTCAGCCTTCGTCGGTTTCGTCGAGAACCCAGTTTGGATCGGAAGCACCCACATTGCGTGTGAATGTCCACACGTCCCGGCTCTCTATTGCATCGTCCAGCGAACCAGCGATCACGTTCCCGCTCGCGTCACGGGTGACGGCAGCAATATCGGCCACAAACAGCACAGAAATGCGCGCCGTGCGACCATCGAGTTCTGCCGAGCGCACGCTTGCGTCCTCGATCCGTATAAGACGGTTTTCAACCGTCTCGCCCGCGTTTTCCCGCGCATCGATCGCTCCGGCGAAGCTTTGGTAAACATCCTTGTCGGTCAGTTCGCGCAAAGTTTCCCGGTCGCCTTTCCAGAAGGCTTCGAGGATCATGCCATAAGCGCTCTTCGCACCTTCAAGGAAGCCGAGCAGGTCGAAGCCCTGGTCCGCAGCGGCAATGGCCCGGATACCGGTTTCGTTGGCAGGGACATGATTGTCGCCCGCGCGCAGAACGACGGGCTGCCGCACAGCCTGCGGCGCGCTGTCTGCCGGCGGTGGCGCATCGCTGCGCTCGAACCGGCGCGGCACGATCTCTTCCTCATGCTCCGAGCGACGCCCGAGCACAGAATAAAGTCGCAACCCGAGAAAGGCGGCGATCATGGCAAGGATGACGATCTCGGTAATCACTTAAACAACCTGCTTCCCAACTAAATTCCCGGAAGGGCCATTGCCTCCCGGTAGTCCAATGTGTGTCCTGCCTTAGATAGGGAAGAATTACAAACCGACAATGTTCCTGCGATGAACAATGCGGCTGACAAAGCCGGGGCATGCCGCGCATTGATACCGCCGCCGGACAGTGCTAGGCGGCGCGCCGCACCAGTCCGGCGCACCATTCAAAAGCGCGCGGACCAATCGAATTCGGAAAATTGGAAAGCGACTGCACATGGCCGACGAAGGCGACGTTCTCACCGACATCAATCCCGATCCCGCAGCAGGGGCCAATGGCGCCGACAATCTGCCCAGTGCCGGTGTAATCTCGCAATATATCAAGGATCTCTCGGTAGAGAACCCGAACGCACCGCAGTGCTTCCAGTGGAACGAGCAGCCGCAACTTGATGTGCAGGTCAATATCGCCGCCGACAAGATTTCGGACGAAGTGCATGAAGTGACGCTGAAGGTTACCTGCGCCGCGAAGACCAGCAAAGGCAATCTCTACCTCATCGACCTCGATTATTGTGGCCTGATGGGCATGCGCAACCTGCCCGATGAGCACGCACACGCTTTCCTTTTCGCGGAAGCGCCCCGCATCCTCTTTCCTTTCGCACGCAGGGTCATCGCCGATGCGAGTCGCGATGCGGGCTTCCCACCGCTGATGCTCGATCCGATGGACTTCGGCGCACTTTACCAGCAGCAGCTTGCTGCTCGTGCACAGGAACAGCAGGGCGAAGGCATGGCCCCTCCTGCTGGCGAAGCCTGAGCTGCTGACGCGCCAAAGGGGCTCTGAAGGATGAGCCTGGTCAAGAATGTCGGCACCATCGGCGGACTGACTGCAGTCAGTCGGGTGTTCGGCTTTGCCCGTGACATGCTATTGGCCCGCGTCCTTGGCGCGGGCCTGGCTGCCGATGCCTGGCAACTGGCCTTCACCCTGCCGAACACCTTCCGCCGATTGTTTGCAGAAGGTGCGTTCAGCGTTGCGTTTGTGCCGATGTACACGCGGCGGCTGCATGCAGAAGAAGATGGCGGCGACGAGGCGGCTGATCGCTTCGCCAGCGACGTGCTGTCAGTATTCGTATGGGTCCTGCTCGGCTTCTCGGCCCTGTGCATGATTGCCATGCCGGGGATCGTCTGGCTGCTGGCACGCGAATATCAGGAAGTACCGGGCAAGTTCGAATTATCGGTCATGCTGAGCCGGGTGACCTTCCCCTATCTCGCGCTGGTTAGCCTGGTCGCCATGTTGTCGGGCGTACTCAACGCCCGTTCGAAATTTGCCCCCGGCGCCGTGGTGCCGGTGCTGCTCAATATCGTCATGATCGGCGGTATCCTTACCGGGTGGCATGTGCGCGGCAACAGCGAAGACGATCTGCCGGTAGCCTGGGCACTCGCGATATCGCTGGCGCTCGCCGGCCTTGCCCAGCTTGCCTATATGTGGTGGTCCACTAAGCGCGCAGGCGTGAAACTGCAGATCAAGGTACCTAAAATCACGCCCGAGGTGAAACGCCTGATGATGCTGATGCTGCCGGCAACGTTCGGCGCCGGCATTTATCAGATCAGTCAGTTGGTGGACACTTTCTTCGCCACCAGCCTGCCTCAGGGCTCGCTAACGCTTTTGAAGCTTGCCGACCGGCTCAACCAGATGCCGCTGGGCATCTTCGGAATCGCGCTCGGCACGGCGATCCTGCCAATGCTGGCGCGCCATATTCAATCGGAAAACCACGGTGAAGCGCAGCGGCTGCAGGGCAATGCTGTCGAAATCGCGATGCTGTTGTGCCTTCCCTGCGCCGTGGCCCTTTCGATTTGCGCCGAAGCATTCACCGCCGGCATCTTTCAAGGCGGCCGCATGGCAGCCGAAGACACAGCGATCATGGGCAACATCGTCATCGCATTGGTCTGTGGTCTGCCGGCTTATGTCCTAGTCAAGGTTTTCCAGCCGGCATTCTTCAGCCGCGAGGACACCCGCACCCCGGTTTTTGTGGCCGCCGGTGCGCTGGCGATCAATATTGCCCTGAACTTTTATGTTGTCCCCCGTTACGGTATCGTCGGCCTGGCTGCGGCAACTGCGATTACAGCAACACTCAACGTTCTGACGTTGTACGCCATTTTACAAATTCGCGGCTGGTTTCATCTAACCGGTAAACTGGCCGGGCGGATCTTGCGCCAGATCGTTGCGACAGCGGCAATGGGCGCGCTGTTATGGTGGATGACCCCCGCGCTTGAGCCTTTCTGGCGGGGCGGTGCGTTGGACCGTATATGGTCGCTTACGGCACTTGTCGGTGCCGGGGCCGCTGTGTTCTTCACGACGGCATATCTGGTCGGGGCCCTCGACAAGGACCTCATTGCACAGCTACGGCGCAAACGCGCGGTCCCCCAGAGCGAGGAACCGCAAAATCTTTCTGAATGAGCGAGTAAACATGCGCGTAGTTTCCGGCATCCAGCCCACCGGCAATCTCCACCTTGGCAATTATCTCGGGGCGATCCGCAACTGGGTGCGCATGCAGGACGAGATGGCAGATGGACAGCAATGCATGTTCTTCCTTGCCGATCTCCACGCAATTTCGATGCCGCACGATCCGGCTGAACTGAAGCGCGCGACACTGGAAATGGCCGCAGCGCTAGTGGCCTGCGGAATTGACGCGCAGAAGAGTGTGCTGTTCAATCAGGCGCAGGTCCCCCATCATGCGGAACTGCAATGGTTGCTCAATGGAACGGCGCGCATGGGCTGGTTGAACCGCATGACGCAGTTCAAGGACAAGAGTGGCAAGAACCGCGAAGGTGCCAGCGCAGCCCTGTTCACCTATCCCGTCCTGCAGGCAGCCGACGTGTTGCTGTATCAGGCGACGCATGTGCCCGTAGGTGACGACCAGAAGCAGCATCTCGAGCTAGCCCGCGATATAGCGCAAAAGTTCAACAACGATTTTGCATCCGAAGATGCCCCAGTGTTCACCCTGCCCGAACCGATCAGCCCACCGCGGGCTGCGCGGATCATGAGCCTGCGCGACGGTTCGAAGAAGATGAGCAAATCGGACCCGTCGGAAATGAGCCGGATCGAGCTCGTCGATGATGCAGACACCGTGATGAAGAAGATCAAGAAGGCAAAGACCGATGCCGAACCGCTGCCTAGCGAGGCGGACGGACTGGATGGTCGGCCGGAGGCATTGAACCTTGTGACCATTTACGCAGCTGTAGCCGATACTACCGTTGATGAGGTTCTGCGTGAATTTGGCGGCGAAGGTTTCGGGGCATTCAAGCCCGCGCTGGGCGAATTGCTGGTGGAAACCTTGCGACCAATCTCGACCCGCTTCAACGATCTGCTGACCGATCGTGAAGCGCTGGACGCGATTCTTGCGCGCGGTGCCTCACGCGCTCGCGAGCTGGGACGGCCGACGCTGGATGCAGCTTATACCGCATTGGGTTTGGTGAGATAAAGGCTCCAGCAGTTGCATCAAAGGTGAATCTGGATATTCAATCCGGGTTCATCCCCATTCGTCTAATCCCGTGCACAGTAACTGGCAGTACGCCCTAGGGGAGCGGTGGGCTGCAAATATCTGCGAATGCCTTATATGAGCGCAGATGTTCGAAAAGGACTGAGCATGACTAACCGTAAGAATGGTTTGGGGCGCAAACTCAAGCTCGCCTCTGTACCGATGATCCTAGCCGGCCTCGCTGCCTGCGCCACTCCATTCAACGCCGACGTGTCGCGTTTCCAGACGCAGCTGCCTGCGCCACAAGGTGAAAGCTACTTCGTGGTGGCAGACGATCCGGCGCTGGCTGGTGGCTTGGAATTCGCGCAATATGCCGATCTCGTGGAGGCCCAAATGTCGCGTCTCGGCTATGCGCAAGCGGCATCTGCGGACAACGCTTCGTTGCTGGTGCGCTTCGATTACGGTGTCGACAATGGGCGCGAGCGCGTACGGACAACTGGCTTCAACGATCCGTTCTATGATCCATGGTACGGCTATCGTTCGCGGTGGGGTTACCGGTCGCGCTTGGGTTACGGACGCCCCTTCTATGGCAGTCGCTGGGGCTACGGTTTCTATGACCCCTGGTTTGGCAGCCCCGATGTCCGTAGCTATACCGTTTACACGAGTGGCATCGATATGAAGATCGATCGGGCTGCAACGGGTGAACGGCTCTTCGAAGGTAAGGCGCAGGCTGTATCGACTTCGAACCGCCTTCAGTATCTTGTCCCGAACTTGGTCGAAGCGATGTTCACGGATTTCCCCGGTAATTCGGGAGAAACGCTGCGCATCTCGATCGCACCGGAAAAAACGACGGTACGCCGCGTGGACTGACTCAGCGCGACGACTTCAGTCTATCATAAGAAGGGCGGCCTCGGATCGAGGCCGCCCTTCTTCGTGTCCATCATCTACCTTACGTACGTGATACTCCGGTAGATCCAAATCCCCCCTTCCCGCGTTCAGTGGAAGCGGAAAACTCGGAAACGACTTCGAATGTCGGCCGCAGAATTGGCACGAATACCAATTGGGCGATTCGATCACCGGGCTCGATTGTCAAACTCTCACTGCCAGGAGGAGTTCTCAACCAGGCACTGATGAAAATCTCGTTCGTGTAATCAGCGTCGATCGTGCCGACAGCCTGCCCAAGAACGAGCCCCTTCTTGTGCCCCAATCCCGATCGTGCGAGCAGAAAGCCCACCATATGAGGATCATTCATCAGGAGGGCGATGCCCGATCGAACCAGAACGGCCGGTGCCTGCGGTTCCAAAACTAGCGGTTCATCTAAGCACGCATAGAGATCGATCCCGGCCGACATTTCCGTCTGGTATCGGGGTGGCCCCCAATCATGCAGTCGTTCATCCAGTATTTTCAGTTCAATTTTTGGGCTCTGCACACAACGGTCCTTTGAGAGATAAATTTTTAGCGGGCTAGGACGCAGGCTGCACCTAGACAAGGCTTGGGTATCGGACGGAGTTAGTGCACCTCATTCGGCAATTGATTGCAGTTGACCTCACGGTATCGGGCTGCAAGTCGCGGTCGATGGCGGGATACCATTATTAGGACACAACTTTGAGTACTATCGCGAGACGAGGCATCATTTTGGCAGGCGGATCGGGTACCAGGCTTTATCCGCTGACACGTGGCGTGTCGAAACAGCTTATGCCTGTCTATGACAAACCAATGATCTATTACCCGCTTTCCACACTTATGTTGGCGGGGATTCGCGATATTCTCATCATCACCGCGCCGGAAGATCAGGAACAGTTCCAGCGGGTCCTTGGAGATGGCTCGGACTTTGGTGTGGCGCTCTCATATGCAACCCAAGCGAGCCCTGACGGGCTCGCTCAGGCATACCATATCGGTGCCGATTTCGTGGGCAACCAGCCGAGCGCGTTGGTCCTAGGTGACAACATCTTCTACGGGCATGGCCTGCCCGCCCTGCTCACTAGCGCAATGTCCCGGCAAACCGGTGCCAGTGTCTTCGCCTATCGGGTGAACAACCCCGAAGCTTATGGCGTTGTCGAGTTTGATGAAGAAGGTCGGGCCTTCTCGATCGAGGAAAAGCCAACCTATCCGAAGTCCCACTTCGCTGTGACTGGCCTCTATTTTTACGATGGGACAGTAGTCGACCGCGCCCGGGACCTGAAGCCGTCGTCGCGAGGCGAGCTGGAGATCAGCGACCTCAACCGCCTGTATCTCGAAGATGGCGAGCTGTCTGTGGAAATGATGGGCCGTGGCTATGCATGGCTCGATACAGGCACACATCGCTCTCTTCTTGATGCGGCGAGCTACGTGCGGATCACCGAGGAGCGTCAGGGTCTCAAGATATGCTGCCCAGAAGAAATTGCCTGGAGGCAGGGCTTTATAGATGATTCTCAGCTGGAAGCGATCGCCGCACCGCTCGTTAAATCCGGCTATGGTGACTATCTGATGGCTTTGCTTCGCGAAGGGGCTAACTGATGCATTTTTCGGCTTGCGAAATCGAGGGTCCTCTGATCATCGAGCCGAAAGTGTTTGGTGATGAGCGCGGCTTTTTCTTGGAAAGCTGGAGTAGTAAAGAATTTGCCGAGAACGGCCTCGATATCAGCTTTGTGCAGGATAACCATTCGCGGTCCCAAAAGGGAGTACTACGGGGCATGCATTTCCAGAACCCAGGACCTCAGGGCAAGCTGGTTCGGGTAACCAGCGGTGCCGTTTATGATGTCGCTGTCGACCTTCGTCGGAACTCGTCAACCTATGGGAAGTGGGTAGGGGTGGAGCTTTCGGCGCAGAACAAACGCATGTTCTGGGTTCCACAAGGTTTCGCTCACGGCTTTCTTACTCTCGAAGATGATACCGATTTCCTCTACAAGTGTGACGCTCCCTATTCACCGCAAAGCGAACACTCCCTTGCATGGGACGATCCGACCGTTGGTATCGAATGGCCGACAAATGGACTGGAGATCCGGCTTTCGGCAAAAGACCGCGAGGGCAAGGCTCTTGGGGAAGTGACGCCTTTCGCATGAAAGTCCTGATTACAGGTGCCAAAGGGCAGGTGGGAAG
Source organism: Pseudomonadota bacterium (assembly GCA_023394965.1). Classification (GTDB taxonomy): domain Bacteria; phylum Pseudomonadota; class Alphaproteobacteria; order Sphingomonadales; family Sphingomonadaceae; genus Qipengyuania. The sequence continues at coordinate 8,043 of JAEWZX010000005.1, read as the reverse complement.
CAATCTCACCGCATTGGCCCCCGCCCACGTCAAACTGCATGCCGTTGGCAGTGAGGAGTGCGACTTAGCCAATCCGGAAGCGATCAGCGCGCTTGTCGCGAAATCAAAGCCGGATATCATTATAAATGCGGCCGCCTATACTGCGGTAGACCGCGCCGAGACAGACGAAGCCACAGCACGTGCTGTAAATGCAGATGCGATCCAAGCGCTCGTTTCAGCCCATGCCGGAAAGCTGGTTCATATTTCAACCGACTTCGTGTTCGACGGCGCTTCAAGCCGCCCCTATCGGCCCGAAGATATTCGTGCCCCACTTTCCGCCTACGGTCGCACCAAGGCAGAGGGTGAAGATCACCTGCGCACGAGCGATATCCTTGTCCGAACGGCGTGGGTGTATAATGCGGGCGGTGCCAACTTCGTTCGTACAATGCTTCGCTTGATGCACGAGAAGCCGTCGCTGAACGTGGTGGCCGACCAGATCGGAGCCCCGACCTGGGCCCCCGGTTTGGCAGCGACCATCTGGAAATTGATCGAAAAAGACGCTTCCGGCACATTCCATCACAGCGACGCCGGAGTTGCGAGCTGGTACGACTTCGCCACTGCAATTCAGGAAGAGGCCGTGGCGACCGGCCTGTTGAGCGACGCAATTCCGATAACGCCGATTTCCAGCTCCGACTATCCCACACCGGCCTCACGCCCAGCCTATTCGTTGCTTGATTGTAGCGGCACGCGTCTACTGCTGGGGGATGGCCACACTCATTGGCGCAAGAACCTGCGCATTATGCTGCAACAGGAACAGGCACTTGGCTAACCTTCTCGTAACCGGAGGCGCAGGATTCATTGGTGGCAATTTTGTCCACTATTGGGCAGGTCACCATCCAGACGATACTATCGTCGTTCTCGACTGTCTGACTTACGCAGGCAATAAATCGACGATTGAGGGTGTGCGGCAGGCTGATCTCGTCGTCGGTGACATCCGCGACGGCCAGCTCGTCGAAAAACTGCTTCACGAGCGCGATATCGCCACAATCGTGCACTTTGCGGCTGAAAGCCATGTTGATCGCTCGATCAGTGGGCCGGACGCCTTCATCGACACCAATATTCTCGGCACGAACAGTCTTTTGAAGGCTGCCCGAGCGGTCTGGCTGGATGAAGGGAGCGGCCGCCCTCACCGCTTCCACCACATATCGACTGACGAAGTTTATGGGTCGCTCGGCCCTGATGACGACGCCTTTAGCGAAACCCACCCATATCAGCCGAATTCTCCCTATTCGGCGTCGAAGGCCTCATCCGATCACCTTGTTCGCGCCTATCACCACACATTCGGTCTGCAGGTGACCACAACCAACTGCTCCAACAACTATGGGCCCTATCAGTACCCCGAGAAACTGATTCCCCTCTTCCTACTGAATGCATTACATGGTCGCAGCCTTCCCATTTATGGGGACGGCATGAACGTACGGGACTGGCTGCATGTGGATGATCACTGCCGCGGCATCGAGGCGTGCCTTGCCAAAGGCCAGCCAGGCGAGACTTACAATATCGGTGGTGGTGAAGAACTACCGAACATGGCCGTGATCGACCTGATCTGCTCCGAAGTCGACAAGGCGTTTAGCGAATTCGGGGAACTGGCGTCTCGCTACCCGGACTCTCCCGCAGCGAATGGCAGGCCAACGAGCGACCTCAAGACCTTCGTGACCGACCGTAAGGGCCATGATCGCCGATATGCAATCGACGAAACGAAGGCGCGCACCGAACTCGACTATGCGCCCAATCACGATTTCCAAAGTGGCCTTCGATCAACCCTTCGCTGGTATCTCGATAACGAAACTTGGTGGCGCACAATTCAAAACTCCGGTTAACCGCCATCGACCTATCCGGTTTGCTTCATTGACCGATTATCCTATCGGCAGAGCAATGCCGAATGCATCTCCCAGTTTCAAAAGCATGAATGGTGACCGACCAGACAATGCTCGTGGCATGGCTGGTCGAGTGATTCTGAGGCTGATGATGCATTTCGATGCGATGCTGTCGTCTCCGCGACGTTATGCGCAAGCTGCATGGTCACGAATAATCGGTAAGCGCCTGCGCTCACGCTTGATGCTGGCTCCTTTGCTAGGTCGATCACGTTGGGCCTACGCCCTCTGGCTCTCGCAACAAGAAACGTGCCCAGATTACCGGGCAAATCACACTGAAAACGGGCCATCGATTGTAGCTCTCGTTCCACTCGGCAGTGGCATAGAGCTGACATTAGCCAGCCTCGCCTCTGAAAATATCGAGGTCAGGAAAGTCGATCGCGTTCAGGGAAGTGTTTTCAAAGAGCTCAGCGCGGCCCTTTCCGGCCTCTGGGTTCTCCCATTGGCCAGTGGGGATGTTCTCGCGCCCGGTGCAGGCGCGCTGTATCGGAAAGCTGCTGCTTCCGCATCCGATGATACGCAGGTCATCTACGCCGATGACGATATTATCGACGAGCGCATGCGTCGTTCCAGCCCGCATTTGAAGCCCGACTGGAACAGCGAGCTATTCAAGCACTTCGATTATCTCACCGGTTCAGCGCTCATCAGGGCGCACCAGAAGGACATGGGGGATTTGCCGGAAACAGGATGGGCGCAAGAGCTTGTCTCTCGAACTGTGCGGCGAAGTGAGGGAGCCAAAAGGCCCGTCATGCATCTCCACGAAATCCTGCATCACCGCCGCTCCCGCTTCTCGCCAGTTATCCCTCCTCCCCAATCATTGGCCTCGCAATTCGGACAATGTCAGCCTTCCGTCAGCGTCATCGTCCCGACCCGCAACCGTCTCGATTTACTACGCAACTGTCTCGAGGGGTTGGCTCGGACCGAATATGCCGGACCACTGGAAATCCTTGTCGTAGACAACGGCAGCGACGACTCTGACACACTGAACTATCTTTCAGGTCTCGAACCTGTATTTGCAAAGGTCCTACGCGACGATGGGCCATTCAATTTCGCAGCTCTCAATAATCGTGCCGCAGAAGAAGCCACAGGTGACCTTCTCTGCTTTCTAAACAATGACATTGAGATCATCGATCCGGCCTGGTTGACTATGATGGCGGGGCAGGCGCAGAGGGAAAATATCGGGGCTGTAGGAGCCCGCCTACTTTACCCGGATGGCCGAATTCAGCATGCAGGAGTGGTGCTGGGTGTAGGCGGGGGGGCGGCGCACGCACACCGATTGTTGGATCCCTCTGAAGCGGGCTATTTCAGCAGACATTCAGTACCGCAGTTCGTTTCTGCAGTGACTGCGGCATGTCTCGTGGTCCAGCGACGCAAATTCCTAGCAATCGGCGGCTTCGATGCCGAAAATTTTGCCGTTTCATTCAATGACGTGGATTTATGTATGCGGCTTGGCACCGAAGGCTGGCATTCGCTCTACGAAGCCAGGGCAACACTCGTGCACCACGAATCCGTTTCTCGAGGGCTCGATCGAGATCCCGTCGGCGCGGCGCGGTTGTCTAGGGAAGTTGCGGTTTTGCAGGAGCGCTGGGGGCCGTTTAATCTTGAAACAGATAAGCCCCGTGTGATCGATCCGTTTCACCATCCCCGCCTCAGCCGGTTCAGCGAACAGTTTGTGTTGGAACTCTAGGAAGCCACCGATGACCAGCGATATGCTCCGGCCAACAGAACCTGCGCAACGCCTCCTTCTCAACGATGTGACGATGTGTGCGGTGAGCTCTACGAATGTCTCGGCCACGATCGAAGCGCTCGAAACCAGCCTTCGTTATATTGATGTTGCCGAAGCAATACTGTTCACCGACATGGATTTGCGTGGCTTCGGTCTAGCTCTTTCAGATCGAATTCGTCTGGTTCGCATAGATCGCATTTCATCATCGCAGGCCTATTCGCATTTCATTCTAGAGCGGCTGGTCGACTACGTTCAGACAAGCCATTGCCTGATCGTCCAATGGGACGGTCATGTCATCGATCCTGACCGCTGGCAGCCTGAATTCCTCGATTACGACTATATCGGAGCAAGTTGGCCACAATTCGATGATGGACATAATGTTGGCAACGGCGGCTTCTCACTTCGCAGTCGAAAATTGATGAAGGCCTGCCGACATCCCGACTTCGCCGGGCATCACCCCGAGGACGTAGCCATTGGCCGCACCAACCGCCACTTCCTTGAGAAAGCCGGACTGCGTTTCGCCCCGGCCAACTTGGCCGACAACTTTTCCACCGAACGCGCCGGTGATCCAGCGAAGAGCTTTGGCTATCACGGGGTTTTTCTGATGCCCAAGGTGTTGGGGGCAGATCGATTTTGGCGGATATACCTTACGCTTGACGAGTATACCAGTCTCAGACACGATTTTCGCGCTCTTTTGCGCTCCCTGTTGGCAGGGGAGCAGCCGTTCGTTCGTTCATTTAGAATGATGCGCGACCAACTGCCCTTCAGACGGCGCCGACGTGTCTGATACCTCGCCACGGCAAGGGTATCCGCGTGGCAGAACGGCGGACTAAACAAAGCCATCTTTGGGACTGTCACAGGCACGGGAAGTTCCGCGTCAGTACCGCAATACTCGTTTGAAAAACCACCATTTCCCGTCCAGAAACGTCGTCTGGTGACGCTTTGCTGAATTTACTTGGGCAATCTATCCGATTGCTGCTAAAGGCGGCAGCCTTATGCGCACTTTCGCCATTTTCCGACAGCAATGCTGCCTATCCCAAGCCTGAATAAAACCTGATTATGCATCACGACAATGAATTGCCGCGCCATGTTGAGGCGACGGGGACCGAACACAAACTCGGCGCGCTAGTTAAGCGCTGGCGCGTTTTCTTGCTTGTTGTCGTTCTGCCATCCTTGGTGGCCACACTCTATTATGGTTTTATCGCTGCCGATATCTATGTGTCGGAATCCCGTTTTGTCATCAAAGCGCCCGACCGTAAGAGTGGCGGGGGATCACCTTTAAACTCACTGCTGCAAAGCACGGGACTAGGCAGTGGTGAGGAGCAGACCAGCGAAATACATGGCTACATGCAATCTCGAGATGCTCTGGCCGACCTGTCGGAACGGATCGATGTACGCGCTGTCTTTGGGTCCGAGCATGCTGATTTTTTCAGCCGCTTCCCGCGTGTGTTTCAGGATCAGTCTTTTGAAGATCTGTATAATTATTATAAATCCATGGTGTCTACAGCACCTGATCCAAATACCGGTCTCACTGTTCTTCAAGTTAGTGCTTACACTCCCGACGAAGCTAAAGCTCTCAATGTCGAACTCCTTAATTTGAGCGAAGGCCTGGTAAACCGTCTTAATAAAAGAATTAACTCACAAGCTATCGATGAAGCGGAGGATCGCGTCGATTTCGCCCAGAAGCGCGTTCGCGATGCTCGGATAAAAATGGGGGCCTATCGTAACAGCTCTGAGATCTTTGATCCTCAGCAGCAGGGAATAGGCGTGCTTGCTGTCTCAAATGAGCTTATTTCACGAGAGGCCGCGCTGCGAGCGCAATTGAGCGAGATGCGTCGCACAACTCCGAACCATCCATCAATACCTGCCTTACAAGAAAGAATAGCATCCCTTTCGCAACAAATTACGTCGCAAACCGGTCGCGCCGTCGGCACGCCAAATGGCCTCGCTTCCAAGTTAACAGAGTACGAAAGCCTACTTGTCGAGCAAGAGTTTGCGACCCAGATGTTAACCGCAGCGAACACTTCCCTTGAGCAGGCACGTGCTGAAGCCGTGCAGCAGCAGTATTATCTGGAGAGAGTGGTCGAGCCTAACCTTCCCGACGCCGCGATCCTGCCGAAGCGCTTGAAGAGTATTCTTGCCGTGGTTCTAGCTACTATGTGCCTTTATTTGGTAGGATGGATGCTGGCGGTCGGCGTCCGCGAGCATGCTCGTGAGGACTGAGTTGATGGCACAGTTCTCGAAGGGTTTGCGCGTTCAATTGAAAGTTATTCATGCTCTGATGATTCGCGAATTGGTGACGCGCTTCGGGCGCGAGAACATTGGCTTTCTCTGGATCATGGCAGAACCTCTCCTTTTCGCGGGCCTAGTTGGACTTGTTTGGACCTTTCTGAAAGGCCCTGAGAACCACGGTATTGGAGTGGTGGCCTTCGTCATTAGCGGATATATCCCACTTACTTTCCTTCGGCATTCATTTAGTCGCTCGGTCAAGATATTCCAGACGAACGGGGCGTTGCTGTATCATCGTCAGGTTAAAATCTTGGACTTCATTTTGGTCCGGGTTTTCATCGAAGTTATTGGCGGCATGATGGCCTACATATTCGCAGGATCTGTGCTGTATTTTTTCGATCTATTTCCGGTACCATCCGACGTCACATCTTTAGTTGCCGGCTGGGCAATATACGTATTTTTTGTATTTTCCGTCTGCACCATACTGGCACCGCTTTCTGAAATGTCTGAGGCGATGGAAAAGCTGGTTCCGATCAGCGTATATATTTCGATCCCCTTTTCAGGTGTTTTTAACATGGCTGCCTGGCTCCCTTCTAATGTTCGAGAGCCGCTTATGTGGTCGCCTCTCGTTTCGGGAATGGAGCTAATGCGCGCCGGCCTTTTTGGAAACCTTGTCACTCCACACTATGACATTGCGAAAGCCATCGGCGTCATTCTGTTTTGTCTAGTGGTTGGGCTCACACTTACCCGTCGTGTCCGCAGGACACTGGCCCTATCATGATAGAATGCTGCAACCTTCGAAAAGAATACCCGATAGGCCATTCAGTAAAGGAGGTGCTCAAGGGTGTCGATTTTACTATTAATTCGCGTGACCGGATTGCATTACTGGGGCGTAACGGAGCTGGGAAGTCTACCCTTATTCGTTTAATCGGCGGAGTTGAGATGCCCACTTCAGGTAAAATCTTGAGGAACATGTCTTGCTCATGGCCCCTCGGCTTTCATGGAGGTTTCCAGGGCAGCCTGACGGGCTATGATAATGCCCGATTTATCGCGCGAATATACGACAAGCCCTATGGCGAAATGCGCGAATTCGTTGAAGAGTTTACTGAGCTCGGCATTCATTTGCGAATGCCCGTCAAGCAGTATTCGTCGGGCATGAGAGCACGCCTCGCGTTCGCATTGTCTTTGGCAATTGAATTTGATTGTTACCTAATCGACGAAGTCATTATGGTCGGCGACAAAAATTTCCAAGACAAATGCAAGGTCGAGTTTTTCGAAAAAAGGAAGGACCGGGCCTTGCTCCTCGCGTCCCATAGTCTCTCAACTGTCAAGCAGTATTGCAATAGAGCAGTTCTTCTTGATCGAGGCACCGCCACTCTGTACGAAGATGTGAGCGAGGCAATCTCAACATACGAAACTTTATGAGGAGATAGGCACACGGCTTTATCTTCCAAAATCCGCAGAAGCAGGCATTGGGACGGGAATTCGTCTCGCCCTCGCCACTCTAGAAAGTCGCGTGATACCTCACGGGGGACTGCTCTAAAATTGCGTGAGGCCCTAACTCCTAAGAGGAAGGGTTCACGATGAGCGAGGCGGCACATGATGAGGTTCGCGGGCGGACAATCTGCGTGGTTCTAGATCACGAAGGCGGGCATCTGACCAAATGGAACTGCTGGGAAAACTGCCTGCTCAAGACCAATTTTGCCGGAGTGGGTACAGGCTGCGGACATGAACAGCGATAAGCGTGTGGCAAAGCGCCCCGACTTGATCCGTCGCGCCCAGCCCGATGAGGCATAAAGCTCGAGATTCAGCGTTTGCCCTAGGGGCCAATTTCAAGGTCTATGGTGTGCGCACAGATGCAGCGGACCCGAGCTTCTATATTGCCGGCTGCACGGTGGGGCTCTCCTAATGCGTGAGTTCGGCTTGCAAGGTGTGAACGAACGGCGAAATCCAGTTTAGACAAACCGATCAGGTTAGTCCCCAATTGACGTGACCCCCAGCTTTCCCCCAGCAGGGATTAGAGCCGAACCGCGTTGTTGCGCATGAGCGTTGGTCTGAGCCCGAAGTTTCTACCAGCTATGAGTAGAGCCTTGGGCCGTTTTGATGCCCATCACTGGGCGTAATGGCAACAACCGTATTGGGGGCATGCCCCCAATACGGTTCGCCGCTTGATCC
>JAEWZX010000044.1 GCA_023394965.1 Pseudomonadota bacterium | reverse complement strand
CGCCATGCTTCATCCGACAGCCAGAACAACGAACGCGACATCTCCAACAGCCTCCTGCTTCAGTGGAGACTCCCTGAATCAATGTACACGCCGATTTTCAAGAGGCTGATTGAGTTTGGACCCTAGTGCGCTATTCTTGAAACGCTCGTCTTGCCGCGCATCCAGCACGATGATCGGCTCACGCTTGGCTGCAATATGTGCGCAAAACGCGTTGCGATGCGCATCTTCTTCCAGTTCCATGCTGTGCCGCGCCCTGAACCATCGGTGGTAGCGCGAGAGCAAACTGATGCCCGCGCTTTGTGCACCGACCATCTCAGCGGCGATTTGGCACAGCGTATCAAGCTCGGGGTTTGACACGGTATCGAGAATGGCAAGGCTAGCCGGAGCGGAGAGGCGGTCCGTCTCGGCATCGGAATGCCCATCCTGTGATGAAACCGTCCGTCTCATTCTGTAAGGTACTAATCTAAAAGGGTTATCAACTGGTTTACCCGGTGTTCCGCCAGTCGAGCCTCTTCGGCAGGACATCTTTCGCCGGTGCCAACGAAAAAGGGTGGCCCGCGAAGGCCACCCTTAATCTCAGTATCGCAGTGAGATCGCCGAATATTGGCGATCGATCAGCGCGAGTAGAATTCGACAACCAGGTTCGGTTCCATGGTAACCGGGTAAGGCACCTCGTCGAGCTTCGGTACGCGGGTGAAAGTCACCTTGTCGTTGCCGTCGGGTGCGACATAGTCTGGAATTTCACGCTCGGGCAGGCTCTGTGCTTCGATGACAAGAGCCATTTCCTTGGCTTTGCTGCCGAGGCTGACAACATCGCCGACCTTGACGCGAGCCGAAGCGATGTTGGTCTTCACACCGTTCAGGAAAATGTGCCCATGGCTCACGATCTGACGAGCGGCAAAGATGGTCGGCGCGAACTTGGCGCGGTAAACCACCATGTCGAGACGCTGCTCAAGCAGGCCGATCAGGTTCTGGCCCGTATCGCCCTTCATGGCCGACGCTTCTTTGTAGGTGCGCTTGAACTGCTTTTCGGTCACGTCGCCGTAGTAGCCTTTGAGCTTCTGCTTGGCGCGAAGCTGCAGACCGTAATCGGACATTTTGCTCTTGCGGCGCTGACCATGCTGACCGGGGCCGTAAGAACGCTTGTTGACCGGAGAATTGGGACGACCCCAGATGTTTTCACCCATCCGGCGGTCAAGTTTGTACTTGGCGCTGGTGCGCTTCGTCATAAATAGTTCCTTCAATCTGCTGGACCGTCCCATCGACGGCCATTCAACCCGGCATCGCACCGTCAATCAGATGATCGACGCGGCTGCCGCTTCACCGGGGTGCGGAGCCAATTCGCGAAGGCGCGCTAGTACCAAGATTGTGCAGCGCGTCAAGTTGGAAGATAGGCGCTCGACAAGTGCGCTCAAGCGCGGCAGGGCGCAGCGTCATGAAGGACGAGTTTAAATTACCCGAAGAGTGCGCCGATATGCGCGAAGTGCGGATCGGGGTGGACACGACTGATCGGGAACTGATGGAACTGCTTGATCGGCGTTTCGGCTACATGCGTGCCGCCGCCCGCATCAAGGCTGACCGCAACATAGTTCGCGACGAAAGGCGCAAGGCCGAGGTGATCGAGAACGCCCATACCCATGCCAAGGAACGCGGACTCCCGGCAGATGAACTGGCGCGCATATGGGAGAAATTGGTGGAAATCTCGATCGCCTATGAATTGGTCGAATGGGACCGGATCAGAGCTTAGGTTCGCGCTGAAGCGAAGAAAGCACCCCGCGCAAAGTGCGCACCTCGAGATGATTCCAGGCCGGTTTCGTCAGCACCCCGCGCAATGTGCGGCGGGTGGCCTCGGCGCGAGCTTCGGGGCGGAAGTAACCCTTCGGTTCAAGCATCCCTTCTAAATGTGCGATCAACCCGTCCAGCTCCTCTTGTGGGGCTGGTGGCAGAAGATCTTCCTGTGTCGGTTGAACCAGGTCCTCGTGCTTGGACCACTCGTAAGCGCAAAGAATTACAGCCTGTGCAAGATTGAGGGATCCGAATTCAGGATTGATGGGGACAGTTAAAATCGCACGAGCCAATGCAACATCTTCGGTTTCCAGACCCGAGCGCTCAGGCCCGAACAAGATGGCACTGCGGCCTTGCGCGGCTGCTATCTCGCGGCTTGCTTCTTCAGGGGTGTGGACTGGCTTCGTTACGCCGCGTTTCCGAACAGTGGTGGCATAGACATGTGCGCAGTCTGCCACTGCGTCAGCGGTGGAGGCATAGACCTGCGCTTGCTCCAGCACGATATCTGCACCAGATGCCGCTGGGCCTGCAGACGGGTTGGGCCAACCATCGCGTGGCTCGACAAGGCGCATCTCGGTTAGCCCGAAATTGAGCATGGCACGCGCCGCCTTGCCGATATTCTCCCCAAGTTGAGGGCGGACCAGAACGATGACTGGTTTTCTGGCCTCAGCTTCTTTCATTGGCTGCCGCTTCCTGCACGGTGCTGGCAAATTCCTCGAAATCGCGTGCTTCGCTGAAATCACGATAGACTGAAGCAAAACGGATGTAGGCGACACTATCGAGACCTCGCAGACCATCCATAACCATTTCGCCGATCCGCGTAGATGCGATTTCCGGCTCACCGGCTGTTTCCACCTGGCGCTGAATACCGCTCACGAGCTGGTCGATGCGTTCTTGTGGCACTTCACGTTTCCGGCAGGCAAGCGAGATTGACTGTTCAAGCTTGCTGCGATCGAACGGCTGACGGCGGTTGCCGCTCTTCACCACGGCGACTTCGCGCAATTGAACGCGTTCGAAAGTGGTGAAACGTGCCCCACAGCTGGAGCACTGGCGTCGACGCCGAATCGAAGTGGAATCTTCGGTAGGACGACTGTCCTTTACCTGGCTGTCGTCATGAGCACAGAAAGGGCAACGCATTTACGACCGCAGGCGTTTGTAGAGCATGAAACTAGCGCCGGCGATGAGGCCAAGCGGCCATGTCACAACGGGCAGAATTCCGCCTGCAATTGCACCGACCGCGGCACCAGTCAGGACAGGCTTGGTCGAAGGGTGGCTGAGGCCTCCTTTGGCCATTCCCTTGATCTCGTCACCCGCGTCTGACAACAAATCATGATCCTGATGATGGGGTTCTCTGTTATCCATTGCTTGTCTCCTCAACGCCCGGGATAGACAGGGAATGAAGCGCAGAGTTCGGCGACCTTGCTGCGAACCTGTTCTTCCACCTGCCCGTCGCCTTCAGGTCCGTTGCGCGACAGCCCTTCCACAACCTGGTAGATGAGTTTGCCAATCTGGCGGAATTCTTCGGCATCGAAGCCGCGTGTCGTGCCGGCAGGGGTTCCAAGACGAATGCCGCTGGTCACAAAAGGGCTTCGCGTGTCGTAGGGAATTCCATTCTTGTTGCAGGTCAGCCATGCACGGTCCAGCCCCGCTTCGGCGGCCTTTCCGGTAACATCCATCGCGGTGAGATCTACGAGCATGGAATGGTTGTCCGTTCCGCCGGAGACAACGCGAAGACCGTTCGCTTCGATGCTTTCTGCCAGCGCGTGAGCATTTTCAACCACGCGGCGAGCGTAGTCCCGGAATTCGGGGCGCAGCGCTTCGGCGAAAGCCACGGCCTTGGCAGCCACCACGTGCATCAGGGGGCCGCCCTGCATCCCGGGGAAGACGGCCATGTTCAGGGGCTTGGTAAGCTCTTCGTCATCCCACAGGATAACGCCGGATCGCGGCCCGCGCAGGCTCTTGTGTGTGGTAGTTGTCACAACATGTGCATGAGGGAAGGGGGATGGGTGCGCACCGCCTGCGACAAGACCGGCAATGTGGCTCATGTCGACCATCAGGTAAGCGCCGACTCCATCCGCCACCTTTCGGAATGCCTCCCAGTCCCACACGCGTGAGTAGGCGGTCCCGCCTGCGATAATGAGCTTCGGCTTGTTTGCTTTGGCGATGGCCATGACATCATCCATGTCGATCCGTTCGTCTTCCTTGCGAACGCCATAGCTGACCGGGTTGAACCACTTGCCGCTCATGTTCACCGGGGAACCGTGAGTAAGGTGTCCGCCGGAGTTGAGATCGAGACCCAAAAAGGTATCGCCAGGCTGGAGCAGGGCAAGAAATACGGCCTGGTTCATCTGGCTGCCAGAGTTCGGCTGGACATTGGCGAAGCCGCAGCCGAACAACTGCTTGGCGCGCTCTATTGCTAGCGTTTCAACAACGTCGGCGTAGTCGCACCCACCATAATAACGCTTGCCGGGATAGCCTTCGGCATATTTGTTAGTGAAGATCGATCCGGTGGCTTCCAGCACAGCGCTCGACGCGATGTTTTCGGACGCAATCAGTTCGATCTTGTCCTGTTGGCGTGAGAGTTCCTTGCGGATGGCGGCATGGATTTCGGGATCGGCTTCGGCAAGTGTGTCATGCCAGAAACGGTCCATAGAATCGCGTTCGGTGGTTGCGGGCTGAGTAGCCAAATCAGATCTCCGGATTGGAAAGCTTGTCGACGCGGCGCTGGTGGCGACCGCCGGCGAAACCGGTTTCGAGAAAGGTGGTAAGGCAGGCCTTTGCCATATCGCTGCCGGTCAAGCGGGCGCCTATGGCGATGCAATTGGCGTCATTATGTTGGCGTGCGAGAGCAGCGGACAGGGGCTCGGAAACTAGGGCGCATCTTACGGCAGGGTTGCGATTGACGCTCATCGAAATGCCTAAGCCAGAACCGCACAGCGCAACTCCGCGTTCTGCTGTGCCTTCGGCCACAACGCTCGCGAGCTTATAGCCGAAGTCAGGATAGTCGACGCTGTCGGTTGTATCTGGTCCGAGATCGGCGACTTCGTGGCCTTGTTCTATCATCCAGTCGCGCAATTCGGCTTTGAGGTCGATAGCGGCATGGTCGGAGGCTATGGCAATACGCATGGGGCGCACATAGGGATTGGCTTCGATTCGCGCGACCCCCTTGAAGTTCATTATTGAGGAGCCTGCCGCTTCATCGAGTGCGTAACAACTCAGTAGCTAGTTGCTTCTTCCGCCGCTTTCATCAAGGCAGTCGATGGCCATCTTTACCTGCGCCACCGAATAAGGTTTAGTAATTGTAACAGAGGCTGCCAGTTCTTCAGGATGCTCGGCGTCCCCGTAACCTGTTGCAAATGCAAACGGGATTCCATCCTTAAGAAGCTCATAAGCTATTGGATAACTCTTCATTCCGTGCAGGTTGACGTCAAGTATTGCGTAATCGAACTTTTCTTGCGCGATAATCTCGCGTGCCTGGTCGATCGAACAGGACACGCAGACAGTTGCTCCTTCGTCGATTAATATATCTTCCAGAGCGAATGCGATGATTGGTTCATCCTCAAGAACAAGAACGCGTTTCCCATCGAGTATCATATCGTTCCCTCAATCCTGCAATAAAGGCCCGAGGTGCGATATTCGAGGGAAGTATGTCCATCGGGTCCACCGAGACCCCGTTTGATCAATCGGGTGCCGAATCCGAATTCGGCCGGTTCGGTAACGCTAGGTCCACCTGTTTCAGTCCACTCGAACACCAGGACAGTATCGCCATCCTTCTTGTGGGTGTTCCAGGAAATCTTCATGAAGCCGACCTCATTGCTCAATGCGCCATATTTTAGGGCATTGGTGCATAATTCGTGGACGACCATGGCAAGGGTCACTGCTGTTTGAGGTGCAAGGACAACCCTTGGACCTTCAAGAGAATAGCGCGAAACATTCATACCCGCTGTAGCCTCCAGCGAGCCTTTTACGATGAGTTCGAGGTCTGCAGATTCCCAGCTTCTCTCGGTCAGAAGGTTGTGGGCACTGGCCAGTGCGGCAAGCCTGTCGGAAAAAACGTCGATTGCGTTGGAGTCCGGTTCCGGCCGGAAAGACTGCTTTGCCAGCCCCTGCACTACGGCAAGGGTGTTCTTCACCCGATGGTTGAGTTCGTTGATCAACACGCGTTGGTGTTCCTCGAACGCGACCTCTTCGGTCACATCATGGCCTTGGACCAAAATCCCCTCAAAGCCTTTTGCGCCGTGGATAGGCTGATATATAAACTCGAGAAATCTGGTTTCGAGTTCCTCGCCGTCGCCCGTCCTGAGCAACACTCTCTCCTTCTGTCCGAAATAGGGTTTGTCGTTGCTCAGAACAGTGTCGAGTAGCTCGATAAATCCTTGATCGACTATCTCGGGAAGTGCCTCTGCTACGGTTTTGCCAACCACCTCGCGCTCGCCGATCAACTGGCGGTATGCCGCATTGGCCATTACGAAACGATGGTTTTTACCGCTCAGAACCGCTACGAAACCAGGAGCTTGTTCCAGCATCGCCCGGAACCGTTCGAGTTCCTTGCTAACGCCGAGATAGCGCTGCTGAACTGCCTCAGCGCGACGGACTATGCCGGCCGTATCACGCCCAGAGCCGGATTGCTCGATTGCTGTTATCCGGACGGTATGTTGCAGGATATATTCAACGTTGCCGTCATCATCTAGAAAGGGTGTGTGGGTTGCGCTCCACACGTGGGTATCGAAGCCACCCACCTCGTTCGGAATCGCATATGGAATGCGGGCGATTTCGTCCTGTTCGCCCTTCTTTAACACTCGGTCGAAAGAAGATTTAAGCTGGTCGTAGCTTTCGCCTTGGCTTGGGAAGGCATCAAATACCCCGCGCCCTTCGATCTCGCTCCAGCGACTCTCGGTAGCTTTCAAATAGGCTTCATTAGCCCACCGGATAATCAGGGATTTATCAAGAATAACGTATGGGTTTGGAGAGTGTGCGAGCACCCTCTCGAAATCGAGTTTCATGTTCTGCCCCGGCTTAGCAGATATTCCCACTGATCGGAGACGACAGCGCTACCATCTCCAATACATCTGGAATGAGAAAGCTCTGACCCGCTTACTGTTCCATGACGAACCACACGAATGCCCATCTGTGACATTTGCGTCACATCGTCATGGAGCAGGGGCAGTGATTATTGATCAAGGAAAGAGCGCATTTTTCTGCTTCGGCTCGGATGCTTCAACTTGCGTAGAGCTTTTGCCTCGATCTGACGGATGCGTTCACGCGTGACCGAGAACTGCTGGCCAACTTCTTCCAGCGTGTGATCTGTATTCATGCCGATGCCGAAGCGCATGCGCAATACGCGTTCTTCGCGCGGGGTAAGCGAGGCGAGGACGCGGGTCACCGTTTCCTTCAGGTTCGCCTGGATTGCCGCATCGACCGGAATGATCGCGTTCTTGTCTTCGATGAAATCGCCGAGGTGGGAATCTTCTTCGTCGCCGATTGGTGTTTCGAGGCTGATTGGTTCCTTGGCAATCTTCATTACCTTGCGCACCTTCTCGAGCGGCATGGAGAGCTTCTCCGCCATCTCTTCAGGTGTCGGTTCACGGCCCTGATCATGCAGGAACTGACGTGAACACCGCACCAGTTTATTGATCGTCTCGATCATATGCACCGGGATGCGGATCGTACGGGCCTGGTCCGCAATCGAGCGGGTGATTGCCTGCCGTATCCACCATGTAGCATAGGTACTGAACTTGTAGCCACGGCGGTATTCGAACTTGTCGACCGCCTTCATAAGGCCGATATTGCCTTCCTGAATCAGGTCGAGGAATTGGAGGCCGCGGTTCGTGTATTTTTTGGCGATCGAGATCACCAGACGCAGATTTGCCTCGACCATTTCCTTCTTGGCGATACGCGCTTCGCGTTCGCCCTTCTGGACCATGTTCACGATCCGGCGGAATTCTTCCAGCGCCATGCCGGTCTGACCGGCGATGTCGGAAATCTCGGCGCGAATGCGTTCGACAGCATCGGCTTCCTTTTCAGCGAAGGTGGCCCACTTCTTGTCTTTCTTTGCGCGGTCGGTAAGCCAGCTGTCATCCAGCTCGTTGCCGATATAAGCATCAAGGAAATCGATGCGCTTCACTTTGTGGCGTTCTGCCAGGCGAAGCATCTGGCCTCCCAAGGCAGTCAGGCGGCGGTTGAAGGCATAAAGGTTGTCGACCAAGAACTCGATCTTGGTGGCGTGAAACTGGACGCTTTCGACTTCTGCGGTGAGCTGCTCGGACAGCTCTTCGTATTTCTTTTCCTTGGCAGAGGTGAAGACTTCTCCGCGAGCCATTAGGTCTACGCGTTCCTTCTGGAGCTTTTCGAACTTACCGAAAAGGTCGGTGATGCGAGCAAAACGCTCGATGGCGTCCGGCTTGAGGGCTGCTTCCATCTGGGCGAGTGACATGGTGTTGTCCTCGTCCTCATCGTCATCGCTCTTCGACGAACCTTCTTCGCCGTCCTCGCCGTCAGAATCTGAATCGTCCTCCTCATCATCGTCATCGCGGATCGTGGGGCCGGCGGTTTCTTCCGAGATCTCGCCGTCGTCGTCATCATCTTCCGCGTCGTCGTTGAGCTTGTCCGCCGGCGGCTCCTTCGAAAGCATGGCGTCGAGATCGAGGATCTCGCGCAACTGCATCTCCTCAGCATTGAGCGCTTCGGACCATTGAATAATGGCGTGGAAAGTGATCGGGCTTTGACACAGGCCCATGATCATCATGTCGCGCCCTGCCTCGATACGCTTGGCAATAGCAATTTCGCCTTCGCGGCTCAGCAGTTCGACCGCTCCCATTTCGCGCAAGTACATGCGAACCGGATCATCGGTGCGTTCGCCAGTGGCAGCTTTCTTTGCGGCGGGCTTGGCCGCAGCCTTGCTGTCTTTTTTGGTGTCGGAGGTGATTTCCTCGACCTCGTCAGCCTCTTCGGCAGCGGCTTCGGCCTCTTCGTCGCTTTCGACAATCTGCACGCCCATGTCGGACAGAGCGGACTGGATGTCTTCGATCTGATCGGAACTCATTTCGCCTTGTGGCAAAGCGTCGTTGAGCTCGTCATAGGTGACGTAGCCCTTTTTCTTCGCCTTCGCGATGAGCTTCTTAACCGACGCCTCGTTGAGGTCGATCAGGGGAGCGTCGGCATCGTCCTTGGTCTTCGACTTGGTGGCCATAAGGTAATTCAGTCCAGTCTTCTCTTGCCCGCGGGTCGCGCAACCGCGCGGATCATGAATCCGATTCGCCGGCGGCGGCTGCCTTCCTACGACCGAAACGCTTCAACCGCTCGTTAAGTGCCAGCAATCGCTCGCGCAATCGGGCCTGTTCAGCGATGGAGCCTTCCGGATCGCTTTCGAAACGCGCAGTAGCTGCGGCAAGCGCAGACTCAAGCGCAGGTCTTTCGACCAGCAGCGACACGGCTTCGGCCAGATCCTCGCGCGCATCAACCGGGTCTGTGCCTTGATGAAGAAAGGCGAATGGTGTTTTTTCCGGTGGGGCGGGAAGGCCTCTTTCCAGCGATATGGTCGATTGTGCGGACAAATCAAGCGTCACGGCAGCTTCTACCAACGAATCGAGCGCGGGTCCGACATTTTGGTCACTCGGAGTTCTCCCATTTGCGCCAAAAATCACGGAGTTCCAGATCAAAACGCATCTTGGCGACTCGTGCTTGGGCTTGCCAATCTTGATCGCGTTCTGACCAGGTCTGAGCCAACCTTTCGGTGGCTTCGTTAAGTTCTGCTTCAAGTGCGGGCCGCTTGACCAGAAGTTGAACAGCGTAGGCGAGACTTTCTTCGGCGTAACCATCTTCAGTGTCGCGTCGAATAAATGGAAGGCGGTTATTTGAGGACCATTTTGCAAGTGCTTCTAAAGCTTTTGGGGGTTCATGCCCATCCTCCATTACAACGAGCGCCGCATCCAAGAGCTCTAGGCCTTGAGCTAAGCCCCTATCTTGAGGGCGTATTTTCCAAAGTTCTTCTATGTACATTGGAATTAACTTTGGTCGCAATGCAAACCCAGCGAGTACCGCATGTGACAGGCTGGTCCTTGCTCCGCCTGATACATATTTCAAGAGCCCTGGGGAAACGTCTGGACTGTCTGAGACACCTGTTCCCGGCCGGGACTTCTTCCACTGTTCCCGCTTTGGAAAAGCAAAAGCAAAAAAGAGCTCAAACAGATCGCGGCGATAAAGTGAGCGGATTGTTTGGTCTTTAATACTTTCAATCTGCTCGATGAGGCGTGCTTTTAAACCAGCCTTCTGCTCGGGCGTGTCCAAAGGTTCCGCATGCCTTTCGATCCGCCAGAGCTCTTCCACCAACGAATTTGCGTGCGTTATCGTCTCGATAAACGATTCTACCCCGCTTTCGCGAATGAGATCATCAGGATCCTTCCCGGGCGGAAGGTGGGCAATGCCTAAAGAGTGCCCGGGCTGCAGAATTGGCAAGGCCCTCTCAATTGCACGCCGAGCGGCGCGCTGACCGGCATTGTCGCCATCGAAGCACAGGATCGGTCGCTCCACCTGTCGCCAGAGCAATTCGATCTGATTTTCCGTCAGCGCTGTGCCCAGCGGCGCGACAGCTTCGCGTATTCCCGCGTTGGTCAGCGCGATCGCGTCCATATAGCCTTCGACAACGATCAGGCGTCCGCTTTGGCGTGCGGCTGGAGCAGCACGGTGGAGATTATAGAGCGTACGTCCTTTGTCGAAGAGAGGTGTGTCGGGACTATTCAGATATTTCGGCGCGTTTGGGGTGGCCTCACTGTCGAGAATACGGCCGCCGAACGCAATCACTCGACCACGTGTGTCGTGGATCGGCAGCATCAGGCGCCCGCGGAAACGGTCGTAGGGCTCTTTGTCCTCAACGGTGATGCGCATACCGGCTTCAATGAGCATAGGCTCTTCAAACCGAGCCAAGGCACGCTTCAGAGCCTGCCGGTCCTCGGGCGCATAGCCGAAGCCGAATTCACGAACGATGGAGTCGGAGAACCCCCGTCGGCCGAGATAGCTACGGGCCTGCATCCCCTCGCTGCCGCGCAGGTTGCTTTCGAACCATTCCTGAGCGGCGGCAGTTACATCGTGCAGGCTGGCGCGCTTCTCAGCCCTTTGGGCTGCGCGCGGATCAGGGGCGGGGACCTCCATCCCGGCCTCTGCCGCGAGTTCCTTCACCGCGTCCATGAACGGCATACCGCGCTGATCCGTCAGCCAGCGGATGGCGTCGCCGTGGGCTTCGCAGCCGAAACAGTGATAGAACCCCTTCTCGTCGTTGACGTAAAAGCTGGGGGTCTTCTCGTTGTGGAACGGGCAGCACGCCTTGAATTCGCGACCGGCCTTGGTCAGCCGCAGGGTACGACCGATCACGGCGGACAGCGTGGTCCGCATGCGCAACTCGTCGAGCCATTGGGGAGACAGGGCCATAAGGTCGCAGACCTTAACCGCGCACCGCCTGCACCGCTAGCGCCTTGCGCCGCCCTCCACAGGCTTATCGTCAGCTGGGAACGGACCGGTTGCCGCAACCTGATTTCCATCAATCTCAAGCAAATAGGCTTCGGCGGGGCCTTTGGGGGGAAGCGTGGACTGCCACCAGAATGTCATCGTCCCGCCCGGCTTCCAGCCCGAACCGCGAATGACACGCCAGATCAGGCTGCCATTGTCGTTGCTGATGGAAATGGCGTCGGGATCTCCAAGTGTTGCTTCCGCCTGCGCAGTCGAGAAGCCGACCGACTGGTTGAACCCGGCCACCTTGCGCGTGGTGCGGAACAGGCTGGGTGGGGCTTCGACCACTTCGGGGCCTTCCGTTTCCGCCACAGCGGCGTCATCGTCCACATCGGCCAGCGTGACGCGGTGCACATAGGTGTAGACGGTGCCTTCGGGCATTTCACCTGGCCTGCATTCAGTCGTGCCCGCAGGGCAGGCGACATAGCTTACCAGCCTGCCGATTTCGCGGTTTCCGGCGCTGAGTACGGTGCTGACCTCGGGCCCCTGGGGGCCGACAATTTTTGCGCCCAGATCCGACAGATCGAGGTCTGCGCCGACGAGTGTGCGCGGTGCGGCGATTGTCGGCGTCGGGGTGGGCTGCGGTTCGGGTTCGGACGAACCGCAAGCCGCCAGCATGCCGAGCGAGGCGAGGGCGAGGATGTGTTTCATGACAGGGCTTCCTTCACCAGACCGCTGGCCTTGCTCATGTCGAGGGTTGCGCCGTGGCGGCTTTTGAGTTCGCCCATCACGCGGCCCATGTCCTTCATGCCATCGGCGCCCAGTTCGGCCTTGATTGCCGCGATGGCCGCACGGGTTTCTTCCTCGCTCATCTGCGTGGGGAGAAATTCCTCGATCACGGCAAGCTCGCCCTTTTCCTTGTCAGCGAGCTCCTGCCGCCCGCCGTCTTCGTACATGTCGATCGATTCCCGGCGTTGCTTGGCCATTTTGAGCAGCACGTCCGTGACTAGTTCGTCATCGTCGGGCTTGGTGGCCGCGGTTCGCAGTTCGATGTCGCGATCCTTGATTTTGGCGCCGATCAGGCGGAGCGCGGAGGTGCGCTCTTTGTCCTTTGCCTTCATGGCGGTGACGGTTTCGGCCTGGATTTTTTCGCGCAGCATGGGGATTCCCGATGATTGGAGGTTGTTTCGGCCACTCATTTAGAACAGTGCACCGATATGCCAAGTGTTCCGCTTGACGGGAATCGTCGCGATCCCTAGCGGCTGGGACTTAGCACACATCGCTGGAAACCCTTTTATTCGGAGCGCCCATGGCCCTGTCCGCATCTTCGCACGCGCAACCCAAAGGCGCGACCGGAGTCCTCGTCTTCGGTGACGGCACCGTGATCTGGGGCAAAGGCTTCGGTGCCAGCGGCAGCGCAGTGGGAGAAGTCTGCTTCAACACTGCGATGACGGGCTATCAGGAGGTGATGACCGATCCTTCTTACGACAGCCAGATCGTGACGTTCACGTTCCCGCATATCGGGAATGTCGGAGCGAACGATGAAGATCACGAGAGCCGCGGGCTGGGTGCGGTGGGGCTGGTGGTTCGGCAGGAGATCACGCCGCAGTCGAACTTCCGGGCTCAGAACGAGTTTGTGGAATGGTGCGTAAGTCACGGAAAAATTGGAATTTCCGGTGTCGATACCCGGGCGCTGACGCGGCGGATCAGGCTGAACGGCGCGCCCAATGCGGTAATCGCCCAAAGCCCGCGTGGAGAATTCGATCTCAAGGCTTTGAAAAAGCAGGCTGCCGAGTGGAGCGGGCTGGAAGGGCTCGACCTTGTGCCGGGCGTGACGCGGGAAGGGCAGGAAAGCTGGACCGGCGGGCATTGGCAGCTTGGCTTCGGCTATGGCGAAGGCAATGCCGATAAGCCGCATGTCGTCGCGATCGATTACGGCGCGAAGGATAACATCTTCAGAAACCTGGTAAAAGCGGGCGCGAAGGTGACTGTGGTGCCAGCAAGAACCTCGTTCGAAGAGGTCATGGCGCTGGAGCCGGATGGCGTTTTTCTGTCCAATGGGCCGGGCGATCCAGCGGCGACAGGTGTTTACGCAGTCCCGTTAATCACCCGTCTGATCGAAGCCGATACGCCGCTGTTCGGCATCTGTTTGGGGCATCAGATGCTCGGCATTGCAGCGGGTGCGAAGACGGCCAAGATGTTCCAGGGCCATCGCGGTGCCAACCACCCCGTACAGCGCGTCGGCGGCGAGTGGGGCGAGAGCGAAGGCTTGGTCGAGATCACCAGCATGAACCACGGCTTCGCCATCGATGGCGAGAGCCTGCCGGACAATGTCGAGCAGACCCACGTTTCGCTGTTCGACGGCACCAATTGCGGGATCAGCATCAAGGGCAAGAAGGCCTTCGGCGTCCAATACCACCCCGAGGCGAGCCCCGGCCCGCAGGACAGCTTCTACCTGTTCGAGAAATTCGTGGGGATGCTCTGATGGCAAAACCGAGCGACTATCTGGTTGCCTCTGCTGTGAGCTTAATGCGGCAGGCCGACAATTCGTCTTTGGAAACCCTTGAGGACATTAAGAAGATCGTCGAAGCCCAATTTCCAGCCCATCTTGACGAAGCGCGTCTGAAATTTCTTGCCAGAGAACTAGAGCGGTACGGTTTTATCGCGATCACTAGTGATAAGTATGCAGGCGATTATATTACCCCCTCCACGGGTTGGAGTGTCGGATATCGCCTCAACAAGCTCAAAGAGGCTCAAGACGATCACGGTCTTTTGTACGCGCTTGATGGAGGTAATCGCCTTCTCAATCTCGCGTTCCAGAGCGGCGAATATTGGGGTGATTTGGATCAAGAGATCCAAGACACTCCGCAAGTGCTAGCCGAACCTGAGGTAAAGGCGATACCGGCTTCAGATCGAATTGTCTCACTTTCGCATAATCAATTCAAAGAGATTGATGAACCGACTGGCGAACTTCTCGAGCAACTGGAGAAGGATAACGGTATTCCAGATCACCCCGGTCTGAAGGAGCGACTCGCTGGGCAAATTAGTGCTGGGCGTGAGCTTCTGCGCTCCGGGGAATTTCAGTTGGACATTTTTAAGGCAACCATGGTTGCCGGCTTGTCCGAGTTGAAAGATCGTTACGGTGACCACGCGATTGGCGCGGCCGCCTCTGCACTTCTTACTCTCATTCTTCATGTTCTCGGATTGCCAGGATTCTAATGCCCAAACGCACTGACATTTCCTCGATCCTCGTCATTGGCGCCGGTCCGATCATTATCGGCCAGGCGTGCGAGTTCGATTATTCCGGCACGCAGGCGATCAAGGCGCTGAAGGAGGAGGGGTACCGGGTCATTCTGGTCAACTCCAACCCCGCCACGATCATGACCGATCCGGAAATGGCCGATGCCACCTATGTCGAGCCGATCACGCCGGAAATCGTCGCCAAGATCATCGAGAAGGAGCGGCCCGATGCGGTGCTGCCGACGATGGGCGGGCAGACGGCGCTGAACTGTGCGCTGGACCTTGCCAATCAGGGCGTGCTGGAAAAATTCGGCGTGCAGATGATCGGTGCCAATGCCGATGCCATCGACAAGGCCGAAAACCGCCAGCGTTTCCGCGAAGCGATGGACAAGATCGGCCTGGAAAGCGCGCGCAGTGGTGTGGCCAATACGGTGGACGAGGCTTTTGCCGTGCTGGAAACCACCGGCCTTCCCGCCATCATCCGGCCCAGCTTCACATTGGGCGGAACCGGCGGCGGAATCGCCTACAACAAGGCCGAGTTCGACAAGATCGTGCGCGAGGGTCTCGACGCGTCCCCCACCACCGAAGTCCTGATCGAGGAATCGCTCCTCGGCTGGAAAGAATATGAGATGGAGGTGGTGCGCGACCGCAAGGACAATTGCATCATCATCTGTTCGATCGAAAATGTCGATCCGATGGGTGTGCATACGGGCGACAGCATCACCGTTGCGCCAGCGCTGACGCTGACCGACAAGGAATATCAGATCATGCGCACCGCCAGCATCGAGGTGCTGCGCGAAATCGGTGTGGAAACAGGGGGTTCGAACGTACAGTTCGCAGTCAATCCGAAGGATGGCCGCCTGATCGTGATCGAAATGAACCCGCGCGTGTCGCGGTCTTCCGCGCTGGCATCCAAGGCTACCGGTTTCCCCATTGCGCGTGTCGCGGCGAAACTGGCCGTCGGATACACGCTCGATGAAATCCAGAACGAGATTACTGGCGCGACCCCGGCGGCGTTCGAGCCGACGATCGATTATGTGGTCACCAAGATCCCGCGCTTCGCCTTCGAAAAGTTCAAGGGATCGAAGAACGAATTGTCGACCGCGATGAAATCGGTCGGCGAAGTGATGGCCATCGGCCGCTGTTTTGCCGAAAGCATGCAGAAGGCCCTGCGTGGTCTGGAAACCGGGCTGGACGGGTTCAACCGCATTACCGAATTCGAAGGGCTGAGCCGCGAAGTGGTGACCGCATCGCTATCCAAGCGCACGCCGGACCGCATTCTTAAGATCGCGCAGGCTTTCCGTGAAGATTTCACGGTGGAAGAAGTCGCCAGGATCACTGGCTTCGACCCGTGGTTCCTGCGCCAGATCGAAGCGATCATCTATGAAGAAAAGATGATCAGCCACAATGGCCTGCCCAATGATGCAGCGGAAATGCGCCGCCTGAAAGCCATGGGCTTTTCCGACAAGCGGCTGGCCACGCTGGCCGTGCGGTCGGTCGGTGTCGCAGGTGGCCTTGGCGAAACGCAGGCCAAGCGGTCCGGCCTGCTGCATGATGCGCTGCGCGCCATGGCCGGGGCGACCAGTGAAGAGGAAGTGCGCAAGCTGCGCCGCAAGCTGGGCGTCTATCCCGTGTTCAAGCGGATCGACAGCTGCGCTGCCGAATTCGAAGCGATCACGCCCTATATGTATTCGACCTACGAAGCGCCGAGTTTCGGCGAGGCAGAGGACGAGGCTGAACCGAGCGATCGCAAGAAGATCGTTATCCTTGGCGGCGGGCCAAACCGCATCGGGCAGGGCATCGAATTCGATTACTGCTGTGTCCATGCCTGTTTCGCACTGGCCGATGCCGGGTTCGAAACGATCATGGTCAACTGCAACCCGGAAACGGTTTCAACCGATTACGACACATCGGACCGTCTTTATTTCGAGCCGCTGACCGAGGAAGACGTGCTGGAAATCATGCGCGTCGAAATGTCGAAGGGCGAAGTTGTTGGCGTGATCGTCCAGTTCGGTGGGCAGACCCCGCTGAAGCTGGCCGCTGCGCTGGAACGGGAAGGCATTCCGATCCTGGGCACATCGCCCGATGCGATCGATCTGGCCGAAGACCGCGAACGCTTTGCCAAGCTGGTCAACAATCTGAAGCTGAAACAGCCGATGAACGGCATCGCCAAGAGCCGGGACGAAGCGGCTGCCGTGGCGGCACGGATCGGCTATCCGGTGCTGCTGCGCCCCAGCTATGTGCTGGGCGGACGTGCGATGGAAATCGTCGACAGCGAAGCGCAGCTGGATGATTACATCAACACTGCCGTCAACGTATCCGGCGACAGCCCGGTGCTGGTGGATCAGTATCTGCGCGATGCGATCGAATGCGATGTCGATGTCGTGTCCGATGGTAACGACGTCCGCATTGCAGGCGTGATGCAGCATATCGAAGAAGCCGGCGTCCATTCCGGCGACAGCGCCTGCACCCTGCCGCCGTACAGCCTGCCCGCCGATATCATCGCGGAAATGGAACGGCAGGCCACCGATCTGGCCAAGGCGCTGCAGGTCGTCGGCCTGATGAATGTGCAGTTCGCGGTGAAGGATGGCGAAGTCTATCTGATCGAAGTGAACCCACGGGCCAGCCGCACCGTGCCGTTCGTGGCGAAGGCCATCGGCCGTCCGATTGCCAAGGTGGCCGCGCGCGTCATGGCTGGGGAACCGCTGACCAATTTCGAACCGTTCGATCTCAATCCCGCGCATATGGCCGTGAAGGAAGCCGTCTTCCCCTTCGCACGGTTCCCCGGATCGGACCCGGTGCTGACGCCGGAAATGAAATCCACCGGCGAAGTCATGGGGATCGATCGCGGTTTCGCCGCTGCCTTCCTCAAATCGCAGCTGGGGGCGGGGATGATGCCGCCGCAATCGGGTACGCTGTTCGTTTCCGTCAAGGACAGCGACAAGCCGCTGATCGTGCCTGCGGTGCAGACCCTGCTCGACAAGGGCTTCCGCGTGATCGCCACCGGCGGCACCCAGAGTTACCTCGCCGATCAGGGCCTGAATGTGGAACTGGTCAACAAGGTTGCCGAAGGGCGCCCGCATGTGGTCGATGGGATCATCGACGGGGAAGTGCAGCTGATCTTCAACACCACCGAAGGATGGCAGTCGCTGCTCGACAGCAAATCCATCCGTGAAGCGGCTCTGGAAAAGAAGCTGCCCTATTACACCACGGCGGCTGCATCGCTGGCGGTGGCGCAGGCGATTGCAGAGGTTTCACCCGACCAGCTTGAAGTGCGTTCGTTGCAGGACTATTATAGCTGACGAAGAACGCGCCTGCTCCTCCACACATTCGTAGCGACTGTGCTCCGCAAACCGGCGGACCGGTTGCGAATGTCGGGGGGCGCAGCTGAACAGGAAGGACAAGGGGTCCGATGGAAAAAGTGCCGATGCTGGCCGAGGGCTATGAAAAGCTCACGGCAGACCTCAAAGCTTTGCGGGCAGAACGACCGCTGATCGTCGACGCGATCGAAGAAGCGCGCGCACATGGCGACCTGTCGGAAAACGCTGAATATCACGCGGCCAAGGAACGTCAGGGCCATGTGGAAGCGATGATCGGCGAGCTGGAAGACAAGATCAGCCGCGCCCAGATCATCGATCCGACCACGCTTTCGGGCGACAAGGTGATTTTCGGGGCAACCGTCACGCTGCTGGACGAAAACGACAAGCCGGTGAAGTACCAGATCGTCGGCCAGACCGAAGCGGACGCATCGAAGGGGCGGATCAGCTATAATTCGCCCATCGGCCGTGCACTGATCGGCAAACAGCTGGAAGAAGAGGTCGAAGTGACCGTTCCGTCGGGCGATAAGTTCTATCTGATCGACAAGATCGAATTCATCTGATCGCTGGATCTACAGCCCATCCGGCTCGGCATTGTCCGATCCGGATGGGTGTTGCCGCTGTTATAAGCGCGGCGGCCGAAACGTGCCTCAAGCGCTCGGATCAAGCAACTTGTGCAAATGAACGATGACGTATTTCATCTCGGCATCGTCGACCGTGCGCTGCGCATTGGAACGCCAAGCCTCGACGGCGGCTTCATAGCTGCTGAAAACACCGGCTACGTGGATACTTTCAGGATCAGCAAAGGTGACGCTGCGCGGATCGGTAACCCGGCCGCCCATCACCAGATAGAGCGCCTGTTTGCTCTCGGTTTCTTCCATGATCATGACTTTCTCGAAGGGGAGGGAGGATGGCTGCGCCACATAGCGAAAGCGGCGCGACAGGCAAGCCCGTCACACCGCTGTATCATAGTGTAAAAAGAGGGTCGCGTTTTTAGTATTTCAGGCGCGTACGGAGCGAACGATAGGCACGGCTGCCCTTTCGGCCAGCCTTGCGCCCCGAACTGCGCAGTGCGTCGCCTGCTATATCCAGCTTGTATGCTGTGTCGCGACGCAGGCCACGGGCCGTGGTTGCGGCACTGTCACCGAAGTCTTCGAAGCGATCGCCTGCCAGCTGTGCGCCATGAGCAACGCCATCCATCATACGTGCGCCATAGGCCATGGCAGCCTCTGCCGCAAGACCGGCAAGCAGGCCGCTGCGTCGGCCAAGATTACGCCCGCGACGGGTCATCGCGCCAATCGCCAAACCGGCGACCAGCACACCGCCCACCACTGCGAATGGGTGGCGTTTCGTGAATTCTATCGCACCATCAACTGCGTCTCGCGCCTGATCTTTCAGCGAGCGTTCTTCGATCCGCTTTTCACCGGCAGCGATGCGCGCGCGAAGTTCATCGCGCTTCTGCTCGTCGGTCAGCTTGCTGTCTGCGCTGATGTGGGTGACATTGTTTTCGGCTGCATTGGCCATTGTTTTTCTCCGCAATTCACATTCGGTACTTTAACGGCCCGATGAAGGCGAATGTTCCGATGGCTCGTCGTAAACGTCGTCCTCTTCATCTTCGTCAACCTCTGGTTGGAAGCCGAAAAGCTGCAGGATCGGATTCCGCGCGAACCAGACGACGACCGCAGCCACGAGCGCCGCCAGGGCCCCCTTGTTATCTTCGGCTGCATCGATGGCTTCTTCATACAGGTCACTCGCGCCCTCGCGAACGCGATCAAGAGCCCGTTCGCCCAAGCTTTTGTTGGCGAAATTCGATTTCAGATGCTTGATGTCGGCATCGACCAGAGCACGCGCCGAATCGCGCAGATATCTGTCTTCGAGCATCCTCTGACGACGGGCCGTCACTGGCTCTCTCCCTCATCGAAGGCATCACGAATTTCGTCGAGTCGGCCCTTGAGAAGGCGCAGGAGGATGAGGCCGGCAACGACGAGGCCGAGAGTTACGATAGCCGTCGCACCCCAGGGGCCAACCAGCGGGATGAGAGCCATAACGAAACCGACGGTCGCCGCGATCAGCGCCAGATGGAACATGCCGAACGCCGCCAGAAGGTAGACGACAGCGCCTTTTGATCGATTGCCGACAAATGCGGCCCGGCTCTTCTGAAAACGCAGTTCGGCTTCGGCATAGGTCTTGCCGTCCTCGATCAGAGCAAACACGTCGTCAGTTAGCGAAAACTGCCGACCTTCATGCTCCTCCGTTTCGGGGGCACCGTGATCGTCTGGCAAATCGAGCGGGCCGGGATAGCCCTCGGCCCGCTCATTGTTATTATCCCGCATTCCTACCCCCGTGGTCACTCGCTCAACGCGAGCCGCGGAATAGGCGGGAAAGCATGAAACCGACAACTGCTGCTATGCCGATCGCTTTACCCGGGCTCTTGCGGACAAATTCGCGTCCATCTTCAACGAGATCGTCGACACTCTTCTGGTCCAACTTGCTGGCGTACCCATCAAGCGATTTCGAAGCGGTGCGGGCATAATCGCCATATTTCGCGCCCAGCTTGTCATCGACCTGATAGGCGTTGTCGTTGACCAGCTTGCTCAGCGACCGCAGACCTTCACCCGCCTTGACCTTTCCTTCGGTGGCAAGTTCGCGTCCCTTGACCTTGGCATCTTCGCCATAGGCCTTGGCTTCTGCGACCCAATCGTCACCTCTGGTACGAGCCTGGTCACGATAGGCTGCAGCACGGTCTTTACCTTCGGCCTTAAGCGCAGCTGCGCCTGCTTTGGCTTCTTCGAGCGCGGCATTGAAGCGCGACTTGGCTTCATTGCGGTTATCCGATGTTGGGGTGGTGTTGGCAGCGGTATCAGTCACGGGAGCGGTCTCCTTCGCAATGCCTTTCTTGGCCACGGTTTTGCGCGGCTTGGTGGCAGTGTTGGTTTTTCTGGTTGCGGATTTTTTGGCAGCAGGGGTTTTACGCTTCTTGGGCGTGCTTTCTGCAGGGGTTTCTGCCATGATCTTCGTCCTTGCCCTCTATTCGATTCGTTCGGCGATTTCGCCTTCTATGGTGCAACGCAACTTGCGCGCCAATGTTCCGACGAATAGAGCGCTGCCGACTCCCCATCTGGGGGTGTTATAGCCAATTACAACACCTTTGCCCGGAGCGCTTTGAGCCATGACCGCGATTATCGACATCCATGCCCGCGAAATTCTTGATTCGAGGGGCAATCCCACCGTCGAAGTCGACGTGCTGTTGGATGACGGCAGTTTCGGGCGCGCTGCTGTGCCGAGTGGCGCGTCGACCGGCGCCCATGAAGCTGTCGAGCTTCGCGACGGTGACAAGGCTCGCTATCTGGGTAAGGGCGTGACGAAAGCGGTTGCGGCCGTAAACACCGAGATACGCGATCTGCTGGTCGGGGCCTTCGATGCGGAAGATCAGCGCGACATCGATCTCTCGATGATTGCGCTCGATGGCACGCCCAACAAGAGCCGTATTGGCGCCAATGCTGTCCTTGGCACCAGCATGGCCGTGGCCAAGGCAGCAGCGAATGCTCGGGGCCTGCCGCTCTACAGTTACATCGGCGGTGTTTCGGCCCACGTTCTTCCGGTGCCGATGATGAATATAATTAACGGCGGCGAGCATGCCGACAATCCGATCGACATCCAGGAATTCATGGTCATGCCGATTGGTGCCGACAGCCTTGGGGAGGCAGTACGGTGGGGGGCGGAAGTCTTTCACACGCTGAAGATGAAGCTGCACGAAAAAGGACTTGCGACTGCAGTTGGCGATGAAGGGGGCTTTGCCCCCGATCTCGCGAGCACCCGCGATGCGCTGGATTTCATCATGGCGTCGATAGAACAGGCTGGTTTCAAACCAGGTGAAGACATCGCCCTGGCGCTGGACTGCGCTTCGACCGAATTCTTCAAGAGCGGGAAATATGAGATTTCTGGTGAAAGTCTGTCGCTCGACGGACACGAAATGGCTGAATATCTCGACAAACTTTGCCGTGACTATCCCATCCGTTCCATCGAAGATGGTATGGCTGAAGACGATTTCGAAGGGTGGAAAGCCCTTACAGAGCGGATCGGCAACACAGTACAACTGGTGGGCGACGATCTGTTCGTCACCAATCCTCAGCGCCTTCGCGAAGGGATCGATCAGGGGCTGGCGAATTCGCTTCTGGTTAAGGTCAACCAGATCGGCACGCTGTCTGAAACGCTTGATGCAGTCAGCATTGCAAACCGTGCAGGCTACACTGCAGTTATGTCGCACCGCTCCGGCGAAACCGAAGATGCGACAATCGCCGATCTCGCGGTTGCGACGAATTGCGGGCAAATCAAGACTGGGTCACTTGCCCGTTCCGATCGTCTGGCCAAATACAACCAGCTGATCCGCATCGAAGAAGAACTGGGCGATAGCGCGTTTTATGCCGGACGCGAGTGTTTCGGGCGTATCGGCGCTTAGCCCCTGTCGCTCGCCCGGTTTTTCGGGTGAAACCAATATTGCCAAACGCCCCATGCGTTGATCAGCAGAAGGACGCCATTCATCGCGGCTAGCGGAACGGCGTCCTTGGTCAGGCCGATATAGATCCATAACATGGATACTCCGCAAAACAGAACGAAGCCCCAGGCTGTCGCTCGGCGGCCCATATCGAATGCAATCATCGATGCGGCGAGAACGGTTCCGAGGGAGGTTATCCATTCCAGCGGCCCGTTCATTCTGATTTGTCCTGCATGATTGTCACGACGCTCGGCGCTCGCTAGCGTTCCGTCGTTGCTCTTTGTGGGAGAGGGGCGTGGCAGATTTTCCGGTACACCCGGACGAGGTGACAACTCCGTGGCTCGGCGATGTGCTGTGTGCGCAAATATCCGATATTCGGTGGGAACCCATCGGCACGGGGCAGGTGGGTGATAGCGTCCGCTTTCATATTTCATGCGAAGGAACGAACTGTACGCTAGCCGGAAAATTCCCCGCTGCGGACCCGGCGAGCCGCGGCACGGCGGCAATGCTCGGCCTTTATCGCAAGGAGGTCGAATTCTATCGATCTGTGGCGTCTCATCTCGATGTCAGGGTTCCGCAGATTCACTTCGCTGCCGTCGATGAAACTGGCGGCGATTTTTTTCTGTTGTTCGAAGATGTTGGGCCAGCGCGTCAGGGCGACCAGATCAGCAGTTGTACAATTGCCGATGCGCGCGCTGCCATCGGGCAGGCAGCGGCGATCCATGCCCCCAGCTGGGGCAGAAGAGATTTGCTGGAAGCAAATTGGATAATGCCGCCGACCGATCTGCACGACAGGTTGAGGCTGATGTATCCGCAGGCGCAGAAGATATTCCGCGATCGTTATGCCAATACGCTTGAGCCGCAATATATGGCGGTTTGTGAGGATCTGGCAGAAGCAAGTGCGCAGTTGTTTGGCCGGAATGAACGTCCTCAATGTATCGTTCATGGCGATTTTCGCCTCGACAATATGCTTTTCGATATCAGGGGCGGAGCAGAGCCGATCGCCATTCTCGACTGGCAGACCGTGGCGGCTGGTAGACCGATGACCGATGTCGGCTATCTAATCGGATGCGGGCTGGGCGAGGCTTTGTGGGGAGAACATGAGATGGAACTGCTTGATCTGTGGCGCGCAGAAATGCAGGCACGAGGTGTCGAGCTGTCGCATCAGGACATCGAACGTGACTACCGGCTTGGTATTCTGCACGGTGTGTCGACGGCAGTGTTCAGCGCGGCATTCGTTGAACGGACTGAGCGAGGCGATGCGAATTTCCTGTCTATGGCACGTGGGGCCTGTTCGCTGGCAATTTTCCGTGACAGCATCGCTGCGCTGAAGGAGGGCGCGTAGATGGTTCTGAGTCGAGGCGACGAATATCCCATTCATCAGACCGCCGAACCGGTGGCTTATTCCGGAACCGACCGGAATTTCTACGATCGCTATTTTTTCAACGGCTATGCGCCCGATGGCGGCGGATTTTTTGCAGTTGCTTTGGGTGCCTATCCTCATCTCGATGTGATCGACGCGCATTTCAATGTAATCCGTGACGGAGTGCAACACTGCATTCACGCCAGCGCGGAGCTCGGCATGGAACGTATGTCGATGGCGGTCGGACCGATCTCGGTGGAGATCATAGAAGCTCTGAATATTCTGCGTATCCGACTGGAGCCGTGCAAGGGACTGGCTGCCGACATAACCTTCATGGGTCGCGCCTTCCCCATCGAAGAGCCGCGCTTTACCCATCGCATCGGCCCAAGGGCCTTTATGGATTATACGCGCCTGACGCAGAATGGCCGTTACAAAGGCTGGATCGAAGTCGATGGGGACAGGCGGGCACTGGCTGACGGCACGATGGGGACGCGCGATCGCAGTTGGGGTGTTAGACCCATCGGTGCCCGCGATACACAACCGATCCCGGGTTCGCCAATGCCAGCGTTCTTCTGGCAATGGACACCGATCAATTTCGAGAACGGCAGCCTGTTCTTCCACGTCAACAACGATCAAAATGGAAACGCGTGGAACACCCGCGCTGCATGGGCCAGCGAGGGAGCTACCGTTTCCGAAATAGCGGAGGGGCACGGTGGGATGCGCACGCGCCTTCATGCTGGAACGCGCTGGCCTTCGGGAGGCAATCTATCGCTGGCGCTGCGCGGCGCGCCCGAACAGATAACGTTCGAACCGCTCGGTCGCTTTCAGATGCGCGGCCTGGGTTACACTCATCCTGAGTGGGGGCATGGGATGCACCATGGTCCCTTGAAGATTGAACGAGAGGATATTGATCTCAATGAGACCGATCCGCTTGCGCCCGAGAACCTCCATGTCCAGCTTCCCGTGCGGGTCATGGCGAATGACGGAACTGAGGGGATCGGTGTGTTCGAGCAGCTGATTATCGGCCCGTTCGCCCCGCTCGGACTGAAGGATTTTCTCGACGCAGGCCGTTAGCGCGCAAAGAGAGAACTGCTTAAAGTGACGCCTGGAGCCTTCCGGCAGAAGGAATAATAGGCGCTGGCCTTACGAGTTTGTATTCGCCCGATTTCAGGACGGCGTTGACCGCTGCAAGGATCGCTCTGGAGACGATCATCATGGCGGCGGCAAGCTTGATCGTTCAGTTAGGTCATAAAGCGTTGCTGGAGTTCCAGCAGAGCGAGTGCTGCCTTGGCTGCTTCGCCGCCCTTGTCCTTCTGTCGCGGGTCGGCGCGGACCAGTGCCTGCTCTTCGTTCTCGACCGTGAGGATCCCGTTGCCGATGGCCATGCCGTCCATCGTCAACGCCATGATCCCGCGCGCGCTTTCGCCAGCCACGATCTCGAAATGATATGTTTCGCCGCGGATCACCACGCCGATCGCTACATAGCCATCGTAGCGATCACTCTCGGACGCCAGCGAGATGGCACCGGGCAGTTCGAGCGCGCCCGGCACGGTAAGGACTTCCACATCATGCCCCGCCGCCTCCAGCGCGGCGCGCGCGCCTGATACGAGCATGTCGTTGAGGTGATTGTAAAAACGGGCTTCGACGATCAGGAAACGGGCCATCTGTTCACTCCGGAATAGGCATATGGTCGACGATGTTCAGGCCATACCCTTCGATCGCCACGACATTGGGCTGAGAATTGCTGAGGAGAATCATGTCTTCAATGCCAAGATCGGCAAGGATTTGCGAGCCGATACCGACATTGCGCTGTTCTTCGCGGTCCTGTTTGCCCCAGTCTGCACGGCGCCCTGTCAGCAAAACGATCACGCCGGAACCATGATCGCCGACAACCTGCATTGCGCGTTGAAGCGTACGTTTGCGCGGTCCGGGTTTTCCCAGAAGATCGTCGAAAATGGAAATGGGATGGACCCTGGCCAAGGTCGGCTGCCCATTTATGATCTGGCCTTTCTGCAAAACGTAGCTTTCGCTTCCATCGACGGTGTTGCGATAGGTCATAAGCTTCCAGTCACCACCATAGTCGGACTGGAACTGGCTTTCCGATATCCGCTCCACAAGATGATCGTAGCGCATCCGGTATTCGATCAGATCGCGGATTGTGCCGATTTTCATGTCGTGCTTGCGCGCGAAGCTGATCAGATCGTCGAGCCGGGCCATGGTGCCGTCTCCATTCATGATCTCGCAAATCACTCCCGAAGGATTGAGACCGGCAAGGCGTGAAATGTCGACTGCCGCTTCGGTATGACCGGCGCGAACCAGTACGCCGCCATCGCGGGCGGTTAGCGGGAAAACGTGGCCTGGCGTGACAATGTCGTCCGGGCCTTTGCTGGAATCGATGGCAACCGTGATGGTGCGCGCGCGGTCCGCTGCGCTGATCCCGGTGGTGACGCCTTCCTTCGCTTCGATCGACGTGGTGAAGGCGGTCTGCATGCTTTCGCGATTATCGCGGCTCATCGGCTGCAGGCCCAGTGCCTCGACACGTTTGCGATCGAGCGACAGGCAGATCAGCCCGCGACCGTGAGTCGCCATGAAATTGATCGCACTTGGCGTAGCCATCTGTGCGGGAATGATGAGATCGCCCTCGTTCTCACGGTCTTCGTCGTCGACGAGAATGTACATCCGGCCGTTACGGGCTTCATCGATAATCTCTTCTGCGCCGACCATGACCGGCGTTTCGTCGTTCGCTTCCAGAAAACGCTCGAGCTTGCCAAGAGTATCGGCGGTTGGATTCCACTCTTCCTCCGTGCAATCACGCAGCGTGTTGGCGTGCAAGCCTGCTGCGCGGGCGAGCCCGGCGCGGGTCATGAGGCCGCTTCCGATGAGGGTGCGAACTTTTTGAATCGTATCCATGTGCGGGCTGATGACACATTATAATGTGATAAACAAGAGGGTATCACATTGAGACGTTTGATAACCAAATCCCGGCACCACGGCTTCGATCGACCATGTGACGAGCGTATCGGCACAAGTCGATGGCAGTTATTCGATCCACCGGCGTACGAATGCCGCGCGGTCTGCCGGTGGCGCGAGGGGAAGGGGCACGAGGGCATAGCCGAGATCCTCGTAGACGCGCACCATTATATCGTGCGTTGCGACGGCTTCAGCCCAGTCCTGTTTGCGTTCGACATCGTTGGCGTAGATTTCGGCCCAGGGCGGAGCGATGAAGACGTGCCGGTTGTAACGATGGTTTTCAGCAGCGCGCGCCAGATGGCCGGGGATGGCTAGGCCGCAGAGCTTTCGGTAGCCGATGATGTCGGGAATGCCACGGTCGAAGAACAGGACACCCTTGCGCATTCGGGCCTGCTCGTAGGAATGCAGATCATGTGCGAGCATCCGGTCGGCAAAGGCCTCGCGATCGTCCCAAGGGAGGGCTGTTCCGCCCGTAGCCACTTCTTTGCGGATCACGGCGCGCCCGGCCTCGGGCATATGTGGCACGCCACCATCAGCCAAGGAATCCAGCAGGGTGCTTTTCCCCGATCCGGGGCCGCCCGTCATGACAAAAAAGCGATCCAAATCCCTTACCCTTCCTTAAGACGCGCGCTTTCCGCAAAGGTGAGGACGAGAGTGTCGCGCCATGCAGGGCTGCCGGATATCACAGCCTCGATTGGGCTTGTCCCATGACGGACCTCGCAATCATTCAAAAGCAGGGCTTCTCCGGGGTGGGCAAGTCGATGCTTTAGTAGGCAAGCGCCGGCGGAGTCCTCCACCCGACTCTCGCCACCGGTATAGTTGTTGCCGCCGACAAGCATCACCAGCACCCAGTCGCGTCCGTCACGGTGCATGCCCTCAGGTGTAGGCAGGCCGGGGTGGCCGGCCATAGCTTCGATGCGAAATTGATGCGCTTCGACGGACCAAGCATTTGGTGTCTGTCTGTTGGCATCTACAATAGCGGCAATGGTATCGTGAATGAGCGTGTCGAGCATCGGCAACCACGTCTGCTCCTGTTCCATCGGTGCGAACCAGCGTTCAACCCCGCCATTGAGTGGATTGTAGCGGCGCTCCTGGAAATGCGGGCGATGCGGCAGGCGTACGCACTGGCCATTAGCGACCTTGAATGCGGCGTAACGGCGGCGGCGATAGGTGCCTCCGTCCGCCATCCATGGGTCATGGTGCAGATCGTCCCAGCTCCGGGCAAATGCCGCCCATGCGGCGCTCGCAGGATCGACCAGCTTATCCGATGGCAGAATGAGAGCGTGTGGGGAGGGCGTACATTCTCCGGAGGCGGTGGCGGGCAGCCCGTTCATGCCTCGCCGTCCCAGTAGTCGACCGCATCGGCATAGCGCCCGACATGGTCCACCGACCGGCTCGCCTTGTCGCCGCCGGGCGCGGCGCCCGCCATGACCGCGAACTTGCCGCTGTCGGGATAGTCGATCACGTCGGGCTCGTTCATCGTGCTGATGGCGAGATAGCGCAGGTCCGTATCGCCGGCGTTGATGATCTGGTGCGCACTTGCCGCGCCGCTGGCCGGGCACAGCGCGACATCGCCCGCCCGTAGCGCATGATCGCCATCGGCATAGCGCAGGCGGCCGCTGCCGGAGAGGATCACGAACAGTTCCTCATTCGCGTGATGGCTGTGGAACGGCCACGCCCGCTTGCCCGGCGGCACCACGACCAGCCTTCCGCCCAGCATGTGCGCACCCAGCGGCGAAGCGAAGGACGCTATACGCGCTTCATAGAGATCGCCGTGCGCCTGTGTTTGCAGGTCGAGGGTATCGAGATGAAGAACGGGGGGTGTGATAATGGTCATGATTGAACCAATACAATGTTTGATTTGATCGACTCATGATTTGATACAATGATGAGGCCCAAGGAGCAACCAGATGAGCACGAAGACCCCGGCCAATTTCTATTTCGATCCCGTCTCGCCTTTCGCCTTCCTGATGTGGAAGCGCCTGCGGGAAGACGATTTCGGACTGGAGATACGCCCGGTCCCGGTGCTGCTGGGGGCGCTGCTCAACCACTGGGGCCTGATCGGCCCGGCGGAAGTGCCGCCCAAGCGGGCGCAGACCTATCGCATGTGCCAATGGCTGGCTGACAGGAACGGTATCGCGCTGCGCTTTCCCGACGCGCATCCGTTTCGTTCGGTCGAGGCCCTGCGGCTGCTGATTGCGCTCGATGCGCGCACGGATGCTGTCGATGCTGTGTTCGAGGCGGTTTTTGCGAAAGGCCGGGATCTGACCGATGGTGCCGAACTGGAGAGGCTTGGCGGCGAACTTGGTCTTTCCGATGTGCAGGACAGGATCGCAAGCGCGGATGTAAAGGACGGGCTCCGAGCCAACACCGAGGCGGCGATCGCGCGCGGCGTGTTTGGCGTGCCCACTCTCGCGATCGGGGAGGACCTGTTCTGGGGCTTCGATACGCTGGACATGGTGCGCGATTATCTGGCTGATCCCAAACTGCTCCAGACGGCTGAGATGCAACGCCTCGGCACTCTCGATTATGGCGTGCCGCGGAGGGCAGAATCGTGACCGGAGCCAATGACCCGCTTCTGCTCGAACGCGTTCGCGAGAGCTTCTCGCGTCAGAGCTTCATGGTGCTCATCGGGGCCGAGGTGATCCACGCCAACCATGGCAAGGTGGTTCTCGATCTGCCGTTCCGGGCTGATCTTTGCCAGCAGAACGGCTTCCTTCATGGCGGCGTGGTCGGTGCGATTGCCGACGTGGCGGGCGGCTGTGCGGCCTATTCGGTCTTCGGGGATGGCGAGGATGTCCTGACGGTTGAATACAAGCTCAATCTCATCCGCCCGGCGGTAGGAGAACGCCTGCGCGCCACGGGTGAAGTGCTGCGCGCCGGCCGCGCGCTGACGGTCTGCGATCTCAAGGTCCATGCAATACGCGAGGGAGAGGAGGTGCTGTGCGCTTCCGGCCAGCAGACACTGATGCGCATGGAAACGGCACGGCCATGACACTCTCAATCCTTTTACTTCCCGGCATCGGCGGTTCGGGACCGGACCATTGGCAAAGCCATTGGGAGCGGACCGATCCCGACATGACCCGCTTTGCACCGTCCGATTGGGACAGACCGGAACTTGCCGACTGGTGCGAGGCGCTGGATCGGGCGGTTAAGGCGCAGGACCGGCCGCCTGTGCTGGTCGCGCACAGCCTGGCCTGCCTGCTGGTGGCGCATTGGTCGGCCACGCGCGGAACTCCGCCAGCTGGCGCGATGCTGGTCGCCGTGCCCGACCCGTGCGGACCGGCGTTTCCGGATGAAGCGCGGCCTTTCGCGCAAGTGCCGGAGCAGCCCCTGCCATTTCCCAGCTTGATCGTCGCCAGCGCGAACGATCCATACGGGACGGTCGATTACAGCAAGCGACGCGCCGGGCAGTGGGGCTCGCGGCTGATCGCGGTGGGTCCGCTGGGTCATATCAACGCGGGCAGCAATCTGGGCGATTGGCCGGAGGGCCGGGATATCCTCACGTCGTTCCGCGCTGAAATAGAAGGGAAGGGGGCATGACCATCTGGACTGCGCTTGCCGGGTTCACGCTGGCCGCCGGGCTTCTTGTCGTCACACCCGGGCTCGACATGGCACTGGTCCTGCGCACACTCGCCGTCGATGGGCCGCGCCAGGCTCTCGCGGTGGCGGCAGGCGTGGTCGCGGGAGTTCTCGCCTGGGGGCTGGTGGTGGCGCTTGGGCTTGGCGCGCTGCTCGCGCTGTCAGGCACACTCTACATGATATTGCAATATGTAGGCGCTGCCTATTTGCTTTGGCTGGGGTTGGGCATGGTCCGGGCAGCACTCAAATCGGATGCGCCCTCCGATGCAGAAAATCCGGCATTGGCGCCCACCCAATTACGATCGGGCAACTGGTTCATGAAGGGCCTGTTCACCAATCTGCTCAATCCCAAGATGGGTGTTTTCTATGTGAGCTTCCTGCCGCAGTTCATCCCGGCGGGAGCGTCGGTAATGGGCTTCAGTCTTTTGCTGGCAGCGCTTCATTCCACGCTTGGCATGGCTTGGTTTGCGCTGCTGATCCTTGGCAGCCGTCCGCTCCGGCACTGGTTTGCGCAAAGATCCGTAGCGCGTTGGCTCGACGGTGTGACCGGCGGCGTGCTCATCGCATTGGGCCTGCGCATCGCCCTCCATCCGGCGCAGCGATAGCGCTTGCCCCGTTTCAAGTCGTCGGCTTGCTAAACCCGGACAGCTCAATTAGTGATATTGCGTATTAATTGCAATTAAGGAAAGACTCATTCGTACTTCCGAACAGATCAAAGAATGGCGGGGTAAGGCAGACGCCGCCTGGGTCATCCACCAAGCCAGACTTGACGAGATGATGCTGCCATTCGGTGATGCCGCCATCCAAGCCGCTATGCTCAAGCCAGGAAATACTGTGCTCGATATTGGGTGCGGGACTGGCGCGACCACAGCACAGCTGTTCGATCGGGTTGGTGTGACCGGCCGCGTGACTGGCATCGACATTTCCGAAGCAATGATCGCCCGCGCTCGTGAAACCTATGGGTTCAGCAGCCGCGCCACCTTCCTTGTGGCAGACGCCCAAGAAGCGAATCTAGCGTCTCATTCGGTCGACCTGATCTTTTCGCGCTTCGGCGTTATGTTCTTCAACGATCCGGTCAGGACATTCTCGCGCTTGCGCCAAACGCTTTGTCGTTCAGGGAGGCTTGCCTTTGTCTGTTGGCGCGAAGC
The DNA here is from genome assembly GCA_023394965.1 of Pseudomonadota bacterium. GTDB lineage: Bacteria > Pseudomonadota > Alphaproteobacteria > Sphingomonadales > Sphingomonadaceae > Qipengyuania. Next base: position 12,689 of record JAEWZX010000044.1, on the reverse strand, counting down.
GAGCGCCAACGATTGGATTCGACTGCCCATGGGTGCGATCCAAGCAATAGTTCCAGCAGCTCCGCCACCACCGGCAGATGCGCCGGGGCCGTTCTCGTTCGGAGACCGCAATCGCGTTGAGGCTATTTTGCAGCAGTCGGGCTTCGACGACATTCGATGCAAGCCCTTCGATCACGAAATCATGTTCGGTGAAGGGGAGACGCCCGACGCAGCAATTGATGATGCCGTTCAGATGGCCTTCGATGTCGGCCCACTATCGCGCGCGCTGGCGAACGAAAGCGACGGGATACGCGAGAAGGCGAGTGCCGCAGTTCGTGAAGCTTTCGCCGGAAAGGTGCAGGGGGCGTCGGTGTTCATAAATGGCGCAGCCTGGGTGGTTACTGCCCGCAATGGCGGTGGATGATATAGAGCCTTTCACCCGGGCAGCGAGCATACTGTTTGCCCTGACGAAAGAGATATGCAGATTGCTGGCCTGATCTTCCACGGAGACGATCGACTGGATGCGTATCACGTCGACGGCCATCAATTTCCTTGCGCTGTTTGGCTGCCAGACACGGCAAGAACGAACTGAGGCGGGCGAGTGATAAGGCATTATAATATAAGGATATCCTTCACTCGAGATGGGACGGGCCGGAAGGCGGACCATATGTGTTCCGCTCTGGTCCATCATTGGCGATCTCAGCGATGTGATCGCGCAGCCAGCGGTGTGCGGGGTCCATCTCGCGGCGGCGGTGCCAGGTCTGCACGAAGGGGAAGCTGGCGAGGTCGAACGGCAGATCGCCGCATCGCAAACCTCGGATGCCCAGATGCTGGATGCTGCGCCGGGCCGCGGTCAGCACCAGATCGGTGCCTCTGACCGTTTCGGGCGCCGCCGACCAATGCGGGAGCTGCACCGCAATCCGGCGCTTGTGGCCAAGGCGTGCGAGTGCCTCGTCGATCTCGCTATCGTCCTCCAGCGCGACGGTAACGCCGACATGAGGGGCGGCAAGATAGCGTTCGAGCGACAAGGGGCCGGGCAGGGCGGCCTCGTCATAGAGGCAGGCGAAGGATTCCTCGAACAGCAGCGCGCTGGCGAGAGCCGTGTACCGTGCTTGCGCCAGAGCAGGGTAAACGCCGAGCGCGAGGTCGATTTCCCCGTCTACCAGCGCGGCCAGCGCCCGCTCGCGGCCATAGGATACGACCGTGAGGTCGATCAGCGGCGCGGACTTGCGCAATTCCGCGACAAGCCGGGGCAGCAGGATCGCCGCGCCATAGTCCGACAGGGAAAGGCGAAAGTGGCGGCTGCACTGCAGCGGGTCGAATGCAGGCTGTTCGATCATCGTGCGGACCAGTGCAAGGGCCTGCGCCAGCGGTTCGGCCAGTTGCAGGGCCCGCGCGGTGGGTTGCAGACCGCCTTCGCCGCGCACCAGCAGCGGGTCGTCGAACAGGTCTCTGAGCCGGGCCAGCGCATGGCTGACCGCAGGCTGCGAACGGTTGAGCCGCAAGGCCGCGCGCGAAACATGCCGCTCTTCGATAAGCGCTTCGAGGATCGGCAGCAGGCTCAGGTCAGACGGGTTGATGTCATTCATATGGTGCATGGTAAGCATATTGAATGGCAATTTCCATTCGCATGGCTAATTGCTCAGATAGGGGGAGAAGGAGAAATGTCCATGACCCCATCGCCTGCAACAGATCTTGGCATGTCGCACATCGCGCTCGTGGTGCGCGACATCGACAAGACCATCGCTTTCTATGAGCAATTTGCCGCGCTTCACGTGGTGCATCGCCGCACTGCTGGCGGTGATGTGAAGGAAGTTGCGTGGATGGCCGATGGCTTGCGGCCCTTCGCGCTGGTCCTGATCGGGTCCAACGCGCTCAACGATACTCCGCTCGGCCCGTTCGGGCATATCGGGGTCGCCTGTGAGAGCCCGGACGAGGTGCTGCGCCTCGCAGCCGAAGCCGAGCAGCGCGGTATCCTGCGCTCGGCTCCGCGCGACGACGGACCGCCGGTGGGCCTGTGGACCTATATCGCCGACCCCGATGGCAATACGCTCGAACTCTCATTCGGGCAGGAGATCGCTTTCACGGTGAAGACCCCGCGCTGAGGCGAAGCCGCCTCAGGTGGGTGGCCTTCTCACACGCTTCCCGCCCGCTCGATCACGAGCACGCGCGCCTCGCCGAGCGGATGGGCGACATGCTCGTCACCCGTTTCGGCGTGAAAGATATCGCCTGCTTCAAGGTGCAACACCTCTTCGCCGCTGGCCGTGCGGACATGCATGTCGACCCGCCCATCGAGCACGGCGAAGACCTCCGGTCCATCGTTGATGTGCCAGCGATAAGGCTTGTCGGTCCAGTGGAGGCGCACAGTCGCACCGTCGATCCGCTCGATGTGGAGCGCGTTCCAAGCTGATTTGCCGATAAAATCCCGCGCGCGAATGACCTTCACGTCACAGCCTCATGCCAGTACCGGGGTGATGCCTTGTACAAGCATCACGCTGCCGGAGGTCGCTGCGTGCCGATCAACCGCGATTTCGCAATACTCGGGAGATCGTTCCCAGGCGCGAAAGGCCGCCTTGTCGGGGAACTTGAGCAATATCACCTTTTCGCACGCCAAGGCGCCTTCGATGGCCACGGGCGCTTCATCTGCGGCGAGAAGCGACCCGCCATATGGTGTCAACGTGGCCGAGAAGCCGGCAGCATACCGAACGTATCGCGTCCGGTCGTGGATCGAAATCTGGCCGATTGCATAAACCGTCATCGAAATTCCCCTGTTACTGGCTTCACGGGAACCAGCGATCCCCGTCGCAGTCCGTTCAGCCACTCGGTGACACATCTTGCGCGCTGTAGAAGCTCTCGCCTTCGACCTGCCGGTCGTCCACAAAGCGCATGGTTTCCAGCGCGCGCCTGGCCTTGCCGTTGCGCCGCGCCACATAGTGAACGCCGAGCACCTGGCGTTCGATATCGCAGACGGCAGCGATCAGGGTGAAATGCAGTTCGGGCGAAGCCTCCAGCGCCTTTGACCAATAGGTTCGTAAGTCGGCTTTGCCCTCAATAATCGGGGAGCCCGTTACTTCGGCTGCCAGCGGGCTTATGAAGCGCGCGTCCTCGGAAAAATGTGCGAGAATTGCCTCAACATCGCGCATGTTCCAGTTGGCAACCCACTTGGCAGCGAAGCTCTCCATCTCTTTTCGGTTCATTGCATTGTCCTTTAGATGAGAAACAGCAGCGCAGTGATGGCGGTCAGAACGGCCATGATGCGCACGAAGATGGTCATACCCCTGCGGCTATCGAGCAATTCGCGCGCACCTGCGCCCATTGCTGCCCAAGTCGCGATGGCAGGCAGTCCAACGAGCACGAAGGCCGCGACGATAACGCCCAGTTGCAGCGCGAATGGTTTGTCGGGCACTGTGAAGCTGGCAATCGCGGGCATAGTAATTGCCCAAGCTTTGGGATTGACAAACTGGAACGCCGCCGCCTGCAGGAAGGTCAATGGATGAGCGTCCTCGCGGCGCTCGACACCCTCAGATTGCCAAAGCTTTACGGCGAGCCATCCGAGGTACACCGCGCCGAAGATCCGTACCGCCCAGCGAAGCGCGGGCCAGGCCCCGAACAGCACGCCCATACCCAGCCCGCTCAGCACCAGCATCAGTGCACAGCCGAAACTGATCCCGAAGATATGTGGTATGGTTCGCCTAAATCCGAACACCAGCCCGGATGAGGCAAGCATGATGTTGTTGGGGCCGGGGGTGGCTGTGCAGACGAAACTGTACAAGGCGAGCGGTGCAAGCTGACTCGGGTCCATCGTGTTCTCCTGCACAGACGGATGATCATCATTGAACTATGAGTCAAATATGATATTGAACCAGTTCAATATTGATCGGGAATGGCAATGAAGGACTGGCAGCCGGACATTTCGAAGGGCGGTGCACCGGTGTACGAGCGTCTCGTGACCGCCCTAGAGAGTGATGTGCGCGATGGCCGCCTTGTGCCCGGTGATCGGCTGCCTCCGCAGCGCGATCTGGCGCACCGCCTGTCGTTGAGTGTCGGCACGGTCAGCCGGGCCTATGTCGAGGCGGAGCGGCGGGGGTTCATTTCCAGCCATGTCGGTCGCGGTTCGTTCGTCGCCGACCGCGCGATGCCGCATTCCTCGTCGCCTGACTCTGGTCCGCTGGACATGGCCCGCAATGTGCCGCCGCTCGATCCTGCCGAACGTTTGATCGGAGAAGGGCTGAACCGCGTGCGCCAACGCGCAGACCTCTCTACGGTGGTGAACTATGCGCCGCCCGACGGCTTGCCAGCGATCCGCGAGGCCGGGGCATCGTGGCTAAGGCGCCGCCATGGCGTGATGCGGGCGACGGCGGATCGGATCATCCAATGCAACGGGGGGCAACATGGCCTTGCGCTCGCCTTCGCGGCGCTGGCACGACCGGGCGACACCATCCTGTGCGAAGCCGCGACCTATCCCGGCATCCGCACCTTGGCCGAGCATATTGGCTACCGCCTCAGGGGCGTTGCCATTGACGAACGAGGGATCGATCCCGAGGCGCTCGCCCGCTGTGCCCGCGAGACCGGGGCGAGGGTACTCGTCGTAATCCCGACCTTGCAAAACCCGACCACGATCACGCTCGATGCAGAGCGGCGGGCAGAGGTGGTCGAGGTCGCACGTTCGCACGATCTGATGATCGTCGAAGACGAGGCCTATCGCCTTTTCGCCGATGCCGGAGTGGCGGCGAGCTTTGCCGACCTTGCGCCCGAACGCACGCTGATGGTGGCGGGCGTTTCCAAAGCGGTAGTGCCCGGGCTGCGGCTCGGATACCTACTGCCGCCCGAGAATGAGGATGTGCGCGACCGCCTGCTGCTGGGCATTCGCGCCTTTGGCTATAGCCCGCCGTCATTGGGCGGACTGGTCTTCAGCCAATGGGAGCAGGATGGAACTGCCGACCGGATCGCTGACGATGTGATCGTCGAATGCGAAGCGCGAACACAGCTCGCGACCACTATCCTGGGCAAGGCAATAACGGTGCCGGGAGCAGGGCGCAGCCTCCACGTGTGGATGCCCATGCCGATGCTCGATGCCGAACGGCTGAGCGCGCGGGCCTTGCGCGCCTCCATCGCGCTGACGCCGCCCGACGGGCCGATTGTCGATGCCGTGGCACCCTCAGGCGTCCGCCTGTGCCTTGGCGGCCTGCGTTCGCGCGATACTCTCGAACAGGCGCTTCGCGATATCGCCGCCATGCTGTCACCTGCCGGAGGCAGCGCGGCGCGTGGTCTGGTCTGAGATGTGGGGCTAACCATGCACACGAATCGTTCCCCGGCGGCTCGCACGAATATCTGGTCTTACGCCACGCTCTGCATCGTGATTCTTTTCTGGTCGGGCAATTTCATTGTCGGGCGGGCGGTCAACGGTATCATTCCGCCATTCACCCTTGCGCTGGTCAGGTGGAGCGGGGCACTTGTGATCCTTCTGCCTTTTGCGTGGAGGCATTTGCACGCCGATCGACAACAACTGCTGTCGCACTGGAAGGTGGTCCTGCTGCTTGGCCTGACGGGCGTGGCGGCCTTCAATGCCTTCATCTATTCGGGCCTGCACTTCACCACCGCCAGCAACGGGCTTTTGCTTCAGGCGGCGATCCCGGCGCTCGTCCTCCTGTTCAATCGCCTCTTTTTCGGCGACCGGGCGTCGGCCTTGCAGATCGTCGGCGTGACCCTCTCCATGCTGGGCGTGGGGCTCATCGTGCTGCGCGGCGACCTTGCGGCGCTGGCGCGGCTGACACTCAATGCCGGGGATTTTCTCGTGCTGTGCGGGGTTGCCTGCTGGGCGCTATATACCACGCTGCTACGCCTTCGTCCCGATTGTCATCCGGCCAGTTTCCTGACAGCGACATTTGCTATCGGCGCGGTAGCCATGGCTCCGCTCTCTGCGATGGAAATGGCTGGCGGGGCAAGCATTCCGCTGCGGGCCGATGTGCTGGGTGCCTTTGTCTACGTCGCGCTCTTCCCGTCGCTGGTCGCCTATGTGCTCTACAACGCTGCTGTGAAAAATCTCGGAGCAGCACCTGCGGGTCAGATGATCACTTTGATGCCTCTGTTCGGCGCTGGTTTCGCAGCGTTGCTGCTCGGGGAAGCGCTTTTCCGATTTCACTTGATCGGGATGGTACTGATTCTGGGGGGCATTGTGATAGGTGCGTTCGGTGCGAAGCGGCAAATGCGCAGAGCGGACGAAGCCGGAACTGAGTAAATCTCGGGGTCCTGCGAGCTGAGTGCAGGCGCCGGTGTCAAACTTCTGGCCGGGCCTGAAAGACCTAAGTTGTCGTTCTCAAATTCGTACAGTGCGTCTGGTTTGCCAGACACCTTACGAACTGCCGAGCGGATTGAGAAGTCGTTGCGGGCCCGCGCCGCGCTGCCCCAACTCATCCATCGGATTGCGCAGTGGGCATTCTTCCAGCGACATGCAGCCGCAGCCGATGCAGTTGGTCATCTGGTCGCGCAGCTGCATCAGCGAATTGATCCGCTCGTTGAGCATCTCGGTCCAGGTGTTGGTGAAGTTTCGCCAATCTGCTGCGGTCGGAATATGATCGTGCGGCATTTCCGCCAGCGTTTCCTTGATGATCGCCAGCGGAATTCCGGCGCGCTGGGCAATGCGGATCATCGCGATCCGGCGCAGCACCGAGCGGTGATAGCGCCGCTGGTTACCGCTGGTGCGCCAGCCTTCGATCAGTCCTTGCCGCTCGTAAAAATGGACCGTTGAGACCGCCACGCCGCTACGCCGCGCAACATCCCCGACAGCGAGAGCATGCGGTGCTGAAGAAGGCATAGATAGTCCTTGACCTTAATATATGTTGAGGTTGTATGGGGCGTGTCGGCTTGTTTCGCAAGCTTCCCTTTTTGCCCGCCGTCGCGGGCACAGAACCGGAGCCGACATGACATCGAAAGCGCGTCTGAACGAGCGCCTCCCGCACCTTCGCACCATTCTTGCCACGCTTGCGGCACTGGCCATTATTCTGGGCGGCCTGTTCGTCTGGCGCGGTCTGAAGGCCGGGCAGGCGCAGGAGTGGGAGCAGGCACCGCTGCCGGTGGTCGCCATGCAGGTCAATCCGCGCGAGGTGCCGCTGGCGCTCGAAGCGATCGGTACGCTCAGCGCTGTGCGCGAAGTGGAGCTTTCGGCAGAGGTTGCGGGCCGCGTGTCGGCGATCCGGTTCGATTCGGGGGCTCAGGTCGGTGCCGGAACCGTGCTGGTTCAGCTGTTCGACGGGCCGGAACGGGCCGACCGGGCCGCGGCGCAGGTACGGGCGGCCTTCTCCCGCACGCAGGTCGCGCGCTCGGAAGAGCTGGCCCCCAGCGGTGCGGAACCGCGCGAACGGCTCGAAGAGCGGCGGGCGCAGCGCGATCAGGCGCTGGCCGAGGTGCGCCAGCTCGATGCGCGGCTGACCCAGAAGCAGGTGCGCGCGCCCTTCGCCGGGCAGATCGGGCTGCGCCGGGTCAATCCGGGGCAATATCTCAATCCCGGCGACCCCATCGCTACGCTAACGGACCTCTCGCGTCTCTACGTCGAATTCGCGCTGCCGCAGCAGAATCTCGCGCTGGTGAAGCCCGGTGCGACAGTGCTGCTGGCCAGCGATGCCTATCCCGAGCGGACATTCACCGCACGCGTGAACGCGGTCGAGCCCCGCATCGGCGAGGATACGCGCAACGTCACGGTGCAGGCGATCCTGCCCAATCCTGACCGGGCTTTGCGCCCCGGCATGTATGTCACCGCTTCGCTGGAACTGCCCGCGCAGAGCGGTGCGCTGGTCGTTCCGGCCACCGCCATCCAGACCTCGGCGCAAGGGGATAGCGTGATCGTCATTCGCGGCAGCGATGCGCGCAAGGGGGGCAAGGCGGAATATGTGCCGGTCATGGCGGGCCGCCGCATCGGCAATGATGTGGTGATCACGCAGGGGCTGGCCCCCGGCGATGTGGTGGTGACGGAGGGGCTGCTGCGCGTTCAGCCCGGTGCCGATGTCACCGTGGTGTCGCCCGCGAAGGCGGGAGCGCGCTGAGATGGCCTTCACCGACATCTTCATCCGCCGCCCGATTCTCGCGGTGGTGGTCAGCCTGTTCATCCTGCTGGTGGGCCTGAGCGCGACCTACACGCTGCAAGTGCGGCAATATCCCCGTATGGAAAGCGCCACGATCACCATCGACACCGCCTTTCCCGGCGCGACGCAGGACGTGATGCAGGGCTTTGTCACCACGCCGATCGCGCAGGCCATCGCGACCGCCAGCGGCATCGAATATATCACTTCGACCTCGACCCAGGGCAGCAGCCGGATCAGCGCCAAGCTGGTGCTCAACACCGATGCGGACCGGGCGATGACCGAAATCCTCGCCAAGGTGCAGCAGGTGAAGTTCCGCCTGCCCGAAGGCGTGACCGATCCGGTCATCACCAAGATCACCGATGGCGCCTCGGCGATCCAGTATATCTCCTTTATCAGCGACGATCTGCCGGCGCCCCAACTGGTCGATTTCGCGACCCGCGTGGCCCAGCCGATGCTGACCTCGGTTCCCGGTGTCGCCTCGGCCCAGATCAGCGGCGGAGCGCCGTTGGCGATGCGGGTGTGGGTCGATCCGGTAAAGCTTGCCGCGCGCGGAATGACGGCGGGCGACATTGCGGCGGCGCTGCGGGCCAACAACGTGCAGGCATCGCCCGGCCAGCTGAAAGGCGCCAACACCGCCATCAACATCACCGCGGGAACCGACCTCACCAATGTGGACGCGTTCCGCTCCATGGTGGTGAAGACCGGCATCGGCGGCGTGGTGCGGCTGAGCGACATCGCCACCGTCGAGCTTGGCGGCCAGAATTATGACGCGGCGGCCCAGTCCTCCGGGCGCAGCGGGGTGTCGATCGCCATCTCGCCGACGCCTGACGGCAACCCGCTGGAAATCGTCGCGGCGGTGAAAGACCTGTTGCCCGAGATGCAGCGCGTCGCTCCGCCGGGGGTGGAGATCGGCAACGACTTCGACGTCGCCCATTTCGTCAACGCCTCGATTGACGAGGTGCAGAAGACGCTGATCGAAGCGGTGCTCATCGTGATCGTGGTGATCTTCCTGTTCCTCGGCTCGCTGCGGGCGGTGATCATTCCTATTGTCACCATTCCGCTGTCCCTGCTCGGCACGGCGGCGCTGATGCTGGCGTTCGGCTTCTCGTTCAACCTGCTCACGCTGCTGGCGATGGTGCTGGCCATCGGCCTCGTGGTCGATGACGCCATCGTCGTGGTCGAGAACATCCACCGCCATATCGAGGAAGGGCTCAAACCGTTCGAGGCGGCGCTGATCGGCGCGCGCGAAATCGTCGGGCCGGTGATCGCGATGACGATTACGCTGGCGGCGGTCTATGCCCCGATCGGGCTGATGGGCGGACTGACCGGCGCGCTGTTCCGCGAATTCGCCTTCACGCTGGCGGGCTCGGTGCTTGTCTCGGGCGTCGTCGCGCTGACGCTTTCGCCGATGATGAGCGGCAAGTTGCTGCATGCGAAACTGGGCGAGGGGCGGCTGAGCCAGGCGATCGAGCGCAACATGCATCGCCTCACCAGCGGCTATTCGCGCCTGCTCGACCGGACGCTGGCTGCGCGAGCGGCGGTCATGATCGTGGGGGTGGCCATGCTCGGCGCGATTGTGGTGCTGTTCACCGGCGCCCAGCGCGAACTCGCCCCGCCGGAGGACATGGGCTACGTCTTCGTGCAGACCAAGGCGCCGCAATATGCGAACCTCGACTATACGCAGCGCTACAGCGACGAAATCGACAGCATTTTCCAGACCCTGCCGGAGTTCAAGAACAGCTGGTTCGATACCGGCGGCGAGAACAATGCCAACGGCGCGTTCGGCGGTGTCGTGCTCAACGACTGGACCGAGCGGGATAGATCCGCCGACGATATTCAGGCGGAACTGTCCGGCTGGATGAGTGCGGTGACAGGCGTGTTTGCGACCTCGTTTCAGGACAGCCCCTTGCCTGCGGGCAGCGGCGGCCTGCCGGTGCAGATGGTGATCCGCTCGTCGGACGATTTCGCGCAGATATACGAAACGCTCGAAGCCATCAAGGGCGCTGCCTGGGGCAGCGGCCTGTTCGCCTTCGTCGACAGCGATCTCGCCTTCGACAGCCCCGAAGCGCACATCACTATCGACCGCGCAAAGGCGGGCGAGATGGGCGTGAGCATGGCGGAGATCGCCGACACTTTGGCGATCCTCGTCGGCGAGAACTACGTGAACCGCTTCAATTGGCACGACCGCTCCTACGACGTGATCGCGCAGGTGCCGCAGGCCCGGCGACTTGCGCCGGACGATCTGGGGCAGTTCCGGGTGCGCACCGCTTCGGGCAGCCTCGTGCCGCTCGCAACGGTCGCCAGCGTGGAGATCCGCCCGCAACCCAACCGGCTGCCGCAGTTCAACCAGATGAACAGCGCCACCCTGTCGGCTGTGCTGCTGCCCGGCGTCACGATGGGGCAAGCGGTGGAGTTTCTGGAGAGCCAGCCTCTGCCCGCCGGCACCAGCATCGACTGGCTGTCGAACAGCCGCCAGTATGTGCAGGAAGGCAACCGGCTGACCGTCTCGTTCGGCTTTGCGCTGGTGGTGATCTTCCTCGTGCTTGCCGCGCAGTTCGAGAGCTTCCGCGATCCGCTGGTGATCCTCGTCACCGTGCCGCTGGCGGTGTGCGGAGCGCTGGTGCCGCTTTACCTCGGCTACGCCACGCTCAACATCTACACCCAGATCGGGCTGGTGACGCTGATCGGGCTGATCTCCAAGCACGGCATTCTGATGGTGTCCTTCGCCAACCAGATGCAGCGCGAAGAGGGCTGGGGCCGGATCGAGGCCATTCGCCACGCGGCGGCGGTGCGCATGCGCCCGATCCTCATGACCACCGCGGCGATGGCGGCGGGCCTTGTGCCGTTGCTGTTTGCCGGCGGAGCCGGAGCGAACAGCCGCTTTGCCATCGGGATCGTGGTGGTGATGGGCTTGCTGGTGGGCACCGTGTTCACGCTGTTCGTGCTGCCCACCGTCTACTCGTTGCTGGCGGGCGATCATCGCTCTGCCGAGGCGGGTGACGCTTCAGAAAGTCTCACCGATGGAGGTCTGGCCCATGCGTAAACCTTCGCTTCTTCTCACCCTGTTGCCGCTGCTCGCTTCGGCTTGCGCGGCCGGCCCTGCCTACGTCCCACCGCAGTCCCCCCCTGCGGCGGCAGGGCCTTTTATTTCCCATGCCGCAGGCATCGACGCGGCAAGGGATCTGCCCGCCGACTGGTGGCGGCTTTACCGCGATCCGGCGCTCGACGACCTGATCGCGCAGGCCTTCGCCGCCAACACCGACCTGCGGGTCGCCTCGGCCAATCTCGCCAAGGCGCGTGCGGTGATGCAGGAGGCGCGTGCCGGCCGCCTGCCCGGCACCGATGTGTCGGGCGGCGTCGGCTATGGCAATTCCGTGCAGAGTGGCCTGTCAGGCGGCAGCGACCCACAGTGGTCGTACAGCGGCGACTTTGGTCTGTCGTGGGAGGCCGATCTGTTTGGCCGGATTGGGCGCGCGGTGGAGGCGGCAAGCGCCGATGCCGAAGCGGTCGAGGCGGCGCGTGACGCAGTGCGGGTGACGGTGGCGGCGGAAACGACGCGCGCCTATCTCGATGCCTGCGCCTCGGCCCATGGCCTGTCTGTGGCTGAGCAGTCCTTGCAGGTGAGCACCGAAAGCCTGCGTCTGGTAACGATGCAGGAACAGGCCGGTTCGGCCAGCAGGCTCGACATCGAACGTGCGGCAGCGGCCGAGGCGAGCGCGAGGGCGGCCTTGCCCACCTTCGAAGGCCAGCGGCAAGTTGCCCGCTTCGAGCTGGCGGCGCTGCTCGGCACAACGCCCGACAAGGTGCCCGAGGCGGCGCTGGGCTGCGTCATGCCGCCCGAACCCGCGGCAAGCATTCCGGTCGGCGATGGCGCGGCCTTGCTGCGGCGACGCCCCGATCTGCGCGAAGCCGAGCGCCGTCTGGCCGCCGATACCGCACGGATCGGCGTTGCGACCGCCGAACTCTATCCGAGCATCAGCCTGGGCGGTTCGGGCAGCTTTCTGCGCAACGATCAGGTGCGGGGAAGCGATTCCTTCTCGTTCTCGCTCGGGCCGCTGCTCTCGTGGCGCTTCCCCAATGTCTCCGTGGCGCGGGCGCGGTTGCGGCAGGCCGAGGCGCAGGGCGATGCATCGCTGGCCACGTTCGACGGCAAGGTCGTCACCGCGCTCAAGGAGGTCGAACAGGCGCTCACCCTCGTGGATACCGAACAGCGCCGCCTTGTGGCGCTGAGCGAGGCGCAGGAGCGCTCCCAACGCGCCTATGCGCTTGCCGACAGACGCTATCGTGCGGGGTCTATCGGCTGGCTCGATGTGCTGACGGCACAGTCGGATCTGCTGGCCACGCGCGCCGCCTATGCTGCCTCGCTACGGCAGCTGTCGCTGGCGCGGGTGGACCTGTTCAAGGCGCTGGGTGGTGGCTGGCAGGACGCAGTCGCTGCGGAAAGAGCAATTCAGTGAATAAATTGCATTAAATATTGGACAGTGGTTGGCTGATAAAGGTTAATATTGGTCTGAGCCCGAAGTTTCTACCAGCTATGAGTAGAGCCTTGGGCCGTTTTGATGCCCATCACTGGGCGTAATGGCAACAACCGTATTGGGGGCATGCCCCCAATACGGTTCGCCGCTTGATCCT
>JAEWZX010000038.1 GCA_023394965.1 Pseudomonadota bacterium | reverse complement strand
CCTTCGTGATCCAGGACCATCCGGACCGCACGTGCGCGAACCTCAGGTGCGAATTTGTTCGTTGTCTTACTCATTACAGGCCCTTCCTCTCAGGAGTTAGGGCCTCCGGCAATCCCGGGGCGGTTCATACGTTTATTGTCGGACGTGTCGTAGCTGGTGACCGGCTAGCGCCCTTCGACCAACTTATCGGAGCATGGTGGACTAACCTGAAATGGGGTGGGGTGCCGAATGGAGTTCGTGGGGCTGTCCTTTTGCCCAAACGAATTAGAGCTGCCGATCTCCAGAGAAGCCATATCGACCTGTATTCCGTGGCCGCTATACACCACTTCGCTCGGCGTTCGGACAATATGCTAGAAACAGAATGGGCCGTTCCTCTTAGGTCTGTAGCAGCGGCGCTTTTCGACGCAGAGGATATCGATGAGGCGGTCGCGCGCCTGGTTCTAGATCGGCTCGTTAAGCGTGTCGCACTTTCCGCAGAGGAAGCTCAAGAACTCAGACGCCTTCAAAGTTTCGCTGTGCCTGCCAAAGTCCCGGCCACCGCTACGGTGCTTCTGGAAGATTTGCGAATACCGTTCCTCGATAATCGGCAATTCGGATGGGCGGCGTATATCGACGGGCGAATCCCAGTAATCGGCGAAGGTGAAGCGCTGAAATGGTGACGAGCATTAACAATGACGAGGAATGGGTTCCGACGGAGGTTCTGGCGGCCACGGCTCTGGCGTCCCTCGGCGCTGTTCTTGAGCTCGTCGAATGCTTAGCGACCAACGGCGCACTAACGGACGTTCAGCTGAGCGGCATCCACGAACGTTTTGCGGAGCCTCTCGACATGGTTGCCAATCGCGATGACCCATCGATGTGTCTACTCCGCGATGCAATCGACAATAGCTTCGCAACGAGCCGAAAAAATACCTTTCGATGACTCACGTTCACAAACTCGGAGACAAACGATGACTGCACACCCAACCCAGGCCGCCGTGAGGTTGGAAAGGATTAAAGGATGGGCAACATCGGGCGAGGGATCGCTGAGAACACATCTGGATGAGTGGGCAGCATACGAAGTTGGTGGCGGGTTGCTCACCCGAGGAATGAACCAAAGGTGGTTCAATAATCCCTGCGCCAAATCGGAGGGCCGCCGCCTGCTGGAGCATATGGATTGCTTTTCGCCGGCTGCTCGAGCGATTTGCGAACGTGGCGCGAGCGGTGATCCGGCGGTGAAAAAGCCAAGGAAAGGTGAACCCGCGCCCTTCCGCCTCATGGTCGATCACTCGATACCCGTTGCGGTGCTTGGCCAGGAGATCAAGCGCTCCGCCGAATTGCAAACTACCGCCTCCCTGCGAGAGTTTTTGATTTTGAATTTCCGCAGAGCGGTCATAACCTTCCTCGAAGATGACCTTCTCAATCGTCCGGACGGTCAACAGGGGAGATCGCTGAGGCAGCGCATGCCGGATGGTTGGAGCTTTGGAGATGATCCGTATGCGCGATATCGAGCTGCGGGCATCAAAATCGAAGTGGTGCAGAAAGTCGTGTGAGCGCTCATGCGGAGCTTTTTAGGAGTGCGCGATGATAGGTGGTCTAGCGTCTTCCGAAATCCGAAGTGCGCCAAGAATTTGCAGTTAATTTAAAAGAAAGAAGAATGGTGGATTAGCATTATAGTTGTAGACGGATTGTCTCACATGTTCTTCGAGTGAAATTGTGCTACCAAAGGGGAAAGGGCATCAGGTTTGCCACATTGGGCGGTCGCGCCAATTCTCAGGTGCTCCCATAGCTGTGAAGTCCTGCTCCGGGTGCGTCTCTAAATGCGCAGCCAGATCTGTGCGCCACGTCGATTCCGGAGCTACTGTTCGAACGACGTGGCCGATTAATGTGAGGCCGTTGTAAAGCTTGGCAGGGTTCAAGACACCGATGGTATTCAGTGAAGCGTGTAGCATTACTGGCTTTTGAGCAAGCTTCGGCGGTTGCAAAAATCCTCTGTTCCACAACCGGCCGTGATGGGCGCATATGTTCCGGATGTCTGTCACGTGGCGGATCAGCGGAACTAGCACGGTTTCTGGCAAACCAAGAGGTTGAGCTATGCGATTTCGAAGCCCACGATCCCTCAAGTTGGAAAACCATCGGGAAAGTTGCCCAAACGACATCATCTCGGCGACCATCCACACCGGTGGCAATGCCGGCGCATCATAAGTTTCTCGGTAATGCTTGATGTAAGTTTCTTTAGACCAACCCACTTCCCCCGCCAGCTTAGAAAGGTTTCTGTGAAACTCGCCTCGCTTTTCATAGAGGTCCGCGTCGAGATACGTATGGCCATTTCCAAGTTGGCCGAGCTGGTAGGCCCAGCTACCACGAAGGGCGACTTCAATATGCTCTGAGCCACGCATAGCGAGACGGCGGAGTTTACGATCGAAATCGTATAGCGCGGTTACGCCAGCGAATGTCGTCCCTGGGCGGAAGCGGGGCCCGGGTCGGTCCTTTGGGAACTCAAAGTAGAGCCAATACGCACTAAGCCTGTAGTAGCTCACATGCGTAAGCCAATATCTCGCAGACTCTTCGTCATCCACCCGCATGCCATTGTCACGAAGGTGAGCGATCTGCTCGTCGAGCGATAAAGAGGGTTTAGTGTATTGGCGGCTCATCGGTAGGGATTGCCCGTGAGCGCGTGAAAATAAAAGACCCGCCCAGTGTGCATATCCCCAGCGGGGTAGAGGCCGGGCGGGTGCGATTGATCGCTAGATAGGGGCTGATCCTCAACAAAGCAATAACGATCAGCGGCAATTTCGTTCAAAGCAACATCGCCGCCGCGATTAGGCCCGTGAAGATCTCGGTCGGCCCTGGCACGTTGTTAGAGCGAAAATTGGCGTTCACCAAAGCGATAAATCGAGAGCCTGCCGCTCAATCGTCAGTCACATTGCAATGGCATGACCGGAAGCGGATAGCGTATCTGGCTGAGGCTCCGCACATTCACATGGCCTATTTAATGTCAAGATTGACCCGTATCTTGCCAAAGTGTTCGGGAAAAATCGAGACGCCATGGTCGCTAAGGCGACCCGAATAAAGGAATGTTTTCGCTGCATTTGCTTTCACCATTCTTGGTGCGTTGTGCTCTGAAATCGGAATAGCTAGGAGTTTGGCCATATTGTTCGGGGGTTGGGTTGCGGATCATTTCGAATACAGGAAGCGAGCGGGTCATTGATCGGCTACGGACGGCGAAGGGTGAGTTCGATATCCTTACGGGCGGCCTCTCCGTATTCGGAGCAACCGGAGCGTTCCCAAGAAATACAAGTAGCCGTCTGCAGCGTCTCCTTCTCGGTGCTGGGACGCACCAAGAACTGGTGGGAGCCCAAAACGATCGGCAGCGTCGCAATGCCCTCGAAACACGCGCACTTTGCCGGCAGCTTTGTTCCATTCTCGATGGAGCGCAGGTCAAGCAGACTGCGTTGCCGCCCGCACAATCGGTCGTCTTAGGCCAGTCGGCCGCGTTGTTAGGGAACTGCGAACTGACGACCTCAGGTCTGGGGATTGCGCCGCAGTCGTCGCTGGGCTTTGTTCAAGAAACCGCGACAGAAGAAGAGCTCGAGCATCTGCGACAATGGTTCCGCACGCAATGGATACACGCCGATGCCGAAGGCGATGCTGTCCAGACGCTGTTGAAAGCAGTCGGCGATGGAGCGGAGCCTCATCCGGCGCAGAGCGTCTATCTCCAAGGGCTGTTCCACCTCTTTGCTGACATGGAGGAAGCGACCGACGAAAGCCGGATCGTGGATGCCGCGACAGGCATTCGTGAAACGACAGTCTGGTCGAAGCTCTACCGGTTTCAGAAGGATGGCGTTATTGGCGCCATCGATAAGCTACAGCGCTTCGGCGGGTGCATTCTCGCCGATAGCGTGGGCCTGGGCAAAACCTTCGAGGCGCTCGCAGTCATCAAGTATTATGAGCTGCGCAATGCCAGGGTGCTCGTGCTGGCGCCTAAGCGGCTTCGAGAGAACTGGACGCTGTGGACTCAAAACGATGTCCGCAACATGCTGGCAGGCGACCGCTTTGCGTTTGATGTGCTCAACCATACGGACCTGTCGCGCGAACAAGGGCAATCCGGAGAGATCGACCTGAGCCACATCAACTGGGGCAACTACAATCTCGTCGTCATCGACGAGAGCCACAATTTTCGTAACCGCCCGGCCGGTAAGGGCGAGCGCGAGAGCCGTTACGACAAGCTACTGAATGCCGTCGTGAAGGCTGGCGTCGACACCAAGGTGCTGATGCTGTCGGCCACACCGGTCAACAACCGGTTGAACGACCTTAAAAACCAGATTGCCTTTGCAACCGAGGGCGATGATCGCGCTTTGGCGGGGCACGGCGTCCCCAGCATAGCGGGCACGGTGCGTATCGCGCAGGGCCAATTCAATCGCTGGCAGGACCTACCTGACGATCGCCGTTCACCGGCCCGGCTGTTGGAGATGCTTGGTTTCGACTATTTCCGGCTGTTGGACTTGCTTACCATCGCGCGCAGCCGGAAGCACATCGAGAAATACTACGGCACGGAAGAGACCGGCACCTTCCCCGAACGCCTCGCGCCGAAGAACATTTATTCGAACGTCGATCTGTCCGACGGCTTCCCGCCCATAGGCGAGGTCAATACCGAAATCCGCCGGCTCAAACTCGCCGCCTTTGCTCCATTGCGTTACGTTATGGAGGATCGGCGCGAGGCATACGATCGCCGCTACAGCCAGCAGACGGGCTCGGGTGCGAGCGTATTCCGCCAGCTCGACCGGGAGGAGAGCCTCGTCGCGCTCATGCGGGTAAACCTGCTCAAGCGGATGGAAAGTTCGGTCCACGCTTTTGCACTCACCATCGAGCGGCAGCTTGCCGCGGTGGAGGAGCTGATCGGGCGTATCGATGCGCATGACGACAGCATCGACGCACCGTCGATCGACGATCTGGAAGACGACGATCCCGAATTCGAGCAGCTCGGTGTCGGCAAGAACATCCGCGTGTTGCTCAGCGATGCGGATCTCGTTCGCTGGCGGCAGGACCTGGCCGAAGACCGTGACAGACTTGCCAACCTTCTCCGCCAGGCAAAGCAGGTCACCGCAAAGCGTGACGCCAAGCTAGCGGATCTCAAGGCATTGATCTCCGAAAAGCTTCGTGCGCCATACAATGCAGGCAATACGAAGCTGCTGGTATTCACGGCCTTCGCGGACACGGCGCAGTATCTCTACGAGCAGCTGGCCGATGAATATCCGCGACCAATGGCCCTGGTGACGGGTTCCGGTCGAAACCGGACGACGCATCCGCGCCTTCGCGCAGATCTCGGTTCGATACTGACAGCCTTTTCACCCCGGTCGCGTGCGCGACCGGAAAAGCTGGCGGACGAACCGGAGGTCGATCTGATCATCGCCACCGACTGCATTTCGGAGGGGCAGAACCTCCAGGATTGCGACTGCGTGGTCAATTACGACATTCACTGGAACCCGGTCCGGATCGTGCAGCGGTTCGGCCGAGTAGACCGGCTGGGTTCGCCCAACGATGTCATCCAGCTCGTCAACTTCTGGCCCAACATGGACCTCGACAGCTATATTGGCCTTGAGCGCAGCGTATCGGGCAAGATGATGTTGCTCGACGTTTCTGCTACAGGCGAGGAGAACCTGATCGAAGCACAGGCGGGCGGCCGGATGAACGATCTGGAATACCGCCGCCGGCAGCTGGAATCACTCCAGGATCGGGTTATCGACCTTGAAGACCTGTCATCTGGCGTATCCATTACGGACATGACGCTGAATGATCTGCGGCTGGATCTTGCCCGTCTGTCAGCCGAGGAACGCGAGGCGATCGCCCAGCGGATGATCGGCACCTATTCGCCCATTCCCACCAATGATGATTTCCCGCCTGGCGCTTTGTTCCTGCTGAAGGCGGCTACGCCGAATGCCGAGCGCGCGCTGGCAAAGGGCGACCCGATCTTTCCGCACGCGCTGATCTATGTCGGTGAGGATGAGCGGGTGATCCTCCCGCCCAGCCAGCCGAAGCGGATGCTCGATCTCCTGCGTCTTGCAGCAGCTACCCCAGCTGAGGATCAGGAGCAGGCGTGGGCGCAGCTCAACGCGGTCACGCGCGACGGCAGCAAGATGGAGAAATACCAGCGCCTGCTGGCGGCTGCGATCCGGGGCGTAACTGGCAAGGCGGAGGAGCGCGCGGTCGAAAGTCTCTTCACCACTGGCGGCGTAGAAGGCGCGGGCGGTGATAGCGGGTTGGATGACTGGGAGGTCATCACTTGGCTCGCCGTCCTGCCACCGGCATGACAGTCACGCCGCATGATATTCGCGATGCTCTCGCATTGCCGCCGGGCGGAGCGGCTGCGCGGCGGTTGCCGAAGGACGTGCTTGCGGAGCACGGGGCCGCGAATGCCGCGGATCGCAAGGCAATAGACAAGGTTATCGAGCGGCTGGACTGGTGGGCGACTTTATCGCCTGCGACCATCGGCGTGGCCGCAGGCACGGATAACGAGCGGCCCGTTCCCGCAATCCAGCTGCTTACCCTCACTGCGCGAGAGCAGCCGACCCAGCGACTGCTGACAATGGTCCACCGTTCGATTCCGGTCCCGATCATTCTCCTTACGCAGCTTCCCGCCAATGCGGGCACCCGCGTGTCGGTTGCGCCATTTCGAAGGGCGGAACGGGTTGGCGGCAAGATGGTGGTGGAGCGCCTGGTTGTATCCCCCGACCTTACTGATCCGGGATCGGAGGCGACCAAGGCGTTCATTGCTGGCTTGGCGCTTCCGCAGCTTCCGCAGGTGAGCCTGTGCGCCTTGTATGCTAGCCTCGTCGAACGGGTTGAGGCGCTGGAGGTTGCCACGCTGACGGGAACGCCATTCCGCCTCGTGGACGATCCGGGAGCGCGACGCGATGCGTTGGGTCGCTACAGAGAAGTGGACGCGCAATGGATGCGTGGACGAGCCAATATGAAGAAACAAGCATCGTTAGCCAGGCAGGTTGCGTTGGGTGCAGAGGTCGCCAAGGTGAAGGCTGAGCTAGATGCGATTATTGAGCAATTGAGGCGCGCTAAATAGGATGATCGAAAATATAGAAAAAACTTTGGTTCAAGCTGCTGATAGTCTGCGTAGGAAGCAAAAGGTTTTCAACGGCAGTAGTTTTTATTACAGGCAATTTGAGATCGGTGATCGCAAGAGGCGCCGCACGAGAGTTATAACGGCGCCTTCCCACGAGCTTTGCAAGCTGCAAAGGCTCCTGCTCGCATTGGGTATCCGCGATATGCCTACACACCATGCATCGACCGCATTTCGAGCGGGCTGTTCGATCGCTGCAAACGCTCGCCAACACGCTGCGCAGCCATACCTGTTCAAGACGGACATCGTGAATTTCTTTCCCTCGATCCAGGTGGAGGCAATTTCCAAACATATCCGGGGGGCCTTCCGCACCATGAGCGCCGATGCGCAGGCTGCGATTATCGAGGTGGTCGGGCTCGATGGCTGCCTGGCGCTAGGTGCGCCTACGAGCCCGCACCTGTCGAATGTGTTCATGCGAGATTTCGATCAGAAGCTGGCCGATCTATCCGAGATGGTTGGCGCCCGGTATTCCCGATATGCGGACGACATCGCCGTTTCGGCAACATCGAGCACCGTGCTGGCCTTGGTCGCCGATGCAGTCCGCAACGAAGTGCTGCAGCTGGGACTGCAAATATATGAGGCGAAGACGCGACAGTTTGGACCCAGTGATCGAAAGATCGTCACCGGCCTGGACGTGACGACTGCCGAGATCCGGCCCACGCGCCAATTCCGCAAGAAGACACAGGCTATGCTGCGGATATATCTGAAATACCGAAAGCCCGGCCTCACTGAGCCGCTAAAGGGCAGGATAGCCTTCTGGAACGGAGTTGCCCCGCACGACCCAGCGCTGCCGGCTCTTCGAGATAGCTTGTTCCGCGCCATGGACGAGGAGCAGGCGAAAGAACCCATCCCAAAGGATCCTTGGTGAACGAAGATGAGCGAGGGCAACCCCAACCGTGTCCACGACGGCGCGGAGCGCCCAGTGGCATTCGTAAGTCGGCCAGTAGACCGGCATCGCTTGTGGCTGCCCTCTTGTCCTCTCCCTATTCGAATGCGAGGGCATTGCAATAGAATAGGCATCCCAGGCAATAGAATGGGCATCCCAGTCTCTGCGAATCCTAACATTGGTTGACCGAGGGGGTAAAATTTGGGGGGTAGCGATCACGGCGCAGGAACCGTCATCGGATGGATTAGCTATTGGGAGCGGCGATACGCCCTCGGCACTTCGGAAGAGAGGACCGTTCCTTCGAAGAAAGGATCGAAGCGTTCGGCGCGCCGTGCTCGCGCGAAAGCCGCCGCGGCAGGCGAGCAGGCGCCGGCGTGGACCCGGAATAACGTCCCGAAATGCAATCTGTCCCAACACGATGTCCTCGCGGGCCTCGGCCTGTTACCGTTGCCGCCGAAACCGCACATGCGCGGCCCCATTCTCAAGAAGCTGGTTGGCGAAGGGGTTTTGCTCTCCAACGGGCGACCTAATCCAAATAACGAAAAGATGCGCGTGATTGCAGCGCGCCCAGGAAAGAAGAAGAAGTGACCACCGAAAATTCGAACCCCGCCATCCCGCAGATCACCCGCGACGATGAGGAGGCGGGAAGCGGCGATCTGGCACGCGAGAATGTCGAGCGGCTGAAAGCGCTGTTCCCGCAGATCGTTGCGGACGGGAAGGTCGATTTCGACGTGCTACGTCAGCTGCTCGGTGACGAGGTGGAGGAAGGCGAGGAGCGCTACGGCCTGAACTGGAAGGGCAAGCGCCGCGCTCGCGCCTTTGCCATGACCCCGAGCCTTGGCACCCTGCGTCCTGCGCCCGATGATAGTGTGGAGTGGGACACCACCCAGAACATTATGATCGAGGGTGACAACCTTGAAGTGCTGAAGCTTCTCCGCCGATCATATGCGGGGAAGGTAAAGCTAATTTATATTGACCCCCCTTAGAGCCTGACCCGAAACTAAGTTGGGTGATATCAGCGAGTTAGCTTGACGGCCAAATCCAGGGCTGATTCAGGAGTTTTGCGAAGAACTTCTGGAGATCAGTGATGTGGACCGATACCACCCGTT
>JAEWZX010000024.1 GCA_023394965.1 Pseudomonadota bacterium | reverse complement strand
AGCAGCTCTACCGACAGCGCCATAAGGTCGAGAACATGTTCGGCAGGATCAAGGACTGGAGGCGCTTCGCAACCCGCTACGACCGTTGCGCGCACACCTTCATGTCCGCCATCTGCATCGCCGCTACTGTTTGCTACTGGCTATGATCAATGAGTCCTGAGCCTAGCAGTCTGAAACAGACAAAAAGAAAGGGCGGCGGACTTCAAGTCCGCCGCCCCTCCTTTATCTGATTTGTAAGATTAGCCGCCGCCAGCTGCCGGCGTTCCAGTCATCGCGGTCGAAACGTTGTTGAACGTCGTGCTGAGGCTGCCGCCGAGGCTGGTCATCGCGGTGATTGCAGCAACTGCGATGAGAGCGGCGATCAGGCCGTATTCAATGGCGGTTGCGCCTTCTTCGTCGCGGCGCAGCTTGCGGAAAAACTTCATGTGTGGTCTCCTGGTTCAGTCTTCGTTCCCGGCTCGGTCCCAAATTGGGAGGCGAGCAATTTGTTTCTTGCATGGTGATGGTTGAAAAAGTCCTAACCGTGCAAGAATCATTCAGCTTTCATCAACCCCCTGTTGCGGTCAGCACGGTGTCCTTGATGAACGTCCACATCCCGATCGCTCCGGTTCCAAAAGCTTGCATCGCCCCGATCATTGCGAGAAAGATGAGAGCAAGGATCAGCCCGTATTCGACAGCCGTGGCACCGGAGGTGTCGCGTTCCAGATTGCGCAGGAATTTGACCATTTCCGATAACCCCATCGTCGCTTGAGCAAGCTGACATACGGGGGATAGGGGAGATCCGGTTAAAAAAGGATTGAGGGCGGCAGCAGTTTTGGAAAAAATCCCGACATGGATATGCGTGGTCGCTCTGGCTCTGCACGATCGCGAGGGTCGCTGGCTGATGCATCGCCGGCCTGCGCACAAGCATCATGGTGGCTTGTGGGAATTCCCCGGCGGCAAGGTGGAAAGCGGCGAAAACCCCCGGCAGGCGCTCTTTCGGGAAATCCGCGAAGAGCTTGGGCTGGACCTGTCCGGCAATGCCATCGTCCCTGCCGGTTTCGCCGAGGAGACGGCGATGGAGGATCGGAATCCCATTGTCATAATGCTTTACACTTCGGCATGGGACGGCAGCCAGGTGGCTGCTCTCGAGGGCGGGGAAACGGGGTGGTTCACGCCGGATCAGATCGCGCATCTCGCGAAACCACCGCTGGATATCGAACTATCCGAAAGGTTGTTTGAAAAAAGATGATTTAGGGATTGCCAAGCTGCAAGCACCTGCCTATTTGGCGCCCTCCAAGCGCGCCCGTAGCTCAGCTGGATAGAGCACCAGACTACGAATCTGGGGGTCAGAGGTTCGAATCCTTTCGGGCGCGCCATTTTCCAAAAGCCCGCTTCTTCGCCGAAGCGGGCTTTTTGATTCCTGGCGCTTTATGCCGCTTTAGTCCGCCTGATCTTCGAGCCGGTGCATGTCGTCATCGCTGAAGCCGAAATGATGGCCGGCTTCATGGACCACGACGTGGCGGACGAGGTCCTCCATCCTCACGCCCGTCTCGCGCCATTCTGCGATCAGCGGTTCGCGAAACAGCCAGATACGTGGCGGCATCCGTCCGCTTTCCCAGATCGACCGGTCGGGTAGGGGCTCCCCCTGATACAGGCCGGACAAGTGCCAGCGATCGTCGAGGTCCACCGCCTTCAACTGTTCGGGCGTGGCAAAATCTTCGACCTGCAGCACGACATCGCCCAACTGGCTGCGGAATTCGTCGGGCAGGGCGGCAAAGGCCGTTTCCGCCATAATCTGCATCTGTTCTTTGGAAGGAGGCTGTCGGTCGTGCATCGTACTGTCGATATGATTGCGCGGTGCAAAGGGTTCAAGACAGGAACCGCACCGCGCGTGACCTGTTCATTTTCCAAAGGAGATTGATTTCATGGCCACTGCCACAGAAATTTTCGAACGGTTGAAGCAGGATCACGACAAGCATCGCGAGCTGCTCGACAAATTGCTGGAAACGAGCGGCGACACCGACCAGCGTGAAACGCTGTTCGAGGAACTGACCAAGGAACTCAAATCGCATGCTGCCGCGGAAGAGCAGGCGTTATATTCGACCATGCTCAGAAAGCCGCCGACCACCAGCGAAACCCGGCACTCGGTGGCAGAGCATCACGAAATCGAGGAAGCGCTGAACGATCTTGCCGCAACCGATATGTCGTCGGGCGGGTGGCTTACGAAGTTCAAGACCTTCGATCACGATTATCGCCACCACATCGACGAGGAAGAGGAAGACCATTTCCCGGACTTCGAGAAATATCTCGATGACAAGGATATGGAACACATGGAAAGGGTGTTCGAACGCCGCAAGAAGGAAGAAAAGGCCGAGGCTCAGGTGACTCCGGAAAAGAAAGAAGACGCCAAGGAATAGAGGAAGCGGGGGGCGTGAGCAAAAAGGACAAGCCCGACCCGAGCCGCGTTTCGCGGCTCGACCCGTCGGTGGAACCGGGTGTCTGGCGGTATGCCAGGGCATCGCGTGCCAGCGTCATCATCGACGCAGCCGATTATTTCGCTTTCATGCAGGAAGCGATGCTTGGCTCGCGCCGCCGTATTCTTCTGATCGGCTGGGATTTCGATACCCGCATCCACCTGGAACGCGGGCGGCGCTGGTGGCAGCGCACATGGAAGCGCGGCTATCCGTCACGCCTGGGCAGTTTCATCGCCTGGCTGGCGCGGCACCGCAAGCAGCTCGACATACGCCTGCTGAAGTGGAGCGTGGGGGCATTGTCCACCATGGGGCGGGCATCCATGTGGTGGGACCTCGCGCGCTGGGTCCGCCATCGCCGGATCAGTTTCAAATTCGATCGTGCGCATCCCGTCGCCTGTACGCACCACCAGAAGATCGCCGTACTGGACAACAAGGTGGCAGTGTGCGGCGGGATCGACATGACCGACAAGCGCTGGGACACGCGCGACCACAAGGAACACGATCCACGTCGCAAGACCACTTGGGGCCAAGCCTATACCCCGTGGCACGATGCGACGATGATGATGGAAGGCGATGTAGCCAGGGCGCTGGCCGATCTGGGCGGGGACCGCTGGATCTGCGCTGGCGGCGATGCCCTGCCGGAAGTGGAAGATGGCCCCGGCAATCCCTGGCCGGATGCGCTCACCGCGCAGTTCGAAAATGTGGAAATCGGCATCGCAAGGACCCGCGCCGCCTATCGCGACTGGGACGCGGTGGACGAGATCGAGCAGCTTTATCTCAAGCATATCGCGGGGGCGAAACGGTTCATTTATGCCGAAAGCCAGTATTTCGCCTCGCGCTCGATTGCCGAAGCGATCATCGCGCGGCTGCAGGAAGACGATCCCCCGGAAATCGTGATCGTCCATCCACGGCATGCCGATGGCTGGCTGGAACAGCAGGCGATGGACCATGCACGGGCGGAACTCGTCCGCGCGATCGAGGAAGCCGATACCAAGGGCCGCTTTTCGCTGTGGTCGCCGTTCAGCGGCGAAACGCCGATCTATGTCCATGCCAAGCTCATGGTGATCGATGACGAAATTCTCAGGATCGGATCGGCCAATCTCAACAACCGGTCGATGGGGCTCGACAGCGAATGCGATGTTTTCATCGATTCCAATCGCGCGGGCAATGGGCACGCCACTGGCAAGATTGCCGAACTGCGCCATTCCCTGCTGGCCGAACATTGCGGCCTTGAGGAAAGCGAGATTGCAGAATTACTTAGCCGCCATGGCTCGATGGCCGCGCTGATCGAACAGTCGCAGGGCGGGAAGGGCCGGACGCTGCAGCGCTATCATCCGCCCGAACTCAACGATGTTGAGAAAACGCTTGCCCAGAGCGCGCTGCTGGACCCCGAAGATCCCGATGACCTGTTCGAGCCGTTTGCAAAAGGCGGTCTTTTCCGCAAGGGGAGCAGGCTTTCGCGGTTTCGCGACAAGGTCAGGAGGTACAGGGAAAAGTGAGTAGTCTAGTCGGACCCGATGAGGATGATCCGCGCGGAAAACCGCCGGTGCCCCAGCATGTCCAGGATGCCATCCGAACCCTGATCGAATGGACGGGCGACGATCCGACCCGCGAAGGCCTGCTGGATACGCCCAAGCGTGTGGCCCGGGCGTGGAAGGAATATTGCGTCGGTTACGAGGAAGATCCTGCGGTGCATCTGGGCCGCGTGTTCGAAGAAGTGGGCGGGTATAACGAAATCGTCCTGCTCAAGGATATCCCGTTTCAGTCCCATTGCGAACATCACATGGCCCCGATCATCGGTAAGGCTGCCATCGCCTATGTGCCGAACGATCGGGTCGTCGGCATTTCGAAACTGGCCCGTGTCCTGCATGGTTTCGCCCGTCGCCTGCAGGTGCAGGAACGCCTGACTGCCGAAGTGGCGGACTGCATCTGGGAAAATCTCCAGCCGCAGGGCGTGGCCGTGGTGATCGATGCCCAGCACAGCTGCATGACCGCCCGCGGCGTGCGCACTCCCGGCGTCGGCATGGTCACCAGCCGGATGATGGGCACTTTCCTGGACGACCATCGCAGCCGCGAAGAAGTGCTCAAGCTGATGGGATACGGGTAAGGGGCGATTGGGGGTCGAAAACGGGTAGTATGGAGCTGCCGACGGACATTCGAACTACCAATATCCCAATAATTGGCGGGAAATTATGTCAATCGGTTAGGCACCGTCATTTTTGTTTGCCGCGGCCGATCATCTTGAAAATTATAGAGGAAGGTACTTCTTCGGTAAGAGACGCTTGTTCTATCGCCCGTCAGTCGCGCGAGTAATGCGCAAGCCGTCTTGCTTATGTTGTAGTATTATGATCCTTTAGTTCCACAGCAGATGGAGTGGGGGATCTGTTATGAAGCGTTATCGCCTGAGTGTTCTTTTCGGCATGACCTTGGCAATGGTGGGGTGTTCGGCAAGTTTGGATGCATCTGAAGCAGTGTATTCCGAGGCTTCGGAAAAACCGGATGACGATGTTGCGGAGGCGACTTCGGTGAAAGCCGATTGGAGTGGCCTCAATAACCCCAAAGTACAGGCTGCAATTGCTGCACGTGTAGAAGCCTTTGCTGAAAGGACCGGGTATCGGTACGGTTTTCTCGCAGTTGATCGGCTGGATGACAACGACAGATTTCTTGCTGCGGGCAAAGCAGCATGGGACCTTGGCACACCAGCTATAGTCGCTTCGATCCAGCAACGCGATATTCAGATCGTGGGTGATGAGGCACTTGCATACTTTGAAGAAACGCGAGGGCGTATTGCCGACGACACTTCTGAATATTTTGACCGGGGAGAGTTCGAGGCTGGCGTTCAGAATGCACTTGCGCAGATTGAGGCCTCTTGGAATGAAGGTGATTGACGGGCATCGTTCTCACCGCGCGCGGCAGTGACGAAGTCCTGTTAAAGACTCAAGTCTGTTAAACTTTCCTACACGATCGAAATCTGCTCCACACTGGCGGATGCCGAAACGATCTGCATATAAAATCCGCCGTCGCCCGCCGTTTTTCCACCCCGTGTCTTTGCGCGCGCGATGCGACGGGTGGAATGTGGAACGGCAGTGCGAGTTTCTGGCCCAGCTGTATATGACGGGATCGGCCAGTGCGGCGGCGCGCCATGTCGGCCTGTCGCGCGCGACTGCCTATCGCCTGCGGGGTCGCGCCGATGCGGTCGGCTTCGCCTTTGCCTGGGATCATGTGCTCACGCCGCCGGGAATGGGCCGCACGGCGCGCCCGAAACCGGATTTCC
This sequence comes from Pseudomonadota bacterium, assembly GCA_023394965.1. Taxonomy (GTDB): domain Bacteria; phylum Pseudomonadota; class Alphaproteobacteria; order Sphingomonadales; family Sphingomonadaceae; genus Qipengyuania. The sequence continues at coordinate 80,315 of JAEWZX010000024.1, read as the reverse complement.
GGAAGGTGACAGATGAAGAGCTGATCCGGCTCGCGGAAGGCGGGTTGGTGCAGCCAGTGGTCTATCGCGGGCGGATGGTGGGCATTCGCTGGAAACCCGACATTTCCGCGGCTTTGCGGCTGATCCGCAGGGCAGCTGCGGGCCCATATGGAAAGGGGCGAAACCTTGCGGTCCCGCCCCCTGCCGAGTTTTTAAAACAGCCCCGGTCGGTGTAAACCGGATGCAGTTCGATAAGCTTAAAGCTGCCCGAGCATATGTTCGGCGCTGGAGACCGAAAAATCGCCGGGTTCTTCGACGTTCAGCTGGGTTACGACGCCGTCGTCGACGACCATCGAATAACGCTGGCCGCGCTTGCCCAGGCCGAAACCCGAACCATCCATCGTCAGGCCAACTGCTTCGGCGAAATCGCCATTGCCATCGGCCAGCATGGTGATGTCGTCCGAACCGGAGGCGCTGTTCCATGCGCCCATCACGAACGCATCGTTCACTGCCGTGGCAACGATTTCGTCGACGCCCTTCGACTTCAGATCGCCTGCCTTTTCGACATAGCCGGGCAGATGCCGGGCCGAACAGGTCGGCGTGAAGGCACCGGGAACCGAAAAAAGGGCCACTTTCTTGCCCTTGAAGTAATCTGCCGAGTTCACCTTTTCAGGGCCGTTTTCGGTCGCCTTGACCAGGGTTACATCGGGCAGTTTGTCGCCCACCGAAATCGTCATGTTGGAAACTCCGTCTGTTCCGTCCGTCGTGCGAGGTAGGATTGCTATGCCCGGGGTGCAAGTTCTGCGGTGGGTTATTTGGTCGGGCGCAGGCACGGGCGGGGGCATTGCTCTCGCCCGGTGCAGCGGCTAGGGGCGGCGCCATCAGGGCGCCCGGGGATTTTCCGTGCGGTCGCCACCCGAAAGCCAAGGATTTTTTCGTGACCGAATTCACCGACTACGTCGTCAAGGATCTTGCGCTGGCCGAATATGGCCGCGCCGAAATCGCCATCGCCGAAACCGAAATGCCGGGCCTGATGGCGCTGCGCGAAGAATATGCGCAAAAACCTCTCAAAGGCGCGCGCATCACCGGCTCGCTCCACATGACCATCCAGACGGCCGTGCTGATCGAAACGCTAGTGGCGCTTGGCGCGGACGTGCGCTGGGCGACCTGCAATATCTATTCGACCCAGGATCACGCCGCTGCAGCCATTGCGGCGCAGGACATTCCGGTTTTCGCGATCAAGGGTGAAAGCCTGGCCGATTACTGGGATTATGTAGGCAAGATCTTCGACTGGTCGACCGATGAAGATCAGGACCAGACCGCCAACATCATCCTCGACGACGGCGGCGATGCGACCATGTTCGCGCTTTGGGGCGCGCGTCTCGAAGCGGGCGAGGAAATGCCCGAGCCCGCCAATGCCGAGGAAATCGAGTTCCAGCGTGCGCTCAAGGCCTTCGTCGCTGCCAAGCCCGGCTATCTGACCAAGTCGGTCAAGAACATCGTCGGCGTTTCGGAAGAGACCACCACCGGGGTCCACCGCCTTTACCACCTCGCCAAGCAGGGCAAGCTGCCATTCCCGGCGATCAACGTGAACGACAGCGTGACCAAGTCGAAGTTCGACAACCTCTATGGCTGCCGCGAATCGCTGGTCGACGCCATTCGCCGCGCAACCGACGTGATGCTTTCGGGTAAGGTCGCCTGCGTCGCCGGCTTCGGCGATGTCGGCAAGGGTTCGGCGCAGTCGCTCCGCAATGGCGGTGCGCGCGTACTGGTTACCGAAATCGATCCGATCTGCGCGCTGCAGGCTGCGATGGACGGCTTCGAAGTCGTCACCATGGAAGATGCAGCCAAGGTCGCCGACATCTTCGTAACCGCGACTGGCAACGAACACGTCATCACTGCCGATCACATGGAAGCGATGAAGGACAAGGCGATCGTCTGCAACATTGGCCACTTCGACAGCGAGATCCAGATTTCGGCAATCGACAATTACGAATGGAACGAACTGAAGCCGGGCACCGATGTGGTGAAATTCCCCGACGGCAAGGAATTGATCATCCTTGGCAAGGGCCGCCTGGTGAACCTCGCCTGCGCAACCGGCCACCCAAGCTTCGTGATGAGTTTCAGCTTCACCAACCAGACGCTGGCGCAGATCGAGCTGTGGACCAAGGGTGACGATTACCAGAACGACGTTTACGTGCTGCCCAAGCATCTCGATGAAAAGGTCGCTGCGCTGCATCTCGACAAGCTGGGTGTGAAACTGACCCAGCTCAGTCAGAAGCAGGCGGACTACATCGGTGTGCCGGTCGTAGGACCGTTCAAGCCGGAGCATTACCGGTACTGATCGCCGCATATTGCGGGATTACGATGACATGATCGCGCGCGGGGGCATTGCACTCCCGCGCGCGTCGGCATAGCTGGCTGGTGATGGAAAGCTCTCCCGCCCTGCTGGCCATAGTTGGCCTCTTGCTGGCATTATGGACCGCCGGTGCGGTCTGGGTGATGCTGCGCGCCACGGGGCGCGAACAGAAATCTGTGGCCAGCCGCAAGGCAGCCCAACGTCTTTCCCGAATGATCGAGGAAGGGCCGGCCATACCGATGCTGGTGCGGGCGGATGGCCGGATCGAAGCGCCGGATAGGCTGGCGCGGTGGATCGGGCTGGAAAAGGTGCCCGAATATCTGAGCGAATTCGCCGGTGCGGACGGCCAGGGCTTCAGCGAAGAGCAGGTGGAGGAGCTGACCCGCAACGTCCGCCGCACTCAGAAAACGGCCAGGCCCTTTCGCATGGCCATCACCGTGGCGCCCGGTTCTGGCAAGTCGCTTGCCATGCAGGGTTCGCTTGCCGATGCAGCCGTCTCGCCGGGCGGCGCCGCACTTATCTGGGTATTCGACTTCAGCGACAGCGAAGCCGAGCTGGCCCAGCTTCGTGAAGAGACCGCCCGCGCACGGGAGGATTTCGGTGCGCTGGTCGGCCTGATCGAAGCCGCACCGATGCCGATGTGGTTCCGCGGCGCCGACATGCAGCTTCGCCTGGTCAACAAGGCCTATGTCGCTGCAGTCGGTGCCGAAAGCGCCGATCAGGTCGTTGCCGACCAGATCGATCTTGTCGAAACGGTCAACGGCCGCACGGCAGCTCAGGTGGCGCAGCAGGCTGCCGATCGCCGCCAACCGATCGAAAGGATCGTGAGCGCGACGATCGACAAATCACGCCGCACCATCCGCGTGACCGATCTGCCGCTCGTGGGGGAAGGAATTGCCGGCTACGCCGTCGATATCGAGGAGATGGAAGAGCAGGCCCGCGAATTCCGTGCCTTCCGCGAAGCACAGCGTTCGATGCTCGATCAGCTTTCGATCGGTGTTGCCCAATTCGATGCGACGCATCGCATGACGTTTGCCAACCAGCCGTTCCACCGCGTATTCGCCCTGCCGCCGGGAGTGGTGAACGACCGCACGACCTTCCATCAGATGCTGCTTATCGCGCGGGACAATGGCCGCATTCCGGAAGTCCGCGATTTTCCGGCCTGGCGGAATGAGATGGACGAGTGGTTCCAGCATGACGAGCCACATGAAGAAGCCTGGTCGCTCTCGGACAGCACTCACCTGCGCATCGTCGCGCAGCCGCTACCCGATGGCGGTCTCGTGATGATTGCCGAAGACCGGACGGAACAACTGGCGCTTTCGGCAACACGCGACACCTTGTTGCGGACCCGTACGGCAACCTTCGACAGTCTGTTCGAAGCGCTCGCTGTCTTCGCGCCTGACGGGCATCTGGAACTGTGGAACCGGGGTTTCCCTGGAGCGTGGGGAATCGATCCTGAAGTGCTTGACGGCCATCCACAGGCGGAAGATCTTCTGAACGCGATCGCCAGGAACCTGGCCGATCCATCTGCCATTTCACGCATCAATGAGGTGATCAGGGCAGCAGCGCTCGACCGCAAGAAGAGCGATGGCAGGATCGAACTGGCCGATGGTCGCACACTCGATTTCAGCGGCGTACCCTTGCCGGACGGGAATGGCATGTTGACAGTGCTGGATGTGACAGCGTCCCGTCAGGCTGAAGAAGCCTTGCGCGAACGCAACCGCGCCTTGGAAGAGGCAGATGCGGTGATGACCCGCTTCCTTGCCAATATGAGCTACGAATTCCGCACGCCGCTGACATCGATCGGCGGCTTCGCCGAACTGCTGACCAGCGGGATTGCGGGCGAACTGTCCCCGACCGCGCAGGAATACGCCCAGGCTATATCCCTGTCCGTCGGAAAGCTGACCGAGCAGGTCGAAAATGTCCTCGACCTGTCGCAATCGGAAGCTGGTCTCATGCCGCTGCGCAAGAGCAAGCTGGAACTCATGCCATTCGTAACCCAGATCGTGCGCAAGCAGGAAAGCAGGATTGTCGATGGTGGTCTGTCTCTGGATCTCAGGGGCGATTCGGGAAAAACGATTACTGCCGATCCGCAGCAACTCAGAAGGGCGATTTCGCAGTTGCTCGACAATGCGATCAACGGCACTCCGCGAGGCGGGCGCATTCTGGTCGATATCGGCCGCAAACGCGACGAAACGAAAATCGTCATTTCGGACAATGGCCGTGGCATGAGCCAGCACGAACTTGCCCGGGCGCTGGAAGGCATCCGCATGGCTGCCGACGGCAAGGGTATCGAGCGCCGACAGGGACTGGGTATTCCTCTCGCCCGCCAGCTCGTCGAGGCACATGGGGGAACCCTGGAGATCCACAGTCGCAAGAATGGCGGCACAACTGCGACCATCACGCTGCCATGATGGTGGAACTGCCTGACCTTGCCGCCATGGAAGCATTCGGCCGGAAAATTGCAGGTCACCTCGTGCCAGGCGATGTCGTGGCTCTTTCTGGAACTCTCGGGACCGGCAAAACCACCCTGGCCCGCGCAATAATCGCTGCTCTGGGGCATCGGGGGGAGGTGCCGTCTCCAACCTATACCATTGTCGAATTTTACGACGGCTTGCGGGTGCCTCTGGTTCATGCGGATTTCTACCGGCTGGAAGATCCGTCGGAAGTCGAAGAGCTCGGCCTCGATGATTATCGCGAGGGGGCAGCGCTGATTGCGGAATGGCCGGAACAGGCCGGGGGTTTTGCGCATGAGGCAGGATGCCTTTCGATTGCGCTCGAAAAAGTGGGTGAGGGGCGCGGAGCCGTTGTCACACCCGGCGCATCTTGGCAAAGCCGTTGGTCATGAGTGACGTTCTGCCGGATGGCATCCACAGTTTTCTTGGCACCACTGAATGGGCAGGGGCGGACATCGCTCCGCTTGTGGGGGACGCCAGCTTTCGCCGCTATTTCCGCCTGAGCCTTGACGGCAGGAGTGCGATGCTGATGCATGCGCCTCCGCCGCACGAAGATCCGGCACCTTTCCTGCATGTCGCGCGCTGGCTTCAAGCAAATGAGATGCGCGCACCGCAAATCTTTGCTGAAGATGCGGCGGCGGGTTGGGTGCTGACGGAAGATTTCGGCGACCAGCGCATGCGCGAGTGGATCGATGAGCATCCAAAAGACGAACGCGACATTTACGCCAAGGCGATTGATGCGCTGGTTTGTCTTCACCGACTGCCGCCAGGGCCGTTCGAGCCATATGACATGTCGGTGTATCAGCGCGAGGTGGATCTGTTCATCGAGTGGTACTGCCCGGCGATGGGCCTGACGGTGGACATGGAAAGCTGGACAGACGCCTGGCAGAACGCACTGGGGCCGCTGGTCGCCAGACAGGACCCGGGGGTTACTGTGCTGCGTGATTATCATGCGGAAAACGTGATGCTCCTCGAACCCGGTAAACTTGCGGGCGAGCAGGGCCTGATCGATTTTCAGGATGCCCTCGTCGGTCATCCGGCTTACGATCTCGTCAGCCTGCTGCAAGACGCCCGGCGCGACGTTTCGGAGTCGCTGGAGACTGAAATGCTCGGTCGTTATCGGGCAATCGCCAATCCTGACGAACATTTCGAAGCGGATTACGCCCGGCTGGGTGCGCAGAGAAACGCCAAGATCGTGGGCATTTTTACCCGCCTATGGAAGCGCGACGGCAAGGCGCGGTATCTGGCGATGATCCCGCGTGTATGGACGGCGATGGAGCGGGATCTTGCGCATGAGGCCATGGCACCGGTGGCCGAATGGTTCCACCGTAATGTGCCCCAGGAAATCCGCGATACTTTCGGCGGAGAGATACAGTGAGTGCTCTCGTTACCGATACGGCGATGTTGATGGCAGCAGGGCTCGGCAAACGTATGCGGCCGTTGACCGCTGCAACGCCCAAGCCACTGGTACGTGTCGCGGGCAGGCCGCTGATCGATCGGGCTCTTGACCGACTGGAAGAAGCAGGGGTCAGTCGCGCCGTGGTCAATGTTCACTACCTTGCCGATGCGATCGAAGCGCATATTGGGTCGCGCGGTCTACCAAGCATAACGTTTTCGGACGAACGCGATCTCCTGCTCGAAACCGGTGGCGGCATGGTGAAGGCATATGATGCCGGATTGCTGCCCGATCCGTTTTTCGCCTGCAATGCGGACAGCATCTGGCTTGATGGGCCGCGCAACGCGTTTGCCGACCTTTCGGCAGCGTGGGATCCTGACCGGATGGATGCGCTGCTGCTCGTCGTAACCCACGCGCGCGCCCACAATTTCGGCGGTACGGGTGATTTCTATATGGATGGCGCAGGACGGTTGAGGCGCAAGCTTCCCGGCAGGATCGCCCCCTTTATCTATACCGGCATCCAGCTCGTTTCGCATCGCCTGTTGCGGGAAGCCCCTGAAGGTAAGTTCTCCACCAATACATTGTGGAACCGGGCAATCGAGGACGACCGGTTATTTGGCCTAGCCTTCACAGGTCACTGGTATGAAGTCGGTACGCCGGATCATATCCGCCCGACCGAAGATGCTTTGACCGGTGGCTGAGCGGCACCAGCCCAAAGTCTATTCCATCGCAGCGCATCGCGGTTTCGCAGATGCGTTGGTTGCAGGCCTGGTTCCCCGCTATGCGGACGTAGAATTCGGGCTGGCACGGCTGACGCTGCTGTTGCCAAGCAGCCGTGCCCGTCGGACGGTCGCGGAAGCTTTCATCCGGCATGCGGGTGAGCACGACACGACCGGTCTGTTGATGCCTCGCATGGCTGTGATTGGGGATCTGGATCTGGACGAGACGCTGGGCCCTCTTCTGGACCCACTGGGTGCGGACATAGCCGCGGCCGTCGATCCTCAGCGCCGCCTTTTTGCGCTGGCGCAGCTGATTGCGGAAACCATGGGTGATGACGCGCCATCGGGAGCCACGCTGCTTCGCCTTGCAAGAGAGATGGGCGCAACGATGGATCGCCTATTGGTCGAAGGTGTGGGACCTGAAGAGCTTGTCGGCGATCAGGTTCTCGACCTTTTCGGCTCCCTATCGGAACATTGGCAGGAAAGCCTCCGGGTTTTTGCAACCGTTCAGGCAAAATGGCTAAGCCGGTTGCAGGAATGGGGCAGGCTTGATGCTGCTGCGCGGCGTAACCGTTTGTTCGACTGGGCCGCTGAAAAATGGAAGAACGCCCCGCCCGAAGGGCCGATAATCGCCGCCGGGGTGACGAGCGCTGCCCCCGCACTGGCCCGTTTGCTAAGGGTCGTCGCCGATCTCGAAGATGGCGCCGTGATCCTGCCTGATTTCGATCTGACACTGTCCGATCCTGTATGGGACGAACTGGGCCGTGCTGGTGCGGCTCCTGAACCGGGCGATACGCCTTTTGCGCGGGACGATGCTGTCACCCATCCGCAATATCACTTGAAGTTGCTGCTGAATCGCATGGGCGTGGCCCGTAGGGAAGTACAGCCATGGCACCGCAAGGGCATGGCTGCATCCCAACCTGAGCGCAGTCATGCCATTGGCGCTCTTTTCCTTCCTCCCGAAGCCAGCAAAAGCTGGGTTGATCTGCCTGCAGAAAAGCGCCGCCTTTCGGGCGTGCGCGTAATGCAGACATCAACTCCTGAAGAAGAGGCGCAGGCCGTCGCTTTGCTTGTGCGAGAAGCCCTGGATGAACCCACAAAGCGTGTGGCCGTGGTCACGCCCGATCGCGCGCTTGCCCGTCGGGTTATCCATCATCTTGCGCGCTGGAACATATCGGCCGACGATTCTGCTGGGCGCCCGCTTTCGCAGACTGCCGCAGGACGTGCATTTCTGCTCGCTGCGGAGATAATGGCAGACCATGCCAAAGCCGTGCCGCTGATGGCACTGTTCGGGCACCCCCTTGCCGATTGCGGAATGGAACGCGGTGCATGGTTGCGGCAGATGCGCAAGGTAGAACGCGAGCTGCGTGGGCCAAGGCTCGAAACCGGCCTCGAGCCGATCCGTGCCGTTGTAGCGAAGCTGGCATCCGGCAGCAGGCGCGTGGCGCAGTGGTGGGAATTGGCAGAGGCAACTGTTGCGCCTTTGCTGGACTTCTCGCGCGAAGAGCCGGCTGCCCTGAGCGATCTGATGGATACCATTGCCGTCTGTACCGAGGCTTTGTGTGGAGAAAAGCTCTGGGCGAAGGAAGACGGTCGTAGCCTTGCGCAGTTTGTCGAGGATTTGCGCCTCCATGCCCGCGAAGCGGAGTTTGCGATACGCCCGAGCGATGTCTCCCGCGTGTTGAAGGATGCGATGGAAGCAATCGCTGTTCGTCCCCCCTACGGTGGACACGCGCGTGTCCAGGTTCTCGGCTTGCTGGAAGCTCGAATGAACCGGGCGGATATGGTGATTTGCGCGGGTCTCAATGAAGGTGTCTGGCCGGCACGTGGCAGCGTTGATGCGCTTCTTGCCCCACCTGTGTTGCGGGCCCTTGGCGTGCCCGGTGGCGATTTCCGCATCGGCCTGTCGGCTCATGACCTCGCGGGGGCACTGGGTGCGCCAGAGGTCGTTCTCAGCCGTGCGGCGCGTGATGAAGGCGGCCCGACCATACCTTCTCGCTTTCTCTTGCGGGTGCAGGCTCTGTTGGGGGACCTGCTGCCACGGCATGAAGAAAGGAATACGATCGATCTGGCAAGGGCGATTGTTCAGGCGCCGGAGACACCCGCTTATCCACGCCCCAGACCGATGCCTAATGCCGAACAGAGGCTGGTCGACATCTCTGCGACTGCGCTCGACCGGCTGCGCGGCGATCCTTACCAGTTCTTCGCCGGCAAGATCATGCAATTGCAGGATCTCGATGCGTTGGACGCCGAGCCGAGCCCGGCATGGCAGGGCGAGGTTGCACACCAGATACTCGAGGAATGGCACAAAGCAGCAGATGGAACGCCGATCGTAGAGGTGATGGAACGCGTGTTCGACCAGCGCAATGTTCACCCACTCATGCGCGGGCTCTGGCAACCGCGCCTGCAGCGGGCGCTGGAATGGGTCGAACATGAAATTGGCGGTTATCAGGACCGCGAGGTGGTAGCAGTCGAGGCATGGGGCGAAATGCGTGTCGATGGTGTGCGTATCCATGGGAAGATCGACCGGCTTGATCGATTTGCGGACGGTACGCTGGGCATCGTCGACTACAAGACCGGTTCCCCTCCCTCTTCCAAGATGGTGGAGCAGGGTTATGCGCTTCAGCTTGGGCTGCTTGGCATGATGGCAGAAGAAGGCGGGTTCGACGCGGCGCGCGGACGGGCGAGCGCATTTGAATACTGGTCTCTTGCCAAGGCGCGCAGCGACAGCAACCCGTATGGTTTTGGCTATGTGGAAACGCCGCTCAAAGTGAGTGGCAAACGAAGCGGTTTGCCGCCCGAAGATTTTCTGCCGACCACAGCCAGATATCTTGAAGGGGCGATTGCCGCCTGGATCAAGGGGAACGAGCCTTTCACCGCGCGGCTCAACCCCGATTATCCCGGCTACGACACTTACGATCAGCTCATGCGTCTCGACGAATGGTTGCCGCATCTCGACAGTGACGAGAGCGACGTATGAGCGGGAAGGTGTTTCCTCTGATCGGGCATCAGCGCGATGCTGTCGATCCGGGAGAAAGCGTGTGGCTTTCAGCCAGCGCTGGAACGGGCAAAACCCAGGTTCTCTCTGCCCGGGTACTGCGGCTGCTACTCGAACCGGGGGCCGATCCGTCGCAGATCCTGTGCCTGACTTTCACCAAAGCCGGTGCAGCCGAAATGGCGGTTCGGGTCAACGAGGTGCTGGCGCGCTGGGTACGACTGCCGGACGCAGCCCTGGCAGAAGAACTGGGCAACCTTGGTTCCGCGGCAGATCCCGACACACGGGCGAGGGCACGCTCGCTATTCGCCCGGGTACTCGATTGCCCGGGGGGTGGGTTGAGGATCGACACAATTCATGCCTTTGCTCAGTATCTGCTTGCAGCCTTTCCGAACGAGGCGCAGATCCTTCCGGGTAGCCAGCCGATGGAGGATCGCGATCGCGACCTCCTGAGCCTCGACGTTCTTGCTCAACTTCTCGATAGTGGCGATGCGGTTGTTCGCGAGGCGGTGGCGGACATGAGCCGCCGGAAGGGCGCAGACGCTGTGCGTGGCTGGCTGATGAAATGTGCTGGCTATCTTGATCTATGGTATCAACCCGACTGGCAAGGCGATCTCACCATGCCAGTGCGCCGCGCATTGGGTATCCCCCTTGAGGCCGGGCGGGAGTGGGTCGCCGAAGCATGTTCCGATGCGAATTTTCCAGTCGCCGCGCTTCGGTCTTGCAGCATGGTCAATGCCGATTGGAATACCTCAACCGGGCTCAAGAATGCCGATTTCGCGGCCGGTTGGCTCGCCGCCAGTCCCGAAGAAAGATTGGCCCATGTGGATGGTTTTTTCGGGACCCTGCTGACTCAGAAAGGCGAGCCGAGCAGACTTGCCAACCTTGAGAAGGTTGATCCTGGCTATGCCAGTCATATTGCGGAGGTGGTCGAAGGCATCGCCCGGATAGCGCAACGTCGCGCCTTGCTGGATCTGGCGGAGTTTCTGGTCCCGCAACTCACCGCAGGTCGTGCTTTCGCTTTCAAGTGGGAGGAGGCGAAGGCGCGTGAAGGATTTGTCGATTTCGATGATCTTATCGCCCGTGCGGCACACCTGCTTTCGAACAATGCGATGGCCGATTGGATCCGGTACAAGCTGGACCGCAGTTTTGACCATATTCTGGTCGATGAGGCGCAAGACACCAATCGCGCACAATGGCAGATCATCGAAGCGCTGACCGATGATTTCTTCAGTGGCGAAGGCGCCCGTGGCGATACCGTGCGGACGATCTTCACAGTCGGCGATTTCAAACAGGCCATCTTCGGCTTTCAGGGCACCAGTCCGAAGAATTTCAGCGAAGCGCGCGATCGCTTTGCCGAAACCATGCGGCGGACTGCCGATTCGGCTGCAGATTTGCGAGGCGGCCCGCGGCCACGATACCTTCAGGAATACGGCCTCGGGCAAAGTTTCCGTACTGCCGACACGGTTCTCGACTTTGTCGACAGCGCCATCTCCGCGATAGGCAGCGAAGGCCTGGGCCTCGACCGCGAGGCTGAAGAACATCAGGGCCAGGCCCGGCCGGGCTTGGTCACCCTCTGGAACCTGATCCACGCAGACAGCGGCATGGAGGATGGTGAAATCGATGAAGGCTGGCTGGGCCAGCACGATCGCAAGCTCGCCGATCGCATTGCGCAGCAGGTGCGACACTGGATGAACACCGGCTTTCCGCTCGTGAAGGATCGGAAGAAGGGTGGGGCACCGCGCCGGGCGGGGCCGGGCGATGTGATGGTTCTGGTACGCAAACGGCGCGAACTGGCTTCCTTGATCGTTGCTCGCCTTCACCGCAGGGGTGTCCCAGTGGCCGGTGTGGATCGCCTGCGGCTGGGCAATCCGCTCGCGGTCAGGGATCTGATGGCGGCCATCCGCTTTGCGGCGCAGCCGCTCGACGATCTGACATTGGCCTGCCTGCTGGTTTCCCCGTTGATCGGATGGAGCCAGGACGAATTGCTGGAGCATGGCTATCGCGAGAAAGGCGTCCGCCTGTGGGAGCATTTGCGGGCGAGCGACCAGCCGCGCGTCATCGCAACCCTGGCAAGCTTGCGCGAAATCCTGCGACGCGCGGATTTCGACAGCCCGCAACAATTGCTCCACTGGATTTTGATCGGTCCGATGGATGGCCGCCGGAAACTGGTCGCGCGGCTCGGGCGCGAGGCCAATGATCCGATCGACGAACTTCTCAATGCCGCGAATACCTATGCGTCGAGCCATATCGCCAGTCTGCAGGGCTTCATCCAGTGGTTCGATGCCGGCGAAGGGGAAATAAAGCGCGAGGCTGGGGAAGGCGGCGATCAGGTTCGCGTAATGACGGTTCATGGTTCGAAAGGCCTTCAGGCGCCGATCGTCATTCTGGCGGACGCGGCGATTGGTCCGGACGGTGCGCGCGACCTCGAACTGGAGGATACCGTGCCGGGCGCAAGCGAAGTCCGCAAGATCCCCTTGCCGGGCCTTACGAAGGATCAGAAGGTCGGCCCTCTGCAAAGCGCGGAAGCGATTGCAGCTGCAGCCGAAATGCAGGAGCACTGGCGCCTGCTCTATGTTGCCATGACCCGAGCCGAAGAGGCGCTGTTCATCGGTGGGTCTCTCGGCCCCCGTGACATGAAGCGGGGTGAAGCCCCTCAGGATAGCTGGTACGCCCGGCTGAAGCCTCTATTCGGCGACGAGGCACTCGCCGATGATTTATGGGGTGCGCGCTGGGAATGGGGCGCATTGACCGACGAAAGACCGGCAGAAGAGATTCACCAGGGGCAGCCGATTGCACAGCTTCCCGACTGGGCGACAACCGTTGTCGGTCCCGAACCCCGACCGCCCCGGCCTTTGGCACCGTCAGGCTTGGGTGAGGTCGAGGGCAGCGATCCGCCCCTGCCGCCTGCGCATGCTGTCGAAGCGGCGCGCAGAGGAACGCTGATTCACGCGCTCTTGGAGCGATTGCCCTTGGTCCGGGACGAAAAGCGCACCGAAAGGGCGCAGGTGTGGCTTGCGCGCCAGGCACCCGATCTCGCGGAAAAGCAGCGGGCGGATATTCTTGCCCATGCGCTGACTGTGCTCGGCGATGCACGTTTCGCGGCAGTCTTTGGTCCGGATGCGCTGGCGGAGGTGCCCCTTGCTGCCACGGTGGATGGTCAGGTGGTGATGGGGACAGCCGATCGGCTTCTTGTGACGTCCGACAAAATCATGGTGGTCGATTTCAAGACCGCCCGTCGGCCACCTGCAACGCTCGATGCTATCCCCGACAGCACGATGAAGCAGATGGCAGCCTATGTTGCAGCGCTCGAAGTCATCTATCCGGGCCGCACTGTGGAGGCGGCCGTGCTCTATACCCAGACGCCCCAGCTCTTCGCCTTGCCCGGTGAAAGACTTGCCGCTTACAAGAGCGCGTTTGCGGCGGCGCAGGAAAGTTTTGCGTTGCCACCCGTTGAGTAATTGCGTGAGCCGCCCATTTCGGTGGCAATCAGAATTCCAGGAGATATCTCATGGCCACTACAGCCGTCACCGATGCCAGCTTCAAGTCCGACGTTCTCGAAAGCGACAAGCCCGTTCTGGTCGATTTCTGGGCCGATTGGTGCGGCCCGTGCAAAATGATCGCCCCGGCACTCGAAGAGCTGAGCGACGAGTTGGGTGACAAGGTGACCATCGCCAAGATGGACATTATGGCAAACCCCGACGTCCCGGGCTCGATGGGCGTACAGTCCATCCCCTATCTGGTGCTGTTCAAGAATGGCGAACCGGCAGCGCAAATGCGCGGCGCAGCACCCAAAGGCCAGCTCAAGCAGTGGCTTGAAGGCGAACTCTAATCCAGTTTTGCATATAATTCGGCGAGCTCGTCCCACAGGGCGGGGCTCGCTGCACCCAGCAGGCCCGTACGCTCCACCTCATCCACTCGGTAAGGGGTGTCGTCGGGCCGCGCTGCTTTTCCTCCCGCCTCGTTGAGCCACAACGCACCGGCGGCGTGATCCCAGGCCAATGTACGCTCGAATATCGATACGTCGTTTACGCCCAAGGCAAGGCGCGGATACTGTTCTGCTGCACAATAGGGAATATCGACCAATCGGTATTTCGGAGCGATATGCGCCTTGGTCGCTTCGCGCCGCGCCTCGTCCATGAAAATCAGTGAGATTGCAGCCAAAGGGGGAATCTGGCCCGTTGGCCGCGCCGCTATCCTCTCGCCATCTACCCAGGCTCCCCGGCCCTTGTGAGCGGAACAAAAGCGCCCGGTAAGACAATCGAATACCCAGCCGGATACTGCCTCGCCGCCCTCTGCGCGGGCGATGATGATACCGAATGGCGGTCTGCCGGCGGCGAAGTTGCGGGTACCGTCAACCGGGTCGACGATCCAGCAGGGCCGGTCAAGACGTTGCAGAATGGACGGATCCGCATGTGCGGTCTCTTCCCCAACGAAGGCCAGCGCCCCATCGATGGAAGACAATGCATCGCGCAGCAGTGCTTCGCTGTCCTTGTCTGCGATGGTGACTGGATCGTTGCCACCCTTGTCCTCGACATCACCCGCCGCAAGGTTGCGATAGCGCGGGAGGATTGCCTGTTCGGTGACGCGCTGCATCAGCGCAAGGATCGCGTCATCCAGTGCCCGCTCAGGCTGGCCCTGATCCTGGATCACGACCGATAATCCGCGTTGATCGAAATATATCCGTGGGTGAGATCGCAGGTCCACACCGTTGCCCGGCCGTCACCCACGCCAAGGTCGACATCGATCCGGATGTCCTGCCCTTCGAGATGTCTGGCAACAGGTGCTTCGTCATAGTCCGCAAGGGGCTGACCATCCTTGGCGGCCCATGTTCCGCCAAATCCGATCGACAGCTTGTCACGGTCTGCTGGTTCGCCCGCCTTGCCAACTGCCATGACGACCCGGCCCCAATTCGCATCACCTCCGGCAATGGCGGTCTTTACCAGCGGAGAATTGGCTATGGCCAACCCGACGCGGCGGGCGCTGGCGGTGTCGGCAGCGCCGGTCACCGCAACTTCGATGAATTTTTGGGCCCCTTCGCCATCGCGCACGACGAGGTGAGCGAGCTCGCGACAAATGTCGAGAATGGCGGCATAGAAAGCGTCCGCCCCCTTATCCTCCCATGAAGACAGGGGTGCATTGTCGGCTTTGCCGGTTGCGAAGAGTAATACTGTGTCGCTGGTGGAGGTGTCGCCATCCACCGTAATGCAGGAAAAGGTTGCGTCGTTCGCTTTGGAAAGCATTTCCTGAAGGAAAACAGGATCTACTGCGGCATCGGTGAAAATATATCCCAGCATGGTGGCCATATCGGGCGCAATCATGCCGCTGCCCTTGATGAAGCCGGATAGCTCGACCCGGGTCGAGCCGAGCATGGCCGAAGCCGCCGCGCCTTTCGTGAAGGTGTCAGTGGTGCCGATAGCGTTCGCGGCGTCTTCCCAACTGCACGGCGCGGCGACCAGCGCCGCTTCAATTCCGGCCTTCGCTTTGTCCTTGGGCAGCGGGACACCGATCACTCCGGTCGAAGAAACAAAGACCTCGCCTGGCTCGCAATCAAGAGCTGCCGCAACCTGGGCCATAATCTGCTCCACAGCTTCGCGCCCGCGATAGCCGGTAAAGGCATTCGAGTTCCCGGCGTTGACGACAAGCGCTCTGGCTCGACCCAGCCGCACCTGTTCCCGTCCAAGTTCTACTTCGCTGGATGCGCAGGCGCTGCGGGTGAACACACCGGCAACGGCAGTGCCGGGGTTCAACTCGGCAAAAGTCAGATCGCATCTATCCCACGTCTTGTAATGCGCACGGGCGACACGCAAGGTCACACCTTCGATCTGCGGCATTTCGGGGAAGGGACGGGCGAGGGGAGAGCGTTCGAGTTCCATGATGCATGCCGAATAGGCGCAGAGCCGCGCCGGGTAAACGGTCAAGCGGGGTGGACGGGCGCGGTGACACGCCCTATCTGAACGATGCAATGCTTCGTCGCTTGATTACCCTGCTCGCGATCCTGTCCGGCCTCGCTGCCGCCGGGGCGCCTGCGCATGCGGTCGTTTATGACGGGGCTTCCGGTGTCGAACTGGCCAGTAAGGCGGAAAAAGCCTGCAAGGGCGATTCTGCCAGATGTGCCGTTGTCGATCGCCAATCCTTTGATGTGCCGCAGGAAAAGAATCCCTGCCAGCCAGCCCGTTTCGTCACGGTGTTTATTCCGACCGTGCAGCTGGGCATCGATCGCGCCTACGAATAGGCCGTATTCGGCATTTCAGATTTCCACCCGGCACGCTCGGAGTGCGCGGGTGTTCACCTCATAAATCCAGTTGGAAGGCTCAGGGGCCCCTCACATGTTCAATACGCTCATGAAATCGATGTTCGGTTCGTCGAACGACCGTTACGTCAAATCGCTTGGTAAAATCGTCAACCAGATCAACGCGCTGGAGCCGAAATTGCAGGCTCTCTCCGATGAGGAGCTGTCGGCCCAGACCGACAAATTCCGCGCTCAGCTGGCCGATGGCAAGACGCTCGACGATATTCTTCCCGAAGCTTTCGCAACCGTTCGCGAAGCTTCGACGCGTGTGCTCGGCATGCGCCATTTCGACGTGCAGATGGTTGGCGGTATCGTACTCCATCGCGGTGAAATTGCCGAGATGCGCACCGGTGAAGGCAAAACGCTGGTCGCCACTCTCGCGACCTATCTCAATGCGATCGAAGGCAAGGGCGTCCACGTCGTTACGGTGAACGATTACCTCGCTGCACGCGACGCGGAATGGATGGGCCGCCTGCACAGGTTCCTCGGTCTGACGGTCGGGGTGATCGTGCCGAATCTCAGCGAACCGCAGCGGCGCGAAGCCTATAATTCGGACATCACCTATTCGACAAACAACGAGCTGGGGTTCGATTATCTGCGCGACAATATGAAACACGAACGGGGCCAGATGGTGCAGCGCCCGTTCAATTTCGCGATCGTCGACGAAGTGGACTCGATCCTGATCGACGAAGCGCGCACCCCGCTGATTATTTCCGGCCCGACCGAAGACAAGTCCGACCTTTACATCGCGATCGACGAAGTGGTGAAGACGTTCCCCGAAAGCTGGTACGAAAAGGACGAGAAGCAGCGCAGCATTCAGCTGACCGAAGAGGGCACTGAAGAGGTTGAAAAGCTGCTGATCGAAAAGGGGCTGCTTGAAACCGAGAACCTCTACGACGTCGAGAACACGCAGGTCGTCCACCATCTCGATCAGGCGCTGCGTGCGGTGCATATGTTCAAGAAGGATACCGACTATATCGTCAAGGATGACAAGGTCGTCATCATCGACGAATTCACCGGCCGTATGATGGATGGTCGCCGGTGGTCGAATGGTCTTCACCAGGCGGTCGAAGCCAAGGAAGGCGTCAAGATCGAGCCGGAAAACCAGACGCTCGCATCGATCACCTTCCAGAACTACTTCCGCATGTATCCCAAGCTGTCGGGTATGACCGGTACAGCAGCCACCGAAGCTGCTGAATTCTGGGACATTTACAAGATGAATGTAGTCGAAATCCCGACCAACCTCCCGGTGTCGCGTATCGATGAGGATGACGAATTTTACAAGAATACGCAGGACAAATTCAAAGCCATCGCCAAGGCAATTGCTGAAAAGAACGCGATTGGGCAGCCGGTGCTGGTGGGCACGGTATCGATCGAAAAGTCCGAAATGCTCAGCGAATTCCTCAGGCAGGAAGGCGTGAAGCACGAAGTGCTCAACGCTCGCCAGCATGAGCGTGAGGCGCATATCGTGGCGCAGGCCGGACGGATCGGTGCGGTCACGATTGCCACCAACATGGCCGGTCGCGGAACCGACATTCAGCTGGGCGGCAATGTCGATTTCCGTGTCGGCGACGAACTTGGCAATATGGAAGAGGGGCCCGCGAAGGATCTGGAGAAGGACCGTATCAAGGCTGAAGTCGCGGCAGAGCGGCAGAAGGTTCTCGATGCTGGCGGTTTGTTCGTGCTTGGCACGGAACGCCATGAAAGTCGCCGTATCGACAATCAGCTGCGAGGCCGTTCGGGTCGCCAGGGAGACCCGGGTCTCAGCCGTTTCTATCTCTGCTTGGAAGACGATCTGCTACGCATTTTCGGACCGGACACGCTGTTCGCCAAGATGATGAATTCCAATCTTGAGGATGGGGAGGCAATCGGCTCCAAATGGCTGTCGAAGGCGATCGAAACCGCGCAAAAGAAGGTTGAAGCGCGCAATTACGAAATCCGTAAACAGGTCGTCCAATACGACGATGTTATGAACGATCAGCGCAAGGTAATTTACGAACAGCGCGCGGAGATTATGGACAGCGACGCTGTTGAAGATGTGGTGGTCGACATGCGTCACGACGCGATCAACTCTCTGGTAGGGGAAGCCTGTCCCCCGGGATCCTATCCCGAACAATGGGATATTGATGGCCTCAAGCAGCGAATCAGCGAGGTTCTTGGTATCGAGGTTCCCTTAGATCAGTGGGTCGAGGAAGATCAGGTCGAGCCCGAGATTATCGAGGAACGGCTCGCTGCCGAAGCAGACACTATAATGAACAACAAGGTCGCGGCGGCAGATCCCGGATTGTGGCGCCGTATCGAGAAAAGTGTGCTTCTGCAGGAACTCGACGGACAGTGGAAAGACCACTTGGCGACGCTGGATGCGCTGCGTCAGGTTGTTGGTCTGCGTGCACACGCGCAGAAGCAGCCGCTCAACGAATATAAGCAGGAGGCATTCAGCCTGTTTGAAACCATGCTGGACAAACTGCGCGAGACGGTTACCAGCAAGCTGATCCGGCTCGAACTGGTCGAACCAGAGCCGCTGCCGCAAATTGATCTGCCGGATCTTCCAGATTTCCTGACCGGGCATATCGATCCCTTGTCGGGTCTTGAGGATTCCAACGATGGTGATGGCTCTGCAAACCGTGCGGCTCTGTTCGGTGCGCTAGCAGGTAGCCCACGAGCTGCTGTCGGACCTGGCGGTTCGGCTAGTGAAAATCCCTATGCTGATATGGACATCAGCCGTAACTCGCCTTGCCCATGCGGCTCCGGCAACAAGTACAAGCATTGCCACGGGGCAATCAGCGCTGGCTCCAGAACTTAATGTAACACCGGGCAGCACGGCAAGTCGACATGATTGAGCGTTCTGGACGGAAATCGCAGGAGACTGCGGTTTCCGCTCGCTCATATCTGGCCCATCTGCCTTTGTCGGTTTAGGGCTGCGTCATGGCAGCTCTCATAGCGGGATTTTTTGTCACAGCGCTGCTCTATGCCAGCGTCGGTTTCGGTGGAGGTTCGACCTATACCGCGCTCCTTGCTTTGTCGGCCGTGGACTATCGTGTTCTCCCGCTCCTTTCGCTCGCATGCAACATCGTGGTTGTCGCTGGCAGTTCGGTGCGATTCGCCCGCGCGCGGGTGACACCGGCGCGCGCGGCCTTGGTGCTGACAGCAACCGCTGCCCCAGCCGCCTTCCTCGGAGGATTGACGCCGATTGGCGAATCGGCCTTTCTCACGATCCTCGGGGTCAGTCTGGTTTTGACTGCTCTCACGCTGATCCTTCCGGTGCGCGATGAGTCCTCTACCGAACCGAAGCGTTTTGCCCGTGCTATGCCGGTTCTGGCGATCCCCTTGGGCTATCTGGCTGGTCTAGTGGGCATCGGTGGCGGGATATTCCTCGCCCCATTTTTGCATTTGGCAAAATGGAACAGCGCGCGTGGTATCGCTGCTACGGCCAGCCTGTTCATCCTCGTCAATTCGCTATTCGGATTGGCCGGACAGTTGCTGAAAGGCGAGGTGGCACGTCTAGGCGCGGCAGTGGATCTAGGCCTCCCACTGCTTATTGCTGTTGCCATCGGAGGGCAGATCGGCAGCTTTCTGGCTCTTAAGTATCTGCCGCAAGGCTGGATACGGATCGGGACCGCGGTGCTCACCGCTTGGGTTGGCGCCCGCCTGCTGCTGAACCTGTAAGAAAGTGGCTCCCCGAGTTGGATTCGAACCAACGACCAAGTGATTAACAGTCACCTACTCTACCGCTGAGCTATCGGGGAGCAGCCCGCTGGGCAGGAGTGCGCCTATATGGGGGGCTTTCAGGTTTGGCAACCGGGCAAATTACAAAAATTTCGCGACAATCGATGGCTGCGCGATTTAGACCACGAATTGTTCGGCTACGATGCGTTCGTCGAGCGCATGGCCGGGGTCGAACAACAGTGTAAGCTCGCTATCTCGGGCTATTTGCAAGTCGACTTGGGCCACGTCCCGCAGTTCACGCTGGTCCGCGACGACAGAGACCGGGCGTTTGTGTTCTTCGAGTACACGCAGCGATACTCGGCTACGGTCCGGCAGAATGGCGCCGTGCCAGCGACGTGGGCGGAATGGGCTGATCGGTGTGAGGGCGAGCAGATTCGAGTCGAGTGGCAGTATCGGTCCATCGGCCGACAGGTTGTAAGCGGTTGAACCGGCAGGGGTGGCGAGCAAGACGCCGTCACATACGAGCTCTGGAATGCGCACCTTGTCATCGACGGTCACTTCCAATTTGGCGGTCTGGCGAGTTTCACGCAGCAGGCTGACTTCGTTGATCGCACAGAATGTATGTGTTTCCCCATCGTGCGTGCGTGCCTGCATGCGCAGTGGGGCAATGTGATGGGGTTTCGCCTTTCCGATACGCTTTATCAGCGTCTCCGGGTTGCGATTGCGGTTCATAAGAAAGCCGACCGTGCCAAGATTAAGGCCGTAAGCGGGAATTATTTGACCATTATCGAGCATGGCGTGAAGGGTTTGCAACATGAAGCCGTCACCGCCCAGAACCACAACGGCATCCGCTTTGTCGAGCGGAACCCAGTCGGTAATGTCGCGAAAATCCCTGTCTGCAGCTTCCTGCGCCAGGGGTGCATCGGAAACGAGCAGAGCCAAGCGGCTGAATTCGGGCATTGCCCCACGATCCTCCCTGTCCCGGACTGAGGGCTGCCAGGACTGCGGTTTACCTATGGGCGCACGTCCCATTTGGCAACATGGCTGAAAAAATGGCATAGCATTCGTCGGGTACGCGCTAAGGATGGGCGATATGGCAAGCATGCCCCAGGGAATCATCGATGAAACGCGGGACCCGCTCACCGGTCTCGCTGACCAGGCTCAAGCGCGTGAAACGATTGCGCGATGGCTGAGCGATTGGCCGCGTGACACCATTTCATGCCCCATGCATGCGATGCTGATCACGCTGGGTCGCATCGATACGGTAAACGTCGCTTTTGGAGAGAGTGTCGGAGATGGCGCGCTCGTCGAAGTCGCGCAGCGTATCAAGCATTTTGCGTCGGATGAACTTGAAAGCAGTAGCGCTTGGATAGCTGCTCGGCTGGGCGGCGGAAGTTTCCTGCTCGTCGCCCGTCAGGAATGCAGTCGTGAACGGTGGCAGTGGCTGGCCGAAGCGCTGGCGGACGCGATCGCTATGCCCATCGCCAATCCGGAAGGGGGGGCGAGCCTGCGTTTATGGCCCAGGCTAGCGCTTATGCGGGTCACGGAACAAGACGATGCCGACAGTGTGCTCGATCGTCTGTCCGAGGTTGCCGCCCGGATGCGCGACAGCAATCGGCGGCGGATCGATTGGTCGGCGGGCGTCGTGGCGCGGCCAGGACGTTCCAACCAACAGTTGGAAGCGGACCTGCTTGCCGCAATAGATCGCGACGAAATCGAAATTCTGTTTCAGCCGCAATATGCACTGGCAGACGATCGGCTTATCGGTGCTGAGGCCCTGGCCCGGTGGGAACATCCACTTATGGGTCGGATAGGCGCTGGCACGCTGTTTCAGATTGCGGAGCGTGCCGATCATATCGCCCACCTTTCGCGGCATATCGCGAAGCGGGCACTGGAAGAAGCTCTCGCCTGGCCCACGCATCTGCGGCTTTCGCTCAACATCACACCTGTTGACTTGGCTGCCGACAACTTCGCGATCGATTTCGCGCGCATGGCTGAAAAGTCTGGCTTTTCGCTCGACCGGATCACGCTGGAAATTATCGAACAGGTTCTGCTTGCCGATCTCGATCGAGTCAGCCGGGTTCTCGATCAGCTGAAGCTGTTCGGGATACGGATTGCACTGGACGATTTTGGCGCTGGTTTCTGTAATTTTCGATATTTGAAGGTTCTACCGATCGATTGCCTGAAGCTTGATCGGTCGATGCTGGATGGCGTGCTCGACGATGAGCGCGATCTTGCCGTGTTCCGCGCTATCCTCGCCATGGCCGAAGCGCTTGATCTCAAGGTCCTTGTGGAGGGTATCGAGAATGACGCTCAGCGTGAGCTCGCTCGCAAGGAAGGATGCGAATCCTATCAGGGGTTCCTCCGCGCCGAACCGATGAGCGCGGGCGATTTCCTGCGCCTTGTGGGCCCCTAAGCGGTTGCTTTTTCGCTCTTTTGCGATTTCCGCACAACACCCGATAGACCCTTGGTCAGTTGGAACAGCCCGTTGAGGCGGCTTTCGGGTGAATTCCAGGCGCGGCTGATCACCAGCTTCATGTCGGGGCGCAGCTTTGCGGTCCCCTGCAGTCGATCAACATAGCCCAACAGGCCCACCGGATCGGGGAAGTCGTCATTGTGGAATGTGACCAGTGTTCCCTGAGCACCGACATCGATCTTGGCGATATTGGCTTCAATGGCCTGATGCTTGATTTCGATAAGCCTGACGAGGTTGGCCGTCGCGGATGGCAATTCTCCGAAGCGGTCGATCATTTCTGCGGCTAACGCTTCGATCTCGGCTTTGTCTGTAGCATCGTTTAGGCGGCGATAGAGCGCCATGCGCACAGCCAGATCCGGCACGTAACCCTCTGGGATCATGATCGGTGCATCCACGGTGATTTGCGGGCTGACGCGTTCGGACTTAGCCTCCAGACCAAGCTCTCCTGCCTTTGCGGCGAGGATCGCATCCTCCAGCATCGACTGGTAGAGTTCGAAACCAACCTCACGGATATGTCCCGACTGCTCATCACCCAGAAGATTGCCGGCGCCGCGAATGTCCAGATCATGGCTGGCAAGTTGAAACCCCGCTCCAAGACTATCGAGATCACCTAGGACTTTCAGGCGCTTTTCCGCCACTTCGGAAAGCTGTGTATCCTGCGCATAGGTAAGATAGGCATAGGCCCGCAGCTTTGACCGGCCCACACGACCGCGCAGCTGGTAGAGTTGAGCAAGGCCGAAAATGTCGGCACGGTGGATGATGATCGTATTGGCGCTGGGCAGGTCAAGACCACTTTCAACGATCGTGGTGGCAAGCAGGACCTCGTACTTTCCTTCATAGAAAGCGCTCATCCGCTCTTCTATCTCGCCAGCCGACATCTGGCCGTGCGCAGATACGACTTTAACTTCCGGCACATTCTCGTGCAGCCAGTCTGCAATGCCTTCCATGTCCGAAATGCGTGGTACAACGATGAAGCTCTGTCCGCCACGATGGTGCTCGCGCAGCAAGGCTTCGCGCATGACCATGTCGTCCCATTCCATCACATACGTACGTACCGCCAGCCGGTCGACGGGAGGGGTCTGGATGGTGGACAGCTCGCGCAGGCCTGTCATTGCCATCTGCAAGGTCCGCGGGATCGGTGTGGCCGTCAGAGTCAGCATATGCACGTCGGCCCGCAGCTGCTTGAGCTTTTCCTTATGGGTGACCCCAAAGCGCTGTTCCTCGTCGACAATGACGAGGCCGAGATTTTTAAACCTGGTCTGTTTCGACAGGATGGCATGGGTGCCGATGACGATATCGACTTGGCCGCTTTCCAACCCCTCGCGCGTTTCTTTCATTTCCCGCGCCGGGACCAGACGCGACAGTCGTCCAACCTTGAGCGGGAAGCCGTTGAAGCGCGCGGCGAAATTCTCGAAATGCTGGCGCGCAAGCAAGGTGGTGGGTGCGACTACCGCGACCTGCTGGCCGTTCATGGCGGCCACAAATGCTGCGCGCAGGGCCACTTCTGTCTTGCCAAAGCCAACATCGCCACACACGAGTCGGTCCATCGGCTTGCCGCTTTCCAGATCGCCGAGCACGTCTTCGATTGCGCGTTCCTGATCGTCGGTTTCTTCCCAGGGAAAGCGATCGAGAAATTGGTTGAACGGACCGTCGTCTATCTCAAGCACGGGCGCTTTTTTCAGCGCGCGTTGGGCGGCGACCTGCATCAACTCCCCAGCAATTTCGCGGATCCGTTCTTTCAGGCGAGCGCGCCGTTTCTGCCATGCTTCGCCCCCGAGGCGATCGAGCATGACCGCTTGCTCGCTGCTGCCATAGCGGCTGAGCACGTCGATGTTCTCGACCGGGATGAAGAGCTTGTCGCCGCCTTTGTACTCCAGCTGGACGCAGTCGTGCTTGGACTTGCCGACGGGAATTGGCTCCAGGCCAAGATATTTGCCGATGCCGTGTTCTGTATGGACAATCAGATCGCCGACGCTCAGCGCCTGCAATTCGGCGAGGAAAGCATCTGCGTCTTTTCTCTTCTTTTTGCGCCGAACGAGCCGATCACCCAGTATGTCCTGCTCGGTAAGGAGCTCTATCTCGTCATTTGCGAAGCTTGCCTCGATGGGCAGTATCATCGCGGTGGGTTTGCCCTTGGCACTGAGGCCGAGAGCTTCCTGCCAGCTTTCCGCCATTTGCACGGGTGTGCCAGCTTCATCGAGGATCGACGCGATGCGCGACCTGCTGCCCTTGGAGTAGGCGGCCAGAAGCGGGCGCCTGCCGGTCTTTGAAAGCGACTTCAGGTGGTCCGCCAAGACGGAATAGACATTGTCACCCCGGGCGCGTTCCGGAGCGAAATCGCGACCGGAGCGGAAACCGAAATTCACTACCTTGTCGCTTTCCGGTTCGTCGAAGGGCGTTGCACGATGTGCAGGTGCCGCTGCGAGCGCCTGCTTTAATTCATCGCCGCTCAGATAGAGCGCATCGGGCTTCAGCGGGCGGTAATTGCCCTTGGCCTGGCCAGTGATGGCAGTGCGCTGATCGAAATAGTCGGAGATGTCCTTTATCCGCTCATCGGCTGCAGCTAGAGATGCCTGGTCGATTACCACCAAATCTTCCTTGCCAAGGTGATCGAAGAGCGTTGCCAGCTTTTCTTCGAACAGCGGCACCCAATGTTCCATACCTGCGAGACGTCGCCCATCGCTGACTGCTTCGTACAGCGGATCCTGTGTGGCGTTGGCGCCGAACATTTCTCTATAGCGGCTACGGAAACGCTTGATGCTGTCTTCGTCGAGCAGCGCTTCGCTGGCGGGCAACAGCAGATGCGAGTCCAGCCGCCCCGTGCTCATCTGCGTATTGGGATCGAAGGTGCGAAGCGATTCCAGCTCGTCACCGAAGAAATCCAGCCGCAGCGCTTCACCCATCCCGCTCGGGAAGATGTCGACTATCGACCCGCGCACGGCATATTCGCCTTTGTCGATCACGGTATCGGTCCGGCTGTAGCCTTGCTTCTGCAACAGCAGTGCAAGGCTTTCCCTGCCGATTTCGATGCCTGGCTTGAATTCGCGCACGCTCTCACGGATGCGGAAAGGGGTGAGCACGCGTTGCAGCACTGCATTGGCGGTGGTGACGACCAACTGCGCCTTCGCCTTTCCCGCCTGCAGGCGAAAAAGGGCGGACAGCCGCTTGGCACTGATCGATAGAGCTGGGCTGGCCCGGTCGTAGGGCAGCGAATCCCACGCCGGAAATTCGATCACTTCCAACTCAGGCGCGAAGAAGGCCGCAGCGTCGACTATTCCACGCATCGCCGTATCATCAGGCGCAATGAAGACGGCGCGGCCGGTGCTGGCTCGGGCAAGATCGGCCATGACGAGCGGTTGCGCCCCACGCGCAATCTGCGCCAACGTGAGTGGTTTGTCGGCTTTCAGGATACGGGAAAGGTCGGGCATCGGGGTCCTGGCATTTGGGGCGCGGCGGGCGCTACACGCAAGATTGCCCCCTGCCCATTACGGGGAGGGGGTGCATTGGAAAATTCGTCATTGGCGAGATAGTGCCCGAAGGCAGCTCGTCAACGCGGAATATCAACGTAATCGAGCTGCTGCATCGCTTCGATCAGATTGCCTTGGAAGCGGAGCGGGGTCGGCTGGGTCTTGAGCGCCCAAGCCATGACATCGACATCATCCTCTTCCAGCAGCGCTTCGAACCAAGCAAGTTCTTCTTCGCCCCAGCCGGCGTGGTAACGGTCGAAGAAGCCACCGATCATGAAATCGGCTTCGCGCGTACCACGGTGCCATGCGCGGAATTTCGCGCGCTGCTTACGGCCTTCGAATGTGAGGAGATCGGGCATGGAAGGTGGGTAGGGCACTCGCCAAAACCGCGCAAGCGGCTATAGCATCCGCGATGCGCCCCGATATTCTCAATCCCTTGTTCGCCGAGACAGATACCCTCGATGGTGTCGGGCCCAAACTGAAGAAGCCGCTCGATCGGTTGGGTCTCTCGCGTGTGCGTGATCTGGATTATCATTTGCCTGAACGCTTCGTTACGCGCCGTGCGGTGCAGAATGTTGACGACGCGGGTGAAGGCGAACAGATCGTGGTGAAGCTCGCCGTCACCGAACACCGCAGCGGCCGCTCGCCACGCGCGCCTTATCGCGTGCTGGCGCAGGATAGCATGGGCAATGTGCTCGCCCTGACCTACTTCGGGCGTGCCTCGTATAGCGCCAAAAAGCAGCTGCCGGTGGGTGAAACGCGCTGGGTTGCGGGCAAGCTCGAGCGTTTTGGCGACATGTTGCAGATCGTTCACCCCGATCATGTGGTAGAAGAGGACGAAGAGACACTGCAGCGTTTGTGCGAGCCGGTATATCGCCTGTCCGAAGGCCTGACACAGCCCAAAGTTGCCGGTCTGATCGCCCAGTCTCTCGCCCGCACGCCCGAACTGCCCGAATGGGTCGACAGCTCGCAGATGAACAGGGAAGACTGGCCTAAATGGCGCGATGCGCTGGTTGCCGCCCATAAAAGCGAGAATGCCGCGGCACGCGACCGATTGGCTTATGACGAATTGCTCGCCAACAGCCTCGCGCTGATGCTGGTCCGTGCTGACAATCGCAAGCGCATGGGCCAGCCGCTGCGCGGCGATGGCAGTTATCGTGGCAAGCTTGCGTTGCCGTTTCCGCTCACCGGTGCGCAGA
Source organism: Pseudomonadota bacterium (assembly GCA_023394965.1). GTDB lineage: Bacteria > Pseudomonadota > Alphaproteobacteria > Sphingomonadales > Sphingomonadaceae > Qipengyuania. The sequence continues at coordinate 53,311 of JAEWZX010000024.1, read as the reverse complement.
AACGGTCCATTGCTGAAATCGAGGGGGATATGGCGCAGGAAGCGCCCATGCTACGCCTGCTGCAGGGCGATGTGGGTGCAGGTAAGACGGTGGTTGCGCTCGAGGCTATGCTGATCGCGGTCGAGGGCGAGGCACAGGCGGCGCTGCTTGCGCCTACCGAAATCCTGGCACGCCAGCATTATGAAAGCCTGCGCCGCATGGCGGAGCCGACCGGCGCGCGTGTGGCGCTGCTAACAGGGCGGGACAAGGGCAAGGTCCGCGAAGCCACGCTTATGGGTCTGCTTGATGGAAGTATCGATATCGTCGTCGGCACACACGCGATTTTCCAAGACGCGGTGACCTATCGTAATCTCGCTGTGGTGGTGATCGACGAGCAGCACCGCTTTGGTGTGGGTCAGCGGCTGATGCTGGCCAGCAAGGGCAAACGCGCACCGCATGTGTTGGCGATGACGGCAACCCCGATTCCGCGAACGCTGACGCTCGCCCAATATGGGGAGCTCGATGTCAGCAAGCTCGACGAACTGCCGCCCGGACGGCAGGCGATCGACACGGTGGTCATGGGGCAAGGCAAGATCGGCGCTCTGGTCGATCGGCTTGCCGCACAGATTGCGGAGGGTCGGCAAGCTTATTGGGTGTGCCCGATGGTGCGCGAGATGGACGGGCCGGAAGAGATCGCTGCCGCCGAAGCCCGTTATGCGGTGCTGAAAGAGCGTTTCGGGGACGATGTGGTAATGGTTCACGGCCAGCTGTCGCCGGAACTCAAAGACGCGGCGATGGAGCGCTTTGCCCGTGGGGATGCGAAACTGCTGGTGGCAACGACCGTGATCGAAGTAGGCGTCGACGTGCCCAATGCTACATTGATGGTGATCGAACAGGCTGAGCGGTTCGGGCTGGCTCAGCTTCACCAGCTTCGCGGCCGGGTGGGGCGGGGCAGCGAGAAATCATTCTGTGTCCTGCTGCACGGGGAAACCCTGTCCGAAACTGCGCAGAAACGGTTGGCCCTGATGCGAGAATCGCAGGATGGCTTTTTTCTGGCCGAGGAAGATCTGCGCCTGCGGGGCGGCGGGGAATTGCTCGGTACGCGGCAGTCGGGTGACACCCCGTTCACTGTCGCCAGTCTGGAGCAGATCACGGCGCTGCTGCCAAAGGCCTATGACGATGCTCGTTTGCTGATGGATCGCGACGGCGGGTTGGACGGACGGCGCGGTGAAGCTGCGCGGGTCTTGCTATACCTGTTCGAACGCGATTTCGGCGTGAAGACGCTTCGCGGGGGTTAGAAGCCGAGCCTTTCAAGATCCCGTTCAGCGGCGGCGCGATAGCTGGAACCGAACAGGCGAACATGTATCAACCACATCCACAGGCGATAGACAGGCAGCCTTTGCTGCCAGCCCGGCGCCAGGCCGACCGTTTCGAAAAATTCCATCGGTGGAGCGTCGAAGACGGTCAGCGCTGCAACGTCAACCTCGCGATCGCCATAATAGGCGCAGGGGTCGATCAGCCACGCCTTGGCGCCATCCCACACCACATTGCCGCCCCATAAATCGCCATGCACAAGAGACATTAGCGGTTGTTCCGGAATGATGTCGCCCAGCTTTTCGGCAAGCGCGGAAACCCTGCACCCCAGATCGCGGTCGAGATGCGGCACATGGCATAGCAGCCGATTGTCGCGCCAGAACGCGACCCAGCTTGCATGCGGAGAATTGGCAACGGTCACGTGACGCAGCCCGTAATCTTCCGACCAGCCATATTCGCGATCGTTCCGCGCTGCGCCAAGCTGAGCGATACATTGCGCAAGCGCGCGCCAGGCTGCGGCATCGAAAGGCTGCAATGGTCCCACGTCCTGAAGGAACAGCCAGGTGTCTGTTATCCCCAGCACCTCTGGAGCGGGAACATTCAGTTGGCGAATGGCGTCCAGCATCCGCGCTTCACGATCGATCAACGGACCGCTTTTTCCGATGCACGTTGATCCATCAGCAAAGCTGATCCTGCTCGCGCCGGATATGTCGCCGCCTGCCAAGGCTTCGACTGCGGCAGGCTTCTTTCCGAAAACTGCCTCTGCGGCGTGTTCAATCCCCGCCATCGACGATTTTCGTAACCAGTGCGCTGGAGGCCATAGACACATCATCCCAAGTATCGCGGAAATTGTCTTCGCCGCCATACCAGGGATCGGCCACCTCGCGCCCTTCCCGTCCGGGCACGATGTCCATTAACATCGAAACCTGTGCCTTGCCGTCGCGAGGATCGACTTTGGATATATTTTCCATGTTCGATCGATCCATGCCCAAAATCCAGTCGAATTCGTGAAAGTCCCGCGAACTAAGCTGACGACCGCGATAGCCGGAGATATCTATTCCGTGCCGCTGCGCTTCTTCGATACTGCGCGGATCGGGCATTTCTCCCACGTGGTAGTCCGCCGTCCCGGCACTATCGACATCGACATCAAGCCCGGCATCGGCAGCGGCCTTGCGAAAGGCCGCTTCGGCGAGGGGGGAACGGCAGATATTGCCGAGGCAGACGAATAGGACGCGTGTGTGAGCCATGATCAGCGCCTAGGCGGGATTGGCCGCTTGGGGCAAGTATCAGGCGGCCAGACGCACCTGATTGCGCCCGCCGACCTTCGCTTCGTAAAGGGCGGCGTCCGCGCGCGCCATGACGTCGTCGATTTCTTCGCCAGGCTGGTATTCGGCCACACCGACGCTGGCAGTGAACGGAATGATTGCATCGCCATAAACAACAGGGCGTCCGGCAATGGCCGCGCGCATTCGTTCGCATATCGTATGGGCCATTTCGATGTCTGCCCCCGGCAGGATTACCGCAAACTCCTCCCCTCCGATACGGCCGACCAGATCGCGTTTGCGCAGGGACTGGACCGCACGGTTGCCGGCGTCCTTGATAACCTCGTCACCCGCCGGATGCCCAAAGCGGTCGTTGATACGCTTGAAATGATCGATGTCGAAAATGGCGACGCTGAGCTGGCGTTTGCGATCCGCATCGGCGCGTGAAATCAAGCGGTGAAGCTTGCTCATGAAACTCCGCCGATTGGGCAGGGAAGTAAGCATGTCTGTTGCAGCAACACGCTGCAATTCTCGCCGCGTGGCCCATTCCGCAGCCAGCGCCCGGCGGACAAAAACCGTGGCAAGGATGCTGAGCAGCAGCAGCAGCAGGCCCGCGCTTGCCAGGATATATTGGTAATGCTCGTTTGCCAGTGCCTGTGAGTCGGCCAGATTGTTATGTTCACGCAGTTGCTGCCGCTCGGCTGCTATCAACTCGTCGACCTGTCGCAGGATTGCCTCGATTGCGTCTCTGTCGTTCCCGCGGCGAATATAGAACAGGGCTTCCTCGTGCTGCCCGCGCCGTTGTTGCTCGATCATCGCGCCCAGAACGGTTTCAAGAGTACCGAATTCGTCGCGCATATTGGCAAGGCGAAGCTGTTGTTCGGGATTGTCGGCCGTCAGTTCGATCAGGCGGGCATAGCTTTCGGCCGCGACTTTCTGACCGATGATATAGGGCTCAAGGAACTGCTCGTCATTCGTTAGCAGGAACCCGCGTTCACCACGCAATTGCTGAAGGGATGCGGTGCGCAGTTCGTTTGCCTCGAACAGAACTTCGAGAGTGTGGTTCTGTCTGTCGCGGGCGACGCCGCGTTCCTGCGAGGAACTGTAGGCGTTCCAGCTAGCGCCAGCGAGCAGCAGTGCAAGCAGGATGACGCAGCCAATCAGGAAATAGCTGCGCCAATCCAACCGGGCGGAGCGCCGCGCCAGTTGCTTTGCTATCCACATCGGGCGAGGCTCCTGTCCATACGCCCGGTCAATGGCATGGCGCGGTTAAAGGACAGCTAACCCCGCTATTTGTTCCGCCTGCCTTCGATAAGGTCGTCGACCACACCAGGATCTGCCAATGTCGAGGTATCGCCCAGCGATGCAAACTCGTTTTCAGCGATCTTGCGCAGAATCCGTCGCATGATCTTGCCACTACGTGTTTTGGGCAAGGCTGGGGCTAAGTGAATATGGTCTGGCGTGGCAATCGGGCCGATTTCTTCACGCACATGGGCGCGCAGATCTGCCAGCAGTTCGTCTGTCCATTCCTCGCCGACATTGAGCGTGACATAGCAGTAGATGCCCTGGCCCTTGATGTCGTGGGGGAAGCCAACGACAGCCGCTTCGCTGACTTTCGGATGCAGTACCAGTGCGCTTTCAACCTCGGCTGTACCCATGCGGTGCCCCGACACATTGATGACGTCGTCGACACGGCCGGTGATCCAGTAATATCCATCCTCGTCACGGCGGCACCCGTCACCGGTAAAATACTTGCCTTTGTAAGTGCTGAAATAAGTCTGCACGAAGCGTTCGTGATCGCCATAGACGGTACGTGCCTGTCCGGGCCAGCTTTGGGTGATGCACAGATTGCCTTCGGTCGCACCGTCCAGGACCTCGCCGTCATTATCGACCAGTTGCGGGCATACGCCGAAGAAGGGGCGCCCTGCGCTGCCTGGCTTCATATCGTGGGCACCGGGCAGGGTGGTGATCATGCATCCGCCTGTTTCCGTCTGCCACCACGTATCGATCACTGGGAGTTCACCCTTGCCGACTACATCGTGATACCAGCGCCATGCTTCGGGATTGATGGGCTCGCCCACGCTGCCAAGCAGGCGCAGGCTCGACAAATCGTGTTTCGTCACATGGGCATCGCCCTCGCGCATGAGCGCGCGGATCGCCGTGGGGGCGGTATAGAATATATTGACGCTGTGCTTATCGCACACTGCCCAGAAGCGATCGTGGTCGGGATAATTAGGCACCCCTTCGAACATCAGCGCGGTCGCGCCATTCAGCAGGGGGCCGTAAACGATATAGCTGTGACCGGTGACCCAACCGATATCGGCGGTACACCAGAAGACTTCGCCTTCGCGATAATCGAAAATGTAACGGAAGGTCGTCTCCGTCCACACGGCATAACCGCCCGTGGTGTGCAGCACGCCCTTGGGCTTGCCGGTCGAGCCGGAGGTGTAGAGGATGAACAGCGGATCTTCGGCATTCATCGGTTCACATGGGCATTCGGTTGGTACGTCTGCGGAAAGCTCGTGATACCAGTGATCCCGGCCTTCCGTCATGTTTACCGAACAGCCCGTGTGGCGGATTACCAGAACACCCCTGTTCGGCACCTTATCAAGCGCTCGATCGACATTGCTTTTTAGTGGGATGCGTTTGCTGCCGCGCAGACCCTCGTCTGCCGTGATCAGCCAATCGCTGGCGCAATCTTCCACTCGTCCCGCAATCGCATCGGGGCTGAAACCTCCGAAAATCACCGAATGGATCGCCCCGATCCGCGCACATGCAAGCATTGCAAAAGCGCCTTCGGGCACCATCGGCATGTAGATCGTTACCCGGTCACCCTTCTTCACGCCCATTTTCTTGAGTGTATTGGCCATACGCACGACTTCGGCCTGGAGGTCGGCATAGCTGACCCGGCGGACTTCGCCGTCCGGATCGTCGGGCTCGAAAATCAGCGCAATCCGGTCGCCATTGCCCGCTGCTACGTGCCGGTCGACAGCATTGTAGCAGATGTTGAGAAGCCCGTCCTGGAACCATTTTATCGAGACAGGATCGAAGGACCAGTTTGCAATTGTCGCAGGCGTGGTGACCCAGTCGAGCCGCTCGGCCTGGTCGCGCCAGAAGGCATCGGAATCTTCCAAACTGCGGGCATAGAGCGCCTGATATTCACCAAGACTACAGTTCGTATTCTCGATTGCCGCCGCCGGGCGCTGCACCCATTCCGATTTTTCATCCGCCTTGGTCATGCATCATCTCTCCTCTTCCACCGCAACTTTAGGCGTTCGTCGGCCAGGTGCAAACGTCCAGCTGGCTCTCGCAATCTACAAGCCCACCAGCTACGGCGTAACAAGATGCATATTACACGATATTCGCTGGCTGGCAGCATTCTCGCGCTGGTCGTCGCCCAGCCGGTGTGGGCGCAATCTGACGACCCTGTCATCGTGGTGACAGGCGAAGGGCTCGACGCGACGCCTGCCTCTCCCGCTTACGATACGCAATCCATCGATCGCGATCAGCTTCTGACAATACCTTCAGGCCGGATAGAAGACGCGCTGTCCTCAGTCGCCGGGTTCCAGCAGTTCCGCCGTTCTGACAGTCGTTCCGCCAATGCGTCCACACAGGGGGCCACGTTGCGCGCTTTGGGCGGTAATGCGACTAGCCGGGCACTGGTTCTGCTCGATGGGGTCCCGATGACCGATCCATTTTTTGGGTATGTGCCGTTCAGCGCACTCGCTCCGGAACGTCTCGCGCAAATTCGTGTGACGCGGGGAGGGGGATCGGGGCCGTTTGGTGCCGGCGCTCTTGCCGGAACCATAGAACTGGAAAGCGCCGGCATCGATGATCTGGCGGGTATTGCGGGGCAATTCCTCGTCAACGATCGCGCGGAGACCGAGGCTTCGGCCAGTATAGGCACGCAGTTGGGCGGCGGATTTGTTGTGGCATCGGGACGGTGGGATCGCGGGAAAGGCTTCTGCACAACTCCCCTTTCAGAACGCGTACCTCAATCGGCGCGGGCGGCATTCGACGGCTGGTCTGCCCAGCTTCGTGCCGTTGCACCAATTTCCCACGATCTCGAGCTTCAGTTTCGTGGCCTTGCCTATCGTGACGAACGGACCTTGCGCTTCGATGGCGCGGACAGCAGCATCGAAGGCCAGGATGCCAGCCTGCGCCTTATCGGCCGTAGAGCATGGCAGTTCGACGCGCTGGCCTACGTTCAGGCGCGCAACTTCACGAACAGGGTAATCAGTTCGACAAGGTTTACTCCGGTTCTGGACCAGAGAAACACGCCATCAACCGGTCTTGGCGGAAAATTCGAACTACGCCCCCCCGTTGGCGGGCGTCATGTTCTGAGACTGGGGGTGGACTATCGCCGATCGGATGGCGAGCTGTTCGAAACGGCGATAAGTGCCGCGTCCGGCACGGTTACTGCTCGCCGCAATGCCGGAGGGGTGAATACCGATCTCGGTCTCTTCATCGAGGATGATTGGACACTTGGCCCAGTCACACTGACTGCCGGGGCGAGGCTTGATCGTTGGACTATCCGAGATGGATTCTACACAGAACGCGACGGTGAGGGGCTGGCGGTGACGGCGGAAAGCTTCGCAGACAGGGCCGGGTGGGATGCGTCGTTCAGAGGGGGATTTGTAATTCGTGCCAGTCATGCGGTGGCCTTCCGCGGCGCAGCCTATTCGGGTCTTCGCCTGCCCACATTGAACGAGCTTTACAGGCCCTTCGTCGTCTTTCCTGTTGTGACGCAGGCCAACGCTATGCTGGAGAATGAGAAACTTCAGGGGCTGGAGGCGGGCATCACCTTCACCCCGCGTCGGCATATTGCACTGTCTGTTACCGCCTTCGATAACCGGGTGAAGAATGCGGTCGCCAACGTGAGCATTGGGCTCAACCTGCGCCAGCGCTGGAATATCGACGCAGTCCGTGTTCGCGGAATCGAGGCAGGGGTCAAAGCGGATTTCGGTAAATTCTCTCTGAGAGCCTCCACGGTGTGGACCCATGCTGAAACTCGCGGCTCTGACCTTGCCGTCGTATTGAATGGAAGCAGACCGGCTCAGACGCCACGCTTTAATGGGCGGGCAACGCTCGTCTACAAACCAGCAGACGATTGGTTGTTCTCAGTTACTGCCGGGCATGTCAGCGCACAGTTCGAGGACGATCTCGGAACGGATGTACTGCCCGCCGCAACCACACTCGACGCTTTTGCACAGGTCCCAGTGACCCGGAACCTCAAGCTGATACTGCGGGCAGAAAATATAATCGGCGAAGCGATAGTCACCCGTAATCAAGGCGGATCAACCGACCAAGGCACACCCCGCACTGTGTGGGGTGGTTTACGCTTTGGTTTCTAGAGAATCAGGTTGCATCGTCGACTGTATTGGCAACCGATTTCAGATCGTCGCCAACTCCACGGACGGTATTGCAACCACCTAGAGCGATGGTGGCCATGATCAGGGCGGCAATGGTTACGCGGCGCATTTAGGATATCCCAGAATAATGGTTTGCGTTTCGTCGCTATAAGGCGACAGCATTCTATCACTCAAGCAAGCTTGCTGCACAATGAAGCTGAGTGTGTCATAGAAGTTGGTCGGGGAGAGAGGATTCGAACCTCCGGCCCCTGCCTCCCGAAGACAGTGCTCTAAAGCGCAACTGGCGCACTATCGTGAGTTTGGCCGCTTTTCGGGGTGAGAATGCGACGAATGTTCTTTTTTTGTTTCCATGTGAGGTTCACTCTGAACCCTCAACCCCTGTCTCCTAGAGGCAGGTTTGTTTTGCGCGCGAAACATGGCTTCGTCGGGTATCGTAAAAATTACAGCGGTAACGCTTGATCAGCTTGCCTGTTGCTTTGCGACCGGCGAGAGCTAGGGTTCGTGGACAAACCTTGCATACCAGCAATCTGTTGGTAAGTGCGGAGAGTGATCAATTAACTTTCGTGGAGATAATCGAGTGCGTGCAACCTATTTCCTCATAGCTTCCTCTATATTGTTGGCAGCCTGTGGGCAATCAACCGATTCAACGGCATCGCGAAATGGCACGGAGCAGGTTCAGAGCCAATCGGTGCCCACTGCGAGCGAGAACGATGGGAATTGGTCCTTACTTAGCGAGTATGTCGGTCAGCATCCCGTGGATAGCAGGCTCTATGACGAAAGCCCGATAGCGCCCGAGCTCAGGAACCTTCTCGACGACAAGCTGAACGTGCTGATGCAGAACAGCGAGACAGCCGCTCCCTTGCAACGCGATGGCGAAGTTTTCTTCACGTCGGGCAACAAGGATAATGAGGGGGGTAGCGACGCATTCTATCTGCTTGTCGATCCGTCAGCCAAGGCAGTCGAGGTCGGCCTTTGGGAAAACGGAGAGTTGACCGTTTATAAGACCCCAGGTTCCGACATTCTGAAACCAACGGATATCCAGACGACAATATCGAACGCGGAGATGTAAACGTCGCTGTGGCCCGGCAGGGACGGCCAGCAATCCTTGACGCGTTACCGATCCACTGATTCAAGGCTGGCTTTTGGAGGCGGCCTTGGGCGAACGGATTGGCGTTACGGACGAAGAATGGGAAGTGATCGGGCCGCTGCTGCCGTCTGAGCGTGGTCGCGGATGCCGCCCGGCGCAGGATAATCGTCCCTATTTCGAAGGCATGATGTGGATCGCGCGGACCGGCGCGCAGTGGCGACACTTGCCGGACGAATATGGCAAGTGGAACAGCGTGTTCCGACGTTATCGACGATGGGTCACGACCGGTGTGTTCGATGCCATGCTCGAGACACTGGCCGAACTGGCGGGGCGGCATACAGCCGCCGACATGATCGACAGCACGGTGGTCCGGGCACATCATTGTGCTGTCGGTATAAAAAGGGGACTCAGCAAACCGAGGCGCTTGGCCGATCGCGAGGCGGCTTCACGACAAAGCTCCATGCCAGATGCGATGCCAGAGGTCTCCCGCTAGGGTTCGTTCTGACACCTGGACAGGCGCACGATGTGCAGGGCTTCGCTCCACTGTTCCGCATGATAACCGACCGGATCGAGGCCTTCCTGGCTGATCGGGGCTACGATGCCGATGCGATCCGCAAGGAGATCGAGGCAGCCGGTGCGGAAGCGGTGATCCCGGCTAAGGTCAACCGGCGCAATCCCGCCCCGCACGACCGCACCAAATACAAATGGCGCAACCTCATCGAGCGTTTGTTCAACAAACTCAAGAACTGGCGCAGAGTGGCAACCCGCTACGACAAAACCAAGGAGTCCTACCTCGGCTTCGTCGCGCTCGCTTCAGTCAAACTGTGGATACCCTTTGTCCACGAAGCCTAGCTTTAATAACCGGCGAGAATTCGTTCGCCTGCACGATGGATGGCTATGGGTGTATCTATGTTGCTGGTCGTCATCCTCCTCGTCGTGATCATATTTATATTGCTGTTCGGTGCTCAGGCCGTGAAGTCTGGCTTAGCTAATGGCTGCGTGATGCTCATCTTAGGCGCCGTTCTCGTGGGGGTGTTGGTTGTCGCGCAAAAGATGACTGCCGAACAGTGGTGGTGGTTCGCAGGGAGCGTTGTTCTGATCGTCTCCGCAGTCTGGGGTTATGTAGTTTGGACTGAAAAGCGAGCCCTAGCCGAGACTTATGGGAAGGATGACGGCGGCGAAGGATTCAAAACCACGCTGCCCAAGAAACCAGAACCACAGAGTCCCCTAGAGATCCTTATGCAGGTCTTTGAAGAATATGATTCCCGCACCGCTCCCGCGACGAAGGTCAAGGCCAGGAACTCTACGCTCGCGGAGATGAGGACGGTTTGCGGCAGCTTGTCGAAAGCATCTGTGAGCGCAACAAAGATCATCTCGAATTTGATGGTGAACGCTACAGCCGACGCTCGCATTGGGCGGGCGGACGCTTTTAAACCTCCTAGCCGCTGCTCAATCGCCGGATCGTTCAGGGTGGCGAAAGCGTCCTGGCTAATTCCGTCAGCGCTTCGGCTGCTGCGTCCGTGACTTTGCTCCTTTCGCCATCAAGCATGAAGGCAAAGGCTATCGGCCATTGCCAATCCGCCTTGTCACTCGAACTGCTTGACGTGGATTGATCGTCTAGTGCGGTCGTGGTTTTATCTTTTTCGCGATGACAAATTGGCCCCACTTCTCCAACAAAACCCGGCGCATTTCGTTAAATGTTAGCAGCTTATAACCAACTTAAAATCGGGTGAAAAACTCGCCAAGCGACGGTCTGTTAACCGATTTGCAAGTATGGCGACGATGAAACTGAATGTTGTCCTGTCGCTAATGACCTCGAAGTGGTCGTTTAACCGCGCCCGCTAAGGGTCCGCTCATGGGCCGACACCGGATAGTCTGCTTGCAGGATGCCAACTGCGAAGAGCGGACCCGAAGAAAATGCCCTGACTGTAGCCCATGGCCGATCCGGTTGCGCGAGCGCCGACCCTTCATTAGGCAACCGGCATTCTTCGTTTAGCTTGGAGCTAACAGTGGCTGTCGTCTTTCGTATCCTTGCACCGTTCTCAATCGCTCTTCTCACTCCAGCCTCAGCTACTCTTGCCCAGGAAGCCCTGTCATCCAGCGAGTTCACGAAGTGTGCAGACTCTGGTTCGCATCCATCACTGGAGGATACGGAATGTGCGCGTGTCCAGGCGCCGCTTGACCATACCGATGGGATCACCGGAACGATTGAGCTCTTTGTCCGAAAATTTCCGGCCGAAGGCAATCCTGAAGGTCAGCTATGGCTGGTCGCGGGCGGACCGGGAGAGTCTGGAGCCTCTTTCTACCCCTTTATGCATTCGCTCCGGGCGGCCGCTCCAGGATTCGACGTATTGGTTCCCGATCACCGTGGGACGGGCTTCTCCACAAGGCTCTGCCCAAGAGAGGAGGATCCTTCGGGCGAGGCAGGTAGCGCCCTTGCCGGTGAAGAATGGGGCACATGCTTCAATGCCCTGAGTGAAGAGGCGGGTCGGACCAAGGCCTTTACGATCTCGAATGCTGCGCACGATCTCGATCTGTTGATCACTCGGTTCGATACTGGCGGACCGACTTTTCTCTACGGCGTCTCCTACGGCACGCAACTGGCGCTTCGAATGCTGACGCTAGAGGCGCAGGACGATCTTGATGGCGTAATTCTGGATTCTCTCGTGCCGCTCGAAAGCAATGGTGATCTCGATCTGAGTCACCGATCGGCCGTGACTGATAGTGTCGGTCGCACCGTTCTGCGCAAATGCGACGAGCGTCCCGATTGCCGCCGTTATTTTCGGGCCGGCGCAGAGCAGGCTCTCCGCCGAATTTTCGAGCGCGACGATGTCGATGAGTTGGCCGGTGCCAATCTCAGATACAAACTGGCAGCGCTGCTCGACTTTCCCGAAACGCGCGTGATGCTCCCTGATGTTATCGCTGGATTGCAGGCCGGCGATCCTGCCTGGTTGGAATACGCGATGGGTCGGCTGGCGAGCATTGGGGCCTCGCTGCAACAATATCCACAGAGCGGTTCATCCATCCCGCTGGTAAGTCTCATCAGCCGGTCAGAGAACAATGCCCGTCCGACCCTCACAACTGAGATGGTTGAAAGCGAGGAGGAGAATAACCTTTTTGCAAGCCCTCTGCCATCGCTGCTGCTGTCAGGCGGGATCCCGACCTATGAGCCGGATGCGAGCTTCGGGAAGTCCCCCGAGAAGCTCCCTCGGACGATCGTCCTTCATGGCACGCTTGATCCCAAAACCCCATACCATGGGGCTGAAGAACATGTCGCAGCCTTGAAAACCGCCGGGGACATAAAACTAATCCCGGTCGAACAGGCGCCCCATTTTATCCTGATGACAGCGCCGGAAGCGTTTGCGACGGCGGTGGGCGCTTTCCTCGAAGGCGATTCAGTTACGCCGGAATCTGGCAAGCGATGATACGAGATCGCACCGAACCAGGATCGAACTGACTGTTCTCCATCCTGGGCTCAAGTCAAAGCTGACAGATCATGGGCCGTTAGCTGGCCGTCTTCTCCTGGCGGTCCTGACGCGCGAAGGAGCCATGCGGCTTACGACCCATTGCAGACATCAGGAGAATGTGACAATTTGTTTGTATGCGCGGAGATTTTGCAGCCCTCATCTTACCGATCGTGCTCATGGCAAGTTGCGGTCCGCAGGAGCAGGACCAGTTGCGTCACAGAAAAAGCACCGCCGTAGACCAAAGCGCAGCCGATGGAGATATCGGCATTGGCAAAGGTGCCTTGAAGGTCAAATCCTTGATGAAAAGGGCGGCCTCTGAGAATGCGCGCTGCCGAGGTGGACACGGCGACGCCCCGGAAACAATGCGAGCATGTAATAATAGGCGAAAACTTTTAATAGATTTGGAAAAACGCGGCTGGTGTCCTGGCGAAATCGGCGAAGGACGGTGGGTGAAGTGCGGTGAATATCCAGATTACCGGCCAGGTCAAAATGGCACTGAACCGCCCTATTCAGAGCAAGATATCCGCGAAGCAACAGAAAGGGTCTCCACTAGAAACTGAGTCCAATTCTGGGCCGCAAGCAGACTGGCAGCTTGTGATCATCGAAGTGGCAGAGGCAGACATTAGCAATGGTGCGCATTTCGCTCGAACCGGATCGGTGGCCAGATTCTCGTTAAAGTGGACTCGGACACCCTCGACCGACTGCGGCTGGCTGCCGCGTTCGACAAGCAGGCTCACGTGCTGTCCTCATTGCTGCCGGACGGTGGCAAAGAGGACGGATTGTTCGGCTCCAGATTCGGTCGACCTCAGGCTACGGCAGCGACGATCTTTGGACGTTCGCGATATCCGTGCCCGGATTTCACGAGACGACCGATCAGCGTTAACGCTGTTGCGGCCTCGTCAAGGACCGATTGCGCCAGATTCCGTCACCCATCTTGGCGGTCCTGCGAAGAGGGCTGATGCCTGCGTAGGCCGGCGAGACTTCACCCTTTCGGAAGAGCGTCACCGACCGGCTCCAGGCGGCGATGGCGCTGGTCAGGAAGGCGCCCAACTGCTTCCGGTCGGACGGCGCCCTACGCCGCGAGGCCCGCGATCTGAAGGAATGCGTTGCCGACCTCACTCTGGAGAACCGTCTGCTCAAAAAAAGCATGACCGGGCTTGGGGGAGACGACGAATGAGGTATCCCGCATCCGAGAAGCTGGAGATCATCCGGATCGTCGAGCAGTCGCACCTGCCCGCCAAGCGCACTCTGGACCAGCTCGGCGTGGCGCGGCGGACCTTCTACCGCTGGTATGACCGTTACCTCGAAGGCGGGCCGGAAGCGCTTCAGGATCGCCCCTCAGTGCCGAGCCGGGTGTGGAACCGCATCGGCGAGGACGTCCAGCAGCAGATCGTCGGACTCGCGCTGGGGCAGACCGATCTATCCCCGCGCGAACTGGCAGTGCGCTTCACCGACGAGAAGCGCTACTTCGTGTCCGAAGCCACGGTTTACCGGCTGCTCAAGGTCCATGATCTGATCACCAGCCCGGCCTACACTGTGATCAAGGCAGCAGAGGCGTTCCACACGAAGACCACGCGGTCCAACGAGCTGTGGCAGACGGACTTCACCTACTTCAAGATCATCGGGTGGGGCTGGGTCTATCTCTCGACCGTGCTGGACGATTACTCGCGCTACATCATCGCCTGGCGGCTGTGCTCCACCATGTGTGCCAGCGACGTCACCGATACGCTCGATATGGCCTTGGCCGCCTCAGGCTGCGATCATGCCAATGTGCTGCACAGGCCGCGCCTGCTGTCGGACAATGGACCCAGTTACATCGCGGGCGAACTGGCCGATTATCTTGGTGCCAAGCAAATGGACCACGTGCGCGGCGCGCCCTTCCATCCGCAGACCCAGGGCAAGATCGAGCGCTGGCACCAGACGCTCAAAAACCGCGTCCTGCTGGAGAACTACTGCCTGCCCGGCGATCTCGAACAGCAGATCGAGGCGTTCATCGAGCACTACAACCACCAGCGCTACCACGAGAGCCTCGACAATGTGACGCCTGCCGATGCCTACTTCGGCAGGACACCGGCCATCATCAAGCAACGAGAAAGGATCAAGCGACAGACACTCCAATATCGGCGCTTGCAACACCGCAGGCTCGCCGCCTAAACATCAACCCCAGACGAGGCCCATACTCCGCTAAGCTACGCCGCGAGTTGTGCCAAATGTTCTGACGACGGACACTCGATCGTCCGGAGCACCGTCCTGCAAACTGCTTACGGGCCGCTGGCGTGCAAGGAAGTTTATGGCCAAGTGCTCATTGTTCCGGCAGCCGTCGCATTCTTCGGAATAGGAATCAGCGTCATCAGCGCGATCATAATGTGATAATATCAGCCGACGCATCGCAAGAAAACGTTGGCTGATATTACTGCTTCTCGCGATCTTCGTCGGCTCTATCCTCATGTTCAAGATGACCGAGATGCTTAAGCGGCGCCATGATCCAAAGTGTAGTGACGGTTATGACAGAAAGCATGATTGCCACATCGAGGCTGCCAAGACCAACCGACGCTCCGATAGCCCCGGTAATCCAGAGGCTGGCAGCGGTGGCGGTGCCCTTGACCGAATCCTTGAGACGTAAAATGGCTCCGCCTCCGATAAAGCCCATGCCGGTTATCAGACCTTCGACAATGCGGGCCATCGCCTCTGGAGTATCTGCGGTCATGGACTCGGCAGCCTGGATAAACCCGCAACTGGCAACAGCGACGAGCGGGAAGGTCCGAAGCCCCGCACTCCTTTCCGATTTTTCCCTGTTCCAGCCGATCGGGAATGCCAGAAGATAGGCCATGCCAATCGCGACAAGGTGAGGCATGATGTCGAAATGGTCAGGCCCCAGAAACTGTTCAAACATCCCAAACTCCGCTGTATTTTGGTCACTTAATCAAAATTAGCGGAGAGGTTCCAGTCCGCGTCCATGCGCGCTGGATTATCATTCAAAGATCCTCGGTCTGGCGCACCTCCGAGGACCCCGGGCGATACCGAACGTGCCAAATTTAGTGCCGTATCCATCCAGCAAGCCGCGCGTATCAGCGACGCGAGAATTAGGTCGGTCCTAGAGGAACCCCAACCCATCCCTTTATCCGGCGCATGACGGCCACGGTTCGAACGGTTTCGATCTTGAGTTCCCCATCGGCCAACTCGTCAGCCACATTGGTCCAAAACTCCATGTCCGGAACGAGGAAACGAACCAGAAAATCATAGCTCCCGCTCACCTGATAAGCCTCGATGGCTTCGGGGATGTCGGCGAGTGCCTGTTCGATCCTTCGCGTGCTTGCAGGATCATGTGCCGAAGCGACAATTTCGGCGAATACCGTAAGATTAGGGCCCAGCTTGGCTGCATCGACCTGGGCCTTGTAGCCCGTGATGACCTCTTCTTTCTCCAGCCTGCGCAGGCGCGCGAGACAAGCACTCGGTGAAAGAGCCACCGCCTCGGAAAGACGCTGATTGGAAATCCGGCCATCGCGCTGAAGGATGTCGAGGATCTTGCGGTCGATTCGGTCAAGCGAGGGTTTCTGCGGCACGATCGTCTCCTTTCCGCAGATTCTATTGCGCGGGGCGAAAACTTCGAAGGGAAATACAGCTTTCCATCCTCTATATTTGCAGTCGAAGCGCCGCAAGATCTGCGGCGCTCATTCTATTGGCTATAGCGAGACAGGAAGTCGGCATGCAGAGACTGCACATCTCCCGTCGTATTGTTCCCGAGCTCGCTTTGCTTGCTGCATCGGTGCTTTGGGGCGCGAGCTTTCTCGCGACCAAGATCGGCATGGAATTTACAGGGCCGCTCGGTTTCGTCGCCCTACGTTATCTGATGGCAACCATGGTCTTCGCGCTTGTCCTGCCGCGTGCGACGCGCGGAATTAGTGCAACCGAGATGGTTGCCGGTATCGTCGTCGCCGCTACTGCGTGCATCGCTTATGGCGCACAGGCCTATGCGCTGCAAACCACTGACACCGGACGCGTGGCGTTTCTTTCCGCACTCTACGTGCCGCTTGTTCCTGTGCTTCAGCTGCTGTTTTTTCGCCAACGCGCAGCTGCCGGGATCTGGATCGGAGTGGTCCTGGCCTGCCTCGGCGTAGCTATCATGTCGGGTCTGTCGCCAGCCGACATCACCCTTAGCTACGGCGATACACTTTCCATCGTTGGTGCCGTCGCGATCGCGGTAGAGGTCGTCATCCTTGGATACTTCGTCCGCCGAGCTAATCCCCTACGGATCGCGTTCGTGATGATGACCACCACCACGCTTCTGTGCGCTGCCTTCGCGCTCGCCACAGGGGAATCCATGCCGGTTGCATCACCTACATTGCTCTGGGTTGTTGTGGGCTATGGTATTGCTACCGCCTACATTCAGTTTGCGATGAGCTGGGCCCAGGCCCGGGTCGATTCCTCGCGCGCCGCAATCATCTACGCGCTCGAACCAGTCTTTGGTGGGTTGTTCGGGTATGCAGCGGGCGAAATTTTCGGCCTGTCCGACGTGGTCGGTGCGCTCGTGATCCTAGCCGGCGTAATCATCGCTTCACTGCCGCGGCTGGTGGACAGACTTCTTATGCGCAGACTGGTCAGGACGCCTGTTCGATTGACCGATCGGCCTATGACGGAAACGTCGCCATGATCTCACCTGTGAGAATGGTCGGCATCACAGCGATGTTTTGTATCTCGGGGTGCACGGGCGTCCCGAAGTCAATGGAGCCGCTCGCCGGAGCCTGGATCGTGGAAGACATCGCCGGGCGCGGGATCATCGATTATTCGCGTATCGAACTGGTCCTGGAACATGACGGGCAGCTTTCTGGCTCGACAGGATGCAATCTCCTTCTCGGCCGATACCGCGTCGATGGCTCGGCCAAGACGATCAACGTCGCAACGACGACGCGTAAAGTCTGTCCTGAAGCGCTGATGTATCAGGAACGGGTCTTCCTAGGAGCCATTGAGTCGATCAATAGCTACCGCTTCGATCCGACCGGCGCCCTCGTGTTGCAGGATGGCAACCAGCCGTTGGTTTTTGCGCAGTCCCACAAGAGGCGACCATGAAATCCAACCCAATTTGTTCGATCTTTCGGCGTTTCCTTGTTCACGCAGTTGCGGTCGTGGCTCTTCTTGCGGGGGCGACAGTTGCGCAAGCCCAGCTTCCGAGGCCTGAGCCTTCCGAAACAGCGCAAACCGAAGCTCCGGTAGATACATTCGAAAGGCAAACGCCGCGCTCTAGCGTGACAGCGCTGCTGAACGCCCTTGCCGCCGAGGACTACGAGCGGGCCGCGCGCTATTTCGCCGGCACTCCCGATCCGGCCACGCTGCCCCTAGACGATGAAGGCTCGCAAGCGACCGACGCGTCGGAAGGACTGGCTCAAGGTGCAGATCTCGCTCGAAAATTGAAACTCGCGCTCGACAGCGGGGGAATGCTTCGACCCTTTGCCGTGCTTTCCAACACTCCCGACGGCGACTTAGAGGACGGACTCGATCCCCTCCTGGAGCAAGTCGGCACGTTCCAGCTCGAAGGTTCCGAGCAGCCTATTATCCTGCAGCGCGTTGCCGCTGGGGAAGGAAAATTGCTGCAATGGCGGCTTTCGCCGGAAACAGTATCGGCCCTCGAAGACTGGTCGCCTTCACCTGAAGTCGCGGAACAGAGCGAGGAAAAGGCGATCGAAGTCGCCGGCGCGCCAGTCCTGGACTGGCTTTTGCTGATCGGAGTGGCGGTCGCGCTTTTCGCGGCGCTACGCCTGCTCGCGTCTGCAATTATCTCGGTCCTGCGGCGACTCATTCCCGAACACAGCAGCAGCACCGTCTTTCGTCTCATCCACGCCGCTCTCCCACCGCTAGCGCTCTACGTGGCGACAATCGCCTTCTTCCATGTTGCAGGCACCATGGAGGCCTCGATCATTGCTCGCCAGCAACTGCTGCGCGGCGCAGGTATCGCGGCGTGGTTATCCCTTGGCTGGTTTCTGTTAAGGTTGATCGATGCTGTCGCGCGGATGGCGAGCGAAAGAATGAACAGAGCGGAGCGGCGCCAGGCCGCATCGGTCATCACGCTGTTGCGGCGGATCGCCAAGCTCACATTGCTGGTCATGATCTTCATCGGTGTGCTCGATACGTTCGGTGTCGACGTAACCACCGGTATCGCTGCTCTCGGCATCGGCGGGCTCGCCTTGGCGCTCGGCGCGCAGAAAACGATCGAGAATCTGGTCGGATCTGTCACGATCATTGGAGATCATCCGGTGCAAGTAGGCGACGCTGCCCAGATCGGTGATACGTTCGGCACGGTCGAGGATGTCGGCATGCGCTCGACCCGTGTGCGCACGATCAACCGGACGCTGGTAACGATCCCCAACGGATTTCTTGCCGGCGAGAAGATCGAGAATTTTTCTGCTCGCGACCAGTTCCTCTTCAAGCACGTGGTCGGGGTCAGCTACGACACGGATGCCGAGAAGATGAGCGAGGTTCTGGCTGCGTTCCGGACAATCTTGGCGGAAAACGATCATGTCCTCGAAGAAGATGCTCGCGCACGCTTCATTGGTTTCGGCGAAAGCGCACTCAACATCGAGATATTCGCTTATTTCCGGACTGCATCGTTCGCGGAGTCACTCGAGATGCAGGAGGATCTGCTCCTCGCGCTGATGCGGAAACTGAAAGAACTCGATGTGGAAATCGCCTTCCCCACTCGCACGCTTCACATCGACGCTTACGGCTCGGCCAACGGCCGCTCGGCACCGATCCCAACAGCCCATCCAAACCAGGAGGATAACAAGAAGAATGACGGTGAAATGTAACTTGCTGTTAGCGTCGGCTGCCCTCGCCATGAGCCTGAGTGCCTGTGCCACCATTCAGCCCGCTGCAGAAAGCAGTGAGGTCGTCATGGTAGAAAGAATTACCGGCACACTGTCCTATCGCGAACGCATCGCGCTGCCCCCCGAAGCGCAGGTGGAAATCGTCGTCTCCGACATCACCCTCGGTCGAAACCAGGAGCTCATCCTCTCGCGCACGATGAACACGATCGGACAGGTCTCGCCGCCGATCCCGTTTTCGATCGACGTGTCGAAGTTGAATTTGAGCGACGGTCCGCTCTACGGCCTGCGAGCCTTCATCCGCGAGCCCGATGGCACAATCCTGTTCCGCACCAGCGAACCTTTCCTGCTCAATCTTCGTAATGACACCGTCGATATCGGCGTCATAAGAGTATCGATGACATCGCCAGACGATCCCGGCCTTGCTGGTATTCTTGACCTGCAGGACAGCATCAGCGCGACGAACACATTGACCACCAGCGCCAGCGTGCCGATCACGCCCATGGTCTGGGGCGCTGGGTTCGATCCGACGACGAGGCCGTAGTCAGCGTAGCCGATCACCCACAGGCCGAAAACGAGCATGGTCGCGGCCTTCACGAGCGCTGTCGCAGGGACGTATGCACCTTGTAGCAACTACAAGGGCAAGCGATGCGTATAGGCGAACTGGCAAGGGCCACCGGCACGAAGGCGGAGACGATCCGCTAATACGAGCGCGAGGGCATCCTGCCAACGGCTGACTGGACCGATAGCAATTATCGCGACTACTCCGACGAACATTTGGCGACGCTCACCTTCGTGCGTCGTGCGCGCGAGCTCGGGTTTAGGATGGCGCAGGTTCGCGAATTGCTAGCCCTGTCCGATCACGACGACAAGCCCTGTCAGGATGTCGAGCAGCTGGTTCAGCACCAACTGGCCGAGGTCGAGCGCAAAATCGTAGATCTCACGGCGCTCCGCAACGAGCTCGGACAGATGTTACGATCCTGCCAGGCGGACAAGAGCGGCGAATGCCACACCATCGGGAGCCTGGGTCGCCATCCTGTAGCGTGAAGACCAACTGGACGTCCGCTTTTGGGCGTTTTAGACGAGGAGTGGAACTGCCGAGATTAGGGCGCAAAGCTGACATCACAGTCGTTCAATCGCGGACATGTCCTGCCATCCGCAACTGTCTGATGATGCCGTTGAACCCAGCGGTGCATCCTTGGGCTCTGCCGATCTCGTTGTCTGTGGCCGCCGCGTCCCAAAACATCTCCAGCGGCCAACGTTCGCGGCAATGAGGCAACAGGCATCGAAGAGCCAAACGCACCTCGATGGTGTCAACTTTCTGGTGCGAAGATTTTGCCATAGCGCTACGCAGGATACGCGTCGCGAGTTCAATAATGACACGCTGATGGCGCGATAGGCGGGCGGTGACCATCAGTGAAAGTCATGACTGCGAATACGCACCAAATCTTCCGGATCAGCACCATCGGCAAACGGTCGATGATAATGCGCAGCAGCCTTAGGCATCCATCCCGGATCGCCGCGATCGGGTGACCCAGCATGCGTCGCGCCGTCACCGCGGCCCGGTCGATGCGGGAACCGGTCGGACTTCCACTCCGTGCTGCTGAGCGTCCTGAACAACCTGTGCCGGTGCATAAAACCCCATCGG
This sequence comes from Pseudomonadota bacterium, assembly GCA_023394965.1. Lineage (GTDB taxonomy): Bacteria > Pseudomonadota > Alphaproteobacteria > Sphingomonadales > Sphingomonadaceae > Qipengyuania. The sequence continues at coordinate 32,367 of JAEWZX010000024.1, read as the reverse complement.
CTGCGCGTTCAGCAGTGCGGCACAGAACACGTCGGGATGGTGGTGCTTCATCCAGCACGAGGCGTAGGCGATCTTGGCGAAGGAGGCCGCATGGCTTTCGGGAAAGCCGTAGCTGCCGAACCCCTCGATCTGCTTGAAGGTGCGTTCGGCAAAGTCCTGCGGATAGCCGCGCTCGACCATGCCGCCCACCAGCTTGTCGTAAAAGTGGCCGACGCCGCCGGTCAGCTTGAAGGTCGACATCGCGCGGCGCAGCTGATCAGCCTCGGCCGGAGTGAACCCCGCGCCGACGATCGCGACCTTCATCGCCTGTTCCTGGAACAACGGCACGCCGAGCGTCTTCTCGAGCACCGCGCGCAGTTCGGGTTTGGGATACTCGGGCCGCTCCTTGCCCTCCCGCCGGCGTAGATAGGGATGGACCATGTCGCCCTGAATCGGGCCAGGGCGCACGATGGCGACTTCGATCACCAAATCGTAGAACTGCTTCGGCTTCATGCGTGGCAGCATCGACATCTGCGCGCGGCTCTCGATCTGGAAGGTGCCGAGCGTGTCGGCCTGCTGGATCATCGCGTAGACGTCCGGATCGTCGTCCTGCAGATCTGCCATGGTAATGCGCACGCCCTTGTCCTGTTCGAGCAGGGTGAAGGCGCGGTTCATGCAGCCGAGCATGCCAAGGCCGAGCACGTCGACTTTCATGAACTTCAGCGCATCGATATCGTCCTTGTCCCATTCGATGACCTGGCGGTTCTCCATCGCGGCAGGCTCGATCGGCACCAGATCGTCGAGCCGCTCATGCGTCAGCACGAACCCGCCGGGATGCTGCGAGAGATGGCGCGGCGTGCCGATCAGCCGACTGGCAAGATCGAGCGCCAGGCGCAGTCGGCGATCGCCGAGGTTGAGGTTGAGTTCCTTGGCCTGCTTCTCGCCAACTCCATCGACGGACCATCCCCATACGAGGCCAGACAGCGACGCGGTCAAATCTTCCGGCAGCCCCAGCGCCTTGCCGACTTCGCGGATCCAGGCTCGCAGCGTTCGGCCGCGTCGAACAGGGACTTATGTCGTGCGATCCCGCCGGGGATGTTGCTGTAGTATGACAACCGGTTCTGCTCAGCCCGTATCACCTGCTCATCGAGCATGTCGACATGAAGATCCCCGCCCGGATCATGGCTCTCAAACTGCCGACGGAGATAGTCCAGGTGGGAACCTATCGTGAGCCTGGCGCCCGCTGCCAGGTAATCGATATGCTGCGATCCGCTCTGACGCTTGCGCCCCTTTTCGCGAATGTCCGATTATGGGGTGTATTGTGTTGAAAAAGTCGGACCCACCGCGCCGGAGGTTAATTCCGGGCAACAAAAATTCAGATTGAGCTTGTCGCTTGAATCATTGTTACACTAAGAGGCGCGCCAAAGTTCTAATGTTACCGACCAAAACGGGTGGCGGAGTTTTTCAACACAATAGGGGTGGAAAGCGGACGTCAGGCTGTCCTTGGTCCCCACAAGATTATGCTCGCTCCGAGCAGGCAGATGGCGACACCTAAGGCATCCCAGCGGTCGGGCTTGACACCTTCCGCAATCCACAGCCACCCAAGCGCAGACAGTATATAAACACCTCCATAGGCGGCATAGGTGCGACCAGCGTGCTCCGCATCCACCAAGGTCAGCAGATATGCAAACAGCGCCAAAAAGGCCATTCCTGGCGCGACCCAGATCGGGGACCTGTCCATTCGCAGCCAAGCCCAAAACGCGAAGCATCCGGGGATTTCGGCAAGAGCTGCTCCAAGGTAAACCAAGAGTGTCATTTCAGCAGTGTCGCAGTCGAGACAAACGACCGCAACGGGGTCGTTTGCAGTCGGGCCGCTTTTATCGTGCGTGTGTGATGTGCGGAAAGTCAGCTTTCAGGCGCTCCGACAACACGCGGGAAGGTCTGAAACGGGGGGGAACGGAATGTCTAGTTTGTTGTTTATTTTGGTCAAAGCAGACATAAAAACAACTACCAGTCAGTTTTGAGGGCCTACAGTGAAAATCGAAATCGAGCGGAACCCTTCGAAAGCTGAGGCGGACCTGCTCAGTCGCGGTATTAGGTCATTCAACGAAGAAACCGTTCGCGATCTCGAGCCGACCGAGGAAGAGAAGCGATTTCACGTGATGGCTCGAGATGACGAGGGATCATTACAAGGTGGCATCCGTGCAACATGCTATTGGAATACCCTTCACATCGAACTTCTTTGGATTTCCGAGACTGCGCGCGGCAGTGGAATCGGGCGTGAGCTGATACAGAAAGCAGAGGCTTTTGCGCGCGACAATGGTTGCGAAAATGCTTTAGTCGAAACGACCAGCTGGCAGGCAAGGCCATTCTATGAAAAGAACGGCTACAACCACATGGCGACCCTGTCCAACCGACCAAAGGGACACTCTTCGCACTATCTCAAGAAGGTGCTGATTTGATTTTCGGACGTCCGCTTTCGAGGTAGTTTCCGCTCAAGTTAAACGACCGAGCTCAGGGTCGTTAGGCGAACGGCAGCTTTCAGCATTCAGACACCTAAAAGCTGACCGTCTTGTAGCGGCCCATTCTGAGCCTATTCCTTCCAGTCAGCGATCATCCCTCGCGAAAATCGCCGATGATCTCGACCTGTTCGCCGACGAGGGTCAGGGTGTTGTCGTGATCGAGAAAGGTCTTCTCATCTGGGAAGACGACGTTCTTGTAAGTCTCGGACGTCAGCACCGCATGCATCCCGTCCTCGCTATCGAACCACAGCTCTGCAGTCCCGTCGAAATCGGCATTTTGCGCCGCATCGGTTTTCAGCTCCACGGGATGCGTCTGGATATAGCGCAGGCAATGGGTCTGCGCCTCCGGGATAGAGCGGAACTTGGGGCCGTGCACCTCGATATGGTGCTTCACGAAGTCCTCGTGGCTCATCCCGGCCTTCCGCTTCAGGAACATGGTCATCTTGATCATTTGCAGGTCTCCTTGAAAGTCAGCTGCTGTGTTGGGGTTTCCAGCGCGGCATCGGGCAATCGGCGGGGTAGTCGATACCATCCGGGGTAGAGATCAGCTCGATCAGCATGCCCCATGGCGCACGGGCATAGACTCCGGAATTGCGTTCGCCCCCTTCGACGCCGGCTAACGGATGCGGGTCCGAAAGTAGGGTGCCGCCCGCCTGCACCAGTCGGTCGGCAGCGGCATTCATGTCCTCGACGTAAATGGCGATATGCTGCAGACCATAATCGGCCAGCCCCGCGGCATCGGCCTGATCGGCATTGGCGATGCGGAACATCTCGATATTCGCCGATGCGCCGATGCGCATCAGCCGCATATGCTCGATCCGCGCGCCTTCGGGAATGCCGAGTTGATGCTCCACCTCGTCACCCGCCATCGGGTCCGCATCAGCGGGCAGAACATCGTAGAGCGTGCGTGCGCCGAAAGCGCGGACGAGAAAGTCCGATGCCGCATCGATATCGGGCACGGTCACGCCGACATGATCAATGCCGCGAATTCCCGGCGCGGCGTCGTCCGGCTGACAGGCCGGCGCAAGCTCGGTCACGTCGGACGCGCCGCCTTCGACCAGGCTTTTCAAAGCTTCGTTGAACGCTTTGGTGTGGGGCTGCTCCAGATGCGTCTCGAAAGCATCGCGGTTTCGGTAGCGCTCTATCATAGTCCAGCCGCGCTCGACCTCGGACCTCTGGAACACTTCGAACCCTTCATTTCCCGCTTCTCGGCGAACAGCTGCGGCAAGGTCCGCGATTTGGCGAGCGAGCGCATCTTCGCGGCCCGGCAAGGCCGTGCATTGCGCCATTACGATTTGGGGCATTGACTGGTTTCCTTTTGCTGTTCGTCTGCACTGGCAATGGAGTTTGGCGCGCAGGTGTTCCGTTGTTCTGGTCATTGACGAACACAAAGCGCATAAGTTCAGCATGGTTGAATGGAGAGCGGAATGAGCAAACCGATCCAGTCGGTCGAGCGCGCAATGCGGATGCTGGAATTTCTCGCACGGGAACGGGGGGCCGCGCCGCTTGGCGCAATCGCCAGAGCCGCCGGGGTGCAGTCGTCCACCGCGCACAACATCCTCGCGACACTGGTCGCGCTGGGTTACACGGTAGCGCGCCCCACCGCGATCCTTGAACTCGAATGGTCTCGTGTCGATTTCGAGCGCGGTCAGATCGATTTTAATCCTCTAGGGCGACGTCAGACAGCAAAAAGGCGTCCTATCGTTCCTATCAATAGTGAGTTGCACGAAGCTTTGAAAAAAGCATTCGAAGCCAGACAAAGTGCCTTTGTCATTGAGCGTGGCGGCGAGCCAATTCGAAGCATTAAAAAGGCCTTTCAAGCCGCTAGCGATCGTAGTGGTATAAAGGCTACGCCCTATACACTGAGGCATACCGGAGCGGTTTGGGCTGCCGAAGCAGGAGTATCAATGGCTGCGTTAGCGCAATTCATGGGACACGACGATGATCGCACAACGCAGAAGCACTACGCGCGCTTCTCTCCAGACTACTTAAAAGACGTAGGCGATAGGATCGCGAAAGGTAGGAGAAGGCGGTGAAGGTTCAATATGAACCCAGAGCCCCTGTCTTATTAAAGATTTCATCTCAGAATAAGATATTGGTTAATATGCTTATTCTGAGGCGGAATGTGGTCGGGGAGAGAGGATTCGAACCTCCGGCCCCTGCCTCCCGAAGACAGTGCTCTACCAGGCTGAGCTACTCCCCGACCAGATCGGCCCGGGCGGTCTCCCGCCACGGGTGCGAAGCAAGGCGCGCCCTATAGGTGTGGATTGGCGCGCACGCAAGCGGGCAATTTGAACATTCTCCCGCTATTGCGAAAGCGTCGCTCCAACAGAACTGAAACGATGTCAGAAATTCATTACGAACAGCAATATCTCGATCTCATGCGCCGGATCTGGCTAACGGGGAGCGAGCGTACGGATAGAACTGGCGTGGGAACCCGTTCCGTTTTCGGTACTATCCTGCGATTTGATCTGTCCGATGACTCGATGCCGCTCATCACTACGAAGCGCGTCTACTGGAAGACCGCTACGCGTGAATTGTTGTGGTTCCTCACTGGTGATACCAACATTCGCCCGCTGGTCCTTCAGGGGGTGAAGATATGGAACGAGTGGCCGCATGCCCGCTATGTGAAAGAAACGGGCGATCAGATATCTTTGACGGATTTCGTGGAACGGATAGCTGATGATGAGGCATTTGCCCAACAATGGGGCGACCTCGGCCCGGTCTATGGCAAGCAATGGGTGAACTGGCCCACCTACCGACCACGCGGGCATGGGCTGTACGAGAGTGGGCCGGGCGTCAATCAGGTTGCTATTCTGGTAGAGTCTTTACGCGAGAACCCCGGTAGCCGGCGGCATATTATCGAAGGATGGAATGTAGCCGAGCTTGATCAGATGGCGCTGCCGCCATGTCACAAGACCTACCAGTTTCAGGTTGAGGAAAACCGGCTTAATTGCGTGCTCTATCAACGCAGCTGTGATGTGGCGCTGGGTCTGCCTTTCAATCTCTGGTCGGCGGCGCTTCTGACCCGAATGCTTGCTCAGCAGGTCGATCTCGATGCCGGTGAGCTGGTTTGGATGGGGGGCGATACACATCTCTACCTTAATCACGAGCACCTCATTCACGAGCAGCTATCGCGGGAACCGCAGGGGGCTCCGAAGCTTGAAATAGTGCGGCGTCCGTGTTCGATTTTCGATTATCGCATCGGCGATTTCGAGGTTTACAGTTACACGCCGCATGGGGCCATCAAGGCGCCTGTCGCAGTGTGATCCGGCACCGACTTGACCGCTTCCCACTCGTGAAATAAAATAACGCGAAAGCGTAAGATTACGTCTGGGAGACGATTCTATGGCCGATGGGCCCGAAGGTAGTGCAGTGAAGGGGGGGAATCGTCCCAAGCTTTCGTTGCATGTTCCCGAACCAAAGTTTCGGCCGGGAGATACGGTCGATTTCTCGCATATAGATGTGCCCGAAGCTGGAAGCATGCCGCGTCCCGACGAGACATGCGACCCAAGCGAGATGCGGGATATGGCCTTCGGCTTGGTGCGTGTGCTGGGCGATGACGATCAGGCCCATGGCCCGTGGAATCCGAAACTGGATCCAGACACGCTGCGCAAGATGCTCGGCCATATGGCCATGACGCGTGCCTTCGACGAACGCATGTTCCGTGGCCAGCGGCAAGGCAAAACCAGCTTTTACATGAAATGTACGGGCGAGGAAGCGACCAGCGTTTCTGCGAGTATGGCTCTGGCAGCCGATGACATGGTTTTCCCGAGTTACCGCCAGCAGGGAATCCTGATTCAACGCGGCTATCCAATGATCGAAATGATCAACCAGATCTATTCGAACAAGGGTGACAAGCTGAAAGGCCGCCAGTTGCCGATCATGTATTCGAGCCGTGAAAACAGCTTCTTCACGATCAGCGGCAATCTTGCGACGCAAACGCCGCAGGCGGTCGGATGGGCGATGGCAAGTGCCATGAAGGGCGACAGTCGGATCGCGGCAACCTGGGTGGGGGAGGGCAGCACTGCAGAGGGCGACTTCCATTCGGCCTGCACCTTCGCAACGGTGTACAATGCACCGGTTATCCTCAATGTTATTAACAACCAGTGGGCAATTTCCAGCTTCAGCGGCTTTGCCGGTGCCGAGCGCACCACCTTTGCTGCGCGTGCCTTGGGCTATGGCCTTGCCGGTCTGCGAGTTGATGGGAACGATGCTCTGGCGTGTTATGCGGCGGAGCAGTGGGCGGCAAATCGGGCGCGGGCCAATGCCGGGCCGACGCTGATCGAGTTCTTTACCTACCGCGCCGAAGGCCATTCCACCTCCGACGATCCAACCGGCTATCGCAGCGCGCAGGAGCGCACGGAATGGCCACTGGGCGACCCGGTAACGCGCCTGAAAGACCACCTTATCGCCATTGGCGAGTGGGACGAGGAGCGGCAGGAAAAGATGGATCTAGAGGCGGCGGAACACGTCAAGAAAGTGACCAAGGAGGCCGAGGCGAACGGCATTCTGGGGCATGGTTTGCACCATCCTTTCCGCACCATGTTCGAAGACGTTTTCGAAGAGCTCCCATGGCACCTCAAGGAGCAAAGCGAGCAGGCGATCCGTGAGCGCGAGATCAAATTTCCGGGAGGGCTCGACCAGTGAACGCCAAGGCGAACACATGTCAATCAGACGTGTTATCGGGTGCCGAACGCCGTCTGAACATGATCGAAGCGATCAATGACGCGCTCGATGTATCAATGCAGCGAGACGATAATGTCGTCGTGATGGGCGAAGATGTCGGCTATTTTGGCGGCGTGTTTCGGTGCACCGCCGGTTTGCAGGAAAAATACGGGAAGACCCGCGTCTTCGATACGCCGATCAACGAATGCGGCATTATTGCCGTGGCGGTGGGAATGGGGGCCTATGGCCTGCGCCCCGTGCCGGAAATCCAGTTTGCTGATTATATCTATCCCGGCCTGGACCAGCTGATCAGCGAGGCGGCACGCCTGCGCTATCGCTCAGCGGCGGAATATATCGCGCCGATGACGGTGCGCAGCCCGTTTGGCGGCGGTATCTTCGGGGGGCAAACGCACAGTCAGAGCCCCGAGGCGATTTTCACCCACGTTTCGGGGCTGAAGACGGTTATCCCGGCCACGCCTTACGATGCAAAGGGTCTGCTGATTTCCTGTATCGAGGATAACGATCCGGTCATCTTCTTCGAGCCCAAGCGGATCTACAATGGCCCGTTTTCCGGCTACTACGATAAGCCGGTCCAGCCGTGGAAGCGGTTCGATGCCAGCATTGTGCCCGAAGGGTACTACAAGATCCCGCTAGGTAAGGCGCGTCAGGTTACCGAAGGCGAGCAACTGACCATCCTTGCCTATGGCACGATGGTCCATGTCGTCGAAGCGGTGTGCCAGGAAAAGGGTGTCGAAGCCGACATTCTGGATCTGCGCACGCTGGTGCCGCTGGATATCGAGGCCATCGAAGCGTCCGTAAAACGTACTGGCAGGTGCCTCATCGTGCACGAGGCGACCCGCACCAGCGGTTTCGGGGCGGAGCTTTCCGCGCTGGTCACCGAGCGTTGCTTCTACCATCTCGAAGCCCCGGTCGAACGCGTCACCGGTTTCGACACACCGTATCCTCACAGCCTCGAATGGGCCTATTTCCCCGGCCCGGTCCGCATTGGCGAGGCCATAGACAAGATCCTCAAGGACTGATCCCCATGGCGAAATTCACCTTCAACATGCCCGATATTGGCGAAGGCATAGCCGAGGCCGAGATTGTGCAGTGGCACAAGCAGGTTGGCGATACGGTCAGCGAGGACGAAGAGTTCGTCGACATGATGACCGACAAGGCGACGGTGCCGATGGAAAGCCCGGTTACGGGCAAGATCCTGGAGATTGCCGGTAGCGAGGGGGACATGGTTTCGATCGGCTCGATGCTGGTCGTGATAGAAGTTGAAGGCGAAGTCCCGGACGAGGTGATCGAAGATAACGAGGCCACCGCGGAGGCTGCGCCGACCCCGGCTCCTGCCCCCAAGGACGACAAGGTTGAAGAGCGGATCGAGGTGGAAAATCCCGATCCTTCGGACTCCGACGATGCGATGGCTGGCGATCCAAGCCCGCCGCCTTCTCCGTCGTCGTCCCCTGCTCAAGCAGCCCCGGCGCAGCAAGCGGGCAAAACCGTTCTCGCCACACCTGCCGTACGCAAGCGTGCGCGCGATCTGGGTGTCGATCTGGCTCAGGTAAAGCCGGCCGAAGATGGCCGGGTCCGGCATGGCGATCTGGATCAGTTCCTGTCCTATACCGCTGGCTATGGCGCTGCCGCCAAGCCTCGCGAGGACGAGGAGAGGAAAGTCATCGGCATGCGTCGCCGCATTGCCGAGAACATGGCTGCATCGAAGCGTAATATTCCGCATTTCTCTTATGTCGAGGAATGTGATGTCACGGCCCTGGAAGACCTGCGTGCGCAGCTCAACACCACCCGCGGCGACAAGCCTAAGCTGACCATCCTGCCGCTGCTGATCACGGCGATCTGCAAGACATTGCCAGATTTTCCGATGATCAATGCCCGCTATGACGATGAAGCGGGTGTGGTGACGCGCTTTGGTGCGGTACATATGGGAATGGCGGCGCAGACCGATGCCGGCCTGATGGTGCCTGTCATCAGGGATGCGCAGGCGAAGAACCTGTGGCAGCTTGCCAATGAGATATCGCGCCTTGCCGAGGCTGCCCGCAATGGCACGGCCAAATCAGACGAGTTACAGGGCGGTACGCTGACGGTGACTTCGCTCGGCCCGCTTGGCGGCGTGGCGACGACGCCGGTGATCAACCGTCCTGAAGTGGCCATCATCGGCCCGAACCGGATCATCGAGCGGCCGATGTATGTCACCGGCAGCGATGGGATCGAGCGCATCGAGAAGCGCAAGCTGATGAACATTTCGATCAGCTGCGACCACCGCGTCGTCGATGGCTGGGATGCCGCAAGCTTCGTTCAGCAACTCAAGAAACTGCTCGAAACACCTGCGCTCATTCTCATAGACTGATCGCAACTACCGTAAGGCAGCTTGTAAGGGTATCTGCCCATGCTGCAGACGAAAGCCGACCTAACCAGTCAACGGGGCTCCCTGGCGATTATGCCTGGGAGCCCTTTTGCTGCTGCTACCCCGGAAAACCGGCGCGAAAATAGTGAAAAATGGGGTAAATAGAGATGCAAAAACCGGTAGGCGAAAAAACAGCAAAAAAAGCGCCAAATCGTCATTGACAGGAATCGGACCCGCCCGTAGATGCGCGGCTCCCAAGTGGCTGCGCGGGTGTAGCTCAGTTGGTTAGAGTGTCGGCCTGTCACGCCGAAGGTCGCGGGTTCGAGTCCCGTCACTCGCGCCACTTGGGGAACTATCCATATTATCGGAATGCTACGCCAGCGCCCGGGATCGCTGTGAATGTGCTGCGCTATCTTTGTTTTGAGTAAGACGCTTGCAATGATCGCAGGCGCCGGAGATCAGCCCCAGCGGCCCGTTTCCATCCAGATTAGAAAGCGCCTGAGCGGTAGCAGCCAGACCAAGCCGAGAAGAATGTAGATTACCGTCTGCACCAGCGTAGGCCAGTCGCCGATCAGCTCCGGCGCATATCGGGCAATCACCAGCCCATAAACCGTCAGAGCCACCAGCAGGCCAAGAATGCCGACAGGGATGCGCCAAGTGGGTTCTTTCCTCATGCGAAGGGTCCGTACAGTCGGGTTGGGGTGACAATTGCACAAAGGGGGATGTCGTGCGGTTCTGTGGGTAGATCTTCCACCAGCTGGCAGTCCCAGCCGAGCCCGATCGTGATTGTCCCGGGATGTGCCGCCAGCCAGCGATCATAATGTCCGCCGCCCTGGCCGAGCCGTGCGCCTGTTTTCGTAAAGCCGACCAGCGGTACGAACAGGACAGTCGGTACGACCTCTTCCGTAGTGTCTTTCGGTTGCCTGATGCCGAACGGGCCTGTTTCAAGATCGCTTTCATCATGGGGGTCCATGAAACGGCGGAATTGCATGCGCGTATTCATCGCTGAAAAATGTGGGAGGGAGATTTCGTGCCCCTGTTCGAAGAAGTGGCGCGCATAGGATGCGGTAGGAGCTTCCGAAGAGCCCGCATGATAGAGCCCGATGGCTGCATCGTCGGGTATCATTCCGATAAGCGGCGCGGGCGGGCGCATGAACACCAGTGTGCGCATGCTGTCGGTCAGAGCGGCCACATGGTCGCGACGCTTGGCCCGAAGCAGTTTTCTGAGATCGTTTTTGGTCACGCAGGCGTCCTTATCGGCAGATCACGTCGGCGTCCAAGAGCTCAACGATGGGAAGGGAGAGTGGCGGAACCACCATGGGTCGTTTCCGGCGAAATCCTCTGACGCGAAAACGTCAGGTGGGTACCGTGTGCCCCAATCCCACGGCCGAACCGGTGGACCAAGGCAGGGACAGCTCCCATGGATTGCTTATAGCCTCAGGGATATTCATGCGGCTCGTGCCGGGCAGTCCCGCCAAACCCTATTTAGGAGTTGCGGCCGCCACCCTCAAGAGTGGATGCTGCATTCTCCAGTGCAAGTGCGAAACGATCGAGCTGGCTGGCCAACCTGTCCGTGTCGAAACCGGGCGTGTTGGGGTGCGATGCAACCTTCCGCGTTTCTTCCAATTCGTCGGCAAGCAGGAGCGCCGCGAACAGCAGATTCTTGGCATCGTTGCTAGAAAGGTTCTTGCCCATCGTGCCAAGCTTGCCATCGATCATGCTGGCCAGGTGTTCCACATGGCTTTCCTGACCGTCGGCACAGGAAACGGTATAATTGCGGCCACCGATGGAAAGGGTAAGGTCGCTCATCTTTCCAGCCCTTCGATAAGATCGTCGAGCTGCGAAATGCTCGTCAAAACATGTTCGCGCAGCGATTCATACCGTTCGGCGAGTTCAACATTGGCGGATTGCCCGGCCCGTGAAGGGTGAGCGGCAAGGCCGGCCTGCGTTTCGATCCGTGCCAATGCGCGATCGATGCGGTCCATGGCATTTTTGATGCGGTCGGAACTCATGACACCAGCCGAATATCAATATTGCCATGCGGAGGCAAAGGTTTGGCAGCTGCTGTTGATAAGTGGGGTGAGGGCAGGCGGCCCGCGAATGCCCGCTCGTGCGGGTTGACCTGAAGCGCGTGCTCCGCAAAGGCTTCGCGCGCGTCGAATCGGCCCTTATTTCCGGAGAATACATCCAATGAGTCTCGCCACGTCTCGCATGGTCCAGATGGCCAATGCCATCAGGGCACTTTCGATGGATGCGGTGCAGGCTGCCAATTCCGGGCATCCCGGAATGCCGATGGGTATGGCCGATGTGGCGACCGTGCTTTGGAGCGATTATCTCAAGCACGATCCCAAGACCCCGGACTGGGCGGATCGCGACCGGTTCGTACTGTCGGCCGGTCACGGCTCGATGCTGATTTACGCGTTGCTGCACCTGTCCGGCTATGAACGCCCGACGATGGAAGACATCCGCAATTTCCGCCAGATCGGCAGCCCATGCGCTGGCCATCCGGAAAACTTCCTCCTTGAAGGTGTGGAAAGCACGACCGGCCCGCTCGGCCAGGGGCTGGCAATGGCGGTTGGTATGGCGATGGCGGAACGTCATCTCAACGCCACTTTCGGAGACGATGTTGTCGATCACCGTACTTGGGTCATTGCCGGCGACGGATGCCTGATGGAAGGCATCAATCACGAAGCGATCGGCCTTGCGGGGCATCTCAAGCTTGGCCGTATGGTGGTGCTGTGGGACGATAACAATATCACCATCGACGGGACCACAGATCTCTCCACCAGCGAAGATATCAAGGCCCGCTACGAAGCAACTGGCTGGCATGTGGTTGGCTGCGACGGCCACAATGTCGACGATATCCGCCGTGCGATCGACGAGGCCGTGGCTGATGAGCGTCCGTCGCTCGTTGCCTGCAAGACGGTGATCGGCAAAGGCGCCCCCAACAAGCAGGGCACCAGCGCGACCCATGGCGCTCCGCTCGGCGAGGACGAAATTTCCGCTGCGCGCGATGTGCTGGGCTGGGAAGCCGCGCCGTTCGAAATCCCTGAAGATATTCTGGCCGATTGGCGCGCGACTGCAGAAACCGGCGCGCGGGCGCATAGCGAATGGCAGGTTCGCCTCGATAGCAGCGACCAGAAGGCGGAATTTGAACGCCGCATTGCGGGCGAGTTGCCTGAAGGGTTCAATCTCGACAGCTATATCAATGGGTTGATCGACGAACCTCAGAAGGTCGCGACGCGGAAGGCCAGCGAAATGGCGCTGGGTGAGATCAACTCAAGACTACCTGAAACGATTGGCGGAAGCGCCGACCTTACTGGGTCGAACAACACCAAAGCGGGCGGTATCGGCCCTTTCACTGCCGACGATTATTCGGGCCGTTACGTTTATTACGGCATCCGCGAATTCGGCATGGCCGCGGCGATGAATGGCATGGCGCTGCACGGCGGCGTAATCCCTTATGGCGGTACCTTCCTAGTGTTCACCGACTATTGCCGCGCGGCAATCCGCCTTTCGGCGCTTCAACAGGTTCGTGTCGTCTATGTCATGACCCATGACAGTATCGGGTTGGGCGAAGATGGGCCGACCCACCAACCGATCGAGCATGTTCAGTCGCTGCGCATGATGCCGAACCTTTTGGTGATGCGTCCGGCCGATGCAGTTGAAACAGCGGAATGCTGGGATATCGCGCTGCGTCAGTCCGACCGTCCGACAGTGCTCGCGCTGAGTCGCCAGAACCTGCCACAGATGCGCACGCACCAGCTTTCGGAAAATATGACCGAGCGGGGCGGATACCGCCTGAAAGCAGCGCAGGCACCGCGACGGGTCATTTTGATCGCGACCGGTTCCGAACTCCATCTGGCCATGGAATGCGCCGACCGGCTCGAAGCCGATGGAATTGGCGCGGATGTCGTGTCGATGGTCTGCACGCAGCTCTTCGACGAGCAGGACGATGCCTATCGCGCGGATATCCTGCCTGATGTCGCACCGGAGGAAATTCTCCGCGTAAGCATTGAAGCGGGCACTACCTTCGGCTGGGATCGCTACACAATGACCAATGGCTTGCGCATCGGGATAGACGGCTTCGGGGCCAGCGCCCCGGCCAGCGACCTGTTCGAAAAATTCGGTCTCACCGCTGACGCTATCATTCCGCAAATCATAAACAAATTGAACGGTTAAGCAGGAGTTCTTCCCAATGGCCACCAAGGTTGCAATCAACGGTTTCGGACGTATCGGACGCCTCGTAGCGCGCGCAATTCTAGAGCGTGACGATCACGATCTAGACCTCGTCAGCATCAACGATCTGGCGGACACTAATTCGAACGCTATTTTGTTCCAATACGATTCCACCCACGGCCGCTTTCCCGGGACTGTCGAAGTTGGCGATAACGCCATTATCGTGAACGGCAAATCGATTGCCGTTACCAGCGAACGCGACCCGGCCAAGCTGCCGCATGGTGAACAGGGCATCGATATCGTCCTCGAATGCACCGGGTTCTTCCAGTCTGACGAAGCATGCCGTCCGCATCTCGACGCGGGCGCCAAGCGGGTCCTGATCTCTGCCCCGGCAAAGGGTGTTTCCGCCACCATCGTCTATGGCGTGAACCATGATGTGCTGACAGCGGACGATGTGATCGTTTCAAACGCCAGCTGTACGACCAACTGTCTGTCGCCGATGGCCAAGGTGCTGCACGAAACCGTGGGTATCGAGCGCGGCTTCATGACCACGATCCACAGCTACACGAACGACCAGCGCATGCTCGACCAAATGCATGGCGATATGCGCAGGGCCCGTGGCGGTGCACAGAATATGATTCCGACCACTACAGGCGCGGCTCGCGCTGTCGGTCTCGTTCTGCCTGAATTGGCCGGCAAGCTCGACGGATCGAGCGTTCGTGTGCCGACGCCGAATGTCAGCCTAGTCGATCTGGTTTTTACCCCTGGCCGCGACACCAGCGTCGAGGAACTGAACGCCGCACTTAAGTCGGCTGCGGAGGGAGCGATGAAGGGTGTGCTGGATTATACCGACCAGCCGCTGGTTTCGTCGGACTTCAATCACTATCCGGCCAGCTCGACCATCGACAGCCTCGAAACCAGTGTGATGGAAGGCAAGCTCGCCCGTGTTGTCAGCTGGTATGACAATGAATGGGGCTTCTCGAACCGTATGATCGACACCGCCGGCGTGATGGCGAAGTTTTTATAAGAGCAACGCTATCAATCCGTTCGTGCTGAGCCTGTAGAAGCACCGTCCTTTCTTCCGGTCGGCACGAGGGTCAAAAAGAATTACGGCCCTTCGACAAGCTTAGGGCGAACGGAGAGTATTGTGGCGAATTATAAAACTCTGGACGATCTTGGCGATGTAACCGGCAGGGTCGCGCTGGTGCGCGTTGACCTCAACCTGCCTATGCAGGAAGGGCGTGCATCCGATGCAACCCGGGTCGAGGCGGTCGCGCCGACCATCCTCGAACTCGCCGACAAGGGCGCCAAGGTTCTCCTCCTTGCCCATTTCGGCCGCCCCAACGGCCAGCGCCATTCAACCATGAGCACTAGTATGGTGCAGGGCGATGTCGAACGGGTTCTCGACCGCGAGATCATGTTCATCCCCGAGGTCATGGGGCCGGTGGTCGAACAGTCGATCGGCATTCTTTCGGACGGCGATATCGGCCTGCTCGACAATGTCCGTTTCTGGCCGGGCGAAGAGGCCAATGACCCCGAATTCGCGAAGGGTATTGCCGCCCATGGCGACTTTTACGTCAACGATGCCTTCTCCGCCGCGCACCGCGCGCATGCCTCAACCGAAGGGCTGGCGCACTACCTCCCTGCCTTCGCAGGCCGCGCGATGGAAGCGGAGCTAAAGGCGCTGGAAGCCGCGCTCGGTTCGCCCGAGCAGCCGGTCGCCGCGGTCGTCGGCGGGGCGAAGGTCTCGACCAAGCTCGATGTGCTGACTAACCTCGTCGGCAAGGTCCAGCACCTCATCATCGGTGGCGGGATGGCCAATACCTTCCTTGCGGCGAAGGGGGTGGATGTCGGCAAGTCGCTTTGCGAACATGATCTGACCGACACTGCCAACCGCATCATGGATGAAGCCGACCATGCCGGTTGTACGGTCCACCTGCCTTACGACGTAGTGGTAGCGAAGGAGTTTGTCGCCGATCCACCAAGCATGCGCACCTGCAACGTTCATGAAGTTACTGCCGACGAAATGATTCTCGATGTCGGCCCTCTTGCGGTTGAGGCGCTTGCTGATGTGCTCAAAACATGCCGAACTCTGGTGTGGAACGGCCCGCTTGGTGCTTTTGAGACGGAGCCGTTCGATGCCGCCACGGTGGCTCTCGCCAAGACGGCCTCTGCGTTGACGCAGGATGGTTCGCTGATATCGGTGGCCGGTGGGGGAGATACCGTGGCCGCGCTCGCTCATGCTGGTGTTAAAGATGATTTCACCTTCGTTTCGACAGCTGGCGGAGCTTTCCTCGAATGGATGGAAGGCAAGGTTCTGCCTGGCGTTACGGCATTGACCGCATGAGCGAGAATGAAGCCGTAGGCTCTACCGGCGGCCTTGCGCCTGTCGCCGAGGGTGAATGGGCAGGGTGGTCGACTTGGATGAGTGACGCTTTTGAACAGAGGGCCGGACCGTTTTTTGAACGCCGCGAGGAAAGCGGGGCGATGGTCGCTGCATTTCGGGCCGAAGATCGGCATATGAACGGGGCAGGTTTTATGCATGGTGGATGCATGATGACATTCGCCGATAGCGCCCTGTTCACGATAGCGACCGATGCGTTGGCAGGTTCACACGGCGTGACCATGCATCTCGCCGGAGATTTCCTTGATCCGGCTCGCGTTGGGCAGCTGATAGAGGCTCGGGGCGAAGTCGTTCGTGCGGGCGGGAAAACGATTTACGTAGTCGGCATAGTCTCCGCGGATGGAACTCCCGTTCTGAGTTTCAATGGCATCATCCGAAAAGTAACCCGAAGGTAGCCCCAGCGTCGCTTCCCGAGTTCGGGGCTTTAGCTTCAATGTAATCAAGTTTGAGTTCTTTCAGGTAAGCCATTCAATGTACTTCATTCCTTGGGTGCGGTATCACCTTAATGGAACCATGTGCGCTCTTCCTCCCTTCTTGTAGATCCCCAAGCACCATTCTTCCGCCCACTCATAATTAAAGATCAATCCCCTTTTGACATCATACAATTGATTGTCATTCGTATTATTCTCTCCGATCCGGCAGCCTTCCAAGTTGAGATGGACCACATCGTGGGCGCTTCCGGCTACGTTGGCCGGACCAACGGGTTGCGGGTTCGCAACAAGAAGCGGCGTTATCAATCGACCGGTATTCAGGGCGTTGTCGAGGCAGGTTTCCATACCGGTTCTGTCGAACATATCATTGAACTGTCGGCCCGCTATCACGAAGATGAAGAAGACCGCTTCCAGAATGATAAGATCTATCAGATGTCGAATGGCCGAATGCACCTTACATCGGCAGGAGCTCCGGGCAGCAATTCCAACCGATTAGGGGAAGCGCACACGTGGTCTTTCGTCGTTGAAAACACGATGCGGCTGGGGTCGCTGACTTTAACGCCTGGATTGCGCTATGAAACCATCGATCTGAAGCGTACAGATTGGGCAGGGTCAGATCCTGACCGTGCGGTGCCGACGCGGATGCGAAAGACGAGTGTCGATGTCTGGATCCCCGGTATCGCGACCGCGTTGGAGCTTTCTCCAGGGATACGCTTTATCGTCGGCGCCCATCGCGGGTTTGCCAGTCCGGGGCCGGGGTCTTCCGCCGGGGCCGAAACATCGTGGAATTACGAAGCGGGTGCAAAGCTGTCCCACAATGGATAGCAAGGCGAGTTGATTGGCTTCTTCAACGATTATTCCAATCTTATGGGTACGTGCACCAACGCAACGGATGGAATCTGCAACGTTGGTGACCAGTTTGATGGCGGTGAGGTTCATGTGAAAGGGATTGATGCAACCGCCGGATACACATTTGGCGATATCGAAAAAACCGGTTTCGCTGTTCCGCTCTCGCTCGTCTATACGTTGAGCGATGCCAAATTTCGCAGCTCTTTCGCGAGCGGATACGAGCAATGGGGGGAGATGTAACGAAGGGCGACAATCTGCCTTATATTCCGCGCCACCAATTGACCGTTAACGCGGGCATAGCATTCGAAGCGGTGCGGTTGTCCACTTCCGTCAATGTTGTCAGCAAGGCGCGCGCCAGTGCAGGCCATAGAGGCATTGGCCGTGATGATCGTATCGATGGCCGGGCTCTCGTCGATGTGGTAGCCGAATGGAATATAATAGGCCTGCTTTCCGTGTTTGCGAGTGCGACCAATGTACTCAACAAGGTCTATAATGTCTCGTTCGAACCTGCTGGCGCGAGACCAGGTACGCCGCGTACCATATTGGCGGGCGTCAAAGCGCAGTTCTAATCGGTTGAAGGTGGAGGCCAGTCAAGCTGGGCTTCACCTTCCCCTGAGATGGCACGCCGATAATGTGGCCATCGACTGTTGCAGGTGCGAAAACCCTTTTGTATGGCCCGGCGCATACGAATGCAGCACCACTATCAGTAACGGGGTTTTCTGATGACTTTCGATGAAATGAAAGCGCGTATTGCCGACGGCCAAGGCTTTATTGCGGCTCTCGACCAGTCTGGCGGGTCGACCCCTAAAGCGCTCAAGGGTTACGGCGTGGAAGATGGCGCGTGGTCAACTGAAGATGAAATGTTTGGTCTGATCCATGAAATGCGTCAGCGCATCATCGAAGCGCCCTGTTTTGGCAATGGGAAGGTCATCGGCGCTATCCTGTTTGAAAAGACGATGGAAGGCCAGAGTGGCGGCAAGAGCGTGCCGTCGCGCCTCAAGGAGCGAGGGATTGTTCCGTTTCTCAAGGTCGACAAGGGCGTGGAGGATGAGCGTGACGGGGCCCAGCTGATGAAGCCAAATCCGGGTCTTGAGGATATGTGCAATCGTGCGCGGGAACTGGGTGTCTTCGGTACCAAGATGCGCAATGTTATCAAGTCCGCCGATCCGGTCGGTATCAAGGCAGCCGTTCGCCAGCAGTTTGCAGAAGGCGCACGCATTCTGAGTTGTGGCCTGGTGCCCATGCTGGAACCGGAATACGATATCACTGCTGCTGACCGCGCCCAGGGCGAAGCCATCATGCTCGAAGCGATCATGGAAGGCCTTGAAGCGCTTCCCGAAGGTCAGCAGGTCATGCTCAAACTATCGATCCCCAAGGAAGCAGGCCTGTATGCGGGCCTCGCGCGGCATCCCAAAGTGCTTCGCGTAGTGGCGCTTTCAGGCGGCTACTCCACAGAAGAGGCTTGCCGCGAGCTGGCCAAGAATCCGGGCATGATCGCCAGCTTCAGTCGCGGTCTGCTGCAAGACCTGCGTGCAACCCAGAGCGATGAAGAGTTCGATGGCACTTTGGCAGGTGCGATCGATCAGATCCACGCCGCCAGCGTCGTTTGAAACTTTCGTCAACGTTTTTCGAAGATGAATCGATACTCGCCGATCGGGATTTCCCGGTCGGCAGTCTTTTCGGGCGTGCCGGAAACCAGTATATAGGTCCGACCCAAGACTTCATAAGGTTCCCCTAGGGTAAGCGGAACGGTCTGGGTCCAGTGGGTCGCAGCGATGCGGGTCGATACTGTAAGTTTGCCTGCCCAGACGCAACGCGCATTCACTGGGCAGCGGCTGTCCTCTTTCACGGCAAGGGGGGTCAGAATAGCATCCCCAGCCCAGACCGGCTGGTTGATCCCGACGGCTGTCCCTTGCGTGGCGGCATCGCCATTGGAAATGGGCGTATCGGGGATAATCGCGCACGCTGAGAGCGGGGCGAGAAGGGCGGCGGCGAACAGAATTTTCATTGCGTCGGCTAGACAATTTCCAGGCTTTCGCAGTTCTGAACACGTGACGAAATACAAGGTTCTCAGTAGAGAGTTCGACCGATGACCGATTGCCAACTATATCTCATTTCGCCGCTCGATGTGTCGGGCAGATTCCCTCACCGGCTGGAAAAGGCGCTGGAGGCAGGGAAGGGGATCGCCACGGCTTTCCAGTTCCGGGTGAAGGGAATAGGCCAGCATGAGGCGGCAAGGCTGGCGGAACCACTTCAAGAGATTTGTGCGGCGCACGAGGTTGCGTTCATCGTCAACGATGATGTTGCTCTTGCCAAACGCCTGAACGCCGACGGTGTGCACTTGGGGCAGGGGGACGGTGACCCTAGGGACGCGCGCGATCAGCTGGGCCGTGAGGCGCAGATTGGCGTGACATGTCATGCGTCTAAACACCTTGCGATGGAAGCGGGTGAAGCGGGTGCGGACTATGTCGCATTCGGCGCTTTCTTTGACAGCACCACCAAAGCCAGCGAGCATCGACCGGAACCCGAAATCCTTGAATGGTGGAGCCAGCTTTTCGAAATTCCGTGCGTCGCCATCGGGGGTGTCACACCGGATAACTGCAAGCCGCTGATCGCCGCGGGTGCTGATTTCCTGGCAGTTTCTGGATCGGTTTGGAACGGAGATGAAGTGGCGGCAATAAAAGCCTTTGCGGAGCAAATCGGCACTGAGTGAGTTTGCTCTCCTGAAGGGACGGGTCGCGTCCCCGTTTCAGGAGAGGTTCCCCGTGCGCTCATTCATTTTTATTGCTGTTTCCTTGCTCGCTCTCACCGCTTGCGGGATGCAGGGCCAGGATAACGAAGCTGAATCCGATACTGTCGCTGCGGCGAATACCGGAGCCGACTATGGCTATGATGTCTATGGCAAAGACAATCTTGCCGACACCATGGCCTCCAACGACGACGCCTATCTCGGTGGTGCGAATTCCGAAGATCAGGCGATTGCAGCGGACGTGGAAGACCGTCCGATGATGCAGGCACAGGTAGTGCTCGATCGTATAGGATTCGGGCCGGGCGTCATCGATGGCAAGATGGGAATGAGCACGGAAAATGCCCTGAGAGGTTTTCAGGAGGCCAACGACTTAAACATAAGCGGTGAGCTTGACGAGGCAACCAAAAGTGCACTGTCCGAATGGCAGCGAATCCCAGCTACCCGTGAAGTGACGATCCCGTCGAGTTGGTCGCAGACGGAATATTCCGAGATTCCCGAAGAGCCTGCCGCGAAGGCCAAATTGAAAAGGTTGGGCTATACTTCGCTGGATGAGCGGCTGGCAGAGCGCTTTCACACGACTGTCGAGGTCCTCAAGAAACTGAATCCGCGCAGTCTGGCCGATGGCAGAGCAAGGCCTTCCGAATCGACTGCATCCTCAACAATCGGGCAGTCCGTTCTGGCAACCGACAGCTATTTCGAAGCCGGTCAGAAAATTCGGGTCCCCAACATCGGGGCCGATCGTATCGCTCCCGGGTCTGTAAACGATACCAGTTGGCAAAAAACACTCGCTTCGCTCGGCGTGGGGACTGAGCAGCCAGAAGTAGACAGGATAGTTGTTAGCAAGAGGGGTAAAACCTTAAAAGCCTATAAGGGTGACAAACTCGTTGCGCTTTTCACCGTCAGTTCGGGGTCGAGCCAGTTCCCTCTCCCACTGGGCCAATGGGACATTGTGGGCGAAGCGTATAATCCGCCCTATAGCTACGACCCGGAGGTGCTAGGCAAAAATAGCAATGACAATACAACACACCAGTTTGCACCTGGCCCAAATTCGCCTGTTGGTGTTGTCTGGATTGATCTCAGCAAGGAACACTACGGCATCCATGGTACACCGGACCCGGAAACCATCGGCCGGGCCCAGAGCAGCGGCTGCGTTCGCTTGACCAATTGGGATGCTGCACGGCTTGCCGGAATGGTCTCTCAATCAACAAAGGTGGTTTTTGAATCCTGAGAGGTTATTCTGCTATCATGAACATTGTCGACCGCATTCTGACCATCGTTATCACTGCCACGCTGACTAGCGCGGTCTGGATCGTGGCTGGTGGCAGTTTGATCGAGAATGCAAACAGCGCGAGTCAGATCAAGGTGACCCGCCCAGCGGTTGCCGCGCCTAGCCCATCCCCCACGGACGTTACGGGGGCTGCGTTACCAATTGATGCTTCAACCTCGCAGAGTTCGCCGTCTTCTGAACCCAATCAGTTATTGGTTCCAGTTCAGAATATCAGACCAAGCGACCTGACCGACACTTACAGCGATTCGCGTGGGGGTGGTGATCGTCTTCACGAGGCGATCGACATTATGGCTCCGAAAGGAACTACCGTACTTTCTGCAGCACCCGGAAAAATAGAACGGCTGTTTCAGTCTAAGGCAGGCGGCAAGACTATTTATGTGCGATCGGTCGATGGCGAAACGATCTATTATTACGCTCACCTCGACTCTTATGCAGCAGGCTTGAAAGAGGGGCAGCGCGTAAGGCGCGGCCAGCGCATCGGTACCGTGGGAAGCTCCGGAAACGCATCCGACGACGCGCCACACTTGCATTTCGCGATATTGCAGACAGCTCCGGATGCGGAGTGGTGGGAGCCGGCGACTGCGGTTAATCCCTTTCCGCTGCTAACCGCTCAGTAATCTTTTTTTACCGGACCCGAACGGTGGCAGCGCATGCGCCCAAGCTTGCCATCTTTTTCGATTTCCTGAAGAATACCGGAACTGAGACGCATGAATTTGACCCCTCGCATGGGACCGCGGGTGAAGGTCACCTGCTTGCCCTCCATCAAATAGGTACCTCCGCTACGACCGGCGCGATAGCTGGAACCGCCAATTATGGCGAAATCGCGCCCTTCCTGTTCAATCCAGGCAGTCCCTGCCGCGTCGCCTGGCAGAGCGCAGATGTATTCGCCCTGGTCGAGCAGGGTCAATCGACCTTGTGCCACAGCAGGAGGCGATAGGGTTGTCATAACAGCAAGGGCGAGGCTAAGTCTGGTCAGATGTTTCATGTCGTGTGTCCGCGAAAGCATATAGCGATGGCCACGCTGTTTTTCCACTCGCTTGCCCGCGAGGTCTTGCTCAGCTAAGGCGCGCGGCACAGTTCCGCCTGTGGGCGGACATGCTCTTTTAAAAGTCGAAGGTAGCTTCCCATGAAGATCAGCGGCGTGGACATCCGTCCGGGCAACATCATTGAATACGAAGGTGGCATCTGGAAAGTCGCCAAAATCCAACACACACAGCCCGGCAAGGGCGGTGCTTACATGCAGGTCGAAATGAAAAACCTGCAGGATGGCCGCAAGACCAATGTCCGTTTCCGTAGCGCCGACACGGTTGAAAAAGTACGTCTCGATACGGCGGAATATCAGTTCCTTTACGAAGACGGCGACATGCTCGTGTTCATGGATCAGGAAAGCTATGAACAGATCACGCTGCCGTCGGATCTCCTCGGCGACGCGCGTCCGTTCTTGCAGGATGGCATGCAGGTAAAGCTCGAGCTCTGGGAAGAGAAACCCATCTCCGTCGAACTTCCCGCGCAGATCGAGGCGGAGATCGTTGAGGCTGATGCCGTGGTGAAGGGGCAGACTGCTTCGTCAAGCTACAAACCCGCCGTACTCGACAATGGTGTGCGCATTATGGTGCCGCCACACATCGAAAGCGGAACGCGTATCATCGTGGATGTGTACGAACAGAGCTACGTCGGCAAAGCCGGATAAACAGATTTGCCGGGGCGTTATCGCACTCTGGTGCATGCCGCTGTGCAAGAGGCCCTTCACAGATGGGGCAAGAAGTTCGGAACGGTCTGCGAGCGGAGCACAATCCGCTTGGCAGACCTACCGATGATCCTAATCCTGACCGAGTAAGAGAGTTCTCATGGCCGTTTTATCGGGTGTCATCCGCGTAATGGAAAAAGCCGCACGAAAGGCCGGTGGTCGCCTGCGCCGTGACTTTGGCGAGGTCGAGCACCTTCAGGTCAGCCGCAAGGGACCAGCCGATTTCGTATCGAAGGCAGACCGGATCGCAGAGCGCACGATCTATGACGAACTGCTCGCCGCGCGGCCCGATTGGGGTTTCGTGATGGAAGAGGCTGGGGTGATCGAAGGTGACGACAGCAAGCCTCGCTGGATTGTCGATCCGCTTGATGGCACCAGCAATTTTCTTCACGGCATCCCCCACTTCGCGATCAGCATTGCGGTGCAGGAACCCAAGCTTGGCGGTGGGGGCTGGGGCGATGT
Source organism: Pseudomonadota bacterium (assembly GCA_023394965.1). Lineage (GTDB taxonomy): Bacteria > Pseudomonadota > Alphaproteobacteria > Sphingomonadales > Sphingomonadaceae > Qipengyuania. The sequence continues at coordinate 8,724 of JAEWZX010000024.1, read as the reverse complement.
TACGGCCGCTGTCGTCTATAATCCCATTACCGATGAAACCTTCTGGGCCGAGAAGAGCCGTGGCGCCTGGCTGCATGATGGTCGCCTGCGGGTTTCGGCGCGTCGTACTTTGCCTGAGGCGTTGATCGCTACGGGCATTCCGTTTCAAGGTCATGGTAATTTTGGCGAATGGACGAAGATATTCAGCGCTATCGGCCCTCAGGTGGCAGGTATTCGGCGTTATGGCGCCGCCTCGCTGGATCTTGCTTGGTTGGCAGCTGGTCGTTTTGATGGGTTTTGGGAGAGTGATCTCAACGATTGGGATACAGCTGCCGGTTGCCTGATCGTGCGCGAAGCGGGTGGCTTCGTTTCCGATTTCCGTGGCCGGTCGCAGCCCATCCATTCGGCTCAGGTGCTGGCCGCCAACGATATATTGCATTCGAAATTGCACAAGCTTCTGGTCTCTGCCCTGAAAGCCTAGGCTGCTGGCGGGGCGCGGCTGGTTTCTGAAACCGGGAACCAACTTTCGCAAACGACGTCTCTTGAGTAATGAAGCTCAAGAGGTCGCGGGTGTTGAAGGTGCTTGGAATTGCTGCGATTTGCGCCGTATGTGGTTGTCCCGCGGCAGCCAAGAGTGTCAAGTCAACTGCGGCACAATCTACCAATCCATTACCCCATGATTTCGACCTTTCTACAATCCCGGCCGCTGGGGTTATGGCAAGCGAGGATGCTTTGCCTGGTAAGCCCGTGCTTCCACGCAATATAGATCTTCGGGATTTCAATCCGCCAGCGATGCAAATGGAAATCGCGGATGATGGCCCGGTTCTGTCGGTCGGCGCTATGGGAGCCAAATTCAAAAACGCCCCGCGCCTAGCCCATATTGCGATCGGCATGGATTTCTAACCTTCGGCTGCACTAGACGCTTGAACCGGGCGCATCTGCAAGCTATCCGCCGCGCTCCCGACCCAGTGCCCCTGTGGCGGAATTGGTAGACGCGCTCGACTCAAAATCGAGTTTCTTACGAAGTGCCGGTTCGAGTCCGGCCGGGGGTACCAAACTATTCCTTGCTTCGTAGAGGATAGTTTGGAAGGCACATAACAGGATGATTGGGGCTCCTTCCTACCACGCGATTGCAGCAATGGTGGTGACTATTGCTATGTTCGTTGCCTTCGCCCGAGGGCGAATGCCGGTGGAGATCATCTCTCTGCTGACCATCGCCGTTATAGCGGTCGGCCTTTATTTTTTCCCGCTTCCCGACACACAGCCGATCGACGGGCTGGGCGTGGCCTTCTCTGGCTTTGGCCATTACGCGCTGATTACTATCTGTGCGCTTATGATCATGGGGAGGGGGCTGGTCGTCACCGGTGCTCTGGAGCCTGCCGCGAGGTTTCTCGAACGCCTCTTCAAGATCAATCTTCAGCTTGGGCTGCTTTTTTCGCTAGTGGTTACCTTCCTTCTGTCGATGGGCATCAACAACACGCCGGTCCTGGTTCTGCTAATGCCGATATTCGTGCATCTGGCTATGCGCGGTGCGATGGCCGCTTCCAAGACGCTGATCCCCTTGAACGCCGCCTCGCTTATGGGAGGCATGGCGACGACGATCGGCACATCGACCAATATTCTTGTGGTGTCGATCGCGGTTGATCTGGGCATGCCGGAAATGGGCGTTTTCCATTTTACCCCGATTGTGCTGATCGCATCGCTGGTGGCATTACCCTTCGTTTGGATCGTCCTGCCGCGGATGTTGGGCGATAATCGGATCGAAACCGTTCATGCGCAGCGATTGTTCGAGACCAGACTGCGGGTAACCGAAGATTCCGTCCTGAACGGACGTGAGCTTGCCGAACTCAGTTCGCGCCTTCCGACAGGAATAGAATTTCACGAAGTTCCTGTCGGCCTGCTGCGTCCCCAGCACCGCCTGCGCATGACTGGAACCCATGAGGCGATCGAGGAGGCGATGGCCACTTTGCGCGGGGATGCCGCGCCAAGCTGGGTGATCGATCGGATCCGTCGACGGTCGAATGAAACCGGAACCGACATTGCTGTGGGCGAAATGATTGTCACCGCCGATTCTCGCCTGATCGGTCGCACCTTACCGAGCTCGGGCATCGCTGATCTTTATGGTGTGGCGGTGATCGGGACGCATCGTCCGCATCGCCTGGTGGGCGAGAAAGAGCAGTTTTCCGAAGGCGGCGATCTTCGTTTCGCTGAAGGAGACGTGCTTCTGGTGATGGGGTTACCCGACGATATGCAGCATTTCGCGCGTGCCGACAGTTTGCTTCAGCTGGAAGGAATGCGGGAATTGCCGCGCCGCTCCAAGGCTGCACTGGCTGCAGGTATCATGGGGGGATCAATCGCTTTCGCTTCGGTCGGCCTTGTCCCGATCGCTATTGCGTCGCTGGCGGGTGCCATTCTGATGTTTGTCACCGGATGTGTGAAGTTCGATCGCGTCGGGCGCGGCCTTTCCGGCAGCGTGATCGTGCTTGTGGCAGCAAGTATTGCGCTTGGCCGGATCATTCTGGAAAGTGGTGCTGCTGATTGGATAGGCAGCGTCATGGCTGCGGGCCTCGACTATCTATCGCCAGGGGCGGCATTGGCGGCGATCATGCTGGCGATGACTTTCCTCACGAACTTTGCTTCCAACGCCACGGCCGCGACCGTCGGAACACCGATTGCCTTTGCCATCGCAGCCAAGCTGGGCCTGCCGCCTGAACCTTTGGTGCTGGCAGTGCTGTTCGGGTGCAATTTGTGTTACGCGACTCCGATTGCCTATCAGACCAACATGTTGATCATGGCGGAAGGCTCTTACGAATTCAGCGATTACGTGCGTACAGGAGTTCCGTTGGTGCTGATCATGGTGACGGTGCTGTCTATCGGTCTGGTTGTCAGCTACGGATTGTGAACGGCGTGTCCGGGACTGCGAAGTGGATACTGTTGTCGCGCTGTTCGTGCCAGAGTTTGTCGCACGATTTGGGGATATCGACGGACCGGTCGGGAAGTGGGCCTATATTGCGCTTGTTGGCCTCGCTTTGTTGCGCATTCTTCGTGCCGCTTTGACTTGTAATGCGCTGCTGCGTTTCGCTTTCGCGCTCGCAGCGGGAACTTTATAAACTAAGTCTATGAGAGTTAAACGCGCGAGTTTCCGATTTTTGCTCCGTTTATCGACATCGTGGACACCAGCAGTTTTGTCGAAGATACGATCCGGTCGAACCAAGCGGCAGTTCTTTTGTCGATCCCAAAACAGCTGGCTCCGACACTGGATATCAGCTGGAAATTCCCTGAACTCTCGCGATGCCCATAGAGGCTATTCCGCTTCACCATTCGAGTCAGAGCCGACACGATGAGTAGGCTTTCCTAGGCTGCGATCCTCTGCAAGAAAGTGGATTAAATTCACGCACGTTCCGGGGCAACGGTTTGAGCTTTGGGGCGTCTTCATCCTGGAGGGGAGCCGAGATGGCATTTAAACTTATTCCAACATCTCTGACAGCGCTGGCGATTAGCCTTGCTGCACCGGCGCAGGCAGACGATCTTCGCACCGAACTTGTCGGCGATATGCCGGAACTAATGGAGCTCTACCGCGATCTCCACGCCCATCCCGAACTCAGTTTTGAAGAACACAAGACCGCTGCCAAGCTTGCCAAGAGAATGCGCGATCTCGGGTTCGAGGTAACCGAAGGTGTCGGTAAGACTGGCGTTGTTTCGATCATGAAAAATGGCGATGGCCCTACGGTTTTGCTGCGTGCGGACATGGATGGGCTACCAGTGGTGGAACAGACCGGATTGCCCTTTGCCAGCAAGGAAAGAGCTACACCTGAAAGCGGTGTCACGACCGGTGTCATGCATGCCTGCGGCCACGATACTCACATGGCTGCCTTCATCGGCGCAGCGCAATTACTGACGCGCAATAAAGACAGCTGGCAAGGCACACTGGTGATGGTTCTACAGCCAGCAGAGGAGCTGGGGCTTGGCGCCCTCGCGATGATCGAAGACGGTCTCTACACCCGCTTTCCCAAACCTGATTATGCTCTTGCTTTCCATGATGCCGCTGCGCCTGCACCTGCTGGCACCATCGGGTATACACCGGGCTATGCACTGGCCAATGTCGATAGTGTCGATGTCACTGTGAAAGGGGTGGGCGGCCATGGAGCTTATCCGCACACCACGAAAGACCCCATTGTTCTGGCAAGCGCGATAGTAATCAAATTGCAGACTATTGTCAGTCGCGATTCCTCTCCGCTTGATCCCGCTGTAATCACAGTGGGCAGTTTCCATGCGGGGGCCAAGCACAATATCATCAGCGATGAAGCCAAGCTGCAACTGACTGTGCGCAGCTACTCCGACGAAAGCCGTACGCTATTGCTCGATGGTATTCATCGTGTCGCCCGAGGGGAGGCAATCGCCGCCGGCTTGCCTGACGATATGATGCCCGAAGTTACGGTAAAGGATCCTCACACTCCTGCGGCGTTCAACGACCTAGAACTCAGTGGCAGACTGGCCGATGGTTTCAGGAAGAGGTTTGGTGACGATCGCGTGATGGAATGGCCGGCAGTGATGGGTGGTGAAGATTTCAGCCAGTTCCGTCGCGCAGCACCAGAGGATGTCGAAGCGATGATCTTCTGGATCAGCGGCACAACGCAGCCCATGCTCGATGCGCTGGAGAAGCAGGGCAAGCCCCTGCCTTCGCTGCATTCGCCATTTTGGGCACCGGACGCGGAAAAGGTGATCGAGACAGGTGCCGAAGCTTTGGCCAGTTCTGCCATCGATCTGATGCCGCGCGGCGGTGCCTGAACCAGTCGGATAAAAAATGTGGCCGCCGGAGCTTTGGGGCGCTCCGGCGGCCGTATCTCCTCCCCAGGAGAACTTGTGAGGGTTTGGGTTACTCGGAGGGTACGTAAGTCCCCAGCCGATGGTGCAGCGCGTTAATCCGGGCGAGTTCCTCACGATCATCGGTTTGCCGGGCATATGCCGTGAGCGCGGTTCGCAGCAGGCGGAAGTCGGCGGTTGAAAACAGCGCGCGGGCGCGCCCAGGCTCGGTCTTCGGAGTGTCGTCGGTCATGGTGGTCATCCTTCCTCTCCTTACGCCGCAGCGAACTGGTTCATGGTGTTGTCCTTGCCGCCAGCCTTGAGTGCCGCTTCACCGGCAAAGTACTCCTTGTGATCGTCACCAATGTCCGATCCAGCCATATTCTGATGCTTCACGCATGCGATGCCTTGGCGAATTTCCTCGCGCTGCACGTTCTTGACGTAGCCAAGCATTCCAGCATCGCCGAAGTATTCGCGGGCGAGATTGTCCGTGCTCAGTGCGGCTGTGTGATAGGTCGGCAATGTGATGAGGTGATGGAAGATGCCCGCTTCGCGCGCCGCGTCCTTCTGGAACGTCCGGATACGCTCGTCGGCCTCTGCCGCCAGTTCTGTGCCGTCGTAGTCCACGCTCATCAACTTGGCGCGGTCGTAAGCCGACACGTCCTTGCCGTCCGCTTCCCAGGCGTCGAACACCTGCTGACGGAAATTGAGTGTCCAGTTGAAGCTGGGCGAGTTGTTGTAGACCAGCTTAGCGTTGGGGATCACTTCACGGATGCGGTTCACCATCCCACCGATCTGGCCAATATGCGGTTTCTCGGTTTCGATCCACAGCAGATCGGCACCATTTTCGAGAGCGGTAATGCAATCTAGCACACAGCGATCCTCACCCGTGCCGGCACGGAACTGGTAGAGATTGCTGGGAAGACGTTTTGGCGTCATCAACTTTCCGTCCCGACTAATGAAAACCTGACCGTTGGTGATTTCGGCCGGATCGACCTCGTCGCAATCAAGAAAGCTGTTGTATTGGTCGCCCAAGTCGCCCGGCTGGGTTGAATAGGCAATCTGCTTGGTGAGGCCTGCGCCCAAGCTGTCGGTACGGGCAACGATGATGCCGTCAGGCACGCCGAGTTCGAGGAAGGCATAACGGATCGCGCGGATCTTCTGCAGGAAGTCCTCGTGAGGCACGGTAACCTTGCCGTCCTGGTGGCCGCACTGCTTTTCGTCCGACACCTGGTTCTCGATCTGCAGGGCGCAGGCACCGGCTTCAATCATTTTTTTGGCGAGCAGATAGGTCGCCTCCGCATTGCCGAAGCCGGCGTCGATGTCGGCTATGATAGGCACGACATGCGTTTCGTGCTCGTCGATCTCCTTCAGCAGACGATGGGTGTTGACCGCATCGCCATTGGCCTTGGTTTCATCGAGTTGGCGGAACAGGCCGCCCAGTTCGCGGGCGTCGGCCTGTTTGAGGAAGGTGTAGAGTTCATCAATCAGCGCGGGCACACTGGTTTTTTCGTGCATCGACTGGTCGGGCAAGGGGCCGAACTCGCTGCGCAGTGCGGCAACCATCCAGCCCGAGAGGTAGAGGTACCGGCGTTTTGTGCTGCCGAAGTGCTTTTTAATGCTGATCATCTTCTGCTGGGCGATGAAGCCGTGCCACGTACCTAGCGACTGAGTATAATTCGCCGGATCGCGATCATAAGCTTCCATGTCTTCACGCATGATCTTCGCAGTGTAGCGGGCAATATCGAGACCCGTACGGAAGCGGTTCTGGACGACCATTCGCGCAGCGCTTTCGGCGTCGATTGCCGCCCATGGCGCACCGTTGGAAGCGATGGTTTCGTTCAGTTCTTTGATCCGGGCCGAGTAGGTCACGGGGATGCTCCTTCGTCGCTTTGTGGCGTCATCGCCTGCAGATGTTTTTGAGGCCGGAAAGCGAGATCCGATAGAGAAATTTACAAAAAAACTTGTCTAACAAAGCGAGACTGAGCTATTTACATTGTAAACCTGTAAAGAAAGTTACATATGACAGAGGCTGCCTTATTTGTTGGTCCGGCTTTGCGCCGACTCCGCAAGCGTGAGGGCCTTACCCAGGCGGCAACAGCTGCTCGGCTCGATATTTCTCCCAGTTATCTCAACTTGATCGAGCGCAACCAGCGTCCCGTCAGTGCGCGGGTTATGATGCGCCTGGTCGAGCAGTTCGACTTCGATCCCCGCTCGCTGCGCGAAGACGACGCCATTGGTGGGATCGACGGTCTTACCAGACGTTTCGCAGATGAGCGGTTCGCAGACCTTGGGATCGATCGCGAGGAAGTGCAGGAATTTCTTTCTTTATTACCGCAGGTGGCGGCGGCATTTTCTCGATTATACGATGATGCGGGCCTGTCCGGGCGAACTGGTCATAATCCGCTTTCTGAATCGCGACGAGAGATTGAGCGGTGGCGCAACCACTTCGCAGATCTGGACTCGGCCGCGGAAGAACTGGCCGATGAGATGCGGCTGTCTCGAGCAGACATAAGTATGGCGTTGGCAGAACGTTTGCGGGAGCGGCACCAGCTTTCGGTCAGAATTTTGCCCCGTGATGTCATGCCGGACAGTTTGCGACGTCTCGACCTGCATGCGCGGCAGGTCCAGTTATCGGAGATGTTGAGCATACCTTCGCGCAATTTCCAGCTCGCATTGCAGCTTGCCAATCTTGAATTCGCCAATGTTATAGAGGCGGTCGCAAACGGCGCGAAATTCGATGATGGGGCCGCTAGAGCGTTCTTTGCGCGACACCTGAACGGATATTTTGCAGCGGCATTGTTGATGCCTTACAGTCGATTTCTGCGCGCATGCGAAACGACCGGATACGATTTGCCCGTGCTGGAGAGACGTTTTGGCGTCAGTTTCGAACAACTCGCCCATCGCCTGACAACCCTTCAGCGCGTAGGGCAGCGCGGCCTTCCATTTTTTATGGTAAGGATCGACCGTGCGGGGCAGTTTTCGAAGACTTTCGCGGGAGCGAGTACCGCGCGCTTCATTGACGCGGACGTGAGCTGTCCACTCTGGCACGCCCATCGCGCCTTTGATCGTGCAGGTGAGCTGCAAGTTCAACTCGTTGCGCCCGATAATACGGGTGATCGGGATGGCGGATGGTTGACTATGGCGCGAACAGTCGAGGGCAGCGGTGCCCCTGGCGACGCACAGTTTGTGGTCGCAGTGGGTATCGAAGCAGTTCTCGCGACAGAATTAGCGCAAGCTCGGGGCGTTTCTCTGCGTTCGGATTATGCGCAGCCGATTGGTCCGGGCTGCGTCGCTTGTCATCGCGCCCAATGCAGCCAGCGCTCCCTTCCACCTCTCGGCCGAAAACTTGTCTTCGACAAGGTGAGGCGCGGCCTCACTCCGTTCGAACACGAATAGGTTAATCACTAACAGCTGAGCTCGAGGAACCGCAAACCACCAAAAGGCGTTTGCGAATGCATAAACTCCATTCAGGGAAGATATGCCGTGACTGAAGAACGCATCACTGAAACGACTGATTCTGCTGGCAATACCCATACCACTCACACTGTAGTGTCTGATCGAGATGGTGGACGAAGTGGCACCAACTGGGGAATCATCCTGCTGATCCTCGTAGTCGCGATAGTTGGAATTTTCTTCCTCACTCAAATGAGCAATTCTGAAGTCGCCAAGGATAACGCGATTGCAGGAGCTGCCGACCAAGTGGGTGAAGCAGCAGGTCAAGTTGGCGATGCAGCGCAGAACGCAGGCAACGCCGTGGAAGACGCTGTCGCCAATTGATAGCAAGGCGAACGCTCTAAAAAGGGGGCGGATATGTTGGTCTGAGCCCGAAGTTTCTACCAGCTATGAGTAGAGCCTTGGGCCGTTTTGATGCCCATCACTGGGCGTAATGGCAACAACCGTATTGGGGGCATGCCCCCAATACGGTTCGCCGCTTGATCC
>JAEWZX010000013.1 GCA_023394965.1 Pseudomonadota bacterium | reverse complement strand
GGGTCACCGAACTCCAGGGCGAAGTGGTCGACAAGTGTCTCCAGTTCCACGGTGGGGCGGGGTTCATCAATGACTACCCAATCGCTCGGATGTATCGCGACAGCCGTATCACCCGCATTTTCGGTGGATCGAATGAAGTGATGAAGATGGTAATCGCCCGTTCGATGTAAGGGCTCGCAAGCATTGATCCAACAAACGAGAGGCCGCCGGATTGCGATTTGGCGGCTTTTTCATATCATCTCTGACTTTAAAGGAACGGTTTCAAACCGAAGGCGAGAGCATTGAACAATGCATGATGGAGGATTGCCGCCCGCAAACCGAGTCTCGTGCGAGTGTAAGCGAGAAGTATCCCGCCGACCGTCTGCGGCAAAATCAAGAAAACATCGATAAGCCGCGGCACACCTTCGTAATTTGTCAGGTGTATTGCACCAAATGCCAGTGAACTCAGCCATACCACAGTGGCATAGTGGCGGCGGAACCATGGCAGCATTTCCTGTGGCTTTCGCTGCGCCGCCATCCAGTAAAAAGATGCGATGACAAAGACTGCAACGGCACAAAGGCTAGCTTTTCCAGCAGCGCGGGGAGCGACTTGTTCGACCACAGCGCCTGCGCTGATGCATGCCAAGCCAATTGCTGCCAGCACCAGCGCAGCTTTGCGACCGCTCAGCCAGCCGCGAAACGCGATTTCCTCGATCAGGGGCAGAAAGCCTATTGCCATCAGCCATAGAGTGAACTCGGGAAGGGCAGGTTCGCGGAGAGGCGGCGGCTCATATCCAAGCCCTTCCGCCCCCCATAACGACAAAACCAAACCTATTGCGATAGCTACGTCGAGCGTAAGAACTACGCAAAGCGTCGTAAGCAGCGCCGTGCCCCACGGGAGTTGGCCTGCCGGCGGGCTGGGACGCATCGCAAAACGAAAAACCTGGCGCAACACCGGGCCCACGCCCTGGAATGAGGGGGCATCGCCACTCATTAGCTCAAAACCGGAATTGCGCAAAAGCCGATTGCAGCATTGTCAGACATCTGTGCGAAGTAATAGGCTCGTTCGAAGACATATGCCATCCCAGCAGTACGAACGCTGAAAAAGCGTTCGTCACGTGCTTCAGCCGCAACCTGCGTCCACATTAATGCGCTTGTTCCATAGCCAATCGGACCAATCTTGACGTAAGGGCCGCAGCACGGGTTGCGAATGTGAATGCTATGAGGGTGTTTGGAACCAAATATGGAACTTGACGACAGCGAAAAGACTGCCTGGATTTTCAAATCCGGATGGCAAGGTCTTTGTCCGCGATGCGGTGAAGGCAAGATGTTCAAGTCTTGGCTGAAAGTCAAAGATCGCTGCGAGGTGTGCGATCTCGATTATCGTTTCGCCTCACCGGATGACGGCCCGGCCTTCTTTTCGCTGACATTCGTGGCGTTCCCACTCCTGTTTTTTATCGTCTGGCTGCAGGTTTCACTGGAGCTTCCGCTTCTCGTTTTGCTCGCGATAGCGATACCACTGATGGCTATCGGATGCCTCCTGCCGCTTCGACCAATCAAGGGCTGGCTGGTGGCCTCGCAGTTCGTGAACAATGCTCGGGAGGCGGGCACGGAAAAGCTGTGGCGTGACATGCATGCGCGTGAAGACGAAATGAAGCGCCAGAATCAGGACGATTGATTGTCTGGCAGGGCTTTAGCTTCGACGTTGTTGCCCTGATCGGGATTGGATCGTCGCCAAAGGCGATAGGTCATCACATTGCTGGCGTTTTCAGGGAGGCACATGCGTAGCGCCGCAGCCCCGCCCGTAGGCCAATCGCTCAAGATGCTGTGGCTGGTTGGCTGAGGTGCCATGGTCGGTGAGTCGGATTAGTGTTTCCTGATGGATCAAGCCGTCGTCCCGTATGTCCTGACCTGCCCATATAGTAGCAAGGAACATGCTGAGGCGGTGAGAACGCTGTAATTGAGAGGGAATTTGGGGCCGAGAAAAACAGCCATGGAAACCGCGAATATCGCGAGCAGAACTGCGCTGACAAGGCTGGCAAGCCTAAGCTGCACACCGGTGATGAGGCTGATTGCCAGAACGATCTCGAGAAGCGTGACCACCCATGCCGTGACGGAAAATAATGGCTGAGGCAGATAGGGCGCAAGTGCCGCAGTGGCGATGGTGAAGTTCGACATGTCACCCCAATCCACACCTGGGGTGCCGGGCTGGCCCCAGAGGCCGAAACGGTCGGCACAGGCGGAAAGGTAGGCTGCCGCAAGCGCGATCCGTGCAAACAGACTGAACGCCGTGGTCTGCGCCGGCAGGGGGGCGGTTCCTTTTGGGCCTTCTGTCATGTTGACCTGTGCGATGTGGTGTCGGCAGATGTCCTGGGGGACGGCCCGTCCTCCGCAACTGGATGTATCAGCCGAGAACTGACTGCGATGCGATTCCAGATATTGATTGTGCCGATAGCTATCGTGAGCTGTGCGACCTCCACGTCGGAAAACACGGCGCGCACCGTCTGATATGCCTCGTCGGGAATGCCGGTTTCAGCCGCGAGCGTGACGCTTTCGGTCCATTCGAGTGCAGCGCGGTCCTTGTCGTCGAAGAAGGGGGATTCTCGCCAGACCGAAATGAGATGGAGCATCTGCGGGTCTAATCCGTCGGCCAGCGCTTCCTTTACATGAAGATCGACGCAGTATGCGCAGCCATTGATCTGCGAGGCGCGCAGCTTGACGATATGCAGGTAGCGGCTGCCGAGGCCGGATTTCTTGACGGCCCCGTCAAGCGCGGCGACGGCCCGATAGAGGTCGGGAGCCAGCTTGGCGATGTTCATCCTGGTTTGCATGACCTGTTACTCCTGATGGGTTGGCAGCGAATCATCGATAATATATATCCATGATTAAGGCTTGGAAAGCCCGGGCGGCAATCGGGTACGAGGAAATGGAATGCGGCGATTAAGTGATGGAGTTGAGGCGGCGCTGCATTGCGCGTTGACGCTCACAGGATTGCATGAAAGCAAGGTTCTGCCGGGTAAGGCTCTTGCCGAACTCTACGGAGTGTCGGAATCCTATCTGCTGAAGCATCTGCGCGCCTTGGTTGCGGCAGGCGTAATAGAAGCGCTGCCGGGCCCGCGCGGAGGCTATCGCCTGTCGCGTAAACCTTTGGACATCACTCTTCTCGATATTGTCGAAGCCATAGACGGGAGCGAACCGGCGTTCGTTTGCCGCGAAATACGTCGGCGAGGGCCAGGGAAATCCAAAGACCCGTGTGTCTATAAAGCGGATTGTTTCATCAAATCACGCATGCTTGCCGCGGAGGAGGCGTGGCGAGGCTCGTTGCGCGCCCAGACACTGGCCGATCTCGTGAGTGATGGAGAGACGCTGATCGACGCTCACAACAAGCGCGCAAATGCCGAGTTTATAGAACAGTCGCAGCGCTGACACTGGCCATCGGTGCAGGGCCTCCCGGCACCGCACCCACACGTATGGTGATCAGGCGTCGACGACCTTCTGTTCGATCGCGCCGAAGATCGAGTGGCCTTCTGCATCGCGCATTTCGATGCGGACGGTGTCACCCGGGGCCATGAAGCGCGTTTTCGCTTCGCCATCGGCGATGGTTTCGATCATGCGGATTTCGGCGATGCAGCTGTAGCCCAGGCCGCCATCGGCAACGGGTTTGCCCGCGCCGCCATTTTCATCCTGATTGGACACGGTGCCCGATCCGATGATCGTCCCGGCACCAAGATCGCGGGTCTTGGCAGCATGGGCCACCAGATCGGCGAGGCTGAAGGTCGCATCGACCCCGGCATTGGCCCGACCGAAAGGATCGCCATTGTAATCCACCATCAGCGGTAGATGGATGACGCTGCCCTGCCAGGCATCGCCAAGTTCGTCCGGGGTGACGGCAACCGGGCTGAACGCGCTGGCGGGCTTTGACTGGAAGAAGCCGAACCCCTTGGCCAGTTCGCCCGGGATCAGGCCGCGCAGGGATACATCGTTGACCAGCATGACCAGCTTGATGTGGCTGGCGGCATCGTCCTTCGATATACCCATCGGCACATCGTCGGTCACAACGGCGATTTCGCCTTCCATGTCGCAGCCCCAGCTGGTGTCTTTAAGAGGGATGTCGTCACGCGGGGCAAGGAAGTTGTCGCTGCCGCCCTGATACATCAGCGGGTCGTGGTAAAAGCTTTCGGGTACTTCGGCACCGCGGGCTTTGCGCACCAGTTCGACGTGGTTGATATAGGCCGAACCGTCGGCCCACTGAAAGGCGCGCGGCAACGGTGAATGCGCTTCGCGTTCATGAAACCGCTCGCATGGGACGGCTTCATGCTGGACGTCGGTATAAAGCGCTTCGAGCTTTGGCGCGATCTCTTCCCAATTGTCGAGTGCGGCCTGCAATGTCGGGGCGATATTGTCGGCAGGGCAGTAGCGCGTGAGGTCTTTCGACACGACCACCAGCTTGCCGTCGCGAGTGCCGTCCTTGAGTGTTGCGAGCTTCATGTCTGTCAGGTCCTCTCGGGATTGTCGGGTTGCGCGTCCGGGTGGGCGCGCTGGAATTCGGGCAAGGCCAGGCAGGCGGCCTCGATTCTCTCGATATGGGGCTTGTCACTGAAATCGAAAGCGAAGCGGCGCGCATTATAGACCTGCGGCAGCAGGCAGACTTCGAAAAAGCCCGGTTCGTCGAACAGGAAGTCGGCGCTGCCGATCTGCGCCAGCCGCGCTTCCAGCGGGTCGAGTGTGCGCGCGAGCCAGTGGCGGTACCATTCGCCGATCTCGTCCTGCGACTTGCCATATTCACTGGCGAGATATTTCAGCACCGGCAGGTTCAGCGGGGCGTGCAACTCGGTCGCGATGGCATAGGCCAGTTCGCGCGCCAGATAGCGATCATGGATATCAGTCGGCAGCAGAAGCCGTTCACGATAGGCTTCGTCCAGCCATTCGATCTGCGCCATCGACTGCACATAGTCCTTGCCGTCGACTTCCAGCATCGGGACCGAGCCGAAGGGGTTGCGGCCGGTGAAGGCTGCGCCCTTCTGTTCCGAAGCGAGCAGGTTCACCGGCACATATTCGAAGTCCAGGCCCTTCAGTTCCAGCGCAATACGCAGGCGATAGCTGGTGGAGGAGCGATAATAGCCGTGCAGGCGGATCATGCGGTGTGTCCTGCTGTGTTGGATCGACGGAGGGCGGGTTCACGACATGGACCGGGTGTTACACAGTCCAGGCGCAAAAAAGTGCGCTGCCCCCGGCGGCTCGTGAAACGGACGGTCGGCGACTGGGGGCGGGCGGCAGGCATGGCCGTTTCATGCCATACCGCACCCGTGTAGGACACCACCTGCGTCGCCCAGCCCATCAGAAGGCGGCGATCCCGGTAATGGCGCGGCCCAGGATCAGCGCATGGACATCATGCGTGCCTTCGTAAGTGTTCACCGTTTCCAGGTTCATCATGTGGCGGATCACCTGATATTCTTCGGAAATTCCGTTGCCGCCGTGCATGTCACGCGATTTGCGCGCGATATCGAGCGCCTTGCCGACATTGTTGCGCTTGACGATGCTGATCATTTCCGGCGCGAACTTGCCGTCATCCATGAGGCGGCCGACGCGCAGGGACGATTGCAGACCCAGCGCGATTTCGGTCACCATGTCGGCAAGCTTGAGCTGGTAGAGCTGCTTGCTGGCCAGCGGCACGCCGAACTGGTGCCGGTCGAGACCATATTGGCGTGCGGCATGAAGGCAGAATTCCGCCGCGCCCATCGCACCCCAGCTGATGCCGTAGCGCGCACGGTTGAGGCAGCCGAACGGCCCCTTCAGGCCCTGTACTTCGGGCAGCAATGCGTCTTCGCCAACTTCGACTTCGTCCATCACGATCATGCCGGTGGTGGATGCGCGCAGCGAAAGCTTGCCTTCGATCTTGGGTGCGGAAAGACCTTTCATGCCTTTTTCAAGCACAAAGCCGCGAATGGCGCCGCCATGCGCCTCGCTCTTCGCCCAGACGACGAAGACGTCCGCAAAGGGCGCGTTCGAAATCCACGTTTTCGAACCGGACAGGACGTAGCCGCCGTCCACTTTCTTGGCCGTAGTCTTCATGCCACCCGGATCGCTGCCGGCGTCGGGTTCGGTCAGGCCGAAGCAGCCGATCAGCTGGCCGCTGGCGAGACCGGGAAGGTATTTCCTGCGCTGTTCCTCGCTCCCGTATTCGAAGATGGGGAACATCACGAGGCTGGACTGGACCGAGGCCATCGAACGATAGCCGGAATCGACCCGTTCAATCTCGCGCGCGATCAGGCCGTAAGCGACATAGCTTGCACCCGCACCGCCATATTCTTCGGGAACAGTGGCACCCAGAAGTCCGGCTTCGCCCATCATCGGGAACAGCTCGGGATCATCGACTTCCTTGGAAAAATTTTCGATCACCCGCGGCTGCAATTCCCCCTGCGCAAAAGCATGGGCGGCATCGCGGATCATCCGCTCTTCCTCGGTCAGTTGATCGTCGAGGTTGAAGGGATCTTCCCAGGCGAAAGGCACCATTCCGGCCATGTAGTCTCCTCTGTTACGAACCTGCCACTGACAGGGTTGCACGCCGGGAGCAAGAGGTGGGGCAAGCGTGGCCCGATATCTATGCGCAGATGGACTTATCGCCCCCCGCCACCCACACGGCGAGCGTGCGCGAAAGTCACCGCCACAGCTGGGCAGCAATCAGTCGGGATTTGTCACGCGGTGTATCGAATCGATGACTTCGGCAGGCGGACAGGGTTTGGCAAGAGCAAGCGCGCTGGGAAAGCGCCGGGCCACTTCGTCGGGAGTCATTTCGCCAGAATGGAAAATGACCGGCACGTTTTCAGCCATCATCTGTTCCGCCAGCGGATAGACTATTCCGTCTTCGAGCTGGACGTCCAAGATGGCGAGGTCGGGCTTGTGCTTTTGATATGCCAGCATCGTCGATGACAGGTCTTCGAAAGGCCCCTCGACAAGATAACCGGCTTCTTCGACGGTGCGACACAGATCGCAACCGATTATGAATTCATCTTCGGCAACGAGCACACGTAACTGCTGTCCCATCCTTGCTCTCCTCGAGTTCGGCCCCGAGTACAAGAATACCGCAAAAACCTGTTTGTTCCGAATCTTAGGAGAGCTTGCCGTAGCGTTCGACGAATCCTGCTTCATCTCCGACGGACAGAAGTTTCGCCTGCTCCACCCAGCTGTCGCGCCGGATGCGACCCTGGAAACGGCCCAGACTGGCATCCACGCGATCGATTTCCGCATCATCCCATGCCGCGATCTGGGCGAAGGTGGTGATGCCCATCTCTTGCAGGGTGGCGGAGAGCTTCGGCCCGAGGCCCTTGATTCGGGTGAGATCGTCCCCCGCCGATGTGGTTGGGGCCGTATTTGAGGCGGGAGCTGGTGCCGGGACCGGCGTCGGCGCAGGTTGCGCGGGCGTTGCAGCCGGGGCGCTGTCGATCAGTGCCTTGTTGCGTTCTGCAGGGGCGGCTCCTTCATCCAGCACATCGCGGTTCGTGCCAGTCACCCGCGTCTTGCGTGAAGCGCTGAACATATACCAGGCGATGACGAGGCCGACCACGAGTGCCGCAACGATCAGGGGCCAATAGGTCTGGAGCAATTCAGTCATTGGGTATTCCTCGCATTAGTCGTGCCGGCCCCACAGGACCCAGCCGATGCCGATTCCTGCCCCATAGGCGAAGATCATCAGCGCGGCGAGTTCGGACCACAGCGGCATGTCAGCGTGCTCCTGGCGTGTCGACGGGGGTGGGACGGACCGGTTCGGTACGGATGACGGAAAATTCGATGCGGCGATTGGCCGGATCGCTGGGATTCAGGCCTTCGACCGGCTGGCGTGAACCCACTCCGCTGGCCTGCAATCCATCGCGTGGAATCCCTCGGCGAACCAGCGCTTCGCGAACCACGCGCGCGCGTTCGATACTGAGAGCGAGGTTCGCTTCGTCCGGGCCCTGCTGATCGGTATGGCCGATAACGGCGATGACCGAGCCAAGGCATGGCCGCAAAGCTTCGGCGACCTCGTCGATGAGGACGTGACTGGCGGGAAGCAGAACCGTGCTGGCTTCATCGAAACGAATGGATCTGGTGCGAAGCAAGCCTTCCACATCCTCCTGACAATGCAGGGGCTGGAACACCTGTTCACGGCTTACCGCGCGGCTTGAACCGTCGCTCCACCTCACGCCGCCGACACCCGGCACGGCATATACCGCCTGAGCAACCTTTGCCCTGGTCCCCTCGTCCAAGCCTTTGCCCCCGGACAGCATGGGGTGGCGCGTGGGCATTCCGCTATCGGTGGCGAAACGCGCGGTTACACCCGTTCCGCCCGCTTCGGCAATTGCGGTGGCAGAGCGCTGTTCCAAGCCTTCGATAAAGCCCGGTGCCACGGGTTCGGCCAGCACATAGGCGCTGAGACCGGTTAGAACGGCTCCGGCGAAAATGGCGAGGGGCGGGCGTAGCGGCATGGTGTGGCTCTTAGCCATCATCCGCCCCCCCTGCCAAGGAGACTATTCCAGGCCGTCGGCCGTCTTCACCAGTTGCACGAATTCCTGGCGCCAGAAATCGCTCTGCGGGCCAGCCAGCGCGGCTATCCTGGCATAGGAATAATCGGACAGCATGGCATCGCCGCGCAGTTTCTGTGCGAATGCGGCAACGGCTGTGGCGAAGGCGAAATCGCCGGTTGGAACAGCGGCGGTCCTGAGCGAAGCAGCAGGCAGGGTTCGGGTGATCAGCATCGATCTGTCGCCATCCGGGCGTTTGTAGCGCAGCTTGATATAGGCCGCTTCCGCAGCAAGCTGGCTGGCCTTGGCATCCGGCTGGTTTTCGTAACGGCGTGCGGGAATCCAGCCCTTCGCGCCCACCGGCACGACCTCATAAATTGCCGTGACCTGATGCCCGGCGCCGATATCGCCCGCATCGATGGCGTCGTTGTCGAAATCCTGTTCGCGCAGAATGCGGTTTTCATATCCCACCAGGCGATATTGGCTGACCACTGCAGGATTGAATTCGACCTGGATCTTCACGTCCTTGGCGATGGTGAACAGGGTCGCTCCCATTTCATCGCCCAGCACCTTGCGGGCCTCCAGTGCGCTGTCGATGTAGGAATAGTTGCCGTTTCCGTTATTGGCGACCTGTTCCATCATCGCATCGTTCAGATTGCCGCGCCCAAAGCCCAGCACCGATAATGTAACACCGGTTTTGCGTTTCTTCTCGATGAGTTCGACCAGCGAATCCCGGTCTGCCGTGCCCACGTTGAAATCGCCATCGGTGGCAAGGATCACCCGATTGACGCCGCCTTCGATCCGGTTCGCTTCGGCCACCCGATAGGCCAGTTCGATACCGGCACCGCCTGCGGTCGAACCACCGGCTTCCAGCTGGTTCAGCGCATCCTTGATCTTGCGTTCGTCGTTAGTGGGTTCGAGCACGAGCCCTGCCGCCCCGGCATAGACGACGATCGAAACGCGGTCCTTGTCGGTCAGCATCCCGGCGAGCTGACGCATGGCCGTTTTAACCAGCGGCAGTTTGTCGCGGCTGGCCATCGATCCCGATACGTCGAGGAGGAAGACCAGATTTGCGGGCGGCCGTTCCTGCTCAGGCATTTCGTAGCCGGCGAGGCCGATCCGCACGAGACGCGCGTTCGCATTCCACGGGCTCACCGCGACATCGGTGTTGACGGTAAAGGGTCGATCGACGCTGTCGGGCCGCGTGTAATCGTAGCGGAAATAGTTGACGAATTCTTCAGTCCGCACCGCGCCCTTGGGTGGGAGCTGGCCTTCCGAAATAAAGCGGCGCGCATTGGTGTAGGCGCCCGTATCGACATCGACCGAGAAGGTGGAGACCGGTTCGTTCGCAACGACTTTGACCGAAGACACCTCTTCACCGTCATACTGATCGCGGCTGGGCAGGGTCGGCACGAAGACCGGCGGAAAATACCGATAGCTGGTGTCGGTGGCGGGCACTTCCGATGCCGACGGGGCCGCTTGGCTTGCGACGCGTGAGGCGGACACTATCATCGCCTGGGGGGCGGCCAGTGCAGGTGGAGGAGGTGGAGGGGGTGGAGCGTTCTCGTTATTCGATGCATCGGCCCGCGCGCCCGTCACGACAATGTCGTTTCCCCCCTGCGTAGAAGTACAACCGGCGATTATCGCTGCTGCAGCGCAGGCAATGGCAAGCTTTGCGATACGCATATAAAGTTCTCCCCGAACAATGGTGATGTAGGAGTACAGTATAGGGCAGTGAATGCCGACTGAACGTTTTCAGCCTGCGACAAACCGTTCAAGATTGGGTGTCTTTTTCTTTGTCCAGATTACGCTTGAACAGGACCCTATCATCCGGACCGAAGCCGTATCGCCAGATAATGTAGCCATAGACGCCGAGAATTGCGGGAATCCCAAAAATCAGTTCTGCCCATTCCGGCATCTGGGTCCCCAGCCAGCCGATCATCAGGGCCGGCGCGACAGCCCAGACCAGCGGCCAGCGGAATGTATTGATGCGCTGGTCGAGTATCTTCGACAGCAGTAGCGCCTTGACGAGACTGGCCGTGCCAAGCGCCAGCATCAGCGCGATCGCGGCGGCGGCGGCCTTGTAGGGTTCGCCATAACCGCCAGCCACCATCGCTTTGATCAGCACCACGGTCAGGACCGCCTGCAAGGCAATCGTGGCAATGGAAATCCACAAATTGCGAACCCGCGCAACATAGACGAGCACAGCTTCCGAAACGACTGCGGTGGCAGCAACCACTTCCGCCATCAGCAGGAAGGCCAGCGCGCCGGTACCGCCCACGAATTCCGGGCCGACCAAACCCATGACCGCTTCGCCCGGGACGCCCAGCGCCAGCGCGATCCCGGCCTGCATCGCCACGATCCAGAAACCGACCTGGCAGATCTGCTTGGCGATCGCTTCGTAGTTCTTCGTCTTGAGATTCTTGGTGATGACCGGTCCGAGGATTGGCTCGAAGCTGGTCTTGAGCTTTTGCGGCAGGCTGGCGACCTGCTGGGCGATGTAGTAGACGCCGACCGCTGCCGGGGCGGCAAAAAGGCCGAGGATAAAGATGTCGACACGGCGGGTACCCCATTCGATCGCGTCTGCCGTGGCCAAGGGTAGGGCGCGGACCGTCATCCTGCTCATATAGGCAGGTTTGGGGCGCCATTCTTTTGGGGCGCCGTAGCTGCGGAAGAACGACCAAAGCCCCGTCGCCAAGCCTGCATAGATTGACGCCAGATAAGCCATCGACAGGCCGGAATCGCTCATTGTGGGCACAAAATAGAATGCACCTGCCATGATCGAGATCGTCCACGGCTCCACTACAGCGCGCGCCCGCACAGTAGTGGCGATATCATATTTGTAAGCCTGCGCGGCGAGGACGATTTCTGTCAGCGCATATCCGGGTATTGCCAGAACAACCAGCCGATCAAGTTCGGTGAATTCGCCACTTGGAAAAAGGGGGGCGGGGACGAACCAGAAGAACGCAGCAGCAAGGCCGGAAAAAAGTAAGGCGAGCAGCATACCGTCATATACGAGATTTGCTGGATGCGATCCTTCACCGTCGGAAAGGCGCTGCGCAAGACCGCGCTTTTCTCCCATGGCGCAGATCAGCGCGACCAGTTCGACAACAACGAGTGCAGAGGCGAAACGGCCGAGCGCATCGGGGCCATACAATCGTCCGGCGATGAACAGGAACGGCAGCCGCGCAACCAAGCGCAGAATGAAGCCGAAGAAATTCTGCCGTCCGCCCTTGGCTAGGGCAGAGAGATCCTCGTCCGGTTTTTCCGCTGTCACTCGGCGTGCCCCTGTTCGGCGCGCAGCGGACGAGACAGCAGGTCCGCAACCACTTTATCAGGGGCATCACCTTTCAGCAGCCCTTGAACTGCGGTGACGATCGGCATGGTAACGGCATGGCGTGCCGCAAGTTCAACCAGGACAGGGGCGGTATGGGCGCCTTCGGCCACGGTACGGCGGTCCGCCATGAGCTCTTTGGCCGTCTGCCCTTCGCCAAGCGCTTTTCCGAGCGAGAAATTACGGCTGGAGGTAGATGAACATGTCAGCACCAGATCGCCCAGACCGCACAGGCCGGCCAGCGTTTCGGCACGAGCGCCGAGCGCTTCGCCAAAGCGGAGCATCTCGGCATAACCGCGGGCAATAAGCGCCGCGCGCGCGTTCTGGCCGAGGCCCAGACCCTCGACCACGCCGCAGGCGATGGCGAGAACATTCTTCACCGAGCCGCCAATCTCGGCCCCGGTAACGTCGTCCGAATAATATGGGCGGAAGGTCTGCCGCGCGATCACAGGAGCGATGCGATCCCACTGTTCCTCACCTCCGGCACAGGCAAGCGTAACCGCTGTTGGTAGTCCTGCTGCAACTTCATGGGCAAAGGTTGGCCCTGATAGAACGGCAATTGCGCTGCCGGGTGCTGCCGCCTTCGCGACGTGATTCATAAGCCGTCCGGTGCTGGCCTCGATACCTTTCGAGCAAAGCAGCATGTCGCGCGGATATGCGGGCATATCCGCAAGCACACCGCCCATATGTTGCGCGGGTGTAACCACCAGCAAGGTGTCCAACGCTGCCATTTCCGCCAAGTCACCGGTTGCGCGGATTGTTTCCGAGAGCTTGGCAGAGGGGAGATATATCGAGTTGGTTCGGGCGGAGTTGATTTCATCCACCAAACCGTCCTCGCGCGCCCAGATCAGGACATTGCGGCCATCGCTCGCGAGCATTTGGGCAAGGGCGGTGCCCCAGGCGCCTGCTCCAAGAACGCCCACACTGCTCATGCCTTAACCCCCGCGCCGCGCACTGGATCTGCTTCCGGGTCCAGCGGCCAGCGGGGCCGCGCGGAAATGTCGAGCGGGTCCGATTGGCCGAGGCGTTCGATCCCCGCCCAAGCGATCATAGCCGCATTGTCGGTGCACAGATTGGGTGGAGGCGCAGCAAAACGCATTGTGTGATCGCCCGCCAGCTTTTCCAAAGCGGCACGCACTGTCTTATTGGCGGCGACACCGCCCGCGACAACAAGCGTGTCGATATCGTTCGTGTATTGAAGGGCGATACGCAGCCGATCGGTTACGCAATCGACAGCCGCTTGCTGGAAGCTGGCCGCTATGTCCGCCACACCGTACTTTCCGCTTTCATGAGCCCGCAGAACTGCACTCTTGAGCCCGGCGAACGAGAAATGCGGCTCTCCACTGCCGATCATCGGGCGCGGGAGGGGCACGGCCTTGGCGTCGCCTTCCATCGCCTTGCGCTCGACGGCGGGACCACCGGGGAAACCCAATCGCAGAATCTTGGCCGTCTTGTCGAAAGCTTCGCCAAGAGCATCGTCGATTGTCGTTGCGAGGCGGCGATATTGCCCCACGCCATCCACCCGAAGGATCTGGCAATGTCCGCCGGATACCAGCAGCAGGGCGTAAGGAAAGGTGATCGTTTCGTCGGCGAGGCGTGGGCTAAGAGCATGCCCTTCGAGATGATTCACGGCAATCAACGGTGTGTCAGTTGCCATTGCCAGGGCCTTGGCGCTTACCAAACCAACCATTACCCCACCGATTAGACCCGGGCCAGCAGTGGCGGCAATCGCATCGCATTCGCCCAAGGTAATTCCGGCATCGTCCAGCACACCTTCAATCATCGGGGCCAGTCGTTCTGCGTGCGCGCGCGCCGCAATCTCGGGCACCACGCCCCCAAAGGGCGCGTGCTCCGCATCCTGCGAGGCAATACGCTGCGCCACGATGCGTCGATTGCTGTCGACCAAAGCGACTGCGGTTTCGTCGCACGAACTTTCTATGCCGAGAACGATTGCCATCCCGCTTTCCCTTAGCGGTATGGCTCGCTAGGGCAAGCGGACCCTATGACTACCACACCTATTCTTCGTCTTGGAACCCGTCGCTCCCCCCTTGCTATGGCACAGGCGCATGAGGCGCGTGCACGCCTTTGCGCCGCCCATGGCTGGGACGAATCGGCTGTCGAGCTGGTCCCCGTCCTTGCTAGCGGTGATAAGGTTCAGGATCGCCCGCTGGCTGACATTGGCGGTAAGGCATTGTGGACGCGCGAACTCGACCAGTGGCTGATCGCCGAGCGGATCGACGCGGCGGTCCATTCGATGAAAGACGTCGAAACCATCCGTCCAAAAGCCATTGCCATTGCTGCCATCCTGCCGCGTGCGGACAAGGCGGATCGCTTGCTGGGTGCGCCTTCGATTGCCGATATACCGGAAGGCGCGCGTGTCGGCACAAGTGCGCCCCGGCGAGCGGCACAAATTCTGCATCTACGGCCCGACATTACGGTTGTCGGCATTCGCGGCAATGTGGCAACGCGCCTGGCAAAGCTGGAAGCAGGCGAGGCTGATGTAACCTTTCTGGCCGCTGCCGGGCTTCATCGTCTGGGAGAAGACGATATCGGTGCGCGGCTTGACACCGACAGCTGGTTGCCGGCTCCGGCGCAGGCGGCGATCGGCATCGAATGCCGCAGCGACGATACACGGGTGCGCGAGCTGATCGGTGTGATCGACCATGCGCAGAGCCATGCGGAAATTGCCGCGGAACGCCGTTTGCTCGAAGGGCTGGGCGGATCATGCAGCAGCCCGATCGCGGCTCTATCGTGCACCGCGGGCGGACGCATCGCGCTGAATGCAGCGATTTTCAGCCCGGATGGAACAGTGCGTATCGCCGATGACACGGAATTTGCGATTGGCGACGATCAGGCCCCGCTGGAGCTGGCGCACAGGCTGCTGAGCACAGCACCGCCCGAAGTTGCTGTTCATTTCGAGCCGCTCGCTTGAGACCGGTGTTTCTCTTGCGCCCGGAACCGGGCTGGTCGGTCAGTGCGAAAACGGCGATCGATATGGGGCTCAACGTGCATGGCGCCCCGCTGTTCACGATCGAACCCGTCGTATGGCGGGCGCAGGACGCGGCGCAGTTCGACGGTTTGCTTGTCGGTAGTGCAAATATTTTCCGCCACGGCGGCAAGCAGTTGGACAGGCTTACCAAGCTGCCAGTCCATGCGGTGGGTGATGCGACCGCCGATGCGGCGCGCAGTGCCGGGTTCCTTGTCGGACGGACAGGAAAGGGTGGTTTGCAGAACCTGCTGAACGAGCTGGGCAACCGCGAATTGCATCTGCTGCGTTTGGCAGGCGAAGAGCGCGTGACGCTGCGTCTGCCGGACACGATCAAAGTGACAACCGAAATCGTCTATCGCGCCGTTCCCGAAAGCCTGACTGAAGAAGATATCACGCTTCTGCGCAGCGGCGGAGTAGTTGCGTTGCATTCGGGTGCGGCAGCGGAACGGCTCCAGGTCGAATTCGACCGACACGAAATTGATCGATCGCTGGTGGATCTGGCTGTTATCGGCCCCCGCGTCGCGGAAATGGCGGGTGAGGGCTGGCGGTCGATCCATATTGCCGATGCGCCCGGCGACAGCGAGCTACTGGCTTTGGCGCAGGCTTTGTGCCAAACAGAAGGGTAATGAGCTGGAGTGTCCCCGGCAGCGGGACGACTGGGTCGCAGAACGGAAGTACATGAACGATTACACCAGCACCCGGCGCACGAGGCCATCGACGCGGCCCGTCCTTATCGCCGTGCTTGCAAGTTTCCTGCTCGGAGGGGCAGTGGCCGGTTATTCCGTCTATTTGATGACGGAGAGGGCACAATCGCCTACGGCTAACGAGGAGACCACGCCCAAGCCGCAGGCGCTCGCCAGCCCGATTCCCTCGCCACAACCGTCCCCCACTGCAACCGCTCGCCAGGCGGCAAAAGAAGCGGTGGAGCGGGTCGAAGAACAGCAGGGCGGCATAGAATCGCGTCTGGCTGCAGCGGAACAACGCCTTGCCCGGCTCGACCTGCAGGCAGAGGCTGCTGCGGGTAACACGGCCCGAGCGGAAGGTCTGCTGATTGCTTTCGCCACTCGCCGCGCGCTCGAGAAGGGGGCAGAATTGGGCTATCTGTCCGATCAGCTGCGGCTGCGCTTTGGCGATGCCATGCCAAATGCTGTCGATACGATCATCCGGACCAGCCGCGATCCGATTACGCTCGACCAGCTGATCGCGCGGCTCGAAGGTCTCTCGCAGCGTCTGTCGGAAACCAACAGCCAGATCGGTTGGGCGCGTTTGAGCGATGAACTGTCGCAGCTTTTTGTGGTTCGGCGCGAAAGTGCTCCATCACCGCAGCCGCAACGCCGTCTTGATCGTGCACGCCTGTTTCTTGAAAGCGGGCGGACGGATTCCGCCATTGCTGAAGTGCGTAACCTGCCAGGGGCGAGCAGTGCGCAGGGCTGGATTCGCGATGCGGAACGGTATGCCGCAGTCCAGCGCGCGCTCGACCTCATCGAAACGGCGGCCGTGCTTGAACCCCGGCGACTGCGCGATGGTGCGGGTAACCGAATAGAACAGCCCAGCCCGGCTGACGAAAGCTAGGCCTTCAGCAGTTCGGGAAGGCGGCCGGACACGCCGCGGGCTTCGTCCATAAAGAAGCGTTTGAGCCAGCCAGACCGCTGGATCCCCGCCATGCCGAGTCGGCGCACCGCGCTTGCCGTCTTGCCGCGGATACCGAAAATCCGAGTCAGGCTGTCGGTCGCGCTCATCACCATCAGCGAATCGAGCGCGCGCCATTCTTCGTATTTCTTGAGCACCTGAGCGTCACCTAGATCGAGGCCCAGCCGAACCGCTTCTTCAAGCACTTCAACCAGCGCGCCGACATCGCGCAGCCCAAGGTTGAGGCCCTGTCCGGCAATAGGATGCATTCCATGTGCGCTGTCGCCCACAAGTGCGAGGCGATGTTCGACGATTTTCGCGGTATGCTGGAAGCTGAGCGGGTAGGAGGAACGTGTGCTGTTGAGCGTGATTTCGCCCAGCAGATTCCCCATGCGCTTGTAAACTTCTGCCAGGAAAGCGCGATCCGACATTTTCAGGACCCCAGCGGCGTCCTTTTCATCCACGGTCCACACCAGAGCGCTACGATGCTGGCCGTCCGGCCCATCAAGCATCGGAAGCAGGGCAAAGGGGCCGTCAGGATAGAAAATTTCCCATGCCACATTTTCGTGCGACTTGCTGTGGTCCAGCCCCACGATCATCGCCCGATGGCTGTAATCCCAACTGGCCATTTTGAATCCAGCCTCTTCTCGGCTGGGTGATCCGCGCCCTTCGGCTGCGATCATCAGCGTGGCCTCGATCACACGGCCATTGCCTAGTGTGGCGGACACACCGAATTCGTCCCGATCGCGCGACACCACATCGACTGGTGCATGCCACTGGATCAGTGGTTCCTTTGCGGCCGCTTCGTGCAGCGCGAGGCGAAGCTGGCGGTTGGCGAACATGCGTCCCAGCGTACCTTCGTGCGGTTCGGGCCGGAAATCGAGTCGACCAGCCTTCATCTGATCCAGCACGGCAATAGCGGCAATGTCGCAGGCATGCGGTTCGAGCAGGTCTTCGAGCCCGATATGGCGAAACAGCCGCCAGCTTGCAGTGGATATCGCCGAAGCGCGCCCATCGAAACCGTCTGCGGTTAGGCTGGCCGGGTCGGCACGATCGACAACATGGGTCGAAAGGCCCTTTTTCGCTGCGGCTAGTGCCAGTGTCATGCCCACCAGGCCACCGCCCAAGATCAGCAGGTCTCGCTTGTCTGTCATGGGGTCTATCTCTAGAGCGGCGAGCGTGACCCACGCAAGGATAATGGAACGTTTTGCCGCACTGGCGATGCTGGTTTTGCTGGCTTTCGCTGTACCTGCCAGCGCGCAGCAGGACATGCGCGGACCAGGCAGCGACCGGATACCGGTGGAAATCGCGGTGGAAAGCGTACCTCAGCCAGGAAAAACCTGGATGGTCGCGCTTCATTTCACACCATCGACGGCGGAATGGCATGGATATTGGTCGAACCCTGGTGATGCAGGTTTGGGCATGCAGCTCGACTGGGATCTTCCTCCGGGTTGGGAAGCAGGCGAGCCGCTTTACCCTCTGCCACACCGCTTGGTTATCGGCGGGTTGATGAATCATGTGTACGAAGGTGATTATGCCGTGCTGGTGCCGGTCACCGTACCGGCAGGCGCAAAGGTGGCGCAAGCAGGGCCGATACGCGTTACCGCCCGCTATCTGGCCTGTACCGACACGATCTGCGTTCCCCAGCAGGCCAGATTGTCGCTCGACTCTTCGCGTGCAACCGCCGACCCGCGCTTTGGCCATTGGCGCTCGTTGATCGTACCTCCGCTCGACAGCGCAGCGCAGTTTGAATTCACACCCACCCGTCTGCGTATTGGCATCCCGATTCGGGCCCAAACCAAGCTGGGCGATTTGCATCTGTTCCTGGGAACGGCAGAGCTGGGGGAAGACAGCAAACCCGTCTACGCCGGAGCCCAGACTTTCATCAGCGAAGGCAATCTGTTGGTTGCGGAATTGCCGATCGAACAGATTGCCGTGCCGCGAAATGTAGATATCGCTGCACCACCGCCAAGGCCCCAGACTATTACCGGCATTCTGGATCTTGGCGATGGTCGGGGCATACGATTTACCGCAGAACCCGGCGATGTCCCGCTGGAAGGCGTGGCGCCGGTTCGTGGCGGAGATGCACAGCCGGTGCTGTGGCAATTGCTTCTGGCTGCATTGGCTGGTGGATTGCTGCTCAATATCATGCCCTGCGTGTTCCCCATTCTGAGCCTGAAAGCACTGGCGCTTGCAAAGGCTGGCGGGGAAGAGCGCGCGGCGCGGCGCGATGCTCTGGCCTATACGGCGGGCGTTGTGCTGGCCTGTGCTACGCTGGGCGCGGCGATCCTGCTGTTGCGATCTGCGGGCGCGCAGGTGGGTTGGGCCTTCCAGCTGCAGGAACCGCTCGTTGTGGTCGGCCTGTTCCTGCTGGCCTTGGCGATAACGGCCAATTTTGCAGGCGTGTTCGAAGTGCCGGGAATGGCGATTTCGGGCGGAGCACCATCACGCGGAGGTTCGTTCTCGACCGGCCTCCTGGCGGCGTTTGTCGCTACGCCATGCACGGGCCCCTTCATGGCAGTGGCCTTGGGGGCAGCGCTGGTGATCCAGCCGATCCATGGCTTGCTGGTATTCATTGCTTTGGGCGTGGGACTGGCACTGCCGTTCCTGCTGATTGGCTTCGTCCCGGCGATCCGCCGTCGTTTGCCAAAGCCGGGGCCGTGGATGGAAACCTTCCGGCGCTGGATGGCACTGCCGATGGGCCTTACCGCCGCTGCGCTGGCATGGCTTGTGTGGCGCATTGGAGGATGGGATTATCTTTCACTGGTTCTTTTGCTCGCAGTGCAGTCGCTGGCGGGGCTCGCCTTGGTCGGCTTGTTCCAGCGTAGAGCGAGCGCCGGTGTTCCAGCCATCCTGATGGCGTTGCTGGCAGTGGTAGGGCTGGGCGCAGCGCTGTTGCCGCAACCCGCAGCGCCGTCATCTTCATCGCAAAGTCTGCTCGACCCTGTAGACTATAGCGAGGCGGCGCTTGCTGAAGCCCGCGCGGCGGGCAAGCCGGTGTTCGTCTGGTTTACCGCTGACTGGTGTGTCACCTGTAAAGTCAATGAAGGCGTCGCCATCGAGCGCACAGCCACGCGTGACGCTTTCGAGCGGGCAGGTGTCGTCGCGATGCGCGGTGACTGGACGCAGCCGGACGAAGAAATCAGCCGAATGCTGACCGAGCAGGGCGCGGCCGGTGTGCCGCTTTATCTGTGGTACGCGCCCGGCGATGAGGCTGAGCAATTACCGCAGGTGCTTACGCCGGATCTTCTGGTGGAGAAGGCTCGGGCACTGGCTGATCCGGGACAAGCGGTTCGGTGAGATTGCGGCAGCGTTCGACCAGTTCGCCAGGCAGCGCGCTTGCATTGAGGATCAGGCTGCCAGCACCCGGGACTGTCGCTTCGATTTCGCGCCTGCCGGTGAGCACATCCAGCCGGCGGTCGTTCACCTCGACCGCCCCCTCCCAGCGCCAGGCATCACCGACCTGGGCTGCATCAATCTTGAGCCGCGACACGTGGCCATTGCCGATCAGGGCCAATATCGCTTTCGCCTCGGCATCCGCTTGGGCGAATCGTGTATAGCCGAGCATTGGCTCGCTTCCGTCGCTGACGCATTCGATCGCGAACAGGGGATGTTCGCCCGGGACGCCATAGAGCAGTCGCGCTCCTTCTTGAGCAGGAGCCCAAATCGCGTTTTCCGTATCGGGAGAGTCGATCGGTTCAGAAGGCCCGACAGCAGGCTCGTCGATCCTGGCACGTTCGACGTAGTCGTCCGATGCCGGGGGTTTGCAGGCGGCCAGAATCGCGAGCGGAAGGAGGGCGAGTGTGCGACGCATAGTCAGCCTATGGCACAGGCGTGACGGCATTCAAGCAAGCGACCGAAGCTATCCTCAACGACCGCTGCGAATGAACGCGCGAATATCGCTCGACAGTTTAGTCCGGTCTTCGTCGCGAACATACATCATGTGGCCCGCATCATAATAATGAAACTCCACGCGATCCTGCGGAATACCCGTCCGATTCAAAGAATATTCTGCGCCGAAAAAGGGAGTCGCGAAATCGTAATAGCCCTGAGCGACGAATGTTCTCAGATCGGAGTTCTGGCGCATCGCCTGACCGATGAATGGCGCGACATTCAGATAGGCACCACGTCCACGGTTCAGCGTCCACTGCCAGTTGCGGCCCGGTTCGCTGCCGATTGATTGATACTCGCGGTCGGTCTCGAAGCCCAGCGTATCGCGCGCCCAGCTGTTGATCGCCGCGGTATAGCCTGCATCAATGCCGTAAAAGCTGGGATCATCATCTGGATATTCGCCAGCATTATCGTAATCCCGACCGGTATAACGGGAATCCAGCCGGCCAATCGTCAGCCCGCGATCACGCAGCAACTCTTTATAGAAACGCTGATCGGTGACGCGCAGGTCGGCATTGTCCAGATATTGTTCAGACAGGCCGGTCAGCCGGGACAATTCGGCGCGGACTGCAGCCCGCTCTCCACTGGGTAAATCCTGTCCTTTGAGCAGGGCAGTCGCAAAGGGACCGATCGCGAACTGGCGGGCGTCTTCGACGATCGCCTCCACCGAAGGGGCCTGAACCTTGCCGTGATAATAGGCTGCGGCCGCCATATTGGGCAGCGTGACGACATAGGCGAGCTCGTTGCCCGGCGTGGGTTCGCGCCCGGCGAAGTCGAGGATCGTCGAAATCAGGATCAGGCCGTTGAGGCCGACGTCGTTATATGTTGCGCCTTCCAGTTCGCGGGCGACCATGGCGGTACGGGTGGTGCCATAGCTTTCGCCGCCGAGATATTTCGGGCTGTTCCAGCGGCCATTGTTGTTGAGCCACAGGCGGATCACTTTGGCGACTGCTTCGGCATCGGGTTCAAGCCCGTAATACTTCTTCGGGTCCGTCCCTTGGGTGAGATAGCTGAAGCCTGTTCCGGGAGGATCGATGAACACGAGATCGGCGACATCGAGCAGACTGTCCGGATTGTCGAGCAGCGGGTAGGGCGGGGCGCCGTCGTCGCGTGCGTCGGAAGGGATGGCGACGCGCTTGGGGCCGAAGGCACCCATTTGCAGCCATACCGAGCCCGAGCCAGGCCCGCCGTTGAACAGGAAGAACACGGGGCGCGAAGTGTCGCGTGGCTGCTTCACATAGCTGGTGGTGACGATGACGGCTTCGGGCTTTCCATCGTCGGATTTCAGCACTGTTTCGGCGATGGTGGCTCTGTAGGAAACGCGCTGTCCGCCGAAGGTGCCGGTCATGTCGCGAGTGCGGACCTGCGGTTCGATGGTGGCCGGCTTTTCGGCCGCTTTCTCGTCACTGTCTTGCGCAGAAGCTGCCTGGGGCAGTATTGCCAAGGCAGTGGCGGCACACAGGCTGGCGAGAATACGGTTCTTTGTCACGGTGTTCGATCCCCCTTGTCGCCCTGTCTATGACCGGCGAGGCGGAGGAACGTCAAATACGTCCGTCGATCAAGGTTTGCCGCCCATCCGTTTAGTGCTCGTCTTAGCCGAGCAGCTTGACGGTTGCTTTCGAGAATTAGCCCAAAGCGTAAATTGCGGGACGATATTGCGCTTCGGGAACCGGAAAGCCACGATCTCTCGCGGTTTCTATCCAACCCTCAATCGCGGAATCAATGTTAGCAAGAGCTTCCGCTCGGGTGTCGCCGTGCGCGGAGCATGGCTTGAGATCGGGGACGTCCGCGATCCAACATCTGTCCTCGGCGGACCAGAACAAATTGATATGATAATGTGGCTCGTTCACGGACCCATATATAGGCGGTGTTTCTCTACCAGTTCAAGGAATTCGCGCACTTGATAAGCTTTGGCCTCCTTCCCGCTCGGCTGAATGGGAAAAGGGCGGGAGATCTTGGCGTGAACCCAAATTTGGTGGCTGCCTTTCGTTCGGTCATGCTCGAAACCGAAAGCCCGTAATAATTTTTCGAAATCCCGAAAGCTGAGCGGCCCGCGCGGACTGGCGATAAGTCTTTCGTAGAGTTTGTCGAGACGGGTCATTTCTTTAGCGCGTCCATGCGCTGCCAGTCCTCGTCACGAGGCCTGCGAACAAACCAAAAACGCCAACCATTAACATTAGTGCCAGAAACCGCGCCGGCCGCATCTGACGGGCTGGTTCTAATAGTTCCTGACTCATCTATCCATTGTGAATTTGTGATCCAGCCACGATAGGTTTTGCCCTTATATGTGGCGCGAAAATGAGTGCCATTTGGAAAGAAAACGCCAGAATACCAAACTCCACCTTCCTGAGGAGCAAGGGCATTTGTTGGAGAAGGGAGGCCAGGGGTGTCAACTTCTCCCGGCATAAAGCCTGAGTGACTCGAGGGCAGGCCCAAAAGCCTTCGAATGACCTCGTTGTAATCCTCATGACCACCTTCAAGCTTAGCGGTGAGTCCTTGGAAAACCTCGAAATCGATCGCAATTTGCATGTATGGCTGGCTCATGCACTCTATGAGAGCAAAAATAGATTAGTTAGTCAAGCTTGGCTAGCTAGTTTCACCTATCCGTTTATAGCGCGTCTTGCCATAGCGGGTCTTGCGGGTGCCAGGGCGGCCTGCATCGCTGCGACCGACACGCGGCGCCTTCTTCTCTTCGTCCCCGAGCCCGAGCTCGTCGTTCTCGAGGCGGCGGATCTCGTCGCGCAGGCGGCCCGCCTCTTCGAATTCGAGATCGGCGGCGGCATTGCGCATCCGTTTTTCCAAGTCTTCGATATAGGCGCGCAGATTGTGGCCGACGAGGTTGTTGCGCTCATCATCGCCGGTATCGACGGTGACGCCATCCTGTGCGGCGGTGTGCGCTACGATATCGGCGATCTGGCGCTTGATCGTCTGGGGCGTGATGCCGTGCTCTTCGTTATAGACGCGCTGCTTCTCGCGCCGGCGCTCGGTTTCCGCCATGGCACGTTCCATGCTGCCGGTGATGCGATCGGCATATAGGATCACGCGGCCGTCGACATTACGCGCGGCGCGCCCGATGGTCTGGATCAGCGAGGTTTCGGAACGCAGGAAGCCTTCCTTGTCCGCATCGAGAATACAGACCAGCCCGCATTCGGGAATGTCGAGCCCTTCGCGCAGCAGGTTGATGCCGACCAGCACGTCGTAAACACCCAGGCGCAGATCGCGGATCAGTTCGATGCGTTCCAGCGTTTCCACATCGGAGTGCATATAGCGCACGCGCACGCCCGCTTCGTGCATGAATTCGGTCAGGTCTTCCGCCATCCGCTTGGTCAGCGTGGTGACCAGCGTGCGATAGCCCATCCGTGCGGTTTTCTTGCATTCTTCGATGCAGTCCTGGACCTGATCTTCGACCGGTTTGATCTCCACTGGCGGGTCGATCAGCCCGGTGGGCCGGATGACCTGTTCGGCAAAGACGCCGCCGGTCTGTTCCATTTCCCAGCTGCCGGGTGTGGCACTGACCGCAAAGGTCTGCGGGCGCATCGCATCCCATTCGTTGAAGCGCAGCGGGCGGTTGTCGATACAGCTGGGGAGGCGGAAACCATATTCAGCCAGCGTGATCTTGCGGCGGTGGTCGCCGCGCGCCATCGCGCCGATCTGCGGCACGGTCTGGTGGCTTTCGTCGACGAACAGCAGCGCGTTTTCAGGCAGATATTCGAACAATGTCGGCGGCGGTTCGCCCGGCAGACGGCCGGTTAGAAAGCGGCTGTAATTTTCGATCCCCGCGCAGCTGCCGGTGGCGGCAATCATCTCAAGGTCGAAATTGGTCCGCTGTTCGAGCCGCTGGGCTTCGAGCAGGCGCCCTTCTTCATGCAGTTCCTTCAGCCGTTCCTGCAGCTCGAACTTGATCGCTTCGCTGGCCTGTTTCATCGTCGGGCCGGGCGTGACGTAGTGCGAGTTGGCGTAAACCCGAACCTTGTCGAGG
This sequence comes from Pseudomonadota bacterium, assembly GCA_023394965.1. Taxonomy (GTDB): domain Bacteria; phylum Pseudomonadota; class Alphaproteobacteria; order Sphingomonadales; family Sphingomonadaceae; genus Qipengyuania. Next base: position 186,671 of record JAEWZX010000013.1, on the reverse strand, counting down.
CTGGCACCCTTCTTGCCGGTCAGCGGATCGAATTCGCTGATCTCCTCGATCTCGTCACCGAAGAAGCTGATGCGCCACGCCATGTCTTCGTAATGGCTGGGAAAGATTTCCAGATTGTCGCCGCGCACGCGGAAATTGCCGCGGGCGAAAGCGGCATCGTTGCGCTTGTACTGCAAAGCCACGAGTTTGCGGATCAGCTCGCGCTGGTCGACCTGCGTGTCCTTCTTGATGTCGAAGATCATCGCCGAATAGGTTTCGACCGAACCGATACCATAGAGGCAGGATACCGAGGCGACGATAATGACATCGTCGCGTTCGAGCAGGGCGCGTGTGGCCGAGTGGCGCATCCGGTCGATGGCCTCGTTCACGCTCGATTCCTTTTCGATATAGGTGTCCGAGCGCGGGACGTAGGCTTCCGGCTGGTAATAGTCGTAATAGCTGACGAAATATTCGACCGCGTTTTCCGGAAAGAAGCTCTTGAATTCGCCATAGAGCTGGGCGGCGAGGATCTTGTTCGGCGCCAGAATAAGCGCCGGGCGCTGCAATTCTTCGATCACCTTGGCCATGGTGAAGGTCTTGCCCGAACCGGTGACGCCGAGCAGGACCTGGGTCTGTTCGCCATCCTTTGCCGCGCCGGTGAGTTCGGCAATGGCGGTGGGCTGATCGCCGGCGGGCGAATAATCGCTGACGAGCTTGAACTTCTTGCCGCCCATGGATTTTTCGGGGCGAGCGGGTTTGTGGGGGACGAAGGCGCCGGTGGTATCGGGTTCTTCCAGACCTCTTCGAATGACGAGTTCGCTCATGCGTGCACATATGGAGAACATCTGCGTCTGGCGCAACGGTGCTTGCCATGGGCGTCGCGGCTGCTAGCCTCCGCCCGTTAAAACGGGAGATTGTTTCATGCGCCGTATCGTGATTGCCGCTGCTGCCAGCATTACCCTTGCCGCCTGTGGGGGCAACAGCGCCGATGCCGATGGGGACGGCGAAATCACGATGGAAGAAGCCGCGGCCAGATCGGCGGATATGGTGAAACCGTTGCCCGGCAAATACCGTGCAACGGTGGAATTCGTCGACATTTCCATGCCCGACGCGCCGCAGCAGGTGCAGGATATGATGCGCAACATGTTCGATCAGGGGCCACAGACTCACGAGTATTGCCTGACCAAGGAAGAGGCTGAAAAGGGCTTCGAAGAAATGGCTCGGCAGGCGCAGGATGCCAATTCCGAATGCACCTTTGAAAAATTCGATGCCGATGGTGGCAGCATCGATGCGGTCATGAACTGCAAGGCGGGCGGGGAAGGTACCGCGCGCATGGCCATGACCGGCAAGGGTACTGAAACATCGTCGGAAATGAACATGACCATGGATGCCGAAGGGCCGAACGGTCAGACCATGAAAATGACCATGAAAAGCTCGCAGGAGCGCATTGGCGATTGCGACGCTTGAATGACGAAATGAAATTCGGGAGCCATTAATCGGCTTCGGGCATTATTACATGGTGATGGCAACATTACCGTTCAGAGACACCGTATTCACCCACCGCGATGAAATTCTGCGGCGCTGGGCGCTGGCCGCCGAACCGTGCCCTGACGATGCCTGCGGCCCGCGCTGGCAATTGCTCCTGCGGGAATTTCTCTGGCCGCTGGAACCGGTGCGTCGGCTTATCGGCGCCCCGTTCGATATTCCTGTTTCCCGCAATCCGAAGACAGTGATGCTTCTGCCAGGCTTCGGCGCGCATCCGATCCGTATGCGCTGGATGGCGCGGAAACTCGAACGGGCAGGCCACACCACGAAGAAGTGGGGGCTCGGCTATAATTTCGGGGCCACGCAGACGCGGTTCCGCAAGGTGGAACAGCGCCTTGTCGACCTTTACCGGCGTACGGGCGAACCGATCCACCTTGTCGGCTGGAGCCTTGGGGGTGTGATGGCCCGCGAACTGGCGAAGGCGCATCCCGACATGGTGGCCAAGGTGATCACTATGGGTTCGCCTTTTTCCGGCAGTCCGCGCGCAAACAACGGCTGGCGCGCCTACCAGGCCATTGCCGGGCACCGGGTGGATGAGCCCGAAATCGACACGGTCGTGCATGAAAAACCGCCGGTGGAGACAGTGGCGTTCTGGAGCCCGTGCGATGGGATCGTTCATCCCCGTGCGGCCTGCGGCAAGCCCAGCGAACGCGACCGGGCGAAGGCTCTGCGCTGTTCGCACATGGGGTTTGTTCTGACATATGAAGCAGTCGGCGCGGTGCTTGGGGAACTTGATAGGGACTGAACGTTTGTTTCAGTGAAGGGGGACTTCCTGTCTCCACGCTGCCGGATGACGGCAGCCGTTAAAGCCACTTCGGGGGACTATGAGCGGCAGCGCCGATTATTTCGACGAAATGCGCGAGCCCGCCGGCGGCGTAAGAGATGCCTATGCGGGCTATTGCGAATGGTTCGAAGCGCAGGACAATGCGCTGCTGCGGCGCAAGCATGCCGAAGCAGAGACGAATTTCCGCAAGACCGGCATCACCTTCAATGTCTACGGCGAAAATGAAGCCGAAGAACGCCTGATCCCGTTCGACATGGTTCCACGCATCATCAGCGCGGCGGAATGGCGCAAGCTGACCCGTGGGATAGAACAGCGGGTATCGGCGCTGAATGCGTTCATGCACGATCTCTACCACAGGCAGGAAATCATCCGCGCCGGGCGCATCCCGGAAAGGTTGTTCAGCAATAACGACGCGTGGCTGCCGCACATGGTCGGCTTTACCCCGCCGGGGGGTGTCTACACACATATCGTCGGCATCGATCTGGTACGGACCGGCCCGGACGAATTTTACGTGCTGGAAGACAATGCCCGAACCCCGTCCGGCGTCAGCTACATGCTCGAAAACCGCGAAACCATGATGGCGATGTTCCCCGAATTGTTCATGCGGGTCCCGGTGGAACAGGTTTCGGACTATCCGCGCCGCCTGGCCAAGAGCCTGGCTGCCTGTGCACCGGATTGCACCAGAGGAAAGCCGGTCGTGGCCGTGCTCACACCGGGTATCTATAATTCCGCTTATTTCGAGCATGCCTTTCTGGCGGATCAGATGGGCGCGGAACTGGTCGAAGGCAGTGACCTGCGGGTGGTCGATGGCCGCGTGGCGATGCGGACTACGCGTGGGTATCAGCCGGTCGATGTCATCTATCGCCGCGTCGACGACGAATTTCTGGACCCACTGACATTCCATGAAGACAGTGTGCTTGGCGTGCCGGGGATCATGGACGTCTATCGCAGCGGCGGCGTCACCATCGCCAACGCGCCGGGAACGGGCGTGGCGGACGACAAGGCGATTTATTCCTTCATGCCGGACATCGTCGAATTCTACACCGGCGAGAAACCGCTGCTGCCGAATGTGGAAACGCATCGCTGTGCGGACGACGAATCCTGCAAATATGTGCTCGACAATCTTGCGGAACTGGTCGTGAAGGAAGTCCATGGATCCGGCGGGTACGGGATGCTGATCGGGCCGACGGCTTCGAAAAAGGAAATCGAGGAATTCCGGCGCAAGATCGTTGCACGGCCCGATAATTATATCGCGCAGCCCACCCTGGCCCTGTCGACCTGCCCGATCTTCACCGAAAAGGGGCTCGCCCCCCGCCATGTGGATCTGCGGCCCTTCGTGCTCGTTTCGCCCGACCGGATCGACATTACCCCCGGCGGTCTGACCCGGGTCGCGTTGAAAGATGGTTCGCTTGTCGTCAATTCCAGCCAAGGTGGCGGCACCAAAGATACCTGGGTCCTGAAAGACTGATGCGCGGGGTATCATCATGCTAGGACGCACTGCCAACGGCCTGTTCTGGATGTTCCGCTATCTCGAGCGGGCGGAAAACACGGCGCGCCTGCTCGATGCCGGTTTGCGCATGGCGCTCACCCGCGATCTGGTGACAGCGGAAGAGGAATGGAGATCGGTGATCTCCACAGCCGGTCAGCGGGCGGGTTACGAGGCCAAGCACGCCACCTATACCGGTATGCAGGCGTGGAACCACATCCTGCGCGACAAGGACAATCCTTCCTCGATCCTCGCCATGTTCGGGCAGGTGCGGCAGAATGCCCGTCAGGCCCGTAACGCCATCAGTGGCGAACTGTGGGAAGCGATCAATGAAACCTGGCTCGAAATAAAAGACCAGCTGGCCAAACCGGTAGGTGAAAACCGCGTGCTGGAAACGGTCGCCACCATCCGCCGTGCAGGCACGCTCGCCCATGGGGCAATGGAAGGGTCGATGCTGCGCAATGAAGGGTATCATTTCGCACAGGCGGGCACTTTCATCGAGCGTGGGGACAGCATCGCGCGCATTCTCGACATCAAATATTATCTGCTGCTCCCGTCATTGTCCTATGTCGGGTCGAGCCTCGATACGGGGCAGTGGGATCAGGTGCTGCGTTCGGTTTCGGGCGATCGCGCCTATCGCTGGCTCAATGCGGGGCAGATCGATGCGCGGGGAATCTGCGAATTCCTGATACTGGACGATGCGTTTCCGCGCAGCCTTGCGTTCTGCCATTCAGAACTGCGGGCAAATCTGGCCGCTCTTGCGCGGTTGCACGGCCAGGAAGGTGACAGCAATACGCTGATGCGCGAAGCCGATACTCACATCACGGATCTGACCATAGAAGACGTCTTCGATCAGGGGCTGCACGAGTTTCTGGTCGATTTCATGGCGTCGAACGCCGCGATCGGCAATGCGATCGCTACAGACTACAGGTTCCTTGCCTGATGCGCCTCTCTATCCGCCATACCACCCGCTATCTTTTCGATACTCCCGTCGTCCATGCGCTGCAGCGCCTCCGCCTGACACCCAAACAGACGCAGGGTCAGGAGATCCTCGAATGGGAAATGGAGTATGAGAACGCCCACCCCGAACTGACTTACGAAGATCAGCATCACAACACTGTGAACCTCGTATCGGTGGAAACCGGCACCCAGCAGGTTACGGTTACCTGCCACGGCCGGGTCGACACGCACGATCATGCGGGCGTTATCGGCCGCCACGCCGGCCACCTGCCTTTGTGGAGCTTTCTGGCCCAGACAGGGCAGACCAATCCCGGCCCCGGCATGCGCAAGCTCGCCAGCACCATGGATGCGCGGGTGGAGGGGCGGCTCGACGCGTTGCATCGCCTGTCGGCAACCATTCTCGATCGGGTGGAATACAAGACCGGGACAACCCATTCACGCACCAGCGCGGAAGAAGCTTTCGCTGCGGCCAACGGCGTGTGCCAGGACCATGCGCATATCTTCATCGGCATCGCCCGTTCGCTGGGCATTCCGGCGCGATACGTCAGCGGCTATCTGATGATGAACGACCGTGTGGAACAGGAAGCCGGCCATGCCTGGGCGGAAGCCTATGTCGACAAGCTGGGCTGGGTCGGCTTCGACATTTCCAACGGGATCAGCCCGGACGAACGATATGTCAGGGTTGCCACGGGCCGGGATTACCGCGATGCGGCCCCGGTGACCGGCATCAGCTTCGGTACGACTTCGACAGTGCTCGAAGTCGATGTGTCGGTAGAGCAGCAGCAGGTGCAGCAGTAGAACTGCCGAGAGGAAATTTCTGATGACTTATTGCGTGGGCATGATGCTCGACAAGGGACTTGTCCTGATGAGCGACACGCGCACGAATTCCGGCGTCGACAACATCTCTGTGTTCCGCAAGATGTTCACCTGGAACGTTCCGGGCGAGAGGATCATTACGTTATTGACCGCTGGTAATCTGGCCAGCACGCAGGCAGTGATCAGCCAACTCGAAGAACGGATGAAAGAACCCGACGAACGGGACAACATTATCCTGAAATCACCGACGATGTTTCAGGTCGCGACCGAAATCGGCAAGCTGCTCCGCATGATCATCGCCGAACGGCAGGATGCAAACGGCCTGAAGGGCAGGGGGCGGTTTACAGCATCCATCATTGTCGCCGGCCAGATTGCCGGCATGGAACCGCGCCTGTTCATGGTCTATCCCGAAGGCAACTTCATCGAAGCGAGCCGCGACACACCGTTCTTCCAGATTGGCGAGACCAAGTACGGTCGCCCCATAATCATTCGTGGCTATGACCCGGGAATGAGTTTGGAAGATGCGGTGAAGCTGCTGATGGTCAGTTTCGATTCCACGCTGAAGGCGAACCTGTCGGTCGGCTTGCCGCTGGACCTGCAAGTCATTGAACGCAATGGCTTCGAAGCGAAACACGAGCACCGGGTGACACATGACGATCCTTATTTCCGGGCGATTTCGTCGAGCTGGGGCGATGCGCTGAAAAACGCATTCCATTCGCTGCCGGATTACAGCTTCTACAGAGAAGATTAGATGAACCGCCATATTCTCGCAGCGTAGCGAATAGGTAAAATTACCTGATCAACCTGCGTTGCAATCGGTAATAATCCGGACCCGTAAATCTACGGATTTACCCATTAGTCATGGCTCCCGCAGGCAGATGCCATGACTGATAGACACACGGTACATATCGTAGGCGGCAATAGCCGATGTAGAGCGGAACAGGCGCATCTGGTTTACGGCCTTGGCTTCCATTCCGAGATTTACGCCAACCTTCCTGAACTGATGCAGCAACCGCCCCATGCGGGAATAGTCCTCGCTTATGACGACCCGGTGGACGGCAGTGTTCTCGATGTCGTGCAGGCGCTGTCCCGCAAAGGCTTGTGGATTCCGGTCATTGCGACCTCGCAGGATCCGCGACCGGCACAGGTTGTTGAGGCGATCAAGGCCGGTGTGATCGATTATATGAAGGTGCCCCTGCGTACCGATCGTCTATCCCAGTCGCTTGCGCGAATTGCGAATGGGGCCGACGATCACGCGGCGGCGAGGCGCAAGATTGCCGAAGCCCGTACCAGGATCGCCAATCTTTCCCCGCGTGAGCGACAGGTGCTCGACTGGTTGACTGAAGGGTGCAGCAACAAGGTCATTGCTCGCCAGCTTCATATCAGCCCACGCACGGTTGAAATCCACCGCGCTAACATGATGACCAAGTTGAAGGCCGACCACCTGGCCCAGGCTGTCAGGCTGTTTTTCGAAGCCCGTCTTGGCGACGACAGCTATCCCACCATGGGGGCGAACGCGGCCTAACGGCAATAGCTGCCACTGCCATGTTCCAGATGGAAATGATCGTGGTGGGCCTTGTTGTAATCCGGCCCCAGTACGGTGCCGAAGCGTTTGCACGCGCTCTGGTGCACGACCCTCAGGAATTCGCGCTCGTCGCGGGAGGCGTTCCAGCCTGACAGCACTGAAATACGCCGCCCATCGGCCAGGACGAATGCGGAGACATCGATGGCTTCCGCGCGCGAATGGGCGCTGAGACGTCCGGTCCCTGCAACGTTGCGGCAGGAATAGCTGCCCATGGTTTCGATCCGCTGAAGCGGACTGCCGAGGATCTGGCGTGCTGCACGGTCCACGCCAAAGCGCGCCCATCCTGCAAAAGTGCTGGCGAGCGGGCAGGCAACCGCGCTCAGATTGGTAACCGCGAATTCGCCGCGATCGCCGGCGATACCCTGAATGCTGACACTGTTCGTGGTCGAGCAGCCAGCCCCGTAATATTTGTCCGACAAAGGCGCGAAGCGCGATCCTGTTTGCCCCAGTTCGGCGTGGCACTGGCGCGCTTCCGGGCGTGCGACCGCGACCGGGACGGACCCGGCCTGCTTTGCGACCCTTTCGTTGGGCTGTTTGGAACTGGGTACTGCGCCGCAGCCCGCCAGCGCCAGGAGGAGAAGCATCGAAAGGGCGGGCTGCAGTCGCATTACGCGCTGTATTTACCTCCTATGGTTAACTTTCTCCTAACGGGATGACCAATGTTTGAAATCAGGCGAGCAAGCTTCTGGCCGTGTGGGGCCGTTTGAGCGCCTGCTGCCCATCGACTGTCGCTCGTTCAGCTTCGGGCTCCGTTTCATGACAAGTGGACCACATGGACCACTGTCCAGACGCAAAAAAATCTACGGGCGAGGCTACTTCTGAATCGGACAAGGGAGAGGGGGGCGGGAAGCTCATGCAGCGCTTTATAGCGCCAGACCGACGTGTAGGAAAATGGCAACGCAGTCGACCAGGTATGATATTGCGAGTGATTATCATTGCCAGACAAGGTCCAAGCTCCTAACGGGCAGGGCGTGAGTCGAAACACTATCCGAATTTGGTACTTGATCCACAAATGGAGCAGCCTGATCGCCACGGCGTTCCTGCTGATGCTGTGCGTGACGGGATTGCCGCTGATCTTCCATGACGAGATCGATGCCGCCATGGGCTACGACACCGAATCTTCGCTGGCCGGCGGACCTTCGGCGGAAGGGGGCATGCCGCTCGACGCGATGCTGGAGCGCGCGCTGGCAGAGCGACCGGGCGAGGTCCCGCTGTTCATGGCGTTCAGCCAGGACAGCCCGCTGCTGACCGTGACCACCGGGCCTGCCCCGGATGCACCGGGCAGTGCAATGCACCTCCAGTTTCTAGACCGGGCGACGGGTGAGGCACTTGGTCCCGCGCCTGTCAATCCGCTGCTGGATTTCATGTTGCAGCTGCATACGGATATGTTTCTGGGACTGCCGGGAATGCTCTTTCTGGGTATGATGGGCATCAGCTTCCTTGTTGCGTTGGTATCGGGCACCGTTCTGTATGCACCGTTCATGCGGCGGCTGCGGTTCGCTACGCTGCGCACGCGGCGCAGCGTGCGGGTGAAGCGGCTGGACCGGCATAATTTCATCGGTATCGTCACCCTGGTCTGGGCGCTGGTCGTCGGTGCAACCGGTGCCATTAACGCCTTTGCCGATCCGCTTACCGATGCATGGCGCAATGGCGAGATCGCAGAGATGACGGCAGCCTATTCCGATGCAGAGCCCTTGCCGCCGGGCGACTATGGGTCCCTCGATGCAGCAATGGCTGCGGCGCAGGACGCGCTGCCTGGCCGCCATCCGCAATTTATCGGCTTCCCCGGCGGATCGTGGAGTTCGGGCCATCATTATGCGATTTTCTTCCAGGGGGACCGCCCGGTCACCGAACATCTGCTGACCCCCGCGCTCGTCGATGCGGAGACGGGCGAGCTGACCGACGCGCGAACCATGCCGGTAATCAACCAGGCGCTGATGATGTCGAAACCGCTGCATTTTGGCGATTATGGCGGGTTGCCGCTCAAGGTTCTGTGGGCGCTGCTGACGCTGGCGACGATCTGGGTGCTGTGGACCGGCCTGTTTCTGTGGCTGCGCCGCCGCGGCGGCGAAATAGACCGCCGGATCGAAGAAATCGCCCAGGGCGCACGCAAGGGAATGCGGGCATGAATCATCGTACGCTTCACCCGCAAAGCACGGGCACGATTTTTCGCTGGCCTCTCGCTATCGGCTTCGCCTCGATCGGGGGATTGGTTCTCGGCCTCACTGGGGACGGCCTGCGCGATGTCGCCGCCTGGATCCTGGTTGGCAGTGCCCCTGCCGTTCTCATCGCGGGTCTGCTGCGCAGATCCCGCTGATTGCCCCGCACTTATCAATACTATCCTTCAAGAAAGATCAGGAAATGAAACTGCACCACCTCCCGCTTCCGGCCTTTGCCATTGCCGCGGCGCTGGCAGCGCCTGCGCAGGCGCAGGACCAGACATCGCAAGAGGTTATCGTCGTCACGGCCCAGCGGGCCAACCAGACCGAAGTGATCGCGGGCGGTGAACTGGGCGTTCTAGGGGACAAGGATGCACTCGATGTGCCATTCGTCGTGCGGACGTTCGATGAAAGCCTTATCCTGAACCAGCAGCCGCTGACGCTGGGCGAGGTGCTGGAAAACGATCCTTCTATCCGCACGACCTACGCTTTTGGCAATGCGGCCGAACAGTTCGTGATCCGCGGCTTCCCGCTTTATGGCGATGATATCGGGATGAACGGGCTTTACGGTATCACGCCGCGCCAGTTGGTCGCGCCCGAACTGTATTCGGGTGTGCAGGTGCTGAACGGTGCCAATGCGTTTCTCAATGGCGCGGCACCGGGTGGTACCGGGATCGGTGGCAATGTGAGCTTGCAATTGAAGCGTGCCGGTGAAAGCCCGCTGACGCGGGTGACCGCGAGCTTCCTGTCAGATGCCCATTTCGGCGGCAGCGCGGATGTCGCCCGCCGCTTTGGCGCAAACGGGCAGTTCGGCGTGCGCGTCAACGGCGCCTTTCGCAGCGGCGATGTGGCAGTGAACGACGAGTTTCGCCGTACCATCGTAGGCGGCGCTTCGTTCGACTGGACGACGGACAATCTGCGGGTCACACTGGACGGTGCCTATCAGCGTTACGAGGTGAACCATCTGCGCCCGCAGGTCGTGATCGGTAACGGCATCATCCCCGACGTGCCAGAATCCGCTCTCAATTATGGTCCGTCCTTCGCAAGCACCGAACTGCGCGATATCTTCGGCCTGGCGCGGATCGAATATGATGTGGCGGACAACGCCATGCTTTATGTCACTGCCGGCGCGCTGGATGGGAACGAAGAAGGCACCTATGGCGGGATCACCGTCACCGATGCTGCGACCGGTGCCGCCACCATCAGTTCTTCCATAATCCCGGCCCGCATCAACAATGAAGCCGTGGAAGCAGGCTTGCGTGTCAAGTTGGGCGAAGCGGTAACTCATGAGATCAATTTCGGCGGGAATATCAGCTGGCAGGAATTCCGCACCGCCTATGATTTCCGTGCCGGTTACGCGACCAATCTCTACGATCCGGTCGACGCGCCGCTTCCCACCGTCAGCACCTATGCCAGTGGTGATATGGACGATCCCAATCCCAAAGCGCGGTCGGTGCAGCTGAGCGCCTTTGCCTCCGATACTATCGGGTTCTGGGATGATCGCATCCTGTTGACGGGCGGGTTGCGACTGCAGGAAATCACGCAGAAGAGCTACAATGTCGCGAATGGCGATTTTACCGGGCGGTTGAGCAGCAGTGCGATCACTCCCGTCATCGGGCTGGTGGTGAAGCCGACCGAACAGGTTTCGCTGTTTGCCAATCGTATCGAAGGGCTTCAGCCAGGTTCGCGTGCGCCCCTCACAGGTATCGACCCGGATAATCCCGAGGCAGGCGAGCTGCCGGTGACAAACGGTGGCCAGTTGCTGGCACCCGCCCGTTCCGTGCAGTATGAAGTCGGCGGCAAGATCGGCTTCGACCGGGTACAGGCGAGCCTGGCGCTGTTTACGATCGAACAGCCCAGCACCTATCTGGGCAGCGATCCGGACGCACCGGGCCAACTGCGCTATGGCCGGTATGGCGAGCAGCGCAATCGGGGCATCGAACTGTTCTTTACCGTGCAGCCGACCGATGGCCTGCGCCTGATCGCCGGCGGATCGGTGATCGATGCGGAACTGAAGCGCACACCGGGTGGCGTGAACGAGGGGAACGACGCGCTGGGCGTGCCCGATTACACGCTCAACGCCAATGTCGAATGGGACGTGCCCTTCGTGCCGGGCTTCACCCTGACCGGACGGGTCATCCACACTGGCGAGCAGGCGGCGAATGCGACCAACACCAGCTCTCTGGACGATTGGACCACGCTCGATCTGGGTGCGCGCTATGTGCTGGCGGCTGGCGGCGCGCCGCTCACCCTACGGTTCGGCGTGGACAATGTGACCGACGAACGATTCTGGAGCTCGTCTTACAGTGCCTTCGGATCGGGCGACACCGCGCGCCTGTTGCAGGGCCGCCCGCGCACGTTCCGCGGATCGGTCTCGGTCGACTTCTAGTCTGTCGGGGCAGGGCGGGCCGCAGCGGCTTCAGTATCCGCTGGCCTGCCCGTCCTTGCGCATTTCCGTCGCACCGGTCAGTACGCCGGTTTCGGGATCGCGGGCAATGGCCTGATATCCGCCGAACATGATGCCATTGTCGACCACATCGACCTTGTGGCCCATGGCGCGCAATCGCTCCACCGTGGCCGTGGGAATGCCGGCTTCGACGAACAGTGTACCAAGTGGATCGGCATAGGGCCCGTTCAGCGCTTCGGTCGGCTGCGGCCCACCATCGTGGTTGAAACGCGCGGCATCGCCCGCTTCCTGCAGATTCATGCCGTAATCGACGATATTGACCAGCACCTGCACATGGCCCTGCGGCTGCATGCCGCCGCCCATCAGCCCCAGCGTCATGTAAGGCTGGCCATCCTTCTTCACGAAGGCCGGGATGATCGTGTGGAAAGGGCGCTTGCCGGGTTGATAGGCATTGGGATGGGCAGGATCGAGGCTGAACAGTTCGCCGCGGTCCTGAAACATGAAGCCGGTGCCGGGCGCGACCAGTCCGCCCCCCATGCCGCGATAGTTCGACTGGATGAGGCTGACCATCATGCCATCGCCATCGACCACGGTCATATAGGTCGTGTCGCCTTCCCCCTCCAGCTTGGGTTCGCCGGGGCCGAATTCCGGTGTAGCCTTGGCAGGATCGATCAGCTTGAACCGCAGCGCGCCATATTCGTCGGACAGCAGCTCTTCCGGGAATTTGCCGAAGGCCGGATCGGCATAGAAGCGCGCGACATCGGCATAGGCGATCCGCTTGGCCTCGACCATGTAATGCATCGCCTCCGGGCTGCCGCGTTCCCATTGCGAAAGATCGATATTCTTAAGGATATTGACCATCTGGAGTGCCGCAAAGCCCTGGCTGTTGGGGGGCAGCTCGCACAGTTCGTAACCGTTTTTGTACTCGGCGCAGGCAGGCTCTACCCATTCGCTGGCGTGGGATGCGAAGTCGACGTGGGTCATGGCGCTGCCCTGGCTGCGCAGATAATCCACCATCACATCGGTCAAGGCGCCATCATAATAGGCATCGCGTCCCTCGCGCCCGATTGTCTCCAGCGTATCGGCAAGGTCGGGATTGCGGAAGATCTCGCCAGCTTCGGGCGCTGCGCCGTCGGCGAACCAGACCTTGCGGGCGTTGGTGAAATCGAATTCGTCCTGCCGCGCGGAAAATGCCTTGAACGCGCGGTCGAGATACATGCCGATGACGGGCGCGATCGGATGGCCTTCGCGGGCATAACGGACCGCCGGGGCGAGGTTTTCCGCCATACTCCGCTTGCCGAAGCGTGCGTGCATGGCGAACCAGGCATCGACTGTCCCCGGCACGGTGACTGGCAGCGCGCCGTATGGGGGCAGGGCATCTGCCCCGCCGAGCTTGGCTTTGAGCTGGGCGAGCGTCTGGCCCCTGGGGCTGCGGCCGGACCCGTTGATCCCGTACAGCTTACCGCTTGCCGGATCATGGATGATGGCGAACAGATCGCCGCCGATGCCGTTGCCGGTGGGCTCCATCAGTCCCAGCGCCGCGTTGGCGGCGATGGCCGCGTCGACCGCGCTGCCACCGTCCTTGAGGATATCGAGCGCGATCTGTGTCGCCAGTGGATGAGCCGTCGCCGCCATTCCGTGCTGCGCGATGATCGGACTGCGAGACCAGTTTGCGCCGACCGGGCGGCCACCCGCGCCGATCTGCTGCTCGACACTGCGCTTTTGCGCCGGGCCTTGCGCAATCGCAGGGCTGGCAGCCAGGGCAAGGGCAGCAACTCCGGCCAGTAACGCTCTCATACTCGTCTCCTTTCGTTCAGGAGACGGTGTGCAGAAAGCGCGTCAGGCTGGCAAGCGCCGCTCTGACGAGATCGTGGTCGCCTTGCTGACGATGACGATGGCGATCCATGCGGCGATGAAGCCTGGGACGATTTCGTAAAGCCCCTGATCCATACCCGGCAACGCCGCATTCCAGCCCAGCGCAATCCACGCCATGACCACAGCAGCACCCGTTATCAGGCCCGCCACGGCGCCTGCGCCGGTCATCCGGTCCCAGGTGAGCGAGAGAATGATCAGCGGCCCGAAAGCCGCGCCGAACCCGGCCCATGCGTTGGACACCAGACCAAGCACTTCGCTTTCCGGATCGCTGGCGATGATGATCGCTGCAATCGCCACCAGCGCCACACAGACGCGACCGACGTTCACGCTTTCGCGTTCGGAAGCATTCTTGCGGAAGAACAGCTTGTAGAAATCTTCTGTCAGCGAGCTGGACGCCACCAGCAATTGGGACGAGATCGTCGACATGATCGCCGCCAGCAATGCGGCGAGCAGGAAGCCGGTGACCAGCGGGTGGAACAGCAGATTGGCGAGGACGATGAAAATCGTTTCCGGATCGTCCACCACGATGCCGTTGCGCTGTGTGAACGCTCGGCCTGCGATGCCGATGCCGATGGAACCAAGTAGGGCCACGCCCATCCAGGTCATCCCGATGGTACGCGCCGGACGCACTTTTTCGACCGTGTCGATGGCCATGAAACGCACGATGATATGGGGCTGCCCGAAATAGCCCAGACCCCAGGTCACGGCGCTGATAAAGCCCAGCATCGTCAGCCCGTTGGTCAGGCTGAGAAAGCCATCCACCGGCACTTCGGTAAGCGATCCGCCTGAGCTGCCGCCTTCGCCGAACATCACCACCAGAGGCATTACGATCAGTGCCACTACCATGATGAGACCCTGGACGAAATCGGTCAGGCTGACGGCGAGAAACCCCCCGACCATGGTGTATGCGAGCACCACCAACGCGGTGATCCAGATGCCGAGCATGTAATCGGACATTCCGATATCGCCGAACAGGCCCGCAAAGCTCGTTTCAAACAGCTTGCCACCGCCGACGAGGCCCGCTGCGGTGTAAACAGCAAAGAAAACGACGACGATCAGCGCGGAAACCACGCGCAGGGCCACCGCCTTGTCGGGGAAACGATTGGCCAGAAATTCAGGGATGGTCAGTGCATTGCCGTACCGTTCCGTCTGTTCGCGCAGCCGCGGTGCCACGATGAACCAATTGGCGAGAGCACCTGCGAACAGGCCGATCCCGATCCACGCTTCGACCAGACCGCTGGCATAGAGCGCGCCAGGCAGACCGAGCAGCAGCCATCCGCTCATGTCCGATGCCCCGGCCGAAAGGGCCGCAACCGCTGGATGAAGGTTCCGCCCGGCGAGAAGATATCCTTCGCTGGTGTCGGTCGAACGTTTCCACGACCACAGGCCGATCGCGATCATGAGAATAAAATATAAGGCGAGTGAAATATATGTTCCCGTTTGCATGGGCGGGCCCTGTACCAGAACTGCGCCCGAATGGCCACTGCACCCCCGGCACAACCTTCTGTTCTGTCAATAGGAGTACTGAAACCCGGTATTTCTGGCGTGCCAAACTTGTCGCCAAAATGTCACATCGTCAGCAGTTCACCATCAGCAGTGGGAACGTCCAAAGCTCTCGGGCGTCACAGCCTGCAACAGGGTTCAAACTTTCATACGGGTTTTCACATGAAAAAATCGACATTACTGGCAACCGCTATTTTGGCGGGCGGAATCGCTCAGCCTGCGATGGCCCAGGATGCCAATCCGGACTACTTCAACGGCTTCTATGTGGGCGGCACGCTGAGCGTCGAATCCATCAAGGACGGCAAGGACGAAGCTCTGGCTTTCGACACCGATCAAGATGGTGATTTTACCGATGCCGTCACCACCGTGACCGGAGCCAACGCCTTTGCACCGGGGCAGTGCAACGGCCAGCCCAATGGCGGTTCAGCCACCTTCAGTTGCGGTGACGACGATCAGGAACTGGGCTATGCGATCAAGGTCGGTATGGACCGTCGTCTGGGCGATATGTTCGTGGCCGGCGTGGTGCTGGAAGGGGCCAAGTCGAATGCCGTGGACTACACCACCGCTTTCAGCTCCACTCCGGCAAGCTACACCGTCGCGCGCGAAATCGATTACTCCGTCGCCCTGCGTGGCCGCCTGGGCATTTCGCCGGGTGATGGCCGCGGCCTGATCTATGCCACGGGCGGTGCCGTCTATGGCAAGATCGATCACGATTTCACCACCACCAACACGGCCAACAGCTTCACTCAGGTGAATGACGACGAATGGCTGTGGGGCGCACAGTACGGCGTCGGTGCAGAACTGTACCTGACGAATAACATCAGTCTGAACCTCGAATATCTGCGTACGCATTTCGAGAAGGACGATTATTACGTTGCAGTCGGTGCTGGCACCGCACCTGCAACCAATCCGTTCCTGCTTGAATCGGGCGGAACCAACATGCGTCCGACCGGACGTCAGCTCGAAGTGAACTCGTTCCGTGCGGGGCTGAACTTCCGCTTCTGATCCGGGACGAAACGAAAAAGAAAGGGCGGTCGCGATGCGGCCGCCCTTTTTCATTGTCTGACTGGTTCTTACCGGACTGCCGCGCCACTTCGCAGATGGTCCCGGGCACTCTAGGGTAGCAGTGCCTGAAGTTTAAAGCTGCGCCGCGCGCTTCGCGCGCTTGCGTTCGTGCGGGTCCAGGATTGCCTTGCGCAGGCGAATGCTTTCGGGCGTGACTTCGACCATCTCGTCATCATCGATATAGGCGATGGCCTGTTCCAGCGTCATCACACGCGGCGGCGTCAGGCGGATGGCGTCGTCCTTGCCGGTCGAACGGAAGTTCGTCAGTTGCTTCGACTTCATCGGGTTCACTTCGAGATCGTCTGGCTTGGCATTTTCACCGATGATCATGCCTTCGTAGATCTTGGCGCCACCGCGGATGAACAGTTCGCCGCGATCTTCCAGCGCGTTCAGCGCATAAGGCACAGCCTCACCAGGGACCATCGAGATAAGCACGCCGTTCTGGCGACCCTCGATCGGGCCGCGATAGGTGTCGTACTTTTCGAACAGGCGGTTCATGATGCCTGTGCCGCGCGTGTCGGACAGGAATTCGCCGTGATAGCCGATGAGGCCGCGGCTGGGGGCGGAGAAGGTGATGCGGGTCTTGCCCTGGCCCGAGGGACGCATTTCGGTCAGTTCGGCCTTGCGGCGCTGCATCTTTTCCACGACCGTACCGGAATGTTCGTCATCGACATCGATGACGACGGTTTCGAACGGCTCCATGCGCTGACCGTCTTCCGTGCGGAACAGCACACGCGGGCGGGAAATGCCAAGTTCGAAACCTTCACGACGCATGGTTTCGATCAGAACGCCCAGCTGCAATTCGCCGCGTCCAGCGACTTCGAAGCTGTCCTTGTCTTCACTTTCGGTGATGCGGATCGCGACATTGGTTTCTGCTTCGCGATAGAGGCGATCGCGAATCATGCGGCTGGTGACCTTACTGCCTTCGCGGCCAGCCAGCGGGCTGTCGTTGACCGAAAACTGCATGGCGAGGGTAGGCGGATCGATCGGCTGCGCTTCGATCGGCGTCTTTATGCTTGGATCGGCAATCGTATTGGCAACAGTCGCCTTTTCGAGGCCTGCAAGCGCGATGATATCGCCAGCCTCGGCGTGATCGACCGGGACGCGGTCGAGACCGTCGAAGCTCAACAGCTTGGTCGCACGACCGACTTCGATGACATTGCCCTGTGCGTCGAGCGCATGAATCGGATCGTTGACGTTCAGCTTGCCGGACTGAACCCGCCCGGTGAGTACGCGGCCCATGAAATTGTCGCGGTCGAGCAGGGTTGCCAGGAAGCTGAAAGGCGCTTCGGTATCGAGACCGGGCGCCGGCACATGATCGGCGATCAGCTGGAACAGCGGCTCTAGATTGCCATCCCGCGCATGTTCGTCATCGCTGGCATAGCCATCGCGGCCCGACGCCCACAGGCTGGGAAAGTCGAGCTGGTCGTCATTGGCGTCGAGCGAGGCGAAAAGATCGAAGACTTCGTCCAGCACTTCCTGCGGGCGGGCATCGCTGCGGTCGATCTTGTTGACCACCACAATCGGGCGCAGGCCGAGAGCGAGCGCCTTGCCGGTGACGAATTTGGTCTGCGGCATCGGGCCTTCGGCGCTGTCCACCAGCAGGATCACCCCATCGACCATGGACAGGATGCGTTCGACTTCGGCACCGAAGTCGGCGTGGCCCGGCGTGTCGACGATGTTGATGCGTTTGCCGTTCCATTCGACGCTGGTGCATTTGGCCAGAATCGTGATCCCGCGTTCCTTTTCCAGATCGTTCGAATCCATCGCCCGTTCTTCGACGCGCTGGTTTTCGCGGAACGTGCCGGACTGACGGAAAAGCTGGTCGACAAGAGTGGTCTTGCCATGGTCGACGTGGGCAATGATGGCCACGTTGCGCAGGTCGCGGGACATGAGGTGTGCTTTCGATTAGGGTGCCGTAGCGTCAACGCCCGATAGCGTTGCGTGATTAGGCCGCGCCCCTAGCGGAGATGCTGCACTGCGGCAAGATCTTGCTGTGTAACGCGAAAGGCACAGTCGTCGAACCAGCTCATATGTTCGTCTGCTAAATGTTTCAGACAGAGGGGGAGTCTGGTAGTCGATACCTGCATGCGCGCATTTTGGGAGCCGCGCAGCGGACCAAGATACGTCTTGAGAGAAGAGGACCTTTCATGAATTTCACTGCTTTCGGCCGCACTGCGACGGTTCGTACAGCCATGCTTGTCGGTGTCGCAACAATTGCCCTGCCGACTTCGGTCGCCGCGCAGGACGCCGGTGATGTCGACGACGGTCAGGAGCAGGGCAGCAGCGCCCCTGTTGCGGCAAATGCTTCGGCAGGCAATGTCATCGTCGTGACCGCTACCAAGCGCGAACAGACGCTGCAGGAAACGCCGGTCGCCGTCAGTGTGACCAGTGCAGAGACCATCGAACGCGCCCAGATCCGCGATGTTTCCGATCTCGCTACCGTGGTTCCTTCGCTGCGGGTCAGCCAGAACCAGAGCGCCTTCGCCACCAGCTATTCCGTCCGCGGCTTCGGCACGGACGGCAACAATATCGGTCTGGAACCGTCGGTCGCCATGTTCGTCGACGGCGTCTATCGCAGCCGGGCCATCTCGCAGATTTCAGACCTTCCCGACATTCAGCGCGTCGAAGTTCTGCGCGGCCCCCAGTCGACTCTGTTCGGCAAGAACGCCAGTGCGGGCGTGATCTCGATCGTTACCAAGGAACCGCAGTTCGATTTCGGCGGCATGGTCGAAGCGAGCTACGGCAATTACGACGCCATGGTCCTGAAAGGCTTCGTCACCGGACCGGTGAGCGATTCGCTTGCCTTCAGCCTGGGCGGAGGCATCAACAAGCGTGATGGCTTCCTGACCAATGCCGTGAATGGCGACGATCTGAACGATCGCAACCGTTGGTTTACCCGCGGCCAGATGCTGTTCGACAATGGCGGCCCGCTGCGTATCCGCGTGATCGGCGATTACGACAAGATCAAGGAACGCTGCTGCGGTGTCGTCAACGTTGCCCCGTCGGCAGAAACCGGTGCCATCCAGCTTATCGGCGGTCAGTTGAACGACTTCCGCAATAATCCCGATGGCGATGTGGTGTACACCGATGTGGACCCGATCAACGACATCGAAAACTACGGCATTTCGGGCCAGATCGATTATGAATTCGGTCCGGTGACGATGACGTCGATCACGGCATATCGCGAAACCCATCTATCCGCGAACCAGGATGTGGACTTTACCAGCGCCCCGATCGCTTCGGGTGCGAATGTCGGCGACGCCGATATCAACACCTTCACCCAGGAACTGCGTTTCGCTTCGGATTTCGACGGGCCGATCAACTTCCTGATCGGTGGGTACTATTTCGACGAGCGCGTCGATACGGCGGACCAGATCGTCTTCGGGAGCGCTTTCCGCCCCTATGCGAACCTGCTGCTGCAGGGCGCAACCGGCGGTACGCAGAACATCAACACGCTCGAAGCAACGCTCTCGGCGCTCAATGGCACGGATTACACCGGCCAGTTCTTCGGTGAAGGCCAGGGCTTCTTCAACAACATCGTTCAGGACAACGAAGCTTATTCGTTCTTCGGTAATGTCGATTTCGAAATCACCGATCGCCTGGTCCTGACGCTTGGTGCGAACTACACCAAGGACAAGAAGAAGATCGTCACCAATTCGACGAGCACGGATGTGTTCTCGAACATCGATCTGGTGGCATCGGGCAACCGCGCCATCTTCGCACAGGGCCTTTCTTCGCAGGTCGGGACGCTGCTCGGCCTTGGCCGCCCGGCCACGCAGGCCGAAATCGGCGCCTTTGCCGGCGCAAATCCGGCAGCCTTCGGGCAGGTGTCGGCTGGCGTACAGGCGTTTGCCGATGCCAATGATACCAATGCGGCGGTCAACCCGCTGCTGGCGCTGACCCCGTTCCAGTTCCTGCCGCCGATGCAGAACTGCCCGAACGCGGTCGAGGATTGTTCCACCAATGATGACGACTGGAGCTGGAACGTCCGCTTGGCTTACGAAGTCACGCCGACGCTGAATGTCTATGCAAGCTGGGCGACCGGTTACAAGGCACCCAGCTTCAACCTGTCGCGCGATAGCCGTCCGCTCCCGACCGACTTTGCGGCGCTGCAGGCACAGAACCTGGCGGTCACCAATCTGCGTCCCGGCACTCGTTTCGCCGAGGCCGAAAATTCGGAAGTCTTCGAATTCGGGATCAAGGGCAACTGGAGCCGCGCCGCAGCAAACCTGACTCTCTTCCAGCAGGCGATCAAGGATTTCCAGGCAAACACCTTCACCGGTAGCTCGTTCATCCTGTCGAATGCGGGCAAACAGGAAACCTTCGGGGTCGAATTCGATGGTCAGTTCTACGCCAGCAAGGAACTTACGCTCAGCCTGGGCATGACTTATCTCGACGCGAAGTATGACAGCTTCGTCAATTCGCCGGTAGGCGATCTGTCGGGTGAAGAGGTTCCTGGCGTACCCAAGATCTCCGCCGTATTCGGTGCGCAATACGATAAGGAAATCAATGCCAGTGGCGATCATGTCATCCTGCGCGGCGACTTCTCCTATCAGTCACCGGTGCAGGTCGTTTCCGGTCTGACCAACTTCATCGTGACCGATCCGGCCACCGGAGAGCGCGACTTCGGCCCGGCCATCGATGCCGCCCGCCCTTATCGCCGCGAGGTCAACAACCTCAACGCATCGCTCACCTATGCATTCAACATGGGGCTGGAACTGAGCGTGTGGGGCCGCAACCTGCTTGATGACCGGTATATCTCGACGGTCTTCCCGGCAGTGGCACAGGGTCAGGCGATCTCGGGTTACCCGAACCAGCCGCGCACCTACGGCGTTGCCGCACGCATGCGTTTCTGATCGAAGCGCCATCGGAGTTACGGGAGAGGGGGCTTTCGGGCCCCCTTTTCTTTTGTCCTGAGAGCCCCTGCCCGGGAACTGCAAAAGGGATATTCAGACTGGCCGTGACGCTTTGGTGATTTCTGGCAACTCTGCTTGTTAGACTGTGGGGCTTTGAAGACCTGTTTTCAGAGAGCCCGCAAGGCCTGGGCCGGTTTGGCCCGCAGCAGTGGCAGCGAGGCACCCAGTGCAAAGGCGAGCACGACGGCGATGCCAAGGCCGAGTACGGCAAGCACTTCCCCCCAATCGGGCAGCCAGTCGAATTCGAACAGCTGCGTAATCACCAGCCAGGCCGCCAGGCTCCCGATGGCGAGTGCCACCACCGCAAGGGCGGCGGCCAGAACAACATATTCGATCAGCTGCATCACCAGTATCTGGCGACGGTCAGCCCCGAGGACCCGGAGGACAACGGTGTCGTATGTGCGCGCCGCGCGAGCCGCTGCAATCGCTCCCAGCAACACGGCAAGGCCCGCCAGCACCGCTACGCTTGCGGCGGCCAGGGTGGCAAAGCCTACCTGTTCGAGAATGGTTCGGGCCTGTTCCAGCACACCGCCCACTTCGATCACCGAGGTGGATGGCAGGGCAGCGACAAGCGATTGCAGCAGCGGGCTGGTCGCCGTTCCGGGGCTCAGCTCTATCGTCGCGGCAAGATTATGGGGGGCATCCTGAATGGCATTTGGGCTGAGCACGAAGACATAATTGAACCCCATGCTTTCCCAATCGATCCGGCGCAGATTGGCAATCCGGGCCGTGCGTTCGACGCCGAGCACGCCGAAGGTCAGCATGTCGCCGACCTTGAGGTCGGCCGCCTCGGCGAAATCTTCGTCGACAGAGACCAGCGCTTCGCCGGAATATGCGGGCCCCCACCATGCCCCTTGCGTCAATTCGTTGCCGTCCGGCAGCGTATCGGCATAGGTCAGGCCGCGTTCTCCGCGCAGGGCCCAGGCGCCGTCGGGTATTTCTTTAAGATCGGCAGTGCGCGTCATCGCGCCTTCCGGGCCGAAGGCGAGCACGGACCCACGCAGTGCGGGTACGGTACGCCAGCTGGCATCGGGATCGGCATCGCGCACCAGCGTTTCAAACTCGCTCAGTCGGTCACGCGGGATGTCGAGTACGAAATAATCGGGTGCGCGCTCCGGCACACGTTTGGCGATATTGCCGTCGATGGCGCTCTGAACGGCTGCCAGCAAAACGAAGGCCGAGAGACCGAAGCCGAGCGCAGTCACCAGCGCGCCGGTGGAGGAGCCAGGTCGATGAAGATTGGCCAGCGCGTTGCGCGCAATCGGGCTATTTGGACGCGGCAGCACCGCGGCGAGCTTGCGGATGCCGAGCCCGACTAAAGCGAGCAGCCCGAGTATGGCGGCGGCTCCGGCAAGAAAGCTGGCGGAGAGCAGAGGATTGTCTGCGGTAAGCAGGGCCAGCGCGATGATCGCTGTCAGCCCGCCGCCGACCAGCACGAATGCCCGTGGGTCGCGGGCCAGCGGGGTGACCCGCGCGCGCATCAGCGCCATGGCCGGGAAATTGCGGGCCCGCAGCAGTGGCGGCGCGGCGAAAACCAGCGCGACCAGCAAGCCATAGGAAAGTGCCAGCAGAATGGCGCCGGGATCGATGATCACGCCGCTGGAGACCGGCAAGAGTCCCTGCAGGGCCGATGCCAGAAGCGGGACGATCGCGATGCCCGCCACGATGCCTGCCAGGCTGCCCGCAAGGGTCGCGGCGAGGATCTGCAACGCATAAATGCGCGCAATATCGCTGCTGGTCGCGCCAAGAATCTTGAGCGTGGCGATCCCCTGTCTGCGAGCATCGAGATAAGACGTCACGCCGCCACCGATACCGATGCCGGCAATGACCAGCGCCGCAAGGCCGACAAGAGTGAGAAACTCGCTCATCCGGTCCACGAACCGATCGGTGCCGGGGGCGGCGCGGTCGGCTGTATCGATATCGAAGCCGGCGTCTGGAAATTGCCGCTTCAGCTCCTCTCCGACAGCTTCCGCATCGCGGTTCCGGGTAAAACGGACGCGCGTCTTCGACTGGTACATCGATCCCGGCGCGATCAAACCGGCGCGAAGGGGCAGGTCTTGGGCCACGATGATGGTCGGGCCGAGCTGGAACCCTTCGCCAAGCCGGTCGGGCTCGTCGGCAATGATCCCGCCCACGGACAGGGTTTCGGTCCCGATGGCAATCGTGTCGCCCTGCGCAACGCCCAGACGGTCCGCCGCGCCGGGGGAAAGCCAGGCTTCACGACGGCCAGGTGCTCCGACAGCGCGCCCGTCGTCGAGGGTCAGCTCGCCATAGAGTGGGTAAGCCGTATCGACGGCCTTCAGTTCGATCGGTGCAGCCTGTTCGCCATATCGCGCCATTGCCTGCATGCGGGTCCCGGCGGAAATATCACCCAGTTCCTCCAGAGCGGCGCGTTCCGTGTCGGAAAGGTCGCGCTGCCACAATTCCACTTGCAGGTCGCCGCCAAGATAGCTGCGTCCGTTGGTTTCGATCTCACGTTCGATCGCAGCGGTGAGCGAGCCGATTGCGGCAAGTGCGCCAGTACCCAGAAACAGGCATACCAGCAGCAGGCGCAGGCCGCGGAAGCGGGCATTCAGATCACGCCGTGCGATCAGCCAGGCGGTCGCCCAACTCATGCAGCAGTGTCGCTGGCAATGCGGCCGTCGCCAAGCTGCAGCACACGCTCGCAATGTTCCGCAAGTTCGGGATCGTGAGTGATGACCAGCAGCGTTGCCCCGGTCTCGGCGCGGCGGTTGAACAGCAGATCGACAATTTCGTGCCCCGTCGCGGCATCGAGATTGCCGGTCGGCTCGTCGGCGAAAATCAGGGCGGGGCGCGGGGCAATGGCCCGGGCGATGGCCACGCGCTGCTGCTCTCCGCCAGACAGCTGCTGGGGATAATGGTCGAACCGGTGGCCAAGCCCGACCGCTTCTAGTTCTGCCTTGGCGCGAACCTGCGCATCACGTTCTCCTGCCAGTTCCATCGGCGTGGCGACGTTTTCCAGCGCCGTCATGGTCGGCAGAAGATGAAATGCCTGCAAGACGATGCCGATACGGCCGCGGCGCGCATGGGCGAGTGCGTCCTCGTCCAGCGTGGCGAAATCTTCGCCCGCGACGTGCAGACTGCCGCTGCTGGCCCGTTCCAGGCCCGATAGAACCGCCATCAGCGAACTTTTGCCGGATCCGGAAGGGCCGAGCAGGGCCACAGTGGAACCCTGAGCAATGTCGAGGTCGATTCCGCGAAGAATCTCCACAGGAGCATCACTGGTGCCGAGGGTAAGGGTGAGGTTGCGGGCGGAAATCGCGGCTTGAGAGTTCGTCACCGGACTGCGATGACATGGGGCGAGACGTTGCACAAGGAAGCTCGACGATGCGATTGCGGTATTTATCGATATTGTTCGTCGCTCTGGCACTGCCCGCTTGTGGCAGTTCAGAGGATGCGGCGCAGCCGTCCGCAACGGAAACAGTCGAAACTGCGTCTGCATCCGATATCGCGGTCGAAGGGCCGGAGCGGCGTATCCTGGCCTTTGGTGACAGCCTGTTTGCGGGATACGGTCTGGAAGAAGATCAAGGCTATCCCGAACAGCTGGAAGATGCCTTGCGCGCAGGCGGCGTCAATGCGCGGGTCATCGATGCAGGGGTATCGGGCGACACCAGCGCAGCCGGACTGCAACGGCTGGCCTTCACACTTGATGCGCAGGAAGCGACACCCGATCTCGTTATCCTCGAACTTGGCGGCAACGATATGCTGCGCGGAATTCAGCCCGATCAGACGCGTGCCAATTTCGATGCGATGCTGCAGGAATTGCGCGGGCGCGGGATCCCCGTGTTGCTGATGGGTATGCGGTCGCCGCCCAATTACGGCAGTGAGTATCAGCAGCAGTTCGACAGCCTGTATGGCGATCTGGCGAAAAAATATGATGTAGAGCTTGTGCCCTTCTGGCTGGAAAGCATTTACGAAGACCGCAGCCTGTTTCTCGAGGATCGCATTCATCCCACGGCAGATGGGATTGCCGCGCTTGTCCGCGATACGATGGAGGATGTGCAAAAGGCGCTGCCGCCCAAGCCTTAGTCGCGGGCCACCGTTCCTGCGCTGACGTGCCAGACGGCGGATTCAGCCGCGATGCTGCTGAATGGGGCCAGCTCGGTCCCGGTCATCCAGACCTGTGCACCGCTGCTGCGTAACTGGTCGAACAGGGCGGCGCGGCGGACGGGATCAAGATGCGCGGCCACTTCGTCGAGCAGTAACAGGCCGGCGCGTCCTTGCGTCGTCAGCCCTGCATGGGCGAGCGTCATGGCCACCAGCATCGCCTTTTGCTCTCCCGTGGAACTTTGTGCCGCAGGCACGCGCTTGGCTGCGTGGATGACCTCAAGCTCGTCGCGATGGGGGCCCCTCAACGTGCGCTGCGCTGCCCGGTCGCGCCGACGGTTATCATATAGCGCCTGGGACAGCCCATCGGCATGATCGGGCGCGCTGGGAGAATAGGTCAGGGCAGGGCGGGCGAAGGGTTCGGCTGGCATTTCCGCAAGCCGCACGGCCAGCGTTTCCACCAGCCGCGCACGCCCCTGCATCAGCGCCGAACCGTGCAGGACCATCTGTGCCTCTATCGCATCGAGCCAGGCACTTTCGGGCTCTCGCAAATCGGACAGCAGGCGGTTGCGTTCGCGCAGGGCCCCTTCATAGCGGGCGGCGTGACTGGCGTGGGACGGTTCGAGCGCGAGGGCGAGGCGGTCCATGTAGCGGCGGCGGTCGCCGGCAGGGCCGGTGAACA
Source organism: Pseudomonadota bacterium (assembly GCA_023394965.1). Lineage (GTDB taxonomy): Bacteria > Pseudomonadota > Alphaproteobacteria > Sphingomonadales > Sphingomonadaceae > Qipengyuania. The sequence goes on along the minus strand of JAEWZX010000013.1, from coordinate 160,838 downwards.
GGCCATCCATGGCTGGCGTCAGCCATGTGACTGCCAACCATTCGCCAAGACCTGTCGCGCTGCTCTCCGCCCCGTTGATGCGCACGCGTCGACGCCCGGGGCTGGCGCTTTCGGAATAGGTGGCGAGGCGGACCGGTTCTTCATCCTGGATCAGACTGGCGCCAATGCCGAACCCTGCACTGCTGTCGGCGCGAGCCATGTCGCTGAGGGACGCCCGGCGCAGCCCGCGACCGGGGGCAAGGAGAGAAAGCGCTTCGAGGATGTTGGTCTTGCCCGCACCGTTTTCGCCGACCAGCAGGTTGAACTGCGCAGTGCCGCCCAGCTCGGTGGCAGGGTGGTTGCGGAAGTCAGTGAGGGAGATGCGGTCGAGCGCCATAAGGAGTGGCTGCGATAGCGCGCGGAAGGTTCTGCCGCCACTTCAATCAGGCCATTTCCAACAGTTGGGGAAATTTCCCAACCTTTCGGATAGATTAACGATGCGCACTTCTTCGGTTCAGGAAAAATTGGCGGAATTCCGCGCTCTCTTCAGTTTGGCACACCCGTTGCAGTGTAGTTGGCATCCCGGATGGTCCGGGAAAACGAACCAAGGATCAAGGAGAACCACAATGTCCATCTTCGAATATGCCAGCAACCGTGCACTCGCCGCCGTCTTCGCTCTGAGCGTTTCGGCAGTCTTCATGGCCGCTGCCATCGTGCCAGCAAGCCCCGCCGGTCTCGTCGCCTAAGCCAGCTCGCCAACCAAGCCGAAATAAGGAAAGATCACATGTTCAACTCTGAAAATGGCAACAAGCTTTTCGCAGCTGCCTTTTCGCTCGCGCTCTCGGCGGTATTTTTCGCCACCGCCATCGTTCCCGCATCGCCGAATGGACTGATCGCATGAGCAATCTGAAGTTTCGCGAAGAAGACCCTGTCGTGCGACCTGAGAAAAACTTCGCCCTCGACCGTGCCAATGGCAAGATGCTGGGGGTCTGCGCCGGCATCGCGCGTCACTTCGAAATCGACGCACTCTGGGTCCGTTTAGGATTCGTCGCAGGAACGCTGCTGGGATTTGGCAGCTTCATTCTGCTCTACCTCGCGATCGCCCTGATCGCCGACTGACCACGGCCCATGCCAACCGTCCCGGTTTTCGTGCCGGCCGTGGCTCTAGATCAGAAAACCGGGAGGGGCCGAATGGCCCCTCTCTTGTTTCTGCCTTCGGGAACTACATCGCCGAAATTCCGCCATCGAGCTTGAGTTCTGCGCCCGTCATAAAGCGGCTCTCATCGCTGGCGAGATAGACCACGGCATTGGCGATATCGTTGGGTTCGCCGACGAATTTCAACGGAATCTGCCGGGCCAGCTTTTCCATCAGCACACCCTTGTCGAGATTGTGGTTGAGCGCCGTGCCATCGAGGATCGGCGTATCGACGAACGTCGGGTGCACCGAATTGCAGCGGATCTGCATGTTTTTCTTGGCGCAGTGCAGCGCGATGGACTTGGTCAGCATCCACACTGCCGCTTTCGATGAGTTATAGGCCGGCATTGTGTCGCTGGCGATCAGGCCCGCAATGCTGGATATGTTCACGATCGATCCCGGTGCGTGATCCCGCATCAGGGGCAGCGCTTTCTGGCAACCGTGAAAGATCGAATCGACATTGACTGCAAAGCAGCGTTTCCAATCGTCGAAATCGCAGCTTTCGATATCGCCGCCAACGCCGATCCCGGCATTGTTCACCAGCACGTTGAGGCCGCCGATATTGTCGCGCGCGGCATCGACGGCGGCTTCCCAGGCGTGTGGATCGGTAACATCGTGCTGGATGGCGAAAGCGGTGCCACTGCCCAGCTGATCGTTGATCAGGGAAGCGGTCTCGGCAGCGCCGTCACCATTGATATCGGTGCACAGCACCCTTGCACCCTCTTCGGCGAGGCGGGTGGCATGTGCGCGCCCCAGCCCCTGAGCCGCGCCTGTCACCAGCGCCAGCTTGCCTGCACACCGTCCGTTGGCCATTTTCACTCTCCTGCCAGTAATCCCTGTCCCAGCAGCAAGAGCATGCGCACATCGATCCCGCAACCGTCGCGGCGCTTGGCGGCGACAAAAGCACCGACTTCCGACAGTGGGACGCGGTGAACGGTGATGTTTTCACCACCGACACCGCCGCCCTGACCGACCTTGGCGAGATGGCTCGCGCGGACCAGGGTGAAACTTTCGCTGACCATTCCCGGCGAAGACCAGAAAGTGCCCAGATCTTCCAGCACCTCGGCCCGGTAGCCGGTTTCCTCTTCCAGTTCGCGACCGGCCGCGGCGAGCGGGTCTTCGTCGCCAAACTCTTCCTCGTCGCCGATCAGCCCTGCGGGCAGTTCGATGCATGGGCGGCCGAGCGGCACGCGATATTGTTCGACGAGCAGGACATGCCGGTCGTCGTCGACGGCAAGGATCACTGCGGCGCGGATGTTGCGTGGGCGGCCGACATATTCCCACCGTCCGCGCTTTTTGGCGGTGATATAGTCGCCCTGCCAGACGATCTGTTCGTCTGCATCGTGATCGGGAACAGGCATGGTCAGACTTCGATCAGACGGTCGGGAAGTTCGTTTCTGTCGTCTTCGGTGCGCGGGAAATGTTCCGCCAGCACCTTGCCGACATCGTGCACCCCGATGGCCAGACTTTCGGCGATATGGCCTTGCTTCAATTCGGCCAGCATGTCTGCCATCGCTTCACCCCAGACTTCCGCAGGGACGATTTCGGCGATCGGCTGGTCGGCGACGATTTCAGCCCGGTGTTCGCGCATTGAAAGGTACAGCAATACGCCGGTGCGGCCATGCGTGCGCTGTTCGGCGCCAACCTTGAAGTGCGTAATCGCGCTGTTGTGTACACGCGCGCTTTTCAGCGGTCCGGGAGTGAGGGCGAAGCGCAGTGGGTCCCAGCTCAGCACCAGCCACCCCACCGTAAAGGCGACGAGTCCCAGCGCGATGGTCATGCTGGCCAGTTCGCCGGTCGTCCATTCATGCATCCAGCCTCCGACCAGCGAATCCCACAGGTCCATGAAAGGCTGCGGGATTACGGCGAACAGGCTCATCGCGGTGAAGGAAAGGGCCACGGCCCAGACCAGCACGACATCGGAATATCCATCGCTGCGGTCGGCCAGAACGGTCACGATTTCACCGCTTGTCGTCAGTTCCGCTGCCGCAACGGCATCGGACACGATCTTGTGATCGGATTGCGAAAGATAGCCCATTACCACCCCCCGGAGGCGCCGCCGCCCCCGAAACTGCCGCCGCCACCGCTAAAGCCGCCGCCTCCGAAACCGCCGCCGCCGAAGCCACCACCGCCCCAGCCACCGCCGCCGCCCCAGTCGTCATCGCTGAGGCCACGGGCGATTGCCTTGCCGGCTTCCCACAGCATGATGTCGCGCGCGGCATTGCCCCACGGTCCCTTGCGATAGCGCCGCCGTCGGCCACGTCCGCTCAGCATGGGCAGGATAAAGAAGAAAAAGATGAAACCGAACCAGACCAGCGCGCCGATTGGAAAGCCGCCGTCGCTTTCCCGTTGGGCGCTCGCCTGCTGGGCGACTTTTGCCGCTTCTTCGGGCGGCAGCTCCAACTGCTTGAGGATCTGGTCTGCGCCCCAGCTGATACCGGCCGAATAATCGCCATCGCGGAAATAGGGCTTCATGCCTTCGACATATTCGAAGGCAAGGCCGTCGGGGATGACCCCTTCCAGGCCGTAACCCACTTCGACACGCATCTTGCGCTCGTTCGGGGCGACGATCAGGATGATACCGTCATTGCGCTCGGCATCGCCCAAGGCCCATTCCCGGCCCAGCCGATAGCCGTAATCGGATATATCGTAGCCTTCGAGATCGGGGATCGTCGCGATCACGAACTGGCGCTGGTTACGCTCTTCGAAGGCGTCGAGCTTTTCCGTCAGCGCCGCTTCGGTCGCATCGTCGATGATGTTTGCCGCATCGACGACGGGTGCCGTGCCGCGTTCGGGAAACGTCTGTGCGGTAGCGGGCAGGGCGAACCCCAGCACCGCCACCACAGGCAGAATCAGGCGAGAAATAAGGCGCATGGGCAGACCGCTCAGTTTGCGGCGCTGCTATCCGACCGCATGTCCAGCGTGGGGGCGACTTCTGCACCCTGCGTCACCGCTTCATAAGGAACCATGGGTTCCGCACCGTGAATGATGTTTGCGCCGATCGTGTCGGGGAAGGTGCGAATGGTCGTGTTATAGACACGGACGGCTTCGTTATAGTCGCGGATCGCCACGCGAATGCGGTTTTCCTGACCTTCGATCTGGGTCATGAAGCGGCCGAAGTTTTCCTGGCTCTTGAGTTCGGGATAAGCTTCGACATTGGCCATCAGGCGTGACAGCGCGCCGCCGAACGTATTCTGCGCCTGCTGATACTGTTCCATCTTGTTGGCATCGTTCAGATCGTCACCGTCAAGCTGGATTTCCGGGCGGGTGGCCGAAGCACGGGCCTGTATCACCGCTTCCAGGGTGGAGCGTTCCTGCTCTGCCGAACTCATCACGATCTGTTCGAGATTGGGGACCAGATTCGCACGTTCCTGGAACGCGGCCTCGACATCCGCCCATTTTGCCTTGGCAGTTTCTTCTGCGGCGGGCACCGAATTGATCCCGCAGGCCGACAGCGCCAGCGCAGCGGCGGCGACAATCGAGATACGGAAAGCGGCGAATCGGTTCATTTCGAGGGTCCTCTTGTAGGGAGTCGGAGTAGGTACTGCTTTACGAAGATAGCACACCATGGCGGTGGTTCAAGATTAACGCCCGCTTGTGAGAGCCGGATCGCCGTGGCAGGAACGATGCCCATTTCAAGGGTTAAGGGATTTATACCGCAATGAGCCTGGGGAAAGAATTCAAGAAGTTCATCGCGCGCGGAAACGTGGTCGATCTGGCGGTGGGTGTCGTGATCGGGGCCGCGTTCAGCGGTATCGTGACGCAACTCACCGAAGCGATCCTGATGCCACTTATCGGCTGGGTTTTCGGCGATATCGATTTTTCGAACTGGTTCCTGCGGCTCGGCGACATACCCGAAGGGTATGAGGGCGCGCTGGACAATTACGAACAGCTCAAGGAAGCAGGTGTGGCGATGATCGGCTATGGTGCCCTGATCACTGCGGTCATCAATTTCCTCATCGTCGCTTTCGCCCTCTTCATGCTCGTGCGCAGCTTGAACAAGGTCACTGAAGAGATGCAGCGCAAGGCAGCGGAGACCGACGATAGCGCGGCGAATGAAGACGTGCCGACCAATCCGGAGCTCGACGTGCTGAAGAAAATCCTGGTGGAACTGCGCAAGGATGGCGGCAAAACGCCAGGCTAAGACTTGGCGAAACCAGGCGTCGAAGAAGAACGGGGCGGGTGGTTGCGGGTGCAAACACTCGCCCCGCTCACTTCACATTAAGCTCTGCCTCGCTATATAGGGCCTGTCGGCTTCGGCCGGATATGGCGATAAACTGCGCTGTGTAATAGGTACAACGGACCCGGGGGCAGTACCCGGCGGCTCCACCATAAACCGCTGTTTCTGGCGGATTTTGACGGGGCCGAACTAGGATCGACGTGTGCTGAAAGGCAGTGTTTTCGCTCGGGCTGAGTACCCCGTAAAACTGTTCACAACACACAAGTGCCAACGATAACGAAGCACTCGCTCTCGCTGCGTAATGTGATGGGCTAACGCCCTGAATTTACAAAGCTAAAGCGCGGTTGGACCCACCGGGCAACAGAAGCGGATTCCGGGGCTCCGGGGGTAGCTAGCAACAGAAACCCCCACCTTTCCCAAATTTGGCTGGCTTATTGGGGGTCAGGCTTGTGCCGCGCGGTTTCTCTCGCCCTGCGCTCGTAACGAAGCGCATCGAGTATCTTTGCGCCGCCAAGGAATACGGCGCCGGTGGTGGCCGCGAACAGAAGATATCCGCCGAAACCCGGATATTGCAGCGTGTAATTTGCGCCTCGGGTCATCGCTCCCAAAGCCAGGGCGAAAATGATCAGATACGCTTCGAAGCGCGTCTTGATCACAAAGAGCCGTTTCACCTTTTTAAGCACGAACGCCTGTCTCTCCATTGGTTAACACCAGGTGGTGCAATTCCCATGCCAGCGGCTGAAAACTGCGAATCCCGGTAGTTAATGCAGGAGCAAGTGTAAAAGTGCCCGACAAAGAGTCCAGCACCTAGGCGGCGCTGCCAATGAGCGTGGCTTGTTAAGCGAGTTCGTCCAGCGACAGGACCGATAGCAGCGCTTCGCGAGCCTCGATGACCTGCACGGCAAGCCTCTCGCTTCCGATTTCGTCCGGCTCGATCGTTTCGGGCCACATCTGGGCGATCACGGATTCGATCCTGTCGGCCTTTACGTCGTCCAGCAGGAAGCGCCCATCGACCGCGGCGGGATCGGCCACGACCCGCAGCCTCAGGCAGGCGGGGCCGCCCCCATTGGCCATCGATTGACGGACATCGACCGGAATGACCTGGCGGATTGGCCCATTCGAAGCGAGCATATGTTCGCACCAGGCCCACACGCTGGCACTGTCCTGGCATTCGCTGGGAACGACCAGCGCCATTTCGCCGGTCGGCAGCGTGACCAGCTGCGCGTTGAAGAGATAGGTCCGTATCGCCTCTTCAAGAGAGACCGCGCTTTCGGGCACCTCCACCACATGCAAATCGGGGAAGGCGGCACGGATTGCTTCATAGGCATCGATCCGGTCGGCAAATGCCTTTTCGTGGGTGAACAGGACTTTCTGGTTCGAGACTGCAACCACATCGTTGTGAAAGGCCCCCGCTGCGATTGCGGCGGGGTTCTGTTCGATAAAGACGCAGCGACGGGGATCTAGGCCATGAAGCCGGGCAACGGCATGGCTGGCCTGTTCGTGTTGCCGGGCAGGGAAGCGTCCCCCCGGCCTGCCATAGACGAAAACCTCCACCCCCGGCGCATCGTGGCTATCGCAGAACCGCATGTGATTGGCAGCCCCTTCGTCGCCAAAGCTTGGCGGGACGGCATCGTGAATTGCGAAATGGCGTTCGTCACCGAAGGCGACTTTCAACTGCGCCTGCGTGTCCTGCCATTCCTGCCCGCGGTGCAGCATGGTGACCAGGTTGGCGGGTGTAAGGTGGCAGCGCCCGTCGGCAGTGTCGGGGGCGGGGCTGACGGTGGCGGCATTGGCCGTCCACATCGAACTGGCCGACCACGCGGCGGCAAGCAAGGCCCGGTCGGTCGCTTCGCCGACGGCAAGATCGCGCAACAGGCCGGTGTTCGGGCGGGGAAGCGGCAGCAGGAATCCCTGTGCCAGCCCGCGGTCCATATTGCCGCGCATCTTGGCCATGCCCTGCAGCGCCGCAGCGCGCGGATAGGAAGTCTGCCCCCGGTGGCTCGCACTGGCGATATTGCCCAGGCTGAGGCCCGCGTAATTATGGCTTGGGCCTACGATCCCGTCGAAATTGATTTCGACCAGTTCGGTCATCTTGCCACGCTCCAGATCTCGTCGCCTTCACCGATTTCGAGTGTTTGGGCGCAGATCGCATCGATCGCCACCGCTCCATCGTCGCCGATCTCGCGCATGCCATATGCGCTGCGGAAACTGCCCAGCGTGCCCGTGGCAATCAGCGCGCGTTCCCCGATGTCGAGATCGGTCGCCGAAACCCGCCCGGGCGTTGCCTCGGCAATGCTTTTCACACTGTCGGTGCGCGCGGTCATGGTGGGGCCACCGTCGAAGATGTCGACATAGCCTTCTGCGGCGAAGCCTTCGTTTTCCAGCATCCGCATGGCGGCCCGCCCCGTGGGATGGGGAATGCCGATCACCTTTTTGGCTTCTTCGTCCAGCATGGCGACATAGACGGGGTGCTTGGGCATCAGATCGGCAATGAACTGGTTGCCGTTGATGGCATTGAAATAATCGGCTTCCTGAAAGGTCATGCCGAAGAAACGGCCGGCGACGCCATCCCAGAACGGCGAACCGCCGCGATCGTCGATCACCCCGCGCAATTCGGCAAGGATGCGGCCGGCAAAGCGCTTTCTGTGCATCGCCACGAAGAGATAGCGGCTGCGTGCAAGCAGCAGGCCCAGGCCGCCCGCGCGTTCGCCGGGATGCAGGAACAGTCCGCCGACTTCGGACGACCCTTCGAGATCGGTGACCAGGCTGAGCAGTTCCGCCCGTACCGTGCGGTCGAGTTCCTGGCTGTGCTGGGTCAAGGTGGTCAGGCGATAGCTGTAGAACGGCCACTGCTGGCCGACCTGGCTGAACAGCTGGCAGGTCCCGCGCACCTGGCCGGTTTCCGTGTTCTCCAGCACCAGCGTGAACTGGTCGTCCCCCAGATCGTCTTCCTCGCGGGAAAACGCTGCATCGGCGCGTTCCAGCTTTTTGGTCAATGCAGCACGGTCGGCGGGCAGATTGGTGAAACCGCCACCGGTCAGCTTGGCCATTTCGTAAAGATGTTCGAGGTCGCTGATATGCGCGGCGCGCAGGCGAAAGGTCACAGATGGTCTCCGGTGGATAGCTTGGCGAGAACCAGCGCGCTCAGCGCGGCCCGTTCGCGAAGCGAAGGTACGATCATGAATTCATCGGGCGAATGAATGGCGCCGCCACGCACGCCCATGGTGTCGACCACGGGCACGCCGGTGGCGGCGATATTGTTGCCATCGCACACGCCGCCGGTGGATTTCCAGCCGATCTGCTGGCCCAGTTCGGCCCCGCAGGCCTTGACCAGATCGAACAGGCGCTGCGCTTTTTCGTCCACCGGCTTAGGCGGGCGTGTCACGCCGCCATGCCGATGCACGCCGACGTCATGTTCGCTGGCAAGCACGGCAAGAATCGCATCGAGCTGGCCGTCGAAGCGGTTCATCGCATCGGTCGATTTCGGGCGGATGTTGAACCGCAGGATAGCAAGATCGGGCACCACATTATTGGCGCTGCCGCCTTCGATCTTGGCGGGGTTGATGGTGATGTCTTCCGCTTCCAACGCCTTGATCCGCAACACCAGATCGGATGCCGCGACGATGGCATTGCGCCCGTCATGCGGATTGCGCCCGGCATGGGCCGATTTGCCGGTGAAGGTGATGGAATAATTGCCCGTCCCGCCGCGTGCATGGGCCAGCGTGCCGTCCGGCAGGGCGCTGGGTTCGTATGTCAGCGCGGCATATTTGCCGCGGGCCAGTTCTTCGATCAGGCCACGGCTGGCGAGACTGCCGGTTTCCTCGTCCGAATTGATCATCACATCGTAACCGACGCGCTGCGATCCGGCCATCGTCTCGAACGTCTTCAGCGCATGGAGGATGACATTGAGCCCGCCCTTCATGTCGGCAGTGCCAGGGCCGTTGAGGGTTTCATCGTCGAGCCAGCGCACGTCCTGGAACGGGTGATCGACGGGGAAGACGGTGTCCATATGGCCGGTCAGAACGAAGCGCCGTTCCGCTTCCGGCCTGACCCGCAGCACCATGTGCCGGCCATGGGGCTTTTCGAATTCGCGCCCGTCGCTCGCTATGGCGGTGACCGTGGCCGGGTCGATCAGTTCCACCGCGCCCGGCAGCACGCTGAACGCATCGGCCAGAATGCCGGCCATCGTATCGAGCCCGGCGATATTGGCTGTGCCGGTATTGACCGCCGCCCAATCCTGTACCTCGCGAAGCATCGTGTCGGCATCCACGGTGTCGAGCAGGGCTTGGGGCGCTATATTCGGTTTCATGTGCAACGTCCTTAAAGCTGAGCAAGCCCAAGTCCACCCCGCGCCTTGCATTGATCAACCGCTGGCGGCATAGACCGTGGTGCTCCTCCCCAGGTTCGATATTGCCACGACTGCGTTTGACCGAGGAGTTCCATGACCGATTATGTAACGCGCGCCGGGATCGAAACCGACCCCAAGCTTGCCGATTTCATCGACACCGAAGTGCTGGGCCCGCTTGGTCGCGATGTCGCTGCGTTCTGGCAAGGCTTTGCCGCCCTGCTGACCGACTTTGCACCGCGCAATGCCGCGCTTCTGCAAAAGCGTGAGGATCTGCAGGCCAGGATCGATGCCTGGCATGGCGAACGTGCCGGCCAGCCGCACGATGCAGCCGCCTATCGCACGTTTCTGGAGGACATCGGCTATCTCGTTCCCGAACCGGGCGATTTTTCGATTGGCACGGAAAATGTCGATCCGGAAATCGCCACCATGGCCGGGCCGCAGCTGGTGGTGCCTATCCTCAACGCGCGCTTCCTGCTCAATGCCGCCAATGCGCGCTGGGGCAGCCTTTACGATGCGCTTTACGGCACCGATGCGCTGGATGCGCCGCCGGCAAGGCCCGGTGGCTACGATCAGGATCGCGGGGCTGCCGTGATCGCACAGGGGCGCAAGCTGCTGGACGAAATCGTCCCGCTTGCCGCTGGTAGCTGGGCCGAACTGGCAAGCCTGGACGATCTGCAACTGGCCGATCCATCGCAGCACATCGGCCGCACCGCGCGCGGCCCAATTTTCCGGCACAACGGCCTGCATATCGAACTGGTGGTCGATCCCGATAGCCAGGTTGGCAGGACAGACAGGCTCGGCATTGCCGATATCGTGTTCGAAGCCGCGCTGACGACGATTGCCGATTGCGAAGATTCGGTGGCGGCGGTCGATGCGCAAGACAAGCTGGTCGCCTATCGCAACTGGCTGGGCATCATGCGCGGCGATCTGTCGGAAAGCTTCGACAAGGGCGGGCGCACCGTCACCCGCGAACTGGCGGGCGATCTCGTGTGGACCGATGGCGATGGCCAGGACCATGCCCTGCCGGGCCGCAGCCTCATGTTCGTGCGCAATGTCGGGCATTTGATGACCAACCCGGCGATGCGCTGGAATGGCGGCGAAATCCCCGAAGGGATTCTGGACGCGGTGATCACCAGCGCGATCGGTGCGCAGGATGTGGCGGGCCTCGGCAGATATGGCAATTCGCGCCGGGGCAGCATCTATATCGTGAAGCCCAAGATGCACGGGCCGGAAGAATGCGCCTTCACCAACGATCTGTTCGATGCGGTGGAAGATCTGCTCGATCTTCCGCGCCACACGATCAAGGTCGGCGTGATGGACGAAGAACGCCGCACCAGTGCCAATCTGGCCGCCTGCATTCATGCCGTGAAAGACCGGATCGTCTTCATCAACACCGGCTTCCTCGACCGGACGGGGGACGAAATCCACACCTCGATGCGGGCCGGGCCGATGATGCGCAAGGGCGAGATGAAGAATTCCGCCTGGCTCAAGGCCTATGAAGCGCGCAATGTCGGCATCGGTCTGAAACATGGCCTGTCGGGCCGTGCGCAGATCGGCAAGGGCATGTGGGCCGCGCCCGATCTGATGGGGCAGATGATGATCGAGAAGATCGGCCATCTGCGTGCCGGGGCCAACACCGCCTGGGTGCCCAGCCCGACGGCCGCCACGCTCCACGCGATCCATTATCACCGCGAAGATGTGTTCGAGATTCAAAAGGGGCTGCCCGATGCGGCAAAGCTGGACGAATTGCTGACCATCCCGCTGGCCGACGGGGCGAACTGGTCCGAAGACGATATCCGGCAGGAACTCGACAACAACTGCCAGGGCCTGCTCGGCTATGTCGTGCGCTGGATCGATCAGGGGGTGGGCTGTTCCAAGGTGCCGGACATCAACGATGTCGGCCTGATGGAAGACCGTGCAACGCTGCGGATCAGCTCCCAGCATATCGCCAACTGGCTGCTCCACGGGGTTATCTCGCAAGATCAGGTGATGGATAGCCTGCGCCGCATGGCCGCCAAGGTGGACCAGCAGAATGCCGGCGATCCGTTTTACGAACCGCTGCTCGAAAACGAAGACGGCCCGGCCTTCAGCGCGGCAAAGGATTTGATCTTCAAGGGCGTCGAACAGCCAAGCGGTTACACCGAACCGCTACTCCATGCGTGGCGTCTGAAGAAAAAGGCAGGCTGACGCGTTGTCGGGGTGCAGCGGAACTTCAATCCCGCTGCACCAAGACATTTTCAAGCCAGTGGATGCGTTTTGTCCATTGCTTGGCTGTCTTGGCGGATGGAGCGATGCGCAGTCTTGTGCGGGAGCGGTCTAATTCTGCTCGTAATTCATCACTGCTTAGCTTTCTAACTCGCCTTCACGCTGAGGTGTACGAGATCGCTTACCCATGGGCGTAATTTGCAGCCGGCCCGCCCACATTCCGCTTTCCTACAGGCCCGCTGCTGTGACACGGTGGCGCCTATGTTCGCAGCGTTTCGATCATCTCTCCCGGGCCGTGTCTCCTTCGCTAAATCGGAAGGTGACGGTATGCCACCGTATTCTTGCAGCAAACTATTGATAGACAGCAGTAAAATGCCGGGGCGGAGTTTTTTTAATCGGGTGGGTATGCGTCACCCTTTCGCCGGATGGCACTGCGGAATCGGCGGTGCATCATTGACGTGAAGTTGCCGCTGCGGGACTGAGGCCGGATCATGAATGCAACGACTACAAACAGCCGGACGGGCTGGCGCGCGATGGTGCCGGACGATGTGCCCCAGGTGGGCACGATCGGGGACGGGGTGCATCGCAACATGCAGGAACCGCATGGCGTCTATGCCAATCGCCTGGCTCTCTATCCGCAGGGGTGCCGCATTCTTGAAAGAGACGGGAAGGTGCTGGGCTATCTGATCGCGCATCCATGGCTGTCGGAAAGCCCGCCCGCCCTTGGCACCATGCTGGACGCTCTGCCCGCGCGGCCGGAATGCTATTACCTTCACGATGTGGCGATCCTGCCTGCCGCGCGGTCGGGCGGGGCGGGGCGCGCGGCGTTCGATTATTGTCTGACCCGCGCGGCGGCAGAGGGGTTGCCGGCGATCGAACTGGTCGCGGTAAACGGGGCGGACAGTTACTGGCGCGCGCTTGGTTTCGAAGCCATCGCCAACGACGATGCGGAGAAATATGGCGATGGCAGTGCGTTGATGCGGGTGCCGGTCACACCGCCGGGCTAACAGTCAGCCGAGCGTTCGGGCCAGTTGCACGAATTCGGCAACGCTCACCGTTTCTGCGCGGCGTTGCGGGTCGATACCGAGTGTCTCCAGCGCTTCGACCGCACCGGGCACGCCCTTCAGGCTCTGGCGCAGCATCTTGCGGCGTTGCCCGAAGGCGGCTTCGGTCAGGCGTTCGAGCGTCCGGGCGCTGACCCCGTCGGGCATGGTGCCCGGTTCGACGTGGACGATCGCGCTCATGACCTTGGGCGGCGGGGTGAAGGCACTGCGGTGGACCTTCATCGCCAGCCGGGCCTGCGATCGCCACTGGGCCAGCACGGCGAGACGGCCATAGGCGGATGTGCCGGGCTGCGCGGCAATGCGTTGGGCGACCTCCTGCTGGAACATCAGCGTCAGGCTCGTCCATAGCGGAGGCCAGGCTTCTCCGCCCAGCCAACGCACGAACAGGGCCGTGCCCACATTGTACGGCAGGTTCGACAGGACGGCGAACGGTTCGCCGCCCATCAGATCGCCATGGTCGAGTTTCAGCGCGTCCCCTTCGATCACCCACAGCCGATCCGGGAACGCCTCGCCCAGTTCGGCCAGTGCGGGAAGGCAGCGCCGGTCCATCTCGATTGCTGTGACGCGGGCCCCGGCGCGCAACAGGGCGCGGGTCAGCCCGCCCGGGCCGGGGCCGACTTCCAGAACCTGCTTGCCGGAAAGATCGCCCGGTACGGCCGCAATCCGATCGAGCAATTGTTCGTCGAACAGGAAGTTCTGGCCAAGCGCCTTGGATGCCGACAGGCCGTGGCGGGCAATGACTTCGCGAAGGGGAGGGAGATCGGGCATGGACACCGCGCTGCCTATACAGTCATTGCAGGCGAAACGAAGCAATCCATTGCGATGGCTTACCGATTTGCCGCCGCCCGCCGTGCGGCAATCTCACCCGCCATGGCCAGCGCGGCCATCATCGCACCGGGATCGGCCAGGCCTTTGCCTGCGATATCGAATGCGGTGCCGTGATCCGGGCTGGTCCGCACGATGGGCAGGCCAAGGGTGACGTTGACTCCTTCGTCGAAATCGAGGGCCTTCAGCGGGACCAGAGCCTGATCGTGATACATGGCCAGCGCCGCATCGTAAGTCTGCCGGGCGCGTGGGGTGAACAGGGCATCGGCGGGGTGGGGGCCGGTTACGGCGATGCCTTCCTGCGCAAGCGTTTCGATCGCGGGGGTGATGATGCGCGCTTCTTCATCTCCGAAGCGGCCGTTTTCGCCCGCATGGGGATTGAGCCCGCAAACCGCGATCCGCGGGCCGTCGATGCCGAAATCCCGGGCCAGCGCAGCAGCAACGATGCGCGCGCGCCTGACGATCAGGTCCTGCGACAGGCGCGAGGGAACTTCTGCCAGTGCGCAATGGACGGTCAGCGGTATCGCGCGAAGGCTGGGCCCGGCCAGCATCATCACGGCATCATCATGCGCCAGCCCGCAGACCTCGGCCAGGAATTCGGTCTGGCCGGGAAATTCGAAACCGACCGTGGCCAGCTGCGCCTTGCCGACCGGCGCGGTGACAATGCCGGAAGCCTGGCCAAGAAGGCAGAACCGGGTCGCTTCGGCGAGGGAGTGAAGCGCGAGGGCAGCACCTGTTTCATCGGGCCTGCCCGGTGTTGCGGCGACATCTTCAACGCCCACAACGGGCAGGGCCCGGTCGAACAGGCTGGCAGTCTGGGATGGGTCCGAAAGGCGCTCTACCGCAAGCGTGATGCCCCGGCTCTGCGCGGCGCTGGCCAGAACGCCCCCACCGCCGACCACGAAAAAGGGTGCGACACCGGTTTCCCGGCGTCGCACCCAGCTTTCCACGATGATTTCAGGCCCGATCCCCGCCGGATCGCCCAGGGAAACGGCGAGAGGGGCCATGATCGGTGTCAGTTATATTCGATATAGGCATCGTTGCGCAGGTCGCGCAGGTAACGCTGGGCGCGCTTTTCGATCCGGTCTTCTTCCAGTTGATCCATGATCTGGTTGAAGTCGGGACCCGCAGCAGCCTTGGGATCGTCACGGCCACACAGCATCAGGACCCGGACGCCTTCTTCGAACGAGCCGAAGGGCGGCGTGGACTGGCCGACCTGCAATTGCAGAATGATGTTCTGCAGCGCTTCGGGCAGGGAGCGCACGCGGATCTGATCGTTGGTGACGACATTCGCACCAAGCTGGGCAGCCACGTTTTCGGCATCGCCACAGCCGCGGATGCTCTGCACCCCTTCGGTAAAGCGGGCGACACGCTGCTGGGCGGCCGCTTCGGTGGTGCCGGGATCGAAGGCGATCTGGATCTGCTTGAGGCTGAGAACCGCATCGCGCGGGTCCGCCATCAGCACCTGCCGCCGGTCGATCATATAAAGGATCGAATAGCCGCCGGGAATTGCGATGGGGCCAACCAGCTGACCGGGGCTCATCTCGCTCGCCACGGTTTCGAGCTGTTCGTTCTTGAGCTGCGGAAGCTGGATCCAGCCGAGGTCGCCACCAACCGCAGCGGTCGATGCTTCGGAGAACTGGCGGGCATAGGCCACGAAACTGCCGCCCTGGCGCAGCTGTTCGACGATCTTCTCGGCATTGGCCTTGACGGCCGCCGAGGTTTCAGGCGTCGCTGAAAGGTAGATTTCGCCCAGACGGTATTCTTCCGTTCCGCGCGATGCTTCCATGCGTTCGATCATTTCGTTCACTTCGTCGGTCGAAATGTTGACGAACGGGGCGACATTGCGGCGCAGCAGATTGTTCCACGCGAGCTCGCCAGTGATCTGACGCTTGAGCGCCGAAGGCGAAGAGCCGATCGACCGCAGATGCTCGTCCATCTTCGACGGGTCCTGGCCGAAATTCTGGGCAGCAACACGCGCATAGGTCTGATCGACATCCGCCTGCGGAACCTGAATATCCTGAGCGAGCGCGGCCTGAATTTGCAGCGTTTCATCGATCAGGTTGCGCAGCACCTGCATCCGGACGCGGATCATTTCCTGATCGCTCACCGGGCGCTGATTGGCAGCGAGAAGCAGGGCGACGCGCTGGTCGATATCCGTCTGGGTGATGACGAAACCGTTCACGACCGCAGTGGCCACGCGTTTGTTCGGGTCGGTATTCGTCAGCATGCTCAGATCGCTGGGCAAGCCGAGAAGGTCACCCTGCGCCATGGTATCCTGGGCCTGTGCCGCGATCGGTGCGGTGGCGAGGCCGGCGGCGGCAGCGACGGAAAGCAGTCTGGAAAGTATGTGTGCAGTCACGTGTCGAACCTATCTAGCGGCACCTTGTGATGCCAATATGCCGGTCGCCTTGAAGGGATGCGGCTGAACGAAAGCTGATAATTGCCAGCCGGATAGCGTGTTTGACCCACCGTGCCAATAAGAGCGGCCTAGCGGAAGCCCAGATTTCTCAGGCTGAAATAGAACTGGAAGGTATCCCCGCGCTCCGCATCGCCCGAAGTAATATAGTCGCGTCGCCAGGTGACGCCGAGCTCGAGGCAGTCGTCCTGATAGGCGACGCCCAGCCGGGTACGGATAGGATCGAAGCCGTCCGATTCGAAGGTCGGGTCTTCTCTGCGATTCGTGAGATTGAAGACCCCCGACCCGAATACCGACCAGTAATTGGCAAAGGCGACACGCACCGCGCCCCGCAATTCCTCGCGATCCTGCAGGTCTTCCACCTGGGTGATATCGCGGTTGAGGCGGACATAACCCAGCTCGGCGTAAGTCTTGCTGGACCCGACTGCCGCGTCGATTTCATTGCGTCGGATCGCGAAACTGTCCTTGTCCAGGCGGAAGCGGTGCGTGAACTTGAGAAAATCCTTGTACCGCACTTCGGTCCGGCCGACGAAATCGGAGAATTTGTCCGACAGGCCGGTCCCTTCGGGAAAAATATCGCGATCGTTGTCGAGGCGATAGGACTGGCCGACAGTGGTCTTGAGTTCCCAGTTGGGGATACGCAGCGCCCAGTCGAATCCGTAAGTGACCCGCGCGCCGTCTTCCACCCGGTCGTATCCCGGAAAGCGGTTAAGCGCGAAGAGGTTGGAATCTTCCAGATCGATCGCCCGGGCGTCTTCGTTGGGGATGGCGAGATTCTTGACCGGCGGGGTGGCCACGAACTGCACACGTGGGGTGAAGACCTGAGTCCCGCCGAACGCTTCGCCGACGAAAGGCCATTGCACATCCACCGCACCCAGTGCCACACCGCGATATTCCCAGCCCGGATTGCCGCGATAGCTGGCCGTCGGGGTGAGGTAGTTTTCGTCCGAATGATAGACGTCGCCGCGCAGCATGCCGGTCAGCGTCACGATCTGGCCCATGCCGGTGATGCGGCGCAGATCCCACTGGGCGCGGGCGAAGGCGCGCTGCGTATCCTGGCCGATATCGCGGGTGATGGCGAGCGTATTGGCCTGCAGTTCGAGCTGGCCGCCCAGAACCGGCGTATCGGGCCGCCAGCGCGCATCCAGCACGGGCAGGGCGACCGGCACTTCGCCCTGCGGCTGATCGAGACGCAGGGTCTGCGTCGCCCAGCCGGCCAGCGAGATGTAGGTGTTCTTGCCGATCCGCTCCAGCTCCACGGTGGAGCGCAGGCGATCGTCGCGGCTGATGTCGTAACGCCGCAGGAAAGTGCGGTCGGTCGCGCGGCGGATCGATCCCGTCAGGCTCCAGTCGGGGGTGAGCTGGAATTTGCCATTGGCGAAGACATAACCGCGGAACTCCTCTTCGCCGACAAGATCGCCCGTCAGCGGGGAAATCCGCCGGCTGTGCGTGGCATAGCCGGTCACCTGATAGGCTCCACGCTCCGTCAGATGCCGCCACTGTGCCGCCACCATCGGCGCTGCGCCGGTGTAGAGATGCGTCGTCAGCGTGAGATCGCGATTTTCGGCGAAGCGCAGATAATAGCTGCCCGATACTTCCACGCCATTGTTCTGCGACACGCGCAGATCGGGGACGAGGAAGCCGGACACCGGGCCGCCATCGGTGCGCAGCGTGAGGCCGGGCAGCGGCAGGATGCGCGCGCCGAACAGTTCGAGGAAAGCGCCCTTGAAGGTGATCCGCTGTTCTTCGGGATCGTAGATCACCCGTTCCGCGGTAATCCGCCAGCTCGGGTCCTTGGGGCAGCCGTCGGGGTCGACCACCTCGCACCCGCTATAGGCGGCCTGTTCCAGCGCCACCGTGCCATCGGTTTCCCGAATCCCGCGTTCAGCGGCAAGGCGGCCGCCCTGCCGCAGGGCGAGCAGGAGATTGTCCATCGCCCCGGCTTCGAACTTGTCGGTCAGTTCGACCCGTTCGGAAAACAGCTGATTGCCGTTTTCGTCGACGAAGCGGACCCGGCCTTCGGCCACGATTTCGCCTGTCTTTTCGTTCCAGCGGACCGAATCGGCGCGCACCGACCGGTCGCCGCTGCGCAGCACGACATTGCCGCTGGCGGTGACCATATCGCTTTCGGAACTGTATTCGACGACATCGGATTCGAAACCGATTTCGCGGTTCCCCTCGGCGTTGAAGCCGTCCTCTCCCGTGGGTGGGGGCGGCGCGTCCAGCCCGCTGTTGGGATCGGGTATAGTCAGCAGTTCATCGACATCGCGGGCGGTATCGACGGTCGGCTGATCGCTGTCCGGGTCACCCTGCGGGTCGGCGACGGTGCCGACATCATCGGGTGAAGTCTGCGCGGCGAGCGGGGTCGCGGCGGAAAGAACCAGCGCCGTGGCGACCAGTGTCGCGGGGCGCAACGCCTCCCGGCTGGATCGTGGAGCTATCTCGGCGGTCGGGAGCATCTCTTGCCTATCGCACCAGCGACGCCTAATCGCAATCGCCATCCTTGCAGGCTGGCTGCCAAATGCGCCGGCCCGATCAGAAATTTTATCGGGAGATCCCATGGAAATTCAGTTCACCCAGTCACGTCCGCAAAGCGCGCGCCTTGTTGCTCAAGTCACTGACAAGGGCAAGCTTCCCGTGGGTCTCGACAAAGCGATGGTCGAAGGCGCGGAGGCTGCACGCTTCAAGGGCGGCACGGGGCAGGTGTTCGACGGTTTCGTGGAACGCGATGGCCAGGTGTTTCGCCTGGCGCTTGCCGGTGCGGGTGACAGCACGGACGATGCGCGCCTGGCCAATCTGGAAAAGGCCGGGGCCGCGCTGACGGCGAAATATCAGTCGATCGGGGTCGAAGAACTCGTGCTCGATCTGACGGACAGCGGCCTGTCGGGCGAAGAGGCGGCGTACGTATTGCTGGGCCTGCGCCTGCGCAACTGGCGCTATGACATCTATCGCACCAAGATGAAGGACGATCAGAAGGTCACGCTGGCCCGCATCACCGTGGTCGGCGCGCCCGAAGGGGCACAGGCCGCGTGGGACGATATGGCCCATGTCGCCGCCGGGGTGGAATTCACGCGCGAACTGATCACCGAACCGGCCAATATCCTTTACCCCGAAAGCTTCGTCGAACGCTGCCAGAAGCGTTTCGAGGGCACGGGCGCGGAACTGATCGTGCTGGACGAGGCCGAAATGGAACGGCTGGGTATGGGGTCGCTGCTGGGTGTCGGCCTGGGTTCGGATCGCGAATCGCGCATTCTGGCCATCCGCTGGAACGGCGGCGCGGCGGATGATGCGCCGACGGCGCTGGTCGGTAAGGGCGTCACCTTCGATTCGGGCGGTATCTCGATCAAGCCCGGCGCGGGCATGGAAGACATGAAATGGGACATGGGCGGCGCCGGTGCAGTGGCCGGGGCCATGCTGTCGCTGGTCGGCCGCAAGGCCAGGGCCAATGTCGTCGGCGTGGTCGGGCTGGTGGAAAACATGCCCGATGGCAAGGCACAGCGCCCGGGCGATGTCGTCACATCCATGAGCGGCCAGACCATCGAAGTGCTCAACACCGATGCCGAAGGCCGTCTGGTCCTGGCCGACGCGCTGCACTGGACGCAGGAAGAATTCAAACCGGCCCGCGTCATCGATTTCGCCACGCTTACCGGCGCGATGATCATCGCGCTCGGCAATGAATTTGCCGGTGTATTTTCGAATGACGATGAGCTGGCGAAAGATCTGCACGAAGCGGGCGAAACCACTGGCGATCGCAACTGGCGGATGCCGATGGACCGCGCGTATGACAAGCTGATCGATTCCCCCATTGCCGATATGAAGAACATCGGCGGCCGGGGCGCCGGATCGATTACGGCGGCACAGTTCCTGCAGCGCTTCATTGCCGATGGCACGCCCTGGGCGCATATCGATGTGGCCGGCATGGTCTGGTCGGACAAGCCGGGCCGCACCTGGAACAAGGGCGCGACCGGCTATGGCGTGCGTCTGGTCGATCGGTTCGTGCGCGACACGCTGGAGAAGTAAGGCGCGCGCCATCCGCCATCGTTGAACACAGGGTGCGGCTGCAGGCCGCACCGATAGGACAGACATGAGCCAGACCCGGGTCGATTTCTACCAGCTCAGCCGTGACCCGGTGGATGTGACCGTGGCCAGGCTCGCCCGCAAGGTATTGCAGGCGGGCGAACGGCTGGTCGTCGTCAGCGATGATGAAACCCAGCGCGCCCATCTGTCGAAGGTCCTGTGGGAACAGGGCGGGGCCACTTTTCTGGCCAATGGCGTGGCCGGTGGCCCGCACGATGCGCGCCAGCCGATCCTGCTGTCCGCGGGCTGCGAAGCCCCGAACGAGGCGCGCATTGCGATGCTGGCGGATGGCCGGTGGCGGGACGAAGCGCTGGCTTTCGACCGGGTGCTGCTGATGTTCGATGCCGGGCAACGCGATGCCGCCGCCGATCTGTGGCGGCGGTTCGCGGGGGACGAGGGGATCGACAACCGGATTAACAAGCAGGATGAAAACGGCAGCTGGCGCGAAGGCCGCTGACGGAACTCTTGCGCCGCTTGTGCATCGATTGGTGATGAACCCACGTTCTCCCTTCACCCGTCTGGCCGCCGTGGCATTTGCAGCCTGCGCGATCTCTGCGTGCAGCAAGCAAGGCGATGATGCCCCGGCCAGCGATGCCGCAACCGAAGCCACGCCGGATGGCGCGCAATCGCGCGGTTCCTACGATATCGATGAAGAAACTGGGGAAACCCGGGCGCGCTTCACCGATGATCAGGGCAGAACCACCACGATGCGATCGGGCGAAAAGGTGCCGGTTCGCCTGCCCGCCGGGTTCACCGTCTATCCGGGGGCGAAGATCGCTCACAATACGCGGGTGGAACAGGCGGACGGGCTGCTGGTCCTGCTCAATCTGGAAACCGATGCGGATCTGGATAAAGTGGTGACTTATTACCGCAATCAGGCCGAAGCGCTGGGTATCGATGTGGCGACATCGCTGCAGACCGGCCCGATGACGATGATCGGCGGGCAGAACCAGTCCGGCACCAGCTTTTCGCTTACCGCGACACGTGACGAAAAGATCACGCGGGCGCAATTGTCCATCGGGCAAGGTCTGAAGTAACACCTGCCCGGTCGCCACTGGAGCGCAGGGGCAGTCCCATCCTTCGATCACCAGAAAAGGCGCGGCAGCATGCATGCTGGCGCGCTCTCCCGGTGCGCAACGATGGCCGGAATTTCTTCTGGAAACGGGGCAAGCGGAAGTGGAGGCGGGGGCGGTGACTTGCTAGCGCGCGCCCGAAAGGAGATTTGAACATGCGCATAATTGCC
Organism: Pseudomonadota bacterium; assembly: GCA_023394965.1. GTDB lineage: Bacteria > Pseudomonadota > Alphaproteobacteria > Sphingomonadales > Sphingomonadaceae > Qipengyuania. The sequence goes on along the minus strand of JAEWZX010000013.1, from coordinate 139,303 downwards.
ACCACCGCCCTCCTTGGCTTGCTTGCCGCCTGCGGCAGCAACAAGGATGACACCACCGCCGATGGCGAGGAGATCAGCATCACCAACGAGGATGGTGAAACCTTCACGATCAGCGAAACGAGCGGCAGGGATGCTGCCTGGCCCGAAGGGTTTTCAGCCTATCCCGGGGCGATGGAAGTCACCAATACTACCATGGGAACCGATGAGGCAGCCAGTCACGTCATCACGTTCGAAAGCAAGGACCCGTTCGATCAGATAGTCGATTTCTATCGCAAGCAGGCCACAGCCGCGGGGTTCAAGATCACCATGGATATCAAGGTGGACAATGGACAGATGCTGACCGGCGAATCTTCCGATGGACGGACCCTGTCGTTAAGCACCGAAACGGTTTCGGATGCCGTTGACGTCATCCTCTCCGTTACTGCCAAAGAAATGAGAGTTTCGTCAGGCAGTAAACCCAAGCAATAGAAACGGCTGGGGAAGACTTGCGCGCACGCATGGCATCTTGCCTCGCGCGCGTGCGGGCGCTAGGGGCGCGCGCGAGTTCTCTCCCTCCCATCCCATATCAATCTTCGAGGAATTTCCCATGGCGGTTACCCGCACCTTTTCGATCATCAAGCCCGATGCCACCCGCCGCAATCTGACCGGCGCCGTCACCAAGATGCTTGAAGAAGCCGGCCTGCGCGTCGTCGCTTCGAAGCGCATCCAGATGACCCGCGAACAGGCCGAAGGCTTCTACGCAGTCCACAAGGAACGCCCCTTCTTCGGCGAACTGGTCGACTTCATGATCTCCGGCCCGGTCGTGGTGCAGGTGCTCGAAGGCGAAGACGCCGTGAAGCGCAACCGCGACGTGATGGGCGCCACCAACCCGGCCGATGCCGATGAAGGCACCATCCGCAAGGCATTTGCCGAATCGATCGAAGCCAATTCGGTCCACGGTTCGGACAGCGACGAAAACGCCAAGATCGAAATCGACTTCTTCTTCAACGAAGACGAAATCGTCGGCTGATTTTTTCGGCTGAATGATGACCGGCCCCGTTGCAGCGATGCGGCGGGGCCTTGTCGTATCCGGCCCTGATCCAGACCTGCTCTAGGCTTGGGCGAAACGGGCCATGTGGGCCCGGTGTTCGCGGTGCGCCCCTTTGCTCGACCGTTCGTATTCGCGCTCTATCGCAGCCAGCGCGGCCGGGGTCTGCTCGATATTCAGCGCGGCATAGACGCGGATGATTTCCTTGCGCCAGTCCGCGCCCAGCGCGTCGAATTCCACTTTGGCGACAGGGCCGGTGAACTGGGCCAGCGCGCGCTCCATCCGGCCTTCGCGCAGCACCAGCTTGCGGGCCCATTCGCTCTGAATGGTGGGCAGATCGGCGCGCTCGCTCTGGAATGCCATCTGGCTGGCGACCAGCGAAACCGAACTGTCCAGCACGGCGTGCCCCTCGCGATGGGTCACGACCAGCCGCGCATCGGGAAACTGCGCCAGCAGCGCCGGCAGGTCTTCCGAAAACTGCGGGCATTTCAGCACCCGTGGCCGCGCCGCATCGCCCATGGCTGCGGCATCGGTGCGCAGGATGCGCGCGAATTCGGCATAAACCGGGGCTGCGTCATGCGCCTCGCTCCACTGGACGAAGGCGGGAATGTGCCACTGTGCTTCGAAAGTGGCGGGCGATAGCGCAGCGGACAACCAGCCGATTTCCTCGTCGATCCGCGTCGCGCCGAAGGGGTGCAGCGTGTCGATCCAGGGATTGATCCGCCGCGCGATGGCCAGCGCCGCACCCGCCATCAGCGGCCGCAGATCGGGCCGGGCGGGCACGGGGTAATGGCTGTTGCAGAACCGGGTGCCGGTGTGGCGCGGATCCGCAGCCAGCAGGCGGTGCATACGCGTGGTTCCGGCGCGCATCTGCCCGACGACGATGATCGGCGGGGCGATCTCGGTCGTGGCCAGATCCGGGCGTTCGCGCCATGTGCGGCCCAGCGCGTGCCGTTTGCGAATGGCGGATGTCAGCTGGCCGTAAGCCATGGTGTGGCCCAGCGCGCTCAGCTGTGCCTCTTCACGCAAGGCGGCGCACAGGCGATCCAGACGGATGCGGAAATCTTCGACCTCCGCCGCGCTGCGCCCGGCGCATTCGTCCTGCGTTTCGAACCCGCGGCTCCCGATCGACCACAGATAATCCGGGTCCAGCGGCGGTTTGGGGGTGATGTCCCGGTCCCACAATGCCTGCACTGCCCGGTCGGCCCACAGAGCGGCTTTCGCGCGGGCAAGCGGGTGGGGGCGGGGCGGGCTGGCCATTGCGGCTAAAACGCGTCCGCCGCGTCGATCAGTTTTGTGACGCTTTTCGGGGCGGCCATGCGCCAGCTGCGCTGAAGCCATTCGGCCACATTGTCCCAGTCCACTCCGGGGCGGTTCAGGATCACGCCGATCCATCCGCTCGCCCCGTAATAGGCGGGCTTGTGATAAGCCTGCGGCTGCGCTTCGACGAGGCTTTCCAGCTCATCTATGCTGGAACATTTCACCAGCAGCGAAATATGCGGTGCCCCGTGATGCCGGTCGGAAAAATGGGCGAAGAACCTGCCTGATTTTTCGCTCCCCACCCGGAAGCCGGGCGAACCATGGCTGTCCTTCGCGTGGGTGTGGGGCAGGGCCAGTGCGAGTTCGCGGACCCGGCCCAGCAGCCACTGCGGATCGCTGCCGCGCGAAACGTAATCGGCCAGCACCCGCGGATAAAGCTGGTGTTCGGCGATTCTGACCCGTTCGGCGAGCGCATCGGACGTGTGATTGACATGTATTTTGACCCGTATGACGCCCAGCACTTCACCCGCATCCAGCTCTTCGGTGACCAGATGAACGCTCGCCCCGGCATGCGAATCGCCCGCCGCAATAGCCCGCGCATGGGTGTCGAGCCCGGGATATTTGGGCAGCAGCGACGGGTGAATATTGAGCATCCTGCCTTCCCATCGCCGCACGAATTCGGGCGTCAGGATGCGCATATATCCAGCAAGAACAATATATTGTGCGCCAGCATCCAACGCCGCCCGCTCCATCGCGGCATCGTGCTCGACGCGTTTCATCCCCCGATGCGCCAGCGCATAGGTCGGGACCCTCTCGTCCTGCGCCAGCGCCAGGCCGCCGGCCTCCGGATCGTTGGATGCTACAAGGCAGATTTCATACGGACAGCCCGGCAACCGGCTCGCATAAAGCAGCGCAGCCATGTTCGTCCCGGCCCCCGACACGAAGATGGCGACCTGCGCCTTGTCAGGCATTATGCGTCGCCGACCAGCCTTCGCGCGCGGACCATGTGCCGGCAGAACCTTGTACTGTGCAACCCTTGTCACCCGCGACGATGCGGCCAATTGCGAGCACGGTTTCACCAGCCTTTTCAAGGCGATCGCGCACGATTTCTACATTCGCCGCTTCCACCGCCAGCACCATGCCGACACCGCAGTTGAAGGTCCGCGCCATCTCGGCAGGCTCGATATTTCCCTGCGCCTGAAGGAATGCCATGAGGCCCGGCTGCTCCCAGCCATCGGCATCCACTTCGGCATGCGCCCCGGCAGGCAGGACACGCGGGATATTTTCCAGCAGACCGCCGCCGGTGATATGCGCCATAGCATCGATCAACCCATCCCGAACCAGCGGCAACAGCGTCTTCACGTAAATCCGGGTGGGTTCCATCAAGGTGTCGATCAGCAGCCGGTCCCGGTCGAACAGGGCCGGGCGGTCGAGCTTCCACAGCTTGTCTTCCGCCAACCGGCGAACGAGCGAATAACCGTTTGAATGTACGCCGGAACTTGCCAGGCCCAGAAGAATGTGGCCGGGCGCCACACGCTCCCCCGTCAGCTGTTCGCCGCGCTCCACCGCGCCGACGCAGAAGCCTGCAAGGTCATAATCACCTGCCGCATACATCCCCGGCATTTCGGCGGTTTCGCCGCCGATCAGCGCGCATCCAGCCTGTTTGCAGCCTTCCGCTATCCCGGCGATGACCCGCTCAGCCACGCCGTTCTCAAGCTTGCCGGTCGCGAAATAATCGAGAAAGAAAAGCGGTTCGGCACCCTGAACGATCAAATCGTTGACGCACATCGCCACCAGATCGACACCGACCGTGTCATGTTTGCCGCTATCGATGGCCAACTTCAGCTTGGTGCCAACGCCATCATTGCCGGCAACCAGCAAGGGGTCCTTGTAACCGGCCGCCTTGGGGTCGAAAAACCCGCCAAAGCCGCCGATTTCGCCATCTGCGCCAGGGCGCATGGTGGCCTTGACCAGCGGGCCGATAGCCTTGACGAGAGCATTGCCCGCCTCGATCGACACACCAGCTTGCTCGTAGGTGTAGGAAGGGGTGTTCTGGCGCGGTTCGTCACTCATGACACCCGCCTTACGCATTCGCGCTTGGATTTCCAGTTGCCTTTGGGCAAAAGGCGCCCTGTTTTCCCCATGAGCCAAGCTATTACCCTTCAGCCCGCCCTTCGTCGCCCCGCCTTTCTGGCGCTTGCCCTGGCCGCTTTCTGCGCGCTGGGCGTGGCCGTTTGGGCGCAGGTTGGCGGCGAGCGCGGCATCGCGCCGGTCGCGTCCACCAGCGATATTCAGGTTTCCGGTATCGAAGTGGACGTGAGTGCCGACAGCGGGACCGAAGCGAGGGCCAAGGCGTGGGAAGAAGCACAGCGCAAGGCATGGGAGCGCCTGGACGGCCCCAAACTCAGCGATTCGCAGATCGAAGGGCTCGTATCGGCCATCGTTATCGAGCGTGAACGTCTCGGCCCGAAGCGGTATATCGCCACGCTAGGCGTCGTTTTCGATCGTCAGCGCGCATCGCGTTACCTCGGCTCGCAAGGTGAAGCGACTCGTTCTGCGCCGATGCTGTTATTGCCAGTGACCGTTTCGGCGGGCACCCAGATGATCTATGAGCAGCGCAATCCATGGCAGCGCGCCTGGGCAGAGTATCAGGCTGGCCAGAGCCGGATAGATTATGTCAGGCCGGCAGGTGCGGGCGGCGATTCGCTGTTGCTGACATATGGTCAGACCGGACGCCGCAGCCGAACCTGGTGGCGCAACACGCTGGATCAGTTCGGTGCAGCAGATGTCCTCATCCCGATAGCCAACCTGCGTTACACATACCCAGGCGGCCCGATCAAAGGGACGTTTACGGCTAGATTTGGCCCGGATGACGAATTTCTCGGCAGCTTCGAAATGACAGCGGACTCTCCTGAGGAATTGCCCGCGATGCTGAACCGTGCCGTGGCACGCTTCAACCGCATGTTCGAGGCCGCGCTAGCATATGGTACGTTGCGGCCCGACCCGACACTCAATGTGGGTACACCCGATCTCAGTCCCGCGCTTCAGCGCCTTCTGGAACTTGGGCGCGCGGTACGCGCTCAGGATCGGGCAGCGGCAACTGCCGAGCCGACAGCCGAAAGTGGTGATGCAATAACTGCAGCGCCGATCCGCACGCCGCCACCCGAAGGGTCGGTCGCGCTTTACACAGTCCAGGTTGCTACGCCCGATGCAGCGGCGTTCGATGCCGCTGTCACTGCAGTGCGTGGCGCGCCGGGTGTGCGCAGCACCGGTGTTCGCAGCACTGCCATCGGCGGCACTTCGGTGATGACGGTGAGCTATGCAGGGTCGATCGCGCAACTGGCCGATGCGCTGCGTGTGCGTGGCTTCACGGTGAACCAGGGCAGTAACGCGCTCTCCATCAGCCGCTGAGGCCCGACGATGGCTTCGCAAATTGCGCTTCCGCTGGTTCCGGCAGGTGCGAGAGATCCGGCTTCGATTGCAATCGGATCCGGCAACCACGCGGTTGCAGAAGCGCTTTCCGTACCGGAGACCTGGCCCTACCGCACGGCTATTCTGCATGGGCCACCCAGGTCGGGTAAATCGCTCCTCGCGCGGTGGTTTGCGAACAGACATGCGGGCGGTGTTATCGATGGCGTGGAAGGGCTGGATGAAACCGAAATCTTCCATAGTTGGAATCGCGCACAGGAAGACGGTTTCCCCCTTCTGATTGTGGTGAACGGCGAAAGCTGGACCATCACTCTTCCCGACCTGCGCAGCAGAATGGGTGCTGCGTTGCAGCTCGAAATCGGACCGCCCGATGACGCGCTGGCGGCTGATCTGATGCTCAATCATGCCGCGCAACGTGGCCTGGCCTTGGGGGACGGCGCACCTGCCTATCTCGTCCCGCGGATGGAGCGCAGCTATGCTGCCATCGAGAAAATCGTGTCGGAAATCGACCGGCTGAGCCTTGAACGACAGGTTCCTGCAACCTTATCTGTGTGGCGAGATGCGCTGGAAGCGGTGCAGGGGCCGGAACAGGTCCGCTTGATTTAACCGCCTGCGAGTGGGAGAATAGTGCCAATGTTGGAACGGCTAGTTGCCTATCTCGACAGCGTGAAGGCACGCGATCCGGCTCCCCGGAGCCGTTGGGAAGTGCTGACCTATCCCGGTGTGTGGGCGGTTGGTTATCATCGTATCGCGCACTGGCTGTTCGAGGCGGAGCTCTTTTTTCTTGCGCGTCTGGTCAATCACTGGAGCCGCTGGCTCACTGCGATCGACATCCATCCCGGTGCCAAGATCGGCAAAAACCTGTTCATCGACCACGGCTTCTCCGTAATTGGCGAGACTGCGGAAATCGGCGACAATGTCACCATCTATCAGTGCGTCACTCTGGGCGGGACCAACCCCACCAACGGCAAAGGCGGTAAGCGCCATCCCACGATTTCCGATGATGTTATCATCGGATCGGGCGCACAGGTGATCGGCCCGATCACTGTCGGTCGCCGTGCCCGCATCGGCGCCAATGCTGTGGTGACCGATGAAGTGCCCGAAGGTGCGACCATGATCGGGCTCAAGGCTCGCAGCACGCTGGTCCCGGCGGAAGAATGGGTGAAAGAATTCATCCCTTACGGCACGCCTTGCGACGATCCCTGCGAACCAAGCCGCGATTCGATCGAGAAGGTCGAGGCCGAACTGCAGGCATTGCGGGAGGAAGTCGCCGCATTGCGTGCTGAGCGTGTGGTTCCGCGCCGCAACGGAACTGCAGACTAATGATTTTCCTTGGCGACACGGTTGTCGCTTTCCCTGGACGCAAGCCACAGCAGGTGGGCTTTAGTCGCGAGGAGTTGACCCGCATTCTCGATTTGTATGGCCGTATGGTGGCGGCCGGCGAGTGGCGCGATTACGCGATGGATTTTACCCGCGATGTGGCTGTTTTCGCCGCTTTCCGCCGTGCTGCCGAACGTCCACAGGCAAGGATCGAGAAGCGGCCAGCCTTGCGAAACAAGCAGGGCATGTGGACTTTGTTTGGTGAACATGGCCAGATCCTCAAGCGTGGTCACGAGCTGCCCGGAGTAATCGCTCCCGTGGAACGCCGCTTGGTCAAGGCGATCGACGACTAGGGGATGCGAAAAAGGGCCCGCAAATGATGCGAGCCCTTTGATGGGAATCGATAAATATCAGCCGCGAGCGCTGTCCGGTCCGGTGCCAGTTACTTTCTGCATTGCAGTGAGGATTGCGCCAGACTGTTCGCTGCCGGACTGCGGAGCCTTGAGGTTCGAGAACTCGCTGATCTTGTCCCAGTTCGCCGCGAAGCCTTCGACCGTGCGCTCTTCGTCCTTCAGCCACACCGCATCGTTCATCACGGTCCAGGCGCTGTGGAAACCGCCGGCTCCCGCACCGACGATGGCATTGGTCGGCGCATCCTCGCTCACCAGGAACAGCGCGGCGGGGACCACGTTCACAGGATCGAAGAGCTCAAAGGCTTCTTTGGGGAAGAGATCTTCGGTCATGCGGGTGCCCGCCACCGGCGAGATTGTGTTGACCTTGATATTGTACTTCGCTCCTTCGAGCTGGAGTGTCTTGGTCAGGCCGGCAAGTCCCAGTTTGGCGGCCCCGTAGTTGGCCTGCCCGAAGTTGCCGAACAGCCCCGTCGAAGATGCGGTCATCAGGATGCGGCCGTAAGCCTGCTCGCGCATGGTTTCCCACACGGCCTTGCTGACATTTGCCGAGCCGTTGAGGTGAACATCGACGACGAATTCGAAGTCATCCATCGTCATTTTGGCGAAAGTCTTGTCGCGCAGCACGCCGGCATTGTTGATGACGACATGTACGCCGCCCCACTTCTGCTTCGCGTCGGCAACCATCTTTTCCATCTGTTCGAATTCGGTCACCGATCCGCCGTTCGAAACGGCTTCACCGCCGGCCTTTTCGATTTCTTCGACCACCTGCAGCGCCATGTCCGAATGGCCAGTGCCGTCGCGCGAGCCGCCGAGGTCGTTGACGACGACTTTCGCGCCCCGACGGGCCAGTTCGAGGGCGTACTCACGGCCCAGACCGCCGCCAGCGCCAGTGACGATTGCTACCTTGTCCTTGAAATCGATGCTCATGGAACTGCTCCTGCTATGTCGTTTACGTAAAGGTCAATGCGGGCTGCGAGGTGGCACGATCCCATGGCAGTTGCAACAGGCGGCATGGCGTACCGCCATTCCGTAGCGGCGGGATGTTCAGCCAAGCCGGGCAAGGGTGGGAATAAGATCTACCAGCGAATCGATTTCCACATCGGCCCCCAATTCTCCCCGCGGCTTGTCGCAATAACCGTATCTGGCGCCGATCACCGGTACGTTGGCGGCACGGGCGGCCTTCACGTCGTACGAACTGTCCCCGACGAAGGCGAAAGTGCCACCGCCGCCGCGCTGGACAGCCTCCAGAATAGGGTCGGGTGCGGGTTTGGCGCGGCCAGGGCCCAGCGTATCGCCGCCGATGATAGCTACGAAATGGTGCGCAAGACCGAGCGTTTCCAGGATCTGGCGGGCGAAACTTTCAAACTTGTTTGTCACCACTGCGGTGGTGATGCCAAGGTTATCCAGCTCGGCAAGGACCTCAACGGCATGAGGATACGGGCGCGTGTGGACGGCGTTATGCTCTGCATAATAGGCCAGCATCGCCTTGTAGAGCTGGCGGAAATCTTCTTTCGGAAGACCGCCCTGTTCGTCGATGGCGCGCATCAGCATTATCTTTGCGCCGCCGCCGATGAGATCGCTGGCGTGATCAGCAGGAACCTGATCAAAACCGCCAAGTTCCAGCGCGTGATTCACCGCCGCGCCGAGGTCTCTGTGCGTTTCTAGCAGCGTCCCGTCGAGGTCGAAGCCGATAATTTCGAAAGGGAGTTGGATCATGCGGTGCGCGGTGCAGTATGCGCCTTCAAACTGCAAGGGAATGATGGCAAGGACATTGGTCATGAACACCGATCGCGAATTCGCCGCCATTGTTCTTGCCGCAGGCAAGGGCACCCGCATGAAAAGCAAACTGCACAAGGTGCTTCATCCGATTGCGGGGCATCCGATGTTGATGCACCTGCTCGACAGTCTTTCTGAATTGCAATTTCGGCGCACCGTGGTGGTTGTGGGGGACAAGCGCGATCAGCTCAATGCGGCGCTGGTAGATCGCGACGTCAGCACCGTCTTGCAGGAACCGCAATTGGGGACGGCCCATGCCGCATTGCAGGCACGCGAAGCGCTGGCAGGTTTCAGCGGCAATATCTTGGTGTGCTTCGGGGATTGTCCGATGGTCAGGGCCGAAACCATCCGCAGGCTGGCCGCTGCGCTGGATGACGGCGCCAAGGTAGCCGTTTTGGGCTTCCGTCCGGACGATCCGCTGCAATACGGGCGCATTATCGCCGACGAGAATGGCCAGGTGGCCAAGATGGTCGAATACAAGGACGCGAGCGATGCAGAACGTGCATGCAATCTGTGCAATTCCGGCCTGATTATCGCCCATTCCGACGATATGTGGAAGCTGCTGGATGCGGTCCGCAACGACAATGCGCAGGGCGAATACTATCTGCCAGATGTGGCAACAGGTGCCATCGCGCGCGGCGACAGGGTCGCCGTGGTGGAAACCGGTGCCGCTGAAGTGGCTGGCATCAACAGCCGGGCCGAACTCGCTGCAGCAGAGGCGCAGTGGCAGAAGGAACAGCGAACGCATTGGATGGGCGAGGGCGTTACCCTGCGCGCTCCGGAGACGGTGTTCTTCAGTTATGATACCGAATTGGCGGCCGATGTGACAATCGATCCCAACGTCGTATTCGGGCCGGGCGTAACCGTGGGGAGCGGTGCCCATATCAAGAGCTTCTGCCACCTCGAAGGGGCGACTGTCGGCAAGGATTGTTCAGTCGGCCCCTATGCCCGGCTGCGCCCAGGTGCGGTAATGGAACAGGACAGTTTCGTCGGCAACTTCGTCGAGATGAAAAAAGCCACGCTCGGGCAAGGTGCAAAGGCCAGCCATCTGACATATCTCGGCGATGCCGAGGTGGGGGCCGGTGCAAACATCGGGGCTGGTACCATCACGTGCAACTATGATGGGTATTTCAAGTACAAGACCGTGATTGGCGAGCGCGCCTTCGTCGGTTCGAACAGTTCACTCATTGCACCCTTAACGATTGGCGCGGATGCTATCGTGGGCGCAGGCAGTGCCGTCAGCCGTGACGTTGGCGCGGGCGATCTTAGGATGGTTCGTGGTGAGCAGATCGTCAAACCGGGCTGGGCCGATCGTTTCCACGATGCGATGAAGAAGAAAAAAGCAGCAGAGAAGAAAGGCTGAGGCCGCCACCTCAAAAAACCGTCCCTCCAGTGTGACCGGAGGGACGGTTTCATGGTTGCCCAATATTAAAGTGTCTCAGTCGGCCAGGCGCTGCAGCAGATAAATCATCTGGAGTGCCTGAATTCTCGCGCGTTGTTCATTGTCGACCCCGCCGGAGTGCCCTCCGGTTGTGTCTTCGAAATAGAAGTAGTCCTGGCCGAGTTCTTTCACCCGTGCGGCACCTTTGCGAGCGTGCGCGGGATGTGTGCGGTCATCCGCAGTGGAGGCCCAGAAAAACGGCGCGGGATAGTCCTTTCCTTCCAGAAGTTTCTGATACGGAGAATACGGTTCGATCCACGCGCGCTGTTCGGGGATGCGCGGATCGCCGTATTCGCCGATCCATGAGGCGCCTCGGCCTATCTCATGATAGCGCAGCATATCGAACAGCGGGATCTGCACGATCGCCGCGTTGAACAGTTCGGGACGCTGGGTGAAGGCAGTGCCGACGAGCAGCCCACCCTGTGAACCGCCCTGAATGCCCAGATGTTCTGCACTGGTGATGCCTTTGGCGATTGCGTCTTCTGCGATCGCGATGAAATCATCCCACGTGCGCTGTTTGTTTTCACGTATCGCGGTCTGGTGCCATCCGGGGCCGAACTCGCCGCCGCCGCGCATATTGCCGAGGATGTAGGCGCCACCACGTTCGAGCCAGATCTTTCCGATTGAGCCGAGATAGGATGGCAGACGAGGGACCTGGAAGCCGCCATAACCTGTCAGCAGGGTGGGATTGGTGCCGTCCATCACCATGCCCTTGGGCTTGACCAGGAAGTAAGGGATTTTGGTCCCGTCGGCACTGGTTGCTTCGTACTGCTCTACTTCCATGCCCGTAGCGTCAAAATAGCTCGGCGAAGTTTTGATTACTTCGGGTGCGCCGCTGCCATCCGAGTAGTAAAGCGTCGATGGATTCAGGAAATCGGTGACGGAATACATGATTTCATCCGACGCATCGGACGCTGCAGCGACATTGAGCGTGGAGTTATCCGGTAATTGAATTTCGCTGGAGGTCCATTTGCCGCCGACGTGGTCGAACTTCAGCACTCTGCCCCGGACATTATCCAGCAGGCTTACATAGAGGCTTTCCGCCGTGTTCGCTGCGCCCTGCTTGGTTTGCTTGTCCTCCGGTGCCCAAACGAGCGTCTTTTTGGCACCGTTGGGGTTGCGCTTGAACTGTTCGAGATCGACCGAAATGAGGGCGTCTGCGGGGAACGTTTGTCCCTCAGTCTCCCAATCGACATCGGTCGAAAATAGCAATTGCCCGTCGATCAAACCGTAAGGTGACGCTTTGAGTGGCATGTCCAACCGGACCCACTCGCCATCCTGTTGCCAGTAATATTCGGTCTCGTGAAAGCTGGTGGCCCGAAAGGCGTAGGTTCCGTGGACCACACCGGTATGGTCACGGAGCAAAGTTGCGCCCGACCAGACGTCGGTTTCCTCACCCCGCCAGATCTCCTCGGCTTCGGTGATGGGAGTGCCACGTTTCCATATTCGCGTCGTGCGTGGATACTGGCTTTCCGTGAGTGTTCCATCACCGAAATCCCGACTTACCAAGAGAGTGTCCTTGTCCAGCCATTGAATCCCGCCCTGACTTTTCTGATCGAGTACAAAGCCGTTCTCCACGAAGGATTTGGTCGACATATCGAACTCGCGCAGAACCGTTGCGTCTTCGCCGCCATCAGACAGGGCGATCATGCACAGGCGCTCTTCTGGGGGAAAGCAGCTATAACCCTTATAGACCCATTCCCGGCCTTCCGTCGTAGCCAGCGCATCCACATCGAGGACGGTTTCCCATTCCGGAGTGTTCGTGCGGTAGCTTTCTAGGGTTGTGCGCCGCACCAGGCCGCGCGGGTTCTTTTTGTCCTGCCAGAAATTGTACAGGCCATCGGGCCGGATCGACACGTAAGGAATGCGATCCTCGCTGTCGTAAATTGCCAGTGCTTCTGCCTTGACCGCTTCGAAACGCGGATCGCCTGCCAGCAACTCGGTGGTGCGCTCGTTCTCGGCTCGAACCCACTCCAGAGCTCTGTCGCTCCGGGCTTCTTCAAGCCAGATATAGCTATCTTCTTCGGGGCCGGGGATGCCGTCCTGTGCGATGGCGGGAGTGGTGTTGGCAAAAGTCATGGCAGCGGCAATGGCCAGCGCTGATACGAGTTTCAAGTGCATGTCTCCGGTGATTATTGCGAACCCCTATACTGCGCTTGGTCGTATCGTCACAAGCGTTGCTGCTTCAGGGGCGTGTCGTGCCAAGATCGTTTCGCAGCCAGACGGAGAGCCTTCGGTTGTGAATAGGTTCGCTGGAGATAACCCGGTAGCTTTGATCTAGCGTGGAACTTACATAGCCGAGAACCTCGGCGTTTTGCTGGGTGAAGGGAATGTCTGCTGTTACGACCACCGGTGGGCGGGTGGAGAATATGCGTTGCACTTCTTCAATTTGCTGAACCTCGAGTGCATCGTGTTCGAGCGTGTTATTGAGGTGATCGGGGTAAATAAATCGGGTCGGCAGACAACTGCCAGTAGATTGGTAAAGAGCCGTTGGGCCATCAAACACCCATAAACATCGCTTCTCAGCGTCGACATGAGGTTTGATGGACATGACCAATTTATCCATCGCCCAACGATGTTTTATCGAGGCATCTATGCGGGAAGGATAATAAAGCAAACCGAAGAGAAGGAGGCTGGACGCCACCAAAACAATGACGCCGATCGGGCCTCGGCGATCAAAGAATGGTAGGGCCACAAGCAACACGCCCGGTACCAAAGCAGCGAAATAGTATGCGTAGACTGTTGACGGAAGATAGACAGTGGTCAGTGCTGCTAGGAGAATGCCCCAGAAAAAGTGATAGACTTTAAGATCCCGGGGGGGATTGAGGCGATAACGTGCATAAAGGCCCGAGATCACCAGAATGATCAGCGGCGCTATGAAAAGTGTATGCTTGGCCCCAAAGCGACCGTTGATGCTGGGTTCGCGTAAGAAGAAACTGACAAAATTTGCAAACCAGAACTGCTCCCAGCCACCGATGCTCAGGTAGAATAAACCTACCAGAGCGGTGGGCAGCAGGCCGAGCGCCGCGAACTTGAAAGCCATGACCAGAAGCTTGTGTACCGGACGGCCGGCACGATACTGACCCCACAATGCCCATAGACCAAAAAAAACACATTGAGGCAGTACGGTGTACTTTATCTGAAGCGCTACTCCGCCGATGAACATGGCAAGGAACGCGCGTTCGATCGCTTTGGCGTGCTCGGTATCGCGTACCAATAAAGCCATGCCCAGCATCGCCGGCACGTGGAACGTCTCGCTTTGTGCCGACTGCGATCCGTAGATCGTCATCAGTACCATATAGAGAACGGCGATCACGGTCGCCACGCCGCTCTCCACCAAAAGGAGGGAAAGCTGACGCACCAGCAATGATCCCAGAACTATAAAGCCAGTGGCGAGCAATTGATACGACCATGGTGTTGGAAGACCGGTCGCATCAGCCAAGCCAAACAGAAGGAACAGGCCGAAAGGCTTGCGATCCCATAGGTCGACGAAGGGTAGCTTTCCCTCCCACATCTGACTGCCGATTAGCGCATAGAGCTGCTCGTCTATGTCGGCATTGTGATCGCCAAGAAACGGCAAGCGCAGGACGATAGCGCAGAGCGTGAGCAAAGGGACGAGGCACAGCCACTGGCGCATTGAACCCTTCGCATTCACGTTATCCGAAGCCATTCCGATAACCCTCTCATAGCCCAATGCGATCGTTCCACCATTCCGATGTCTCTCGCATCACATGGTTAATTTGCGATTGCATTCTGTCGACACCGCTTGCTGTGACGCAAAAAGGGCGGCCCACAGGCCGCCCTTAGTGTGTTTGTCTGTACGGTAGTAAGGCGGTTCAGCCTTCGACATGCTCCGCCAGGACCGTCAGCCCCTTTTCGCTGACTTCGGCGAAGCCTCCGCGAACCTCGATCGATTCCGGAGCTGCGCCTTCGGTCTTGTAGACCTGCACCGCACCGTCACGGATGGTCGACATGAAGGGGGCGTGGCCCTCGAGCACACCGAATTCGCCTTCCGCCCCGGGAACGACCACCATGTGAACGTTTTCCGAGCGGACCAGCTTGGCCGGTGTGACGAGTTCGAAGTGGAGGGCCATTTCCTTACGATTCCTCGGCCAGCTTCTTGGCCTTTTCGACCGCCTGATCGATGCCGCCTACCATGTAGAACGCGGCTTCGGGCAGGTGATCGTATTCGCCATCGACAACTGCCTTGAACGACTTGATGGTGTCTTCGAGCTGGACGAAGACGCCCGGGATGTTGGTGAACACTTCGGCGACGTGGAACGGCTGCGACAGGAAGCGCTGGATCTTGCGGGCACGGGCCACGGTCAGCTTATCTTCTTCGCTGAGTTCATCCATACCGAGGATGGCGATGATGTCCTGCAGGCTCTTGTATTTCTGCAGTGTTTCCTGAACCTTACGGGCAGTTTCGTAGTGTTCCTGACCGACAACGCGCGGTTCTAGAACGCGGCTGGTGGAGTCGAGCGGATCGACGGCCGGGTAGATGCCCAGTTCCGAGATCGCACGGCTCAGCGTGGTGGTTGCGTCCAAGTGGGCGAAGGAGGTTGCCGGGGCCGGGTCGGTAAGGTCGTCGGCGGGAACGTAGATGGCCTGGACCGAGGTAATCGAACCCTTGGTGGTCGAGGTGATGCGTTCCTGCAAATTGCCCATGTCGGTCGACAGGGTCGGCTGGTAGCCCACGGCCGAAGGAATACGGCCGAGCAGAGCCGACACTTCCGAACCCGCCTGGGTGAAGCGGAAGATGTTGTCGACGAAGAACAGCACGTCCTGGCCTTCGACGTCGCGGAAGTATTCCGCCATGGTCAGGCCCGAGAGAGCAACGCGGGCACGCGCGCCCGGAGGTTCGTTCATCTGGCCGAACACGAGCGCCACCTTGGAGCCTTCCGAGGTCGCATTGCCATCGGCATCCTTGGCGATAACCCCGGCGTCGAGGAATTCGTGGTAGAGATCGTTACCTTCACGGGTACGTTCACCGACGCCCGCGAAGACCGACACGCCGCCGTGGCCCTTGGCGATGTTGTTGATCAGTTCCTGAATCAGAACCGTCTTGCCAACGCCGGCACCGCCGAACAGGCCGATCTTGCCGCCCTTGGCGTAAGGAGCAAGAAGGTCGATGACCTTGATGCCCGTCACGAGGATGGCTGCTTCGGTCGACTGGTCGATGAACAACGGGGCTTCGGCGTGGATCGGGCTGGTGCTTTCGGCACCGATCGGGCCACGTTCGTCGATGGGTTCACCCACCACGTTCATGATGCGGCCGAGCGTCTTCGGGCCGACCGGGACCGAGATCTGCGCGCCGGTGTTGACGACTTCCTGACCGCGGACGAGGCCGTCGGTGCCGTCCATCGCGATGGTGCGGACGGTGTTTTCACCGAGGTGCTGCGCGACTTCGAGGATCAGCGTGTTGTTGCCGTTCTTCGTTTCCAGCGCAGTCAGGATGGCGGGCAGTTCACCTTCGAACTGCACGTCGACGACGGCGCCGATAACCTGGCTGATAGTGCCATTGGGCGATTGGTTGAGTACGGGAGCGGTGGCCATGATCTATGTCCTGACTTGGGGTTTATCGCGCCTTAGCCGACGCAAACGTTTTCCGGATCGGCAAAGGTCCATTCGCCTTCGCCTGCAGTAAGGGTCGCCTTGTTGCGCAGGTATTCGTCATCGCCGAGGCCGAATTCGCATACGACATCGGGCGAACCCATGCCGGAGCGCTTGCAGACGGCCGTGTTCACGGCAGCATCTTCGGGGCAGGCTTCTGCATACTTGGCGGAGAAAAGTGCCTGATCGGGCGCGGGCAGGGTTTCGACCGGTTCTGGAGTCGCGACTTCTGCTACGGGCTGTTCAGCCGGTTCGTTGCCACATGCAGCAAGCAGCGCAAGAGCGGCGAGGGCGGGGATAGTCTTGATCATCTTCGTATGGCTCCGGTCAGCGTTCTGCGACGCCCTCCGGCATCCTCTCCATTATCTTTCTACAGCGCTTCGGCGCCGGCAATGATTTCGATCAGTTCGGTGGTGATCGCGGCCTGACGGCTGCGGTTGTACTGGATCGTGAGCTTGTTGATGAGATCGCCCGCATTGCGCGTTGCGTTGTCCATAGCCGTCATCGATGCACCCTGTTCGGATGCTTCGCGTTCCAGCAGAGCGCCAAACAGCTGTGTTTTCACATAGCGCGGCAGCAGCTCTTCGAGGATTTCCTCTTCGCCCGGCTCGTATTCCACCACGGCATCGCCGCCAGTCTTTTCGCCATCGGGCGAGGGGACGGGGATGAGCTGATCGACGGTCGGATCCTGCGCCAGAGCCGATTGGAAGATCGGGTAGACCAGATGAGCGACGTCGAATTCGCCCTTTTCGAACCGTTCGATCAGATCGTCTGCGATGGCTTCGGCTTCTTCAAAGCCGACATTGCGCACAGCGGACGTATCGAAGTGCTTTTCGATGCTGCTGGCGAAGTCGCGCTTGATCGGTGCGCGGCCTTTCTTGCCGACGAGGTAGAACTTCACGTCCTTGCCTTCGGCAATCAACGCCCGGGCTTTCACCTTGGCAGCCTTGACGATGTTGGCGTTCAAACCACCGCACAGACCCTTGTCGGTGTTGACCACCACCAGCAGGTGCCGTTTGTTGCTTCCGGTGCCTGCCAGCAGCTTGGGCGCGCTATCGCCGCTCACCTTGCCGGCGAGCGAAGCCATCACGCCCGACAGCCGTTCGGCATAGGGACGCGCAGCTTCCGCCGCGGCCTGCGCACGACGCAGCTTGGCCGCAGCGACCATCTGCTTGGCCTTGGTGATCTTCTGGGTCGATTTGACCGAGTTGATCCGGCCCTTGAGTTCCTTGAGGCTAGCCATTTCGGCTCCCTATCCTAGTGTCTCGTGGGCTCAGGCGAACTGCTTGGCGAAGGTCTTGAGCGCGTCGACGACCTTGTTCTTGGTGTCGTCTTCAAACTTGCCGGTGGTGCGGATTTCTTCCAGCACGCCAGCATGTTCTGCCCGCATGAAGCTCAGCATCTGGGCTTCGTAGTCGGTTACGCGGTCGACCGGAACATCATCGATGTAGCCATTGGTGCCGGCAAAGATCGACACGGTCTGTTCTTCGAACGGCATGGGCGAGAACTGCGGCTGCTTGAGCAGTTCCGTCAGGCGCGCACCGCGGTTGAGCAGCTTCTGCGTTGCGGCGTCGAGGTCCGAACCGAACTGCGCGAAAGCGGCCATTTCGCGGTACTGTGCGAGGTCGAGCTTCATCGAGCCCGAAACCTTCTTCATCGCCTTGGTCTGGGCGGCACCGCCCACACGGCTGACCGACAGGCCAACGTTAATGGCCGGACGGATGCCCTGGTAGAACAGGTCGGTTTCGAGGAAGATCTGGCCGTCGGTGATCGAAATCACGTTGGTCGGGATGTAAGCCGACACGTCGCCTGCCTGCGTTTCGATGATCGGCAGTGCGGTCAGCGAACCGCCACCCTGCGACTTGTTCATCTTGGCCGCACGTTCGAGCAGGCGGCTGTGGAGATAGAACACGTCGCCCGGATAAGCTTCGCGGCCCGGAGGACGACGAAGCAGGAGCGACATCTGACGGTAAGCAACGGCCTGCTTGGAAAGGTCGTCATACACGATCACGGCGTGCATGCCGTTGTCGCGGAAGAATTCGCCCATGGCGGCGCCGGTGTAAGGCGCGAGATACTGCAGCGGTGCAGGCTCCGAAGCGGTCGCGGCGACGACGATCGAATATTCCATTGCGCCGTTTTCTTCGAGCTGCTTGACGATCTGCGCAACGGTGGAGCGCTTCTGACCGACGGCGACATAGATGCAGTAGAGCTTCTTGCTCTCGTCATCCGACGCGTTGGCTTCCTTCTGGTTGATGAAGGTGTCGATCGCGACGGCGGACTTACCGGTCTGACGGTCGCCGATGATCAGTTCGCGCTGGCCACGGCCGACGGGAACGAGGGCGTCGATGGCCTTGAGGCCGGACTGCACCGGTTCGGAAACCGATTCGCGCGGGATGATGCCGGGTGCCTTCTGTTCGACCAGGCGGCGTTCGGTGGTTTCGATCGGGCCCTTGCCGTCGATCGGGTTGCCGAGCGCGTCGACCACGCGGCCGAGCAGCGCCTTGCCGACAGGAACGTCCACGATGGTGTTGGTGCGCTTGACGCTGTCGCCTTCACCGATTTCCTGGTCCGAACCGAAGATAACCGCACCGACGTTGTCGGCTTCGAGGTTCAGCGCCATGCCCTGAACGCCGTTGGCGAATTCGATCATTTCACCGGCCTGGACGTTGTCGAGGCCGTGGATGCGGGCAATACCGTCACCCACCGACAGCACGGTACCGACTTCGCTGACTTCGGCTTCGGTTCCGAAATTGGCGATCTGGTCCTTGATGACCTTGGAGATTTCTGCGGCGCGGATATCCATGATGTGTGTCCTTTAAGCCTTCATGGCCTGGGAAAGCGAATTGAGACGGGTGCGGATCGAGGCATCGAGACGCTTCGAACCGATGGTGACGACAAGGCCGCCGAGCAGATCGGGATCGACCTTCGTGGCGAGCTTCACCGTGCGGCCTTCGCGCGCAGTCAGCTTTGCCTTGAGATCGGCCAATTGTGCATCTGTGAGTGCATGGGCGCTGGTCACTTCGGCAGTAACTTCGCCACGCTGGGCAGCAGCAATCGCGCGGAAGGCGCGGATCACTGCAGGCAATTGCGACAGGCGGCGGTTCTGCGCCAGCACGCCAAGGAAGTTCTGCGTCAGTTCGGAAACGCCCAGGATGGCAGAGACGCCCCACAGCGCCTTCTGCGCATCGGCGCGCGACACCTTCGGGTTGGTGGTGACAGCAGCAAGCTCTGGCGATTCGCCAAGCGCGGCCTCGACCTTGTCGAGGTCCGATTCGACCGCTGTCACGGTCCCGTTTTCACTGGCGAGATCGAACAGGGCCGAAGCGTAACGCCCTGCCAGGCTAGCCTGAATACCGGCGGAAATATCCACGCGCTTGAGGTCCTCTCGGGTCCGGAAGAAAAGTCTGTGCGAGCCAAGCCGTTTGTGGGCAGACGAGAGTCGCCCCGGCAAGGTCGGCGCGCGCCTAGCAAAGCCCCCCGTCAATGGCAAGCCGACTCCGGCTCGGGAATCTGGACTCTGGGCGCAGGCAGCGTAAATTGCGTGGCATAAAGAAACCAAACATGTGGGAGAAAAGCGATGGAGACGGTGCCGTTGGCCCCTAAGTGCGGGATCGAGATTGCCCGTGTGAACCTTGCCGAAGTGGAGGGCGAGGAACTGGATGCCATAAAACAGGCAATCTACACGCACGGCATCGCACTGTTCCGTGGGCAGGACAGCTTCACTCCGGAAGCGCATATCGCTTTTGCCAGAAAATGGGGCGGGATCGACATCAATAACTATTTCCCGCTGACCGGCGATCACCCGGAAATTGCAGTGGTGCGCAAACGCGCCGATCAGGTCACCAATATCGGCGGGGGCTGGCACACCGATCATTCCTACGATCAGGTGCCGGCAATGGGATCGATCCTGGTCGCGCGTACCTTGCCGCCCAGTGGTGGCGACACGTTATGGGCGCATATGGGGGAGGCATACGATGCCCTGCCGGAGGACCTGAAGCAAGAGATCGAGGGGCTGGAGGCTTTTCACACGGCCGATCATATCTATGAGGAAGGCGGCCTCTATGCCCAGACTGATATGGGTAGCGATCTGCGTGGGCAGGCGTTGAAGACCGGGGCGACGCATCCGATTGTGATCCGCCATCCGCAGACAGGGCGCAAGCTGCTGTATGTAAACAGCGCTTTTACGATCAATATCGTTGGCCGGACGCGCGCGGAAAGCATGCCCCTGCTCCAGCGGCTCTATGACGCAGCCACAGCGGCGGACAATACCTGCCGTGTGGCATGGGAGCCGGGATCGGTGGCGATCTGGGACAACCGCACGACCTGGCATTTCGCGATGAACGATTATCAGGGGCACGCCCGCGAAATGCACCGCATCACACTGACGGGCGAACCGCTGGCAGCTTAATTACGCGCCTTGCACTCGTACACCAGGCGCTCGTTCGCCTGCTGGGGCAGCTTGCCGAGCACTTCGCTCTGCAATTCGCCCAATTGGCCGGCGGCATTGTCGCTCCCGCATTGGGGGGCCTTGTATTTTGCCCGTGCTTCGCGCGCTGCGCTCATTTCGCTGCGCGGCAGGAGGTAGCGTTCGCTGCGGAAGATGCGGCGGTCGGGATCGAAGCTGTTGACCGAAACCGCAGCTTCATCGTTGGGTACGAAGATGCGGCTCCACGATCCGCTGGCAAAGCCATATTGCGTGCGTTCGTTGACGCAGCCATCGGCAGTCCAGTCGAACTCCAGATCCTGCGTTTCGGAACTGGTGATGCGGCTGCGTTCCGGCACAAGGGTGCAAAGCAGCTTCAGATCGGCCATGTCGCCTGACACGGCGCCGTCATCTCCATCGCTGCCTTCCTGCATTGCGGCGGCGACCCGACGGTCGATTTCGTCGAGGCCCGGTCGGGTGAGATAGGCGGCCAGGGCGACCAGCACGATGACGACAGAGGCCCCGCCCACTATCCGCAGCCGCTTCTCGTCGCGCTCGCCTTCCTCCTGCCGCCACAGGGCGACAGCCCAATGGCCCAGGCCAAAGGCGACGAGCAGCAGCACGAACGCGAGGAACAGGCGGTCTTCGCGTTCCAGGATGATGGCCTGTTCCGCCTCGAACTGCGCCCGTTCACGCTTGACCCGCAAGGCTTCGGTCCGCTCTGCAAGATCGGCTCGGGCCGCCATCTGCTCGCTCTGCATCCGCTCGCGCTCGGCCGCATCGAGATCGGCCATGGACCGGCAGGTCGTGTTGTTGATGCGCGGTTCGACATCGTTCTGGCGCAGGAATGGCAAAAGCTCGCGATTCGATACCGCAAAGAAGAACTCGGCATCTCCCCCATCGTTATCCGCGCCGAAGCTGTTTACGCCGACAACCCGGCCGCAGGGGTCGAGCAGGGGACCGCCGGAATTCCCGCGCGCAATCGGGGCGGTGTGGAGTATCGTGTCGAACTGGCGACTGGGGCGGGCGCCGGAGATGAACCCCCGGCTTTTCACCGGCGGCTGACTGCGGAAAATGTCGCTGATGTCGAGCCCTTGGGCACGGTCGACATTCATCGGATAACCCACGCTCGTCACTTCACCACTATCGGGCGGCAGCCCCCCGGCAATCGCCAGCGGAGGCAGACGCAGATCGCCCGTAATGCGGATCAGCGCGAGATCGTTGCGGGTGGAGATGGCCACCAACTGGCCATACACAGCCTCTCCCCCGCCCGTGGGGACGATGCCGATCTTCAAAATATCGTCACGCAGCGCATCGCGCACCACGTGAGCATTGGTCACCACCTTGTCGGACGCCACTGCAAAGCCTGTCCCGTGGCTGATCGGGAACAGCGCGCCATCTTCTTCGCCGATGATGACCACGCGCACGACGCCGCGTGCGGCGGCATCGATGTCGGCCGGTTCGGCCTGTGTCAGTGCGGGGGCAAACAGCGCCAGCAGGGCGACGAGAAGGGGGACAAGGCGTGTCATTGAAGCGAGCTTTAGGCGACCCTTGGCTTTGATCGCAAGATGCGGGATGCAAGCGGCTGAGAACTGGAGAAAACTAGGCAATACGCGCTATGGAGGCCCTTGTGACTGTTCCTGATGATATTGCCTGGGCTGCCGTGATGCGGCGCGACCGCCTGTTCGACGGTCGCTTCGTCACCGGCGTGTTGACGACGGGCATCTATTGCAGACCATCATGTGCCGCACGGCATCCGGCCCGAGGTAATGTGCGCTTTTTCGTCGACGGGGCAGCGGCGCGCAAAGCCGGCCTCAGGCCATGCAAACGTTGCCTGCCGGACGATGTGGGGCGGGACGAGGCAGCAGTCTTGGCCGCGATCGACGAAATCCGGCATGCCGAGGATGCGCCATCGCTATCTTTGCTAGCCAGCTTGACCGGCTATTCGCCAACGCACTTCCAGCGTGTGTTCAAACGTGCCATCGGCCTTTCGCCTGCTGCCTATGCGAGGGCTCTCCGGGAGGAGCGCGCCCGCGATGCCCTGTCCGACGGTGAAAGTGTGACCGGCGCAATTTACGAGGCCGGATATGGATCGGCTTCGCGATTTTACGAGCATACGAAAGGGCGGCTGGGAATGACGGCAAGTGCGTGGGCGAATGGCGGAGAAGGTGTGACGATCAACTGGGCAGTGGTCGAGACGACCATGGGGCCGATGCTTGTCGCTGCCACGGCGAAGGGCGTGTGTCGGCTGTCGTTCGGCGAAGACGAGAATGAACTGACGCGTCGCTTTCCCAATGCCGATCTGGTCGAAGGGGGGGCTGAATTCGAAACGTTGCTCGCCAAGGTGGTCGCCAGTGTCGAAGCACCGGGCGACTTTTCGCATATCCCGCTCGATGTGAAAGGCACCGCCTTTCAGGAGGCATGCTGGGCAGCGCTTCGGGCAATCCCGCCCGGCGAAACGCGCACCTATTCCGAGATCGCTGCGGCGGCGGGTAACGCGAAAGCCGTACGCGCAGCGGGGAGCGCCAATGCGCGCAACAATGTCGCCGTACTAATTCCGTGTCACCGCGTCGTGCGCAAGGGCGGGGATCTGGGCGGATATGCCTATGGCCCCGACATCAAACGTGAATTGCTGAAGCGCGAAAAGAAAGAGCGTTAATGATCACACACGGCTCGCCAAATCGGCAGGACACTTGAATTGCGAATGATTCGCATTAAGTGGTGGGCATGAGCACCAGACCAAGCCCGCGAGCCCTAACCGTTATTTCAAGCAAGCGGCTATCGCCGTCCATGATCCGCGTTTCGCTGGGCGGTGAAGGTTTGCGCGATTTTCCCTCCGGTTTCGCCGGGGGATACGTGAAACTGATGCTGGCCCCCGCCAGTGAAACATCGAAAGCGATAATCCGAACCTATACGATCCGTCATCAACGTGCCGACGCCATCGATCTCGATTTCGCGCTGCACGGAGGAGATGCCGCTGGCCCTGCTACGCAATGGGCGCTGTCGGCAAAGTCAGGGGATACAATTATGATAGGCGGACCGGGCTTGCCCAAACCATTGCCGGCAGGACGCGACTTTTATCTTGTCGCAGGCGATATGACTGCCCTTCCTGCAATCTCCGTCAATCTTGCCGCGCTTCCTGCTAATGCGCGCGGGCTGGCCGTTATCGAGATTCAGGAAGAGGCCGATCAGCCGGACATCATCGCGCCCGAAGGTGTACAGATCCGTTGGCTGGTCAACGCGCAACCCGGTCGGCGCCCGGAACTGTTGGTCAACGCTTTGCGGGCGATCGGGCGACCGGAAGGAAATATTGCCGGTTGGGCGGCGTGTGAATTCTCGTCGATGCGCAAATTGCGCGATTATCTGCGCGGTGAACTGGGCCTTGGTACTGATGACCTGTATATTTCGAGCTATTGGAAGCATGGCCTGGTCGAAGACGAGCATAAGCAGATCAAGCGGGCCGATGCGGAAGCTCAACCGATTTCATAAACACCGCAAGCATCCAAATTAAAAAGGGCGGATCCGAAGATCCGCCCTTTTCCTGTAAGATCAGTCCGGATCAGAGACCGGTTTCCATCCCATCGACGCTCTTGCTGACGAGGATGTTCACTGCAACGCGGCGGTTCTGGGCCTTGCCGGCTTCGGTCGTATTGTCCGCCGCCGGATCAGCTTCGGCCATGCCGGTCGGCGTCATCATGCGATAGGGTGCCCACTTGCATTCCTGCTGGAGGAAATTGACTACGCGTGCGGCACGCTTTTCACTGAGTTCCTGATTGAATTCGTAATCGCCCGTGGAATCGGTGTAACCGACGACGAGCAGGAGCGCGTTTGCGGTGGCATCCGCCTGACTGGCTGCCTGACACAGTTCGGCACGCGCCGTATCTGACAGGTTGTGTTTGCCAGTGTCGAAATAGACGTTGGTCACGCCCTTGACATTGTATTCATCGATATTGGCAACGCGGCCACGCAGCGCTTCGGTAGCGGCTTCGTTGGCGGTAAAGCGTTGATCGGTGCCATTATGGATCATGCGCGCTGTCTTGAGATCCTTGCTCTTGAGCGCGACCTTGGTAGCGATCAGGCCCCTGTCGGCCCATTGGACGGTCTGGACCTCGACTGGCAGGCCGTTGAGCAGGTCTGCCTGGGGAAGCGTGTCCTTGTTCAGACCAAGGAAACCGCCGCTGCTGCGAATTTCGGTTGACGGGCTGATTGCCACAACAGTGCGCGCACCGTCTGCCGTCGTTACCTGCATCTTGTCTTCGCTACGCGCGGAAATGACGCCTTCGACTGTCGGGCCTTCAGGCATGCCGGTCAGATCGCTGGGGGTTACACCGGTCACCGTGGTCAGAACTTCGCCGTTATCCGGGGTGAGTTCCTGCGCATAGAGGCTGCCAGTTACGGGCAGGGTAAGTGCGGCAATCAGAGCCAGCGTCTTCGAACTTTTGGAAACGGAAATCATAATCTTCTCCTTAAATCGACTACCGCACATACAATGTGTCCAGACCGGTCGGTCCGGGCACCCCCTCGATCAAGTATGTGCGGGCAATCCGGCCCCCTTTGTCCATTATGGTCCAGATGCGGCGCAGGTCCGCGGGTCGGCGCTGGTGTTCAGGCAGACCTGATGCGCAAATGAACATCGCCCGATATGTCTCCAGACGAGTCGGTGATCTGAGCCATATCTGGGATGAGGTGACAGCTCCGGCCCTTCGGGTTTGGATTATGAAGGGCGCGCCCAGCCAGGCTTTGCTGGCGTGAGGGTGTCGAGAAAGGCCTGAGCGCTTTCGAGATATTCCTGCTGGCGTTCCGAGCCCATACGGTCCCAATTGGCATAGATACGACCGACGCGTTGGTTCTTTTCCAGCCTATCTCTGTGGCGGTGCATGAAATACCAATAGAGCCCGTTGAACGGGCAGGCACCATCGCCCGTTTTCCTGCTTGGCGAGTATGCGCAGTTCGAGCAGTAATTGCTCATCTTGTTGATGTAGTTGGCGCTGGCTGCATAGGGTTTGGAGGCCAGCTTGCCGCCATCCGCATAAAGGATCATCGCAGCCACATTGGGCAGTTCGACCCATTCGTAAGCGTCTGCATAGACCACCAGAAACCAGTCCTGCACATCTCGCGGATTAATTCCCGCCAACAGTGCAAAATTCCCCAGCACCATCAATCGCTGGATATGATGCGCATGCGCATTGTCTCGGGTGGATCGGATCGCATCGGCCAGGCAGGCCATGTCGGTTTCGCCAGTCCAGTAGAATTCGGGCAGGCCGCGCTGTGCGTTTAGCGCATTGGCTTTTTGCAGATGCGGCATCTGGTGCCAGTAGAATCCTCGGACATATTCGCGCCACCCAATGATCTGGCGAATGAAGCCCTCGACCGAATTGAGTGGTGCCGTGCCGTCCTTATAGGCTCGCTCCGCTCGCTGGCAGAGCTGGAGCGGGTCGAGCAGGCCGAGATTGATGCTGGTGGACAGCATGGAGTGGAACAGATCGTCCTGTCCCGCCACCATCGCATCCTGATAAGGGCCAAATAGCTCGATACGGTCTGTAAAGAATGCCTCTGCGGCGTCTTCCGCATCATGCCGCGTCACCGGCCATCCGAAATTATCGAGTTTGCCGAAATGATCGGGGAAGCGTTCCTCGACCAATACGATAACTTCCTGCGTTATGCTGTCGGGTTCGAATGTCGGCCGTTCGGGGCCTGCCATCCTTTCTTTAGGAGGTCGCCGGTTTTCGCTGTCGTAATTCCACTCGCCACCCTCCGGTTTGTCTCCGTTCATAAGAAGACCGGTCTTGCGGCGCATCTCGCGGTAGAAAAATTCCATCCGCAGTTCCGTGCGGTCTTCTGCCCAGGCGTCGAATTCCGATTGCGGGCAGATAAAGCGATCGTCACGCAGGATATCGACTTCGCAGGAGAACTTGTCCGGCCATTGATCCATGGCCTGCCGTACACGCCACTCCCCGGATTCTACGGCGCTTATGAGGCGTGGCGAATGCTCTTCGACAGCGCGCGCCAACTCGCCGGTGAAGCTGCCTGCATTGTCGGGATTGTCCAGCTTGACATAATCGACCGCCCAGCCGGCATCGCGCAGTTCTTTTGCGAAATGGCGCATGGCAGAGAAGATCAGAACAATCTTCTGTTTGTGATGTTTGACGTAAGTTGCCTCGTCCCACACCTCCATCATCAGAATGACGGTGTCGTTTTTGGCGCGTCCACGAATCGAAGCGAGATCGCGCGACAGTTGATCGCCAAGGATCGGTACGAGAACGGGGCCGGGCATGCCATTTGCAATGCCCGGCGCTCGTCTTGGTGCCTCAGAGCTTGGCGATTTCCTGCTTTGCGGCGGCCAGGCCCGCTTCGATGGCATCGGGACCGAAGCCGGTTTTCTCGACGCGAATGAAGTCGAGATCGTCCACGCCGATAAAGCCGAAGAATGTCGCCAGCAGGCTTTCCTGATTTTCCGCCATCAGATCGTTCGAATACTCACCGCCACGTGCGGAAGCGATCACGACCTTGCGGCCACCGGCCAGCCCTTCCGGGCCCGCTTCGGAATATCTGAACGTAACGCCAGGCATACCAAGCCGGTCAAGCCATGCCTTGAGCTGCGACGGAATGGTGAAGTTGTACATGGGCGCGCCGACGATCACGATGTCGCTGGCGAGAAATTCGTCGAGAACCGCGCGCTGGTCGGGATAGGCAGCTGCCACGGCTTCCTCATGCGTTTCAGGGGCAGTGCGGATCGCCTTGGTGGTGATGGGATCGATATGTGCCAGCGGCTCCTTGACGAGATCGCGTGTGACGACCGTCGCTTCGGGATGCTTTGCGGTGAAATGAGCAACCAGTTCATCCGTCAGCTGGCGGCTGATGGATTGATCGCCCGTGGTCGAACTGTCGATGCGAAGAATTTGCACTTTGGGAACTCCATAGTTACTAATGATAACTTGGAGGCTATATGGAAACTGCACCCCAAATTGCGCAAGAAGGCACTTCGCTGTCCGATAGGGACATCGGTGTAACCCTTGAGGTTCACGATGCACCCCAATGTACCGCGGTGAACGACATTCTTGCCCGTGTAGGCGACAAATGGTCGGTTCGCGTGGTCATGGCCTTGGCCGATGGTTCGCGCCGGTTCAATGAATTGCGCCGCGGTATTCCGGGAATTTCACAACGAATGCTCACGCGCACACTGCGCGGGCTCGAACGGGACGGGCTCGTAAGCCGCGCGGTGACACCGTCCGTCCCGCCCCGGGTTGACTATGCACTTACTCCCCTCGGGAAATCGTTGTGCGATCCCGTCGCACGGCTGGGCAATTGGGCGATTGCCAACATCGGCAAAGTCCACGCTGCTCGAGCAGTCTACGACGGCGGACAGGACTAGACGAAACTGTAAGGGTCTATATCTACCGCCACACGTACCCCAGCCGGGTGATTGACCTGTGTCAGCCAGCGGCGGATGACGTCCTGCAGTTGCACGCTACGGCGGGCATTGATGAGGAAACGGTAGCGGTACCGGCCGCGAAGCAGGGCCATCGGTGCGGGGGCAGGGCCCAGGATCAGGCACTCGTCAATATGGGGGCGGAAGGCTCCGATGCGGTTTGCGGCCTCACGTGCTTCACCATCGTCTTCGGAAGATACGATAATTGAAGCCCAGCGCCCGAAGGGTGGCGCTCCAGCCTCGCGCCGCATCTCTGTCTCTGCCGAGTAAAAGGCGTCCCGGTCACCGGCGGCGAGAGCGGCAATCACTGGTGCATCCGGGTGCCGCGTCTGGATCAGGACATTGCCCGGTTTCGATCCCCGTCCGGCGCGCCCAGCAACCTGAGCCACCTGCTGATAGGTGCGCTCACCCGCACGCAGATCTCCCCCTTCGAGGCCCAGATCGGCATCGACAACCCCCACCAGCGTCAGTTCGGGGAAGTGAAACCCTTTGGTTACCAGTTGTGTGCCGACAATCACGTCCACCTCTCGTGCCTCTACGGCAGCGATGAATTCGGCGGCTCGGCCGGGTGAATTCAGCGTATCGGATGTGGCAACGAACACGCGCGCCTGCGGCAATCTTTCTGCGACTTCGTCGGCGATGCGTTCGACACCTGGACCGCAGGCCACCAGGCAATCGGGTTCGCCGCACTCCGTGCACGCCTGCGGGGCGGGGGCTTCATGTCCGCAATGGTGGCAGGCGAGACGATGAGTGAACCGGTGTTCGACCAGCCAGGCGCTGCAATTTGGGCATTGGTAGCGGAAACCGCAATTGCGACACAGGGTCAGCGGTGCATAGCCGCGCCGGTTCAGGAACAGGAGCGATTGTTCGCCGCGCTCCAGCCGTTCCTCGATCCCGTCCACCAGCCGTTGCGCCAGCCACATGCCACGGGGCGGTTTTTCTTCGGTCAGATCGATTGTGTCGATCGCGGGCAGTTCCGCGCCGCCGAACCGGCTCGGCAGCTCGACCTTTCGGTAGATCCCGCTTTCCGCCATCTGCAGGCTTTCCAGAGCCGGTGTGGCGCTGGCGAGTATGACCGGCACTTTTTCGAAATGGCCCCGCATTACGGCCACATCGCGCGCGTTGTAGCGCACGCCGTCTTCCTGTTTGAAGCTGGTTTCATGCGCTTCGTCGACGACGATCAGTCCCAGTCTGGCGAACGGCAGGTAGAGCGCCGACCGCGCGCCGACCACGACCTGCGCGGTTCCTTCCGAAACTGCGCGATAGGCTCGCCTACGCTCGGTCGATTTGAGTGACGAGTGCCACAGGACCGGCGCAGCGCCGAATCGTTCTTCGAAACGGTGGAGGAAATTCTCCGTCAGTGCGATTTCCGGGAGCAATACGAGGACTTGTTTTCCCATGCGAAGAGCTTCTGCGACCGGTTCGAAATAGGTTTCAGTCTTGCCCGACCCCGTAACTCCGTCGAGCAGGAACGGTGCAAATTCGCGCCTGCGCACGGCTTCCGAGAAAATAGCCGAAACCTTGCGTTGCTCGTCGCTCAGGTCGACGTGGACATAGTCTGGCCGGGCAGTGTCATAAGGTCTGTCGCAGTCGACTTCTACGGGTTCCAGCACACCCTGGTTCACAAGCCCGCGTAAGACGCCTTCGGACACGCCTGCAATCACCGACAGTTCGCGGATGTTTGCCTGTTCGCCTTCGAGCGCTTCGATCGCTACCTGCCGCTGCGGCGTCATGCGTTCAGGCATGCCGCCGGTCAGGCGATATTCGGTCATTGTTGCAGGCCCTTTAAGGGCACCGCCCGACGAAAGCGCCATCCGCGCCACCGCGGCTAGCGACGCGACGTAATAATCGGCGGTCCATTCGATGAGGCGGCGCAGAGGAGCCGAAAGTGGGGGGACCGGCAGTACCCCCCTGATGTTGCGCAGTTTCTCGACCGGAACCTCGTTGCCGGGCAGTCGTTCTGCCTCCCAAACGATACCGATCACGGTGCGTGGGCCAAGCGGGCATTCGACCACCGAACCGGGTTCGACTGTCAGGCCTTCCGGCACCTTGTAATCAAGGGGCCCCAAGGCAGCATTGAGGACAAGGCAGCGGACGCGGTTCATCGCCCGGCCATATGGGCGGCGCAAGGCTAAGGAAACAAGGGTGGGATGCAATGAGGACCAATGATATGAACGATATTCTTGCGAAACCCACTGGTCGCCGCGCTTTGCTTGGCGGTATGGCGGCATCAGGCGGTTTGCTGCTTCTGCCGGCCTGCGCCTCCGTGCCTGGCTACTCTCTCGTCGACGCTGTTCAGCGTATCCTGTTTCTTTCCAGCGAGCGCGCTTTCGCCCGTATGTTGCAGGGCGGCGGCTTCTGGGATGAACAGGTCGCGCAGATCGGTTTCGATGGCTTGTTGGGCGCAAGGGGCGATGTGCTGTCCCGCATACTCACATCGGCTTTGTTCAAGTCCCGGCTGGAACAGGCGTTCGGCGATATTGCCTATGAAGGCGCCGAACGGGCAGCACCCCTGGTAACCGATGCCGTGCGGGTGATCGGCATTAACAATGCCATCGATCTTGTGCGTGGCGGCCCAAACGCTGCAACTTCTTTCCTGCGCGGATCGATGGGCACCACGCTGGTCGAAGCGATGGTTCCTGAATTGGGACAGGCCATGCGCGTTGCGCAGGACCCGCTGGTGGGTGAATTGATCCGCGGACTGACTGGAGTAGATCTTGCCGGCGCGACCAATCGCTTCGCAACCACGGTCGATAACACTATCTGGCGCGAAATCGGGGCAGAAGAAGCTGCCATCCGCCGCGACCCGAGGTCGACGCGTGACCCGTTGATTATCGGTGTCTTCGG
The DNA here is from genome assembly GCA_023394965.1 of Pseudomonadota bacterium. Lineage (GTDB taxonomy): Bacteria > Pseudomonadota > Alphaproteobacteria > Sphingomonadales > Sphingomonadaceae > Qipengyuania. The sequence goes on along the minus strand of JAEWZX010000013.1, from coordinate 108,325 downwards.
GACAGCACCCCGATACTGACTATTGGGGTGCTGTGCCTGGAACGGGCGGGCTGGCATAGAAGAGCCATGCGATTCGTGCTTGTCCCGTTCTTGCTGGCTGCAACTGCTGCTTGCACCACCCCAGCTGCGGATTCGGACTTTCCCATCGGTGTCCAGCTGTACACCATTCGTGAGGCTATGGCGGCCGATCCCCACGCCGCGCTGCGACGCGTCGCCCGGCTGGGATATCGCGAAGTCGAGTTTGCGGGAGTTTACGGCGCTGAGCCGCAGGTGCTTTGTGCCGAAGTTCAGTCGCTCGGAATGGCGGTGGCGGCGGTTCATGCCGATTGGGAAACCTTGCGTGTCGATCCCGCTGCAGCGATTGGGCAGGCAAAGGATTTGTGCAGCGATGACCTTATACTCGCGTGGCTGCCAGAGGATCAGCGACAGAGCCTGGCGCAATGGGGCGAATGGGTGGCGCGCCTGAACGAGCTCGCCGAGGAAGCCGCGTCCGAAGGGATACGTGTCGGTTATCACGCCCATGATTTCGAATTCGTCCCGATCGACGGTGTTCGGCCCATCGATCTGCTGATGGACGAACTCGATCCGCGTATCGGCTTCGAACTCGATACATATTGGCTAGCGCGGGCAGGGGAGGAACCGCGCGCTTTCCTGGCGCGATACGCCGACCGCATAACGCATCTGCATCTCAAGGACGTGGCAGCCGATGGGGGCATGGCGGATGTTGGCGAAGGCATATTGCGCATGGCCGACAGCATCGCCCAGGCGCGGGCGCAGGGTGTCCGTCACTTCCTTGTCGAACGCGACGATGCCTCCGATCCGTGGGCCAGCCTTGCAGCAAGCCTTGACTCGGTGCGCGCTATGCCCTTGCAGCAGGACATATCTGCAAACGCCTTCCGGAGCGCGAATCCATGAAATTCTTCGTCGACACAGCCGACATCGCCGACATCAAGGAAATGGCCGATACTGGCTTGCTCGACGGCGTCACGACCAATCCTTCGCTGATCGCCAAATCGGGCCGCGACTTTATGGAAGTGACGAAGGAAATCTGCGACATCGTCGATGGTCCGGTCAGCGCCGAGGTTGTCGCGCTCGATCATGACACCATGATGAAAGAGGCGGAAACGCTGCGCAAGATTGCCGACAATGTCTGCATCAAGGTTCCGCTGACGATTGACGGTCTGAAAACCTGCAAGAAGCTCAGCGGCGATGGTACGCAGGTCAACGTTACGCTGTGCTTCTCTGCCAATCAGGCGCTGCTTGCTGCTAAGGCGGGGGCGACCTTCGTGTCGCCCTTCGTTGGGCGGCATGACGATAATGGTTTCGACGGCATGGATTTGATCGCCGACATTCGGCAGATCTACAACAACTACAATTTCGGCACGGAAATCCTGGTCGCCTCGGTTCGCAATCCGGTTCACGTGCTTAAAAGCGCGCTTATCGGCGCCGATGTCGCCACCATGCCCCCTGCTGTTATCAAAGGGCTGTTCAAACACATCCTGACCGACAAGGGCATCGAGGGCTTTGTCGCCGATTGGGCGAAGACCGGCCAGAGCATTCCCACGCAATAACCCGACACGAAACATGAGCGAACAGACGCCCCTCGACCGGTTCAAGCAGGCACTGACCAGTGCGTCGCGCGCACTTGCGCACGAGCCCGAGGTCGAGGTCGCGTGGAGCGCGGATGCTCCGGCCCAGTCGGGCAAGAACTTCCGCGTCCCGCTGCCGGGGCGTAATCTGCCACCCGATCAGGCGATCGAGGCGCGCGGTTTCGCGGACAGTTTCGCGCTGCGGCTGCGGCATCACAACGAAGCGCTGCATAACAAGGGCGCGCCGCCAGAGCCCATCGCGCGCGCCTGTTACGATGCCGTCGAACAGGTCCGCTACGAGGCGATCGGTTCTACCCGCTATGCGGGCATTCGCGACAATCTGAACTCGGCGGTGAAGCTTCGCACTGCCTCCGATCCCATAGTACGCGCCGATGAAGCGAAGGATGTGCCGCTGCCGACGGCTCTTTCGCTGATGCTGCGCGAGGCCCTAACCGGCGAGGCTATTCCGGAACGCGCGCAGGCGGCTGTCGATCTCGTTCGCGACGATATTCTCGCCAAGATCGGCGCCGATATGGACAGTCTCGCCGATGCGCTAGACGACCAGCGGGCCTTTCAGGACCTGACGCTGGATATGTTGCGGCATCTCGACCTCACCCTACCGGACAGTCCCGAGCCGACCGATGCGGAAGATGGCGAGGACGAAGAGGGTGAGAATCCCGAAGAACAGGACACTGACGAGGAAGACGAGGGCGGGGCCGAACCGCAGGCTGCAGATGCCCGCAGCGAAGTCACCGATGGCGAGGCCGATGGCGATGCCGATCAGGATGTCGACGGCGAACAGGAAATGGCCGACGGCGATCCGTCGGACGACGGCGAAGAAGGCATGCAGCCGGTGCGCCCCAACCGGCCCTGGACCGATCTGCCTGAGACTTTCGAATACAAGGCCTATACCGAAAAGTTCGACGAGATCGTCGAAGCGCCGGAACTGTGCGACAACGAAGAACTGGACCGGTTGCGCGCCTATCTCGACAGCCAGCTTGCCGGATTGCAGGGCGTGGTCACACGGCTTGCCAATCGTCTCCAGCGCCGCCTCATGGCGCAGCAGAACCGCAGCTGGGATTTTGATCAGGAAGAAGGTCTGCTCGATGCGGCGCGCCTCACCCGCGTTGTCGTCAGCCCCGGCCATGCACTCAGTTACAAGATGGAGCGTGATACCGAATTCAAGGACACGGTCGTCACCCTGCTGATCGACAATTCGGGATCGATGCGCGGACGGCCGATCAGCATCGCCGCGATCAGCGCCGATATTCTTGCCCGCACGCTGGAACGCTGCGGGGTAAAGACCGAAATTCTCGGCTTCACCACCCGCGCGTGGAAGGGCGGGCAGAGCCGCGAGCTGTGGCTCGCCGACGGTCGCCCCGCCAATCCGGGCCGGCTGAACGATCTGCGCCACATCCTCTACAAGAAGGCCGACGAACCCTGGCGCCGCGCGCGCCGCAATCTCGGCCTGATGATGCGCGAAGGGCTGCTGAAGGAAAACATCGACGGCGAGGCGCTGCTCTGGGCGCACGACCGCCTGCTCCGCCGCCCCGAAGACCGCCGCATCCTGATGGTCATCTCCGACGGCGCCCCGGTCGACGACAGCACGCTGAGCGTCAACCAAGCCGGCTATCTCGAAAGCCACTTGCGCAAGGTGATTGACTGGATCGAGAAGCAATCGCCTGTGCAGCTTGCCGCCATTGGCATCGGCCATGACGTGACGCGCTATTACCGCCGCTCGGTGACGATCATGGATGTCGAGCAGTTGGGCGGGACGATTATCGAGCAGCTTGCCGATTTGTTCGAGGTGGAGTGATTGGAGAAATTTGGACTTTCTGGGTTTTCATTAGCCGATGCCCAGCCTCCTCGAGCAAAGGGCGCGTGGAAATTATACGAGATTGAAGCTGTTGTTTGGGATGGTCGATCCCTGCGGATCGAGATGCAGGATCACACTCGGTCGGTGACGATCTCTTTCGATCTGCCTACGAGTTTTCGCTCGCAAGACGAGGGCGACATGCTCGATTATTGGACTGTGCGTAAAGCGGAAGAGATTGAGGTCGCTACCCTCTACACAATTGAACAAAGCCCCTATCTCGAATGGTTGTCTGCTAACAGTGTTGCTGGCCTGACTGGACCTCAAAAGCACTGGCTAATTGCAGGACTCAATCAGTGTGTGGAAGTCATATGTGATGCAGATGATCTTCCCACTATTGAAATGAGGATTTTGAAGTAATCACGATGAACGTCACCGAAGCCGTCCAGACCCGCCGTTCCGTCCGCGCGTTCGCCGATCAGCCGGTCGAGCGCGCGGTGCTCACCCGCATCCTCGAAAAGGCGCAGCGCTCTCCCTCGGGCGGGAATACCCAGCCGTGGCACGGCATTGTCCTCACCGGCGCGCCGATGCAGACACTGTTCGACCGGATCGCCGAGGAGTTTCCCAAGGGCCGCGCGGCCCATTCTCCCGAATACCACGTCTATCCTCCCGAACTCGATGGTTCTTACGAACAGCGCCGCCGTGGGGTGGGCGAGGATATGTATGGCGCGCTCGAAATCAGCCGCGAAGAAAAGGGCAAGCGGCTGATGTGGTTCGCCCGCAACTTCCAGGCCTTCGGCGCGCCGGTATTGATGCTGGTCCACACGCCCAAATATATGGGGCCGCCGCAGTGGAGCGATATCGGCATGTGGCTGCAGACGATCATGCTGCTCTGTCGTGAGGAAGGGCTCGACACTTGCCCGCAGGAGGCTTGGGCAGTCTATAGCCCGGCAATTCGCGAAGTCGTTTCCATCCCGGACGACCATATTTTCTTCTGCGGCCTCGCAATCGGATATCGCGACGAAGAAGCGGCGGTAAACAATTTTGACGTCAAACGCGCTGCGATCGATGAAAGTGTTGTCTGGGAAGGCTGGGACTGACCCGCCTTCCGCATGTTGACCCAGGGCGCTCTATGCCTACGAGGCGCCCATGACCCGTTCAGCATCCAGCACAACCCGCGCCCGTCTCGTTGCTGTCCTGCTGGCCCTGTCGGCCATCAATCTGGCATTGATGATACCGGGCGGCTTTGTCGAAACCCGCGATTTCAGGGCCTATTCGGCGGCCGTTCTGGCGGGCTTCAACATCTTCCTCACCGTGCTCGGGCTCGGCTCGCTGCTATTGGCCTGGGCGACCTGGCGCAGCGGTGTCCGGCCACTGTGGAGCTGGGCGGCGGCGGTGGGGTTTGCCGCTGTCTATCTGCTCGATCTGTTAAAAATATTTCCCATTACGCCCGTGCCGATGTCCACCCTGCTCGCCACGCTCGAGTGGTTGGGCACAGCGCTGGCCTGTCTGCTGGGGGCGGCTCTGATCGGCACGCGTGCCGATGCTACCGGGGAGGGAACGACCGGGAAGGGCCGCCCCGTTGCACTGGCTGTCGTGCTGGTGATTGGCGGAATCGCGATTGTGGTGTTTGCCACGATCTCTGCCATGGGCGGCTGATAGTCGCGCAGTTTTGCGACACAGGGCAAGCCTTCGCTTGACGCGGGCGCAGGTGGCCCTAATCCCCGCCGACCATGACCGACACGCCGCTGAAACTGTTCAATTCGCTGACCCGCCAGCTGGAAGAATTCCAGCCCGTCCACCCCGGCGAGGTGCGCGTATATACCTGCGGGCCGACGGTCTATAACTACCCCCATATCGGCAATATGCGTGCCTATGTGTTTGCCGATGTGCTGGGCCGGACGCTGCGCTGGAAAGGCTACAAGCTCACTCACGTCATCAACATCACCGATGTCGGCCATCTGACCGACGATGCCGATGAGGGCGAGGACAAGATGGAAAAGATGGCGGCCCAGAAATCGCAGAGCATCTGGGACATCGCGAAGCATTACACCGATGCGTTCAAGGCGGACATCCACTCGCTCAACATCAACGAGCCTGCCGAATGGTCGGTCGCGACCGATTATATCGGCCCGATGATCGAATTCGCGAAAAGCATCGCGGATGAGCATTGCTATCAGCTCGACAGCGGCCTGTATTTCGATGTCTCGACCGTCGCCGATTACGGCCGCCTGGCGCGCGCCGTGACCGAAGAGGGGGAAGGGCGGATCAACGCGGTAGAAGGCAAGCGCAACGCGGCGGACTTTGCCATCTGGCGTACAACGCCTGCGGGTGAAACGCGGCAGATGGAATGGGATTCGCCCTGGGGCCGGGGCGCGCCGGGCTGGCATCTGGAATGTTCTGTCATGGGCGAAAAGCTGCTTGGCTTTCCGTTCGACATTCACACTGGCGGGATCGACCACCGCGAGATTCACCACCCCAACGAAATCGCGCAGAACCAGGCCTTCTGCGGTTGCGGCGGGCTGGACGTGGCCACGCATTCAGGGGCGAAGATCTGGATGCACAACAACTTCCTCGTCGAACGGTCGGGGAAGATGTCCAAAAGCTCTGGCGAATTTCTGCGGCTGCAGCTGTTGATCGACAAGGGCTATCACCCGCTCGCCTATCGCATGATGTGCCTGCAGGCACATTACCGCAGCGAACTGGAGTTTTCGTGGGAGGGGCTCGGCGCTGCTCTCACGCGATTGAAACGCATGGTGATAGCGGCGGAAAAACTGCAGGACGCGTCCGCTGGCGATCCCTCGCATCAGAAAACTGCGCCGATGCGCGACAAGTTCGCATCCGCCATGTCCGACGATCTGAATACATCCGTGGCGCTCGTCGCGCTGGAAGAGGCGCTGGCGATCAAAAAGCTTGATGTCGGTGTGAAACGCGCTGTCATCGAAGAGATGGATCGGGTTCTGGGGCTGGGCCTATTCAGCCTGTCCCGCACAGACCTCCGCATCCGGCCCAAGGATGCGCAGATCACCGAAACCGAGATCGAGGCCGAACTTGTTCGCCGCAAGGAAGCCCGCGCGGCCAAGGATTTCGCCACGTCCGATGCCATTCGCGAAAACCTAGCCGCCAAAGGGGTGGAAGTGATGGATGGTGATCCGCTGCAATGGGAATGGAAGCTGTGACCAAGGCCGATCCACAAGCGCTGCTGTGGCAGCAGCTCAAGGATGAGCCGCAGGGCCTGGTCTTCGTGCGCGATCACCCAGTCGGCGATTTTCTCCTGCCCTTTTATTGCGAAGCCGCACATCTGGCGATCGAGGTCACCGATGATCCGTTCAAATCCAAGGATTACGGAGCGCGCGAATGCTGGCAGGATCGGTACAAGGTCGACATCATGCAGGTGCCGCCCGGGCACGTGCTGCGCAATGCCGGTGAAGTGGCCGAAGCGATTCTCGATATCGCGGCAAGGCGCAAGGAACGGTTTGCGAAATAGGTACTGCCCGGCAATGAAGGCATCGAGGAGAAATCGATGACCAAAGCCGTGATGTCCGCCATGATCCGCCCGCTGGTCGAGCCGCGCCTGCCCGACTGGGTCGAGCCGCTGTGGTTCGCCAGCAAGGAACAGGCGCTGGAATTCGCGCCGCAGGCGGAAATCGGCTGGTTCGATCTCAATGAAACGGAACCGATGATCGAAATCGCCCATGCGGCGACCAATCTGAAATGGATGAATTCGATCTATGCCGGGCTCGATTTCATGCCTCTCGATATCCTCAGGGAACGCGGCGTGCTCGTGACCAATGGCGTGGGCATCAACGCCATCACCATTGCCGAATATGTTGTCATGCTGATGCTCGCCCATGCCAAGGGCTATCGCGATGTGGTGCGCGCACAGGATCGGCACGAATGGCTGTTCGACAGCCCCGGCAAGCGCGAACTGTCGGGCGAGAGGGTGCTGCTACTGGGCCTGGGGGCCATCGGCTCGCTCATCAAGACGCGGCTGGAAGCCTTCGACATGACGGTGGTCCCGGTGCGCCGGTCGGGTGCGGATGGCGCATTGCGGCCCGACGAATGGCGGGAAAAGCTGGGGGACTTCGACTGGGTCGTGCTGGCGGTGCCTTCGACTCCGGAAACGAAACACATGATCGGCGCGGCGGAACTGTCGGCGATGCGCCACAATGCCGTGCTGGTGAATATCGCGCGCGGCGATGTAGTCGATCAGGATGCGCTGGTCGATGCGTTGCAGGAAAAGCGGATCGAGGCCGCATTGCTCGATGTGACAGATCCCGAACCGCTGCCGGAAGACCATCCGCTGTGGGAACTCGCCAATGCCCAGGTGACGATGCATCTGTCGGGCCGTGCGCAGACAAAGATGTTCCAGCGCTCGGCCGATCGCTTCGTGGAAAATCTCGATCGCTGGCACAGGGGCGAAGCGGTTCAGCCGCAGCTCGATCTGGATCTCGGTTACTGAAGGAACGCTCCTGCTCGTCGCGCCGTTGATGCTGCGAACAGGAGATCCCATGCCCAGCCTCAAGGATATTTATCCGCTCTATCTCAACAACAGGGCGCAGCAGCCCAACACCGATCTGGAAGTGACCGACAAGTTCACCGGTGACGTGGCGTTCCGCACGGCGTTGGCCGATGCACAGATCATCGATCAGGCGATTGCCGGCGCCGTGCAGGCCGCCGAACCGATGGCCGGGCTTGCCAGCTATGAACGCCAGGCGGTGCTGCAGCATTGCATCGACCGCTTCCGCGAACGGTTCGACGAGCTGGCCTATGCCCTGTGCGTGGAAGCGGGCAAGCCGATCAAGGACAGCGAAGGCGAAGTTACCCGGCTGATCGACACGTTCCGCATCGCTGCCGAAGAATCGGTGCGCATGTATGGCGAAGTCATGCCGCTGGATATTTCGGAACGCGCCCGGGGCTATCAGTCGATCTGGAAGCGTGTCCCGGTGGGGCCATGCAGCTTCATTTCGCCGTTCAATTTCCCGCTCAATCTGGCGGCACACAAGGTCGCGCCGGCTATTGCCGTGGGCTGCCCCTTCATCATGAAGCCCGCCAGCAAGACCCCGCTGGGCGCGCTGATCATGGGTGAAGTCCTGGCGGAATGCGACATTCTGCCCGAAGGGGCGTTTTCCATCCTCCCCGCCCATCGCGACGGGGCGGACATGTTCACCGAGGACGAGCGGCTGAAGCTCCTCAGCTTTACCGGTTCCCCGGCCGTCGGCTGGGCGCTCAAGGCGAAAGCGGGCAAGAAGAAGGTCATCCTCGAACTTGGCGGCAATGCCGCGGTGATCGTCGATCACGATGCCAATCTCGACGATGCGCTGGAACGTATCATCTTCGGCGCCTTCTATCAGAGCGGGCAGAGCTGCATCGGCGTGCAGCGCATCATCATTCACGAAGATGTCTACGATCGCTTCAGGGACATGCTGGTCGAAAAGACCAGAACCCTCGTTTCCGGCGATCCCAAGGACCGCGATACCTTTATCGGCCCGATGATCTCCGAAGGCGAAGCAGAGCGCCTGAAAGGCTGGATCGACCAGGCGGTGGATGGCGGCGCAACCCTGCTGTGCGGTGGCGGCCGCAAGGGCAACATGCTCGAAGCGACGCTGCTGGAAGATGTGCATCAGGACGCCAGGGCCCTTAACGAAGAGGCCTTCGGACCGCTGGCCATCCTGCAAAAGTTTTCTGATTTCGATCAGGCGCTCGCCGAAGTGAACCGCAGCACGTTCGGATTGCAGGCGGGTATTTTCACTCGCGATCTGTTCAAGATGTTCGATGCGTGGGACCGGCTGGAAGTGGGTGGCGTGGTCATCAACGATGTGCCCAGCTACCGGGTCGACAACATGCCATATGGCGGGGTGAAGGATTCCGGCCTGGGCCGCGAAGGCATCAAGTTCGCGATGGAGGACATGACCGAAATCCGCAATCTGGTGGTGCGACGGAACTGATTGCCCGGGCCTGACGGGCATCTCAGCTTTCCTCCAGCAGCAGCAACGCGCACTGAACCACCATCCGGGGTTCCGGCAGCAGGCGATGGGCGACCTCAATCACACCCGCATCGGCCACCAGTTGGCCGGGAATGGCGAATTCGTGATCGGGCAGTTCCGCGACAAAGATCTCACCCGCTGCGACCGCTTCTTCGCCTGTGAACAGCAATGCCAGCGAATGGCGGGTTCCGGCAAAGGTTATGCTGGCCCACGGCTTTTCCGTGTGCGTGAGTATCCTGCCCTGATTTCCGTGAATTTCGGCCAGCGCACTGCGCAGGCGGTCGGCAGAGGTGCGCCGGTTACGGGGCGGGCGGGGTGTGTCGGCTTCACGCGACATGGGCGGTCTCCTGCGTGCGGGGAACATCGCGGGCAGCTTCAAACCCGGCCATAAATCCACGGATGCGCTGTTCCGTGCGGTCGCGCGGTTCGCGCCCCATCCGCAGATCGAGCACGAATCGCGGGTCCTGCATGGTCAGGCGGCCAAATTTCGTGGCCGACATTTTGTGATGACGAAGAAATTTTTCGACGGATCGGATCAGCATCGCATGCTCCCCAAATTGACTGTTCGGACAGACGAATCGCTCGCCTTGTTCTCCATTCGTTCCAGTCGAAATCCTACTTGTCTAGGAAAAATCTTATGATATAGGAATTGCTATGGAAGAAATCTTACGCACCGAGCAGGATGTCCGCGGCAAGCTGCATGATCTGGCCCGGAATCAGGGTGTAAGTCTGGCCGCACTGTCCCGGCTTATCGGGCGAAATCCGGCCTATCTGCAGCAATATGTGACACGCGGCAGCCCCCGCCATCTGGACGAACCGGACTTGCTGAAGATCGCGGAATTCCTGGGCGTGGAAAGGGGAGCCATCGCCACGCGTCCGGGGGCGGCGGATGCGCCCCGAATGGTGGATCGGGCGGGGGGCGACTGGATCGATGTGCCGCGCCTGCCGCTCGACGCTTCGGCGGGGCCGGGCGCTTTCTCGATGGAAGAAATTTCCTTTGATCGCTTCCGGTTTTCGCGGCGATGGCTGCGGGAAATGGGGCTCGAAGGGGCCGATCTCACTGCCATTCGGGTCGAAGGCGATAGTATGGAGCCGCTGCTGCGTAGCGGCGACGAGATTTTCGTCGATCGCAACAAGCGGCAGGGGGAGGGCATCCATGTCGTGCGCATCGGCGATGCGCTGCATGTGAAACAGGTCCAGGCCAGCGCGCCGGGGCGCATCGCGCTGATCAGCGCGAACGAGGCTTACGCCCCGATCGAACTGGCACGCGACGATGTGGAGGTGATCGGCCGCGTGGTGTGGAAGGGGGGCCGCGTCTGATCCGGCGCAGGCTTTATCCCGGACGTTTGACGTAATCTTCCGACTGCAGCGTCATCATGTAATCCGCGATGATTTCGATATCTTCATCCACCAGATCGACATCCATCTGCATGGGATAATTGTGCGCGTCCGACAGGAAGGTGACCAGCGTGTCACGCGTCAGCCCCGGCGTGTTGGCAATGTCGGCAAAACCGGGGGCCTGCGGATCGGGCGACACCGCATCCTCGGTGATGGCGTGGCATTCGCCGCAGATCGCTGTGACATAGGTCGGCGGGGCTTCATCATTGGCCGCAACCGCGCCGGTGGCCGGAGCCGCGCCCGTGCCAGAAGCCGCGTCATAGGTTTGGCAGGCCGTCAGCGTCAGCGCGGCTGCAAGAATCACTGCTGTGTGTCTCATACGTTGGTTCCTCGACCGGTGTTACACTCCCATGCCGCAGATCCCGGTTGTTTTCGACCCAAAGGATAGGCATTTTCCCAGATGATGAAAAACACTGACACTCCCGCCACACCGCCCATGAAAGCCGGCATCGTCCCGGTCACCCCGCTGCAGCAGAACTGTTCGCTGATCTGGTGCACCGCCACCAACAAGGGCGCGCTGATCGATCCCGGCGGCGATCTCGACAAGCTGAAGGCAGCCGTGGCGAAGACGGGGGTGGAACTGGAAAAGATCCTCATCACCCACGGCCATATCGACCATTGCGGCGAAGCGGGCGTGCTGGCCAAGGAACTGGGCCTGCCGATCGAAGGGCCCCAGGAAGCCGATCGTTTCTGGATCAGCCGGCTGGATGAAGATGGGGCGAAATACGGCGTCAACGGCCAGGTTTTCGAACCCGATCGCTGGCTAGAAGATGGCGATACGGTAACCGTCGGAGATCTGACGCTGGAAGTGATCCACTGCCCCGGCCACACGCCCGGCCATGTGGTGTTCTTTCACCGGCCGAGCAAATTTGCCGTGGTCGGCGATGTGCTGTTCCAAGGCAGTATCGGCCGCACCGATTTTCCTATGGGCAATCATCAGGATCTGATCGATGCCATCACCCAGAAGCTGTGGCCGCTGGGGGATGATGTGACGTTCATTCCCGGCCACGGCCCGACCAGCACTTTCGGTCAGGAACGCAAGACCAACGCTTTCGTCAGCGATTACGCGCTGTCCTAACAGTCCATCGGGCCGGAACCTGCGCCCCGGCCCGATACCGTCTTACATCACCCCGAGAACGATCAGCACAGCCACGGCCGCCAGGCCGAGCTGCGTCAGCATCGTGACGATCACCCCGACAGAACGGCCCTTGGCCAGCGACCCGCCGTCCATGCCGAATCCGTGGGCGACACGGCCGAGCATATAGATGGCCACCACCCAGGCGAGCCAGGGATTGCCGCGCCCGGCCAGTTCGATGCCGGCGACCAGCACCAGCACGAAAGCGGTGTTCTCGACGAAGTTCAGTTGCGCGCGCATCCGGGCGGTCAGCGGGCCGCCGCCATCGTCGCCGATGGATATTTTTCTGGCCAGGCGCATCTGCCCCACGCGGATACTGAGCCACAGATTGATGATTGCTGCTGCGGCAGCGGCGGTAAGCGTAACCGGCAGAATAATGCCCATGCTCGTCCTTCCCTTGCGATCTCTCCACCAGAGACCCTACAGGGGTGCTAGGGCGGCGGGCCGCGCTGTGCAATGCCGACCGATCCGGCGACACGGCTTGCATACCCTGCGAAATTCGCTATAGCGCGCGCCTTCACCGCCACAGTCGGGATATTCAGGTTCACGCGCTCTTGTGCGGTGCCGGACCATCCCCTAGGGCGGCCACCGAAATTGATTGTAATTGTTTGAGGAACAGGTGCCGCCATGGCCGTCCCCAAGAGGAAAGTATCGCCCCACCGTCGCGGCAATCGCCGTGCGCATGATTCGCTCAAGGTCGAAGCGCATCACGAGTGCTCGAACTGCGGTGAACTCAAGCGTCCGCACAATTTGTGCCCGCATTGCGGCTACTACAACGGTCGCGAAATCATCGCAGTCGGTCTTTAAGACCGTCAGCAAAGCCGGAGAATCCGCATGAGCCTGCCGCGTATCGCCGTTGATGCGATGGGCGGCGATGAAGGCGTGCGCGTGATGGTCGAAGGTGCTGCGCTTGCGCGGCGTCGTCACGACAAGTTCAAGTTCCTGCTGGTGGGCGACGAGACGCGGATCAAGGCCGCGCTCGAAGCGCATCCCGGCATGGCTGGGGCCTCCGAGATCCTGCATAGCGACGACGTGGTCGGCGGCGAAGAGCTGCCGAGCCGCGCCTTGCGTCGTGCCAGGACCACCAGCATGGGCATGGCTGTCAATGCGGTGAAGCAGGGCGATGCCGGTGCGGCTGTCAGTGCAGGTAATACCGGCGCGCTGATGGCGATGAGCAAGATTGCGCTGCGCACCATGCCGGGGCTCGATCGGCCCGCGCTGGCGGCGCTGTTGCCGACTCTGACCGACAGCGATGTGGTCATGCTGGACCTTGGTGCCAATCGCGAATGCGATGCGCGCAATCTCGTCCAGTTCGCCATCATGGGCGCGGCCTATGCCCGCGTCGTGACGGGGCGCGAACGGCCGCGGACGCGCCTGCTCAACATCGGCACCGAAGAAACCAAGGGCACCGAAGACATTCAGGCCGCCGCCGAAGCGCTGCGCGCCGCCAGGGGGCTGGCGATGGAATTCGAAGGCTATGTCGAAGCCGACAAGATCAATCGCGGGGAATGCGATGTGGTCGTGTGCGATGGCTTTTCCGGCAATATCGCGCTCAAGGCGATCGAAGGGGCGGCCCGTTTCGTGACCGATCTGCTGCGTCAGGCCTTCACTTCCAGCGTGCGGTCCAAGCTCGGCTTTCTGGTGTCGCGCCCGGCAACCGAATTGCTGCGCCACCATCTCGATCCCAACAACCACAATGGCGCGGTCTTCCTCGGCCTCAATGGCGTGGTGGTGAAAAGCCACGGCAGCGCCAATGCCAAGGGTGTGGCCAATGCGGTGGAAGTCGCCGCTCGCCTGCTGGAGGACGATATTACCAACCGTATCAAACGCGATCTGGCTGCCGTCGGTACCGAAGGGCTGGCCGCCAAGTGATTCGCTCTGTCATCTCGGGCACGGGTTCGGCGCTTCCCGCCAACTGTGTCAGCAATGCCGATCTGGCCCAGCGTGTCGATACCAGCGACGAATGGATCGTCGAACGCACCGGCATCCGCCAGCGGTATATTGCGGGCGAAGGCGAAACGACATCCAGCCTGGCGATCGACGCCGCGCGCAAGGCGCTGGCCGCAGCCGGTGTCGAGGCGTCGGAAATCGGCCTCATCGTCCTTGCCACCGCCACGCCGGATCACACCTTTCCCGCCACTGCCACGCAGGTGCAGGCGGCGCTGGGCTGCGGCGGCGGCGTCGCTTTCGACGTGCAGGCCGTGTGTTCGGGCTTCCTCTATGCGCTGGCCACGGCCGATTCGCTGCTGCGTACCGGCATGGCGCAAAAAGCGCTGGTGATCGGTTCGGAAACCTTCAGCCGCATTCTCGACTGGGAAGACCGCACGACCTGTGTGCTGTTCGGTGACGGGGCGGGCGCAGTCGTGCTCGAAGCGCGCGATGTGGCGGAAGACGGCCCCGGCATTCTCGCCAGCCGTCTCCACGCCGAAGGCGCGCACAAGGACATGCTCTATGTCGATGGCGGGCCGTCGACCACCGGCACGGTGGGCAAATTGCGCATGAAGGGCCGCGAAGTGTTCCGCCATGCGGTGGTCAATCTGGCCGATGTGCTGAAAGAAGTGCTCGACGAAACGGGCAAGAGCGCTGCGGATATCGACTGGGTCGTGCCGCATCAGGCCAATGCCCGCATCCTCGATGCAACAGCGCGCAAGCTCGACCTGCCGGCCGAAAAGGTGGTCGTCACGGTCGATCGCCACGCCAATACCTCCGCCGCCTCGGTGCCGCTGGCGCTCGATACCGCGGTGCAGGACGGGCGGATCAAGCCCGGCGATCTCGTCATGTTCGAGGCGATGGGCGGCGGCTTTACGTGGGGCGCATCGCTCGCGCGCATGTAAATCAGCCCAAAAACGGGGTGAGTCGATTTGCCAGACTGGTGGCGAACCCCTATATTGATCGCGTAGTTTTGATTTTGGTTCGCATTCTCGCTCAGGGTCGCATCTGGGGAGAAAGAAAGAATGAATATGATGCGCTCCGTGGGCACTCTGACACGGGCCGACCTGGCTGAAACGATCAACCGCAAGATGGGGTTGAGCCGTACTGAATCGCTCGACCTGGTCGAAGCGATCCTGGCCAAGATGTGCGATGCACTGTCGGATGGCGAAAACGTGAAGATTTCCGGTTTCGGCAGCTTCGTGCTGCGCGACAAGAAGGAACGTATCGGCCGCAACCCCAAAACCGGGGTCGAAGTGCCGATCACGCCGCGCCGCGTCATGACTTTCCGGGCCAGTCAGCTGCTGAAAGAACGTATCGCCAACGGCTGAGGATATCTGGATGGCCAATTTCGACGACGGCAAGGATGACGGTGCCCTGCGCACCATCGGCGAAGTCGCCAGGGCCACCGGTATCAAGGCGCATGTCCTGCGGTATTGGGAACAGCAGTTCCCGATGCTCAAACCGCTCACCCGCAGCGGTGGGCGGCGCTATTACCGGCCGGAAGATATTGCGCTGGTCGAACGCATCGACCGGCTGGTCAATCGCGAAGGCTACACGCTGAAAGGGGCCAGGGCCGCCCTGCGCACCGCGCCCGATCCGCAGGCGGCGGCACCGCAGCCTGCGTCCCCCCAAGCGCCCGCCGCCCCCGCGCCGGACAACAGCCAGCTGCTTCGCAAACTAAAGGCGATCCGCGCCGACCTGCAGGCCGCATTGGCCGCCTGACTTTTGCGGCAGTGGGTGTCGGCTTACGACCCATGCCAACCAGTGCGCGTTGACCGTGGCGCCCTCGCAAGCAGACGTTGGGCGGGAAGTCAGTGTGGGCAGCAATGCGCCCTAATTCCGGACGTTCAGGCTCTTCTTGAGAACACCTAAAAGCGGACCGACAGCTTTGCTTCGGCACTGAGCAACGCAAACGTCCGATTATAGGGTGGTGAGCGGACAGTCGGACTTAGTTCGGCGTGCCGTCAACTTCCTGGTTGGGGGCCATCCAAAGCTCTTCGCGGGGGAAAGGTATTCTAGTTGAGGCCGCCCATTTGCGGCCATCGATCTCGATAGCCCCCCTTTCGTTCCTAGCGGCAAGAAACTGTTGCAGGTTCTTCCGCTCGGAAGTGGGCAAGAACAAGCTGTAGCTTTCGCCCCGTTGAACCGTAGTCGGGTGAGAGAGTCCCGGCCAATCCTCGTTCCATTTTATCGATGGCTCCGGCGCATACTCGTATGGCTGGACCATGACCTCAATCTTTTCGGGCATCCATGGTTCAGAGCGGGTGTGGCTAAATGTGCGCACGGTTTCATACGCATCGCGAACGGAACGAGGTAGGCGAGCAATCACTTGTTCGTTGTCGAGCGAGCCATACACATTGAGATAAACTGGTTCGCCGCGATATAGCAGCAAGGAATTGTCAGGCTGGTCGGTCGCCAAGGCAACGTCATAGCCACCCGAAAGGGCCGAATTATGCGCAGTCGCCAATGATTTGCGGAATGACTCTAATTCTGCTGCGCTCAGTTCCACGGAGCGATATTCCTCACCTTCACGATAAATGACCCGGCCATCTTCATAGAGGGCGAACCTAGGTGAGTCGGACCCAATCACCTGTTTCCACGGATCACGCTCTATCAAGACGACTTCAGCCATGGCTGATTGCCCATTTCGCATCTCCGAAAGAAGATTTGGTCTTTCGAAAAATCGCACGTCATCCGGCCGTGGAGTTAATGGCGCATCGGCGTAGGCCATCTCGAATGCTGCCATCTCGGGTTGATCCTCAGCTTCCCCCGCCGCGCAGCCGATTAGAACAAGGCTGAGAAGTGTGGTTGGCAGGCGTATCGAAAATGGCATTAATAAGTAACTGCTCCAAAAGCTGACGGGCAGCAACGGCCTTTTTAGCAAAATGTCTGCTTTTGATTAGCACCGCACTGGGCGGAGACGGCAAGAACTGGGGTGGGAAGCGGACATTGCGCCAGACCCTTCCTGAAGGCATCATGCTCGGATGAAGCATCCTGAAGCGCAATTCGTGGTCGAACTGACAGCGGACGATGAGATTGTCTGTCGAGCGCCCAAGCAGGCCGAGCAGCGCATCAAGATGACAGACCTTGCTGCTGTTTATGTAGAGACCAAAGATGATGGCCCTTGGGGAGCAGACGTTTGGTGGCTTCTCAACGACAACACCGGCCAAACAAAGGTCGCCTTTCCTCAGATGGCGACCGGCGAGACTGAGGTCCTGGCTCGACTGCAACAACTGCCTGACTTCGTAATACGGGGAATGAACTCGACCGACAACACGCGTCTTGAATGCTGGCCATCACCCGTCCAGTGAATGTCCGTAATGGGGTCGTTACCCGAAAGTCCGCTTCCTGCATTAGCGAACCCAAAAGCGGACTGTCCGGAAGCGGCCCAATTTACGTCATTGCGGGAAAGTCCGCTGTCGACTTAGCCATGCCCTTACGCCGACTGTCGCCGAACCACCTCGACTGCGGACATAAAACACTCAGTCAGCGCAGGGCAGGGGGGCCCGTTGGTGATTGGGGGGCTATCCCGCTTCACTCCGCCGCCAGCAGTTCTTCCGCTCCGCCAAGGTCCACGCTGACGAGGCGGCTGACGCCTTTTTCGATCATGGTTACGCCGAACAGGCGGTGCATCCGGCTCATCGTCACGGCATTGTGGGTGACGATCAGATAACGGGTCTTCGTTTCGCGGACCATCGCGTCCAGCAGATCGCAGAAGCGGTCGATATTGGCATCGTCGAGCGGGGCGTCGACTTCGTCCAGCACACAGATCGGCGCGGGATTGGTCAGGAACAGCGCGAAGATCAGCGCGGTGGCGGTCAGCGCCTGTTCGCCGCCCGACAGCAGCGTGAGCGATTGCAGTTTCTTGCCCGGCGGCTGGGCGAAGATTTCCAGCCCCGCTTCCAGCGGATCGTCGCTGTCGATCAGGGCCAGATGCGCTTCGCCGCCTTCGAACAGGCGGTTGAAAAGCTGTTTGAAATGGTCGTTGACCTGTTCGAACGCGGCCCGCAGCCGTTCGCGCCCTTCGCGGTTGAGATTGCCGATCGAGCCGCGCAACCGGTTGACTGCCTCACGCAGTTCCTCCTGTTCGGCGGCATTGGTGCCATGCTCGCTCTCGATCCGTTGCAGCTCGTCCGCGGCGACGAGATTGACCGGGCCGATCCGTTCGCGGCTGGCGCTGAGGCGGTCCATCTCCCCGCTCTCCGCCTCGGCGGATTTGATCGCGTCTTCGTCGAATTCGAAGCGCTGCGGCAGCAGCGGCGGCGGGCACTGAAACCGCTCCCCCGAAATGCGCGCCATTTCGATCCGGCGGCTGTCCTGGCTTTCCGCCCGCGCGGCCAGCCCGGCGCGGTTCTCGCGCGCTTCGGCCAGCGCTTCGGTGGCACTGGCCAACGTGCGGTCGGCTTCCTGCGCGGCAGCGCTGGCCTGGGTCACGGCCTGTTCGGCTGCGGCCAGTTCGCGGGTCAACCGCTCACGCAATTGATCGCCCTGTTCGATTTCGCGCATCAGCCCTTCGGGCTTGGCGGCGATGATCGCGCGTTCTTCCTCGATCTCCTCCGCCCGGATTTCCATTTCGGACAGGCGCCGCGCGGCATCCCCGCTGCGCGCCTGCCAGTTCGCCATATCGCTGCGCTGGGCCGCCGCCCGTTCGCGCGCCACGGCCAGCGCCTGGTCATGCGCGGCAAGCTGCGCGGCCCGGGCCTGCAGGTTCGACCGGGCGGCTTCGTTCTTCGCCCGCGCGGCTTCCAGCGATGCGCGCCCTGCCGCCGGATCGGGCAGGGCATCGCGCTTTGCCTCGGCAGAGGCGAGGTCGGATGTGGCAGCGGCGATGATTTCGCCCTGTTCGGCTTCGTTGCGGTCCAGTTCTTCCAGCCGCGCGGCCAGCCTTTCGCGCGCGGCTTCGGCCTGATCCATGGCGCGCAGGGCCTGCCGTTCGGCATCGGCGGCCCCCGCCAGTTCGCGCTCTGCGGCGATCAGGTCGCGCTGCACCTGAACGAGCTGGTCGGCCGCGCGATCGAGCGTTTCCCTGGATTCGCCC
Source organism: Pseudomonadota bacterium (assembly GCA_023394965.1). Classification (GTDB taxonomy): domain Bacteria; phylum Pseudomonadota; class Alphaproteobacteria; order Sphingomonadales; family Sphingomonadaceae; genus Qipengyuania. Next base: position 89,433 of record JAEWZX010000013.1, on the reverse strand, counting down.
GCCGCCGCCTGAAGCGCGGGCAGCTGCCGGTCGAGATCGGCGAAACGGTTTTCCGCCTCCAGCCGCGCGGCTTCCGCCGATCCTTCTCCGCGCACCACCAGACCGTCCCACCGGCGCAGCTGGCCCGCCATCGTCACCAGCGAATGGCCGGGGGCGAGCGTGCGCCCGTCGTCTTCCCCGGCGACATGTACCAGCGCCAGCAGCGCACGCAGTTCTTCCGGGCAGGTTTCGACATGGGCCGACAGGCTGTCGGCCACCGGGGCGGGGGCATCGGCCCCGGTCCAGTAGCGCCCTTCCGCATCCCTGTCCGGCAGGCCCAGCAGCGCCTTGCCATCGCGCCCCAGCGCCGCGGCCACCGCGCGTTCGTATCCCTTGGCGGCCCGCACCCCGTCGATCGCCTGCTGGCGGCCGCTGCGCTTGGCGGTGGCCCGCTCGCGCGCCTCGCGGTCGCGCTTCAGCGCCTCCCATTCCCGCTGGACGCCGGACAGTTCGGCCTTGGCTTCCGCAAGGGCCGACGATGCCTCGTCCCGCTCGGCCTGCAGGGCGGCCTTGCGCGTCTGCATCTCTTCCAGCCTGCTCCGGATCCGGGCCACGGAACCGGCCGCATCCTCTACCGCGGCCTTTGCCGCATCGACCTGCGCGTCGGGATCCTCGCCCGCCAGCGCGGCGCGCTGCTGCGCCATCCGGCGGCCTTCCGCCTCGACCCGGTCCAGCCGCGCCTGCGCCTGGGCGATGGCAGCTTCCGCCACGCGCCATTCCGCTTCGACCCCGGCATTGTCGGCAGTCGCCTTGGCCAGCGCGAGTTCGGCGGTGCGGCTGTCCCGCTCGGCCTGTTCCTGCGCGCGTTCCAGGGCGGGGCGCTGCTCCTCGTCCCCGGCCAGGGCTTTCTCGCTTTGCGCCAGTTCGCGCTCCAGCCGGGACAGCGCTTCGGCGGCATCGCGGGTCAGCCGGTCGGCATCGCCCCGGTCGGCTTCGAGCCGGGCCTTCTGCCGGTCCAGATCGGCCAGCCGCTGCTCCGCCGCTTCGAGCTGACTGCCGAGCGCGGCCATGCGGTGGCCATGCGCATTGGCATCGTCGCGGCGATCGGCCTGCTGTTCACGGGCATCGGACAGGGTCTGCGCCGCCGAACGCTGCAAATCAGACGCCTGATTGACAAGTGTTTGCTGTTCAGCGGTGTGGGCTTCGGCCTGGGCCGCCGCCTTTTTCGCCTCGTCCGCCGCCGCCGCCGCATCGCGCCAGCGGGCGAAAACCAGCCGCGCTTCGGCGGTTTTTATCTCGTCGGAAAGCTTGCGATACCGCTCCGCCTGCTTGGCCTGACGGCGCAGGGAAGCGATCTGACTGTCGAGCCCGGCCATGATATCCTCGAGCCGTTCGAGGTTGGTTTCCGTCTGCCTGAGCTTGCTTTCGGCATCGCGCCGCCGCACGTGCAAGCCCGCGATTCCCGCGGCTTCTTCCAGCATCTGGCGCCGCTCGGTCGGCTTGGCGGCGATGACCTGCGCGATCTTGCCCTGGCTGACGAGGGCAGGGCTGTGCGCGCCGGTGGCCGCGTCTGCAAAGATCAGCGCCACGTCCTTGGCGCGCACGTCCCGGCCGTTGAGGCGATAGGCGCTGCCCGCGCCCCGCTCGATCCTGCGGACGACTTCCATCTCGTCGCCTTCGTCATCCGCACCGTGCAGGACAACTTCGGCAAAGTCGCGTTGAGGGCGGCTTTGCGTGCCCGCAAAGATGACGTCTTCCATCCCGCCGGACCGCATGGATTTGGGTGAGTTTTCGCCCATCACCCAGCGGATCGCCTCCAGCAGGTTGGACTTGCCGCAGCCATTGGGGCCGACAACTCCTGTCAGCCCCGGTTCGATATGCAAGGTGGAGGGCTCGACGAAGCTCTTGAAGCCACTCAATTTGAGCTTCGAGATCTCCATTCCTGCCCCGTCCCCCCTATGCCGGCGCTACCGAGCGCCGGCGCGCTGAAGTATCGGTTCCAGTGCAGCCCAGGTGTTGGCATCCACGGCGCGGCCATTGAGTTTGAAAGTCGGAGTGCCCGAAATGTCGAATTCGGTGCCGTAACGCTGGGTGAAGTTGGCCTGTTCTTCCAGCTTGGCGGTATCGGCCAGGCACTGGCGGCCCTGATCTTCACTGATCCCGCGGGCTGCGAAGAAGTCGAGATAACCCAACTGTTCTGCTGCGGCCACGAAGCGTTCTTCCATCGGGCGTTGCATGGCGGCTTCGAAGGCAGCCTGGTTGGTCTGGATCGGCTCCATGATGGTTTCGTAATTGGCCCAGACCTGGTCCGACAGGGGAACCACCGCTTCGACCGGACCGCACTGCGTCAGACGACCCAGCATCAGGTCGAGCGGGCCATGGATCGCGTACTGGCGCAATTCGAAGCTGACCACGCCGCTGTTGACGTATTCCATCAGCGGTTCGCCCCCTTCCATCGAGAAGCGCGCGCAGGTCGGGCAGGTGAGCGAGCCGTATTCGACAAGCTTGAGCGGTGCTTCCGGATTGCCGACCAGAATACCGCCATCCTCGGTCATGACGGCAGTGGTGCGCCATTCTGTGCCGGCGGGGGCGGGGATGGCGGCGATCGCATCACCTTCGATCTCGCCGGTTTCATCCGCACCTGAACCACAAGCGGCCAGAGCCAGGGCGAGCGGGGCAGCAAGGGCGAAACGCAAGGTCTTGATCATGGAAATCCTCGTATCTTGAAGGGGGAAGCTAGGCCGGAGGATGCGGACAAGGAAAGGTGATTTCGTGCGTATCCACAGGGCTTTCCCCGGAAAACCGGCTGGTGGTGGGTCAGATGGCGTCCTTGAGGCGTTTTTCCAGAGAAGGCCAGTCGTGCGCGCCGTCGAGCAATTTGCCATCCAGCACGAAGCTGGGCGTCCCGGTCAGCCCGTATTTTTCGACATCCGCGGCCGATGTATCTGCCATCAGCTTGGCCTTGGCATCATCGGACAGGCAGCGGTCAAGATCGGTCCGCCGATAGCCGCGCGTTTCCATGATCTCGTAAAAGCCCAGATCGCTGGCGATCGCCTGAAGCCGCGCGGAATGCGTGCCGAACTGCCAGCGCGAACGCTGCGCCTGCGTGGCGGTGCGCGCCTTGTTCATCCATTCGTCGAACCGATACATGATCGCTTCGTGATTGCCGCCGAATTTCTTCGCGTCGCCGCAATGGGTGAGCAGGGCGGCTGTCAGATCGACAGGATCGCGGATAAGATGGCGGACTTCGTAGCTGAGCTTGCCCGTGGGGACATAGGAGAGCTTGATCGCTGCATCACCCTTGCGCGCGAATGCGGCGCAGTGGGAGCAGGTGTAGCTCATGAATTCGACCAGCTTCGTTTCGGCTTCGGGATTGCCGAAAAGATGACCGCCATCGGATTCTTCCAGCATGGCTGCCCAGTTTCCACCGGGCTTGATCAAGCGCCCCTGCGCGCTCGCGCCAAGGGCCAGTGTGCCTGCCCCGACCAGCGCCAGCGCTGCCATGGTCACAGATTTCATTTTCACTTTCCGTCGTCCCCGTCTTCTTGAGACCCAAGACTGCGCGCCAGCGATTCCAGCACAGTACGCAGTTCCGGGTCCCCGATATCGCGCAGACTGTCGCCCAATTCCATCGGAATCGGCTTGAGCGAAGGCGGCGCTTTCGGCCTGTCCTTGGCGGGCGGTGGCTTAACCGCGCCTTGCCGCAGTTTGATGCGGGCAACAGCACGATAGCCGAAGAACCGGTTCACGCGTTCGATGATTTCAGGGATGACCTGCTGGACCAGGGGGGCATGGGCAGGTTTGACCACCAGATGCATGATGCCTTCGGATTTTTCGCCCGGGGGGAAGCGGATCATTTCCGGCGTACAGGTTCTGGCGTGCACTTCGCCGACGATTTCCGGCCAGCGGCTGACGACCGAACTCTGCACGAAACCGAAACGCCGGAACGCGCTGCGCCCGATCTGCGGCATCAGATCACTGATCGGCTTGGCCCCACCGCCACGCGGCCGCCTATAGTGTTTCGAGCCGGATTTCGTCTTGTCGCTTCCCATATCGCCAAGCTCCATGCCATAGGCGCGCCGTGGCCGCCACTGTCTCGGAAACTTTGCTCGACTGGTACGATGCGCATGCCCGCGATTTGCCGTGGCGCGCCAGGCCGGGTGCCCCGCCGCCAGATCCATACCGCGTGTGGTTGTCGGAAGTCATGCTGCAACAGACGACTGTTGCAGCGGTGAAGCCCTATTTCGAAGCGTTCACGATGCGCTGGCCCGATGTGGGATCACTTGCTGCTGCGCCCGAAGAGGACGTGATGGCAGCGTGGGCGGGACTGGGATATTATTCGCGTGCGCGCAATCTGGTGAAATGCGCGCGGGCGGTTGCCGAGCGGGGCGGTTTTCCGGAAAACGAAAGTGGCCTCCGCGAATTGCCGGGGCTGGGGGCCTACACAGCCGCAGCCGTCGCGGCGATCGCCTTCGGCGAACGCGCGGTCGTTGTGGATGCCAATGTCGAACGGGTTGTCGCACGTCTGTTTGCGATCACAGAGCCTTTGCCCGCCGCGCGCAGGGCAATCCGCCAGGCCGCCGATACGATCACGCCCCACAGGCACGCGGGCGATTTTGCGCAGGCCATGATGGATCTGGGTGCGACGATCTGCACCCCGCGCGATCCCAAGTGCCTGCTATGCCCGCTGACCGCCACCTGCAAGGCGCGGGCCGGAGGGGATCCGGCGCGATTGCCGGTCAAGGCGCCCAAAAAGGCAAAGCCTGTCCGGCAGGGCCGTGCCTACTGGATTGAAAGGGGCGGTTCCGTGTGGCTCGTGAGACGGGCGGGCAAGGGCATGCTGGGCGGCATGCGCGCATTGCCCGACGACGGCTGGCATGCGGGAGCAAACGGTACGGAAGAGGCACCAGTGCCAGGCCGATGGGAGAGCGCGGGCGCGGTACGTCACACCTTTACCCATTTTGCGCTGGAGCTGTCGGTTTATGCGGGATGGCAAACCAGCCAGCCGGCAGGCGAAGGGGAATGGTGGCCCATCGACCGGATCGATGAAGCCGGGCTTCCCACCCTGTTCGCCAAAGCTGTTAGTCTGGTTGTCTCGTCTTAAATAATTCCGCCGCCCAGCGACAGCCGGATAGCCGCAATCAGCAGCACGATCAGGCAGAAATTGCGCCCGCCATTGCTCGACGACAACTGCCCCACCACGACGCCGATCACGATCAGCGGCAGGGCGAACCAGTTGGCCCAGCCAAGAAGAGGGATAGTCGCCGGAACGACCACGACCAGAGAGACAATCCCGAACAGAATGGAGAGTAGGTTAAGCATGTGTTGTGTATGGGTATAACACCCGGAGAATGCAACAGTTTCAATTCGCAATTGACGGTTCAGCAGTGCTCCCGCACAAACCCGCGCAACGAATTCCTCGGAGAGATACGAATGGCATATCGCGAGTTCGACACCGCCAGTCTGTCCCGTCGCGCATTGTTGCGCGGGGGGGCATGGCTCACTGCCGGTGCAGCGCTGGCAGGCACCCCGATGGCCCGTATGGCCTTTGCGCGCGAGGCTGGGGCGGAATGGTCGAACGTTTCCGCCATGGTCCGGAAATATGTGTCGGAACGCAAGGTCGCCAATATGGTTGCGACGCTCGGCTGGGGGCAGAAGGACCCACTGTATATCGCCCGTGGCACACTGGCCATAGGCGGTGCGGTGAAAGCCGATGCCGACAGCCTGTATCGTATCTATTCGATGACCAAGCCGATCACCGGCATGGCTGCAATGATACTGGTCGATGAAGGCAAGATCGGCCTCGATCAGCCGATTGCGGAATTGCTTCCGGCCTATGCTAAAATGCAGGTGCAAAGAACCTACGACGGATCCCTGACCGATCTCGTCCCGGCGGAACGCCCGATCACCGTGCGCATGCTGCTGACGCACACGGCAGGGCTGGGTTACGGCATTGTGCAGAAAGGGCCGATCAGCCAGGCGTTTGCCGATCGTGGTCTGGTTCCCGGACAGGTGAGCCGCTTACCCTTGCCCGGCATCGGACGCAGCACTGCCGTCAAGGGGCTCGATGTATTTGCCGACCAACTGGCGAAAATGCCGCTGGTTCTGCAGCCCGGATCGAAATGGAGCTATTCGGTCGGGCTCGATCTGATGGGGCGGGTGATCGAAGTCGCCTCCGGTATGAAGTTCGACGATTTCCTGCGCACACGTATTTTCGAACCCACCGGCATGACGAGCACGTGGTTTACCGTTCCCCAGAGCGAGATCGGACGTTTGACCACCAATTACGGGATCATAAACGGCACGCCGCTGCCGATGGATCCGGCACGGGCATCGATCTATCTGGACAAACCGCCATTCCCGTTTGGCGGGGCGGGGCTGGTGTCCAGCTCGCGCGATTATGACCGGTTTCTCAAGATGCTGCTCGGTTACGGCGTGATCGACGGCAAAAGGGTGATGAGCGATGCGGCCGTCAGGCTTGGAACATCCAATCTTCTTCCTGAAACGGCGACTACCAAGGGCACTTGGATCGAAGGGCAGGGGTTCGGGGCGGGTGGACGCGTCAGCGATGGTGCCTATGGTTGGGGCGGCGCTGCCGGTACGGTGGCGCTGGTCAGCCATAAGGCCGGACTGCGTGCCAGTTTGATGACGCAGTATATGCCATCCGAAGCCTATCCCATCCATGAAGCGTTCCCGCAGGCGGTGATGGATGATCTTGCCGTGCTGCAAGGAGCGAGGAGCTAGACCATGCTGTCTTTCACTGGTTCGCGCCTCGACCGCGCCGATAATGTCCGTGCCGATCCGGAACAGCTGGCCGGCTATATGAACTGGAAAGCGCGTCTTCTGGCGCTCGATGGTCTGGTGCCTTCGCTGGGCGACGATGGCAGGCTGGCTTGGTCTACACTGGCAGACGCCGCCGAGGATGCGGAACTGTGCTTTCTGGGCCTGGACGACGGGAAAGCGTGCTTTGCCGCAGTGCCGCCGCGTGGAGATGCCACGCCGCGCATGGCCAATCCGCAGCTATGGTCGTTGATGGCGACGCTGCAGCCGGACGATCTGGCGCTGTATGGCGGGGCCCGCAGCCTGATAGACTGGCATGCCCGCCATCGCTTTTGCGCGCAATGCGGCGGTGATACGAAGATCGCCAAGGGCGGTTGGCAGCGTGACTGTACCGCTTGCGGTGCCAGCCATTTTCCGCGCACCGATCCCGTCACGATCATGCTGGTGGAACATGACGGCCGGTTGATGCTGGGCCGCGGGCTGGGGTGGCCCGAAGGGCGCTTTTCCGCCCTTGCCGGCTTCGTCGAGCCCGGCGAAAGCATCGAAGAGGGGGTTGCGCGCGAAGTGCTGGAGGAATCCGGTGTGCGTGTGCGCGACGTCACCTATATCGCCAGCCAGCCCTGGCCTTTCCCCAGCCAGCTGATGATCGGGTGTCACAGCTATACCGATGACCCCGCGCTCACCATCGACGAAACCGAAATGGCGGAGATCGAATGGTACACGCGGGAAGACGTGGAGGCGGCGCTGGCCGGAAACGGCCCCTTCGTCGCTCCGCCTACGCATGCTATAGCGCACCATCTGATGCACTGGTGGATAAAGCGATGAACGAGCCGAGAACCCTGAGGATCGATATCTGGTCGGACGTCATGTGCCCCTGGTGCCTCGTGGGCTGGGGAAGTCTGCAGAAGGGCCTGGAGATGTTGGCCGGGGAAATAGAGGCGGAGGTTCATTGGCACGCCTTCGAACTCAACCCCGACATGCCTGCGGAAGGGGAGGAAAGCGCGGCGCATATCGCGCGCAAATATGGCTCCACGCCCGAGCAGTCGAAAGCGGTGCAGGGCCGGATGCGCGAAGCGGCACAGAATGCGGGCGTCTCACTGGATTACGATGGCCCCGATCCCGAACCCCAACGCTGGATGTGGAACACGTTCGATGCACACAAGCTGCTGACTTGGGCTGGCGAACAGTTCGGCCCGGCCAAGCAGACCGAACTCAAGCTCGCGCTTTTCAGGGCGCATTTCAACGAGCGCCGCAAAATGGCGGATCATCAGGTGCTGCTGGATATCGCGGAAAGCGCAGGTTTCGATCGCGCCGAAGCGCAGGCGGCACTGTCCAGCGACGAACTGGGGCACAAGGTCCGCGCGGAAGAACGCGCCGCCTGGGATCTCAACATCACCGGCGTCCCGGCCATGATCGTCGAAAACAAATTCATGATCCCCGGCGCGCAACCGCCCGAAGCCTATGCCGATGCCCTGCGCCGCGTGGCGGAAAAAGTGGCGGCCTAAATCAATCCCAATCGTTCCAGCTTGCCGGCCAGCTTTCCGGGCAAAGCGTCGCCAATATCCTCGCCGTCTGCCAGATCGGGCGGTGGATCGCCCTTGAGATAGCGCCAGCCCTGATGGGCGCGCTTGGGCCGGGGGTGGACGCGAACGAGCTCGGGCTTGAGGTCGATCGACCACCGCCCGTCGGGCGTTTCGGAAAAGCCGATAATCTCGCTACGCGCGACGATGCTGTGCTGATGGATCCAGTACAGCGATCCCCCGATGCATTCTTTCCATCTGGTCGGGCGATAGCGCGTGGTCAGATTGGGGCTGCGCCGCGCGGCGTACCAGCCTTCGATTTCGGCATAGCTCTGTGCCCCGAAGGCGATCTTGGTCAGATTGAGCGGCATGGTCATCAGATGGGGTAAGGTGCCTGCTGGCTCAAGTGCCATATTGCATCGCTTCAGAATGGCGATGTCTTCGCGCGCGATTGATTTCGGCCGAATAGGTCGGCAGGTTGGAAAGAAAAGACATCGCTGCATCGGGGAGGAAGCAATGAACGGAATGGGATATCTTCGGGCTGCCGGACTGGCTGCTGCCGTAGTGGTGGCATCGCCTGTGGTCGCGCAGGAAGCCGATGGTTACTGGCAGGGCGTGCTCGATACCGGTGCGGCCAAGCTCACCATAGGTGTGGCGCTTGAACGGCAGACCGACGGCACGCTGGTCGGCACGCTCGACAGTCCGGATCAGAATGCCTTCGACATTCCGCTTTCCGAAATTGATGTCTCGGGTGGCAGTCTGTCTTTTTCCATTCCTGTTCTTGGTGCGGGCTATGTCGGGGAATGGGATGCCGCATCCAGCCACTGGCGGGGCGTGTTCAGCCAGGCGGGAATGCAGTTTCCCCTTTCCTTGAGCGCTGGCCAGCCGCCCGAACGGCCTGCCAAGCCTGCGGCCACGCAGCTGCCCAAGGACTGGGCCATCCCGTCCGATGCCGATATCCGGAAGGTGATGGCAGATCGGCTGGCCGAACGGCCGGGTGCCGAAATGATCGTCGGCATCGTGGAAGGCGGCAAATCGCACAGTGTCGCCGCGAAAGGGGCCAGGGTGGGCGCCGATACGCTGTTCGAAATAGGGTCGATGACCAAGGTCTTTACCTCTCTCATTCTTGCCGAGATGGTGCTGGAAGGGAAGGTTTCGCTGGACGATCCCGTTGTGCAATACCTGCCGGAAGGCGCCACGATGCCCCAGCGTTCGGGGCAGCAGATTACCCTGCGCAATCTTTCGCAACAGGATTCGGGTTTGCCCCGGCTGCCCGACAATCTCACGCCGAAGGACTCGGGCAACCCCTATGCCGATTACACCGAACGGGATCTGCTTGCCTTCCTGGCAGAATATGAACTTCCGCGAGAAATCGGTAGCCAGTACGAATATTCCAATCTTGGTATCGGGCTGCTCGGATATGTTCTGGCGCGTGTCGAGGGGACGGATTTCGAAACCCTGCTGCGCAAACGGGTGCTCGATCCGCTGGGAATGAAGGATACCGCAATTGCGCTTTCGCCCGATCAGCAGGCGCGCTTTATCGGCGGGTTCGACCAATATATGCGGCCCACAAGCGCATGGGATATGTCGGTGCTCGCCGGGGCTGGCGGCATGCGCTCGACCGTCACCGATCTGAACAGGTTTCTGAAGGCGGCGCTTGACCCGCAATCCCCCATTGCCCCCGCGATGAGGCTGATGGTCTCTGAGACCAGGCAAGCGCCGGGCTATTTGGCTGGGCTGGGTTGGATGATCGCCCCGGCCCCCCAGGGCGCGACTTTGGATCATGGCGGGGGAACGGGCGGGTTCCGGTCCTACATGGCGTTGCAGCCCGATGCCGACCGTGCCGTGGTCGTACTCACCAACTCCGCTGTCGAACCATCTGCCACGGATATCGCCCAGCATATCCTGATCGGGCGGCCACTGGCGGACGCGAAGGCTGTTCCCCAGGCACCGGCTGAGGTTGACCGGGTCGAGACGGAACTGTCACAGGATCAGCTGGACAGGGTAACCGGCACCTATCGTTTCAACCCCAACCTTTTCCTGGTGGTGACACGGGAAAAAAATCAGGTGCACGCCATGATAACCGGGCAGGGCTCTCTGCCGATCTTCCCGCGCTCGCCGCTCGAATTCTTCTGGCGCGCGGTCAATGCCGAGATTGTGTTTACGGAAGAAAATGGCGTGATCACCGGGGCCACATTCACGCAGGACGGGGTAAGCACGCCGCTGCCGAAAGTGAACTGAAGCGGTTCAGCCTGCCACGATCCCGCTGGCGACTGCCAAGCCGAGGAAAGCGAAGAAGCCCATCGAATCGGTGATCATCGTCACGAAGACGCTGCTGGCCACCGCGGGGTCCTGATTGAGCCGGTCGAAAGCAACCGGCACCAGCACCCCGGCAAGGCCAGCGATGACGACGTTGATGACCATGGCAAGCGCAATCACGCCGCCCAGCATGGGGGTGAAAATCAGGCTGGTTGCCAGACCGATCAGGACCGCGACGGTCACGCCATTGAGCATGGCAACGCGCATTTCGCGCAGCAGGATGCGCCGCGTGTTGCTTCGGGTCAGCTGATTGGTTGCGATTGCGCGCACGGTCACCGCCATGGTTTGCGTGCCCGCATTTCCGCCGATGCTGGCAACGATCGGCATAAGAACGGCGAGGGCGACCAGCTTTTCGATCGCCGCGCCGAACAGGGCGATGATCAGCGATGCCACCAGCGCGGTACCAAGATTGGCAATCAGCCAGCGCACACGCGCCGAATAAGCCTCGCGGATCGGTTCGTTGATGTCGCCATCGCCCGCACCCGACATCAACAGGGCGTCCTCGCCTGCCTCTTCGGAAATGATGTGCACTACGTCGTCGACCGTCATCTGGCCGACGAGCCGCTCGTTCTCGTCGACCACTGCGGCGCTGATGAGGTTGTACTTCTGGAACATCAGCCCGACTTCTTCCTGGTCGAGCATGACCGGAATCAGCGTCTGGTCGCGCTTCATCACATCCGCCAGCGCCACATTGCGCGGCGCCCGCAGCACCCAAGACAGCGCGCAGGTGCCGACCGGATGATGCTTTTCATCGACCACGAACACTTCAAAGAATTCGTCGGGCAGGTCGCGCCCGTCGCGCAGGTAATCGATTAGATCGCCAACGGTCAGATGTTCGGGCACGGCCACGAACTCGCGGCTCATCAGGCGGCCGGCGGTTTCTTCCGGATATGACAGGGCCGACTGGATCGCGATCCGGTCTTCCAGCTCCACCTCGGCCAGAATCGCGCGCTGGTCTTCCTCGTCCAGATCCTCGATCAGCTGGACGGCATCGTCGGTTTCCAGCTGGTCGACGATCTGCGCCACCGCTTCGGGCGGCAGCGCTTCCATCATGTCCTCGCGGACATAATCGTTGAGCTCGGCAACCACTTCCGACGTCATCAGATCGGTGATCGCAGCAGCCAGCTGGTACCGTTCCTGCCGTTCCAGCAATTCCAGCAGGTCGGCGATGTCGGCAGGGTGGAGCGGTTCGACCAGCTCGTAGACGATCTTGGTATCGCCTTCTTCGAGCGCGTCTTCCACCGCCCGGACGAATTCCGGCTTGAACGTGTTCTCTTCGTCCATGCGCTCGTCGTCGATACGGTCGTCCGGACGTCCTTCTTCGGCCGGCGGATCGGCCAGCATCAGATCGTCTTCGGGTTTACCCGTCTCATCGGACATCGCGTGCGGTCTAGGCTGACGGAGCGGGATTGCAAGCAGAGGGTGACACGCTCTGCACAATCCCTATGTAGGCGCCAATCGATTTACAGGAGATTCCCCCCATGGCCGACAAACTGACCTTCACCCTCGACACCGGCGACGGTGAAAACAAGGATGTGGTAATCAAGCTGCGCCCCGATCTGGCACCCGGCCACGTCGAACGCATCACCGAACTGGCCGGCGAAGGCTTTTACGACGGTGTCGTTTTTCACCGCGTGATTCCCGGCTTCATGGCGCAGGGCGGCGATCCGACCGGCACCGGCATGGGCGGCAGCGACAAGCCTGACCTCAAGGCTGAATTCAACAGCGAACCGCACACCCGCGGCACCTGTTCGATGGCCCGCACCCAGGTGCCCGACAGCGCCAACAGCCAGTTCTTCATCTGCTTCGACGACGCCGAATTCCTCGACGGCCAGTATACCGTCTGGGGCCAGGTCGAAAGCGGCATGGAACACATCGACGCCCTGCCCAAGGGCGAACCGCCGCGTGACCCGGGCAAGATCGTGAAGGCGACGGTTTCGTAAACAACCGATCCCGCTATTGAACACGAAGGGCGGCCAGGTGCCGCCCTTCGCATTGATGGAACCCATGACATCCGCTATGGGCGCGCACCTGCTATGAAACCGACCACCGCCCCCAAGACCTACAGGGTCAAGAGCTTCGGCTGCCAGATGAACGTCTATGATGGCGAGCGCATGGCCGACATGCTGGACAAGCGCGGCATCGTGCCTGCGGCAGAAGGGGAGGAGGCCGATCTCGTCGTCCTCAACACCTGCCACATCCGCGAAAAGGCGGCGGAGAAGGTCTATTCGGACATCGGCCGCCTGACCAAGGCTGGGCGCAAGGCGGGCAAGGAACCGCTCATCGCGGTTGCGGGCTGCGTCGCGCAGGCGGAAGGCGAGGAAATCATGGCGCGCAGCCCTGCTGTCAGCATGGTTGTCGGCCCGCAGGCCTATCACCGCCTGCCCGAAATGCTGGACAAGGCGGTTGAGGGCGGTCGGGCGACCGATACGGACATGCCCGCCATCGCGAAATTCGCCGCCCTGCCGGAGCGGACAAAACGCTTTCCTACAGCCTTCCTCACAGTGCAGGAAGGGTGCGACAAGTTCTGCACCTATTGCGTGGTGCCCTATACGAGAGGTGCCGAAATTTCCCGTCCCTTCGCCGATCTGGTCGACGAGGCCCGCCGTCTGGCGGAGCGCGGGGCGCGCGAAATCACGCTGCTGGGGCAGAATGTCAATGCGTGGTCCGGCGGCAATGCGGAAGGTGACACAATTGGCTTGGACGGCTTGATAAGAGAACTGGCCAAGATACCGGAATTGCAGCGAATTCGTTATACGACCAGCCATCCCAACGATTTTTATAAAGGGCTAGTTCGGTGTCACGCGGAAGTGGACAAACTGATGCCCTACCTGCACCTTCCGGTGCAGAGCGGTTCGGACCGCGTGCTCAAAGCGATGAACCGCAGCCACACGGCCGACAGTTACCTGCGTCTGCTGGAAGACATGCGCGCTGCGCGGCCCGATATTGCCCTGTCGGGCGATTTCATCGTCGGCTTCCCCGGCGAAACGGATGCCGAGTTCGAAGAAACCCTCGCGCTGGTGGACGAGGTAAAATACGCACAGGCCTTCAGCTTCAAATATTCGCCGCGCCCCGGCACGCCCGCCGCGACGATGGACGGGCAGGTCCCGAAAGAAGTCATGGACGAGCGGCTCCAGCGCCTCCAGGCCGCACTCAACCGCGACCAGCTGGCGTTCAACGAGGCAAGCGTCGGCAAGACCTGCGAAGTCCTTGTCGAACGCAAGGGCAAACTGCCCGGCCAGTGGCTCGGCAAAACCCCCTGGCTGCAAAGCGCCTGGTTCGAAGGCGACGTGGCGATCGGCGATCTGGTGCAGGTGGAACTGCTGCAAGCGGGACCGAACTCGCTGGCCGGGAAGTTGCGCGAAACGGTCGCGGCCTGACTTTACCGTAACCGGGAGCGCGATTCGGTTAGGCTGCGGGGAAGAACCGCTGGCGTTTCAAGCCGATGCCCGAATGACGGAATGGTGACTTTCCACCGCCATGGCGCATTCGCCAGCTTGCCTCGCGCGGGATGAAGCTTACATTCCGACTCACACACGAAAGGAGCGCATGGCCCGCAAATCCCCACCGAAGGACATAACCGCCTTCACTCCGCCGCCCAGCCCGCACCGTGAGATGCGCCGTGCGCAGGTTGATGTCAGCTTTGACAATCAGTCGCTGCTCGGGGCTTTGTTCGGCCAGTTCGATGCTAATCTGGTGCAGGTCGAAAATCGGCTTGGCGTGTTTATCTCCGCGCGGGGAAACCAGCTCCACATCGAAGGCCCGGAAGATAGCGTTGCCCGTGCTCGCGACGTGCTGAAGGGAATGTACGACAGGCTTTCGATAGGCCAGGATCTCGACGCAGGAGCGATCGAGGCTTTGATAGCGATGTCGGACGAACCCACGCTGGACGGCATCGTCGATGCCGAGCCTGGAAACGGGAAGGGCGGCCCGCCCATCATGATCCGCACCCGGCGCAAGACCATCGTCCCGCGCAGTGCGATGCAGGCGACCTATATGCGCAGCCTGGTGCGCGACGATATCATTTTCGCCTTGGGTCCGGCAGGGACCGGCAAAACCTATCTTGCGGTGGCGCAGGCCGTCGCGCAATTGATCACCGGCAGTGTGCAGCGCCTGATCCTGTCGCGTCCGGCGGTGGAGGCAGGCGAAAAGCTCGGCTTCCTGCCCGGCGATATGAAAGACAAGGTCGATCCGTATTTGCGCCCTCTTTACGACGCGCTCTATGATTGCATGCCGCCCGAACAGGTGGAGCGGCGGCTGGCAAGTGGCGAGATCGAGATTGCGCCCATCGCTTTCATGCGCGGGCGCACGCTGGCGGACGCCTTCGTTATTCTGGATGAAGCGCAGAACACCACGCGCGAACAGATGAAGATGTTCCTCACCCGCTTTGGCCAGAACAGCCGGATGGTGATCTGCGGCGACCCGCGGCAGGTCGACATCCCCGGCGGTGACGCAATGAGCGGGCTGGCCGATGCTGTGGGCAAGCTGGAGGGTGTCGAGGGGTTCGGCACGATCCGCTTCACGGCAGCCGATGTGGTCCGTCACCCCATCGTGGGGCGTATTGTGGAAGCCTACGAAGGCCCCTCTTCATAACGCTGGCGATGCAGGCCGGAATGGAATGGATGGCACTGCGTGCGGGGATTGTTTCGCGGCTATCGCGATGACAGGAAAAGCGATGAATTTCGATATCGATATCGACGGCTGGCCAGACGAAGGCCAATGGCCGGAACTGGCCGAAAGGGCGCTTGAGGCAACCGCGTCGATCGAGCCGACGCTTGCCAATGGCAGGCTGTCGGCGTCGCTGCTTTTCACCAGTGACGAGGAAGTCCATGCTTTGAACAGGGAATGGCGCGGGAAGGACAAGCCTACCAATGTGCTGTCTTTTCCGATGCTTGAGCGCGATGACCTGCTGGAACTGTCGCCCGATGGCCCTCCGGAATTGCTCGGTGATCTGGCCCTGGCGTACAAAACATGTGCTGATCAGGCGCTCGACAAGGGTGTTTCGCTTGCCGAACATGTCTCTCATCTGATCGTCCACGGCTTGCTTCATCTGGCCGGTCATGACCATGTCGATTCGGACGCTCAGGCCGAAGCAATGGAAGCGCTAGAAATCGCGGCGCTTGCAAAACTGGGCATCGCCGACCCATATGGGGATCGCAACTGACTGGAGTGCATTGTGAGGGCCATGCCCGATTCGTCATCAACCGCGGGAGACGCGGAGAGTAGCAGCGGGCTGATGCTCGCAATCCGGAAATTTTTCGACCCCGATCACGGCGAACGTTCGCTGCGCGCGCAGCTGGAAGAAGCGATTGACGAGCATGAGGGCGAAAACGGCGAGGACACGCCCGAGCACAGCGGTACGGGCGATCTGTCGCTGGTAGAACGGCAGATGCTGCGCAATCTGTTGCATTTTTCCGAACATGATGCCGACGATGTGGCAGTGCCGCGCGGCGAGATTATCGCGATCGATGCCAAGGCAAGCTGGGACGATCTGGTCGATATCTTCGCCGAACATGGGCATTCACGCATGCCGGTTTACCGGGATCAGCTGGACGATGTGATCGGCATGATTCACATCAAGGATGTCTTTCCGGTGCTGGCGCGTGGGGAAGAACCGCCCAGGGACTGGACCGTGCTGATGCGACAGCCGCTTTATGTCCCGCAGACCCGCAACGCTCTCGATGTGCTGGCCGATATGCGTGCCCAGCGCATGCACCTTGCCATCGTGGTCGACGAATTTTCCGGTACCGATGGCCTCATCACGATCGAGGATTTGGTGGAAGAAATCGTCGGCGAGATCGAAGACGAGCATGATGATGCGCCGGAAGAATGGATCGTCGATATCGGTGAAGGCATGTGGGATTGCGACGCGCGCGCCGAATTGGAAGATGTGGCCGAGAATGTCTCGCCTGCACTGGCCGAAGTGGAAGAAGCGGTGGACACGCTGGGCGGCCTTGCCTTCGTGCTGGCGGAACAGGTTCCAGAGGTCGGCCGGATACTCGAGCATCGGAGTGGATGGCGGATCGAAGTCACGGATGGTGACGAAACCCATGTGAAACGCCTTCGTTTGCATGCGCCGCAGGAAGATCCCGCTGAGGATTGAGGGTAGTTGCAGTTTTCTGCACATTCGTTCTCGACAGGATTGATTTGCGTCAATAGCGTGGAACTATCATGGCAACGCGGCGATTACCCCCACTTCGGGCCCTGGAGGCTTTCGTGCGCACCGTGCGCCTTGGCTCAGCGCGTGCAGCGGCGGACGAGCTTGGGCTGAGCCCGTCGGCCCTGTCACGGCGCATCGGTAATCTCGAAGAGTTTACCGGGAAAAAGCTGTTCACGCGTGCGCGCCAGTCTATGAAGCTGACCGATGATGGGGATGCTTTCTACGAAGCGGTAAACCCGCAGCTCGAAGCGCTGGCGCGCGCCGTGGAAAGCCAGTCGGAAAACCTGTCCGTCCTGCGTCTTCATTTGGGGGTGTTGCCCCTTTTCGGAACACAGCGTCTGTTCCCGCGCCTTACCGAACTGCGGGAACGGCATCCGTTGTTGCACATCGATATCGATACCGGCGCGCATCTGGAAGATCGAGTGGGCGACCTGCTGGACGCTGCCATTATCCTGTCACGTGGTCCTTCGCGTGGCCTGCACGCGGTGCGACTGGACTATAATAAAGTCCATGCGATTTGCAGCCGCGAACTGGCGGAAAAGCTCGGACCGGACCCTGATCCGGGTGTTCTTATGAAGCAGACATTCCTGATCCATAATGAACTGCCAGAAAGCTTTACCGCCTGGCGGGCCGCAATCGGTATGGGCGACATGGAACCGACTGCGATCGACCATTTCGATTCTGGCCAGATCATGCTGGAAGCGGCAGCTCAGGGCTTGGGCATTGCAATCATGCATGACGACCATATGCGCCGCGCCGCGGACGACAGGCTGGCAACGCTGTTCGATGTGGAAGTGGAGAGCCCGTACAGTTACTGGTTCGTGTGCAAGCCGACTGCCCTGGAGGAACGCCCGGTGCGGCTGTTTCACGACTGGCTGGTCAAAGCAGATCTCTAGTCCGTGGCCCGATCGCTCGATTTGGGGCGATAGCGCACAGCCTCTACGACATGTTGAAAGTCGCGCAGCGGCTTGCCCAGATTGGCGATCAGCTGCTGTTCGATTTCTTTCCTTGCTTTGGCAGCGACCGCTTTGCGGCCGCGATATTCCTCCGGGCTGAAGGGTTCGAGATAATGGAGGGAAAGGGGGAAGTTGCCCTGGCGGGCCATGATGCGCATTGCGTTGTGCAATCCGCTTTCTTCCCCGATCCAGGCGATGTCTTCGGCGTTATCGCCATAATCGAGCACCACCGGCTGGACCATCACCCCCGGCGGGGGCGGTTCAAGCACGGAGATCATGCTGGACTTGAAAGGAAGCAGCGACTGTCCATCGGTTACCGTACCCTCGGGGAACACCGTTACCGACCAATTGTCCTGCAGGGCCTCACGCAGCGCATTTATCTGTTCTGCAACGCCCATGCGGTTCTCCCGCTTGACGAAAACCGTGCGGTTGAGCCGGCACAGCCAGCCGATCACCGGAACTTCCGAAAGCTCCTGCTTGGCTACAAAAGCGGTGCCGCTCGCGCCTGCCATGCTAAGAATGTCGACCCAGCTGACGTGATTTGAAATGAAGAACACATCACGCCGCAGGGGCGTGCCCACTACGCTGACACGGGCGCCAACTATCCACGCGGTGAAACGCAGGAACAGCATCGGGAAGGGGGAGCCGTAAGCGAATAGCCGATAGAGGTAGTGCAGTGGGACGAACAACAGCAACAGAGCGAATATCGCGCATGATCGCAGGGTGAAGCGAATCCACTCCACCGCAGTCAGTGGGACCGCTTCTCCCCTAGCTGCCGCCAGTCGTTTTTCGGTATATCTGGCGAGCTTGCGCTCACTTCTCGCGGTCGAGGCGGACGCCATAGAGTTCCAGCCTGTGATCGACCAGTCGATAGCCAAGCTTGGCGGCAATCTGCTTCTGCAGCGCTTCGATTTCCGGGTCCACGAATTCCACCACCTTGCCGGTTTCCACATCGATCAGATGATCGTGGTGGGCTTCGGGTGCAGCTTCGTATCGGGCGCGGCCATCGCCGAAATCGTGACGGTCGAGAATGCCAGCTTCTTCGAACAGGCGCACGGTTCGATAAACCGTGGCGATGGAAATCCCGGAGTCTATCTTGTTCGCCCGCTCATGAAGCAGTTCGACATCGGGGTGATCCTCGCTTTCCGACAGAACTCGCGCGATGGTTCGCCGCTGTTCGGTGATGCGAAGCCCCTTGTCGGCGCACAATTGTTCAAGATCTATTTTTTGATGCAAAGTGGCTTCCAAAATAAAAACGCCCCGCACCCATACCGGGGCGGGACGTTTTCCTCAAGGCGAACCGAAGGGCTTAAGCAGCCTTCTTCTTGCGACCACGTTTCTGGCCAGGTTTGCGGCCCAGACCAATCTTTACCGCCAGTTCACGGCGCTTTTCGGCGTAGCTGGGGGCAACCATCGGATAATCGGACGGCAGGTTCCAGCGCGCACGATATTCTTCCGGTGTCATGTCGTAGGCGGTCTTAAGGTGACGCTTTAGCATTTTCATCTTTTTGCCGTCTTCAAGGCAGATGATGTAATCTTTCTTTACTGACGAGCGAATAGGAACGGCTGGTTCCGGCGGAGCTTCGTTAGTTGCCGTTTCACCGTTCAGCCCGCTGAGTGCCGAATAGACGTTCGAAATCAGCGTCGGTACTTCGTCCACCGACACGCTGTTATTGCTGACGTGCGCCGCGACAATGTCCGAGGTTAGGGTGATAAGAGTCTCAGTCATGTCGGTTTCGAAATTTTCCATTACTTTCCCTTTGAAATGGAGGGATGTCCTTGAGGTTGCGACCCGTCTTGAGTGCCATTGTATAAAATCGACAAGAATATGCAAGAATTGTTGCGGATTATATTCTTGACGCGTTTTTACAACTTTCTGGAGAAGGTTATGGCGTCCAACGCTGTACCGTCCAGCGTGCGATAATAGTCGCGGCGGCGGCCAATCGGTTTGAAACCGCACGCCCGATAAAGACCTTCCGCCGGGTTGTTAGCCCGCATTTCGAGAAATACGTTTTCTGCGCCCGCCTCTCTGGCAATAGTAGTGAAATAGTCGATCAGGGCCCGGCCAAGACCTTTCCTTCTTGCTTCGGGCCGAACACCGATCAGTAGAAGTTCTTCTTCGCCGGGTGCGCGCCGGGCAAGAATAAAGCCGCTTGCCTGATTTGTGCCGTCAAGCAGTTGCCTCTCGGCATCGACCAGTATTGCGTAAGTGTGGGGCATGGACAGCGAGTTTTCGACCTGCTGGCGTGTCCATGCCTCCCGCCAGTGAGGATCGAAGGCGGCGCTCATGACCGACATCAACTGATCAAGATCGGTCATGAGTTAGGCAGCTTCGCATCGGGCGCGCGGCCATAGAGAGGGGTAAGCTGGTCTCGCAGCAAGCCTTCGGGCAGGCGAAGAACGTGGCGGGCGTCGGGAAGGGTTACGACGGAAGGATCGCACTGGACCAGTTTACCCAGCTCGTCCGCTTTCGATCCTGCAAGAAGATCCTGTAACTTACGTCCTGCAGCAATGCCGGGCGTCAGTGACTCCACGTCATCCATAGGCAGGCCACTTGCGCCGAAATTCTGCACGAACCATTCACCATGGCCGCCGGTCATGCACACGGTTACTGCTCGGCCCTCCATGGAGCCTGCCATCGCTGCGACCAACGCCAGAGTAGGGTAGCCGCGTACGTCTGTCTGCCACGCAACGCCTAATGCGCGCGCCACAGCCAGACCGATCCGCACGCCGGTAAAGCTGCCAGGGCCGAGCGAGACGCGGATCTGATCTGCTCGGCCTTTCTCCGGAAATTCGGCGATCATTGGAACGAGCCGCTCGGCATGTCCGCGTCCGAGAACTTCGTGACGCGAATCAAGCAGTTTGCCGTTGTCGAACAAGGCGACTGAACACGCCTCGGTTGCAGTTTCTATGGCCAGTATGCGCATGAGCGCGCACTGCCCCAGCAAAAGCCGGGCCGCAAGTCAGGCGATGGTGTTGAACTTGTCGAAATCGGGCCGTGGGCTGCGATCGAAGATCGTCGTCGGATCTCCATAGCCGATCGAGCAGATGAAATTACTGCGGTGGCGCGGGGAATCGGCGAAGAATGCCTTGTCCACCGCCTCGGCATCGAAACCGGACATCGGGCCGCAGTCGAGGCCCAGTGCCCGCGCGGCGATCATCAGATATGCACCCTGAAGCGAGGAGTTGCGGAAGGCGCCTTCCTTGCGGCCATCTTCGTTGCCTTCGAACCAGCTCTTGGCATCGGTGTGCGGAAACAGCCATGGCAGTTCTTCGTGAAAATCGATGTCGTAACCGATGATGGCAGTGACCGGGGCCGACTTTATCTTGTGTTGATTGCCTTCCGAAGAAAGCGCGGCCAGCTTTTCCTTGGCTTCTTCCGATTTGACCCAGACAATACGCCCAGGCTGCATGTTCGCGGAAGTCGGGCCCATCTTCATCAGTTCGTAAATCGCGTGAATCTGTTCATCGCTCACCGGCCTGTCGAGCCAGCCATTGTAGCTGCGGGCTTCGCGAAAAATCTGATCGAGGGCGCCGTCAGCAAGGGCGGCATCGTGAAACTGCGTGGTCATGAAATGTCCCGTTTTGAACTGTTAGGTCAGGCTGCGCGCACTTCAACGACTTCGGGCACATAATGTTTCAGCAAGCCTTCGATGCCGTGCTTCAATGTCGCCGTGGATGAAGGGCAGCCGGAACAGGCACCCTGCATTTGCAGATGTACGACCCCGTCGCGATAACCGCGATACTGTATGTCGCCGCCGTCGCCAGCCACCGCGGGGCGGACGCGCGTTTCGAGCAGGTCGTTTATCTGGGCGATGATGTCCGCATCTTCGTCACGTTCATCGACAAGCATTTCGCTGTCTTCGGGCGGAACGGAGATGTCGCCCGCGGTGCCGGGAGTGAAAAGCGGTGCCTGAGCGACGAAATGATCGAGCAGAATTGCCAGTACCTGCGGTTTGAGATCGGTCCAATTGACGCCGGGGGCCGCAGTGACCGTCACGAAGTCACCACCGAAAAACACATTCACCACATCCCCTGTGTCGAAGATGGCCTGTGCAAGCGGGCTTGCTTCAGCCGTTTCCGGGGAGGCGAATTCGCGTGTGCCGTGCCCCATGACTTCCTGGCCGGGAAGAAACTTGAGGCTCGCTGGGTTCGGGGTGGTTTCGGTTTCTATGAACATGCTGGCGATGTAGGAAGCCCGGGAACCGGGGGCAAGGAAGGAACGCTTGGCACATGAACATTCACCTGGCCTTCACGGACTGCCCGCCTATATGTCCACCATGACCAATTTTTCGCGCGCCGTCCGGCGTCTCGCGCTTGTCCTGCCCGCCGCGCTGCTTGTTCCGCAGCCCATTCTTGCGCAGGCGCCTGCAACCCCGGCTCCCCAATATGTAACGCCAGAGGGCGAAACACCCTGGATTTACGAAGGTAGCGACGTCCCGCGTGATGAAGAATGGACCTTCGGAAAGCTGCCGAACGGGCTGCGCTATGCGGTTCGCAAGAATGGCGTTCCGCCTGATCAGGTATCGGTTCGCGTGCGCATCGATGCCGGATCGCTGCACGAAGAAGATTCCGAACGGGGATATGCCCACCTCCTCGAGCATCTCTTGTTCCGCGAGAGCAAGTATCTGAAGGTTGGCGCGGCGATCCCGACATGGCAGCGGCTTGGCGCAACCTTCGGCAGTGACACGAATGCACATACCAGCCCTACAGAAACGGTGTTCAAGCTCGATCTGCCCAATACGAACGCAGTGAAACTCGCTGAAAGCATGAAGCTGCTTTCGGGTATGGTCCGCAGCCCGGTGCTGTCCGACACCAACGTGAAAGCGGAAGTGCCGATTGTGCTTGCGGAAAAGCGCGAACGCGGGGGAGCTGCGGAACGAGCCGGAAATGCCAGCCGAGAAATTCTCTTTGCCGGACAACGGTTGGCGAACCGTATACCGATCGGTACGGAAGAAACCCTGAGAGCGGCTACAGGCGAAAGCGTGGGCGCGTTTTACAAGCGCTGGTATCGTCCTGAAAATGCCGTCGTCGTGGCGGCAGGCGATATCGACCCCATGGTCTTGGCTGCCGAAATCGAAAAATGGTTTGGCGACTGGAAGGGTGAAGGTCCCGCAGCCGCGGCGCCCGACTTTGGCGACCCCATTGCGCCTGCTGGGGCCGATCCGGAAAACCCGGTTGGAGAAGTCGGTGTCATCGTCGAGCCTGACCTTCCGCGCTCGTTCACGTATACGATTATGCGCCCATGGCGTCCCGTGCAGGATACCGTTGCCTATAATGAAGGTTTGCTGCGCGACGCGCTGGCGCAGGCCCTGATCAATCGCCGTCTGGAGTCGCGGGCCCGTTCGGGCGGTAGCTATCTTTACGCGCAGGTTTCGCAGGACGACGTAAGCCGATCTTCGGATATGACTTTCGTCACCTTCGCTCCGTTGACTGGCGATTGGAAAGCGGCGCTGACCGACATTCGCGGCGTTATTGCCGATGCGCTGGCCACGCCGCCGACGCAGGAAGAAATCGATCGCGAACTGGCTGAATTCGGAATCGTTTTCAAAAGCCAGGTGGAGCAGCGCCGGGTCCTGCCAGGGCCGCAGTTGGCAGACGATATCGTCAAGGCGGTCGATATTCGCGAAGCTATTGCAGCGCCCGAGACCGTTCTTACCGTATTCAATTCGATGAAAAAGACGCTCACCCCGGAACTTGTACTCGATCACACTCGGGCCCTGTTCAAAGGTGAGGTAATCCGTTCGGCCTATGTCACTCCGGCGAAGGACGAGGCGAGCGAGCAGGCGATACGGGCCGCACTTCTCGAAACTGTCGATGCCAGTGCTGATGCACGCATCGCCGCTCGGGCGGTGTCGTTTGATGAACTGCCTCAGGTCGGCGAGCCGGGCGAGGTCGCTGCGCAAGGTCCGATCGGTGTTCTCGACATCGAAAAGGTCGAATTTGCCAATGGTGTGAAAGCGATCCTGTGGTCCAATGATGCAGAACCGGGCCGCGTGGCGGTCAAGGTTCGCTTCGGCGCAGGCTATCGCGCGCTGGATGGCGACGATGCAGTTTATGCCAATCTCGGTACTGCAGCCCTGATCGGCTCTGGCATAGGCGATCTTGGTCAGGAAGAACTCGATCGCCTGGCGACTGGACGCAAGTTCGGTTTCGATTTCGGGACCGGAGACGGAGCATTCACCTTCTACGCCCAGACCCGCGAAGCGGACCTGGACGAACAGCTGTATCTGTTTGCCGCCAAACTGGCGATGCCGGGCTGGGACCCCAACCCGGTGATCCGGGCGAAGGCGGCCGGTAAGCTGGCCTATGAAAGCTATTCGGCAAGCCCGGGCGGCATTCTTCAGCGCGATCTTGAATATCTGGTGCGCAACAGCGATCCGCGCTTTCAGACTCCGACGCCCGATATGCTTGATGCAGCTACACCGGAGAAATTCCGCGAGGTGTGGGAGCCACTGTTGAAGCAGGGGCCGGTCGAAGTGCTGGTGTTCGGTGAATTCGACAAGGCAGCGACGATTGAAACCTTACGCAAGACCTTCGGCGCCTTGCCCGCGCGCGAAGCTCCGGCGGCTGCTGTGCTGAATCGCGGGGTGAATTTCCCGGAAGGCGGCGAAACGGTGGTTCGCCATCACCGCGGCGATGCCAATCAGGCTGCGGCTGTGGTCGCTTGGCCAAGCGGGGCGGGGGTCGATAACCTGCGCGAATCGCGCCATCTCGAAGTGCTGACCTCTGTCTTCAACAACCGGTTGATGGATGCCATGCGCGAACATGCCGGTGCCAGCTATTCGCCCGTCGTCAGGTCCGACTGGCCGAGCGACGTGAATAGTGGTGGCCGGATTGCCGCGCTCGCCCAGCTGCGTCCCGAAGATGTCCCGGTCTTCTTTGCGGAAGCCGAGCGTATCGCCAAGGAACTGGCGAGCGAACCGGTAAGCGAGGATGAATACAACCGCGTTGTGGAACCGCTGCGCCAGTATGTCAGCCGCGCTTCCACCGGGAACCTGTTTTGGCTTTATCAGCTCGAAGGGTCGACGGTGGATAACCGCCGCGTGGAAATGTTGCGCTATCTGCTCGCCGATTACACGCAGGTTCCGCCTGCACGTCTTCAGCAGCTGGCGCAGAAGTATTTCGGCTCGCGTGAAGGCTGGCGCCTGGCCATAATCCCGCAAGGTCAGGAACTGGCGACCGCGGCCGGTGCTGGGGTGGCGGCAGCAAAGCGCTGAACCGGTTACTGCAATCGACTTTTTAAGGTAGCCAAGCAAATGCTGCTTGCGGCATGACGGCCCTTCGTCTGCTACAGGCGAATACTCAGGTGCCGATCCGGGCACCGCAGATGGAAAAGATAATGGCGACCAATTGGGCACCCGATAGCTGGCAGGGATACACGGCAAAGCATCTGCCGACCTATCCCGACG
The DNA here is from genome assembly GCA_023394965.1 of Pseudomonadota bacterium. Lineage (GTDB taxonomy): Bacteria > Pseudomonadota > Alphaproteobacteria > Sphingomonadales > Sphingomonadaceae > Qipengyuania. Next base: position 64,307 of record JAEWZX010000013.1, on the reverse strand, counting down.
CAGCTGCTCTCGAGTCCGCGACGAAGACGCTCGAAACGCACCCCCCGTTGGTGTTCGCGGGCGAAGCGCGGGCGCTGAAGGCCGATTTGGCCGAAGTGGCACAAGGGCGTGCCTTCCTCCTGCAGGGCGGTGACTGCGCCGAAAGCTTTGCCGAATTCCACCCCAACAATATCCGCGATACTTTCCGCGTGCTGTTGCAAATGGCGGTCGTCATGACCTTTGCCAGCAAGAAGCCGGTGGTGAAGGTGGGGCGGATGGCCGGCCAGTTCGCCAAGCCTCGCAGTTCGGACACAGAAACCCAAGGTGATGTGACGCTGCCGAGCTACTTTGGCGACAACATAAACGGCATCGAATTCGAGGAAGCGTCACGCACCAACGATCCGCAGCGCATGGTGCGCGCCTATTCGCAGGCCGCTGCTACGCTGAACCTTCTGCGTGCCTTTGCCACCGGCGGCTATGCCAATCTGCGGCAGGTCCACCAGTGGACGCTCGATTTCATGGGCCGCAGCCCGTGGGCGGACAAGTTTTCCGATATCGCCGACCGTATCGGCGAAGCGCTTGATTTCATGGAAGCCTGCGGGGTCGATCCGCAGGTGCTGCCTCAGTTGCAGCGCACCAGCTTCTACACTAGCCATGAGGCGCTGCTGCTGCCTTACGAACAGGCGCTGACCCGTCGCGACAGCCTGACTGGCGACTGGTACGATACCAGCGCGCATATGGTCTGGATCGGCGACCGCACCCGGTTCGACGACAGTGCGCATGTCGAGTTCTGCCGTGGGATCGGCAATCCATTGGGCATGAAATGCGGTCCCAGTCTGGAAACCGACGCCATGCTGCGCCTGCTCGACACGTTGAACCCGGCGCGCGAACCGGGCCGCATCACCCTGATCAGCCGTTTCGGTCACGACAAGGTCGAAGAAGGCCTGCCGCGTCTTGTCAGGGCAGTGAAGGCCGAGGGCCATCCCGTGGTGTGGAGCTGCGATCCGATGCATGGCAATGTCGTGAAATCGGAAAGTGGGTACAAGACGCGGCCGTTCGATCGCATTCTGTCTGAAGTGAAGGGCTTCTTCGCGGTCCATCGTGCGGAAGGTACCCATCCTGGCGGCATTCATGTCGAAATGACTGGTCAGGATGTGACCGAATGTGTCGGCGGTGCTGTGGCGATTACCGATGATGCGCTTAAAGACCGCTATCACACCCATTGCGATCCGCGCCTCAACGCTGCGCAGTCGCTTGAACTCGCGTTCTTGATCGCAGAAATGCTGAACGAGGAAGAAGCTGTCCGGCGCGCTAACGCGGCCTGAAATATCCCGCCGACCTGCGTATTTCCACGGGTCGGCGGAACTCTCCCATCGGCGCCGCATTGCTGAAGCGATGCGATCCATTTTATTGTTTGGACAGGCTTTTTTGCCTCGGGTCTTTAAACATGCAGCGATTTACGTCATGATTGGACGTGGTCGCCATGTCCCGGCTGCCGCAATGTAAGGGGGGATAAGCGATGCCCCGTATCCAGCCTAAATCAGTGCCATCGCTCGGTGAAAGCCTCCAGGCTCGTTATGTCGCCGTACGCGGTTTGAGCCAGCAGCTTGTTGAGCCGCTTTCCGATGCCGATGCCACGATTCAGTCCATGGAAGATGCCAGTCCAGCAAAATGGCATCTCGCGCATACGACGTGGTTCTGGGAAACCTTCCTGCTGCGAGACCATGCCGATGATTACTCACTTTATAATCGAGACTGGCCCTTCGTCTTCAATTCCTATTACGAAACCGAGGGCGAGCGGATTGCGCGGTTTTCACGCGGAATGCTCTCGCGTCCGACGCTGGACGATATTCTCGAATGGCGCAGGCATGTCGATTCAGCGATGGATGTGTTGCTGGGCCGCGAAGATCTCGCCCCGTTGATCGAACTTGGCCTAAGCCACGAACAGCAGCATCAGGAACTGCTGCTGACCGATATAAAACATGCATTGTTCCAGAACCCCTTGGGCGTGAAGATGTGGGATGCTGCGGCAGGAAAGGCCCGGCCAGGCAGTGATGGCTGGTATACGCACCCTGGCGGCATTGCCCGCATCGGTCACCAGTCCGATGGCTTCGCCTTCGATAACGAAGGCCCGGCACATCGCGTGCTGCTTGAGCCTTTTGCCCTGTCCTCGCGGCTTGTCACGAACAGGGAATGGGACGAATTCATTGCAGATGGCGGATATGACACTGCAACGCTGTGGCTGTCCGACGGGTGGGCCTGGGTCCGGAGTAACGGCATTCGCGCGCCGCTTTATTGGCGCGGTGGCGAACAGTTTACTCACGCAGGCTGGCAGCCCCGCGATCCGGATGCGCCGGTCACCCATATTTCCTATTTCGAAGCAGATGCTTTCGCCAGTTGGTCCGGCCAGCGTTTGCCCACTGAATTCGAGTGGGAGGCTATCGCTCGCGGCCAGGAAGGCGAGGCCCCGGCGCACGATCCATTTGGTGGAAATCAGCTTGATCGCGCCGCCCCGCCATTGCCTGCAGGGGGCAAGGACCTGTTCGGCGATTGTTGGCAATTCACCCGATCCGCCTATTTGCCCTATCCGCGTTTCCAGCCTGCCGCTGGTGCTGTGGGTGAATATAATGGCAAATTCATGAGCGGTCAGTTCGTCCTCAAGGGCGCAAGCTGCGCTACCGCACGGGGCCATTCGCGGGCAAGCTATCGCAACTTCTTCTACCCGCACCAGCGGTGGCAATTCACCGGCGTCAGGCTGGCAAAGGACATCTGATGAAAACCGATACTGGCATTGCACTCGTCGACCTGGACGAAGACGGGGTTGATCGTGCCTTTCGGGCCGATGTCCTCAAAGGATTGCATCAACGCGAGAAGGCGATCCCTGCCCGGTGGTTCTATGATGAGGAGGGATCACGTCTTTTCGAACGGATCACACAGCTGGACGAGTATTATCCCACCCGGGCAGAGACCGAGATTTTGCGCGCGCGCAGCGGTGAGTTTGCAGAACTCGTTGGATCGGGCAGGGCGGTGGTCGAATTCGGATCTGGCAGCTCGGTCAAGACCCCGCTTCTGCTCGAAGCGATTGACCCGGCTGCCTATGTTCCGCTCGACATTTCGGGCGATTTCCTTCGCGAAAGCGCTGCAGCTCTGGCGGAAAAATTCCCCAGGATTCCCGTCTATCCGGTGGAGGCCGATTTCATGCGCCGGGTCAGCCTGCCGGAAGAAGTCGAGCCGATGAGGAAACTTGGTTTCTTTCCCGGATCCACCATCGGCAACATGGTGCCCCGGACCGCAGTCGACCTGCTAAGGTCGATGCGCGCTACACTGGGCGCGGAGGAGGGCGAAAGTCCGCTACTGCTCATCGGCATGGATCTGGTGAAGGACAGCACGATCCTCGAAGCAGCATATGACGATGCGCAAGGTGTGACGGCGGCGTTCAACATGAACCTTGTAACCCGTATCAATCGCGAACTTTCCGGTACTCTTCCAGCCGCTGCCCTTGATCACAAGGCGCTGTGGAACGATGACTTGGCCCGGGTGGAAATGCATCTGGTTGCCAGAAATGACATCGACTTCACCGTATCGGGGGAAGGTTTCTCAATGCGCGCGGGCGAGACAATTCACACGGAAAACAGCCATAAATTCACCCCGCGCAGCGCCAATCTGCTGCTGTTGGCCGGGGGATGGACTCCGCTGAAACGCTGGTTGGACAGCGATGAATGCTTTTCCGTCATTCTAGCCCGCGCGACGGAGCAGCGAGAGGCACCCTGAGGACTTTGCGCTATTCATAGACGTGTCATTGCGGCGATCCTATATGTGAACCATGGAACTTGAGCCCGTTTTCAGCGCTGCTGCCGACATGTTGCGCGCCATTCCCCGGTCGGAACTGCTGATCGCGGCTGTAGCGGCAATGGTGCTTGGCTGGTTGGGGGCGATGATCGCCAAACGATCGAAGCTTGGCGGGTTGGTGCGGGTGATCAGTTCTTTGGTCCTTGGCCTGATATTGCTGACGGTAGTGCTGCAGCTTTCCCGCTTTGATCCCCGCTTCGATGTCGCAGTGCCGCAGATCGGTTTGCCTGAACAGGTTGTTGCTGGCGGTGAAACCCGCATACCGCTGTCTCCGGATGGGCATTTCTGGGTTCGCGCCAATGTGAACGGCGTACCCGGAAACTTTATGATCGACACCGGCGCCACCCTCACTGCAATATCGGCTCCGCTGGCCGAACGTGCTGGCTTGGAACCGAGGCGCGGGGGAATCCCTATCATGTTGGGTACCGCGAATGGCACGGTTCAGGCGCATGTCGCCACGGTTGATAGTCTGACCTTCGGTAATGTCAGCGCCAGCGGCACCGACGCAGCCATCGCGGAGAATTTCGGGGACTTCAACGTGATTGGAATGAATGTCCTTGCCCGCCTTGGCTCGTGGCGGGTGGAAGACAACACGATGATCCTGGTTCCACGGGCAGAGGATACGATTTCATAGGATCTGGCGTTTGACCGCACGCGGCGACACGCTACGTGCTGCATATATGGACGGCTACACAACGCTTCCCGCCCCGCCGCCGCTTGGCGAACTGCTTGCGCAAGGGCCAATCGCCCTGTTTCTCGACTTCGATGGTACGCTGGTGGATATCGCTGCGCGCCCGGACGATATTGTTGTCCCGAGGACCTTGGCGGCCGACTTGCAGGCACTGAGCGGTCGGCTGGATGGCAGATTGGCGCTCGTTAGCGGTCGGGCCCTGGACGATTTGGCGAAGTATATCGGGCAACCGGCGATTTGCCGTGCCGGGTCACACGGGGCGTCCCGTTTTCTGAGTGACGGCACGCGCCTTGGTGAGGAGCCACGCGGTCTTTCCGAAAACTCGGTGACCGAACTCAAGGCATATGCCGCCGACAATGGGTTATTCTATGAAACCAAGGCGCATGGTGGTGCGCTTCACTTTCGCGGAATGCCGGAAAAACGGGAAGCGACGCTGGCGTTTGCTGATGGCTTTGCCGGTTCGCGCGACCTGCGCGTGACCAGCGGCAAGGGGGTGGTCGAACTGGTCCGCCCGGGTGCGACGAAGGCTGCGGCAGTTAGCGCCTTCATGGCCGTCTCACCCTTCCTTGGGGCATTTCCGGTGTTTGTCGGCGACGATGTGACCGACGAGGATGGCTTTGCCGGTGCAGCAGAAAAGGGCGGTTTCGGTATTGCAGTCGGGGAACGGCCAAGTGAGCGGGCACGATACGGTCTCGACAACGTTGCTGCAGTGCACCATTGGTTGGAGGTATGATGCAGGCCGATCTAGAGCTTTCACCCATCGGCAATTGCCAGGTCAGCGCCCTGATCGATCCTGAAGGCGCGATCGTCTGGGGATGCGTGCCACGGGTTGATGGCGATCCGATATTCTGTTCGTTGCTTAACGGCGATGTCCGCGATCGTGGCATCTGGCACTTCGAATTGGAGGGACAGACCAAGGCGACGCAGCGCTATGAACGCAACACAGCGATCCTGATTACCAGGCTCGAAAGCGAAGACGGCAGCGCTGTCGAAATTCATGACTTCGCGCCTAGGTTCGAACGCTCGGGCCGGATGTACCGCCCGGTAGCCTATGCCCGTATTGTCCGGCCCGTGGCGGGGGCGCCGCGCATGCGTGTCGTGCTCTCCCCTATGATGGAATATGGGGCCAAATTTGCGGAAACGACCAATGGCACCAATCACGTCCGATATTTGATCGGCCCGCAGGCGGTAAGGCTTTCGACCGATGCGCCGGTGGGTTATCTGCTGGAAGGGCGCAGCTACCGCGTCGAAAGCGACCAGCATTTCTTCCTCGGCCCCGACGAACCCTTCGTCGGCAATATCCGCAGCGAAGTGCGGCGGATGGAAGCGATGACCGCCAAGTACTGGCAACACTGGGTACGCGGTCTGCACATTCCGCTCGAATGGCAGGAAGAAGTGATCCGCGCTGCCATCGCGCTCAAGCTGTGTCAGCATGAAGAAACGGGGGCAATCGTGGCGGCGCTTACTACCTCGATCCCCGAAGCGGCCGATAGCCAGCGTAACTGGGACTACCGCTACTGCTGGATTCGCGACAGCTATTACACCGTGCAGGCGCTGAACCGTCTTGGTGCGCTGGATGTCCTGGAGAAGTATCTAGCGTATTTGCGCAACATTGTTGACCAGGCGCGTGGTGGGCAAATCCAGCCGCTTTATTCTGTCATGGGCGCGGACCGGCTGCACGAATTCGAAGCCGATCATTTGGCCGGATACCGCGGCATGGGCCCGGTGCGCGTCGGCAATGCTGCGTACAAGCAGGTGCAGTACGATTGCTATGGTCAGATCGTCATGCCCACTGCGCAGGCCTTTTTCGACACCCGTCTGCTGCGTATGGCCGACGAACGCGATTTTGCCCATCTGGAAGAGGTCGGGGAAGCGGCGTGGACGAAGCATGACAAGCCCGATGCCGGCCTGTGGGAATTTCGTACCCGGCAGGAAGTGCATACTTATTCCGCCGTCATGTGCTGGGCGGCGTGCGACCGTCTCGCCAATGTCGCGGCTCGGCTTGGCAAGGGAGACCGTGTCACCTTCTGGCAGCAAAGAGCGCTGGCCATCCGCACGAAGATCGAACAGATGGCTTGGAACGAGCAAGGCCAGCACTACCGCGCCAGCTTCGAAAGCGATTATCTCGATGCAAGCCTGCTGCAGATGGTGGAACTGCGCTACCTGAAACCTGATGACGAACGTTTCCTGAAAACCTTTTCTGCCATCGAACGCGATCTGCGCCGCGGCAACCACATGCTTCGCTATGCAGCGGAAGACGACTTCGGAGCCCCCGAAACCGCATTCAATGTCTGCACCTTCTGGCTGATCGAAGCCTTGGCGCTGGTTGGAAGGCGGGAGGAAGCTCGTGCTATCTTCGACGATATGCTCAGCCATACGACCCAGTCAGGTCTGCTCAGCGAAGATCTCGATTATGAGAGCGGCGAGCTTTGGGGGAACTTCCCGCAGACCTATTCGCTAGTTGGTATAATCAATTGTGCAGGCCTTCTAAGTAAACCCTGGAGCGAAGTCCGCTGAGCGGAGATCCACGCCTTGTCGTTATTTCTAACCGTGTAGCGGTGCCAAAGGCCCGCGGCGCGGCTGGGGCTCAGGGTGGACTTGCAGGCGCGCTGCACGCTGCACTGAAAGATCGTCAGGGATTGTGGTTCGGCTGGTCCGGCCAGGAAAGCGAAAGCGGGCGGACTGGTCATATCGACACACAGACCGCAGATGGTGTGACGACGGCTACCATCGATCTCTCACAGCGCGATATCGACGAATATTATAACGGATACGCCAATTCGACCCTTTGGCCCCTGTTCCATTACCGGCTCGACCTTGCCGAATACGAGCGGGAAACTGCCAAGGGCTATGAACGCGTGAACGAGCGATTTGCCGATCTATCGGCCCCGCTGATAAAGCCTGATGATGTGGTTTGGGTGCATGATTATCACCTGATTCCGTTAGGTGAGCGCTTGCGCTCTCGCGGTGTGGAAAACCGGATCGGATTTTTCCTCCACATACCCTGGCCACCAACCCGCCTGTTCGTATCGTTGCCTTATCACGAGCGGTTGGTGCGCACGCTTCTGTTTTATGACGTCATCGGTTTCCAGACGCAGGAATGGCTCGACAGCTTTCTTCATTATTGTGAAAACGAGCTGAGGGCAGACGTGGACAAAGTGTCGGGTACAGTCACTTTCGAGGGCCGTACCACTACCGCGCGGGCATACCCGATCGGCATCGACTGGGATCATTTTTCCAAGCTCGGAGAAACCGGCGAGGCGCGGCAGGCGCAGCAGCGATTGCTCAGTTCGACCCGGCGCCGTATCGCAATGATTGGGGTTGACCGGCTAGACTATTCCAAAGGTATTCCAGAGCGGATCGACGGCATAGGTCGCTTCTTTGATAAGAACCCCGACAGCATACGAGACCTGGTTTTTATCCAGATTGCGCCGCCAAGCCGTGAGGGTGTGGACAGTTACAAGGAAATCCGTGCCGAGCTGGAGCAGAAGTGTGGCCAGATCAATGGGGCGCGCAGCGAAGTAGACATGGTGCCGATCCGCTACGTCAACCGTGGCTATAGCCATGCCGAACTGTTCGGATTTTTCCGAGGCGCAAAGATCGGGCTCGTGACGCCTTTGCGCGATGGAATGAATCTCGTCGCGAAAGAGTATGTGGCAGCTCAGGATCCAGAGGACCCCGGTGTTTTGATCCTGTCGCGTTTTGCAGGGGCCGCCGCACAGCTAACCGATGCCGTGCTGGTTAATCCGCACAGTCCCGACGATATTTCGCATGCGATCCGCACCGCGCTCGACATGCCGCTTGCAGAGCGGAAGCAGCGTTATCAGAAAATGATCGCCAGTGTGCGGGACGACAATGTGCAGGACTGGACTGCCAAATTTATGCGGGATCTTTCACAAGCGTGATCCAGCCTGTGTGATTGCGCTTGCGGGGCGTGGCTGCCACCGTCGGTTGCATGATTCGCGATCCTTTCCTCGAGACCCAAGGCATCCACAATTTCCGCGATTATGGCGGATGGGCGACGAAAAGTGGTGGAACGGTGCGTACCGGACTACTGTATCGGTCGGGTCATCATGTTGGTGCCACCGACACTGACCTTGCTGCCATTGCTCCTCTCGGCATTCACACAGTGATCGATTTACGCGGGGAGAGCGAGCGCACGGCCAATCCTTGCCGCCGCGTGGACGGTTTCGACGGCGAGGTTTTGTTCTACGAAGGCGAGACGACCAGCACTCCGCCGCATATGGATATCGAGCCCGAGATGAGTGCCGGCGATTTTGCCCGGCAGCGAATGTTGGCAGTTTATACGCGCATGCCCGATAACCCGGCGATGATGGACATGTTTGGCCGCTATCTCAATATTCTGGCCCAGCGGGACGGGGCGAGCCTGGTCCACTGTTATGCCGGGAAAGATCGGACAGGCGTTGCAGCGACCATGCTGCTGCACATTCTCGGCGTATCCGAGCAGGATCAGCGCCAGGAATTTCTCCGCACCAACGATAGCCCGACTTTCGAAATTCTGGCGCGTCAGTCGCTTCCGGGAATAGAAGCCCGGCTTGGGCGCAAGCTTGGCGATGCTGCTGCGCGGGATCTGCTGGGCGTGCGGGAAGAATATCTCGACCGCTTTCTTGAGATTGCCAGCGAACGCCATGGCAGCTTCGATGGCTATCTGGAACAGGCGATAGGTGTGGATGAAGCGCTTCGGGAAGCGCTGAACACACGCTTCGTGGCGTGACTCTCGGCGCGGCGGTTCCCATATAGCTGCGATACCCATTCAGACTTACGGAATTGAACAAATGGCTACCCATCGCACCAAGATGCTCATCATCGGTTCTGGCCCGGCAGGATATTCCGCCGCCATCTATGCGGCCCGCGCGATGATGGAACCGATCGTGGTGCAGGGGCTGCAGCCCGGTGGGCAACTGACCATCACCACCGATGTCGAGAACTATCCCGGTTTCGCTGACGTCGTTCAGGGGCCTTGGCTGATGGAGCAGATGCAGAAGCAGGCCGAACATGTCGGCACGCGCATGATGTGGGACACCATCGTCGATGTCGACATAGCCGGTGGTTCGCCTTTCAAGGCCATCGGTGACAGTGGCGACGAATACATCGCCGATGTGCTGGTTATCGCTACGGGAGCTCAGGCCAAATGGCTTGGAGTGCCGGGTGAGCAGGAACTGGGCGGCAAGGGCGTATCTGCCTGCGCCACCTGTGACGGGTTCTTCTATCGCGGCAAGAAGGTGGCCGTGATCGGCGGTGGCAATACCGCAGTCGAGGAAGCGCTCTATCTCACCAACCATTCCGACGACGTGACGCTGATCCACCGTCGGGATGAGTTGCGCGCGGAGAAGATCCTACAGGAACGCTTGCTCAAACATCCGAACATCACCGTGTTGTGGAACAAGACCGTCGAAAGCTTCGAGGCGGGGCCGACCGGTGCGCTCGGCCATCTCAACCTGCGCGACACCGTGACCGGCGATGCCAGCACATTCGAGGTCGACGGCGGTTTCGTGGCCATCGGCCATGCGCCTGCCACCGAACTGTTCAAGGGCAAGCTGCCGATGGACGAGGGCGGTTACCTTCTGACCGAGCCGGGATCACCCAAAACCGAAGTGCCGGGCGTATTCGCGGCCGGGGATGTGACCGACCATGTCTACCGTCAGGCTGTCACCGCGGCGGGCATGGGCTGCATGGCGGCTCTCGATGCCGAGCGCTTCCTCGCCAATCTCGAAATCGATGCAGACGGGCATGTGCACGAAGCCGAAGCGGCCGAGTAGAGCGCCAACCCGTGTTCCCGGTATGATCGCCGGCCTGGGCAGTCAGGCTGCGGGGCACCTCACTATATCCTTCGGCACCTGCCAATAGCGGGTGAACGAGCGCGGTGCCTCTTCGAGGATCATCGCGCCGTCACCATCATCGCGAAAGCGGAACACTTCCCCTGACCGGCCCTTGAGAACGACCTGGCCGTCGCCCTTGAACTGCGTCTTGAGACCGCTCCATTCCTCGCGCACCTGCCCGAGGGTGGCGTATTGGATCTTGTCGTCGTTGATCGCGATTACGTCCAGATTTCCCCGACACTGGAAGTCGGGCATGGCCGTGCCCGTCCACATTCCGTTCGTGAAATCGCGATCGCTGCCGCATCCGCTCAGGGCGAGCGCGGCAGCGGGAATGGCCATTGCGGCCAGGGTCGGCTTGGTCATGGGATACCCCCACTATGCTTGGCGCGACCCGATTTCGATAAGTCAGGGCTGGATGTCGAACGCCCACATTCCGGCATGGAGAATGAGCGCAATCAGCACCACGCTCGACACGGCGAACAGCACGAAGCGCACCATCACCTTGTTGGCAGTGACCTGCACGATCGAATGGATGATGCGCAGGCCAACGTAGATCCACGCCAGCAGCGCATTCATGCCTTCGCCCTGGCCGACCATCGCCAGCAGCAGGCAGACGGCATAGAACAGCGTGGGCTGTTCGTGCAGATGGTTGTAATTATGGGCTTTCCACTGGACTTCGGCGGGCAGCGTTTCGTCCAATGCCTTGGTCTTGCGGGCATCGTCGGGCCGAATGCCCGCGTCGCTCATTGCCGGGATACGCGTGACATACATCCACGCCCAGATGATCATGGTCCATGCCATCAGCACGATGACCGGCTGGAGGATGGCGGCGTCTGTAATCGGGTTCATTGTCAGGGCTTCCCCTCAGGCCGGCGCGAGGCCGGGGTCATGGAACAGAGTGAGCGCGACTGCGCGATAGGCGAGATATATCAGGGCCGCGGTGGAGGCGATGAACAGCAGGAAGCGTATCTTCACGACATTCATCGTGGCCTGCCAGATCGAATGGACGATGCGCAGCGCGACATAGATCCAGGCGGCGAGAGTATCGAACGCGCTTGCCCCGAGCAGGGCGATGATCACGCTTGCCGCGTAGAACAGCGTGGGCTGTTCCATCAGATGGGCGTAGTTATGCGCTTTCCAGTTGACCTTGTCGGGGATGACCCCTTCGAGATCCTGGCCGCGGCCGCCGGGGCGGGCCGTGCCGACACCGCTGCCGAGCTTGCTCATCGCAGGAAAGCGCGTGAAGGCCATCCAGAACAGCATCACCAGCGACCACGCGATCAGCACCGCCGCGGGTGCGAGCATCTGAGCAAGCATTGTGATTTCTCCCCTTGTGACCCTCTGCCGCAAAGGTGCGGTGGTGGGGTTCGATTGTCAAATGCAACTATGCTTCGGTGAGCATGGCGGCAAAACTTGCCGCATCGGTATTGCCGCCCGTGACCATGATCACCGTATCTTCATCCACCGCGACCTTGCCCGCCAGCGCTGCTGCCAGAGCCGCCGCGCCGCCGGGTTCGACCACCAGATTGAGCCGGGCGAAGGCGAAGCGCTGGGCCGCGCGGACTTCTGCGTCGGTAACCGTCACGCCGGGTTCTGCCCGGTTCAGCAGGACCGACAGGTTGATCGGTTTCGTCGCATCGGGTTGCAGTGCGTCGCAGACGGTGGAGGGCGGGTTTTCGCCGACATGGACCACCTTGCCCGCTGCCAGTGCCTGACCGACCATATCCCAGCCATGCGGCTCCACGATATGGATGGCGCTGTCCGGGCAGGCGAGGGCCAGCCCGGCGGCAAGGCCGCCACCACCGCAGCACACCAGCACGCGCGATGGCGTGCGGCCAAGCTGCGCGGCGATCTCGATCCCGGCGCTTCCCTGGCCTTCGATAACCCAGGGGTCGCCAAAGGCATGGACCAGCACGGCACCGCGTTCCTCCACCAGCCGTGCTGCTACTTCGTCACGATCCTGGCCGGGCCGGTCATACAGCACGATATCGGCGCCCAGCGCCCGCGTCGCCTCCAGTTTCACCTGCGGCGCATTGCGGGGCATGACGATGCTTGCGGCGATACCCAGGCGGCGGGCAGCCCATGCGACGCCCTGCGCGTGATTGCCCGATGACACGGCGATTACCCCGCGACGCCTTTCGTCTTCGTCCAGGTTCGAAAGCCGCCACCAGCCCCCGCGGATCTTGAATGCCCCCACCGGTTGCAGGCTGTCCACCTTCACATGGCAGCGCACTCCATCGATTTCGACGGGCAGCAAGGGTGATGGCGGGAGAATCGCTGCGATCGAGCGAGCGGCTGCCAGCACTCCATCGCGAGTCGGTTTGCGCGTTTCGGTCATCGGTTCATCGCTCCGGTGCAACACATGGACCGCCTGTTACACAGTACAGGGAGAAAAAAATCCCCTTCGCCCGAACCAGCAAAATAGGTGGGTTGAGAAGAGGATACTGAAGCGGTCATGGACCGGCCTATGGCGAATTTCGACGAAGTAGGAAACGAGTGCAGTGGATCGATTGGCGCTGCTGACGCATTTCGCTAGGGAGCGCCCAAGATTCGAATTCGGAGAATACACACATGTCGACAGTCCTCGTGATCGGTGCCGGCGGCGTCAGCTCGGTCTGCGTCCACAAGATGGCGATGAACCCCGATATCTTCACGAATATCCACCTTGCCAGCCGCACCAAGAGCAAGTGCGATGCGATCGCCGCTTCGGTGAAAGAACGCACCGGCGTGGATGTCAGCACCTATGAAATCGACGCCGAAGAAGTCCCGGCGATGATCAATCTGATCAAGAAGATCGGCCCCGAACTGGTCGTCAACCTTGCGTTGCCATATCAGGATCTGCCGATCATGGATGCCTGCCTGGAAGCGGGCGTCGACTATCTCGATACGGCGAATTACGAACCCAAGGACGAAGCCAAGTTCGAATATCACTGGCAGTGGGCCTATCATGACCGGTTCAAAAATGCTGGGCTGATGGCATTGCTGGGATCGGGCTTCGATCCGGGCGTGACCAGCGTGTTCACCATGTGGCTGAAGAAGCACAAGCTGAAGACCATCCGCCAGCTCGACATTCTCGACTGCAACGGCGGCGATCACGGTCAGGCCTTTGCCACCAATTTCAATCCGGAAATCAACATCCGCGAAGTGACCGCGCCTGCGCGGCACTGGGAAAACGGCGAATTCGTCGAAACCCCGGCAATGGGCAAGAAGGTCGAATTCGACTTCGAAGCCGTCGGCCCGAAGAACATGTACATGATGTATCACGAGGAGCTGGAAAGCCTCGCCAAATTCAATCCGGAGATGGAACGGGCACGCTTCTGGATGACCTTTGGCGATGAATACATCAAGCATCTGACCGTGCTGCAGAATGTCGGCATGACGCGGATCGATCCGGTGCGCTATCAGGGTAAGGACATCATCCCGCTGCAATTTCTCGCCGCCGTGCTGCCCAAGCCGGAAACGCTGGGTGAAACGACCAAGGGCAACACCAATATCGGTGTAATCGCTACGGGCGAAGCGCTCGACGGGTCGGGTGAGAAGACGTTCTACATCAACAATATCTGCAGCCACGAAGCGGCTTTCGAAGAAACCGGCAACCAGGCGGTTTCCTATACCACCGGTGTGCCGGCGATGATCGGTTCGGCGATGATGGTCACCGGCAAATGGGCCGGGGACGGTGTATTCAACATGGAAGAAATGGACCCCGATCCGTTCATGGACATGCTCAACGACCATGGGCTGGCCTGGCAGGTGAAGGAACTCGACGGGCCGGTCGATTTTTGATGCGGTTTTTTGCCAGCCTGTTTCTATTATCCTCGTTCGCGCTTGGGGCCTGCACGGTTCCCGAGCGCGACGTTGGTTCCGAACCCGATGCCGTGTCATCACAGGCCCCCCTGACGCCCCATTATACGATGTCGCAGGCAGAACGTGACGCCTGCACGGCCGGGAACGGGTTTGTCGATCGGCGGGGACGGCTGCAGGCCGAAGTCTGCGTGACGCCTTACGCCGATGCGGGCAAGGCCTGCGCGGATGGCAATCAGTGCGAAGGCCGGTGCGTTGCCGAAGGTCAGGTTACGGCAACGCCGGGTGAAGCCGTCCAGGGCATCTGTCAGCGGGACGATCACCTGTTCGGGTGCTTTTCGACCGTGAAGAATGGCACAATCGAAGCAGGGCTATGCGTCGATTAGCGCTGGGCCTAGCCCTGACAGTTGCGGCCTGTTCGGGATCGTCCGAACCGGAAGATGCGCCGCAGGCGCTGGTGAATGGCGAATGGGCGCAGGTGCCCGATGGTATCGCCTGGGGCGAAGTGAGCGCGGTGGACACCGACAGCCACGGCCATATCTTCGTGCTCCAGCGGGCAGGGCGGGAATGGGCGCAACCCTTTCCCACCGATCCGATCGAACAGCCGGTAGTTTTCATGTTTGCGCGCAACGGCAAACTGCTGGCCCGGTGGGGTGCAGGCGAAACGGTCATGCCGCACGGCCTGTCGGTGGACGATGACGACAAGGTCTGGATAACCGATGTGCAGCGCCAGCAGGTGTTGCGGTTTTCGCACGATGGCACGCTGGAAATGACGATCGGGACGCAGGGCCAGTCTGACGATGTGCCCGATCATTTCGGCAGGCCCACGGATGTCGCGTTCGGCCGGGATACGGTTTTCGTTGCCGATGGCTATGTGAATTCGCGCATCGCCGTGTTCGATCGCGATGGCAAGTTCCTCAGCCAGTGGGGCCATGAAGGGTCCGGCCCGGGTGGGCTTGCCGTGCCGCATTCGGTCGCAGTGAAGAGCGGCAAGGTCTATGTTGCGGACCGGGAAAACCGGCGGATCAGGATATTCAGCGAAGGCGGGCGCGTGCTCGAAACCTTCAACACCCCCGGCTATCCCTATGCGGTGAAGCCGCTGGGGCAGGGCTATTTCGTGTCGGTCGAGGGCCGCGATGCGGGCAATCGCGAAGGCGCGATCGTGCGCGTCTGGCGCCCGGATGGCACGATCGAGCGGATATTGGATGCGCAGGCAGAAGGGCCGACCAAGGGCCATGACCTTGCGATCGGCGCAGACGGCACGATCTATCTGGCCGATCCGGAAGGGGGCCGTGTGCTGACCTTCGAACTGGCCCAGGAAACGGAAGACGAATAATGGAAACCAAAGCCGGCGATCCGGGCGCTTTCGCCCACTTCGATCTGAACCGCGTCAGCAGCCCTGCGTTCGTGGTCGATGCTGCCAGGCTGCGCGCGAATTGCCAGGTGCTGGCGAATATTCGCGACGAGGCGGAGGTGAAGGTGCTGGCGGCGCTGAAAGCCTTTTCCATGTGGTCGACCGCGCCGATCATCGGCGAATATCTCGACGGCGTGTGTACGTCCGGCCTGTGGGAAGCGCGGCTGGCGAGCGAATTCTACGATGGCGAAATCGCGACCTATTCCGCGGCCTACAAGCCCGAAGAACTGGAAGAAGTGTGCCGTCTTTCGGACCATGTCATCTTCAATTCGGCCAGCCAGCTGGAACGCGCGGCGCTGATTCTGGAAAATGCGCGCGCGGCAGGGCAGGATTTCGACGTCGGCCTGCGCATCAATCCCCAGCATGCCACGGGCGAAGTGCCACGTTACGATCCTTCCAGCCCCGGAAGCCGGCTTGGCATACCGCTCGACCAGTTGACGCCCGAAATCATGGCGCAGGTCGACGGTATCCATTTCCACAATCTGTGCGAACAGGATTTCGAACCGCTGCATGCGACGTGGGACAAGGTGTTCGATGCCATCGAACCGTGGTTCGGCCAGCTCAAATGGATCAATATGGGCGGCGGCCACCACATCACCCGCGCCGATTACCAGCGCGAGGAACTGGTCGAATTCCTCCGCGACGCGAAAGAAGATAGCGGGGCGGAAATCTATATTGAACCGGGCGAAGCCGTGGCGCTCGACGCGGGTATTCTCGTGGGAACGGTGCTCGACACCGGCTTTAACGAAGTGCCCTTCGCTGTCGCGGATGTATCGGCCACCTGCCATATGCCCGATGTGATCGAAGCGCCTTACCGCCCCGCCATGCTCGGCGAAAGCAGCGACCAGACTGTGCCCGAAGTGCGCATCGGCGGGCCGTCCTGCCTGGCTGGCGATGTCATCGGCGACTATCGCATCCCCGGCGGTGCGGAAGTGGGCAAGCGCTTCGCCTTCCTCGATCAGGCGCATTATTCAATGGTGAAAACCAACACCTTCAACGGCGTCCAGCTGCCCAGCATCTATCTGTGGGACAGCGAAACCGACCAGCTCGAACTGGTGAAGGAATTCGGTTACGAAACCTTCCGCGACCGGTTAAGCTGACGCCGCCCGGAGCGGGGGCTCGGGGGCGGGCTCGCGGCGGTCGTAACACAGTTGGTCGCGGCCCGAACGCTTGGCATTGTAAAGCAGCAGGTCGGCTTCGCGATAGCCGGTTTCGGGAAACGCAGGATCGATCCTTGCCAGGCCGATGCTGACAGTTATCGACTGATCCAGCCCGGGAACCTGCTCGTCGATGAGATAGGGTATTTCGCGACGTATCCGGTCCAGTTCCAGCGCGGCGATTTCGATACGCTCGGCCTGCACGGCCACGGCGAATTCCTCTCCGCCAAGGCGCCAGGCACCTGCGAAAGTACCGCTCACCACTTCGCGGCGGAGCATCTTGCCCAGCCATTCGAGCACACGGTCGCCGGTGGCGTGGCCATAGGTGTCGTTGACTGATTTAAAGCAATCGATGTCCATCAGGGCCACCATTTCGCCCTGCCTCCACTGATAGCGATCGTAATCGCGCCGGTTGCCGAGACCGGTGAGCGCGTCGATCCGCGCCTCGCGCGCCAGATCGCTGCTGGCCGCCAGCGCCGCGTCGCGTTCCTGCCGCAGCGCATTCACGCGGAATCCGATGGCCGCAATCAGCATGGCCGCCTTGAAGGCAAGGGCGAGATAGAGACCGAAGTCGGCGATCGGCGGCAGCGAATAGAAGCCGAGATTGCGGAACAGCCGTTCCAGGGCGAAGAGGAACGGCACGCTCCACGCCAGGACGAAGAGGCGGGCAGCCCGGCTGCCCTGCCGCCAGGCCAGCCCGGTAATGACCAGCGTGGCAACCGCCCCGGGAACGAAAAACAGATTGTAGGCCGTTCGCAGGCTGACGCCGAACACAGCGCCCAGCGGCATCAGGAAAGCGGCCGAAAATGTGATCAGCCCGCAGATGACTGCCACCCGCCGCATGGTGGGCGTTAGAATGTCGTGTTCGAAAAAGGTCAGCGCAAAGGGGGCGAGCAGAGCCATAGCCGAGGCGAAAGCGGCATAGGATATGATCGAGCGTGCCCACAGCGACAGATCCGGCAAGACCAGGAACACCAGAGACCCTGCTGCAGCGACATAGACCATCAGCAGCAGCGAGAAGACGAAATGGATGGCCGCGAACCAGCGCCGCAGTGCCAGCGCCATAAACCCGCTGACCACGGCTGTGAGTGCCAGCATGCCGAGCACCAGGCCCAGGAGCACAAGTGACCGGTCCCGATCGTTCGCCGCTGTATCGCTCGATATGACTTCGAGGCTGTCCGCAACATCCGGGCCCAGCGGGCGATCGATCCGCACGAACAGCGGCCCGTTTCCATCCAGGCCTGCAAGGGGGAGTGCGAAGCGTGTCCCGGTGGTCCAGTTTTTTGCCACTTCCGCTGCATCGACCACGCGGCTGACCATGCGGCCATCTGACTGCGCCCGAGCAAGCACCAGGCCATCCGAGGCCATGGCATCGCCGATCAGGACAGTATCGCCGCGCGGGATCGCTTCGGCGCTTATCCGGACCCAGCTATGGGCACCGCGAGCATCGAGCTTGCTGCTGCCGCAGCGCCATCCGGACGATTCGGCGGCCTTGGCCACATTCAGGACTTCGTCAGTGGCAAGAACGCAATGCACCGGTCCATGCGCCGCACGGGATTCTGTCGACGATAATGCCAAGGCTGCAACACCCAGCAGAATCAGAAGGTGAAGAAAGGCCCGTCCCATGCTGCCGTCGCTAGCACGACTTATTTGCCGGTCCGTTAAACTTTTGGTGAAATGTCAGGGAGCTAATTTTCATCGGTCGCCTCGTCGCGGCTCAGGCTCGCCGCGCCCCGCGCATGGTTGCAATTGGAGGCGAACATTTCACTTGCGATTCATGAGCCACGATTTATATGCGCCGCTCCCGCTGCCCCAAGGGGACTTCCTAACCGCAAGGCAGCTTGTCGTTTCATGGTCCGCAAGGACTGTTTAGGGGGTCCCTTGAGTTGCCGCATTTCCCTGACGCCCAGTCCGTAGTTCGCGCGCTCGCGCCCGACGAACCCATCATTCTGAACCGCCCGCATGCCGCAGCGCGTGCTGCCCGTTTCTTCGTCGAGAAGTTTCCGGGCAAGTCGCTCTATGCGGTGAAGGCGAACCCGTCGCCGGACCTGCTGCAGATCCTGTGGGACAATGGCGTCACGCATTACGACGTGGCCTCCATCGCGGAAGTGCGCCTGGTGCGGTCGACCCTGCCGCAGGCGACGCTGTGTTTCATGCACCCGGTCAAGGCGCCCAGCGCCATCCGCGAAGCTTACCGCCAGCATGGCGTGAAGACTTTCAGCCTCGATTCGGTTGAGGAACTGGAAAAGATCGTCGACGCCTGCCGTGACGATGCCGGTGAGCCGGCGCAGGATTTGCGCCTGTGCATCCGCCTGCGCGTGTCGTCCGAATATTCGGAGCTCAGCCTGGCGTCGAAATTCGGCTGCGACCTGACCGAAGCGCCTGCATTGTTGCAGGAAGCACGCCAGCATGCCGACTGGCTGGGCGTGTGCTTCCACGTGGGCAGCCAGGCGATGACGCCATTCGCCTATGTCCAGGCGCTGGAGCGTGTGCGCATTGCCATCGGCGAAGCGTCCGTGGTTATCGACATGATCGATGTCGGCGGCGGCTTCCCTTCGGTCTATCCGGGGATGGAGCCTCCGCCGCTGGAGGATTACTTCCAGATCATCCACCAGAACTTCTACAATCTGCCGATCGCCTACAACGCCGAGTTGTGGTGCGAACCGGGCCGTGCGCTGTGTGCCGAATACAGCTCGCTGGTCGTCAAGGTGGAAAAGCGTCGCGGTGACGAGCTGTATATCAACGATGGTGCCTATGGTGCGCTGTTCGATGCCGCGCACGTCGACTGGAAATTCCCCGTCCGTGCGCTGGAAGACGATCTGATCAAGCCGGACATGGATTTTGCCTTCTACGGCCCGACCTGCGACGATGCCGATTACATGCAGGGCCCCTTCGTCCTGCCCGAGGACATCCAGGCCGGCGATTATATCGAGATCGGGATGCTCGGCGCATATGGCGCGGCGATGAAGACCGATTTCAACGGCTTTGGTGCGGCCGAACGGATCGTGGTGGAAGACGAGCCGATGGCCAGCCTTTACGATGGCAGCCGCCAACGTCCGGCGGCGGATAATGTCGTGAGCCTGCGCTGATCGGCGCCAAACCGCGAATTCCGTTTCAGGCAGGGACATGCCGCGCCTGGCAATGGATACTTAACAGTCTCGCTGTTAGAACACTCCCAACATGGCGGAATCACCGCTGAGACAGGGATTATAAAGATGAAGATCGCTCCGAATTCAGGGCGCAAACATACCACGCGTCCTTTCCTGGCTGCTATGGCAGCGCTCGGGACGTTCGCGCTTGTAGCCCCGCTGGCGGCACAAAATGCACCGGGTGGCATTGATGCGTTGCGCGAATGGAACTTGGTTGTTTTCAACAATCTCGATTCCAATTCGGAAGTCGAAGGGCGCACCTTCGTTGGCGGCGACCTCAACGGCTCTTCATCGAACTATAATATCGGCAATGCGTCTGCTTCGACCCGCGGTCAGCCGGGCCTAACCGTAGTCGGTAATGTCAACGGTAATCACAAGAACCTGAACAATGGTTCGGGTGCGATCGTCGGCGGCAACGTCAACAGCGGATTCAACCTCAACGGGCCTAAACAGACCGTTCAGGTCGGTGGCACGATCAGCAACACCAACGTCAATCAGAACACCGTCAACAGCGGTCTGGCAGCTTCTGATCCGCAGTTTCTGGTCAATCTGAAACAGGATGCCAGCTATATTCAGAGCAGCCTGAACAATCTGTCCTACGATCTGGGGCAGATGGAAGCGACCAGCCGCGTCATCAGGCAGGGCAGCCGGGCACGCTTCAGCGCACAAGCTGGGGAAGACGGCACGGCGGTTTTCAACCTTACCTCCTCCGATCTCGATTCGTTCAGGGAAATCGCCTTCGACAAGAACGGTGCGGAAACCGTCATCGTCAATGTCACGGGCAAGAACATCGTGCTGGACGACAATTTCCTCGGCAATTCGTCCAAGCTGGGCGAAAGCGTGATCTGGAATTTCCCGGATGCGGAAACGTTGACTGTGACAACGGCCTGGCGCGGTTCCATTCTCGCCCCCAAGGCGAAGGCGACGACCAGCAATTTCATCGAAGGGTCTGCGGTCTTTTCTTCGCTTACCCAGCGCGGTGAATTCCATATGGGCACGTTCAATTCGGGCTTCACGCCGCCCAATCCGGGTGGTTCGTCCTCCGGCGGATCCAGTTCGTCTTCGGGCGGTGGCACCAATGTCCCGGAACCCAGCGCATTTCTGCTGTTCCTGCTGGCTGCCGCTGCGGTGCTGTTCCGTCGGCGTCGTTCAGCCAAGATTTGATCGATCAGGTGCCGCCCTTGGGCGGCACCGGTCTATCCATATTCGGCGCGATGCGCGTCGAGCACGGGTTTGACCCGTCCCAGAGCTTCGCCCACCAGGTCGGGCAGTTTCTTCCCATCGAGTTCGAGCACGGCGTTGTGCGCCGCTGCGATGCGGCGCGCCTGCGCCCACTCGATGCCCAGTTCCACCGCCCATTCGCGGAATTCATCGGCAGCGCCCGCGCGCGGCTCCAGCGCCTTGGCCAATGTGGGGTGGAAGCCCAGACGACCGGTGAAGGGTAACAGTGAAAGCGGAAAGCCCTTGCGCAGATAAACGAATGTGTCGTCGACATGGATCGTCCCGCTCGCACGGTGCAGCGCAAGGACCGACGAAAAGTGAACGCTGTCATCGGAACATACCAGCGGCACCCCGCGCGGGACTGAAAAGGCGAAATCCGTGGCATACAGATCGGCCAGCTCCTCTTGTTCGCAGCGCGTATCCGCCCAGGGCAGATCGGGCAGAATTTCGTGATGCCGCACCGTGCCGTATAGCTTCGCTTCGGGGAAGGCACGGTGCATCCATTCGCAGTGGATCGTATGGAAGGGGTGCAGGTTGAGGATCGCCTCCACCTTTCGCCCACCATCGGTCAGTGTGTCGATCCGGGCGCGGGCACCTTCACTCAAGGTGTAACTGTCGAGGAATACGAAATTCCCGCTCCTGAGCTGTACCAGCGCACATTGTGTGCCGACATCGAGGATCCCGGCGATGCGGAAACTTCCGTGCACAGTCCAGAAACCATCGCCCAGGCTGACGAAATCCTTGCTCATTCAAACCCCACAAAACGTGCCGCTTCTGCCACGGGCTTGCGTTCGCTGACCACGGCATTGGCGGGAAAACTGTCATCGGGCCATCCCATGGCCACTGCTTTAATGATTATCTGATCGTCTGGGATGCCGGCATGTTCCCGAACGACCGGAGATTGCATGATTCCCTGCGAATTTATGACGCAGCCGAGACCGCGGCTCCACGCCGCATTCACCAGCGCCGTGGTCACCGCTCCGCAGTCGAAGGGGGTGTCGTCGCTACCAGCCAGTTCGCGATCGTAGGTTACGATTACGCAGACAGGCGCGTCGAATTGACGGAAGCCGCGCAAAACCCAGTCCTGCCGTTTTTCCTCGTCGTCGCGCTCTATCCCCATGGCACCGAACAATTGCTTGGCTACGCCGATCTGCCGTTCGCGATGGACACCGCCAAAGGGTTCTCCGCGGCGGAATTCGCGGCTGTCGGGTTCGCCTGCCAGAATACGTTCGGTATTGCCCTTGCGGATCCTGTCGAGCGGTTCGCCGGTGATTACGTGAAAGTGCCAGGGCTGTGTGTTCATGGATGTGGGCGAGCGCATGGCCAGCGTCAGCACTTCCTCGATCACGGCCTGCGGCACCGGTTTGTCCAGATACCCGCGGATCGAACGGCGGCCCATCACCACCTCGTCATATGTCATGTCCGGATTACCGCTCATCCATTCTCTCCCAACTATTCATCGGGCAAGGATTAGCGCGGCCTGTGGCAGGCGTAAAATCCCTTACGGTTTGGTGGGCAGACAGGTTCCGACCGCAGGGGAAGGGAAGGTGCGGCAGTCGAAAAATGCCGCCTCGCCGCTGCCTGCGCTGGCGCCGACGAAGCTGAAACGCAGGCTCCGACGGGCTGCGTCCGATAGCGGCAGTGCCGTGGGAATATTGCTGACATCGCTCCAGCCCTGCACCCGGCAATAGCCTTCGCCGACACACAGGCTGCGTGCCTTGTCGACCAGGGCGACGGGCGAATCGCCTGGCGATACCAGGACGAAATGAATGCCCGCGCCGGGGGAAGCCGGTGCATTTGCGACTTGTTCCGGTCGCTCCACCATTTCGGTGGTGATACTCCTCACTGCCTCGCCGCCTTGCACAAGGGTCGGCATGGGATTGGCGGCCGCTACTGTCAGCGCCGTTTCCTGCAAGCGCATCGGATCGGGCTCACCCCCGCCGTAACGGGCGGAAAGCGCGTTGCGGGTACCCCAGAAGCCGCGCCAGCGGAAAAAGATGTGAGGCCCGACCTGCGCGACCTTGTCCAGCTTGTCGCTCCACCAGGGATAGACATAGTCGGCATGGAAATGGGTGGCGTTTCCGACCGAAGCTTCGACCGACCCGTCGAGCATCTCATCGGCGCGGGCGCGCGCGGATCGCCATGCCGCATCGGAATACCGGCGCGCCAGTGAGCCATCGCAAGTGAAACTGAACTGGCAGCCGGTTGGGCGCTGCGATCCTTCAAAGACCACGCCGCACACAGTCTTGGCAAAAGCCGGGTGGCGCACCCGGTTCAGGATGACCTGCATTACAGAGCGCTGATCGCCCGAACCGCCACCTGCTTCCGCCATACCGGCGAGGGCGAGGCAATCGCGTGCCCGGATGCGATCGGCATTGCTGCCGCGAAATACGAATGGGCTGGCCTTGCCGGGGCCTGCGGCGGCGAATGCGACTGCCGCGTTGCGGACCTGCGCATCGCCTGCCTGGAGCTCGGACAGGATAACGGTGTCCTTACCCGTGGCGGGAAGATCGGGCAGGTCCGGCTGATCGGGAGGGGGGGCGATGGCGGCAACTTTGGTTTCGCCCTCGTGGCCGGTAGTCTGGACGGGATGCGAGAAGAGCGCGAGAAGCAGAATCGGAAGCAGTACAAGCCCCGCCAGCGCCAGCATGGGCGCAAATTGGCGCTGCGGTCGCATATCCGGTGTATCGCCGTCCATTGCGGCTATTTAGCGCAATTTCGGTGCGCTTCCAGCGTCGGGCGTGGAATTGGGTCAGATACCGGTGATCGCCACCCGGCAGTGTCGTCACCCCGCAGTGAAAGGGATGCAGCGTATATCAGCTTATCTGGAGTGAGGCCGGGAGCGTCTGGCCTGACACGCAGCCTCAGGCTGCTTCGGCCAGCTTGATATCCATCCGGTCCCAGATTTCCACCAGTGCCGCCACCAGATCGTCCATCATCGCAGGGGTGTGGGCAGGGCCTGGAGTGAAGCGCAGGCGTTCGGTCCCGCGCGGCACGGTCGGGAAATTGATCGGCTGTACATAGACGCCATACTCGGCGAGAAGAATGTCGCTGATTTTCTTGGCGTGAACCGGATCGCCAACCATCAGCGGGACGATATGCGTTACGCTGTCCATGACCGGCAGGCCCGCATCGCGCATCTTCTGCTTGAGCTGTTCCGCCGCGGCCTGCTGGCCTTCGCGCTCGATGCTCGATGCCTTGAGATGGCGCACCGATGCCAGGACACCTGCTACAAGCGCAGGGCTGAGCGAGGTCGTGAAGATGAAACCGGGAGCATAGGAGCGGATGCAATCGACGATCTTCTTGTCGGCAGCGATATAGCCGCCCATCACGCCGAAAGCCTTGCCCAATGTGCCTTCGATAATATCGATGCGATGGGCTGCCTTGTCCCGTTCCGAAATGCCGCCGCCGCGTGGCCCGTACATCCCCACCGCATGCACTTCGTCGATATAGGTGAGGGCGTTGTACTTTTCCGCAAGGTCGCAGATCGCGTGGATCGGCGCGACATCGCCATCCATCGAATAGACGCTTTCGAAAGCAATCAGCTTGGGCGTGTCCGCATCTTCGGCAGCCAGCAGCTTTTCGAGATGCTCAAGATCGTTGTGACGGAAGACGCGCTTTTCACAGCCCGAATTGCGGATGCCTGCAATCATGCTGGCGTGGTTCAGTTCATCCGAGAAGATCACACAGCCGGGAAGCAACTTGGCCACGGTCGACAAGGTCGCGTCGTTGGAAACATAGCCACTGGTGAACAGCAGGGCCGCGTCCTTGCCGTGAAGATCGGACAGTTCGGCTTCGAGTTCGACGTGATAGTGCGTGTTGCCGCCGATATTGCGAGTGCCGCCGGATCCAGCGCCCACATCGTGCAACGCTTCTTCCATGGCCTCGATCACCTTGGGATGCTGCCCCATGGCGAGATAGTCGTTCGAACACCATACGGTGACCGGCTTAGGACCATTGTGTCCGGCAAAGCATCGCGCGTTTGGAAACGCGCCTTTGTTGCGCAGGATGTCGATGAAGACGCGATAGCGCCCCTCTTCATGCAGCCGGGAAATCGCTTCATCGAAGATCTGGTCGTAGTTCACGGCGTATTCGCTCGTTTCTGCGCCGCCTTTGCGCGGCAGACTATGGGGGATCCCCTAATCGAATGCGTTGCAATTCGCCACTACGATCTTTGCGAACGATTCGCAGTCAATTGTCAATTCAACACTTGGTGTGAGGCCAC
This sequence comes from Pseudomonadota bacterium, assembly GCA_023394965.1. Classification (GTDB taxonomy): domain Bacteria; phylum Pseudomonadota; class Alphaproteobacteria; order Sphingomonadales; family Sphingomonadaceae; genus Qipengyuania. The sequence continues at coordinate 38,981 of JAEWZX010000013.1, read as the reverse complement.
CCTCAGTTCCGAAGAATCCGCTGTATTCACAGCTTCTCGAGCTGGTCGAGTCCCAGCTGAGAAAGGGGGGATCGCAACATTTCAAAGTCCGCGAGCGCGCCGGTCGTCAGCGCCCGGTCCGGCCGGGAGCGGACCATAGGCTGACCCTCGACAAGGTGCGCGATGCGTCGCGCAATGCCCTGCGCGCCATGAACAAAGGCGACATCGGGTCCGAACGCTTCACACAGTTCACGTTCCAGTAGCGGAAAATGGGTGCAAGCCAGCACTACAGTGTCGATCTCGTTTCCGTGGGCCTGCAGGACGAGACCTTTGCAGGCATCGGCAACGGCATCGGCACTGACCGGCTCGCCGCGCAGCTTCGCCTCCGCCAGTGTAACCAGATCTTTGGCGCCAAAGCGCAGCAGCCGCGTGCCGTTGGCAAACTCCTGTTCAAGATCGTCGACATATTTCTGGCGGATTGTCGCTTCGGTGCCGAGCAGACCGATAACGCCTGTTCGCGTCATCGCTGCTGCGGGCTTGATCGCGGGCACCGTACCCACGATCGGCGTCGCGAGCACTTCGCGCACCATGCCCAGGGCAATCGTGCTGGCGGTGTTGCAGGCGATGCAGATCAGGCGTGGCTGGTAGCGTTCGGCCATCCGCCCAAGGAGACCTGAAACCCGTGCGGCAATCTCCGCCTCGCTTTTTTCGCCATAGGGTAGACCGGCCATATCCGCGGCATAGATGACCGGAGCATCCGGCAGCAGGTCGCGCAGTTCACCGAGGACGGTCAGGCCGCCGACACCGGAATCGAACAACAGAATGGGGGAGGATGCGTCCAAAGCGGATTTTCTTTGCAGTATGAGGGCGTGGGACTCGTCAGACGGGCATTGCCCAAGGGCCGTACTTACTTTTACAGCGAGGTCAAAGGGCAAGGGCGGGGCCGTTCCCGGCCCGTCCACATACGGAGTATCCCGTGGAAGCATTGTATGCAGCGCTGCTGGGTTATGGGGTCGGATCGATCCCATTCGGCCTTCTGCTCACCAGAGCCGCCGGTATGGGAGATGTGCGAAACATCGGGTCCGGCAATATCGGTGCCACGAATGTGCTGCGTACCGGTAACAGGGGTTTGGCGGCAGCTACGCTGCTTCTGGATCTCCTCAAGGGACTGGCCCCAGTGGTGATCGCGGGGCAGATTTGGGGTGAAGTGGCCATGGCATTTGCCGCAGGCGCTGCGGTTCTGGGGCACTGTTTTCCAATCTGGCTCGGCTTCAAGGGCGGGAAGGGCGTGGCAACCAATGCAGGCGTGGCATTTGGCCTCGCCTGGCCAGTGGGGCTCGCTTACGCATTCGTATGGATCAGCGTGCTGGCGATTTTCCGCATATCTTCCCTCGCAGGCATGGCGGCGGTAGTGGCCGCTGCCGCAGCCGCCCCCCTTTTCGGATACCCTCAGTTTTTTCCGGTTCTTGCTGCGATTGCTCTGGTGATCATCTATCTGCACCGCGCCAATATTGTTCGCTTGATGAAGGGAGAAGAGCCCAAGGTCGGCGGCAGTAAGAAGTGAGTTCACCCGATCATCAGGCCTTATCCCAGGGCGAAGCCTTTTCCCGCATCCGCTTGTTGCGGTCTCCCAATATCGGCCCCGTCAGCTATGCCATGCTGCTGCAGCGGTTCGGGACTGCAGGTGCCGCATTAGAGGCCTTGCCGGATTTGGGGAAGCGCGGCGGTCGGCAGTACCGTGCCATTGCGGCAGACAAGGTGGAACGCGAAGTCGAAGCAGTACGCAAGGCTGGCGCAAAATACCTCTTCCACGATCAGCCCGACTATCCCGAACTGCTTAGCCAAATCGATGGCGCACCGCCGATCCTGACCTGGCGTGGTGATCTGTCGCTGGCCGCCAGGCCCTGCATAGCCATGGTGGGCGCGCGCAATGCCAGCGCTGCGGCGGTAAAGCTGGCCCGCGATTTTGCCGCTGGGCTTGCCGAGGCCGGTTTCAGCGTGGTGTCCGGTCTCGCGCGCGGCATCGATGGCGCTGCGCATGAAGGTGCCTTTCCGCAAACCATCGGCGTCATCGCCAGCGGGATCGACATTGCCTATCCACCACAGCACGCCGACTTGCAGGAGCGGATCGCGACCGAGGGCCTGTTGATTGCAGAGCAGCCGCCGGGCACCGAACCGCGCGGCAGCCATTTCCCCAGCCGCAACCGCATCATAGCCGGACTGGCCGGCGGCACGCTGGTGGTGGAAGCGGCGGTAAAATCCGGCAGCCTCATCACAGCGCGGTTGGCGGGCGAGGCAGGACGCGAGGTTATGGCCATTCCGGGAAGCCCGCTGGAACCCCGCAGCCATGGCTGCAACCACTTGATTCGGGAAGGCGCGGTGCTGGTGCAGTCTCCCGACGATGTCGCAGAACTTCTTAGGACTTTCGAAGGTCAGCCACGTTCGACCTTTCGGGAGCCGGCGACGGCTTTCGATTTTGCGCCAGAGGAAATGGCCGAGACCCAACCTGCGGATATCGAGCAACTGCTGACGGCCGCGCCGATCGGCGTCGATGAACTTATCCGCCAATCGGGTCAGACTGCCGCTGCCGTGCAGTTGGCGCTTCTCGAAATCGAAATCGCCGGACGGCTGGAAAGGCATGCGGCAGGGCGGGTATCGCTCAAGTAAACTCAGCGCGCTTTAGCGCGGAAGGGATCGCATTCTTCAACAATCCTGCTTGACGGCTCTTGGGAGCGGTCCCCACTTTCGCGCGTATACGCACGTACACACGTAAGGACTGCCTGAACTACCATGCAACTGGTCATCGTCGAATCGCCGGCCAAGGCGAAAACCATCGAGAAATATCTCGGCAAGGACTTCAAGGTTCTCGCCAGCTACGGGCATGTCCGTGATCTGCCGCCCAAGGATGGCAGTGTGCGACCGGACGAAGGTTTCGAGATGGACTGGGAACTGTATCGCGACAAACAGAGCCGCTTCAAGGAAATCGCCGATAACGCCAAGAAGGCCGACCGTCTGATCCTGGCCACCGACCCCGATCGCGAGGGCGAGGCGATTTCGTGGCACGTGCGTGAACTGTTGCAGAAGCGCAAGGCGCTGCCCGCGGATGTGGAGCGGGTGACCTTCAACGCCATCACCAAGCAGGCGGTGACCGATGCGATGAAGGCCCCTCGCGAACTCGATCAGGATCTGATCGATGCCTATCTGGCGCGCCGCGCACTCGATTACCTCTATGGCTTCACTCTGTCTCCAGTGCTGTGGCGTCGCCTTCCCGGTGCGAAAAGCGCAGGCCGCGTCCAATCCGTGGCCCTTCGCCTGATCGTCGACCGCGAGATCGAGATCGAACATTTCCGCGCCGACGAATACTGGTCAGTCATTGCCAAGCTTCAGCATGACGGGACCGAATTCGACGCGCGACTGGTCCGGTACGAGGGGGCCAAGCTCGACAAGTTGACGCTGGGCGACGAAGGCAGCGCCCTTGCGGCCAAGGCGGCGGTCGAACAGTCGAACTTCACCGTCGAAGAGGTCGAGACGAAGCCCTTCAAGCGCAATCCTGCGCCCCCGTTCACCACCTCCACCCTGCAGCAGGAGGCGGCGCGCAAGCTGGGCTTTTCCGCCAGCCACACAATGCGGCTGGCGCAATCGCTCTACGAAGCGGGCGCGATTACTTATATGCGTACCGACGGCGTCAGCATGGACGGCAGCGCTATCGCCGCGTGTCGCAAGGCCGTGGCCGATCGTTACGGCGGCCACGCGCTCCCCGACAGCCCGCGCATGTACAAGACCAAGGCCAAGAACGCTCAGGAAGCTCACGAGGCGATCCGGCCGACCGATTTCAACCGCGACCGCGTGGCCTCGGGCGACGAAGGCAAGCTGTACGATCTGGTCTACAAGCGCGCGATGGCCAGCCAGATGGCCGCTGCCAGCCTGGAGCGCACCAGCGTAACGCTGCGCGATCCGACCGGGCAGCACGAACTGCGCGCCACCGGCCAGGTGGTCAAATATCCCGGCTTCCTGGCAGTGTATCAGGAAGGCCGCGACGATGCCGAGGATGACGAGGACGGGCTGCTGCCCACCATCGCCAAGGGCGATGCGCCGCTGAAGCGCGGGGTGGAGGCGAACCAGCACTTCACCCAGCCGCCGCCGCGTTTTTCCGAAGCGAGCCTGGTCAAGCGGCTCGAGGAGCTCGGCATCGGCCGCCCCTCGACCTATGCCAGCACTATCCAGACGCTGCGTGACCGCGCCTATGTGCGGATGGAGAAGAACCGCTTCTTCGCGGAGGAATCGGGCCGTCTGCTGACCGCCTTCCTCGAACGGTTCTTCCCCCAGTATGTCGCCTTCGACTACACCGCCGGGCTCGAGGACGAGCTCGACGTGGTGTCGGATGGCAAGGAAGACTGGAAGAAGTTGCTCGAAGCCTTCTGGCGTGACTTCAAGCCCAAGACCGAAGAGGTGATGGATAAGAAGCCTTCGGAAGTGACTGAGGTGCTTGACGGATTTCTTGCCGACTATCTCTTCCCTGAACGTGCGGACGGGAAGGACCCCCGCCATTGCCCGCTCTGCGAAAGCGAAGGACGCGACGGCGGGCGGCTTGCCTTGCGCGGCGGGCGCTACGGTGCCTTCGTCGCCTGTGCGAACTATCCCGAATGCAAATACACGCGCCAGTTCGCCAAGCCCGGCGGCGCTGACAGTGACGATGCAGCAGATGACGGCGTGATGGGGGAAGATCCAGAAACAGGTCTGCCGGTAGAGCGCAAGAGCGGCCGGTTCGGACCCTACGTTCAGCTGGGCGAGGGCAAGGAAGCGAAGCGTGCCAGCATCCCCAAGGACCTCGACGATTTCGATCTCGAATGGGCGCTGAAGCTGCTGAACCTGCCACGCATCGTCGGCCAGCACCCTGAAACGGGCAAGGAAATCGAGGCTGCGATCGGCCGTTATGGCCCCTATCTCCGCCATGACGGCAAATACGGCAAGCTGCAGAGCACACGCGATGTATTCGAGGTGGGTATGAACCGCGCTGTCGATATCCTTGCGCAGGCCGCCAATCGCGGCGGCGGGCGGGGCAAGGCCGAACCGATCAAGACGCTGGGCGAACACCCGACGAGCGGCGGTGAAATGAAGGTGATGCCCGGTCGCTATGGCCCTTATGTCACCGATGGCACCACCAATGCGACGATCCCCAAGGATGTGAAGCCCGAGGATCTTACCGAGGCGCAGGCGATCGAGCTGATCGATGCGCGGGTGGCCAAGGGACCGGCGAAAAAGAAGAAAGCCGCCCCGAAGAAGAAAGCTCCGGCTAAAAAGAAGCCCGCGGCCAAAAAGACCGCCGCGAAGAAACCGGCAGCCAAGAAGAAAGCCCCGGCCCAAAAGCCTGCGGCCAAGAAAGAGGCCGAGTGATGGCAAAGGAGCGCTTTGAACGACACAAGCAGCCATGGACGGGAGAGGAGGCGGGCCAGCTTCGCACCCTGGCGTCCAAGGGCAAGGGCCTCAAGGAGATCGCCAAGGCGTTGGGCCGCAGTGAGGAATCGACCAAGGACTTCGCCAAGAAGAACAAGATCGGCATCGCGAAGAAACGGTAGAAGTCTTAACGATGCGACTAGCCGGGCGAACTGAAGGTCAGTAGCCTCCGGAAAAATTCGTCTTCTCTCGGAGCCGACCTGTGTTTCTTTCCATTTTAGCTGCTGCCGCTGTGTTCACCACCCCTTCGGCCGATGTTCATGTTGCAATGGAGGTCAACGAAAAGCTGCCAGCTTGGGTAAGTCGACAGCATAATTGGACGGCCGCCGAGTTGGAGGTGTTCGCTGATCCGACAGGCAGAGTTCTGACTTGCAAAGTGAGGCGCTTCGTACCTCTGCAGGACGTGGCTGACGAGATGTGCAAGGTGCTCATTGGTCGCCAGGTTGTCCCTGCCAAGAACTTCGACGACGAGGAGAGTTACGGCTTAGGATTGATGATCGTCGTCGTGGACGAAGATGGAAAGTCCGATCTGGCATCCCGATTGGGAGATTTGCAGCAGGATGGCATTGTGCTGACCGTCGGTAGCCTGCCCGAAAGCTTCAGAGAGACGCCAGAGACACGAGTGCCGTTGAATCTCGAAATCGGAACGGGAGGCGAAGTTTTACGCTGCGATGGATCGAAGGATGTGCCGGAAGCGTTTCGCGAGGTCGCTTGTAATCATGCGAGTGCGAAAAGCTTCGATGTAAGGATCGGTGCCAATGGGGGTGCCGTGCCATACGTGCGAAACTTTGATATCGTTTTCGAACCCGGCCCATACGTGGACGGGAGAGGTGGCGGGCCAGCTCCGCACTCTCACGGCCAAGGGTAAAGGCCTCAAGGAGATCGCCAAGGCGTCAGGTGGCAGCGAGGAATCGACCAACAGGATCTGAATCACGAAGAAGCGGTAGAGAGCTCGCAGTCAGCGGTCGGGAAACTGACGCGGTTTCTAAGGCGACTTTCTTAGGCGACAAAAACGGTGGTAAACCGTTCACATGCGATCATAAGATCGTCGTCAACGATCACGTCGGAGCCCTCCAGCACGCGCCGATAATAGTCACGATGGACTTCGCGCCACCATTCAAGCGTACGATCTCCTTCGCCTTCATCCCAGGCGAACTTGGCATCGATATCACCGAACCGTACAATGTCGACCGATGTCATGCGGATGATTGCCCGCGCCCGACCGGCAAAGTCGGTAATGACGAAGTAATCGCCTGGTTGGGAAACTTTTTCGCCGCTGAGGTCCAGTTCCACCAGCGATGAGGCAGTGGCCTGCTTCTGGCCTTTAACGACCAGTTCCGCGCAAGTATCGGCATCTTCCTGGCGGTCGCAGAAATAGAACGCGAATGGCGGATCCTCGGCCACGTCGGGGTTCTGGAGCCGAAATTTCTGCCACAGATTCGCGACGCTGGGATGCGTCATCTCACCCAATCCAATCCCATTTCTTCGAACATTTCCTTGTCTTCGCTCCAGCGCTCGTCGGTCTTGACGTGAAGGAAGAGGTGGACCTTTTGACCCAGTAATTCCGCAAGTTCCTTGCGCGCCGCTTCGCCGATCGCCTTGATCCGGCTGCCGCCCTTGCCGAGCACGATAGCGCGCTGGTTATCGCGCATCACGACTATCTGCTGGTGTATCTCCACACTGCCGTCGGGCCGTTCGATGTACTTTTCGGGGCGCACCGCACTGTCATAGGGCAGTTCCTCGTGCAGCTGGCGATACAGTTGCTCGCGTGTGATTTCGGTGGCCAGTAGCCGTTCGCTGGCGTCGCTCACCTGGTCTTCGGGATACATCCACGGCCCTTCAGGCATCATCCCTGCCAGGGCCTGCTTCATTTCCGGAACCCCATCGCCGGTAAGAGCAGAAATGAAATAGATATCCGCGAAATCGACTTTGGCACTCAGTTCCTGCGCGAGGGCGAGCAACGGCTCTTTCTTGGCGACATCGACCTTGTTCAGCACGAGGATCTTGCGTTCGGGGCGTGCGGCCACCTGTTCCAGCAGCGGCTCCAGTTCATGTCGGCGCTGCTTTACCGGATCGACCAGCAGCAGCACAGCGTCGGCGGCTTCTGCGCCTTCCCACGCTGCACTGACCATTGCGCGATCGAGCCGGCGCTTGGGCGCGAAAATACCCGGCGTATCGACCAGGATCATCTGCGTATCGCCGTCCAGCGCGATACCCATCATGCGCGTACGCGTCGTTTGCGCCTTCGCGCTCGTAATTGCGACCTTCTGGCCGACGAGTTGGTTGACCAGCGTGCTCTTGCCCGCATTGGGGGCACCGAGGACGGCGACCACACCGCATTTGGTATCTGTCATTGAAGGGTCACCCGAACTTCTCCATGAATTCCCTTGCCGCTTGTTTTTCGGCTTCCTGTTTGCTTCCCGCTGTGCCTTCGGCTTCGCCGACCTTATGGACCTTGACCCGCACGGTGAAGGTGGCGGCATGGTCCGGTCCCGAGCGGTCCACCAGCTCATATTCCGGCGGGCGGCGCTGATTGCCTGCGGCCCATTCCTGCAGCGCGCTTTTCGGGTGCTTGGTTTTGCCTGCGCCGCTCTCCATTGCTGGCCGCCAAAGCAGATGAACAAGATCGCGCGCCTCGACAAAACCATTGTCGATGAACTCTGCGCCCAAAAGCGCTTCCATCACATCGCCGAGGATGTTGTCACTGTCCCGACCACCGTCGCTGCTGGCCTGTTTCGAAATGCGGATATGCGGCGCGAGACCTATTCCGCGCGCGATCGTGGCGCACATTTCTCGGCTGACGATGACATTGAGCCGCTGGGCCAGTTTTCCTTCTGGCGCATCGCTCTTCGCATACAGCCAATCCGCGATCGACAGCCCGAGTACACGATCGCCGAGAAATTCCAGCCGCTCGTAATTCTGTTTTTCACCGGTGCTGCCGTGCGTGAGGGCTGCCACCCACATTGATTCGTCTTTCACCGTGAAGCCCGTTTTGGCGAGCCATTGAAGCGTTTCAGGCTGAAGCGGAGTCATATGTCGCTCCCGATCCGGTTCCAGCGCGCGGCTGTGAACCACGTCCACGGCAAAAGCCATTCGGCGCTACCATCGGTGGACCACAGCACCCGGCTTGCCCTGCCCACCAGCAGGTTTGCATCGACGAAACCGACGCCGCCATCGGGCACAGCGGGAAAACGGCTGTCGAGCGAATTATCGCGATTGTCGCCCATCATGAACAATTGTCCCTCCGGAACGATTACAGGCTCGGTGTTGTCGGGATCGATACGGATAGGGTTACCGTTTTGATCTCTCGTAATGCCGCCGGCGGCATCGGTCAGGAACCGCGGACCGACATCACCGAAATCGATGGTCAGGTAGCTTTTGCCGGACGGCAAGGTCTCACGAAACTGGCGGTAGCGGCAAAGTGTGCCCTCGATCACTACACCACCGTCGCTGCGGCAGCTGGTGTTCTCGCTCATGGGTATGTCGGCATAACCGGCCTCTTCCTTGGGCAGGGCTTCCCCGTTGAGAATTACGACACCGTTTCGCACCGCCACTGTGTCTCCTGGCAGGCCGATCACACGCTTTACATAGTCCACGCCGGTGACTGGATGCTTGAAAATCGCAACGTCTCCACGCTCGGGCAGCTTGGCAAATATGCGACCTTCGAAAAGCGGAACATCGGCTGGAAGCGAGTATCTGGAGAAGCCGTAAGGCCATTTTGCCGCCACCAGGTAATCGCCGTTGCGTAGGCCGGGCAGCATCGATTCGGATGGGATGGTGAAGGGCGAGAAGATAAAGCTGCGGAAGATCAGAACCGCGATCACCAGCTTGGCAACAAACCACAAGAAACTGCCGAGCGTTTCCTTCTTTTCGGGATCTGCGGCGTCAGCGGGGGATGCATTCGTATCCAGTGTACGATCGGTCATGTGGGGTTCTCATTCATTGCCGAAGTCCCTAGTCGCAGGAGCGCAGCCATTAAAGGATTTTTGCCTGTCATGACTACTGCAGCCCAGCTCTGGTCCCGTCTTGAAAGTCTGCCCCGTCCCACATTGGGCGAACTCTTCAGTGCGCAGCGTGACGGGGGCGAAGGTTCGGACGAACCAGGCGGCGATCAGCGCGTGGCCATGCTGTCGGGACGGATAGAGCTTCCCGAAGGCGGGATACTGCTGGACTGGTCCAAGACTCATCTCGACCGCGCGGTTATTGCTGCATTCGAAGATCTTGCGGAGACAATGAACTTCGCTGGAATGCGCGCAAAGCTGTTTGATGGCGAGGTAGTCAATCCGACCGAAGGGCGCGCTGCCGATCACGCAACGTTGCGGGGCACTGGCGATGCTGCCAAGGTTGAAGAGGCAATGGCGCTGATCGACCGGATGGGTATGCTGGTGGAGGCGATCCACCAAGGCGCGCTGGGCGAGATCGAACACCTGATCCATATCGGTATCGGTGGCAGCGCGTTGGGGCCGGCGCTCGGTGTCGATGCACTGGGCCGAGACCTGTCCTATTGCGACGTCCATGTCGTCTCCAACATCGACGGGGTTGCGCTGGAACAGGCGTTCGCGGCCTGTGACCCGGCCAAGACGCTGATTGCCGTCGCTAGCAAGACCTTCACCACGATTGAGACCATGACCAATGCCGAAAGCGCGCTGAAGTGGCTGCGCGACAATGGTGTGACCGATCCGGGCGGGCGCGTGATCGCGCTGACCGCCAATCCCGACGGCGCGGTCGAATGGGGCGTCGACGAAACGCGCATCCTGCCGTTTCAGGAAAGCGTTGGCGGGCGCTATTCGATCTGGTCGTCGATCGGTTTTCCAATCGCAATGGCTGTGGGGATGGAGGATTTTCGCGCTTTTCTTGCAGGGGCAAAAGCGGTGGACGAGCATTTCCGCGACACGGAAATTGCAGATAATCTGGTCCTGCGGGCGGCCTTTGCTGATCTTTATTACACTAGGGTGCGGGGCTGCCAGACCCGTGCCGTTTTTGCCTATGACGAGCGGTTGGGGCTGTTTCCCGATTATCTTCAGCAGCTTGAAATGGAATCGAACGGCAAGCGGGTCACCGCCGATATGCAGCCGGTCGACGGGCCGACCGCGCCGATCACCTGGGGCGGGGTGGGCACGGATGCGCAACATGCCGTGTTCCAATTGCTCCACCAGGGCACGCATCTGGTGCCGGTCGATTTCATTGCCAGTATCGCGCCAGGAGACGATCTCGACCCCGCGCATCACCGCATTCTGCTGATGAACTGTTTCGCTCAAGGGGCGGCGTTGATGGCTGGCAAAAAGGGCGAAGATCCGGCGCGAAATTATCCGGGCGATCGGCCCAGCGCTACGATACTGTGCGATGATCTCGATGCGGCTACCCTTGGCGCGTTGATCGCTTTCCACGAACATCGCACCTTTGCCAACGCCGTGCTGATGGGGATCAATCCTTTCGATCAGTTCGGTGTCGAACTGGGCAAGCAGATGGCCAAGGCGATCGAACAGGGCGGCGAGGAATTCGACGCAAGCACGGAAACGCTGCTGAAGGCAGCGGGAATATCACAATGATGTATCCGGTTCGCTTTCTGCTCGCTTTGATCGCCCTGTGGGCGGCGCCTCTCGCTGCGCAGGAAGAACAGCGCATACTCTTCATTGGCAACAGCTTCACCCAGGGCGCAAATTCCGCTGTGCTGCGGTATCGCCCAGACAGCGTGGATGATCTGAATGATGAAGGGGTGGGCGGTATTCCCGCGCTATTTGCCAAATTCGCGGAACAGGCCAAGCTCGATTGGGATGTGAGCCATGAATTGCGCGGTGGAAGCACTTTGGGGTTCCATCTGCGTGAAAAGCGCGATCTGATCGATCGTGCCTGGGACGTGGTGGTGATGCAGGAATTTTCGGTGCTGAACCCCGACAAACCTGGCGATGCGACACATACGACCGAGAACGCGGCCAAACTCGCCAAAATCTTCGCGTCGGCCAATCCGGATGCGCGCGTATACTTGATGGCAACGTGGAGCAGGGCCGACCAGACTTACAAGCCGGGCGGGCACTGGCACGGCAAACCCGTGGGTCAGATGGCCGTCGATCTGCGTCGACTGATCGATCTGGTGCATCGTCAGACGAAAGAGATCGACGGAGTAATCCCGGTCGGGGAAGCATGGAACCGCGCGATGCTGGCGGGAATCGCTGACACAAATCCCTATGACGGCCGCGATTATGGCAAGGTCGATCTGTGGAGCTACGACCACTACCATGCCAGTGCGGAGGGCTCCTATCTCGAGGCACTCGTCGTGTTCGCTCAAATCACCGGTTTCGACGTCCGTACTTTCGGGTCCGGAGAGAGGGCTGCTCACGAATTGGGGATCGAACCCAAAGTCGCTGAAATCCTGCAAGGCATCGCGATGGAGCAGGTCCAGCAGGAAGCTGAGCGCTAAATACTGCTCGCCAACCCGCGGTACAGCATCCGTCGTGAAGGTTCGGCAATCTCATCTGTTTTATCAGTGGAGGCTGCACAGAGCTGGCTTATTCCGACGGATCGATGTGGTTCTCGGGGAATGCGACGGCGAATTGAATTGACTTTTTGCACTGCAGCAGCCATCTCCCAAGCTATCGGAGCGCGCTAGCCAGCGTGAAGCGGCGATGCGGAAACATGCATTGCCCCGGCCGCGCCTCGGTTCGATTTCCCAGACTTCCCTTTTCACGCGGGTGGTTCATCAACCCCGCGACCGCGCGCCGATTACGGCTGCGCGCCGCATATGAATGCGAGTAGACATGACACAGTTTTCAGATCTTGGGCTGTCTCAGCCCGTCCTTCAGGCTCTCGACCTCAAGGGCTACAACACGCCGACACCGATCCAGGCGCAGGCGATCCCGCCTGTCCTTGAAGGGCGCGACCTTATGGGGATTGCGCAGACTGGTACCGGCAAGACCGCAGCCTTCATGCTGCCCAGCATCGATCGGCTGCGCGAAGCCGACCGGCAGACACCGTTTAAATCCTGCCGTATGCTGGTGCTCGCACCGACGCGCGAACTGGCCGGGCAGATCGCCCAGAACGCGAAAGAATATGGCGCGCTGGCAGGTCTCAAGGTGCAGTCGATCGTGGGAGGTACCTCGGTCAACAAGGATCGCAACAAGCTTCATCGCGGCACCGACATCCTCGTCGCGACGCCCGGACGCCTGCTCGATTTGATCGACCAGAAGGCCTTTAAGCTCGACGGGGTCGAAATTCTGGTGCTGGACGAGGCCGACCAGATGCTCGACCTCGGTTTTATCCATGCCCTGCGCCGGATCAGCCAGCTCGTGCCCGAAGACCGCCAGACGCTGTTCTTTTCGGCCACCATGCCCAAGCAGATCCAGGAACTGGTGGGCAAATACTGCCGTAATCCAGTGAAGGTCTCGGTCACGCCGGAAAGCACCACTGCGGAACGGATCGATCAGTATCTCTTCATGGTCCAGCAGGATGAGAAGCAGACTCTGCTCGAAATGATCCTGTCCGAACGTCACCAGGTTCCGGGCAAATTCGAACGTGTTCTGATCTTCGCGCGTACCAAGCATGGCTGTGACCGCATAGTGAAGAAGCTGTCACAGGTCGGAATTCCGGCAAATGCGATCCATGGCAACAAGAGCCAGCCGCAGCGTGAGCGCGCGCTGGATGAGTTCAAGCGCGCGAAGACCCCGATCCTGGTCGCTACCGATGTCGCGGCGCGCGGGATCGACATTCCTGGCGTCAGTCACGTGCTGAACTACGAATTGCCAAACGTGCCGGAACAGTACGTCCACCGCATCGGCCGTACCGCGCGGGCGGGCAAAGACGGTATCGCCATCGCATTTTGTGCCGAGGACGAGCGCGATTATCTGAAAGATATCCGCAAGAAAACGGATGCCGAGTTCGAACGCCTGCCGCTGCCCGACAATTTCCGTGCGGTCGTAGAGGGCGTCGGCCCGACCAAGCGGGAGCAGAAGCCGCGCTTGGCTAGGCCAAAGGTGCGTCCGACGGGCGATGCGGCCAAGAAGGCCAAGCCCAAACAGAAGCATTCCAGCCGTGCCGGTGCGCCCAAGCGCGATGGTGGCGGCAGCGAAGGTCGCTCGCAGGGGGCGAAGCCCGGCGGTGGTCGCAATCGTCGGCGTCGTTCGAGCGGTGCGCGCCGTTCAGCCTGACGGACGTCGCAAGATGGACGGGCCTCTAGGCCAGCCATAAATGCGGCGATGACGAACTAAATGGAGCGGATGTGATGGAACCGACGTTCAAACCCAAGATCACTCCGATCGATCGCATCCAGGAAAATCTGGTGGCGCGCGTCGAACGACGCGCGCTCAACTGGCTCTGCGCACATATGCCGCGCCGCGTGACGCCCGACATGCTGACCGCTTTCGGCATGTTCGGCGCAGTGCTCGTTTTTGCGGGCTATCTCGGTAGTAATCTGGCTTATGACTGGCTGTGGCTGTCGGTCGCTGGCTATTTCGTCCATTGGCTCGGGGACTCGCTCGACGGCAGCCTTGCGCGGTTCCGCAAGATCGAGCGGCCCCGATATGGTTATTTCCTCGATCATAGTTGTGATGGGCTGGCCACGACCCTGCTGGTGGTAGGCATCGGACTTAGCCCCTTTGTCCAGCTCGAAGTCGCGCTGGTGGCACTGGCGGGCTATCTGCTGATGTCGATCCACGCTTTCCTTTCGGTCCGTGTACTGGGCGAATTGCGCCTCTCTTACATGAATGCTGGACCGACCGAACTGAGGCTGGTGCTGATCGCGCTGACATTGGCAATGTATTCTGTAGGGCGCGAGCCGGGACTGATTTGGGGGCTGAACGCCTTCGATCTTTTTGTTGGCGGTGTGGGGCTTTTGCTGGTCGCGCTGTTTGTGATCCAGACCGTGCAGGTAGCACGTAGACTGGCGGTGCAAGAACCGCCCCGCAATTGACGCACTCGAAAAATCGCGCCTTGGCAAATCGGTTTCACAAGCCATATCGCGGGCTTGCGCAACAAGGAGTGCCGCATGGCCGAGAAGACCACCGACGGATATGATTTCGACCTTTTCACGATCGGTGCCGGTTCCGGCGGAGTGCGCGCCAGCCGTGTGTCGGCAGCGCATGGGGCCAGGGTAGCCATCGCGGAGGAACACCGGGTCGGCGGCACCTGCGTGATCCGTGGCTGCGTTCCCAAGAAGATGCTCGTCTATGGCGCGCATTTCGCCGAGGATCTTGAGGATTGCCAGAAATTCGGCTGGGAGATCGAAGGCAAGAGCTTCGACTGGAAGAAGCTGCGCGACAATGTGCTGGCCGATGTGGATCGACTGGAAGGTGCTTATACCGACACTCTCGAAGGCCACGATGTGACGATCTTCAAGGAACGTGCCGAAATTACCGGGCCGCATGAAATCACGCTGGCTGGGGGGCGCACAGTTACTGCCAAGCATATTCTCATCGCCACCGGGGCGCGGCCACGCATGCCTGAATGTCAGGGCGCCGAACATGCGATCAGTTCGAACGAGGCTTTCCATCTCGATGAACTTCCCAAGAAGATCATCATTGCGGGCGGGGGCTATATAGCCAATGAATTTGCCGGGATATTCAACGAGTTTGGCAGCGATGTGCATATCGTCAATCGCGGCGACAAATTGCTGCGCAGCTATGACGAGGCTGTGCGCGACCGGCTCCTGCAGATCAGCACGATGAAGGGGATCAAGTTCCGCTTCAACACCACCTTCGAATATATCAAGCCATGCAAGGATGGCGGCTATTTCGTAAAGCTGTCGGACTGTGAGGAAGAGAAGGCCGATCTGGTTATGTTCGCCGTGGGTCGTGTCCCGAATACCGAAGGGCTTGGTCTCGACAAAGCTGGCGTCGAGCTGGGTGAAAATGGCGAAATCAAGGTCGATCGCTTCAGCAAGACCAATATCGATCACATCTATGCCGTCGGAGATGTCACAGACCGCGTACAGCTGACACCGGTTGCCATCCGTGAAGGCCAAGCCTTTGCCGACACGGTCTTTGGCAAGGGTGATCCGGTGGCAGTGGATCATGGCTGCATTCCCAGCGCGGTATTCAGCCATCCGCCCATCGCGGCGGTTGGAATGACCGAGGGAGAAGCCAAGAACAAGCTTGGTAGCGTGAAGGTTTATCTATCGGATTTCCGTCCGATGAAGAACGTTCTGGCAGGGCGCAACGAACGCAGTCTGATGAAAATGATATGCGATGGCGACAGTGGCAAGATCGTCGGCATTCACATGATCGCGCCCGAAGCGCCGGAGATGATGCAGGCAGCGGCCATCGCGGTGAAGGCCGGGCTGACGAAGGCCGATTTCGACGCGACCACGGCAATCCATCCGACCATGGCAGAAGAACTGGTTTTGATGCGCTAGACCTGCGCGTTCGATATGTCTGTTTGATCGGAGAGGCCGGTTTCCTCGCCACGTGCGAGTTTCTGGCCCTTGTTGCTGGAATAGGCCGGACGATGCTGTTCACATTGGGCTTGTAATTTTTTTACAACTCACTATATTGAAATTTCCCAACGTCGGTTGCGACGGATAATGTTCGCCGCGGCTTGCATCGCCTGCCGCGCGAAACCGCTTCCATTTCACTCAACTTTGGCTCCGCTGCGGAACGAGTCCGCGCGGGTATTTCGTCGTGTGTGAAGGATAGGGTTTGGCGAAGGAAGAGCTTATTACGATGGAGGGCGAGATCGACGAGATCCTGCCCGATGGCCGGTTTGGCGTGACCCTCGATAATGAGCACCGCATCATCTGCTACACCGCAGGAAAGATGCGCCGATACCGTATTCGATCAGTCATTGGTGACCGAGTTCATGTCGAAATGACACCATACGATCTTACCAAGGGTCGCATCGTCTTCCGCGAAAGGACGCCTGGGCAAACGCCCGCTGGTGCCCGCAAACGCGGTTATCGACGCTGACCTACCAGAAGGCGGCAGCAAGACTGCCGATTACAAAAATGATTCAAGATACTTTACGGGGCCGTTCGCGCCCTGTGCTTTCGCCGCGCTATTGTGCGGCAGCCCGTCCGGCGACGAGAGAAACGGTCTCGCCCGGGGCGGCGATACCGGCTCAGGAACTGCGACTTCTCGTTGCGGCGATGGTCGACTGATAACGTATTTACCCAACACGGCCATGTCGAGACATCGCCGCCTCAGCAGGAGGGCCGAAATGGACCTGAACCTTGAATATGCCGCTCACCAGCATGCCATGATGGATGCTGAAGCGGCGGGCAGTAATGATGACCGCCTGGCAAAACTCGCCGAAGCGTCCAAGATAGCGAAGCGCATCACGGTCTTTCAGCACAATCTCGGTGCCGCGGCCGCCTGTGCTTGGAGCAAGGCGCATTTTGCTATTCCATTCGAACCGAAGTCCTCCTGATCGGCGGCGGGCAGGCGGCAACCTTCCCAAGCTGTTGTTATGGCAGGCTTGCCAACCGCTCGACTGCTAGCATCTGCGGCTCCACCCCCACCGCGCGCAATTCCTCGGGCCAGTCGCCGTCAGTCGCGAGAGCTTCCACCGCCAGCGCCATTGCGGGCGAGGTTTGCAGGCCGAAACCGCCTTGGCCGGCGAGCCAGAAGAAACCTGGTGCAGCGGGATCGAAGCTTGCCACGGGCAGCCGATCGGGCGCAAAACTGCGCAGGCCAGCCCATTTGCTCGCCAAGCGCGGGATCGACAGCGTCGTTGCCTGTTCCACGTTCCACGCGGCGAGCGCGACGTCTTCTTCTTCGGGCTGGGCATCGCAGGGATCGCTTTCGCCTTCGTCCATCGGGCTGGCGAGCAGGCGGCCGCCACCTTCGGGTTCGATGTAGAAGCCGGGGCCGGCGGTCTTGGTAAAGGGCCATGCCGCCACGTCCATCGGAACATTGAAAGTGATGACCGTGCGCCGCAGCGGGCGGATGGCGATGGGTCTTACCTGCGCAAGTCCGGCAATCGCATCCACCCACGCACCTGCGGCATTCACGATGACGCGCGCGCTGTAGCTTTTGCCCGGGGTGTCGACCGTCCAGCGAGCTCCATCCCGACGCAGTGCGGTGACCGGTGCGTCTACGGCAACCAAACCTCCCCTTGCTATCAAAGTCTTGCGGTGCATTTCGAGCATCGCGTGGGCATCCAGCTTGCGCCCGTTTTCGTCGAGCAGAGCGCCCGTAATGCGGTCTTCACGCAGGATCGGGACCAGTTCGCGTGCCTCTGAAACCGAGATGCGGCGCGCGTCCGGGGACCACTGACTGTAGTGATACACAAGTCGATCAAGCGTATGATGTTGGTGTTCCAGCGCCAAGAACAGGGCTGAATGGCGTCTTGCACCCGGTGTTTCCAGCAGCGGAAGGCT
Source organism: Pseudomonadota bacterium (assembly GCA_023394965.1). Lineage (GTDB taxonomy): Bacteria > Pseudomonadota > Alphaproteobacteria > Sphingomonadales > Sphingomonadaceae > Qipengyuania. The sequence continues at coordinate 21,244 of JAEWZX010000013.1, read as the reverse complement.
CGCCGCAGTCAATGCGCGGACCAGCCAGGCATCCATATCGAAATGCGCAAAGGCGGCGCTGCGCCCGGAAGCGTGTGTGCCCGGTGCGGCCTCCGCCTCGCACACCACGGTCGTTCCGTGCCCCGCCAGGCGCGAGGCAGCGGACAGGCCGGCGATCCCGGCCCCGATAATCAGATAATCGACCTTCGTCATGCGCGTCTTGCTCCTCGAAACCAATCGGCTTAGCCTCCGCACCGTGGTGATGACCTGCGGGGGGCAGAAGGTGACAGCTACGGTACTCGTGACGGGCGGCACAGGCTATATTGGCGGTGAAGTGATCGACCGGCTGCTGGCTAAAGGGCACACGGTGCATACCACTGTGCGCAGCAAGGCGAAGAGCGAGGCCCGCCTGCGTGGCCGCTGGCCAGAGGTGGGAGAGCGGCTGAGAATTTTTGAGGCGGATCTGTTGAGCGACGCAGGCTGGGCGCAGGCCAATGCCGGGTGCGGGGCGGTTGCCCATGTCGCATCGCCATTTCCCCTCGCCGTTCCCAAAAACAAAGACGAACTGGTGATACCCGCTCGTGACGGGACGTTGCGGGCGCTGGAGTTTGCAAAGCGTGCCGGGATCACGCGGTTCGTGCAGACCAGCAGCGCGGCCGCCATCGCTTACGGGCAGCCCCAAAAGGATCGGTTCACCTATCTGGACTGGACCGATCTGACTGCGGGCGTCGCGCCTTATATCGAAAGCAAGACCGTGGCCGAACGCGCGGCGCGCGACTGGGTGGCGGTGAACGCGCCGGACATGGTTTTCTGTTCCATCAACCCGGTTGCCGTTTTCGGCCCGGTCCATGACGACGATATGTCGACCAGTGTGGAGATCGTGAAGAAGCTGGTCGACGGGTCGATCCCGCTGATTCCCGACATGGGCATTTGTGTGACCGATGTGCGCGACGTGGCAGAGGCGCATGTCCGCGCCATAGAGGCACCTGCAAAGAGCGTGCGGGGGGAACGCTTTCCCACAAGCGAAAAGTTCCTGTGGCTGCGCGAGATGGCGGAAATAATCCGCCAGCGGGTACCCGAATATGCGGGCAGGGTGCCGCGCAGGGCGATGCCGGACTGGCTGGTGCGGGTGCTGGCGCTGTTCCTGGACGAGATGAAACAGGTCAGGGGAGAACTGGGCAATGTGCGCGATGTCTGCGGCAAGCACACCGAAGAGGTGCTGGGCATGGCTTTCATCCCGGCGGAACAGACGCTGGAAGACACCGTTCGCAGCCTGGTTGCCAAAGGGATAGTCCGTCCTCAACGCAAATGACACGCGCACCGCCATGGGACGGATTGCCCATGCCGCATTGCCACCAGGGCGGTGCCCCGTCAGAAAGCGCATGAAACGAATCGTTGACGGGGTAACTGCATGAACATGCTGGCGTCGCGCGGGCAGCTGCGCGCAAGTTTCATTCGCTGGGCGCTGTTTACCGTGCCGCTGTGTGTGCTGCTGGGTTTTCTTGCCGGGCGACTGGGCAGCCCGGATACCGCATGGTTCGCCGCGCTGGAAAAGCCAGGCATATTCCCCGAGCCTAAATGGTTCGGTATCGTCTGGACGATCCTGTATATCATGATCGGGCTTGCCATGGCGCTGGTCGCTTCGGCCTGGGGCGCGTGCGGACGCAGCACGGCGCTGTGGGTTTTCGCTATCCATTTTCTGCTCAATCTGTCGTGGAGCTATGTTTTCTTCGGCGCGCAGCAGATTACCGGCGGGCTGATCGTTCTGGGGCTGATCGTCGCCACTTTGCTGGTGGTGATCATGCTGTTCTGGCGCGTGCGCAAGCTGGCCGGTATCCTGCTGCTGCCCTATCTCGCCTGGGTCCTCTTTGCGAGCATGCTGAATTTCCAGTTTCTCCAGCTCAATCCCGATGCCGATGGTGGCGATCCCGATGGCGCGGTAGAACGGGTGCGGATCGGCAATTGATACGGGCGCAGATCGCGCCTAAATAGCCGCCATGCAAAGCCAGAACCCGCTGATCGCCGATTTCGTCAAACTCGCCAATTCGGCGGCCGGTACGCTTGCCGGCATGGGCCGCGAAGCGCGCGACGCCGCGCGGGAACGGGCCAAGGAAACCTTCGGCGGGATGGATTTCGTCAGCCGCGAAGAATTCGACGCGGTCAAGACCATGGCCAGCAAGGCGCGAGAAGAAGCCGAAGACCTGAAGGCCCGCGTCGTCGCGCTCGAAGCGAAACTGAAATAACCGGTGCCCCTGCGCCGGCAGGGGCCACAATCATCATTTCGCACACCACGCGGTAGATTACCGGGTGCAATTGGGAACATTCTTCTATTTCAAGAAGTTGCAGCTCTCGAAAGGGGTTGCATATGTTTACCCAGCTCGATCCGCCATTACCGTTGCACGTTCTTGGCAAGGGCGATGGCTATGCCTTGGCCGTCATCGATTACGGCCAGGAACACAATCTGATCTGGGTGACTGCGATCGACGATACGGGGGAGATCTGGTGTGCCCCCAATCCCGAAGTGCGCGTGCAGGCCAACTGGAGCTTGGGGCGCGGCAACGCTCTGGCCGTGGCCGCATCGAAGGAAGCCCTGCGCCAGCAAGCCTCGACTTGAGATCGCGATAGATTAAGGCGGGGCCATGCAGCTTACTGCCCCTGCCATTCTGGTTGCCGCGCGCCCGCACGGGGAAACGGCGGTCATCGCGCGGATGCTGACCGAAGAACATGGCCTGGTGGCCGCCTATGTGGCGGGCGGGCGCGGGCGGCAATTGCGGCCAGTGATGATCCCGGGCAATCTGCTGCAGGCGGAAATTCGTGCCAAATCCGCCAGCCAGCTGCCGTTCGCGCGGCTGGAACTGGTGACCAGCCGCGGACCGTGGCTGGGCGAACCGCTGCCTGCCGCCGCCATTGCCTGGGCCACCGCGCTGACGGCCTGTGCGCTGCCGGAACGCAATCCTTACCCCGCGCTCTATTCGGCGCTTGGCGGCCTGCTCGATGCGATCTGTTCGGCGCAGGCGGCGCGGCAGTGGGTGGAGGCGCTGGCGATCTATGAGGCACTGCTGCTGCGCGAACTGGGCTATGGCGGGGAACGACCTGCGATAGCGGACCTTGGGCAGGCCTTGGAAATTCTCGACCGGCAGGAACCGCTTATCGCGCGCTACCTGCTTGCCGATACCCGTACCGACGTCCTAGCTGCGAGGCAACTCTTGCGGCAACGACTGGCACGGATGGTAGAATGAAAATTGCGGTATTTGCAGGTGACGGGATTGGCCCCGAGGTTACGGCGCAGGCGCTGCGCGTACTGGACGAACTGTCACTGCCCGGCCTGACCCTGTTCGAAGGCGATGTCGGCGCTGTCGCTTATCGCCGCCACGGGCAGCCGCTGCCTGAAGAAACACTCGACATGGCGCGCGCTGCCGATGCCGTGCTGTTCGGCGCGGTGGGCGATTTTTCCTGCGATGATCTGCCCCGCCATCTGCGGCCCGAACAGGCGATCCTCGGCCTGCGCAGCGAATTGGGCCTGTTTGCCAATCTGCGCCCGGCGGCGGGTTTTCCGGGTCTGGAACATCTCTCCTCGCTCAAGCCGGAGGTGGCGCGCAGTATCGATCTGCTGGTGGTGCGCGAATTGAATGGCGATGTCTATTTCGGTAAAAAGGGTGAACGCGACAGCACTGGCGGGCGCGAGGGGTGGGACGCCATGTCCTATAACGAAGCCGAAGTGCGCCGCATCGCCCACACGGCCTTCCGCGCCGCGATGGGCCGCGACAAGCGGCTGACCAGCGTGGACAAGGCCAATGTGCTGGAAACCAGCCGCATCTGGCGCGAAACGGTGATCGAGGTGGCGAAGGATTATCCCGAGGTTACACTCGACCATATGTATGTCGACAATGCCGCCATGCAGTTGGTGAAATCGCCCGGCCAGTTCGACACCATCGTCACCGGCAATCTGTTTGGTGACATTCTGTCGGATCAGGCCAGTGCCTGCGTCGGGTCGATCGGCCTGCTGGCCAGCGCCAGCCTGGGCGAACGGCAGACCGATTATGGCACGTTCGGCCTGTACGAACCGATTCATGGCAGCGCGCCGGATATTGCCGGGCAGGGCAAGGCCAATCCGGTTGCCGCCGTACTCAGTCTGGCCATGCTGCTGCGCCACTCGCTCGGGCGCGAGCAAGAAGCGGTCCGGGTGGAACGTGCGGTGGAAGGGATTCTTGCCGATGGCGTCTTCGGCGCCGATCTGGGCGGCACTGCTTCCACGCAGGAAATCGGCGATGCGATTGTTAGGAAGCTGCTAACCATATCTTGAGGATTGCGGCATAAGCGGGTGAAGCAATGGACATGAACCCGGATACGCTGCCTTCCATGGCCCCCACCGCTACTGCCGCCGCTCTCGAACTGGCGATCATCCTGCCGACGCTTAACGAGCGTGACAATCTTGCTCCGCTGGTCGATCGGATCGAGGCCGCGTTGGGTGCATCCGGCTGGGAAGTCCTGATCGTGGACGACAATTCCGCAGATGGCACAAGCGACGAGGCCCGCCGCCTATCGCTGGCCGATCCTCGTGTGCGGGTGATCCAGCGGATCGGGCGGCGCGGCCTGTCGAGCGCCGCGATCGAGGGGTTCTGCGCCACCGCCGCGCCTTATGTGGCGGTTATGGATGCCGACCATCAGCATGATCCCAAGCTGCTGGTAGACATGCTGGCCGCCGTGAAATCGGGCGAGGCCGAGGTGGCCGTGGCCAGTCGGTTCGCCGAAGGGGCGAGCATGGCCGAGTGGAACCGGCCCGACCGCGAAAAGCTTTCGAGCGTGGCCAATACGCTGGCCCGCAAGCTGACCGGGGTGGAACTGTCCGACCCGATGAGCGGGTTCTTCCTGTTGCCAAGCGCCACCGCGCGGGAATTGGTGCCGGGCCTTTCGGGCATTGGCTTCAAGATCCTGCTCGACCTGCTCGCCACTTCCGAAACACCGCTCAAGGTAAAAGACTTCCCGATGAACTTCTCTGCCCGCCGGTCCGGCGAAAGCAAGCTCGACCGGGCCATTGCGCTCGATTTCCTGGCCGGTCTGTACGACAAGAGCTTCGGCCGGATCATCCCGACCCGTTTCGCGCTGTTCGGCACGGTCGGGGTGATCGGCGTGGGCGTGCACATGGCGATCCTCTATGCCTTCATGCTGCTGGGCGGGGCCAATTTCAGCTGGAGCCAGGCGGTCGCCACTTTCGGGGCGATGACGTTCAATTTCTGGCTCAACAACTTCCTCACCTATCGCGACCGGCGCCTGAAAGAAGCGAACAAGCTGTTCTGGGGCTGGCTCAGCTTCATCGTCGCCTGTTCCATCGGCGCCTTCGCCAATGTCGCCGTGGCAACGACGCTGCACGATCGCGGGCTGCACACCGTATTTGCCGCACTGGTCGGCATCGGCATCGGTTCGGTGTGGAATTACGCCCTGTCGAGCCGGTTCGTCTGGGGGCGGTACTGAGCCGCTTCGCCAAAAGGGCGCTTCACCGCCAGCTGGGCAGCCAGGTCCACAGCTTGAAACTGTCTTCCCCTGCCAGCGGTGCAGCGCTGATGATCGGGTAAAACAGCGCGAATATCAGTACGCTGCCGATTACGGGGGCCAGCGCAGTCTTGCGCCAGCCCTGTTGCCACAGCGCATCGCAGGCCAGCGCAAGCGCAGCCAGCAGCGCCATGCTGGGCAGGGCATAATGATAATAGAATTGCACTGGCTTGTTGGCGATGATCCAGAAGCCGAGGCTGGCGGCATACATTACCACCGCGCCCAGCGCAGCCCAGTGGCGGCGCATCACGCCCTGCCATGCACACCATGCCAGCGCAGGCAGGCCCAGCAGCATCGTCAGCGGATTGCCGATCAGCATGATGCCGCGCTGCACCCCGTCGACCGGTTCGTAGAGATACCAGATCGCCCGCGCGTTCAGCACCCATTGTTCCCAGCTGGACTGGTAGGGGTGATGCTTGCGCAGATTTTCCTGCAGCGACAGCATGAACTGGTGATGGAAGACGAGCCCTTCGGTGATCGGCTGTTCACGGAAGAAGAATGCCGGCAGGAAACTCGCCGCATAAACCGCCAGCGGGACGATCCCCAACCACAGCCCGGCCTCGACCAGGGTGGTGCCCGGCACGGGCGCGCCGCGGCGGCTCATGAACAGGCGGCGACGGCCTGCAGAGGCGCGGGCGAAGAAGAACACCAGCCCCGGCAGCATGGCAATCGCAGCTGCATTCCATTTCGCGCCCATGGCAAGACCCAGCGCGATGCCGGTCAGGGCCAGCCGCCAGCGACCCTGTTCAGGCTGGCGGATGGCGGCCGCAAAGTGCCAGGCAGCCACGCACAGAAATGCGAGATAGAAGATATCCAGCATCGCAATGCGCGCGTGGATGAACAGGTGAAACCCGGTCGCCACCAGCACGCCATAGGCCAGCGTGGCGAACCGGCTCTGGGTGCCGAACCACATGGCCCGCATGGACCCGAACAGCGCCAGCGTTCCGAACAGGCTCGGCACCAGACGCCAGCCCCACGGGTTATCGCCGAACAGCGCGATGCCGAACGCGATCAGTTCCTTGCCCACGAGCGGATGTTCGCGATTGGTGAATTCGCCCAGCGCCAGCAGCTCTCGCGCGGCAGGCAGGTAATGGACTTCGTCGAAATAGGGCTGGGTGACGACCGTGAGGAACGGCAGGCAGCCAAGCCAGAAGGCGATCGCCAGCGCGGCGCACCAGCGGATAGGGTCCCGGGGTTGCTCAGGCGCGCGGCTCATCGCGCAAGGGATTAAGCGAGCGTTTGCGCTGACACAACAGCCTTTGCTTGCGGAGGCGACTGACGCTGCCTAGACGCAGCCGCCATGAAGAAAACCACCGGTATGGACCGTGCCGTCACGTCCAAATGGCGCCCCGCAACCCAAGCCGTGCGCGGCGGCACATGGCGCAGCGATCATGGCGAGACCAGCGAAGCGCTGTTCCTGACCAGCGGCTATACCTATGACGACGCGCAAACCGTCGCCGATCGCTTTGCGGGCGAGGCGGAGGGAATGACCTATTCGCGCCTTCAGAACCCCACTGTCGCGATGCTGGAAGAACGTATCGCACTGATGGAAGGGGCCGAAGCCTGCCGCGCGCAGGCGAGCGGAATGGCGGCGATGACCACCGCGCTGCTGTGCCAGCTTTCCGCTGGCGACCACGTGGTCGGTGCGCGCGCCGCTTTCGGGTCCTGCCGCTGGCTGCTCGATCATCTGCTGCCGCGCTTCGGGATCGAAACCACAGTTGTCGACAGTGCCGATAATGATGCCTGGGAAGCCGCGATCCGGCCGAATACCAAGGTGTTCTTCTTCGAAACGCCCGCCAACCCGACGCTCGATGTGGTCGATCTTGCCCATGTCTGCGGCGTTGCCCGGGCGCATGGGATCACTACTGTGGTCGACAATGCTTTTGCCACCAGCGCCTTGCAGAAACCGATGGAATTCGGTGCGGACGTCGTGGCCTATAGCGCCACGAAACTGATGGATGGGCAGGGCCGGGTGCTGGCCGGGGCCGTGTGCGGATCGCAGGAGTGGATCGACGAGGTTCTGCTGCCTTTCCAGCGCAATACCGGCCCCAACATTTCGCCCTTTAACGCCTGGGTCGTGCATAAGGGGCTGGAGACGCTGGATCTGCGTGCCCGCCGCCAGAGCGAGAATGCCGTGGCCTTGGGCGAGGCGATAGAGGATCGCATCCAGGCTGCAGGCGGCGAAATGCGCCATCCGGGCTTGTCCAGCCATCCAGGACACGCTCTGGCCAGGAAGCAGATGGTCGCCACCGGCCCAATCTTCGCCTTCGATGTCGGTAATCGGGCGACGGCATTCGCCGTACTCGATGCGCTTCAACTGATCGATATTTCGAACAATATTGGCGATTTGCGCAGCGTGATGTGTCACCCCGCCAGCACCACCCACGCTGGCATGAGCCAGGAAGGGCGCGATGACATGGGCGTCACGGAAGGTCTGCTGCGCATCAATGTTGGCCTGGAAGATATCGAAGATATCAAGGAAGACCTCGACCGCGCGCTGAGCGCTGCGGGACTTTAACGCCGCCAGGCGTTGCGGTTAGCGATCCGGTCCAGCTCTTCACCGAGAGCGTGGGCGGTCGTCATCGCCACGGGACAATCGGAATCGTCGGTCAACACGCCGTGGACATCCAGCCCAGCGCCGCTGACGAGCGCCATCAGCAGCCCTTCGTCCCGCGTCATTCCAGCTGCGCAGCACGGTGCCAGGAGGATGCGGCGGCGCGAAGTGCGCGCCAGATCGACAATCAACGCCCGGGAAAGCACCAGCAATCTGCGGAATTCCGTGCCGCCAGCGTCCAGCGCCAGCATGGTTGCCCGCGCGTCATGCAAGCCATGACATGCCAGCCTGCGCAAGATGATCAGCCCCAGCGTCTGGTGCCGCCGCGCCGGGAGGGGAAGTTCGAGTGCAGTCGAATCGTGCGAATGGGCCATGCGATCTCCTTCGCGGCCCATAGTATGATAATGACAATCATTCGCAAGTATGGATTTCGGGTTTATGTTCAGAAGCAGGGAGTCGACGGCGCGAAGGTTTAGATAGAGAGCAAGGCCAGCGCGGCGATCGGTGCCAGCAAGGCCATATTGACCACGGAATCGCCGCAGTGGTCGCGGGCAAGGCGCCCGAAGAATGCGATGACCATGTTTTAAACCCCCGATCACTTGGTCCGGGTGTTCCCGGATCGATCCAGAATACCGGTCTAGGGCGCGACTGTTAGGAGACAGTCACGGCTTACGGTAAAGCGAGATTAACCAGTTAAGGTGCGCCACAGAATGCATGATGGGGGAAATTCCTGGTGGAACACCTTGCACCCGCGGCGCAGGTGATTACGTTCACGGTGTGATCAAGGAGCTCTTCCAGCATGCCGCCATTACCGACGGGATTACGGTCCGGGTCGCGGTAAATTTCCTGCCCGAACAATCCCGGCCCGATGCCGGGAAATGGTTCTGGGTCTATCATATCCGCATCGAAAACGGTTCGCACGAGCGTGTGCAGCTGCTGTCGCGGCACTGGCGGATTACCGACGGGGCGGGAATGGTCAGTCATGTCGACGGGGAAGGCGTTGTCGGCGAACAGCCGGTGCTGATGCCCGGCCAAAGCCACGATTATGTCTCGGGTTGCCCGTTGGATACCCCGCATGGGTCGATGGAAGGTTTCTACACTTTCCATGCGGAAGACGGTTCGCCGTTTGAGGTGCGTATTCCATTCTTCCCGCTGGCGGCTCCAGCCACGACGAACTGAACGTTATTCTTCCTCTTCTTCGGTTAATCCCGAAAAGGTGAAGCTGCCGATCCTGATCTTGGGTTTGAGATCGAGCCATTCCGCCAGAATCTCGAAGTCCCGCGTGGCGGGATAAATGGCGAGTGCCGCACGGCTTTCATCGAGCCGTAGCACCAGGCTTTTCTTCTTGCGTCGCAATGCACTGGTGGTCAGCGACATTCTGCTGCCCCCGCCGAGGCGGCGTGCCAGGCGAAAGCCCAGCCCCCAGGTCATTCCTTCGCGCAAGTCGTCGTCGCTGGCGAGAACGCGCAGACGTTCGGGCAGTTCGGTGCGGCCGATGCTGCCGAACAATGCGGCACAGATCATGGCCCGGCCCCGCGCATCGAGGTCTATCCAGCGTTTGCCCAGTGACCATTCGATCGCATGACTGTCGCGCAGATTGGGTTCTACCCGCTGGAGCGCGCCGGACAGCTGAGCCGCTGCCAGGCGCAGACGTTCGTTGATCGTCCCATCGCCATCGGCAAGATCCACGGTCCACGCGGCCAGCAGTGTCGCTTCGGTGATGGAAGCATCGCGCGGCGCGGCATAGGCCGTGACCCCTGCCAGAAGCGGATCGGCTTTCATCTGGCCCGGTTCCAGCCGCGAATAGAGCAGACCTTCGCGAATGCCCCATGACGAAAACACCAATTCGTCCGGCCCGATTTTATCCAGCAGGGGCCGCAGCAGGGCCGCCGCATCGGGTAGGTAATGGGCACGCATCGGGCTGATGCCGGAAATATCCATCAGCTGTTCCGGGTCGGCAGACAGTAGTTCCGTCGCCAGGCGGCGTGCATCGTCCGGGAGCAGTGTGAAACCGTGGGGGTCGGTCAGCGGGTATTCGAAATACCGCATCGCATAGGCGGCCAGTGCCCGCCAGGTGCCCCCGATCATATACATCGGCCCGACATGAGCGGCAGCCCAGCCGACGGAGGCGAGTTGTTCATGCACCGCCTCCTCGAACGCCTCGGGGCCGCGCGCGCGCAGGGCGGGAAGGCGCAGCGTGCCCAGCTTCAGGCTCGCTGCTTCGTGACAGGTGTTGTCCGCAATCGAAACCAGTTCGAGACTGCCGCCGCCAAGATCGGCAACAACGCCTTGGGCACCGGGAAAGGCACCCAGCGCGCCCATGGCCGATGCACAGGCTTCTTCTTCACCCGATAGCAGGCGTGGTTGAAGCCCGAGATCGGCGACAGCAGCAAGGAATTCGCCACCGTTGTCCGCATCGCGTGCGGCTGCCGTGGCCACGGTCTGCACGTCATCGATGCCCAGATCGCCGATAATCAGGGCATAGCGGGAAAGGGCGGCCAGCGCTTCGTCCCAGGCTTCTGCGGGGATGCGCCCGGTTTCGGACAGGTCGCGGCCCAGCCGCGCGGCGACCTTTTCGTTCCAGACGACTTCGGGGGCGCGCCCGGTCCCTTCGTAAATGACCATGCGCACAGTGTTGGAGCCGATATCGATCACCGCCCGGGGGGGCTGGATCAAGCGGCGCTGCCATTTGGCGGAACGGTTTTTGCTCATGTTTCTGCCCCTCCCAGGGTCAGGCGGGGGACTTCGTGATCCGTCAGGGCGGCACCGCGGCCGGACAGCGATGGATTGGACATGAAATACTGGTGGCAGTTGAACCCGCCGTCATCCGTCCGCATCCGTCGATACTGGCCATCCGGGTCGAGCCGCCAGCTTTGTTCGGTGTCGAGGATATTGGCGAGCATGACCTGACCCAGCACCTGATCGTGCACGGTCTTGTTGGTGATGGGGACCATGACTTCGACACGGTGTTCCAGATTGCGGCTCATCGCGTCGGCGCTGGTGAGATAGACTTTCGCCTGCCGGCTGGGGAGAGGTTTGCCATTGGCAAAAGCCCAGACGCGCGAATGTTCGAGAAAACGGCCGATGACCGACTTCACGCTGATGTTTTCGGAAATGCCCGGCAGCCCGGCGCGCAGGGAACAGATACCGCGCACCACCATGCGGATTTCAACCCCGGCCTGGCTGGCTTCGTACAGCTTGTCGATAATCGCCTTGTTGGTGATCGAATTGAGCTTCACCCAGATGCCTGCCGGTTTGCCAGCCTGCACATTGGCGATTTCGGCATCGATCAGTTCGTAAAGGTGTTCCTGCAATCCGATCGGCGAAAGCGAAATCCGTTCCAGATGGTCCGGTTCGATATACCCGGTGATAAAATTGAACATCTTGGCCGCATCCCGCCCCAGCGTGGCATCGGCGGTAAAGAAGCTGAGATCGGTATAAATTTTCGCATTGACCGGGTGATAATTGCCCGTGCCGAAATGGCAGTAGGTGCGATAGCCGTCTTCCTCGCGCCGCACGACCAGGCTGACCTTGGCGTGGGTTTTCCAGTCGGTGAAGCCGTAGATGACCTGCACGCCCGCGCGTTCCAGCTCGCTGGCCCAGTGGATGTTGCGCTCTTCGTCGAACCGCGCCTTGAGTTCGACCACGGCTGTCACGGCCTTGCCGTTCTGTGCCGCTTCGATCAGAGCGGCAATCACCGGCGACTGGTCGCCTGCGCGATAGAGCGTCTGCTTGATTGAGACCACCGCCGGATCCACCGCTGCCTGATGCAGGAAATCCACCACCACATCGAAACTTTCGAACGGGTGATGGATGACGATGTCCTTTTCGCGAATGGCCGCAAAACAATCGCCATCGTGTTCCAGAATGCGTTCGGGATAGCGTGGACTGAAGGGTTCGAACTTCAGATCGGGGCGCGATTCGTTGCAGACCGCCGCCAGGTCGGCCAGGCCGAGCATGCCGCAGGTCTTCACGATCATCGCTTCCTCGACCTCCAGCTGTTCGCGCAGCAGGGTCTCGGCAACCTCGTCGCAGTCGTCATCGAGTTCCAGCAGCACGGTGCGGCCGCGCCGCCGCCGCTGGATCGCGGTACGGAAATAGCGCACCAGATCCTCGGCTTCCTCCTCCACCTCTATGTCGCTGTCGCGCAGGACGCGGAAAATGCCATCCCCCAACACCTTGAAGCCGGGAAACAGCTGGTCTGCAAACCGTGTCACCAGCTGTTCGATGGCAACATAGATCGCCTCTTCCCCCGGCACACGGACGAACCGCGGCGCGCCGCTCGGGATCAGCACCATCTCGATCAGATCGGCCTGCCGTTTGCCGCGCTTCAGGCGGAAGATAACCCCGATTCCCTTGTTCGCGACGAAGGGGAAGGGGTGGCTCGGGTCGATCGCCTGCGGCGTGATCAGCGGCAGAATATCGCTTTCGAAATAGCTGGCGAGCCAATCCTGCCGGTCTTTCGACAGATCGTCGATCGATGCCAGCAGGATATCCTCCTCGGCAAGCAGGTTACGCAGCGTTTCCAGACTGGCCTGCTGCCGGTCTTCCAGCGCCAGCAATTGTTCGCGGATCGCAACGAGCTGCTGGCGCGGGCTGGCGCCGTCGATCGCCAGAGTTTCGATGCCGCGCTGAACCTGGCCTTCCAGTCCGGCGATGCGAACCATTGTGAATTCGTCGAGATTGCTGGCCGAAATGGACAGGAAGCGCAACCGCTCGAGCAGCGGATAACGCTCGTTCTCGCTTTCGGCCAGCACCCGTCGATTGAAAGAAAGCCAGCTCAATTCGCGATTGGTATATCGGTCCTCGGGCGCAAGTGGCGCTGGCGTGTCGGCATCATCGGCCGGTACGCGGGAGGGTGTTTCCATACTCATCTTGCTACGGCGACGGGGCATGGGCTTCCATTATGACGGTTGAATTACAGTCTGCCTTCCTCGTCGGTAAAGGAAAGGACTTATTGCTACATCTTGTTTCCTCGGCCCGTCGCATTTATGGCGCGACGCACCATGAAGCGCACACATCTGCCCCTGAACGCTCTGCGCGTCTACGATGCCGCCGCAAGGCACCTCTCGTTTACCCGCGCTGCGGACGAGCTGGCGGTCACTCCCGCTGCGGTCGGCCAGCAGATTCGCGCGCTCGAGGATCATCTCGGCACGGTGCTGTTCCGCCGGACCAGCAAAGGGCTCGAACTGACGCAGGAAGGCGCGGCGGGCCTCGATGCCCTGCGCGAAGGTTTCCTCAAGTTCGAAGAAAGCGTGTCTGCCATGCAGGCAGGCCAGGCTTCGGACAGTTATACGATCGCCTGCCCGCGCGAGTTTTACGCGCAATGGCTGGCGCCGCGTCTGGCCAAATTCGGCGAGACCGTTCCCGATATCCGCTTCACCTTCGTGGCCGATGAAAACGCCGATTTCACCGAAGCCAATCTGGATTGCGCAGTCCGGCTGGTCGACGGCCCGGGTGATCTGCAGGGCATCGAACTCGATGAAGCGCGCCGGGTCACCGTGGCGCGGCCCGCAGAACATGGCGGCGCGCCCGACAAATGGATCGACTGGGGCCTGCCGCTGCAGGACGGCATAGCCGCGCATGTCACCGTATCCAATGCGGGACAGGCGCTGTCTTCCGCTCTGGCAGGGCTGGGCAAGGCCATCCTGCCTGAACTGCTGGCTAAGGAATCGATCGAAGCGGGCAAGCTGGAAGTTCTGGACGGCCCGCATACCGGGACGAGGGCGTACTGGCTGGTCGCCCCGACGCCTCAATGGCGGACGAAGAAGGTCAGGTCGCTGGTTTCCTTCCTCTCGGAATAGGGCACATCCCACCGGCAAGCCGGTAATATCCTCACATTTCCGGCAAATTCCCGGTTTCTGGAACGGCTCTGACACGTTCCCGGATCGCTCGATATTCGCAACTCGCAGATTTACGCCCTTTTCGGGTCGTGCTTTTTCAATCTTACGACAAAATTTACCATGTTACCCAAGCCGGGCTTAACGCAACAATAGCTATGTCCCCGCGCCATAGGGGACTAGCTTGATGATCCGCATTTTGCGCAAGTTACTGGCCGATAGCAGGGGCAACACGCTGGCGATCTTTGCAGCCGCGCTGGTGCCGCTGGTCGCCGTTATTGGCAGCGGGCTGGATCTCAGCTTCGCCTATATGGCCAAGGCCAAATTGCAGAACGCCTGCGACGCCGCTGTTCTTGCCGGGCGGCAGTCCATGGATGGCAACTTCTGGGGGGTGAACCCGGTTACGGGGGTCAACAAGGATGAAGTGGAAGCGCGCAAGTTCTTCGACTTCAACTTTCCGGCGGGAACAATGCGGAGCCAATCCGTGAATTTCACCGTCGACAAAGATCCTGTCGACAGTGCTCAGATTCTCGGCGTAGCCACGGCGGAAGTCCCGACATCGCTGATGCACATCTTTGGTTTCGAAACGATTGCCATTCAGGCGAATTGCGATGCGAAGAGGGATCTGGGGCACAACGACGTGATGCTGGTACTCGACACGACAGGGTCGATGAATAGCCCACCGAACATTGGAGGCGACACCAAAATCAAACGTCTGCGCAATGGTGCGGCGGGCCTATATCGAGCGCTCGATGATACATCCAATGGATCGATCACGCGCTTTGGGATTGTTTCCTATTCGGTTACCGTCAATGTCGCGCGCAGCCTGAGGAATATGGATATTTTGCGGGACCAGGAATATCGCGGATCGCTGTATACTTGGGAGGAGTGCAATTATAATTGGGGGTGGCTGTCCAATTGCCGAAGCAATGGCGTGATTTACGAAAACGAATCCGACATGCCGTACCTGGGGCAGAATGGATCAAAATACGGCAGGTCGGTTTTCAGCCACAAGGGGAACAAGAAAGTCCACATTGACGAGACTAAATGGGCCAGGTCATCCAGCACGACAGAGGACAATATCCGCAGATTCCGCGAAAGCGGACAAGGTTGTATCGAAGAACGTTCAAGTGTCGGGCAGAGCTTCGATCCTATAACCATTCTCCAGACGGTTTCGCAGGCGGATATCGATGCCGTGGCTGCGGACTCAAATCAGACCGCGCTCCAGTGGGGCCGATATGATCCCGACGTGCAAGAAGACGAAAACAGCTCTGCTTGTCCTGCGGAAGCACAAAAGTTGAAAGTCTATAGTTCTCAACAAGCCTTTAATACCGCAATCAACAACGCGGCTCCGAGAGGAAATGGGAATACGTATCACGACATTGGCATGTTGTGGGGCGCGCGTTTCCTTTCACCGACCGGAATGTTCTCTGCAGACAACCCAACCTCTCATGGAATTGTCCCCGTTAATCGGCATATCGTCTTTATGACCGATGGTGAACTGGTCACAACGGATAGGACGTATTCGGCCTATGGCGTTGATAGATACCACAGGCGGATTAGCGGATGGGAATCCCTTCAGCGCAAGCACATCAACAGGTTTCATTCGATATGCGACCGAGTGAAGGCCAGCGGCGCGACTATATGGGTGATCGCGCTCGATGTGAACGCCATCGACGATATCGACGACTGCGCCACCAGCCCGGCTCATTTCTACACTTCGGATGGATCTGATCTGGAGCAGATCTTTGAAAGGATAGGGCGGGGTATCGGCAATCTGAGGCTTACCCGATGACCTGGTTGCGTGACAGGCTGCGCAGCCTGATGGAAAATGATGACGGTGTAACCGTCATCGAATTCGCACTGATCAGCGGTCCGATGACATTGTTGCTGCTGGGCGGGTTGGAACTTGGCTATGACAGTTATGTCCGCTCCACCATGCAGGGCGCGCTGAACGATGCGGCTCGAACTGCGACGGTGGAATCGCCGGTTATCAACTTCGACGGGGACACTTTGGAAGAGCGGGTGGAAGCGCTGATAAAGGCTCAGGTCCGGCATGTTGCGCCGAATGCTGAAGTCAATGTGACGCAGAAAAGCTATTTCGATTTCTCCGATATCGGCAATCCCGAAAAGCTGATGACCGACAAAAATGGGAACGGCAGATACGACCCTGCAGACGGCGACTGTTTCGAGGATGCCAATGGCAATGGCGTCTATGACACGGATGCCGGCAGGGAAAATCATGGCGGGGCGGACGATGTCGTACTCTACACCTCCGAGGTCACGGCGCCGCGTCTGCTTCCCCTCGACGGCTTCCTGCCAGGTGTAGGACCGACGATAGAATTTACCATCGAAACCGCCGTGAAAAACCAGCCTTACGGCAAGCAGGCAACCCCGGCGGTGATCTGTGGCTAGCCCATGGGCAATCATGCGCGCTGTACAGCGCGACCGGCGGGGACTCGCGCTGACAGAATTCGCCTTCGCTGCGCCGATATTCCTTGTTTTGGTGATGACCGGGTTGGAGCTTTCGAACCTCGCCCTGGCTCATTTGCGGGTAAGCCAGATGGCCATGACCGTAGCGGACAATGCTGGCCGCGTAACCGCAGGCATCGACGAAGCGAACATTTACGAGGTGTTTACAGGGGCGGAGTATGTCGGTGGCGGGCTCGATTTCGAAAACAACGGTCGCCTTGTGATTTCAAGCCTACAGCACAATCAGCTTACGGGTAGGGACGAGGGCCAGACGATCGTATGGCAGCGCTGCTGGGGGGACGATACATCGATAGAACCGGCCTATGGCGAACAGGGGGATGGCAAGACCGACAGCAGCCTCAGGCAAGGCTTCGGTTCGGGCAGCAACCGGATCACCGCCCTCAGAGATACGGCCGTAATGTTCGTGGAAGCGACATATGACTACCAGCCGCTTGTCTCGACCGGGTTCTTCACGCCGCCGACGATCCGCTATGAAAGCGCGTTCAACGTCCGCGGACGGCAGAACAATACCATCAGCAACACGCAGGGTCTGACCAAGCTGACCTGTTGAACGGGCGTGGCCTCAGTCGCGCCGGTCGAAATAAGCGAACACGTCCGCCAGCCCGGGTGGATCGCTTTCTTCGCGCAGCAGGGCGAGGGCGGACGATATTTCCAGCCGGTATTCGGCTTGCGAACCATCCTGCGCCACATGCTGGCTGCCCAGCCGCCGGAGGAAACGTTTGGCGACGCCGTTTTCGCTCAGCACATGGGCGGAAAAAGCCGCCAGCCCGCCATTGGCGGCATCCAGCAGCAGCGTGGCCGCCAGCAGTCGGCCGATGCCGAGTCCGTGATAGGCGTCGATAATGCCGATCGAGAATTCGGCCAGCGGATCGCCGGGATTGGGGCGCATGGCGTGGACCACGCCCATGGCGGGCTGGGCCGGATCGGTTTCGTCCAACGCGCCCCAGGCAAGATGCAGCACACCATCGGCATCGAGCAGGCGTTCGATCACCCAGTCGGGCGGGGACCCGCCGGTGAAGAAGCGCAGATAGCGCGACCGCGGGCTCATGCGGGCGATGCCTTCGCGCAGGCGCCCTTCGTCGGCTGGGGTTACCGTGCGGATGGAGATGGCACGCCCGTCGGCCAGCCGCGTGTGGATGGCCGCATCGTCCGGGCCGTGCAGCAGGGGCATGACAGGGGTTTCGGCGCCGTTTGCGTCCATTGGGATCTCCATCGGTTCGAATCTCCAACTGTCCCGACCCTAGGGCCTTTCCGGAGGCCGGGCCAGCGCCCGCGGAACCACCGGGGCCGACTGTTGCCGTCCCGGGACGACCTGCCCGTCACGGGTCTGCGTCACACATGTGCCATAAAGGGACCAGAACAACTTTAATACGTTAAGCTATAACGAAAAACCGTGTGACGACACATTAATTGTGCCAATGAGCGTTCTCAACACCACGTGCAAAAGCAACGGGCCGCATATGACGAAAGTAACTTCACCCTGCGTCGACAGATGTCGGCTGGATATCGCTGGGGAGGTGTGCGTCGGCTGCGGCCGTTCCCTGCAGGAAATCGCCGGCTGGCTGTCTTCCACCGCGGATGAAAAGCGCGCCATCGTGGATCGGGCGGCGCAGCGCCTCCAGGCGATCAACGGCGCCCGCAAGACCGGCTGACGCGCCACACCCACGGCAAACGCCCCATCTGCCCACCCCACAGAAAAAGGCGGCGGCCGTCCTGCGACAGCCACCGCCCCATTCCATGCCGACGGTAAGGAGCCGCCGGCGATAAATCCGCTTAGTTGGCGGCGCCGGCTTCCACGGCGTCTTCCGCCTGGTCGCTCATTTCGCCGGCAGCGTCTGCCTTGGCGTCGAGAGCTTCTTCCTTGGCTTCATCGCCCTGTGCTTCAGCAAGGTCGGCCTGTTCTTCAAGCACGTCTTCCTGCGATTCGTACTGCTGTTCGGCCAGATCTTCCTTGGCTTCCTGTTCGCTTTCCGAACATGCGGCGAGCGCGGTCATGGCGAAGGCAGATGCGACGATTGCGGTGGTCTTGAATTTCACTTGGTTTCCCCTTGTCGTGAACTTCGGGCACGAGAATTCGCCCCTCGGGCCCTGCTACGCACGGGATGCGCTTTAGTGCCCTATTTTTCAAAAGAAATTTGTCCACAGGCCGCCCGCGGCTCGCCCGCAGGGCCGCCGTCATCCGCGCCCGCCTGCGCGAAACGCTCGGCAAAATGGCGCGATAGCGCACATTCGCGGGACGGCGCATCGGGGTGGGCATCGGCGGCGGCATCCGCCTCGCAGGGCACTGCCCGACCGGCCGGGGGAGGGGTGGGCTGTGTGGCCTGTATCTCGCGCCGGATGCGTTCATAGACCGGATGGCCCGGGCGGATATGCTCGCTATAGCGTTCGGGGCGGCGGTTGCGCAGGAAGAACATCACCAGCGCTTCATTATACCGCCTGCCATAGGTAATCAGTCCGCCATTGCCATCGCTCTTCCATTCGGGCGTGCCATCGATCGCCCGGGCGAGCGCGCCATCTTCCAGCCGCTGCAGTCCGCGTTCCAGCGCCGCATCCCAGGCGGCGGAAAATTCTTCCGCACCGGGGCGATGGCGTAGCTTGTAAAGCGCTTCGGTGCTCTTGCCGATATGCATGGCCGCATTGGCGACGATGCCGGTGGCCGCCAGATGCGCGATAAAGGCCCGCTGGCGCGCAGCGGTGATCGAATTGCGGCGCGGGGCCTTGTGCGGGACAGGGGTGAAGGCCAGCAGCGGATCGCCCCGCTGCGGCACCGGCCCGACATGCGCCACGGCGGAGGTGGCCTGCCGCGCGATCTTGCGGGTATTGACGGTATCCCCTCCGCTATGGGGAGCGGGACCATGCGCGTCCGGGGGGAGGGGCAGGCCTTGCCGATCCGTAGCCGTGTGTTCCTCGCCCGCGCCGCCATCGGCCGGGTCGATGGTACCGGCGCGCTCGCTGAGGGGAGGGGAAGTCGTGAAATCATCTGACATGGGAACGTCCTCTCTATCTGGCGACGATACCGAGACGCAGCCGAGGCGAGCGCGACCGCGCGCCCGAGCTTGTGCAGGGGAGCCGAAGCCGCAGGCGCAGACGGCGCAAAGCGGCAACCGAGACGACGCGGGAGTCGAAGACGGGCCGTCGGCCCACCCGTCGCGCCCGGCGTTTGCGGGGCAAAAAGCCAAAACCGCCGAGGCGAAGCCGAGGCAAGGGCGACCGCCCGCTGCGGCGTATGCCGCGAAGCCAAGGCACGCGGACGCGTGCCGCCCGGCGTCTGAGGGTTAAAAAAACAGCAGTATGGTCGCTCATGACCACGCATAGAATGCAGATTTATCGCGTGTAGGAAAATGGATTTTTGGGCTACACTGCGAACTCGTCTACCCGCTGAAGAGTGATCTGAGGCTTCTCGGCGCTTGGCCGACATTGCGATGATATGCAGGCATTGCGGAAAACCGCGCGCTCAGTCGGCGCAGAATGGTTTCCTGCCAACTCACCATATCACCATCATATTGTATTGGCTCGCCCTTTTGTCTTGAGACTGTGCTCTTAGCACGCCCCAACAACCAGTTTGCTGGGATGTTTTGACTGAGTAAAGGCGGAGAGAAAATGGTGAAACACTTGAGCCAAAATTGCACATCTAG
Organism: Pseudomonadota bacterium; assembly: GCA_023394965.1. Classification (GTDB taxonomy): domain Bacteria; phylum Pseudomonadota; class Alphaproteobacteria; order Sphingomonadales; family Sphingomonadaceae; genus Qipengyuania. The sequence continues at coordinate 1,193 of JAEWZX010000013.1, read as the reverse complement.
ACTGAAAATCTCACTTATTGAAGCTTCGATCTCTACGCAACACTGCGGATATCAAAAACGATCGTCTTTTTGATAGCAATTCCGATGTTAGAATGATGCAGAAATCGCTTGGAGATTTTGATGGTTAGCGTTTCCAATTCACCTGAGAGTGTGTCGACCACCTCTAAGGAATTTGTGATTGCAATGGTTGGGTTTGCCGGTGCTGGAACATCAACTGCGGCAAGTAGAGTCACCGCACTTTTGCCCACTGACTATAAAGTTCATCGTATCAAGTTCAGTGATCTGATTGCTATTCTCGATGGAAGCGAGATTCCTGCGGTTGAGGAGGGGGCGACCGAGGGGCAGCAAAAGTTTCAGCGCGCATCAACGTTTCAAGATCGCGGGGATGCTGTTAGACAAAACTACGGAAACTTCGCGCTAGCTTCGGCGGCGGTGTCAAAAATTCAAGAATTGCGTGAAGATGCAAATCCCGGTGAGGAGAAAATTGCCTATATTCTCGATTCAATCAAGCACCCGGAAGAGGTTCGTCTCCTTCGTGAAGTATATGAACACTCCTTCAGATTGATTGCAGTTCATTGCTCCTATGAAAAGAGATTAGATCGAATATCGGGAGACCTTGATAGCACGTCTAAATACAAAGGCGTTCCCCTCGCTGATGTTAAAGCATTCATGACGCGAGATGCGAAAGATCGAGAAAATCAGTCTGGTCAAAGCGTGTCTGATGCCTTCCATCAGGCCGACTTCTTTCTCGACAATAATTCGGAGGGCGAGAACGGCGCTGGTATGACCGCTGACATCAAGCGCTTTCTTTCGTTGTTGTTGGGGGAAGGCCTCACGCGACCAACAGCCTCAGAGAAGGCAATCTATATTGCCCATGCATCAGCTCTTCAATCGTCATGCTTGTCGAGACAGGTCGGCGCGGCGCTGCTCTCAAAGAACGGACAAATAATCGGAACGGGCAAAAATGACCCACCGGCTTTTGGTGGTGGTACTTACTCAGAAGATAGTGAGGCAGATCATCGTTGCTTTAAATGGGAATTCGATGTCGAAAATGGAAAGTTTAAGGGGTGTGGTCTGAGCCCGAAGTTTCTACCAGCTATGAGTAGAGCCTTGGGCCGTTTTGATGCCCATCACTGGGCGTAATGGCAACAACCGTATTGGGGGCATGCCCCCAATACGGTTCGCCGCTTGAT
>JAEWZX010000026.1 GCA_023394965.1 Pseudomonadota bacterium | reverse complement strand
AGTATTTGGCCATACAGGCCGTCGCGACATCAAGTTCGCGTTTCAGATGCTTGGCGATACAATCGTTGACGAAAATCTTCGCCGCGGTCGCCCGCGCTTTGAGGTCTGCCATCACGAACTGCGTGTTCTGGAAATCCCAGATCGTCTGACCGAAAGCCTTACGGTTCTTGACGAAATCGAGCGTCGTTTCGAGCGCCTTCTCGATCCCGGTCATGGCGCCCATGGCGATGATCAGGCGCTCCTGCGGCAGTTCGCCCATCAACTGATAGAAGCCTTTGCCTTCTTCCCCGCCAAGCACATTCTCCGCAGGCACAAAGACATCGTCAAAAAATAGCTCGGACGTGTCGGCTGCATCGAGGCCGATCTTGTCGAGCTTCTTGCCTCGCTGAAAACCTTCCGCTCCCTCGGTTTCGAGCAACAGCAGGGAAATGCCCTTGGCTCGTTCATTGGGATCGGTCTTGGCGACGACGATGATGAAGTCTGCCGTCTGGCCATTGGAAATGTAGGTCTTGGCACCGTTGATACGGTAGCCATTGCCATCCTTTAGTGCCGTGGTGGTAACGCTCTGAAGGTCAGAGCCCACGCCCGGCTCGGTCATGGCAATAGCGCTGACCAATTCGCCGCTTACCAGTTTGGGCAGATATTTCTTCTTCTGCTCTTCCGTCCCGTGACGCACGAGATACGGCAGGATCACGGTATTGTGTAGCGAAGCGGCAAAGCCTTCCACGCCGTGTTTCGCCTGTTGGTCAATGACCACCATCTCGTGGCGGAAGTCGCCGCCATGGCCGCCATATTCTTCGGGCACGGAGACGCCGAGAAGGCCCGCCTGCCCTGCCTCGTTCCAGAATTCGCGTTCAACCTGTCCGTCCTCGCGCCATTTCAGGACGCGCTTTTCCGGGGCATGCTGCTGATAGAATTTGCCAACCGCGTCGGCGAAGATCGAAATCTCCTCATCCTCCATGAATTCGGGCTGGGGTACATTGATTGCGGGCATTTCTCTGATCCTCTCGGCTATTGTTGCAGCGCGTTGCTGGGGGCTATTTACCCTTCCAGTTCGGTGCGCGTTTTTCGGCAAAGGCTGCGGCACCTTCACGAGCGTCTTCCGACACGAAGACCGGGGCGATCAGCTGGGTCTGGCGCGTATACCGTTCATCCATAGGCCAGCCACGCGATTGCTTGATGACCTGTTTAGAGGCGCGAACTGCTAAGGGTCCGTTGGCAACGATGCTGGCAGCGAGATCCTTTGCGCCAACGATAGCTTCGCCTTCAGTCACGCGATTGATCAGGCCCAACTCGTATGCCCGTGCGGCATTGATGAAATCGCCAGTCAGCGCCAGTTCCATGGCGATCCGTTCCGGGATCTGATCGGGAAGCATCATCACTCCGCCCGCCGCTGCAACAAGACCACGCTTCACTTCGGGAATACCGAATTTGGCTCCGGTATTGGCCACCACGAGATCGCAGGCGATCATCAATTCCAAGCCGCCAGCCAGTGCATACCCTTCCACCGCCGCAATCAACGGCTTTTCCGGCGGCTTCTGAACAATCCCGCCAAAGCCGCGCCCTTCGACGCTCGGCGATTCACCGCGAAGAAAACCTTTAAGATCCATGCCCGAACAGAAGGTTCCGCCCGCCCCGGTCAGAACGGCGACGCGTAAATTATCGTCGCTGTCGAGCCGGTCCATCGCCGCCGCAATTCCTTCAGCAGCAGCCTTGGTCATCGCATTCTTGGCTTCCGGACGGTTGATCGTGACGACGAGAACGCCGTTCTCTTCGCTTGTCAGGACTTCATCGGACACCTTTGCTATCTCCCATTTCAAATTGAAACTTGTCTTGCACCCTTGCTGCGTCACGCTTACGCAAACGTCAACCGGCATTCGCCGCAAGAGTCGACAAGTCGAGAGGAGTTTACACCATGGCTGAAGCCTATATCATCGATGCAGTTCGGACCCCGCGCGGAATTGGCAAGCAGGGCAAAGGCGCGTTGGCGCACATGCATCCACAGCATCTGGCGGCAACCTGCCTGAAGGCGATCAAGAATCGCAACAACCTCGACACATCTACCGTCGATGACGTGATTTGGTCGGTGAGTACTCAGGACGGAACACAGGCTGGGGATCTGGGCCGGATGGCAGCCCTCGATGCTGGGTATGACGTGACATCTTCGGGGACCACGCTCGACCGGTTCTGCGGGGGCGGGATCACTAGCGTGGCACTGGCCGCTGCTCAGGTAATGAGCGGCATGGAAGATTGTGTCGTTGCGGGCGGCACTGAAATGATGAGTCTCACCGCGCAGATGTCGAAAGACAAAATGGCAGCGGGTCTCAAGCCACCGATGATGGGCAGCTATAACGAACGGCTTATGCGTACTCATCCGCAGAGCCATCAGGGCGTTTGCGGCGATGCCATTGCTACTATGGAAGGCTTTACCCGCGAAGATCTGGACGGGATCGGCTATCGCAGCCAGCAGCGCGCCGCCAAGGCGATCGAGGAAGGGCGGTTCGACAAATCGCTCGTTCCGGTTCTGGACGAGGACGGCAATGTCATTCTCGACAAAGAGGAATTCCCTCGGCCGCAAACCACCATGGAAGGCCTCGGCGAGCTGGAGCCTTCTTTCAGCAAGATCGCCAATGTCCCGCTCGATAAGAACGGCACCACCTTTGCTGGGCTGATCAATGCCAAATATCCCGACGTCGACATCAAGCACTTCCACCATGCTGGTAACAGTTCCGGGGTCGTCGATGGTGCGGCGGCCGTGCTCGTGGCAAGCAAGGACTATGCGCAGAAACATGGGCTAAAGCCGCGCGCGCGGATCGTCGCCACGGCAAATATGGGCGATGATCCCACCCTGATGCTCAATGCACCGGTACCGGCGGCGAAGAAAGTTCTGGCCAAAGCCGGCCTGACGACCGACGATATAGATCTGTACGAGATCAACGAAGCTTTCGCTGTGGTCGCCGCGAAATTCGTGCGCGATCTCGATCTCGACTGGGACAAGGTCAATGTAAACGGGGGCTCGATTGCCCTCGGCCATCCGATTGGCGCGACGGGATCCATCCTTATCGGTACGATCGTCGACGAGCTGGAACGACAGGACAAGCGGTACGGCCTTGTCACCATGTGTGCTGCAGGCGGCATGGCCCCGGCCATTATCGTCGAACGGATCGACGATTTCGTCGACTGACTACCACCCGATCACGCGCGCCCTCGCCTACCGTCAAGAAAGCGGCTAGAGGGCGCGCATGCATTTCCTCGACCAGGCAAAAATCTATCTCAAGTCCGGTGCGGGCGGCCCCGGTGCCGTCAGCTTCCGGCGCGAAAAATATATTGAATACGGCGGGCCCGACGGCGGCAATGGCGGCAAGGGTGGCGATATCGTGTTCGAAGCCGTCCAGGGCCTCAATACACTAATCGACTTCCGCTATGCACAGCACTTCAAGGCCAAGCGCGGCAATCATGGTCAGGGCAAGGATCGCACCGGTGCTGGCGCGCCGGACATGGTGATCGAAGTTCCCGTCGGCACGCAGGTTCTGAGCGAGGACAAGGAAGAAGTGCTGGCCGATTTCACCGAGGTGGGCCAGCGTATCGTCTTCCTCGAAGGCGGCATGGGTGGCCGCGGCAATGCAAGCTATAAATCCAGCACTAACCGCGCCCCTCGCCAGCACCAGCCTGGCATGCCGGGCGAGGAAATGTGGGTCTGGCTGCGCTTGAAGTTGCTCGCCGATGTGGGGCTTCTGGGCCTGCCCAATGCCGGCAAAAGCACCTTCATCAATCAGGTTTCCAACGCCAAGGCCAAGGTCGGCCATTATGCCTTCACCACACTGGTGCCGAAACTCGGTGTTGTCAGCCACAAAGGCCGCGAATTCGTGCTGGCCGACATCCCAGGATTGATCGAAGGGGCTGCGGATGGTGCGGGTATCGGCGACCGGTTCCTCGGTCATATAGAGCGGTGCCGCGTACTGATCCACCTGATCGACATTTCAGGCGATGATCCGGCAGCGGCATACAGCACAGTTAACGCCGAGCTCGAAGCCTATGGTGGTGGTCTGGCCGAAAAGCCGCAGCTCGTGGCGCTGAACAAGCTCGACCTTGCCGATGATGAACTTGGCAGAGGCTTTGCCGACGAGTTGCTGGCCGCGGGTGCGGACAAGGTCTTTACCATTTCAGGTGCAACGGGGGCGGGCATTCCCGAACTGCTCGATGGTGTGCTGGGCTATCTGCCCGATCGCACCGCAACCGAGACGCACGCCGAAGAGGTCGAAGACGAGGGTGATTCGCCGGAATGGTCGCCGCTCTAAGTACAAAGTCGCGCTTCGGCCTCGCCAAGCGAAGTCGACTTTCGCGTCCGACAACCTTTGGCTAGTTCTTCATCGATGAGCATCTCAGCCCTCACCGATCTGCGCAATGCGCGCCGCCTGGTCATAAAAGTCGGCTCGGCCCTGCTGGTAGAGGGCGGAAAAGCTCGTACGGAATGGCTGACAACGCTAGCCAACGAAATTGCGGACCTGCGCCGAGATACCGAAATCATCGTGGTCTCCTCGGGTGCCATCGCCTTGGGAGCGACGAAGCTGGGTTTGACAAAGGGTGGCCGCGGCAGTCTCGCCGATGCACAAGCCTCTGCCTCCGTCGGGCAGGTCGAACTGGCACGTCTCTGGTCAGATGCGCTGAACCGGCACACGATCACGGCTGCCCAGATGCTGGTGACGCTGGGCGACCTTGAAGATCGCAGGCGCTATTTGAATGCTTCGGCCACCCTCGCCCGCCTGATCGATGCCGGGGCCATTCCGGTGGTTAATGAAAACGATAGTGTCGCGACTGAAGAAATTCGTTTCGGCGATAATGATCGGCTTGCCGCCCGTGTTGCGCAGGCGGCTGACGCCGATGCGGTGGTGCTGCTATCGGATGTCGACGGCCTTTTCGACCGGGACCCGCGCGAACCCAGTGCCACTTTAGTTCCTCAGGTCGAAGGCGTAACACCGGAAATCATCGCGATGGCCAGCAGCGCCTCCACATCCGGTCTGGGTTCCGGCGGCATGATCGCCAAGCTACAGGCCGCGCGCATAGCGGAACGGGCTGGAATCGCTCTCGCTATCGTCAATGGCACGCACAACTCGCCTATTGCCCGTGCCATCGAGCAGGGTATCGGCACAGTTTTCCTGCCGCAATCGAACGCCAGTGCGCGCAAGGCATGGCTCGCTGGGCGCCTTGCCCCGTCCGGTGTCATATCGATTGACCGTGGCTGCATGGCCGCCTTGAAAAATGGCGCCAGCGTTTTGGCCGCAGGCATCGTCGATATCGAAGGCGAATTCGGTCGCGGTGATCTCGTGGCTATTCACGGGCCGAAAGGGGAAATCCTGGGTCAGGGACTGGTCGAATACACCTCTGTCGAATGCCGGACGATTCTTGGCCTCAGGGAAGAGCAGCAGGCCAAAAGGCTCGGCTATGCGCCGCGTGCGGCGGTGATCCACCGCGATCACATGGTATGTGCATGACCGTCGCTCTCACCGGAGCAACCGGCTTTGTAGGGCAGGCAGTGCTAGACGAGGCTACAAGGCTTGGACAGTCGGTCCGTGCGCTTACCCGCCGCACGCAGGCCGAGCGCGAACATATCGACTGGATTGCAGGTGATTTGTCCAACCCGGCAGCCCTTACCCTGCTGTGCGATAGTGCGGATGCAATCATTCACGTCGCCGGCCTAACCACCACGCCGGACCCTAACAGATTTGAAGAAGCCAATGTTACGGGAACCGAGCGGCTGATCGCCGCTGCCAAAGCAAAAAAAATCAGCCGTTTCATTTTCGTTTCATCCCTTTCTGCGCGCGAACCAAACCTGTCTGTCTATGGCGCGTCGAAGGCGAGAGCCGAGCGAATTGTTGAAGGCAGTGGGCTGGACTGGACGATCATCCGTCCGCCCGGTGTCTACGGCCCTCGCGATGTCGATTATTTCGAAATGTTCCGGAGCGCGCGGCTCGGCTTCGTGCCACTGCCTCCGGTAGGAGCAAGTTCGATCATTCATGTGGATGACCTCGCCCGATTACTGTTAGGGCTGGTCAATGCTCCCCCGGCCCTCGTCCGCCATCGCACCTTCGAACCCGATGACGGACGCGAAGGCGGCTGGTCGCACGAGGAACTGGCAAAGGAGATTGGCAAAGCGATGGGTCGCCGTGTATTCGCACCGCACCTGCCGCGCGCCATTCTGAAAGGTGCAGCCAAGGCCGACCGCCTGATCCGCGGCGACAAGGCCAGGCTGACCTCAGACCGAGTAGGCTATATGACTCATCCGAACTGGGTTGCCCGGTCAAGTCACAAGGTTCCCGAAAGTGTGTGGACGCCGCGCATACCCGGAGAATTGGGCATCCCCTCGACCGCGCGGTGGTATCGCGAACAGGGCTGGCTCTAGGCACTGTTGCAGCGCGTGATAGCCGCCACAGGGATGCTCCAAACTGGAAGGCAGAGGAGGCTGCAAACCCGACTTTATTTATCACATTCGCAACAGGGCTGGACTTTTAGCATCCTTTGCTTGAAAGGCGCTCTCCGGTTGCCGGCTTAGCTCAGTTGGTAGAGCAGTTGATTTGTAATCATCAGGTCAGGGGTTCGACTCCTCTAGCCGGCACCACACTTCCCTAATTTATCGCATAGGCCGCGGCTGTTCCCATTGGACATTATCTGTCAGCGTTAGAGGAACGGTTCTTCGCCAGGCTTGTGAATGCCGCATTCCACCTTGTCCCAACCTGACCAGCGTCCGGCACGGGCATCTTCGCCATCGGCAACCGGCCTTGTGCAGGGCATGCAGCCGATGCTGGGGAAGCCGCGTTCCACCAACGGGTGCCGCGGCAGATCGTGCTTCTCGAAATAAGCCGAAATGTCATCTGCCGACCAGTCGATCAGGGGATTGATCTTCAGGCGCCCCTGCGCATCCGAAGTGTCGAGTTCAAAGCGGGGCAGATTTGCGCGTGTGGAAGATTGGAATGCCTTTCGCCCGGTGAAACTCGCATCATACCCGGCCAGTTCTTTGGCCAGCGGCTTGACCTTGCGCAGTTCGCAGCAACCATCCGGATCGTAGGACCACCTAAGCCCGCTTTCATCGCGCGCCTCCAGATCGGCTATCTCTGGGTACAGATCGATGCGGGTAAATCCCAGGCGATCGGTCAGTTCGTCGCGATAGGCCAGCGTTTCCGGAAAATGTTTGCCCGTCTCCAGAAAGAGGACAGGCACCTGCGGATCGATCTGTGCGATAAGGTGCAGCAGCACCGCACTTTCTGCGCCGAAACTGGACACCACCGCCGTATCGCCCGCAAGGCTACCCTCGATCACCGCGCGCAGCCATTCGTCTGTCTCGGTCCCGCGAAACATGCGGTTGAGACGGATGGCATCCTGCTCAGTAAAACGGGGCCTCGTGTCGAGACGATCGATAGCGCGCAATTCATTCATGAGTGCCGCTTCGCCCAGATCGGACTGCGCGTGTCGGCAGCCTTCTGATAAACATCCGGCCAACGCTCGAAGGCGGCCTTCACATCGTCCATGTCCAGCTGCTGATCAGGCTCGAACGCATCGAAGCCACAGCGGCGCATATAGGCCAACTGATCGACCAGCACATCGCCTACAGCGCGCAATTCGCCTTCATAGCCCGCTTCGCGTAAAATACGCGCCGAGGAATAGCCGCGCCCGTCGCCAAAGGCGGGAAAATTTACCTCAACCAATGACAGACGTTGGAGATGTGGCACCAGTTCGCGAGCATCGTCGCCTGGCTCGATACGAACAGCCGCGGCATTGGACTGGTCCAGAAATGCATCGACGGTGACCGCCGGGTGATCGACAGGCTCGTCTTCACGATAGCGCAGTGTATCAGCCATATAGCGCCTCCTTGAAAGGGTTCATGCCGATGCGGCGATAGGTATCCACGAAGCGCTCGCCATCGTGACGCTCGCGTTCGTAGACCGTGGTGACTGTCTCGACCGCATTCACGATGCCATTTTCGTCGAAACCGGGCCCGGTGATTTTCGCCAGGCTCACATCCTCCGCCTCGCTCCCACCGAGGAGGAGCTGGTAATTCTCCACCCCCTTACGGTCGACACCGAGAATACCGATGTGGCCCGCATGGTGATGCCCGCAGGCATTGATACAGCCGGAAATCTTGAGCTTCAGTTCGCCCAAGGTGGCGGTTTTGCCGGTTTGGGCGAAACGCTCCGCAATCTTCTGCGCGATAGGGATGGAACGGGCATTGGCCAAGCTGCAGTAATCGAGCCCAGGGCAGGCAATGATGTCTTCCACCGTATCGAGGTTCGGACTGCCAAGCCCCGCTTCATCAAGCGCGGTCCACAGCGCGTACAGATCGGCCTTGCGCACATGTGGCAGCACGATGTTCTGCGTGTGCATGACGCGCAATTCGTCGAAGCTGTAATCCTTAGCCAGATCGGCCATCAGGCGCATCTGCTCCGCAGTGGCATCGCCAGGGATGCCCCCTACCGGCTTGAGGCTGATGACAGCAGACACGTACCCATTCGCCTTATGTGCCACCGTGTTGCGATCAACCCAGAGGGCGAAATCCGGATCCGAGCGATCGATAGTGTTCGGCGCTGTATCATCGATGCTCGGTGCATCGAACATACGCTCGATGCGCATAAGTTCCTCACGCGGCGGCTCCACGCCTTGCTCCAGCAAAAGAGCAAATTCTTCCTCGACCTGGCGCGTATATTCTTCTGCGCCCAGTTCGTGGACCAGGATCTTGATCCGCGCCTTATACTTATTGTCCCGGCGACCGTAACGGTTGTAAACCCTTAAACAGGCTTCACAATATGTGACCAGATGGTCCAGCGGCACGAACGGGTTGATGCTGGGCGCGATCATCGGCGTACGGCCCATGCCGCCACCCACATAGAAGGCAGCACCAAGCTCGCCGGCGTCGTTTTTCACAATGTTGATGCCGATGTCGTGCAACCGCATGGCTGCACGATCATTCTCGCTCGCGATCACCGCGATCTTGAACTTGCGTGGCAAGTAACTGAATTCGGGGTGAAAGCTAGACCACTGGCGCAACAATTCCGCATAGGGGCGCGGATCTATCAACTCGTCAGCCGCAGCGCCCGCGAAATGGTCCGAACTGATATTGCGAATGCAGTTCCCGCTGGTCTGGATGGCATGCATTTCAACCTTCGCGAGATCGGCGAGGATGTCGGCGGCATCCTCCAGCTTGATCCAGTTGTACTGGAGGTTCTGGCGCGTGGTGAAGTGCGCATAACCGCGGTCATATTTATCCGCAATGTCAGCCAGCGCGAGCATCTGGCGGCTACCCAGCGTACCATAGGGGATCGCAACCCGCAGCATGTACGCATGCAACTGAAGATAAAGGCCATTCATCAGCCGGAGCGGCTTGAACTGGTCCTCGGTCAGCTTTCCTTCGAGGCGGCGGTTTGCCTGATCGCGGAATTCTTCCACGCGGGCATCGACCATTGCCTGGTCGTATTGATCATACTTATACATCAGATCACCCAATTGCCGATTTCGGGAGCGGCAGGCTTGAGGGTAAGGTCGGGGCGAACAGTCGGTCCCAGAGCGCGGACCCGATCCTTGATATGCACCGGCCGCGGGGAACCTTCATACAGTTCGGCATCGACTGCGTAGGGCACATTAACGCGCCGGGCCGCTTCCTCTCTTCGCGCAATTTCCTCTTCACTGCCGGTTATATCGATAGCGTCCTCGACATGAATCGACCAATCGCTGCCGGTCCACCAGGTGACCGCTCCCGTCTTGAGATCGTTGCCGGTAAGCAGCTTCATCGTGCGACCTCCTGTGCAACAACAGCAAGCGTTGTATCGTCACGCGCAGTAACTTCGCCGATCACGATCAAAGCGGGACTGACGACTGCCTCACGTTCCACAAGGTCGGGCAAGCCCGCAAGCAGGCCACGCAATACGCGCATTTCGGGCCTAGTGCCGTTTTCGATCACTGCCACCGGCATATCGGGAGCGAGTCCATCTTCCATCAATTTGTCGGCAATAAGCGGCGCGGTCTTGACGCCCATATAAATCACCAACGTGCGCCCCTTGCCTGCAAGCCCGGCCCAATCCTGGTCTTTCAGGCCTTTGCACTGGCCCGCAACGAAACTGACGATGCTCGCCGCATCACGGTGTGTCAGCGCGATCTGTGCTGCTGCGGCAGCACCGTTGGCGGCACTGATGCCAGGCACCACTTCAACCGGCACACCCGCAGCGCGGGCGACTTCTGCTTCCTCACCACCACGGCCGAAAATAAAAGGATCGCCACCTTTCAGGCGTACGACATCTTCGCCGGATCGAGCAATGCGAACCAACAGGTCGCTTATTGCTTCCTGCGGAAGGGTGTGGTGGGAACGACGTTTCGCGACGGAGACAAGCTCTGCGTCATCGCGTGCAAGCGCGATGATCGCGGGATCGACCAGCCCGTCATGCACGATCACCCTGGCGCGCTCGATCAGCCTTGCAGCGCGGATCGTCAGCAGGTCGGGATCGCCGGGGCCTGCGCCAACGAGATAAATTGTTCCGGTATCAGCCATCTTTGCAAGATGCGGGCCGCAGCTTGCTCACGCCAATCAGAATGCGTGTCTGGCAAGGAAGGGAAGATTTTGAAACCGCCGCTGTGTGGCTGGCAATCTAATCTTTCCAATCCCCTGCAGGGCCGGTCGTCGTTCTTCCCCTGCTCATCACTTCGATCAAGCGATCGAAATCGGCGCTGGAGCGGATATGGAGATCACGTTGCGGAAACGGAATTTCGATGTTGTTTTCCTTGAACAGCCACCACAGCTTCTTGAGCACGACGCTGCGTACGTTGCCCACGCCTTCTTCCGGATCCTGAATCCAGCAGTGGATGACGAAGTTGACGGAGCTTTCGCCATATTCCTTCATCCAGATCGTCGGCGGTGGTGCGCTCAGAACCCGATCGCAGCTTTTTGCAGCTTCGAGCATAAGTTCCTCAGCCAAGTCCATATCGGCTTCATAGCTGACGCCGACCGGCACCTGCATGCGAACGTTCTTCGAGGAGTAGGACCAGTTTTCGACCTGATTGATCATCAGGTTTTCATTCGGGATCAGATATTCGCGCTGATCACGCGTAGTCACTGAAACAGCCCGGATGCCGATCTTGCGGATCTGGCCGAAACTTTCGTTGCCTGCCATATCGGTTACTGCAATCACATCGCCCGGTTTGATGGAACGGTCCATCAGAAGGATGATCCCAGCGATCAGATTGCCGAAGGTTTTCTGCAAACCAAAACCGATCGCCAGACCGAAGGCGCCCGAAAACACGGCAAAGGCCGTGAGGTCAATTCCAAGCAGATCAACTCCGAGGAAGAAAGCTACCGCCCAAACGACGATCGTCGCGATCTTCTCGACCAGCAATTGCTGGGCATTGTCCAACTTGGTCATCCGCCTGACGACCCGGCGGGACATTTTGCTCACGAACCACGCGAACACCAGCACACCGGCGATCACCGCTCCGACAATGAGCACATCGAAAAGGGAAATTCTGAAATCGCCGAAAGACAGCGCCACCGCGTCGAGCGTGTCGATGATGGACCCGATGGTTTCGCTTCGCGAACTCAGCGCTTCCTTCGCACCATCGGCAGCCTCAAGCGCACCCTGGTCCCGGACAGGCTCAGCAAGGCTCCACGCCTGTTCGACGGGAGCTGCGTCAGGTGTTGTGACTGTCGAAGGTGGAGTTTCGCTCTGCACGTCTATCCTTCGTTCAGTGCCGCAAAGCCGCGGGCGAGATCGGCAAGCAGATCGTCCCTGTCTTCAAGACCAATCGAAAGGCGGATGGCATGGCGATCCCCCTCACGCCAGCCTGCTTTGGGCCACGCCATCGCACTCCGGATCGGTTCGACATCGAAGGGCAGAGCCAGGCTTTCAAAGCCACCCCAGCTATAACCGATGCCAAACAGGTCCAAGGCGTCGATCAGGCGACAGCGTGCAGCATCGTCCCCGCCGCGCAGCACGAAGCTGAACAGGCCGCAGCCACCGGTAAAATCGCGCTGCCATATCGCATGGCCCGGTGCCCCCGGCAACATGGGTGAAAGGACATGAGCAACCTCGTCACGAGCGTCGAGCCATTCCGCAATTGCGAGTGCCGCTGCGCTTTGCCGTTCAAGCCGGATCCCCATCGTCCGAAGCCCACGCAACGCCAGCGCGGCGTCGTCAGGCGACACTACATGGCCCAATTGCTGTGCGCCCAGCCGAAGGCGCCGGTACCAGCGGTCCCCCGCACTGGCAGCCCCCATCATGAGATCGGAATGCCCACCCACATGCTTGGTAAGCGCCGTAATCGCTATATCGCAGCCATGCCTGAGCGCCGGAAACCCAACCGATGTGGCCCAGGTGTTGTCGATCAGGCTCACAGCGCCTTTTTCTCGCGCGATTCTGGAGAGGGCCGGTATGTCCGCCACCTCCATTGTCAGACTGCCCGGTACCTCCAGCATGACGGCTTTCGTTCGGTCACAAAATGCAGCCTCGAAAGTCTCCAGGTCGAGCGGGTCAAAGAAGCGGTGCTCAACCCCGAAAGTCTTGAGCAATCCCATCGCAGTGTTCCGAGTGGGTTCGTAGGCGTTGTCGGCCACGAGCAGAACATCTCCACTGCGCAGCACTGCAAGCAAGGCGCCGACAAGCGCCGCAAGACCGCTCGGGTAGAGGACCGTTCCTGCCGCCCCAGGTTCCAGTTCAGTCAGCGCTTCGGACAGAGCCCATTGCGTGGGTGCACCGCGACGGCCGTAAAAGAACTGGCCATCAGCATTCTGGCCCTTGCGGTTCTTCAGATCCTCACAGCTTTCATAAAGATGCGTACTGGCCCGCCAGATCGGCGGATTTACAACGTTGCCGGAAAAATCTCCCCCGCGCCCCGCCGTTACGAGCCGGGTGCCAGATCCATAGCTGTCGCCGTCTCGCCCGCCGACCATGCTAAACCACCGCTCCCTTTTCCTTTGGTGCGTCGGGGTCACTACCCCAATCGAGCCAACTTCCGTCGTAGAGGGCGACGCTGTCCTTGCCAGCCAGATGCAGCCCATATGCAAGAACGCAAGCCGTCATGCCGCTATTGCAGTATGTGGTTACCGGGCCCTGAAGATCGATCCCTGCATCTGCAAACAAGCCAGCGATTTCTGCAGGTGGGAGATACGTTCCATCCTCGGCAAACAGTCTGGAAAAATGGACATTGGCCGCACCGGGAATATGCCCTTCTGAACCACTGCCATCTTCGCCTGCATACCGCGCCGCGTCGCGGGCATCGACAACCTGTTCAGCAAGCGATGCACTATTCATCAGCATCTGGTGCTTGTCCCGAATATCGCCTGCGGGCACAGGTTCTGGAAATTCGGTCTGATCGTAAGACGCCCGCCCGGATTCCACAGGTCGCCCTTCATTATTCCATTTGGCAAATCCGCCATCGAGGATGGCCACCTGTTCGAAACCATAGAAGCGGAAAATGAACCACGCCCGGGCTGCGCTTCTGATCTGACTATCATCGTAAAGGACAACCCGGCTCGACGGGGCGATGCCTAATTGCCCCATGCGCTGGGCAAACTGCTTTGCCGTTGGGATCGCCTTGGGAATTTCCGAGGCGGTATCGACGAAACTGGTTAGATCGAGAAACCGAGCCGTGGCGACATGTTGTTCCGCGAAGTCTGCCGCCGAATTTCGCGGGCTGTCCGGCAGGTGTGCCGTTGCGTCGAGAACCACCAGGTTGGTAGCGCCGAGCTGGTCGGCGAGCCATTGTGTCGAAACGAGGCTTTCCATCCTCACCGGGTTAGCGTGCGAAGCGGACGAAGTCGACTCAGGCAAGTTCGCGTTGCGCAATCGGTTCGTAGCTACGGGGTGCTTCATCCAGCCGGAAGGGCTGCACGCGGCCACCGTCCGGCATTCCCTGCCCGACGACGAACGTCTTCAGCAAGGCTTCCTCGCCCGGCCCATCCACCCGGACGCGCATCAATGGCACCAGCAACGGATGGCGGCCTTGCCGAATAACATGCGCCTGGGCGAGCGGAAGCTGAACCTGACCTGCCACAGTGACACTCTGGCGCGGTGAAATGCGGGCGATGTCATGGCGCTTTTCAAGCGCTGTGCCACTCGTCGCAATCTGATCTTCCATCGGGGCACTGCCATGGGCAGACACCAGGTCGATTCCGACCGTTACATCCGCCAGCGAGGCATTGGTCCGATTGATCAGGGTCATCCGGTATTTGAGCGTGGCGTAGGCAGCGCTCCGGATGAGCTTCTCGTTTTCGATCCGGATGGAGAGGGCTTCGGCCAGGGGCACGGTTCGTTCATGGCCAGCACCACCAACGACGGGACGCTCTATATCCGGAACGATCGTCTCGCGGCGCCTGCTCCAGGCGAAGAAGCCTGCGCCCAACAAGGCCAACAGCGCAGCCCCGCCAATCGGCAACCAGGGAAGCCCATCATCGCTCTCGCCGCTTTCTGCGGCAGCCGGTGTCGCTGGAGAAAGCTCTGGCACACTCGGAGACGAAACCGTGCTGTCTGGTGTCGGCTCGTCGATGGAGGGAGTGGACGCCCGAACCGGCTCAGCGCCAGCCTGCTCGGTTACGATCTCGACAGAGCGCGGCGTTGCCGTAGGTAACGGGCTCGCTTGCGGAACCGCTCTGGGGGGGGAAGGCCGCGGCGAAGGCTGCTGCACAGGAGCAGAAGGTGCCGGCCTCGAACTGGGCGTGGGCGTAGGAGTGGGAGCAGGTGTGTTCACGGCGCGAGGTCCGATCTCCACACCCTGTCGCGTATCGGCGGGTCCCTGAGCCTGCGGCGTACCACTCGCACTGGGGGCGGGCTCAAGCGAAAAATCATTGACCGACTGGGCCTGCACCATGGCCGGCAAAGTCGCTACAAGCGCCAACAGGGAAATTCGGGTACGAAGATGCATGCGGTTCGTTTCGCGGAAAAAGCCGACCTTGTGCGGAGGTGCGCTGAATAGGTACTTAAGCCTGTAGTTCCAAGCCCCGGCTTGCGCAATTTCGCGCATCACGGCAGGAGCGCGGCATGAGCGACACACCTACTCCGAAATTCCTCGGCGCCACTACCGCCCTCCCCGCCTCTCCAGAGGAGGCGGAACTCGATTACGTCCCCAACCCGCGCAAAGGCCAGCTCTATCTGGTGCGGTTCGCCGCCCCGGAATTCACGTCGCTGTGCCCGGTGACCGGTCAGCCCGATTTCGCGCATCTGGTGATCGATTATGCGCCCGGCGATACCATCGTCGAATCGAAAAGCCTCAAGCTGTTCCTCGGCAGCTTTCGCAATCACTGCGGTTTCCACGAAGACGTGACCGTCGGAATCGGTCAGCGTCTGTTCGACGAAATGAAACCGCGATGGCTGCGGATCGGAGGCTATTGGTACCCCAGAGGCGGGATTCCGATCGATGTTTTCTGGCAAAGCGCCGCCCCGCCCGAAGCTCTGTGGCTGCCTGACCAAGGCGTATCGGCCTACCGGGGACGGGGGTAACGAGCTGGGGCACCCCATAAAGCTTGGTCCGGCTTCGAATCATCGCATGGAGCTGCGACGCCTGGAGCGAGGACTGGAACCTCGCCGGGGCGGTGCAGGACATCGCCCTGTTCCGCGATATGGGGGCCGAACTGGCAACCAGCACCCGCTGGCCGGAATGGAAGGATGGGTCGGAGTTCAAGCAAGTGCGCGAGGAAAGCGCAGACGCGAGGGGCGTGCGCTGAAGGCTGAAGTCAGCCGTGAGCGCAGGCTAGTGCGGTTGACACGAACCGGCCCGGATAGAACCGTGACGTTCCGCTACACCGCCTCCCCCACTGCGCCCCGCCCGGTGCGGGCGAGCAGCGCGAAAAGCGCGGAATTGTCGGCTTTGCGGCACACGCTGGCATAGCGCCCGGCGCGCAGGCGGATCTGCCAGATGCCGGTTTCGACCCGCCATGAAAGCTGCTCGGTTGTGACCTTGCGCGACGGTTTCAGCGCCTCGCGCGCCGCCGCCAGCGCGGCCAGCGCCCGCGCCCTGCCCGCTTCGCTGCCCAGC
>JAEWZX010000022.1 GCA_023394965.1 Pseudomonadota bacterium | reverse complement strand
GGAGCTACGCCACGCGCTTCGCGCAGGGTTCGCTCCGGCCGCGTGATCTTGTCTTCTCGCGCTACCGCCTTCGGCTGCTTGAGAGCGTGATACTTCAGGCGTTATCGTCCGGGCTCGCCGCCGGATGTTTTTGTGTGTGCTGACGATCCGGCCCCGCCGTTGAAGTTCGATGAGAAACTAAAAATCGAACGTGACCTTGTCGGCCGATCAGTTTATAAAGTTTCTGTCGAAAATAGAGCAGCAGGGTGGTGGTCTGCATCCGTTTACGCAGCTTCTTCTCTGCCTCGGCGTCAATCGAACTGGGTTCGGTGTGACGCGATGAGGTTTCGCGCTCCCGACCTTGGATGGAGTGCGAACGTGAATTACGCTTATCTAATTCTGGCTATTTTTGCTGAAGTAATCGGCACAACTTTCATGAAACAATCGGAAGGTTTTACCAAGTTGGTTCCTAGCTTGGTTACGGCTGCTGCATACACTGTCGCCTTTTACTTTCTTTCCCTGACTCTCAAAACGATTCCGACCGGCATCGCTTATGCGATCTGGTCGGGCCTTGGCATCGTTCTCATTTCAGCCGTTGCCTGGACTTTCCAGGGGCAAAAACTTGATGCTCCGGCGATCATTGGCATGGGATTGATTATCAGCGGTGTCGTGGTGATGAATCTATTTTCGAAGATGTCCGCCCACTAAACATGACAATGAACGGCGGGCTTCTAAACCGTTTCGCGGGCAGACGGCTGGCGGCCTATGCCCCTCCACCAATGAGGGTTAGGTAATCCGGCCCGGCCGTGCTACAACGATGTTGCTGACGTCGAATTATGCGACGGACTTCGGATTTTGACGACCGCCGCTTGCTTTCAATAGCCCCGGCGCAAACCAGACGACGACTTCCTTTCATCGGACGATTCTAAGCACGACCACGCCGCATGTCGCGGCGGGGCAATTCCATGCGTTCTTGAAAGGAACCATCATGAGCAAGACCGGAACAGTCAAATTCTTCAACACCGACAAGGGCTATGGCTTCATCCAGCCCGACGACGGTTCGGACGACAGCTTCGTTCACATCAGCGCCGTCCAGGCTGCTGGGATGAACACGCTCGATAAGGACCAGCGCCTCAATTACGAAGTCGAAACCGGCCGCAATGGCAAAGCCAGCGCGATCAATCTGTCGGCTGCCGACTAAGTAACCGCCAAGGTTCCTTCCGCGTGCCAGGGGCGACCCGGCGCGCGGAAGGGGCACCTCCCCCACGATCCCATTTATGCGAAGGGCTGACATGAGCCAGACATTCGAATTCTACGATGCCCGCGCACGCGAAGCGGCAGTCGAAGCCAGCGAAGCCACGCTCGACAATGTGAGAGAGCGCAGCCTTCGCGCGGAAAAGACCTGGCGCGGCCTCGCCAATCAGGCGCGCAAGGTGAAAGCGGATCGGGAAAAGACCGAAAGCGAACGGATTGCCCGACAGGAAGCTGCCAAATCCCTGCAATAACGCAGAGCTGAGGAAGCTCTATCCAATGGCACGCGATTTGCGCAGCATCTGATAGGCTTCGACCACGCGGACCAGCCGCGCTTCGTGCTGCCGATCCCCGCCATTGCGGTCAGGGTGATAACGGCGCACCAGTTCCGAATACCGCCGCCGCAATCGCCGCCGGTCGGTATCCAGCCCCAGCCCCATCGTTTCCAGCGCCTGCGCCTCTTCCTTGGAAAAGCGCCCGTCCATCGCCATCTCCGCTTCGCGCCGGGCGCGGCTCTTGATGCCTGCGGCGCGCGCGGAAATCGCCTCCAGCGGATCGTCGAAATCGGCCCAGCGCGGCATCCCGTCCACCCCCGCAGTCGGGCGAAAACTGGGACTTTCGGTACGCCAGCCAGCGCCCGGTGCCTGCGCATTGTAGATTTCTTCCGCGCTCATCCCTTCGAACCAGTCGTAACCGGCGTTGAATTCGCGCACATGGTCGAGACACAGCCAGCGCCATTCACCCGGCCCGTCGAAACCGTGCCCGCCCCCGCCCGGCGCGCGGAATTCCCCCGGCTCGGTGCAGGATGGGTGGGCGCATACCCGCCCCGTGTCTTCAAATCGTCCGTGAAACTTTGTCTGGCGCATTCGTTCTAGGATGGGGAGCGAAGTGCGCTAAGGAAACCCCCGAAGAGGAGATTCGAACCCGTGGTAGGATCAGTCCAGCAGGAAATGGAAGCGCTTCTGGAAGAAGCATTCAGCCCCACCCGGCTGGAGGTAATCAACGACAGTGCGAAGCATTCCGGCCATGCCGGGGACGACGGCAGCGGCGAATCGCATTTCACCGTGGTGATCGAAGCCCCGGCCTTTGCCGACAAATCCCGGCTGGAACGCCAGCGCATGGTCAACCGTGCGCTGGGCGACATTCCCGGCGAACGGGTGCATGCCCTCGCCATTCAGGCATCGGCCCCGGCAACATGAGCGGGGCGGGCTACGACCTGTGGTACTGGCCGTCGATCCAGGGCCGCGGGGAGTTCGTCCGCCTGCTGATGGAAGGGGCCGGGATCGCCTATCGCGACCGCGCGAGAGAGGACGGCGTGGGCGCCTTGGTCGATGATATGGAAAGGCGCAGCGAAGGTGGTGATTCCGCCCCCTTCGCCCCGCCTTATCTGGTCGAGCGCGAGAGCGGTTTCGCCATTGCACAGGTCGCCCATATCCTCGCCTGGCTGACCGACCGGCACGCATTGGGCACTGGCGATGTGGCGAAAGACCTGCATCTGATCCAGCTGCAGCTGACCATCAGCGACATCGTGGCAGAGGCGCATAATGTGCACCATGCCATCGCGGGCAGCCTGTATTACGAAGACCAGAAAGATGCCGCCATCAGGGCGGCCAAGGCCTTTCGGGAAGAACGCATTCCCAAATTCTGCGCCCATTTCGAAAATGCGCTGCGCATGGGCGATGGCCCGTTCGTGGCGGGCACGCAGTGGACGCATGTCGACACTTCGCTGTTCCAGCTGGTCGAAGGGCTGCGCTATGCCTTTCCCAACTGCATGGCCAAGGCGGAAGGCGATTATCCCGGCCTGATCGCCTGCCACGATGCAGTCTCGACTATCGATGGAATTGCTGATTATCTGGCAAGCGATCGGCGTATTGCATTCAACGAAGACGGCATCTTCCGTCACTACGAGGAACTCGACCCGGCATGAGCAATTTCGAGCAGACGCTAACCCCGACCACACACGATCTGGGCCAGTTTGAGGTGCGACGGGTCTTGCCTGCCCGGTCGCGCAGCATGGTCGGCCCGTTCATCTTTGTTGACCAGTTCGGTCCAGCGCAGCTCGATCTTGGTTCGGGAATGGATGTCCGCCCGCATCCGCATATCAATCTCGCCACAGTGACCTGGTTGTTCGAAGGGGCGATAGACCATCGCGACAGCCTCGGCAGTTTCTCCACGATCCGTCCGGGGCAGGTCAATCTGATGACTGCTGGCAGGGGCATCGTCCATTCCGAACGCTCGCCCAAGGCTGAACGCGAGGCCGGGCCAAAGCTTTACGGGATGCAGACCTGGCTGGCCCTGCCCGACGGGCGCGAGGAAATCGACCCCGCCTTCGAAGCGGTGACCGATCTGCCGGTGATCGAGGATGGGCACGCCAAGGCCATCGTCATCATGGGCGAATTGTGGGGCGAACGTGCTTCTACCACCACCCATGCCGACACCATCTATGCCGAAATCATGCTGGAACCCGGCGGGATGATCCCGCTGGAGGAAGATGCCGATGAACGCGCGGTCATGCTGGTGGGCGGCGAAGCGTCGGTCGATGGCCATGCCCTCACGCTTTACCAGCTCGCCGTGTTGCAGCCGGGGCGCGAAATGACACTGGAAAGCAAGACCGGCGCACGGGTCATGTTCCTCGGCGGCGAAGCCTTCACCACCAAACGCCATGCCTGGTGGAACTTTGTCAGTTCCAGCCGCGAACGGATCAATCAGGCCAAGGAAGACTGGCGCGAAGGCCGCTTCGGCACGGTGCCGGGCGAAGACGGGGAATTCATCCCCCTGCCCGATGGTGCGCCCAAGACAGTGACCTATCCATAAGGGGGACAAGATGAGCTTCGAAGGCAAGACCGCCTGGATTACCGGGGCCAGCAGCGGCATCGGCGCGGCACTAGCGCGCGAATGGGCCAGCCGCGGCGCGCACATTATCCTGTCGGGCCGGGACGAAGCGCGTCTGGCACAGGTCGCGGGCGACCTGCCGACCGAAACGCTGGTCCTGCCGTTCGACGTGCGGGACGATGCCGCGATGCAGGCTGCCACCGAACAGGCGGTGGCCTGGAAGGGCGTGGACATTTTCGTCGCCAATGCGGGGGTGTCCCAGCGCAGCGCCGCAGTCGATACCGACATGGGCGTCTATCGCCAGATCATCGACATCGACCTGACCGCGCAGATCGCCGCGACACAGGCACTCCTGCCGCATGTGACCGCGCGCGGCAGCGGGCATCTGCTGTTCATCAGTTCGATCGCGGGCAAGGTCGGCGTGCCGATGCGCACCGCATATTGCGCCGCCAAGTTTGGGCTGATCGGCTATGCCGATGCGCTGCGTGCGGAACTGTCGCAATCGGGCATATCCGTTCATGTGGTGTGCCCCGGCTCGGTCGCCACCGA
This sequence comes from Pseudomonadota bacterium, assembly GCA_023394965.1. GTDB lineage: Bacteria > Pseudomonadota > Alphaproteobacteria > Sphingomonadales > Sphingomonadaceae > Qipengyuania. The sequence continues at coordinate 23,144 of JAEWZX010000022.1, read as the reverse complement.
TGTCAGCCGCAATGCGCTGACCGCAGATGGCAGCAGGCGCGGGCATAGCGACAAGGCAATCGACAATGGCATCACCCCGGCCGATGCCGCCAGCCGGATCGTCGCCGCGGTGGAAGCCAATCAGCGCGAAATCATCGTGGCGGAAGGCATGGAAGAAGCCATGGGCGAATTGCGCCGCACGCCCGACCAGCTGCTCGATCAGGTCGCAGGCATGGTCGCTTCGGGGTATATGGACAAGATGAAGGCGGAGAGTTGAGCATGGATCTGGAACAGCAGCACGTCACGCTTGGTAATGGGATCGAACTGGATGTGGTCGATACCGGGCCGCGCGATGCACCGGTGCTGATGTTCCTCCACGGCTTTCCCGAAAGCCACCGCACCTGGCGCCATCAGATCGCGCATTTTTCCGACCGTTTCCGCTGCATCGCACCCGACCAGCGCGGCTATCGCGGATCGTCCAAACCGCCTGAAGTCACCGACTACACGCCGGACAAGCTGGTCGGCGATATCTTCCTGCTGGCCGATGCGCTGGGGGTGAAGAATTTCACGATCGTCGGTCACGACTGGGGCGGCGCGATCGCCTGGGGCGTGGCGCTGGCCGGGCAGGAAAGCGGCCGCGTCACCCGCGCCATCATCGCCAACGCACCGCATCCGCAGGTTTTTCAGAAACTGCTCTATACCAGCAAGGTCCAGCGTGAAGCGAGCCAGTACATGCGCGGTTTCCGCGATCCGGCCAATGATGCGCTGGTGCGCGAACACGGCCTTGGCGGCATTCTGCTTCAGGAAATAAAATGGGGTGCCACGGACACGATGGAGCCGGAAGAACGGGCAAAGCTGCTCGAAGACTGGCAGAACCGCGACGCCGCCTTCGCCATGCTGAACTGGTATCGTGCCAGCCCGATCGACGTACCACCGATGGATGCCCCGTTCACCCTGCCCGAAGGATGGACCGCCCCTGCCCTGCCCTGCCTACGCATCCCGACGCTGGTGATCTGGGCACAGGACGATCTGGCGCTGCCACCGGAAAATACCGCAAGCATGGGCGAGTTCGTGACCGACATGACACTGGCCGAAGTGCCCGATTGCGGTCACTTCGTGCCATGGGAAGCACCCGAAAAGGTCAATCAGGCGATGGAAAGGTTCCTGGCCGACACTGGCAAGGCCTGACGGTCAGCCAAGCCATTCCACCCAAGCGCCATGCGCGTGGGCATTGGCGAGATGAACCACCTCTTCGCCTCCGGGCCAGTACCGGACCTTGAGTTCATGGGCGAATGTCTCGCGATTGGTTTCGAGCGAGAGATGCGCCAGTGGGCTTTCTGCCGTCGCCCTGCCCCCGGCATCCTGCAGGCTGGCTTCGATCCGCGCCTGCGTTTCATCAGGCAGATATTGCCACATGATCGAATGCGCCAGGACGCGCGTAATCGCGGGCTCCGGCGTGTGCGCCAATTCCCGCACCACCCATTCGCCTGCATCCATCCGTTCGACGTCAGGTGCCATCCGTTCAGCCAATGCGATTGCGGCATCGATGCGTGCCATGCGACCGATCGCTTCGGGCCAGACATAGCTCTTGAGCCGAAGCGCCTGCCGCTCGTCCGTCAGATCGACCGGCGCGATATCGCTGCCTCTTGCATCGACGAAGGCAATATCGCTGGCCGGCGGTGGTGATCCGCGCCATTCCGGTTCGATAACCATGCGGCTTGCCCGCGGACCGGTCGTCACGCCGCCCAGATTGTAGCGATAGCGACCGATCATCGTATTGATGCCCGCGCTAGCCCCGATCTCAAGGAATTCGAACTGCGCCGTGCTGCGCCCGTCCGCCAGCCACAGAAGCGCCGCAGCAAAACTGGCCGAACGCCCCGCTTCATTGGTCTGTGGCGGCCCGTCGAGCCACGGCATCAGGCGCGCGTCGTAAGTTTCGACCAGTTCGCGCACCAGGGTATCGACCTGTCCCTGATCGCTCATGCGCCCGGCATAGACATCTTCCAGCCGCGGCTCGTCCCCCGTCAGCAACAGATTGTGAAACCCGCCCGCAATCCGCAGTGGCATGGCATCGCGGAGGCTCAGACCCTGCCAGCTGTGGATCCGCCGCGCGGTGGCGGCCGGGCTGTCTTCCAGAGCCAGCAAGGCGCGCACGATCCGCGCCGTACCGGGCGCACCGTTCTGTTCTGCATGCTGTGCCTGCCATGCGATGGCTTTAGGTACCGAAACCGTATCCATGACCGCTGTGTCCGCCATTCGTGTTGCCCTTTGGCCTCCTGCTGCCTATCTGCGCAGCCCATGAGCGACAGCCTGACCTTTGCCGTGCCCAAGGGGCGCATTCTCGATGAAGCGCTGCCCGTCATGGCGCGTGCCGGCGTGGTGCCCGAAGATGCCTTCCACGACAAGGCCAACCGGTCGCTGACCTTCGCGACGACGCGCGACGATATGCGGCTGATCCGCGTGCGCGCGTTCGATGTGGCGACCTTCGTTGCCCATGGCGCGGCCCAGATGGGCATTGTCGGGTCCGATGTGATCGAAGAATTCGATTATGCCGATCTCTATGCGCCGGTCGATCTCGATTTCGGGCACTGCCGCCTTTCGGTGGCCGAACCCAGGGAAGGCGCCGCCAGCGTCGATGGGGTCAGCCATCTGCGCGTCGCCACCAAATATCCCAATCTGACCCGTCGCCATTTCGAACAGCTGGGCATTCAGGCCGAATGCGTCAAACTGAACGGCGCGATGGAAATAGCCCCTGCGCTGGGGCTGGCGGGACGGATCGTCGATCTCGTGTCCACCGGCACCACGCTGCGCGAAAACGGCCTCGTGGAAACCAGCCGTATCCTCGACATTTCGGCGCGACTTATCGTCAACCGCGCCGCGCTGAAAACCGATCCGCGTGTCGGCGCGCTGGTCGAGGAATTCCGCGCGGATGCCGCCCGGCGCGAGGCCGCCTGATGCAATTTCTGCGGACCAGCGATGCGGACTTCGCCACGAAGTTCGACCGGGTCGTGCGCGACCGACGCGAAAGCGATGCGCAGGTCGGTCGCGATGTTACCACGATGATCAACGAAGTGCGCGAACGCGGCGACAGCGCGCTGGTCGAATATACAATGCGGTTCGATAGCCACCATCTGACGCAGGATGGCGACTGGCAGATTTCGCTCGACGATTGCCGCGCCGCCTATGATGCGCTGGACGCGGAACTGCGTGACGCGCTCGAACTCGCCGCCTCCCGCATCCGCGCCTATCACGAAGGCCAGCTTCCGACAGACCGCGACTATACCGACGATATCGGCATGCGTCTGGGTGCACGCTGGCGGCCGGTCGATGCGGCGGGTCTCTATGTGCCGGGTGGCCGTGCCGCCTATCCTTCATCGCTACTGATGAACGCAATTCCCGCCAAGGTGGCAGGCGTCGGCCGCCTGGTGGTGACCACGCCCACACCCAAGGGCGCAGTCAATCCGCTGGTTCTCGCCGCCGCGCATATCGCCGGGGTCGACGAAATCTGGCGCATCGGCGGGGCCCAGGCCGTCGCCGCGCTGGCCCATGGCACCCAGCGGATCGGCAAGGTCGATGTCATTGCCGGGCCGGGCAATGCCTGGGTGGCCGAAGCCAAACGCCAGCTTTACGGCGTAGTCGGCATCGACATGGTCGCCGGCCCGAGCGAAATTCTCGTGATCGCAGACGGCAACAACAATCCCGAATGGATCGCCGCCGATCTGCTGAGCCAGGCGGAACACGACCCGACCAGCCAATCCATCCTGATCACCGACAGTGAAAGCCTTGCCCGTCAGGTGGAAGATGCGGTCGACATCGCCCTGATGAAGCTGGCCACCGGGAAAACCGCAAAAGCAAGCTGGGATACGCACGGGCTGATCGTATTGGTGGACAGCCTGGCAGAAGCCCCTGCCCTGTCCGACCGCCTGGCTGCCGAACATGTCGAACTGATGGTGGACGACCCGCAGGCGCTGTTCGATGCGATACGCCACGCCGGCAGCGTCTTTCTTGGCCGCCATACGCCAGAAGCGGTGGGCGATTACATCGCCGGTCCCAACCACGTCCTTCCTACGGGGCGCCGTGCCCGCTTTGCCAGCGGATTGTCGGTGCTCGATTTCATGAAGCGCACCAGTTTCATCGATGCCTCCGAAGCCGCTCTTGCCGCGATTGGCCCGGCTGCGGTAAAGCTGGCGGAGGCAGAAGGTCTTCCCGCGCATGCCCTGTCTATTTCCACGAGATTGAAATGAACCAGAAATCCCGATCCCAGGCACGCAGCGCCGCCCGCTTGGGCGCCGTCCAGGCACTGTATCAGCAGCAGATGGAGGGCACACGCCTGGTCAAGCTGCTCGATGAATTTCACCAGCATCGCCTCGGCCGCGTGATCGAAGACGAGGAATATGCCGAAGCCGACGTCGATTTCTTCGACGACATCGTCGGCGGTGTCGACGCACGCCGTGACGAAATCGACGGCAAGCTGACCGCGCGTCTCGCGGAAGGTTGGACTCTGGCACGTCTGGACAAGACCATGCTCCAGATCCTGCGTGCAGGCACTTACGAATTGCTCGCCCGGCCCGATGTGCCCAAAGCCAGCACGATCAGCGAATATGTCGATGTCGCCAAGGCTTTCTTCGACGACCGCGAAGCCAAGTTCGTCAATGGCGTGCTGGATGCCGTGGCCAAGGATGCCGGGCGCTGAACGAAGCCGACTTCATCGCGGCCCTAAGGGCGCTGGCGGATAATCCCGCAGCTCGCGGTCTGGAAGACGATGCCGCAGTTCTAGAAGTCGGCGGCGAACATCTGATCCTGACGCATGATACGCTGGTTCAGGGCGTGCATATCCGCGAAGATGAAGATCCAGCCGACATCGCCTGGAAACTGGTGGCAGTGAACCTATCCGATCTCGCCGCCAAGGGCGCACAGCCGCTGGGTGTCTTGGTCGCTCACATGCTGGGCGACGGGGACGATCGGTTTGCCCACGGCCTAGGCGAAATTCTGACCGCCTATGATGTACCCCTGCTCGGCGGCGACACCGTGCGGGCCGACGGACGGCGCGTGTGGGGCTGCACCGCCATCGGCAGGGCCGTCTGCACCCCCGCGCCGGACCGGCGCGGCGCGCAGCCGGGCGATGCAGTCTATGTAACCGGGGTCCTCGGGCGGGCCATGCTCGGCCTCGACGATCGCGGATCGGGCAGCGCGAACGATCTCGCCTATCGCCGCCCGCACCCGCAACTGGCGCAAGGGCAGGCGCTGGCCCCGCTGGTCAGCGCCATGATGGATATTTCGGACGGACTTCTGCTCGATTGCTGGCGCATGGCTGAGGCGAGCGGGGCGCGCTTCGAGATCGAAACCGCCCGTGTGCCCGTGGCCGATCCGGCGCGGGCGGAAGGATGCATGCGTTGGGGCGATGACTACCAATTGCTCTTCACGGCAACGGAAGGCGCAACCCTGCCCGTTCCCGCCACGCGCATCGGCACGGTTTCGGCAGGCACACCGAACCTCGTGCTGGATGGCGCAACCCTCTCTCCCGAACAGGGCCTAGGCTACCGGCATTGATCGCTTGCGCGAGGGGCGGCTGCGAAGCTCTGATTGCTGCGCATTTCGTCCTTGTCACGCAATATAGGCGGCCTATACCTTTCAGGCGGGGGCCTTGCGTTTCCCGCGCCGGGTCGATCAAAAATATATAAAATCAATCGGGAGGGGAAATTTCAGTGGACCTTGTTCTCATAGCAATCGTGCTGGGACTGTTTGCCGTCGTGTACGGTTTCGTCACCAGCCGCCAGGTGCTGGGCTCCGGTGCCGGCAACGAAAAGATGCAGGAAATCGCCGCCGCCATTCAGGAAGGCGCGCAGGCCTATCTCAAACGGCAGTACACTACCATCGCCGTCGTCGGCGTGGTCGTCGCAGTGCTCGTTTTCGTATTTCTCGGCATTATTCCGGCGATCGGCTTTGCCATCGGTGCGATCCTGTCCGGCGTGGCGGGCTTCATCGGGATGAACATTTCGGTACGGTCGAACGTGCGCACAGCCGCCGCCGCGCAAAGCGGGCTGCAACAGGGTCTCACCCTAGCCTTTCGTGCCGGTGCCATCACCGGCATGCTGGTGGCGGGTCTCGCCTTGCTCGCGATCGCGGTGTTCTTCTGGTATCTCGTCGGCCCCAGCGGCCACGCACCCAACAGCCGTGAAGTGATCGACGGGCTCGTCGGCCTGGCCTTCGGCGCTTCGCTGATCTCGATCTTCGCGCGTCTGGGCGGCGGTATCTTCACCAAGGCAGCGGACGTCGGCGCCGATCTGGTCGGCAAGGTCGAAGCGGGAATTCCCGAAGACGACCCCCGCAACCCCGCCGTTATCGCGGACAATGTGGGCGACAATGTCGGCGATTGCGCCGGTATGGCCGCCGACCTGTTCGAAACCTATGTCGTCACTGTCGGGGCCACCATGGTTCTGACCGCGCTGCTGCTGAAAGGCCTTGGCGATCTGCTGATGCCGATGATGGCCCTGCCGCTGCTGATCGGCGGTGCCTGCATCGTAACCAGTATCATCGGGACCTATTTCGTGAAGCTGGGCAAAGGCAGCACGAATGTCATGGGCGCGATGTACAAGGGTTTCCTGGTTACCGCCCTGCTCTCGATCCCGCTGATCTGGCTGGTCATCAACGTCGCCCTTGGCGGCATGGACACAGTTATTGGCGGAAGCACGGTGACCGAAATCGTGGCTGCAACCGATGGCACCAATCTCGCTGAAGAAGGGCTCTCCGAACAGATCGGCGGGTTCACCGGCTGGTCGCTGTTCTATTGCTCGCTCATCGGGCTTGCGATCACGGGGCTGATCATCTGGATCACCGAATATTACACCGGCACCAACTATCGTCCGGTCAAATCGATCGCCAAGGCATCGGAAACGGGCCACGGTACCAATGTGATCCAGGGTCTGGCAATCAGCCTTGAATCCACTGCGCTGCCGACGCTCCTGATCGTTGCAGGCATCATTGCCACCTTCCAGCTCGCCGGGCTCATGGGCATCGCCTATGCTGCTACCGCAATGCTGGCCCTCGCAGGCATGGTCGTGGCGCTGGATGCCTATGGCCCTGTCACGGACAATGCCGGCGGCATCGCGGAAATGGCCGGTCTCGACGACAGCGTTAGGGAAAAGACCGACCTGCTCGACGCGGTGGGCAATACCACCAAGGCGGTGACCAAGGGTTATGCAATCGGATCGGCCGGCCTTGCGGCACTGGTGCTGTTTGCGGCCTATACGACCGATCTTGCCGAGTTCTTCCCGAATGCGGATGTCGATTTCAGTCTGGAAAACCCCTATGTGATCGTCGGCCTGCTGCTCGGCGCACTGCTCCCGTATCTGTTCGGGGCGATGGGCATGACCGCGGTGGGCCGCGCCGCCGGTGACGTTGTGGTCGATGTGCGCGAACAGTTCGCCAATGACGCAGGCATCATGGCCGGCACGAGCCGCCCGAACTATGCCCGCACGGTTGACCTGGTGACCAAGGCAGCGATCAAGGAAATGATCGTACCATCGATGCTGCCGGTGCTGGCCCCGATCGTGGTCTATTACGCAATCACCTTCCTCGCGGGTCAGGAAAACGGCTTTGCCGCGCTGGGTGCATTGCTGCTCGGCGTAATCGTCGGCGGGATCTTCGTGGCACTGTCCATGACCGCCGGTGGCGGCGCGTGGGACAATGCCAAGAAATATATTGAAGACGGGCACCACGGCGGCAAGGGCAGCGAAGCCCACAAGGCTGCCGTGACGGGCGATACTGTGGGCGATCCGTACAAGGATACCGCCGGTCCAGCGGTGAACCCGATGATCAAGATCACCAATATCGTCGCATTGCTGCTGCTGGCGGCGCTCGCGGCGGGCTGATCTGTCCCTGCTTTAACGATCGGGGGCGGCGGCATCCGCGGATGTCGCCGTCCTTGCCTTTTTTGACGTTAAGCAAGTTTAAGCCGCCTCATTATATGCTATCGTTCGCAGAGGGGGCGGTGACAATTGACGCGGATGGAAGATCTGACCGAAGAACGGCGGCGCGATGCATCCGCCAGCGTTGCGGTGCGTCCTGTCCATCCAAATGGCTTTTCGGTGCGGCCCTGGACGCAGGCGGCGACGCCGGAATTCGTAGAATCCTGGCGCAGGCTTGCCGGTTCTGCCGCAACGCCCAACCCATTTGGCGAACACTGGTTAGTAATGCCCTCGTTCGAACAGTTCGATCGCGCTGGCAGAATCCATCTCGCAATGCTGGTTGTGGATGGCGTGTTGGTCGCAGTCATGCCGCTGCAACGCACGCGTGACTATCACGGCCATTCCCTGCCCCATATCGGCAACTGGCTGCATCCCAACAGCTTTTGCGGCGAGCCGCTGATTGCTGCGGACCATGCAGAGACTTTCTGGTCCGCCCTGCTCGCTTGGGCAGACCGGAATTGGCGGCCCAGCCTGTTTCTCCATATCGCCGCACTGCCTGCCGACGGTGCCGCCGTCGCGGCTCTGTCCAGGGTTTGCGAAGGGGAACGGCGCGCGTGCAAGGTGGTACACCGCCTCCGCCGGGCAAGCCTACGCCGGGGCAAATCGCCTGAAGACCATCTGGTCGGCATCCTTGGCAAAAAACGCCGCAAGGAACTGTTGCGCAAGCGACGGCGGCTTGAAGAGAGCGGCAGCCTCGTGTTCACCCGCACGCAGGGCAGCGACGGTCTCGATAGCTGGATCGACCAGTTTCTCGCGCTCGAGCATGCGGGCTGGAAGGGGAAGGAGGGCTCCTCGCTCACCAGTACGCGGCAAACTGCCGCCTTTTTCCGCGCAAGCCTGCAAGGCGCCGCGGGCGAGGGAAAGCTGGAACGTCTGGCCTTCCATATCGACGGCAAGCCGATCGCCATGCTGTGCAATTTCATCACTCCGCCGCTCGCCCACAGTTTCAAGACTGCTTTCGATGAGGCGCTCTACAAGCTGTCGCCAGGCATGCTGTTGCAGGTCGAAAACCTCGCCTTGCTGGACCGCGACGACATCGAGACGACCGATAGCTGCGCGGCTGCAGGCCATCCGATGATCGAACAGATCTGGGACGACCGCCGCGAAATCGCCGCCGTTTCCATCCCCTTGGGCGGGCGGATCCGCAGGGGGGTGGGGACCATGTTGACAACCATTGAAGCCCGCAGGTGGGAGAAGACCCGGTGACCGTAGATCAGATAGCGCCGGCCGATGGCCAGAGGCGTGTGTTCTCGGCTGAATCATACGCTGCATTCGCCCGCGATTATCCAGAACGGCCGCATGTCCTGCGGCACACGCTGCAGCATGACGACCGGCTGGCGCTGGATGCGCTGGCCCGCCTGGGCGAAGCGCTGCCCGAAGCATCGATCGAGTACAATCGCGGCGATCTGCCGGTGGGCGTGGATGGGAAGCCGGGGTCCAACGGCCTGACCATTGGCGATACCATTCGCCATATCGCCACCAGCAACAGCTGGGCGGTGCTCAAGAACATCGAACAGGTGCCGGCATACCGCGCCCTGCTGATGGCGCTGCTGGAAGAGATGCGGCCGATGATCGAAGTGACGACCGGCACCATGCTGACGCCGCAGGGCTTCATCTTCATTTCCAGCCCGAATGCGGTCACGCCCTATCATTTCGATCCCGAACACAACATCCTGCTGCAGCTGAAGGGCAGCAAGGTGATGACCCAGTTCCCGGCGGGCGATCCCACCTATGCCCCCGACGAGGTGCACGAGAGCTATCACCTTGGCGGCCCGCGCGAACTGCCCTGGGCCGACGATCTGCTGGCCGGCGGGATGCCCATCGGCATCGATCCGGGCGAGGCCGTATATGTCCCCGTCATGGCCCCCCATTTCGTGCGCAACGGGCGGGAGAGTTCGATTTCGCTGTCGATCACCTGGCGCAGCGAATGGAGTTATGCCGAAGCCGATGCGCGCTGTTTCAACGGCATCGTGCGCAAATGGGGGTTCCGCCCCCGCGCGCCCGGGCGCTGGCCGGCCACCAGCCGCGCCAAGGCGCTGGCGTTCCGGGCGTGGCGCAAGGCCTTTCTCTGAGCAAATCGACGCCCGCCGCCAAGGCCGGTGCTTGACGCAAACGTAAACCCACCGCAAAGCCGCAGGCGTGAGTGAAGAACAGACCCCCGAAGAGCTTGTCGCAGGCCTTGTCAGCCTGCTGACCGTGACCCGCGATGGCGAAGATGCCTTTACCGCCCCCCAACAGCCCGGCGGGGTCGGGCGCGTATTCGGCGGGCAGGTGATCGCGCAGGCGCTGCAGGCCGCACAGGCCACCGCGCCGGAAGGGCTGGAGGCGCATTCGCTGCATGCCTATTTCCTGCGCGGCGGCGAGGAAGGCGTGGATATCGCCTATCGCACCGCGCGCGATTTCGACGGGCGCAGCTTTGCCAACCGCCGGGTCGTGGCCAGCCAGCCCGACAGGGATGGCGACACGCGGGCGATCCTGAACCTGACCGCCAGTTTCCAGCGGCCGGAGGATGGCCTGTCGCACGACGATGTGACCATGCCCGATGTCGCCCCGCCCGAAGAGCTGAAAAGCGACATGGAGATGCGCCGGATCATGGTCGAACAGCGCGGCGACCGGATGAGCGAGCAGCAGCGCAGCCTGGTCCTGCGCCCGCGCCCGATCGACATGCGCACGGTCGACCGGTTGCACTGGATGAACAGCGAACCGCGCGAACCGCGCGCGCATAGCTGGTTCCGCACCGTCGCCCCGCTGCCCCCGATCGAGGAGAATGCGGCCCTCCACCGCGCGGTCATCGCCTATGCCAGCGATTTCACCCTGCTGGGCACCAGCGCACTGCCCCATGGGCTGAGCTGGATGCGTGGCGAACTGGTGGGCGCCAGCCTGGACCACGCCATCTGGTTCCACCGCCCCGCCCGCGCCGACGAATGGCTGCTCTATGTCACCGATGCACCGTGGAGCGGCGGCGGCAGGGGTTTCAACCGGGGCCACATCTTCAACCGCACGGGCGAACTGGTCGCCAGCGTGGCGCAGGAAGGGATGATGCGCCAACGCGCGAAGAAGGCCGACTGATTCGGCCCGTTTCGCCGCCCACCCGCCGAGACATGGACCGGGTGTTACACTGTCCAGAGACAAAAATAGTCGGCTTGCACGATCCGGCGTCAGCTTGTGCGGTTTGCCCGTCGGCTTGCGTCCGCGACCTGTCGCCTTGCACCAGCGCCTTGTCGGCTTGCAGGCGTGAAATGTCGGCTTGTGGCTTATGGCTGTCAGCTTGCAGGCGGCAGCGGCGCGATACATTTTCCCTCGTCTCCGGATGGATTGTCCGGCCAAGGCTATCACGCCGCCCGGGGAGTAGGAAAATCCGCCCCTGCCCCGCGCCTTTGCGCGACTGCGCCGCCGGATCTACTGCCCGATCTGAAAAATGAGAAACTGCAGGAAGATCACCCCGATCGCCAGCATCGCGACCGAAAGCCAGCGCCAGCGGCCCATGCCCTGCCACATTCCTGCAAAACTGCGCGACAGGCGCACCGCGCGGTCGCGGTCGCGCCCGATCCTGAGCGAATAGATCGCCGCCCCCGACACCGACAGGCCGGTCATCGCCAGCCCGAAGAGGAACCAGGGAATCTTGGTCCAGTACCCGCCGAAATTCCCGAAATGCAGTGGATCGGCCATTTCACCGATCCGCTGATGCACACTCATGTCGCGGCCATCGGTCTTGAGCAGGACCCTGGCATTGCGCGTATCGACCCAGACGGTGTTGGACCGTGGCCGGACCAGCGCGGCTTCATAATCGCCGTGGATGACAAGCACGGGGCTATCGCCTTCGGGCATGACAAGCTGCTGCGGGCGTAGGCCGGGATAGGCTTTCAGCCCCGCTGCAACCGCGGCGGCGATATCGGTCCTGTCGGTGGGAGAGCTGGCAATGTCTTCTGCCGCAACCCGCGGTGGCGGCGGGGCGCCCAGCCCCAAGCTTTCGACGAAATACCACACCCCGGTCAGGGAAATCAGGGCGATGAACCACAGCGACCAGACACCGGCAAGGCGATGGAAATCGCCCCACCAGGTCCGTGCATCGCGATTGCGCAGCGGCTTGGTAAAGCCGCGCCACCAGCGCTTGTAGACGACGAAGGAACTGACCAGGCTGACCAGCAGGAGAAAGGCCAGCGATGTTACGATGGGCACGCCCAGCTTGGTCGGCAAATTCAGATGCCGGTGCATGTTTCTGAGCACGCGCTGCGCCCCCACCCACGGCCCGGTGCCCTGAATGGTCCCGGTCGTCGGATGGGCATGGAGAAATCCGTAAGTATCATCCGGATACCGGATTATCACCCTGGCCGCGAAGGCCGAAGCGGTGGGTGCTTCTATCGCTTCCACCCCCGCGACGCCGGGATAGCGCTGGGCATTTTCGGCAATGGAGGCCCAGGCCACCGGGCCTTCCACACTGGATGGCGCGACGCGCAGGCTGGGTTGCAGCGCCCAGTCGATTTCATGGCTGACCACCGCCAGCGTGCCGGTGAGCAGGATAAAGGTCATGAACAGGCTGAGCTTGAGCCCCACCCATTGATGCACGACCCACCATGTGCGCGCGGCCTTGGGCGCTTTCTTCGCCACACCCGCCCTTGCCGGGCGATCTTTCACAAAGTCGCGCGCAATATCCATCAGAAGCTGTAGCCGACCTCAAGGAAGGCAGAACGCGGCGCGCCGGGGAAATGCCCGGTGCGATCGACGAAGCCCGACGACGCATAAGTCTTGTCGAACAGATTATCGACCCTGACCAGCGCGCGGAACGGGCCGACTTCATAGATCAGCGAAGCATCGAAGATCATATAGGGTTTGACCGGCTGCCCGCTGATGCTGACGCGTTCGGAAACGTAATCGCCACCCAGCGCCACGGCGAATCCTGCGGCGGGGAACTGATACCGCGTCCAGAAACCGAGCTGGTGTTCGGGCGCATTGGCGAAACGATCGCCCACATTGTTGGCAAAACCGCCTCCGCCATTGTCGCCGGTGATTTTGGTATCGTTATAGCCATAGGCCACCGTCAGCACCCAGTCGGGCGTGATATCGGCAGCCAGATCGAATTCGATGCCCTTGCTGGTGATTTCACCGATGGACAGCAGATCGTCGACCCCATCATTGTCGACATCCCCGCGCGGATCGGCCTGGAGAATGTTCGACCGGGTAATGCGATAGGCCGATAGCGAAGACTGGATTCTGCCGCCGAACAGCGCAGTCTTGATCCCGCCTTCGTAAATGTCGCCCGATGTCGGCGCAAAGGGGCCGCCCGCCAGCGGGTTCTGCGATTCCGCACTCTGCGGTTCGAAGCTGGTGGCATATTGCCCGAAAGCGGAAATATCGTCGGTGATGCGATAGACCAGACCGCCGCGATAGGTCGTCTTGCTATCCTTGAACACGGTGCCATCGGCATTGTCGGTGAACCTGTCCCGGCGGATGCCGCCGGTCACGATCAGCCGACCGATGGTCAGTTCGTCGAGCAGGTAAAAGCCGGTCCGCCTGATTTCGGTATCGGTAATGCGGAACGGAATTTCATTGTAGGTGGATGGATCGGTCTGGCCATATTGCGGATCGAACAGGCTCAGCGGACCCGGCAGCCCCGGTGTGGCCACCGTGGTGCCGCGCAGGGACCGGCCCTGGAAATAGGTGTCGCCCATGAAATGGTCGGCCCCCAGCAGCAGGCGGTTGCGCACACTGTCGGTCAAATCGGCAGACCATACGGCATTGCCGCCGAACGACCATGATTCCTCGGTCCTCAACTGATCGCGGAATTCGCGGATGGTGGCATCGACCTTACCGTCGCCGTCGGAATCGAACAGGCCGCGCGGTTCGTGATATTGCTGCACTTCCTGGGCATCATTGTACCGCGCCGTCGCATTCAGGCTGAGGCCTGCGACCGGCTCCGCCTCGACGCGCATCTGGAACACATCGGATTTGAGGTTCAGATAATCGGTCGGTTCATTGTGGTTCCACCGCCGCGAGGTGAGGAAATTGCCTTCGTCATCGACGGGCACGCCGCGCAGGCGGTTGGCATCGAGATCCTGATCGTAACGGGTGGCCTGGATATCGACCCGGACCGGGCCGGAATCCATCGTCACCCCGGTATCGGCGATCAGCGTCTGCGATGTGGCATTATAGCGGAAGGTGCCGCGATCTTCGTAGAACAGGCCACCGCGAACCGCGAAGCCATTGCCCAGCGGCGCGTTGATTTCGGCAGAGCCGCCAAAGCGGTCTTCCGTCCCGGCCACCGCCTTCACCTCGGCGGAAAAAGCGCGGGGATCGGCCTTTTTGGTCACGTAATTGAAGATGCCGCCCGGTGCGCCGGGACCATAGAGCATACCGGACGGCCCCTTGAGGAATTCCACCCGTTCGATGTTGAACAGCTGCGGAACGGAAAAACCGGCATAGGGATCGCCGCGCAGACCGTCGTAGAACACTTCTTCCTGCCGGAAGCCGCGGGCGGTGACCCCGGCATAGCTGAACACGCTGACGCCGGAGATGTTGCGGTAGAGATCCTGCGCATTGCGCGCGCCCTGATCCTCGATCAGTTCCTTGGTGATCGTGGTGACCACCTGACTGGATTCGAGCGGTGCGGTGGGCAGTTTGCCGGACACGGTTTCATCGACCCGGTACAGCTTCTGCGCACGGCCGGTAACGATGATCGTGCTGCTGTCTGCAAGAACGCCGGTGGCCGGGGCCGGGGCCGCGTCCGGCGCGGGGGCATCCTGTGCCTGCGCGGGTGCGGCGGCAAGGCCGAGAACACTGGCCACGGCCAGCTGCGAAACGATGCAAACAGTCTTTATCACTAGGACCCCTCTTCAAATCCGAGGCCGCCCTAATGATAAGGATAATGCAAATCAATCGCAAATTTTAAGCGTCGGAAAGTGCTGGCTTTCTGCTTTGCCAGCAGGGTGGCGGACCCGGCCTGCACGCCGGGCCCGCCCACGACTCAGTCGCCCAGCGCCTGTTCGATCGCGGCGAGCGGTACGAATTTGAAATTCTGCGCCTTGCCTTCGTTGTCGCCATCCTGCGCGATGAACAGCCCGCCCGGAAAGGCCGGGCCGAAATCGCCCGCCATGGCTTCGATCCCGTCGGTGTCTTCCGTGCTGCCGAACTGCCCGCTGGCAATGCGGAACCGGCCCGCCGGGGTCATGTCCGGCAGGGCATAGCGCATATAGGTGTTGTCGCCCTGGCTGGATGCATAGACCCAGCCGCCATCCGCGCCGCGCGGCACCAGCGCCAGACCTTCCAGATCGGCGACGAGCCTGCGCCCATCGACCGGGGCAACCAGCTCGCCTGCGGTCGTGCCCGGGGCAAAGCGCCAGATGCCGACATCTTCTTCCCCGATATACAGCGTGCCGTTGCGGTGATCGACCACGCAGCCTTCGGGCTGGGTGCGGACCTGCATGGTGCGCAGCTCACGCGCCGCGGGGGTTGCGCCAAGCGACACCTCCCATTCGCCGATGCGCCCGTTCTTGGGCACGCTGTAGACGATCAGCCGCTCGCCGCGCCGCGTGCCGCAGATGCCATAGGCTTCGCCCGGCCCCGTTTCCACGCGGCCAAGCGCCGTCAGCGCCCCGCTCTGCGGATCGAGGCGATAGAGCATCACGCCTGCCTTGGCCTCGTCGCTGCGGTCGCTGGCGAAAACGATCACCCCGGCATCGCCCATGTCGATCAGATCGACATTGTTGAGCGCGGCATGCGCGGTGAAGCTCTTCACCTTGCCGTCGAGCCCGTAGACATAGAGCCCGCCTTTCTTGTCGGTCGCGACGATCAGGCTGTCGGCAGGCGATGCCGCATTGCGCCAGATCGCCGGATCGTCCGCCGCATCGGCATTGGCTGTGGCCACCGGCTCGGTTTCGGCCACGGCATAGACCGGCACTGCCGGGTCGCCGGGCGGCGGCACCGTCGCACAGGCTGCGACGAAGCCGGCACCGGCAAGAATGAAAATCGGCAATCCCTTGTGCATCAGAACGTCACCCTCACGCCGCCCTTCATAGTCCAGTTGTATTCTTCATACTGGAGCAGATTACGCTGACTGCCCAGCGTATTGTAGGCGAAGTATTTCGCGTTGTTGATGTTCACCCATTCGTAGAACAGCTGGATGCCGTCGCTCACGCGGAACTTGGCCGACAGGTCGAGCTGGAAGTGATCGTCGACAAAACGGTCGTAATCGGCGGTGCCTGCCAGCTCATCGAGATATCTGTCGCGATAGGTGCCGGACAGGCGGATATCGATCGGCCCCTTGTCATAGCCGAGCGAAAGGTTCGCCGTATGCTTGGACGTAGCGGGAAGCGGGATCTTGCGCGGATCGGCAATATCGCCATCGGTGAATACCGTGCCGGTGGCATCGGTATAGGTGTAATTGCCGCTGACGATGAACCCGTCGAAGGGTTCGGGCAGGAAGGTGAACGCCTGCGACACGCCGATTTCCACGCCAAACACATCCGCCGTATCGCCATTCAGCGGAATGACCGCTTCGTCGAATGCGATACCGCGATAAAGGCCGTTATAGGGCGCATCGTCGCCATCGAAATTGGCATCCACGATGTAATCCTTGATGGATTTGTAGAATATGCCCGCCGTGATCGCGCCCGTGCTGCTCATGTAATATTCGGCCGAAGCGTCGAAATTCCACGCCTTGTACGGGAGCAGATCGGGATTGCCGAATTCACCTTCACGCTCGTCATCGTCGTTCTGTTCGACCGAGAAACGCGGGGCGAGACGCGACAGTTTCGGGCGCACCAGGCTGCGATATCCGGCCAGGCGCAGGACCACATTGCGGCTCGGTTCGAAACGGATGTTGAGGCTGGGCAGCCAGGTGCCGTATTTCCTGTCGATCGCGGTCGGTGCGATCAGCACGGTGTCGTCTTCCGCTTCCCCGCCGTCGGGCAGGGTCGCACCTTCTTCCACCAGCGTGACCAGATTGCCCCTGATATCGTTGGTCGTGTGTTCATAGCGAACGCCACCGATCACCCGCAGCGTCGCGCTGTCCCAGCGGCCCAGCAGATAGCCGGCCATGATATCCTCGCTCACCGAATAATCGGCGACTGCGGAATCGAAGATGCTGTCGGTTTCGACAAACTCGAAATCGCCGCGATTGTCGCGGAAGAAATCGCTGCCGCCGGTCTTGCTCGGCATCGGGTCGAGCGGGGCCAGGCGATAGGTCGCCGAACCGCTGACCTGATCGAGCGTGAGACTGTCGTTTTCATAGAATTCGACGTCGTTGTTGTACCGCTTGTCCCGCCAGCGCCCCTTGGCACCGGCCTGAACCGTGAATTCACCGCCATCGGTAATGAAGCGGCGGCCGAAATCGACCCGCCCGGACCATTCTTCGTCCTGCGCATCCGACAGGGCAGTATATTCCAGATCGTTCAGTTCATAGGCCGCTGGATCGTAGAAGCTGCCCGGATCGGAGATCACGCTATATGCGGGCACGCGCGGATCGGTCAGATCGAACCCGATTGCCAGGCCGTCATCATCGAACCGCTGGCGGAATTCTGCTGGATCGACACTGCCATTCTCCTTTTCGGAAGCGCGGGCATAGCTGGCCGAATAATCGGCGAACCAGGTTCCGGTGTCGGTCTTGCCGCCGGCAACCACCGACCAGATGCGCTGGCGTTCGAACCGGTCCTTGATGTCGCGTTCCACACCGATGCGCTGGCGCACCATATCTTCGGGGTCGTCGCTTTCCGGGTCGGGAATGCGCGCATCGTTGAAAGTGGCGATGCCATTGGCAAAGCTGGTCGGGCCGTAATCTTCGAAATCGCCCATGTCGAAGGTCAGACGGCGGCGATATTCCTGATCGTCGAACTGGCTCCACGTGCCCTTCACGTAAAGATCGGTGGTATCGCTGGCGCGGTAATCGAAGCCCAGCGTCCCGCTGATGCGTTCGCGCTCCACATCGTAATCGCGATACTGCAGTTCGAGCGGCACGATGCCACCTTCCTCGATCCAGTCATCGGCTTCGATATTGTCGGTTTCGAACTTGCGGCGGTAATAGGACAGGCCGCCCGAGACGCCGAAATTGTCCGTCAGCAGGGTGGCAAAATCGACACTCGCCTTGGGCGTCAGCGCATCGGCATAATCGTTATAGCTGCCTTCCAGCTTGACGATCAGCAGATCCTTCTTGCGATCGAAGGCGCTGGTGGTCTGGATTTCGACCGAGGCACCAATCGTATCGCCGTCCATGTCGGGGGTGAGCGATTTCTTCACTTCGATCGATTCGATGATGTCGCTGGAAATCACATCCAGCGCGACCGAGCGTACATCGCTTTCCGGCGAAGGCAGGCGCACCCCGTTGAGCGAGGTCGAAACCAGTTCGGGGTCGAGCCCGCGGACGGAAACGAAGCGGCCTTCGCCCTGATCGTTCAGCACGTTGACGCCGGGGACGCGGCGCAGGCTTTCCGCCACGTTCTGATCCGGGAACTGGCCGATCGCATCGCGTGTCAGCACATCGGAAATGCCATCGGCTTCCTTCTTGCGCGACAGCGAGCTGGACAGATTGGCCGCCTGGCCGACGACCAGGATTTCATCGTCTCCGAATCCGGCCAGTGCGATATCGCTGCGCACCGCACCCGTCGCCGGAACAGAGATCGACCGGGTAACGGTCTGCGCGCCGACATAAGTGATTTCGAGCGTGTAATCGCCTGCCGGAACATCGGCGAAGAGGAACGAACCATCACGCCCGGTGGCCGTGACCCGGTCCAGCTCGACGATACGGACCTGCGCGCTGCGCAGGGCAATGGTATTGCTGGCGTCCGACACCGTACCGGCAACTTCGCCGGCCTGTGCCATGACGGGAAGCGTAAGAGCCGCGATGGCGGCGCTGGCGAACAGGGTATTTCTGATTTTCATGGTTGCCCTCCGGATAAGTTGAGGGCCGCCTAGGGGGGATGTTTGACCGTGTGATTGCCGCGCGAAGGCGGTTTGACGACAGATGCGCTATTTCCGACGCCAATCTGTCACATTGCCCGCCCCCTTTCCGCCCGGCATATTTCGCAGTTGCAAAATAATGCGGGCCAAATGGGGCATTTGCGTGTAAGGCGCACGCGATTGCGGGCCACGCCCGCTCCGCGGCGAGCCGGCACCCCCTGCCCATACCCCGCGCACGAAAGAAAGAATTCAATGTCGTTTTCCCACCTCCCGCCGGTGATCGGCGAGGCATTGAGCGCTCGTGGTTACGAGGCGCTTACTCCCGTTCAGAAAGCTGTTACCGAAACCGAATCGCACGGGCGCGACCTGATCGTTTCCGCCCAGACCGGCAGCGGCAAGACAGTCGCCTTCGGTCTTGCGCTTGCCGATCAGCTGCTGGGCGACCTGGGCGGATCCCCGCTGAGCGAGACGCCGCTCGTGCTCGTCGTCGCCCCGACGCGTGAACTGGCGCTGCAGGTCAGCCGCGAACTCGGCTGGCTGTTTGCCGGGGCCGGCCTGCGCATCGCCACCTGCGTCGGCGGGATGGATGCGAGCAAGGAACGCCGCAATCTGCGCGGCGGACCGGCCATCGTCGTCGGTACGCCGGGGCGGCTGCGCGACCATATCGAACGCGGCGCACTGGACCTGTCGGGCCTCATTGGCGTGGTGCTCGACGAGGCGGACGAAATGCTCGACATGGGCTTCCGCGAAGATCTCGAGGAAATCCTCGACGCCACGCCGGATACGCGCCGCACGCTGCTGTTTTCCGCCACCATGCCGCGCCAGATCGAACGGTTAGCCGAACGCTATCAGCGCGACGCCCTGCGGCTGTCGCTGGTGGGCGAGACGCGCGGACACGGCGATATCGCCTATCAGGGCGTCGCTGTCGGCCCGTCGGAAATCGAAAACGCCGTCGTCAATCTGCTGCGGTTCCACGAAGCGGAGACCGCCATCTGCTTCTGCGCCACGCGCGAAAGTGTCCGCCGCCTCCACGCGACCTTGCAGAACCGTGGTTTCGGCGTCGTCGCGCTGTCGGGCGAACATTCGCAGAGCGAACGCAACCAGGCGCTGCAGGCCCTGCGGGACCGGCGCGCGCGCGTCTGCGTGGCAACCGATGTGGCGGCCCGCGGGATCGACCTGCCGACGCTGAGCCTCGTCATCCATGTCGAAATTCCGCGCGATGCCGAAACGCTGCAACACCGTTCGGGCCGTACCGGCCGGGCGGGCAAGAAGGGCATCGCCGCCATCGTCGTGCCCTATAACCGCCGCCGCCGGGTTGAAGGGATGCTGCGCGGGGCGCAGATCGAAGCCGAATGGATCGATGCGCCAACCCCCGAAGCGATCCGCCAGAAAGACCGCACCCGCCTGATCGAACGGCTGACCGCGCCGCGCGAGGTGGAAGAATACGACCGCGAACTGGCTGCCGACATCATGTCGCGTATGCCGCCCGAAGATATCGCCGCCGCGCTGGTGCAGGCCTATCGCGCGGAAATGCCCGAGCCCGAAGAATTGCTCGCCAACACGCCCGAAGCGCGTGAAAAGGCCAAGGCCGAACGCCACCGCCCCGGCTTCGAAGACGTGGTGTGGTTCCGCATGGACATCGGCCGCCGCCAGAATGCCGAACCGCGCTGGATCATGCCGCTGATCTGTCGCCGCGGACATGTGACCCGCAACGAAATTGGCGCGATCCGTATCGGCCAGCATGAAAGCTGGTTCCAGATACCGCGTCCGGTAGCGGCCAAGTTTGCCGATGCCGTGCAGCGCACCGCCAGCCCCGATGACGAACAGGACGCCATCGCCATCGTCGAAGCGCCCGATGGCCCACGGGTCGAAGCGCGCGAAAACCGCAGGAATGGCGGCGGCGGCAGAGTCCACGCCCGGCCGCTGGGCGGAAAGCCCGGTGGCGGGGGCTTCCGCGGCAAGCCGCGCGACGGCAAATCCGGTGGTGGTGGCCCACGCGGCAAGTTCGGTGGCGGCAAGCCCGGTGGCGACAGCCCACGCGGCAAGTTCGGCGACGGCAAGCCCGGCGGCGACGCCCCACGCGGCAAGTTCGGTGGCGGCAAGCCGGATGGCGGCTTCAAGGGCAAGTCTGGCGAAGGCAAACCCAGCGGCGGCAAGCCGTTCAAGAAGGGCAAGCCATTCAAGGGCAAGGGCAAACCGCCCCGCCCCTGAGCTCCGGCCCTGAGCTCCGGCCCTGAGCTCCAGCCCCGATATGCGCAGCTGACCTTGCACCGATGAACACACCGGCTAGGGTAAGGCATCCCTGCCCTATCCGGAGTGTTTCATGATCCTTCGCAGCCTTGCCGCAACGACTGCCCTGCTTGTTTCGACCTCTGCCATGGCGCAGCAGCCCGAAACGGCACCTGCGGGCATCGATCCGGACCGGCTGGAACAGACCGTCCGCACCATGGCGTCCGACCAGTTCGAAGGGCGCGCGCCCGGCACGGTCGGTGAAGAACGGACCATCGGCTATCTCATCGGCCGCCTGCAGGGGCTGGGTCTGGAACCGGGGGGCGAAGACGGCAGCTGGACCCAGAAGGTGCCGCTGCTGCACACCCGTCTCGGCACGCCGCAACGCCTGTCTTTCGAACATGACGGAACGGCCAAGAAGCTGAATTTTCCGCAGGACATTTACGTGTCGACCCTGCAGCCATCCGATACGGCCACGATCGACCAGGCCCCGCTGGTCTTCGTCGGTTACGGGGTGAACGCCCCCGAACGCGGGTGGGACGATTTCAAGGGCGTGGACCTCAAGGGCAAGGTCGCCGTCTTCCTCGTCAACGATCCCGATTTCCATGCCGCCGATGGCGAAGCTGTTGCCGGAACATTCGGTGGGCGGACCATGACCTATTACGGCCGCTGGACCTACAAGTTCGAAGAAGCCGCGCGGCAGGGGGCGATCGGGGCATTGATCGTCCACGAAACTGCCGGTGCGGGCTATGGCTGGAACGTGGTCGAAAGCCCCGGCGGGGAAAATTACGACGTCGTTCGCCCGGCCGAAGACATCACCAGCCTGGCATTGCAGGGCTGGATTTCGGGCGATGCGGCAACCGCGCTCTTCGCCGATGCGGGCCACGATCTGGCGAAACTGAGCGCAGCGGCCCGGCGCAAGGATTTCCGCCCTGTCGATTTGCAAACCACCTTCTCCGCCAACTTCCCCGTCACCAGCGAAGTGGTGCAGAGCCAGAACGTGCTGGCCAAGGTTTCCGGCACCAGCCGACCGGACGAAACCATCATCTATGGCGCGCACTGGGATGCCTATGGCGAAGGCGAACCCGACGAACAGGGGCGCATCTACCGCGCCGGGGCCAATGACGATGCGCTGGGCGTGGCCGGCCTGTTCGAAATCGCCCGCGCGTTCAAAAGCGCCCCCGCCCCCGATCGCAGCGTCGTCTTCGCCTTCTGGACCGCGGAAGAACGCGGCCTGCTCGGCTCCGAATATTACGCCGCCAATCCGGTCTATCCGATCGAAAAGACCGTCGCCAATTTCGGCCTCGACATTCTGCAAACCGCCGGGCGCGCCAGGGATGTGATCCTCGTCGGCAAGGGGCAGAGCACGCTGGAAGACGATCTGGCCCGCTTCGCCGCCGCCCAGGGCCGCACGGTCAGCGAAGAAAGCCTGCCCGAACGCGGCCTGTTCTTCCGCGCCGACCATTTCAGCCTGGCCAAGCGCGGCGTCCCGGTGATGCTGATGATGGGCATCGCGGGCGCGTCGGACCTGGTCGAAGGCGGCACCGCTGCGGGGCAGGCCTGGGTCGATGCCTATACCGGCGATTGTTACCACGCCGCCTGCGACGCCTGGAGCGAGGACTGGAACCTCGCCGGGGCGGTGCAGGACATCGCCCTGTTCCGCGATATGGGCGCCGAGTTGGCCACCAGCACCCGCTGGCCGGAATGGAAAGACGGGTCGGAGTTCAAGCAGGTGCGCGAGGAAAGCGCAGACGCGAGGGGCGTGCGCTGAAGGCTGACGTCAGCCGTGAGCGCAGGCTAGTGCGGTTGACACGAACCGCCCCGGATAAAACCGTGACGTTCCGCTACACCGCTTCCCCCACTGCGCCCCGCGCGGTGCGGGCGAGCAGCGCGAAAAGCGCGGAATTGTCGGCTTTGCGACACACGCTGGCATAGCGCCCCGCGCGCAGGCGGACCTGCCAGATGCCGGTTTCGACCCGCCATGAAAGCTGCTCGGTTGTGACCTTGCGCGACGGTTTCAGCGCCTCGCGCGCCGCCGCCAGCGCGGCCAGCGCCCGCGCCCTGCCCGCTTCGCTGCCCAGC
>JAEWZX010000025.1 GCA_023394965.1 Pseudomonadota bacterium | reverse complement strand
GGGCAAGGGCAAGGCGACGGATGGCAGCGCTCGGGTACTGGCCTACCAGCACGATGCCAAGCGCCGCAACAACCCTGACGTGGGCGTGGTCACGCCGGAAACCGACCCCGAGCAGCCCAAGACCACGTGGGCCTACGACCCCCACATCGACCCGGCGCTGCAATTCGATTCCAGCCGCGCCCGCATCGAAGCACTGATCGACGATGCGCTGGAGGCCGGTGACCGTCGGCTGGAGGATTTCCAGCAGGATCTGCTTGCCTGGATCGACCATGCGCTGGCCGGGCAGGACGAAGCCGCCGTGCGCGAGGTAGTTCACAACCTCCGTCGCCGCGTCGAAGCTGCAGAGAACCTGGTGCGCCCTGAGCGCGATGCCCTTCAGCAACTCAAGCGCGAAGCCGCGCCCTACCTGAACTGGGCCGGCAAGGCCGAGCGCACCAGCTTCGAGGTGGATACCGTCAGCCTGCACGTGCACGAGCGCATCGACCCGGCCAGCATCCTGGCGGTGGTGCGCAAGCGACTGCAGAAGGGCGAGGGCGAGCATGCCGGCACCAGCGACATGTTCCGCGCCTGGTTCGAGGAGCCGCTGCCGTATCGGGAGGCCATCGAGTTCTACCGCCACGACCGCGGCTGGGCCAACCGGCTGGTGGCCGGCGATTCACTGCTGGTGATGAACAGCCTGTTGCAGAAGGAGGGCATGGCCGGGCAGGTGCAGATGATCTATATCGACCCGCCTTATGGCATCAAGTACGGCAGCAACTTCCAGCCCTTCGTCAACAAGCGCGATGTGAAGGACCGCAAGGACGAAGACCTGACCCAGGAACCGGAGATGATCAAGGCGTTCCGGGATACCTGGGAACTCGGTATTCACTCGTATCTGACGTACCTGCGGGATCGGTTGCTGTTGGCGAAGGAATTGCTGCACGAATCGGGAAGCGTGTTTGTGCAGATTTCGGATGAGAACCTGCACAGGGTTCGTGGATTGATGGACGAAGTTCTCGGCGTCGATAACTATTGCGCCACGATCCAAGTGCAGAAGACGGGAAGCCAAGAAGGTGCGTTGCTTGGCGCAACCGTTGACTTCTTGATTTGGTATGCGAAGGACAAGCTGCGAGTGAAGTACAGGCAGCTGTACTTGGCTCGATCCTCGGGCGACAAGTCGTATACGCGATACGACTACCGAGAGTCAGAAAGCGGCGCTGTGCGTCGAGCATCGAGAGCCGAACTTTTTGGAAGTTCTGGTAAACCGGAAGGCTTGTCTGGAATAGACAAAGCCTTCCAGTTTACCAGTCTTATATCGGATGGTCAAGCTTCTTCAGACCAATCCTTCGTTTTTCGTGGCGAAACCTATCGGCCTAAGGCGACGTCGCACTGGAAGACGTCCCCGATTGGGCTCGGGGTGTTAGCAAGAGCAGGCAGGGTCGACCAAGCGAAAACGACTATCCGCTACAAACGCTATCTCGACGATTTTCCAGTGGTGCCGGTCGATGATCGATGGGAGTCGATGCAGATCGGCAAGGAGCTCGTTTACGTTGTCCAGACTGCGGAACGTGTCATCGAGCGCTGTCTGCTCATGACCACTGATCCCGGCGACCTGGTGCTGGATCCCACTTGCGGCTCCGGTACCACCGCCTTCGTCGCCGAGAAATGGGGCCGTCGCTGGATCACCTGCGACACCTCGCGCGTGGCCGTCACCCTGGCCAAGCAGCGGCTGATGACCGCCAGCTACGACTACTACGAACTCAAGTACCCGCACGAGGGCCTGCGCGGCGGCTTCATCTACAAGACCGTGCCGCACGTCACCCTGAAGTCGATCGCCAACAACCCGGACATCGACGACATCCACGCGCGCATGCACCCGGCCATCGAACAGGCACTCGCCAAACTCAATGCCGCGCTGACATCCGCCGGCGCGCCGTTCAAGGTGACCGAAGGGGGCCGCAAGGGCGACACGCTCAACTTCCCCAAGGGCGACTCCCTGCAGGAATGGGAAGTGCCGTTCGACTTCCCCGGCGACTGGCAGCCCGGTGCCCGTGACGCCTTCGATGCCTTCCACGCCGCCCGCCAGGCCATGCAGCGCAAGATGGACGACTCCATCGCCGCGCATGCGGACCAGGAAACCCTGTACGACCAGCCGGCCGTGTCGAAGGACAAGCTGCGCATCACCGGTCCGTTCACGGTCGAAGCCGTGCCATTCCCGAGCGTGCTGTCGCTGGAGGAGGGCGAACAGCCGCAGGAGGCCGACGCCAGCGTGGCCCGCTCCGGCGAATCCCTGCGCCAGCACACCTGGCGCGACGAATTGCTGAGGACCGGCATCCGCGGCAAGGGCGGGCAGATGCTGAAGTTTGCCGATCTGGAAGCCCTCCCTGATGTCAGGCACCTGCACTGCACCGGGCACACCGACAGTGGCGAGCGCGTGGTGGTGAGCTTCGGCCCCGAACACGGCGCGCTGGAACAGAAGCAGGTGGAGCTGGCCATGCGCGAGGCCGGCGACCTGTTCCCGCGCCCGAAGATGATTGTCTTCTGCGCCTTCACCTTCGATCCGGAAGCGGCCAAGGACATCGATGCCACCCGCGGCATCACCGCGCTCAAGGCGCA
>JAEWZX010000018.1 GCA_023394965.1 Pseudomonadota bacterium | reverse complement strand
GTTCTGCCGCCTCAAGGACTTCCGCCGCATCGCTACTCGTTACGACAAGCTCGCCCGCAACTTCCTATCCGCCGTAAGCCTCGCCGCTGCCGTCGCCTTCTGGCTGTGATTGAGTCTCGACCCTAAGACAGCAAAACAAGTTGCTAATTGTAGGATATTCGTTTGGTGATGCCCATTTGAACGCGATTATACGCTCTTGGGTGGCCACTCGTCAGAAGTCACACATGATGGTAGTAAATCCCGCAGGATTTGATCGCGAACATGCGGTAATGGCTTACTCGAAAGACAATCGAGATCCTAAAAAGAAGGGCTTAGCTGTCGAGTTGTCTGTGGTTGCGAAGCCAATGTCTCAGGCGATGACTGAGATAGGCCAGTTTTTGTCGAAATAGAAAATCATTGCGGACAGTGACCACCCTTCGGTGAATTGATCCCGCCGTAACACTTTCCCTCAATTCCCGAACGCTGTCGCGCTTCCTTTCCCCCTCCCGCTTGCGGGAGGGGTTAGGGGTGGGCGAGGTGGAGCGCGGCGCCTGCTGCCCACCCCACTGCGACTAGGCTCGCGCTGCTCGCCAAGTCTCGTTGCCCCTCCCGCAGGCGGGAGGGGGCTGGCACTGCCGCAGGCGGGAGGGGCCTGGCACTGCCGCAGGCGGGATGGGGCTGGTGGGGTCGGATTGCTCTTGCCCCTCAACACCACCCATCCCTGAACCCGCCCCAATAACCGCGCGCGCCGCCTTCGCTTTGCATATAGTCCGCCAGCCGTTCTTCGCTGCCAGCGGGGCGCAGGCGGATTATGGTGCGTAAGTCCCGGCCATAGCGGTCGGTCGGCTCGTCCAGCCGCGCAATCATGTGGAAAGGTCCGCGGTTGAGCCAGCCTTGCAGCGCCCTGGTCGATGCTTCGGCCTGCACCGCCTCTGCCGGGCACTGGGCATCCCGTTCCGCCGTGTCGATCCCGACCACGCGGACGCTGGTATCGCCCAGCTTGAACGTGTCGCCATCCACCACGCAATAATATCCGCGGCCCGGCCCGCAGCGGGTAAAGCGCCCCTCGATCACCTGCGGTTCGCCCGACAGGAAAGCGGGCGCGGGCATCACGCCGGGCAGCGCCAGAACATAGGTGACGCATGCCAGGGCGATCAGCACCACCCACGGCCGCACCGAATCCCACGCCGCCCGCCAGCCCGACCGCCGCCGGACAAAGCGCGCAGGGCGGATTGTGCCCCGGCGCGGGCGACGGCGTTTCGGATCGAAGCGGGGGTGTCTGGCCATGATGGCGGGCGATAGCGTGGGCTAGCCCACGTCGATAGTGCGGCCCACCCCACTGCGACTAGGCTCGCGCTGCTCGCCAAGTCTCGTTGCCCCTCTCGCAGGCGGGAGGGGAGAATATTGGCTCAACCTTCGACATGTTTCCATCCCCCTCCCGCTTGCGGGGAGCCGGAGGCGTTCCGAAGGAACAGCGGTCGGGGGTGGGCGAAGGGGAGCGCGACTTCGCTGCCCACCCTGCTGCGACTAGGCGCTGTGCGCCAAGTCTCGCTTCCCTCCCGCAGGCGGGAGGGAGCCGGGGGCGCTTCATCACCCCCCATAAGGGCGCTATCGGCGCAGTTTCTCGATTGTCGTCTGGATGGCGCGGGCTACGGCTTCGGGATCGTCCAGCACATCGTCATTGGTGAAATGCAGGACATGATAGCCATGGGCGCGCAGGTCGGCATCGCGCAGAACGTCGCGTTCGGGCTGCACATCGTGGCTGAACCCGTCCAGTTCCACCACCAGCTTCAGCTCGCGGCAGAGGAAATCGGCAAAATAGGTGCCGACCGGCATCTGCCGGCTGAATTTCGCACCCACCTGCCCCTTGCCCAGATATTCCCACAAGCGCCGTTCCGCCGGTGTCGCCCGATGACGCAATTCGCGCGCGCGGGCGGTGTTGCGGGGTTTCCAGGCGGGCATGGGGGTGCTTTTGCCCACCCCCGACCGCTGTTCCTTCGGAACGCCTCCGGCTCCCCGCAAGCGGGAGGGGGGATATTGGCCCCATCCTCGATGTTTTTCTTTCCCCCTTCCCCCTGCGGGAGCGGTTTGGGACGGGCGCGCAGCCACCGCCCCCCGCCAACGACAATTCCATTTTCCTACATCGCCGAAATTTGCTCCACCCTGCCGGATGAAACATTATCCTCCCCCGCAACCCCGCGCCTTTCCGCCCCGGCGGCGGCGCATTCCCGCATTTCATCCGGTCCCGCTCAGCCCGCGCAGCGATGGCTGGACGCATGAACGCCAGGCGCAGTTTATCGGCTGTCTGGCGGAATCGCGTTCGGTGGCGGCGGCCTGCCGCCGGATCTCCATGGGCCGCGAAAGCGCCTATCGCCTGCGCAAGCGGCCCGGCGCGGCCGGTTTTGCCGCGGCGTGGGATGCTGCGCTGGGCAGGCCGCATGAACCGGTCGATCTGTCATCGGCCAAGGCCACAGGTCTGGATGCGGCCACGCGGTTTCATTCGGGCCTGCTGCAGGTCATCATGGATGCGGGAAAATTCGTCGGAATCCGGCGCAAACCCGACCATTCCGCCCATCTTCAGCACCTCGCCAAACTGGATCGCGCCTGTGCCAGGATCGACTGGGCGTGAGCGAAAACCACACTTCTTAAACCCCGATCCGGCGGTCCGCGAAAGTCCACACCCGCCCCGCCAGCGCCGGCCGCTTACCAGCCCCAGGCCGGTGGCGGCGGGGCAATCGGGTCGCTGGCGGCGAATTCCACCCGGAACAGGCGCGATGGATCGTTGGCGCGGGTGAGCTGATAGGCAAAGCGCGCATCGCCCACACCCGCCGGGTCCACCTCGACGCGCCAGACATTGGTGAGCGAGACGTCCAGCCCTTCGCGGGTGAACAGCGAGATGCTTTCCTCATCCACGGGGAAATCCTGCGCGCGGGCGGTGCCGGCATCCGCGCTGGTGCCGCCATAGAAGGTGACCGCATCCGCTGCGCCATCGGCATGGCGGTGATCGTGTCTCAGGGTGAAGCGCGTGTCCGCCCCGCGGCCTGTGCGGGTCACGATCCAGGTGCGGCTGCGGTTCCAGCCGCCATGGGCATCGTCATCCGCGACATGGAAGGCGATGGCGACGCGCGTGTCGCTGCAGTCGGCCCAATGGGCCACCATGGGCTTGCCCGCCCAGTCGGCATCGCGCGCATCCTCGCTCGCCAGCGTGCCGGCATAGGCCTTGCCGCAATGGCTCGACAGGGCGGCCCAGAAGGCGTCCTGCGCAAGGGCCGGTCCGGCGCCGGTGGCGGGGCCGGTGGGCGCAGCGGCGCAGGCGGCCAGCAGGGCGGGAAGGGCGAGCGGCGCGAAGGCCAGGGGGCGAATCTGCATGGGGCCGACCCTAGCGGGCCAGCCCCGCGATGCAAAAGGCGGGCATGAAAAAGGGGCGGCGGGATCATCCCACCGCCCCGCTACGGCCGTCTCCCGGGTCTAGGAGGGGGGGTACCCCGGGGCGGCCTGAAGAGCGTGGAAGCCTCAGGCTTCGGGTTCGTCGACTTCGGCGTCGGCGGAGATGTCGGCTTCGGTGTCTTCAACCGGGGTTTCGGCTTCGAGGCTGGCATCCGCTTCGACGTCGGCCGAACTGTCGACGGCGTCGTCGGCGGTGTCATACGGATCCGCTTCGGTGGTGTCATACGGGTCCGCGGCGGTCGGATCGGCCGGGTCGGCCATGCTGTCGATCGCTTCTTCGGTGGTTTCGACAGGCGGGGTCGCTTCGGCCGTCGCGCTGGTGGCGGCGTCGACTTCGCCGGTTACCGGATCGGCAACCTGTGCGCTGGCGACAGTGGCGCCGGTGGTGGCAAGAAGGGCTGCGGCAAGAGCGGTAAGCTTGGACATATACGGTCTCCCGTGGTTGTTGAGGGGACCATTGATACGAGTGGGCCGGGACCCGGCTCCCGCGATTGCGTCGAAATGTGGCGGAATATTGGCAGGACGAGCGGGTTCATCTGGGGTTTAGCTGGCGTTCCCCTTTCGCCCCCGGTTTCGGGCAGCCTCTATTCCTTTGCCTCAGCCGCGCCGCCCCGCTAATCGGCTGGCGATGACCCAGACACCCGACATCCACGCCAAGGCCGAAACGCTGATCGAAGCGCTGCCCTACTTCCAGCGCTATGCCGGCAAGAGCTTCGTCGTGAAATATGGCGGCAACGCCATGGGCGATGAACGCGCCGCGCGCGAATTTGCGGAAGACGTGGTGCTGCTCAAGGCGGTCGGCATCAATCCCGTCGTCGTCCACGGCGGCGGCCCGCAGATCGGCGCGATGCTGGAAAAGCTCGGCGTGGAAACGCGCTTCGTCGATGGCCTGCGCGTCACCGACAAGCAGACCGCCGACGTTGCAGAAATGGTCCTGTCGGGCGCGATCAACAAGGCGATCGTCGGCTCCATCGCCCGCGCCGGCGGCAAGGCGATCGGCATTTCGGGCAAGGATGGCGGGCTTGTCACAGCCACCAAGCTGCAACGCACCCAGAAAGACCCGGACAGCAATATCGAAAAGGCGCTGGACCTGGGTTTCGTGGGGGAACCCTCGCGCGTCGACACGACGATTATCGAAACGGCGAACGGGGCGGGCATGATCCCGGTCGTCGCGCCCATCGGCGTCGGCGAAGATGGTCATACCTATAACATCAACGCCGACACGATGGCAGGCGCTCTGGCCGCCGCGCTGGGTGCTGCCCGGCTGTTGTTGCTGACCGATGTTTCGGGCGTGCTGGATAAACAGGGCAACCTCCTCACCGATCTCACCCCGGCAGATATCTGGCGCCTGCGCGATAACGGCACCATTTCGGGCGGGATGATCCCCAAGCTCGAAACCTGCGTCCAGGCAGTCGAATCAGGTTGCGAAGCTGCGGTCGTGCTCGACGGGCGCGTGCCCCATGCGATGCTGCTCGAATTCTTTACCGCGCGCGGTGCCGGTACGCTGGTCGCGAAAGGTCGGTAACCGCTTGTCGGGGGTGGCGTACCCCCTATTGCTCTTGTAGGACGCGCAACACGGCATAACTCCACGGGAACGCTCGACGAAATGCAGGCACTCAGTACTGTTTATCAAATCATTGCGATGCTCACCAATGTCCTGGTGATGCTGATCATTGTGCAGTTCATCATCGGACTGCTCTTCGCCTTCAACGTTGTGAACCGGTCCAACGAATTCCTCGCCAGCTTCTATATGGCGATAAACCGCTTCCTTGAACCGGTCCTGCGGCCGATCCGCAACATCCTGCCCAATACCGGCGCGATCGACTTTTCGCCGCTGGTTCTGATCATCCTGCTGAACGTAGTCCTGATCGTTCTCGGTAATGTGATTCAAGGCTGATGGCGGCTCAGCTCATCGATGGTAAGGCCTTTGCGGCGAAGCTGCGCGAACGCGTCGGCGTCCACGCCAGCAGTTTCGAAGAGAAGGCGGGGCGCAAGGCTGGCCTCGCCGTGGTGCTTGTCGGAGAAGATCCGGCAAGCCAGGTCTATGTGCGTAGCAAGCACAAGGCCACTGTGGCCGCGAATATGGAGAGCTTCGAACATCGTCTTCCGGCCGACACGTCGGAAGACGATCTGCTTGCGTTGGTGGACCAGCTCAATAACGACAAGGCCGTGGACGGAATTCTCGTCCAGCTGCCACTGCCCGATCACCTTGACGAACAGGCCGTCATCGCAGCGATCAGCCCCGACAAGGATGTCGATGGTTTTCATGTTACCAATGCCGGTCGTCTGGCTGTCGGTCAGAGCGGTTTCGTGCCATGCACTCCGCTCGGTTGCATGATGCTGCTGACCGACCGACTGGGCGACCTTTCGGGGCTTGAAGCCGTTGTGATCGGCCGGTCAAACATTGTCGGCAAGCCGATGGCGCAATTGCTGCTCGATGCCAATGCCACGGTTACGATCGCGCATAGCCGCACGAAGGATCTTCCGGGTGTTGTCGGGCGCGCAGACATCGTCGTTGCGGCTGTGGGGCGGCCCGAAATGATCAAGGCAGATTGGCTCAAGCCGGGTGCTACGGTGATCGACGTCGGTATCAACCGTCTCCCGCCGGAGCCTGGAACGGACAAAGGTCGCCTGGTGGGCGATGTCGATTTTGCCGGTGCGGAAGGCGTTGCCTCTGCCATTACTCCCGTTCCGGGCGGGGTGGGCCCCATGACCATCGCCGTGCTGTTGCGCAACACTCTGGTTGCCGCCTGTCGCAACGAAGGTATCGAGCTTCCGGAAGGCGCTTTGTGAGGCTAGCAGCTGCCTTGCTCGCGCTTGGCGTTTCTGCCTGCGCACCGGGCCCTGGCGATTACTATTCGCGTCTGCTCAGACCGGCGGCGAACCCGTCCAAGGTCGTGGCTGCCGAACTTGCGTTTGCCAGAGCCGCACAGGAAAAAGGTCAATGGACTGCTTTTCGCGAATTTGCGGCTGAGGATGGCGTAATGTTCGTGCCGGAGCCGGTGACCGCCCGCGATTGGCTGAAAGGTCGCGAAAATCCGGCGCAATCAGTCCAGTGGCAGCCACATCACGTATGGTCGAGCTGCGACGGATCACTCGCGGTCACCAGAGGCGCTTGGCAACGTCCTGACGGATCGACCGGCTATTTCACGACTGTTTGGCAGCGCCGGTCGGATGGAGAATATCGCTGGAAGCTGGATCAGTGGGATGCACTCGACCTCCCACTTGAGGCGCCGGAATTTGTACGTACCAATATTGCGGACTGTCCTGACAAGGGCATGGCCTCAGAGTTGCGCCAGCAGGCGGAGCAATCGCGGCCGGCTGGAGGCGGCACCTATTTCGACCAAGTCAGCGCTGACAGCAGTCTGTTCCTCACATTCGTTGTCTCACCAGATCTGTCGCGGCACTGGAAACTGATGGTGAACAAGGGCGGCGCGATGGTGGATGCCATGGCTGGCCACGTTGATGCTCCACGTGGCGAATAGAGAATAGAATGAGTGCACTTTTCTTTTCCGCCTTCATCACGCTTTTCGTGGTGATCGACCCACCGGGTTGCGCGCCAATCTATGCCGGTCTTACCAAAGGTGCCACTTCGGCTCAGCGTCGCAACATGTCCATTCGTGCGAGCGGGATCGCGCTGCTCATTCTGCTGGTGTTCGCGCTTTTCGGCGAGGACCTGTTGGGCGCGCTCCACATCGAGCTAGACAGTTTCCGCATTGCAGGGGGGCTAATGCTGTTCTGGATCGCGTTCGAAATGGTGTTCGAGAAGCGGACCCAGCGGCGCGAGGAGCGGGCCGAAAAGGTCGCGGCAACGCCTGAGGTGGAAGACGTCTCGGTCTTTCCCATGGCGATCCCCATGCTTGCCGGGCCAGGCGCAATTGCGGCAATCATGCTGTTGATGAACGAAGCGCGTGGCCTGGAGCAGGATCTTGTGGTTCTGGCAGCGCTGGCTTCCGTATTGTTTATCACCATGCTGGCGCTGATGGCAGCAGGCCCGATTATGCGTCTTTTCGGTGACAAGGTGGAAGCGGCAATCACTCGCGTCCTTGGCGTCCTTCTGGCGGCGCTGGCGGCACAATATGTAATCGACGGTTTGCGGAACAGCTTCGGTTTGTGATGTCTACTGAAGGGTTACGATTTCATCTCCGTCGTCGCGCAGAGCAAAAAACTGCATGAGCTGAATCATCAGTTCACAGCGTTGGGATAAGCTGCTTGCCTCAAGGAGCGCTTGCTTGCTGGCTGAGTCGAAGGGGGCGATCTGCGCCACTCCGTTGATCAAAGTCTCATCGTCGAGACGAGAAACCGAATCCCAGTCGACCGAATATCCCTGCATATCGGCAAAGCGACGTGCCTCGAATTCGAAGCCAGCACGTTCGACACCGGACAGGACTTCATCCTTCGGATCCTCGATCAGGTGCGCTTCGACCTGACGGAAGCTGGTGCGAACATCCAGTTCGCGCTCTACGCGAAAGCGAGTTTCGCCATCGAGAACGATATTGTAGCGACCGTCTTCGAGAGCTTCGACATCGCCGATCCGGCCGAGACATCCGATGTCATAGAGCGCCGCTCCATCCTTGGATTTCTTCGGCTGGATCATTCCAATCAGACGATCTTTCGCAAGCGCGCTGCCCACGAGATCGCGATAGCGCGGCTCGAAGATATGCAGAGGTAACTGTAATCCCGGAAAGAGGATCGCGCCTGGCAAGGGAAAAATGGGGAAGCGAGTGCTCAAACGCCTTATCCGAAGAGCAGTTTAGAAAGACGGCGGCGCGTGGCGACGACCCACGGATCTTCAAGGCCGATCGCTTCGAAGATCTGCAAAAGCTTGGTTCTGGCCGCCCCCTCGTTCCATTCACGCTCGCTTTCGAACATGGCTAGCAATTCATCGGCTGCAGCGTCACGCTGCCCGGCGGCAAAGGCTGCCTCAGCATAATCGTAACGGGATTGCATATCACCACTGGCCGCTTTCTCTTTCAAAGCGGTTAGTTCGCCATCGTCGACTCTATTGCCGCTGAGCTCAAGCGCACTGCGCGCCTGATCGAGTTGTGGATTGTCGGCAATCGCCGGGTTGGTTTCTGCTGCAGACATCGCGGCTTGCGCCTGTTCAATATGACCGGCCTGAACCAACGCCCGAATAAGGCCAGCATGCGCTGCCGGATTGTCCGGCGCCATTTGGACGACCTGATCGAAAATACCGACGGCGCGTTCGGCATCGCCTTCAGACAATATCTGTTCGGCCATTGTCACGAATTGCGAGACATCCTGCTCCGGCTGCGCGCGCTCACCTTCCCCTGCCTCGATGGGCAATTGCGAAAGGATATTGTCCAGCGTCTGCTTCATCTGCGATTCACTGCGCGCATTGGTAAGGTCCGCTACCGGCTGCCCCTGAAAGAGTGCATAGACGGTGGGGATTGACTGCACCTGGAACTGGGCTGCGATGAACTTTTCTTCATCGACGTCGATCTTCCTGAGAACTACACCCTTGTCGGCATATTCGCTCGCGACCTTTTCAAGCATCGGCGCGATCGCCTTGCAGGGGCCGCACCAATCGGCATAGAAATCGAGGATGACGAGCTTGGTCATCGACGGTTCGACAACTTCTGTTTTGAAGCGCTCGACCGCTTTTTGCTCGTCTATGCTCAGACCCATGCTCGCCACGTAAATCCACCTTTCGTCAGAAAAATCTATCTATCCCATGTGGGCATTACCGCACGAATGTGAAGGACGCGGTGTCTGCCTGCAAGGGGCGTAAAAATTCTGTATTTTTCGACTTGCGGGATTTGGGGACCGCTGCTAGTTGGCCGCCTCCCCACCGAGGCATAGAGCTTCGGTAGCGCCAGTGAGCGGGCGTAGCTCAGGGGTAGAGCACAACCTTGCCAAGGTTGGGGTCGGGCGTTCGAATCGCCTCGCCCGCTCCATTTTTCCTTAAGGTTTCAAACGACTTAGGCGATCCGCGAGGGCGCAATTTCTGCTTCCCCGCGTTGTCCCTCATTTCGGGGAAGCAAGGGGGAAGCAAGGGGGAAGCATAAAGTGAAGGTTCGCTGCGTCTTCTAACTTATGCATTGCGGCATTTTGAACCGCATGTTCCTATGGTGCAAGAGTTGGACTAGCGTACGTCATTCTTGCAGTCGCCTGATACCGACATGCAATTCAACTGCCTTTCAACGCTATGGCGTGAATGAAAGGGTATGACAGTTTCCGTTTCCGCGTTGGGACTAACCGCGTGCCAGGAGCAACGCGCGATCAATTAAGTCGCATAAGCGAACTTCGCTATCAGAACAGTTGGACAATTCCTCCGTGCGCTGGCTCGTGACGACAGTAACAAAGATACGTGCCGGTCCATCTATCCGCGTTGCCGGCTGTCCCTCCCGCTTGACGAACCGCAAGAAACAACGCCGCAACACCTCATCAAGCTTCCCGTCCGCCAGTGTGAAATCAGGTGATAAAGTAATTAGGACCGGCGGTGTTGAACCTCGTACCGGCACAATTGAGGTCGGCGATTCATAGGAAGTGCTTCAACCTTTTGCCTCAAAAAATCTATCGACTGTATGGTCATTTCTCTTGTCGCCATGCAGAACCTCATGTCCTTATTCTGGCAATCACCGGGTAATCACCCCGCTGGAAAAGGTGGCGAAGTGGAGGCTTCTGTAGCGTAGCGCTATTTTTCTAAATGTCTTATTTTACAAGGATTTCGTATTCTAGCGTCGTCTAAAACGAAAATACCACACTTCGTGGCCGTAAATGGTCCGCGCCTTGTGTTCATAGCGCGTCTCTGGCCAGCCCGAGGGGCGGTTCTGCCAGCTTGCCGGTTCGTCGACGATCCACTCGAACTCGTCGCCGAAGCGACGCATTACCATCAGCGCGTGGCGCAAATAAACGGCGTGGTCCGTTCCGAAGCGAAATTCGCCGCCCGGCTTCAGCTTGTCCGCGAACATGCGGACCGGTCCATCGTTCATCATCCGACGCTTGGCGTGTTTGTTTTTGGGCCACGGGTCGGGGTGAAGCAGATATAGCATGGTCAACGAACGGTCGGGTACACGGCGGAGCACTTCAAGCGCGTCACCATGATGGATGCGAACATTGGCCAACGTCCTGTCACGAACATGGGTGAGTGCCTGTGCCACACCGTTAACGAAGGGTTCTGCACCGATGAAGCCGTGGTCGGGCAAAAGGTCGGCGCGCTCTGCCAGATGCTCGCCACCACCAAAGCCGATTTCGAAATGGAGCGGGCGATCGAAGCCGAATAGCGCCTCAGAGGTCACGGCGCCTTCTTCCGGGAGCGAAATCTGGGGAAGCAGCTGGTCCACCAGTTCCTGCTGCGATGCCCGCAGGGGCTTTCCCTGACTGCGGCCGTATAGCCGGTTGAGAGTGGTCGGGTCGCCTTCCTTGAATGCAGTCATGCGGGCGCGCTTGCCGCGCCTTGCGCGCTTTGTCCAGCATCGGTCGATCGACAATCGAGCCAGGCACTAAGGTTGCCGCGAAGCGACCCAACTTATAGTTGGCACCACCATGAATGCCCTCACCGATTATTACGATACAATGGCCCCTTGGCTGCAATCGCTGACAGCCCTTGCGCTGCTGGCGCTCGCTGCACTGGGAGTGAATTTCCTCCTGAAGCATGTGCTTCTTCGCGCGGCGGCCCCGATTCTCGATCGGCGTAGCCAGACAGCAAACAAGGCGGCGGCGCGTTTTGCAACGGCCGCTCCACTGTTGCTGATCTCGCAGGGCATCGAGATTATACCTAACTTACCCGATGGCGTGGTCGTCGTGGTGGGCAACATCGCCAAGGCTCTGATCGTGCTATCGATCGCCATGGGTATCGGTGGCGCACTTGACTACGTGGAAGAGGTGTACCGTCGCCGCCCCGAGGCGCGCAGCCGCCCGATCAAGGGCTATATCCAAGTGCTCAAGATCACGATTTACTGCGGTTCCACAATCGTGATGATTTCCGTCCTGATCGAACAGTCGCCGTTGCTTTTGCTGTCCGGACTTGGTGCCATGGCTGCGGTGGTCATGCTGGTCTTCAAGGACACGATCCTCAGCCTTGTCGCATCGGTTCAGTTGAGCAGCAACGACATGCTGCGGGTGGGCGACTGGATCGAAATGCCGAGCATGGATGCCGATGGCGATGTCATCGATATCGCGTTGCACACCGTGAAGGTGCAAAATTTCGACAAGACAATCACCACAATCCCGACCCACAAGTTGATCTCGGATAGCTACCGCAACTGGCGCGGCATGAGTGAGAGCGGTGGTCGTCGAATCAAGCGTGCGCTCTATCTCGATCAGAATTCCGTCCGCTTCCTGCAATCAGATGAGGTTGAGGAACTGAGGCGGTTTCGCGTTCTGGACAAGCATATTGCCCGCAAGGAGCGGGAGATTGCCGACTGGAATGCGAGCGAACTGTCGGGGGATAGCGATGAGGTGAATGCCCGGCGTATGACCAATCTTGGCAGTTTTCGCGCATATGTCGTCTCGTACCTGCAAAGCCACCCGCGTATTGCCGGGGGTGGATTTACGTTGATGGTCAGGCAGCTTGCGCCGGGGCCTGAGGGCCTGCCGCTTGAGCTATATTGCTTCACCGACACGGTGGATTGGGGCGACTACGAATCCATTCAGGCAGACATCTTCGACCACCTGCTGGCAATCCTGCCCGAATTCGGGCTGCGGGTGTTCCAGCAGCCCAGTGGACTGGACCTGTCCGGCGCTTTGAGGGCCTGAACGCAAAGCGACCGGAGAGCACCTGGCTTTCCGGTCGCTTTTGCTGATCCGATATCGGCGTCACGATTTACGCCGCTTCCACCTCTTCGTTCGGGTCGCGCAGGACGTAGCCGCGGCCCCAGACGGTTTCGATGTAGTTTTCGCCGCCGCAGGCATGGCTGAGCTTCTTGCGCAGCTTGCAGATGAATACGTCGATGATCTTCAGTTCGGGTTCGTCCATCCCGCCATAGAGGTGGTTGAGGAACATTTCCTTGGTCAGCGTGGTGCCCTTGCGGAGCGAAAGCAGCTCCAGCATCGCATATTCCTTGCCTGTCAGATGGACCCGTGCCCCATCGACTTCGACGGTTTTGGCATCGAGGTTCACCGCCAGCTTGCCGGTGCGGATGACCGACTGGCTATGCCCCTTCGAACGGCGGACCACGGCGTGAATGCGGGCGACCAGTTCTTCGCGGTGGAAGGGCTTGGTCACATAATCGTCCGCACCGAAGCCGAACGAGCGGATCTTGCTGTCCATTTCGGCGATGCCGGAAAGGATCAGGACCGGCGTCTGCACCTTGGCGACGCGCAGCTTCTTGAGCACATCGTAACCGTGCATGTCGGGCAGGTTAAGGTCGAGCAGGATGATGTCGTAATCATACAGCTTGCCGAGATCCAAACCCTCTTCGCCAAGGTCGGTCGAGTAGACATTGAAGCCTTCGGTGGTGAGCATGAGCTCGATCGCCTTGGCGGTTGTCGGCTCGTCTTCGATCAGCAGTACACGCATTGGGATGTCCCCCGTTGGTTCCCTAGTGTCCGTTGGTAACTACCTGTAAACAGGTGTTGCCCTGTATTAACCACATTAGATCTGAAGGAAAAAGGTTAACGCGAAGTAAAGTCCGTTAACTTTTATCTCTGTGGCGGACAGGTATCATAACGTGGCCAGTTTTTTCTGCCGTCTGCGCTGGGCGCTGGAACCGATGCCGATTGCTTCGCGGTATTTGGCCACGGTTCGCCGCGCGAGGTCGTAACCTTCCTGTTTCAGTAGTCCGGCCAGCGCTTCGTCCGACAGCACTTTCTTCGGGTCTTCGGCTTCGCACAAGGCGCGGATGCGCGCTTTGATCGCTTCGGCGGAAGCCCCTTCGCCGTCGGCCGCTGATACCCCGCTGGAAAAGAAGTATTTCAGTTCGAAGGTCCCGCGCGGGCAGGCAAGATATTTGTTGCTGGTCACGCGGCTGACAGTCGATTCGTGCATTTCGATCTTCTCGGCAACTTCGCGCAGGGTCAGCGGCCGCATTGCCGTAACCCCTTCGCGAAAGAAGCCTTCCTGCCGCTTGACGATTTCCGCCGACGTCTTGAGGATCGTCTTCTGCCGCTGATCCAGCGCGCGGATCAGCCAATCGGCCTCACCCAGCTGCTCGTTGAGCCAGCTGTGTGCAGCCTTGTCCCGCGCACCGCTTTTCAGTTCGAGATAATATTCGCGATTGACCACCAGCCGGGGCAGGCTCGCTTCGTTAAGGCGGATGTCCCACCCTTCGGCGCTGGGTGAAACCAGCACATCGGGTACCACTGCACTTTCCTCTCCCGCGGCATAGGCGAGGCCGGGCTTGGGATCATAGCTGCGCAGTTCGGCAAGCATGTCGGCAAAGTCTTCATCGTCAACCTCGCACATCCGCTTCAGCCGGGCGATGTCGCCTGCCACGACCAGATGAAGATTGTCGATCAGTCTCGCCATGCAAGGATCGTAACGATCCGCCTCCTGCGCCTGCAGCGCCAGACATTCGGCAAGCGAGCGTGCGCCGACCCCGGTGGGATCGAGTGTTTGGACCATCGCCAGTGCCCGCTCGGTCTCAGCCAAGGGGACGCCCAGTTCGTCGGCTATCGGACGAAGTTCGGTCAGCAGATACCCTGCCTCGTCGAGTTCGCCGATTATGCGCCGCGCGACGAGCGCTTCGCGTTCGTCGCGTGCGACCGATCCGATCTGACTTGAAAGGTGCTCGCTCAAGGTGGGGCCGCCGGAAGAACGGTTCTCGAGATCGGGCACTTCGCCGCCGCTTCCCATGTCGGCGCGGCTCCAGTCTCCAGCCTCTCCGTGTATCAAGTCGCCCGGTGCAGCTTCGGGGTCGAGGGCGTGATCCGCGACATCGAGAGCGCCTTCGCCGCCGAAATCGGGGGCGCTGTCATGTTCCGGCGGCTCCGCCACGGATTCGTCCCCCGCCTCGCGGCGCACTTCGCCCATTTCGAGAAGCGGATTCGATTCGAGCGCTTCCGCGACGAAACTTTCGATTTCGAGATTGGACAGCGCCAGCAGCTTGATCGCCTGCTGGAGCTGGGGAGTCATCACCAGCGACTGGGTTTGCCGAAGGTCGAGGCGCGGTCCCAGCGCCATGACTTAGCTCCTCGTAATCGTCGGCATCACAGGGTGAAGCTTTCGCCCAGATAAAGACGACGGACATTCTCATCCGCGACCAGCGCTTCGGGCGTACCGGCGAACAGCACCTGCCCGCCGTAGATGATGCAGGCCCGGTCCACGATTTCGAGTGTTTCACGCACGTTGTGATCGGTAATCAATACGCCGATACCGCGTGTCTTGAGATCCTTTACCAGATCGCGAATGTCGCTGATCGACAGGGGATCGATCCCGGCAAACGGTTCGTCCAGCAGCATGATCGACGGCTTTGCGGCCAGCGCGCGGGCGATTTCGGCGCGACGCCGCTCGCCACCCGACAGAGCCATGGCGGGGCTGGCGCGCAGGCGCGTCAGGCCGAATTCGTCCAGCAGCCGTTCCAGTTCCTGAGCGCGCGTATCCTTATCGGGCTCGACCATCTCGAGCACGCAATTGATGTTTTGCTCTACCGTCATTCCGCGGAAGATACTGGTTTCCTGTGGCAGATAGCCGAGGCCAAGAATCGCGCGGCGATACATCGGAAGGTTGGTGACATCTTCCCCGTCCATCAGGATGCGTCCGGCATCCGGGCGCACCAGCCCCATGATGGAATAGAAACAGGTCGTCTTGCCTGCCCCGTTGGGGCCCAGCAGGCCAAGCACTTCGCCCTTGCCTACAGACAGCGAAATATCGGTCAGCACCGCGCGCTTGTCATAGCTTTTCGCGATAGAAATGACTTCCAGCCCCCCCTGCGGGATGGGCGGGGCGGCATCGTGTACCGCATCGTGAGCAGGACTGGTTCCGACTTCGGCCATGTCGCGCGACATAGCATGCGATCCGGCCATGAGAACCCCGCATGACGGCATTTTCGACGAATTGGCAGGGTTCATGCATGGATGGCATCAAGTGCCGTTTACGGATAACTGAACAGGCAGCGCGCACGATTGCTTGCCAGATGGCAGCATTTTTGAAACAATGCGCTTCGGGTTGGAGAAAAGAGGAGAGGCGCAATGGATAAGGCGCTCCACGATAGTGACATCGCAACCGAGCATCAGGGCAGCCGTGCTCGCGACTGGCGCAGGGCGATGAGCGACAATGTCGCATTCGCATTGCTGGTCTACACCGGCCTCCAGATATTCATGACCGTGGGTGCCATGAAGCAGGGCGTTTCCTCTATCGTTCCTTATCTCGCGCTTATCATACTGGTCGGTGGCATCATCCCCGCGTGCCGCTGGTTCGAACGTCGCTGGTCGGGTCTCCCGGATGAGCGAGCGGCGGATCCTGGCCTCAAACCGGCATTCCGCCGCGACCAGACAATGCTCTGGCTTCTCGCCATTGGCTTGCCGGTTGTGCTGACCGCATTCTTCAAGCTCATCTTTTCCTGACCACATCAGCCGGTTGCCAGCGGGGGATGTGCGCCCTACCTCGCGTTCATGATTGCACTTTTCCGGCTTAAGCCATGATCGGGCCCGAAACCGCACTGGCTCGTTGCCAGGATCTTGTCGAACTCGCCCGCAGGATGGGTGCGGACGAGGCCGACGCCGTAGCCCGCGCATCCGCTTCCGAAAGTGTCGGGGTGCGCCTCGGGGTGCTCGAAGAGATCGAACGATCCGAGAGCGAGGAGATCGGTCTGCGGGTTTTCGTCGGGCGACGGTCGGCTTCCATCAACACCAGTGATTTTGCGCCCGAAGGACTGAAGACACTGGCTGCGCGCGCCGTGGAAATGGCGCGGCTCGCGCCAGAAGATCCCTATGGTGCCCTGGCTCCTGCGGAAGTGCTTTTTTCCGGCGAGGGTATCGACCTGGACTTGAGCGATGGGGCCGATCCATCCCCCGAAGATTTGCGCGAAGCCGCGCTGGCGACCGAAGATGCGGCACGCGCTGTGGCGGGCGTTTCGAATTCGAACGGCGGCAGCGCATCGTCGGCGCGATCCGTCTTTGCTCTTGCTACCAGCAACGGTTTCGCGCGCGGCTATTCCGGGGGATCGCACACCTTATCGGCCAGTGTGGTGGCGGGTGAAGGTAGCCAAAAGCAGACCGACTACGCCTATCGCACACAGCGTCATCGCGGTGATCTGCCGGATCCCGCCGGCATTGGCCGGGAAGCAGGCGAACGCGCGGTGCGCAAGGTTGGCCCGGGCTCTCTCCCATCGGGCAAGATGCCGGTTGTATTCGATCCACGGGTCGGTGGCGGCATCCTTGGCCATTTGCTCGGCGCGATGGCTGGCCCTTCGATCGCGCGCAAGGCCAGCTTCCTGATCGGGCGGGAGGATGAAGAGCTGTTCGACAGCGCCATACGAATAGCCGAAGATCCGCTGCGCCAGCGCGGCTTGCGCTCGCGGAACTACGATGGAGAAGGGGTGGCATGTGCGCCGCGCGATCTTATCCGCAATGGCCGCATCTTTGGCTGGCTGACCAATGTGGCCAGCGCCGCGCAACTCGATCTTGGGCTTACCGGACATGCGAGCAGGGGCGGGGGCGGATCGCCCGGCGTGGCTGCGAGCAATGTCTATCTGGCTGCAGGCGAAGCAAGCGTTGCCGACCTGATCGCCGATATAGAAGACGGATTGTTCGTTACGGATCTGTTCGGGCAGGGCGTCAATCTCGTCACTGGCGATTACAGCCGCGGTGCCAGCGGCCTTCGCATCCGCAATGGCGAACTGGTTGATCCGGTGGCGGAAATCACCATTGCCGGGACGCTGCCGGAAATGTTCCGGGCGCTGGTTCCGGCAAGCGATCTGGAGTTCATGCGCGGGGTGGATGTACCCACGCTGCGCATCGACGGCATGTTCGTGGCGGGTCAGTGAAGCGTCTGCTCGTCTTGCTGGCCCTGATCTGGGCCACGCCGGGAATTGCCCAACTTGAAACCGCTGCTGAACCGACTGCCGCACCAACTCCGACCCAAACCATCGCGGCCACGCGCGATGCCGGAGATGACGACCGGATTGCAGAGCGTATCGCGGGCATTTTTTCGGAGCTGCCGGCTTTTCAGGGCGTGGATATAGCCGTCAGCGAGGGAGTCGTTTCGCTATCCGGGACGGTTCCCAAGGCAGAGGACGTTGGCCGCGCGGAAGCCATTGCAAGCCGCGTGGCCGGTGTGGTGACAGTTGAAAACGGGCTTGAACGCGATCTGTCGCTATCTGCCGGAAGTGCGGGCATTTCGAGCTTGGCCGAACGGTGGAACGGTTTCCTGCGGATGCTGCCACTCATTGCCGCTGCCCTTGCAGTCTGGGCGATCATCGCCCTGTTTGGCTATCTTCTCGCTGGGCTGGGCCGGGTGTGGCATCGCATCGCCCCAAACAGTTTCCTTGCAGAGCTGATCTCCAGCGCAATCCGCTTTGTTTTCGTCATCCTCGGGCTGGTGATCGCTCTCGACATCATGGGGGCCACGGCGCTGCTGGGGGCGGTGTTGGGCGGCGCCGGACTGATCGGCGTGGCGCTCGGTTTTGCGATGCGCGATACGATCGAAAACTATGTCGCTTCGCTGATGCTGTCGCTGCGCCAGCCCTTCCGCGCCAACGACCACGTGGTGATCGACGATCTGGAAGGCCGCGTGATCCGCCTGACCAGCCGAGCCACCGTGCTGATGACGCTGGATGGCAATCAGTTGCGCATACCCAACGGCCAGGTCTTCAAGGCGGTGATCCTCAATTACACGCGCAATCCGCAGCGACGCTTCGATTTCAATCTGGGCGTGGATGCGGACGATGATCCCAATGCCGCGGTAAAGCTCGGCCGGGATACGTTGGGCAGCCTGCCCTTCGTGCTCGCCGACCCGCCGCCGGAAGCCCGGATCGAAGAGGTGGGCGATTCCAATATCGTGCTGAAATTCCTGGCGTGGATCGACCAGAGCGAGGCGGATTTCTACAAGGCGCGGACGCGTGCGATCGCTGCCGTAAAGGTTGCGCTGGAAGAGGCGGGCTTCGCCCTTCCCGAACCCATCTACCGCCTCCGCTTCGATCCGCGCTCCGCATCGATCCCGATGATGCCGGCAGGCGATGGGACGGTGAGCACGCCGCCGCCCACGAAGGCTGCGAAGCATGGCATTGCCGCCATCGACGAAGCAGAAGACATTCGGCCTGCCAACGAAATTGGCGAAATGGTCGAACAGGAGCGCCGACGCGGCGGGAGCGAGCAGGACGCGGACCTGCTGGATCACTCCCGCCCGGTCGAATAACGCTTACTTGGCGTTGTTGTAACGCTCGACGCTTTCCAACACGATGCGCTTGGC
The DNA here is from genome assembly GCA_023394965.1 of Pseudomonadota bacterium. Lineage (GTDB taxonomy): Bacteria > Pseudomonadota > Alphaproteobacteria > Sphingomonadales > Sphingomonadaceae > Qipengyuania. Next base: position 98,901 of record JAEWZX010000018.1, on the reverse strand, counting down.
ATCGGCGGCATCGCCCCAATTGCCGATGCGCACCCACTTTTCCTTTTCCAGGTCTTTGTAGTGGGTGAAGAAGTGTTCGATCTGCTGGAAGATGATGCTCGGCAGATCCTTCGTTTCGCCAACGTCCGAATAATAGGGGAACGTCGAATCGATCGGCACGCAGACGAGCTTTTCGTCGCCGCCATGTTCGTCTTCGAGATTGAGCACGCCGATGGGGCGCGCACGCACCACGCAGCCGGGAATGAAAGGGCTGCGCGAAATGACCAGCGCGTCCAGCGGATCGCCATCCGGGCTCAGCGTATGCGGCACGAAGCCGTAATTGGCCGGATAGCGCATGGGCGTGTGCAGGATACGGTCGACGAACAATGCACCGGATTGCTTGTCGAATTCATACTTCACCGGTTCGCCGCCGGTGGGGACCTCGATAATGACGTTGAGGCTCTCGGGCGGATTATCGCCGGTCGGAATCATGTCGATACGCATTGCAGCAAATCTCTTGTTGTGGTCGGCCCCTCTCCCCAGAAAGACTTCGCGAGGGCCGATAGCGATTGGTGCCGCATTGCGGAAGGGGGCAGATCGCTCTAATCGCGCGACCCATGGCAAAAACACCGCAAGCCATCCGTGGCACTCAGGATATTTTCGGCGCCGATGCCGAAGCTTTCGCCTTCGTGGTCGAAACCTTCGAGCGTGTGCGCAAGCTTTACCGTTTCCGCCGGGTTGAAATGCCGGTCTTTGAAAAGACTGAGGTTTTCAGCCGCGCGATCGGGGAAACGACCGATGTGGTTTCGAAGGAAATGTATTCCTTCGAAGATCGCGGCGGCGAAAGCCTGACCTTGCGGCCTGAATTCACTGCAGGCATCGCAAGGGCTTATCTTTCAAATGGTTGGCAGCAGCATGCGCCGTTGAAAGTGGCGACGCATGGGCCGCTGTTCCGGTATGAGCGACCGCAGAAGGGGCGCTATCGGCAGTTTCATCAGATCGATGCCGAAATCATCGGTGCAGCAGAGCCGCAGGCTGACGTTGAGCTGCTCGCAATGGCCGATCAGCTTTTGAAAGAGATGGGAATTGAAGGGGTTACGCTCCATCTCAACACGCTGGGCGATGGCGAGAGCCGGGCCGCATGGCGCGCTGCGCTGATCGAGCATTTCCGCAGTGTGAAGGACGAACTGTCCGAAGACAGCCAGGAACGGCTCGAAAAAAATCCGCTGCGCATCCTCGACAGCAAGGATCCGCGCGACAGAATGCATGTCAATCACACGCTCGATATCGACCGATACCTGTCCGATGGTGCTCGGCGCTTCTTCGACGAGGTGACATCCGGGCTCGATGCAGCCGGGGTCAAATGGACCCGCGCGCCCAGCCTGGTGCGCGGGCTCGACTATTACCGCCACACTGCTTTCGAGTTCATTCCCGACGAAGGGAGCAATGCGGCCGGCAAGCTTGGCAGTCAGAGCACGATCCTGGGAGGTGGGCGTTATGACGGGCTGATGGAGAGCTTGGGTGGCGCAACGACGCCTGCCGTCGGCTGGGCGGCCGGGATCGAGCGGCTGGCGATGCTGGTCGGCGACAAGGCGGAGCCCAAGGCCGATGTGGTCGTGGTGGTCGAGAACGATGATCTGATGGACAGCGCGATTACCGCTATCGGCAAGATCAGGGCTGCGGGGCAATCGGCCGAACTGATGGCGTCGGGCAGCCCGCGCAAACGGTTCGACAAGGCGGTCAAGGCCGGTGCGGAGACGATCGTCGCTTTCGATCTGCGCGATGGGGCGCAGAACGTGCGCATCAAGGCCGACGATCAGGCCCGCGATAGCATCGAAAAGATTCTCGGCTGAAGCATGACCATACCCGCCGAACGCCTCGACCAGATCGCCCACCGTTTCGCCGAACTCGAGGCGCGGATGGCTTCGGGTACGCTGGAGGGCGATGAATTCGTCCAGGCCAGCCGCGACTATGCCGAGCTGGAGCCGGTGGCCAAGGTGGCCGCCGAGGTGAAGGCCGCGCGCGAGGAAATCGCCAGTCTCGAGGAGATGCTCGAAGATCCGGAAATGAAGGCGATGGCCGAAGAGGAAATCGCCGGGCTGAAGAAGCGCCTGCCCGAGGCGGAGCGTGCGCTGGCCATCGCCATGCTGCCGCGCGACAGCGCCGATGCGAAACCCGCCATGCTGGAAATCCGTGCCGGCACCGGCGGGGACGAGGCGGCGCTGTTTGCGGGTGATCTCTATCGCATGTACGAACGCTTCGCCGCCGAGCAGGGCTGGAAGGTGGAGCCGGTGAGCATGAGCCCGAGCGAAGTCGGGGGCTTCAAGGAAATCGTCGCCAATGTCACCGGCACCGGCGTGTTCGCCAAGCTGAAGTTCGAAAGCGGCGTCCACCGTGTGCAGCGTGTGCCCGAAACCGAAAGCGGCGGCCGCATCCACACCAGCGCGGCGACGGTGGCGGTGCTGCCCGAACCCGACGAGGTCGACGTGCAGATCGATCCGGGCGATCTCAAGATCGACACCTATCGCGCCAGCGGCGCGGGCGGTCAGCACGTCAACACCACCGACAGCGCGATCCGCATCACCCATTTGCCGACGAATACGGTGGTCACCTGCCAGGACGGGCGCAGCCAGCACAAGAACCGCGAAAAGGCGATGCAGGTGCTGCGCACACGGCTTTACGATGCCCAGCGCGAAGCGACGCATGGGGCCGAAGCGGAAGCGCGCAAGGCGATGGTCGGATCGGGCGACCGTTCCGAACGCATCCGCACCTATAACTACCCGCAGGGCCGCGTGACCGATCACCGCATCGGCCTGACGTTGCAAAAACTGCCGCAGATCATTGCCGGGCCGGGGTTGGGCGAGCTGGTCGATGCACTGATTGCCGAGGATGAAGCGAAGCGGCTGGCGGCGCTCGAAGAGTGATCAACGTCGCCGAGGCCCTGCGTGATGCTACGGACCAGATCGGCGTGGACTGGGCGCGGATCGATGCCGAAATCCTGATGGCGCATGCGCTGGGAATGAGCCGGTCGGCAATGTTGCTTTCGGCCATGCGGGACCCGGCCCCGGAAAGCTTTGCCCCGTTGCTGGCGCGGCGGCTGGCGGACGAACCGGTTGCCTATATCCTCGGCTCGGCGGAATTTTTCGGACGCAGTTTTGCAGTTTCGCCCGCCGTGCTGATCCCGCGCGGGGATAGCGAGAGTGTGGTTGCCGCCGCGCTGGAGGCCGCCCCCGCAGCCAGATCCATCCTCGACTGCGGGACCGGATCGGGCGCGCTGCTGCTGACGCTGCTGGCCGAACTGCCGCAGGCGAGCGGCACCGGGATCGACCGTTCCGATGCAGCGCTGAAGGTGGCGCGGGCCAATGCCGAAGCGCTGGGGCTTGCCAGTCGGACAAAGCTTGTGCCTGCGGACTGGACAGTGTCCGGCTGGGCCGCGGATATGGGCCGTTTCGATCTGGTGATCGCCAACCCGCCCTATGTCGAGGCGGATGCCATGCTCGACGCTTCGGTGCGTGAGCACGAACCGCATGGTGCGCTGTTTGCCGGACCGGAAGGGCTTGACGACTATCGGGTAATCATCCCACAGTTGCACAAGCTTCTTGTGCCCGGCGGTATCGCCGTGCTTGAGATCGGGGCATCGCAGAATGAAGCCGTCGGCGCCTTGGCGCGCGAATCGGGCTTTGCCGTTACCCTGCGCCGCGACCTCGCTGATCGACCGCGTGCGCTAATCCTGCGATAAAAGACTTGGCAAAGCCGATTCGAGCGCTTACCTCTGGCCACAGGCCAGTGGTGCGCGGCATACGCCTCCCCACGGGTTCCAGCTCCGACATTGCAGTTTTGGTGCGAGGCTCAGGCTCCGCATACCATGCATAAACCGGGGCACGCGAACTGCGACAGGCGCAGGCGCGCAAGGGGTCACGCGGCCGTTTGTGGATCGAATTGACGGGCCACGCCGCGCATTAAATGAGGACCAGCTACCCTTGAACAATAATCGGAATAACCGGCGTCGCGGACGCGGGAACAATCGCAATCAGGGCGGCGCCAATTCGGGCAACCGGATCGACAGCCGTGCACGCGGCAATGCCCCGCAGCTGCTCGACAAGTACAAGAAGCTTGCCCAGGACGCCCAGCACAATGGCGACCGGGTGCAGGCCGAATACTATCTGCAGTTCGCCGACCATTACTTCCGCGTGATCGCCGATAACAAGGCGCGTCAGGAAGAAGCCAAGGCGAAACGTCAGGAAGAACGCGGGCACAATTCGTCGGACGATGAAGATGACGACGAGGACGGCGAAGATCGCCGCAACAATCGCCGTCCGCGCAGCCGCCGTGACGATCAGGACGACGACAATCGCCGTTCGCGCGGTCGCCGCGAAGATCACGACGAAGACGAGGACGAGGGGCGTAAACCGCGCAGCCGCCGTTCGGATCAGGACGAGGACGACGGCCGCAAGCCGCGTGGCCGCCGCGCGGATCAGGACGACGACGGCGCGCGCAAACCGCGTGGTCGCAAGCCCCGCAGCGAAGATGCTGCCGAAGGCGAAACCGAGTTCGAACCTGCGGAAAACCCCTTCGTTCGCCGGGATGACGAAGACGAAGCGCCCAAGAAGCGCCGCGCCCCCCGCAAGACCAAGAAGAGCGAAGAAGAAACAGCCAAGGCCAGCGACGGAGAAATCGATGCTGCGGTACTGCCGCCGTCGATCAGCGCCAGCGATGCCGAGGCCAAGCCTGCCCCGCGCCGCCGCCGGCGCAAGCAGGAAGACGATAGCGAAGTGAGCGCGGTCGGCTGATCGCGCTTGCAGTGCTGATCTGACTATCTAAGGGACAAGCCGATGGAGAAAATCCCCGGCTTGGCCCGTTCGCATCCGAATATCGCCGCCCTTGTGCTGGGCGCGATATCCGCTTTCGGTTTTCAGCCTTTTCATCTGTGGCCGCTTGGTCTGGCTGCAATGGGTGCATTCGGCTGGCTGGCGTTTCGGGCGCCCAGCTGGAAACGCGCGCTGCTGGCCGGGTGGTTGTTCGGCCTTGCGCATTTCACCGTAACCGACAACTGGATCGCCACGGCCTTCACCTATCAGGCTGAAATGCCCGCGATCCTGGGCTGGGCGGCCGTGCCGCTGCTGTCCCTTTACCTTGCTATATGGCCCGCCGCCGCGACCTGCGCGGCGTGGCTGGTGGCGCGCAGGGGCAGTCTTTTCGTCTTCGCGCTGGCCTTCGGTGCCATGTGGATCGCTGCCGAATGGTTCCGCAGCTGGGTGTTCAGCGGATATAGCTGGGGGCCGTTGTCGATGATGCTGGTCGGCCCGTGGGACCGGCCCGGCTTTGCCGCGCTGCTGCCCTTTGCCGGCAGTTATGCCCTGTCGGGTATCGTTGCGGCGCTGGCGATCATCGCTGCCAGCTTCACGGCACAGCGGCGCTGGCTGCCGCTCGGCGCATTGGCGGCTGGGGTCGCGGCGCTGGTCTACTGGCCCGCAGGCGCGGCGCGCGAAGGGACTGTGCCGCTGACACTGGTGCAGCCCAATCTCCAGCAGGAAGAAATCGACGACGCGTCCAAGTTCGAAAGCCAGTTCAAGACGATCGCCGCGCTCAGCGTGCCGATCCGCCCACTCAGCCACCGGCTGGTGCTGTGGCCCGAAAGCGGCATTCCCGACTATCTGCGCGATGGCTATCCACAGCGCTATTATACGCAGATGACTGCAGCGGGTGATCCCGCCTTCGCCCGGGCGCGGGTGGGGCAGGCGATCGGCCCAAACAGCCTGCTGCTGACCGGCGTGGTCGATCTGGAAATCGGGACGGTCGACGGGCACGAAAAGGCCGTCGGGGCCTATAATACGGTTACCTCGATCGATCCGCAGGGCAGGCTGGGCGAACGCTATGCCAAGGCGCATCTGGTGCCCTATGGCGAATATCTGCCGATGCGCGACCTGCTCGAACCGCTGGGCATGTCGCGGCTGGTGGCGGGTACGATCGATTTCATCCCCGGGCCCGGGCCGCGGACGCAGAATCTCGGCAATTACGGCCGGGCGGGCATCCAGATCTGCTACGAAATCGTGTTTTCGGGTGAAGTCGTCGATCGGGCGAACCGGCCGGATTATATCTTCAATCCGTCGAACGATGGCTGGTTCGGGCTGTGGGGTCCGCCGCAACACCTTGCGCAGGCGCGAATGCGCGCCGCGGAAGAAGGGCTGCCGGTGCTGCGTTCCACCACCACCGGGATCAGTGCGGTGATCGATGCGCGCGGTGTGGTGCGCGATCACATCGGTCGCAATGTCGAAGGACGAATCGATACCATCGTTCCGCCCGCCCATGCGCCCACGCTGTTCTCCCGCCTCGGCCACTGGCTGACGCTGCTCTGGGGAACAGGTCTGCTGGTACTTTCCCTGGTTGCCATGCGTCGCCGGGAAGGCTACCGCGCAAACAACACATAAAGACTTCTTTATATCGGGATTTCGATCTTCATGCGTACCAGCTTCCTCTTCACGTCCGAAAGCGTTTCGGAAGGGCACCCCGACAAGGTTTCCGATCAGATTTCCGACGCCATCGTCGATCTGATGCTGGCCAAGGATGCGGAAGCCCGCGTGGCCTGCGAAACCATGACGACGACGCAGCGCGTGATCCTGTCGGGCGAAATCCGTTGCGCGCCGATGTACGATGCCAACAATGCCGACTGGGCCGTGAATGGCGGCTGGGCGCCCGGGGCCAAGGAAGAAATCGAACGCGCCGTCCGCCAGACCGTGCGCGAAATCGGCTATGAACAGGCGGGCTTCCACTGGAAGACGCTGACCTTCGAAAACCATTTGCATGGCCAGTCTTCGGAAATCGCCCAAGGCGTCGATGCCAGCGGTAACAAGGATGAAGGTGCGGGCGACCAAGGTATCATGTTCGGCTTCGCCTGCGATGAAACGCCCGATCTGATGCCAGCGACGCTGGATTACAGCCACAAGATCCTCGAACGGCTGGCCGCCGACCGCAAGAGCGGCGCCGCCCCCTTCCTCGAACCCGATGCCAAGAGCCAGGTCACGCTGCGCTATGAAAATGGCAAGCCTGTCGCCTGCACGGCAGTGGTCGTTTCGACCCAGCATGCCAAGGGCTATCACGAGGGCGAGAAGGAAGCCGAACTCAAGGCCTATGTGAAACAGGTGGTCGGCGAAATCATGCCCGATGGCTGGCTGACCGATGACACCGAATGGCACATCAACCCCACGGGGGCCTTCGAAATCGGCGGCCCCGATGGCGATGCCGGTCTGACCGGCCGCAAGATCATCGTCGACACCTATGGCGGCGCGGCCCCCCATGGCGGCGGTGCCTTCAGCGGCAAGGACCCGACCAAGGTGGACCGTTCCGCCGCTTACATCACCCGCTATCTTGCCAAGAACATCGTCGCCGCCGGCCTCGCCAGGCGCTGCACGATCCAGCTGTCCTATGCGATCGGCGTGTCGAAGCCGCTATCGCTCTATGTCGACACGCATGGCACGAGCGCCGACGGGGTGACCGACGAAGCGCTCGAAGATGCGATCCGCGGGATCGAAAAGCTTGGCGGGCTGACCCCGCGCGGCATCCGCATGCATCTCGGCCTCAACAAGCCGATCTACCGCGAAAGCGCGGCCTATGGCCACTTCGGGCGTCAGGCGGATGGCGACAATTTCCCGTGGGAACGCACCGATCTGGTCGAGGATCTGAAGGCAGCACTGGGCTGAGCCAAGGGTCCGCTCAGCCGTCTGCGCCCTTGCGCGGACTGGGGCGATCGAGCGCCAGTTCCGCATCGGAGAAGGTGAACGGGCTCCGCACACCGGGGATGCCATCGAGTTCGATGCGCATCCCGCGGGCTTTCACCTGCGCTTCCTCGAACACGGCATCGATGCCGTTGACGCGTCCGGCGGGAATCCCGTCTGTGGCACAATCGGCAAGCAGCTTGTCCAGCGGCCATTTCGAGGTTTCGCCAGCAATCATCGCATCCAGTTCTGCGCGATTGGCCAAGCGATCCTCATTGGTTGCAAAGCGCGCATCTTCCAGCAGGTCGTCACGACCGAGCAGGGTTAGCAGACGCCGGAACAGGCCATCATTGGCCGGTGCCAGCACGACTTCGCCATCGGCCACGGGAAAGACCCCATAGGCGCTGACCTGCGCATGCTCATTGCCCATGCGCGGCGGGTTTTCGCCCGTCGTGAAGAGGTGCATCGCCTGGCTGGCCAACAGGCCGACCGAGCAATCCAGCAATGCCATGTCGACATGCTGCCCACGGCCGGTTCGCCCGCGCATGGCGAGCGCGGCCTGAATGCCGATGACTGCGTAAAGCCCACAGGTGAGGTCGGAGATGGAGATACCCATCTTCATCGGCTGGCCCTGCGGTTCTCCGGTCAGCGCCATGAAACCGCTCATCGCCTGAATGACGAAATCGTATCCCGCCTCATGCGCTCTGGGGCCGGTCTGACCGAAGCCGGTGATCGAGCAATAGACGAGGCCCGGATTGGGCTTGGCGAGACTGTCATAATCAAGCCCGAATTTCGCGAGTGTTCCGGTTTTGAAGTTTTCCAGCACCACATCGGCTGATGCTGCCAGATCGCGTACGCGGGCAAGATCGGCTTCGTCCCTGAAATTCGCGACGATCGACCGCTTGCCGCGGTTGGCCGCGTGATAGTAGGCAGCTTCGCGTTCGCTGTTTTCGCGCTCGATCCACGGCGGTCCCCATTGGCGGGTGCCATCGCCATCGGGACTTTCCACCTTGATGACGTCCGCGCCCAAATCGGCGACGATCTGACCAGCCCAGGGGCCTGCAAGGACGCGGGCCAGTTCGAGAACCTTGAGCCCGGCAAGTGGGGCATTCGGATTACGGGGTTTGTCGAGCCACATACCGCGCGACTTGGGCGGCTGTTTCGCCGGGGTCAAGTCACTCCATGCCGACTGCCGCAGCGAGGCCTCCGACCGCCTCAATGAACTCTTCGCGGAAATCCTGCACAACTTGGCTGCTGGAGCGAACCTGTTCGACCAGGCCGACGCCTTGGCCAACGAAATAGCTGACCAGATCGCGTGCACTCTGATTACCGGCCGCTGCCTCGCGCTCGATGCGGGCAAATGCGGGTTCGGACACCATGCCCATCAGCGGCATGGGAAGGGTGCCGGGGCCGTCTGGCGCATCCCATGCATCGTGCCACGCGGTTCTGAGCTGGCGTGCGGGCTTGCCCGTGCGGCTGCGCGAACGGATCGTGTCGCGGCTGCGGGCTGACACCATCTTGTCGCGGAAGGCCTCGCTGGTCTCCGCTTCCGGCGTGGCAAGCCAGATCGATCCGGTCCACGCGCCCTGCGCGCCAGCCGCCATCATTCCAGCCATCTGTCCACCCGTCATGATGCCGCCTGCCGCCAGGACGGGAATGTCATGGCCGTGTCGGGCAAGTTCGCGCACCACTTCGGGGATGAGCACCAGTGTGGAAACCTCGCCGCAATGGCCGCCCGCTTCGGTCCCCTGCGCCACGATGATGTCGACCCCGGCTTCGGCCTGCCGAATTGCGTGTTCTTTCGCGCCGACCAGTGCCGCAACCGGCACATTGCGTCGCTTGCCTTCTTCGATCATCGCGGATGGAGCAATGCCCAGCGCATTGGCAATCAGCCTGATGGGATGACGAAAAGCGACTTCCATCAAGGCAAGGCCGTTTTCCGGCGTGATTCCCATGCGTTCTTTCAGAATGGGCATCTCCGCTTCCGGAGCGATGCCATATTGGCCCAACACGGAATTGACGAAGCCCTGATAGGCCGGATCGATTGCTGCGGCGCGGCTCTTGTTGTCTGCCAATGCACTGACCCGCGGATCGATGACTTCAGGGACGAGAACATCCACGCCATAAGGGGCGCCGTCCACATGGGCATCAATCCAAGCCAGCTCTTCTTCGAGCTGCTCGGGACTGAAACGGGTCGCCCCAAGCACGCCGAAACCGCCGGCCTTGCTGACGGCGGCCACAACGTCCCGGCAATGGCTAAAGGCGAAAAGCGGGAATTCCGCCCCGGTCATTTGGCAAATCCGGTTCATCGGCATGGGCAATCTCCTCCTAAAGACACCCTATCCCGCGGCTGCGCCGGTGCAAGCGGTCTCTATTTCCGGTTCATGGTGGCTGGCGCATCACCAGGTGACGGCTTCCATTGCGCTTCGGGGGGAAACACTTCGCCGAGATTGCCCTTTTGCCATGCCCCATAGACCGGGTTCGGGACCAAGAACCATCCATTGCCCCACAGCTGCGCATACTCACCACGGGCGACCATGGTCCGACGGGCAGCGATGGCGCTTTCATCGGCATTCAGGATGTCGGCGAAATCACCCAAATTGTCGCCACCCATAGCGATCACACAGTATTTTTCGGCGATAGCCGCGCGGCGACCGTCTTTACGGCTGCCCATTTCGTCATCGCCGCGCAGAAACAGCGTGTCACCGTGGACGGCAGGGCCGATGCCGGCCGCTTCAATGGCTGCGATGGTCCCTGCCACGCTGCCTGCATCGCGGTTGGTATTATAGACAACCGTAATGCCAGCTTCGCGCAGACGCCGAAGACCGGTCACCGCGCCAGGCACCGGCTGTGCGATGCCCGCACCATTGTTTTCCCATTGCCGCCATTCATCGGCACTAAACGGCTGGCCGGTCAGCGCCTGCCAATATTCATAACCAGTGTTGAGCAGGACCGTTTCGTCCACATCGAACACAGCGGCGAAGGGTTTCGTCGTCCCATCTGCCTTCATGCAGGATGGTGCACCAACACCGCCATGCTTCCCTTCGGGCAGGCCCATCGGCACGGCATGCGGCATTTTGCGCTGGCGCGAGACCATGATGGTGTAATCGGCGATCTGGCGCCAGGTCTGAATCGATGCTGCCGCGGCTTCTCCCGAACCGTAGAGCCACCGCATTGTATCAGGGGCGGGCTGTTCATCGCCAACGGCGGCTGGGCGCGCGACTGGCGCGGTGTCGACAGTCGCACAACCGGCAAGGGCGACCGTACAGGTGGCAAGCATCAGCATTCGTTTCATGGGATTGCGTCCATATCGGCGAGGAAGGAAGTCTCTCATTCCGACCTGCCACAAGACAGGATGAATGCGCAATTCGCTATTCCATCGGAAAGCAGCCTGAGGAGACCTGCAGCTCGGGTTGGGAGTAGAGTTCCCTGTCAATGCTAATGCTTGGTCAAGCTGTCCCGATGCACTGACAAGCCGCGTGAGAGAATCATACATTTTGTGCAGCGCAGCAGAGTCTGATGCGTTCCGGTGAATGTCGTCTCATTCAATTTCAAAGAGTTAAAAATTCCAAGCGTCAATGAATTGCGTATTTTGCAACAAAAATTGTCCTTTTCGCACTTGCACAAATTGCTCGACTTCAGCATATCTCTCCCTGCCTTTCAGGCATCCTCTCCCAAGACTTTCAAGCCCGGTTGGTTCGCCAGCCGGGCTTTTTTCTTGGTCCGTACGGACCTTCCGACCGGCTTCCTTCATTGTATCCCAAGGGGTCCACCCCCAAGTGGGCCGACAAGACAAACAGGAACGGGAATCTGACCCAATGGCCGATGCGGATGCTGCGAAAGCGGTAGAAGACAAGACAGTGAGGTTGCAGGTCGCGGCGGCGCGGCAGGAAGAAAGCGGGCAAGGCATTGCACGCATGCCGCGCTCGGCTTTTCAGGCGCTCGGCATTACGGAAGGCGACGTGGTGGAAATCACCGGCAAGCGTGCCACGGCCGCCATTGCCATGGCGGCTTACGATGAAGATCAGAGCATTGATGTGGTACGGCTGGATGGCCTTCAGCGCGGCAATGCAGAAGTCGGGTCGGGCGAGCATGTGAATGTCGTCGTCGCCGAATCGCGGCCTGCTGCGCGGGTTGTTTTCGCACCGGCGCAGCGAGAAATGCGGTTGCAGGGACCGGCGCAGGCACTGAAACGCAATTTCTTCCGCAAACCGCTGGTCGCCGGCGATTTGGTGGCGACGACTGGGCAGCAACCTGTCCAAAACATGCCGCCCGAGGTACGCCGCATGTTCAACGCGCCTGCCTATGCACTGACCCAGATCCGCCTTAGCGTGGTGGCGACGACGCCCAAGGGCATTGTGCATATCGACGAAGATACCGAAGTCGAGCTGCGCGCCGAATTCGAGGCCCCGCGCGATGCGCGCGCGGTGGTCAATTATGATGATGTCGGCGGTATGGGCGAAACCATTCAGCAGTTGCGCGAGATGGTCGAACTGCCCCTACGCTATCCCGAACTGTTCACGCGCTTGGGTGTCGATCCGCCCAAGGGTGTGTTGCTGCATGGCCCGCCAGGAACGGGCAAAACGCGGCTGGCACAGGCGGTAGCAAACGAAAGCGACGCCAATTTCTTCACCATCAACGGCCCCGAAATCATGGGGTCTGGCTATGGCGAAAGCGAAAAGGCGCTGCGTGAGGTTTTCGAGCAGGCGAGCAAGGCTGCGCCTGCGATCGTCTTCATCGATGAAATCGACTCGATTGCGCCGAAGCGCGACCGGGTCCCGGGCGAGGCGGAAAAGCGCCTGGTCGCCCAGCTTCTCACCTTGATGGACGGGCTCGAAGCCCGTTCGAACCTGGTGGTCATTGCCGCCACCAACCGGCCCGAAGCAATCGACGAAGCCCTGCGTCGGCCCGGACGGTTCGACCGTGAAATCGTTATCGGCGTGCCCGATGAAAGCGGCCGCCGTGAAATCCTCGGCATCCACACACGCGGGATGCCGCTGGGCGACAAGGTCGATCTGAACGAATTGGCCAAGGCGACCTATGGCTTTGTCGGGGCGGATATCGCCGCGCTGGCCCGCGAAGCAGCGATCGATGCCGTTCGGCGGATCATGCCGCGGATCGATCTGGACGAACGGACCATTCCCCCCGAAGTGCTCGACGATCTTTATGTCGGGCGCGAGGATTTCCTTTCTGCGCTCAAGCGCATCCAGCCGAGTGCCATGCGTGAAGTGATGGTGCAGGTGCCCAATGTCTCATGGTCGGATATTGGTGGTGTCGGTGATGCAATCGGCAAGCTGAAGGAAGGCATCGAATTGCCGATGAAAAACCCCGAGGCGTTTCACCGTCTCGGAATACGGCCTGCGCAGGGCTTCCTGCTTTATGGCCCGCCGGGTACAGGCAAGACACTGCTTGCCAAGGCCGTGGCCAAGGAAGCGAAGGCGAACTTCATTTCGATGAAAAGCTCGGACCTGCTGTCGAAGTGGTATGGTGAGAGCGAACAGCAAATCGCGCGCATGTTCAAGCGGGCAAGGGCGGTTGCGCCCTGCGTGGTCTTCATCGATGAAATCGACAGCCTGGTTCCTGCACGAGGCAGCGGCCAGGGCGAACCGCAGGTCACTGGCCGGGTGGTCAACACCATTCTTGCCGAAATGGACGGTCTGGAAGAACTGCAATCGGTGGTGGTGATCGGGGCAACCAATCGCCCTACACTGGTAGATCCGGCATTGCTGCGCCCGGGCCGGTTCGATGAACTGGTTTATGTCGGAACGCCGGACAAGGACGGCCGCGAACAGATCCTGCGTATCCATACGCAAAACATGCCACTGGCAGGCGATGTCGATCTTGCGCAGGTCGCAGGAAAGACCGAACGCTTCACCGGTGCCGACCTCGAAGATGTCGTGCGCCGGGCTGGACTCAACGCTCTCCACCGTGCGGGGGGTGATGTGCAGGAGGTGACGGGCGCAGACTTTGCCGAAGCGCTCGAAGACAGCCGCGCCACCGTTACGTCCCAGATGGAAGCGGAATACAAGAAGATGCGCGGCGAGCTGAAAAAACGTGCCGCCGAAGTCCGCCCGATCGGGTTCCTGTACGATGGGATGGTAGAAAGCACCCGGGACGAAAAGCACGGACCTGCGACCGGCGATTAACTCCGTTATGCGCTGACTCGCCCCCTGCTCTATAACAGAGAGGTGGCGGGTCAGCGCTCGGAATGACCGGCGCGTGGGGCGGGCAGGCTTTAATCCGTGATCGGCAGATGGATAGAGACCTGCAAGCCGTCCTTGGTGAATTCCCGTTCGAACGTGCCACCGAACTGGCGGGCTGCACTGGTCATCAAAAGACTGCCGAAGCCTGTCCGGTCGGGAAGCTCGTCCAGATCCGCACCGCTTTCGCGCCAGACCAGCGTGAGCGAGCCGTCATCCTCGGTCCAGCTCACATGCACGGTGCCCTTGTTCTTCCATGCGCCGTATTTGACGGCATTGGTCGTCAGTTCGTGCAGGACAAGACCCAGCGGCGTGACACGCTTGGCCGGCAACATGACGTCCGGTCCGTCGATTTCAGCGGGATGGTTGCTTGACCGATAAGGTGCGAGCGAAGTTTCCACCAGGGCGCGGAGCGAGGCCACGGGCCGCTCAAGCTCACCCTGACTTACCTCGTGAGCGGTCAGCAGGGCGCGAATGCGTTGGGCAATGCTGTCCGTCACTTTCTTCGCTTCGGGTTTGTCGCGCGCGCTCATCTGCACGATGGCAAGGATCACCGCGAACAGGTTTTTCACCCGGTGGTTCAATTCGCGCGCCAGCAGATCGGCGCGATCGCGCGCTTCGCTGACCACTGCCGCCTGGGATGCTTCCGCTTCCGCGCGGGCCGCGCGCCCAACAAGCCGCACACCGGCCAGCATCGCGATAATCAGCAGAACGAACAATGCACTGAGCAATGGCAGCACACGTGCCTCGCTTCGAGCCGCATCTGCAGCACGCTCGGCAAGGATTTCGCTTTCGATATCTTCCATCTCGGAGATGGCCCGGCCAAGCCTTTCCATCGCTTCGACGCCTTCGTCGGTCAGCGTTGCGCGGCGTGCGTCGAGCAGTCTGCCGTTCTCCAGCAGCTCGACACTGTCAGCCATCTCGGCAAACTTGGCGCGGGCCAGCACATCGATCTGGTCGATCAGTTCAAGCTGACGCGGCGTCGCATCCTCTGCCAACAAGGTACGGACCCGATCAAGCGATGGTTCGAGCTGCTCGCGCGCCATCTGATATGGCGCGAGGTAGCGCCGGTCGAGCGTTATGAGATAGCCGCGTTGTCCGGTTTCACCGCTTAGCGCGGCGCGGTTGATCTGGCGCAGCTCTTCCAGCACCTCGACCGTGCGTTCCACCTGCTCGCGCTGCGCACGTTCGGCTTCGACGGTCTGGTACGCCAAGACGATTGTCGCAAACATGGCTGCCGCAACGACCAGCAGCAGCGCGACATTCATCCATCGTGGGTTGCGCGTTCGCGCGACGAATTCTTCGATCTCGCTCAGTGTGCTGCCCCCCAACTGGAGCCGACACCGATATCGACCCCGAGCGGAACGTCAAGCTTTACAATGGGTTCTGCTGCACCAGCCATGACTTTCTCGATGATTGGCCGCGCCGCCTCGACCTCGCTCTCCGGGAGCTCGAAGACGAGTTCGTCATGCACCTGCAGCAGCATCCGCACGTTGGTAAGGCCGGCCGCCTCTAGCGCAGGTGTCATTCGTATCATGGCGCGCTTGATGATATCAGCGCTGGTGCCCTGAATCGGCGCATTGATGGCGGCGCGCTCGCTGCCTTGCCGTTCGGCCTGGTTCTTCGATCCGATACGCGGGAACCAAGTCTTGCGGCCAAACAGAGTTTCCGAATAGCCGCATTCGCGCACCTGCTCGAGCGTACGGACGATGTATCGCTGGATGCCTGGAAAGCGCTTGAAATAGGTGTCAATCATGGCCTGTGCCTCGTCCGCCTCTACGCCCAGCCGGCCGGCAAGCCCCCAGCGCGAAATCCCGTAGAGAATGGCGAAGTTGATCGTTTTGGCCCGTGCGCGCGTGTCGCGATTGACCTCTCCAAACATTTCCATGGCGGTGCGGGCGTGAATATCCTCGCCATTGGCGAAGGCTTCCTTGAGGCTGGGTACATCGGCCATATGCGCGGCCAGGCGCAGTTCGATCTGGGAATAGTCTGCTGCGAGGAGCACATTGCCTTTTTCCGCGACGAAAGCTTCACGGATCTGCCGTCCGATTTCCGTCCTGATGGGAATATTTTGCAGATTCGGATCGGTCGACGACAAGCGACCGGTCTGCGCACCGACTAAGCTGTAACTGGTATGAACACGCCCGGTTTGCGGGTTGATCGCCTCCTGTAATGCATCGGTATAAGTACTTTTCAACTTGGCGAGCTGACGCCATTCAAGCACTTTTTCGGCGATCTCGGCGCCTTCAGCAGACAGGCGTTCCAGCACGCTCTGATCGGTTGAATACTGACCGCTTTTACCTTTTTTGCCGCCTTTGTACCCGAGTTTGTCAAACAGCACTTCGCCCAGTTGCTTCGGGCTGCCGACGGTGAATTCGCTTTCGGCAATCCCATGGATTTCCTTCTCCAGCCGGGCCGTCTCGTTTGCGAACTCTTCCGATAGTCGGGCAAGCTGTGTCCGGTCGACCTTTATGCCGTGGCGCTCCATCTGCGCGACGACCGGGACGAGCGGGCGATCGACACGCTGGTAGATCCTGGTTCCGCCTTCTGTCGCGAGCCGTGGCTTGAGCAATTTGTAGAGCCGCCACGTAACGTCGGCATCCTCGGCAGCATATTCGGTCGCCTTGTCGAGAGGCACCTCGCCGAAGGGGATTGCTTTTTTGCCGGTGCCGCAGACTTCCTTGAAGGTCAAACAGCTATGCCCGAGATGGCGGCTGGCCAGCTCGTCCATGCCGTGTCCGCCACCGATCCCATCAAGCTGGCGCCCAGCGTCAAGATCGAAGCTCAAGATCATCGTGTCATCTACGGGAGCGACGGTCACGCCGTTGCGGGCAAGGACATTGAGATCGTACTTGCCGTTATGGAAGACCTTGATCACCGCGTCGCTGGCCAGCAGCGGGACGAGTGCTGCCAATGCGGCTTCCTTGTCGATCTGCTGTGGTCGTTCGGCGAACATGTCGGTGCCGCCGTGGCCAAGCGGGATGTAGCAGGCGTCGTTGGCGCCAAGCGCCAGGCTGATACCGACCAGATCGGCGCGGATCGCGTCCAGGCTGTTGGTTTCGGTGTCGACTGCGACGAGACGGGCCGCCTGCGCGCGCTCGATCCATTTGTCGAGCTGGCCCATGGTCTGAACGCATTCGTAAGATGTGCGATCAATGGCCGGATAGTCCGGTAGGGGCTGGCGGTTGCCTGCACTATCGCAGTCTTCAGTCGCCTCCGCCCGATCCGGCTTGGGCGGTTCGAGATCGGTGGTGCGGGCCGGGCTGCCCGTTCCTGCGTCGAGCCGCTTGAGCAGGCTCGTGAAGCCATGTTTGGAAAGAAAGGCCGCCAACGGATCTGGTGGTACCTGGTCCAGCTCCATATCGTCGAGCGTGATGGGAAGGGGGCAATCTTCTTTCAGCGTCACGAGAATGCGGCTAAGCTCCGCATCTGCGCGATGCTCGATCAGTCGCTCCTTCAACTTCGATTTTTTCATCCCCTCCGCAGAATCGAGCGCCGCGGCCAGGCTGCCATGTTCGTCGATCAACTTGCTCGCTGTCTTTGGGCCGACGCCGAAAATGCCCGGAATATTATCGACCGAGTCGCCCATTAGCGAGAGGACATCGCCGACCAGTTCGGGCGAAACTCCGAATTTCTCCCGTACCTCGTCTATGTAGATGCGGGTATTTTTCATCGTATCGAGCATGTCGATACGGGCGCCGTCGCGCTCCCCCACCAATTGCATAAGATCCTTGTCGCTCGATACGATGGTGACGTTCCAGCCGCGATCCTGCGCTACGCGCGCATAGGAAGCGATCATATCGTCGGCCTCGACGCCCGGTTCCTCGATACACGGCAGGCTGAAGGCGCGCGTTGCGTCACGGATGAGCGGGAATTGCGGCACCAGATCTTCCGGCGGATCAGGCCGGTTGGCCTTGTACTGATCATAGATCTCATTGCGGAAGCTGTGACTCGATTTGTCCAGTATCACCGCAAGGTGAGTCGGCCCGTCCGCTTTGTGGAGATCGTCTGCCAGCTTCCACAACATGGTTGTATAGCCGTAAACGGCCCCAACGGGCGTTCCTTCGGGGTCGGTCAGGGGAGGAAGGCGGTGGTAGGCGCGGAAAATATACGCCGAGCCATCGACGAGATAGAGATGTGGTTTTTGACCCATGGTTACGGGCTTAGCAATGGCCAGACCTGTTGGGGAGCGCCTTTTTCCGCTCGCGCGGATTAGCGGGTTAAAGGAGCGGTTTCACGTGAATTGAGGCTGAAATATGGCGGAGATGCGGCTAAAAGACCTTGCGGTGCCTCAATTTCGCCACTATTTGAAGATGGTGAGGCCCGATTGGGGGCTCGCGCGGGAAAAGGTTTCGACCCTCGGTACCGTAAGCAAAACTCGCTGTTCAAGGATTTATATCTATGCGCAAGATCGCTCTTTTCGCTGCTGCTTCGGCTGCTGCTCTCACCCTCGCTGCTTGCTCGGAAGCTACCGAAGATTCGGCTGAAGCAACCGCTGAAAACGCTGCTGCTGACACCGAAGCCAACATGGAAGCTGCTGGCGACGCAATGGAATCGGCTGGCAATTCGATCGAAGCAGGCGCTGAAGACGTTGCTGCTGACGCTGACCAGGCTGCTGCTGAAGTCGAAGGCGACGTGCAGGGCGAAACCACCGCAGAAGCCCAGGCTGACTAATTCGGCCAAGCTTCGCGAACGGTTTATCGTTCACGAAAAGAAAAGGGCGGTGCCTCTTGGCGCCGCCCTTTATTTATGGCCGATCGCTGTGCCGATTTATTCCCCGCCATAATCGGCGCTGGCCCAGTTCCGTCCATCGTGCGCTCTGGAACCAAACCCGCTGTAAAGTGCCGCGGTGATATTCGATATACGCGAATCACGATTCGCCCTGGCGCTCAGCTTCTCAGCCCTGCTGCCATTTTCGATTGCCATCGAGGGGCTTTGTCCGGTCACATAGATAGCCGCTGCGATTGCCCGACCGTCCGGCGTCAGAAAAATTCCGATGTCGCTGGCGGTCCGCGCCAAGGTACCGGTTTTGTGCGCTAGGTTCGCACTTACGGGCAAAACGGACCGCATGCGCCTCTTGCCCGTGGTGGTTTCCAGCATCGCATCGAGCAGCACTCGGCGCGAATGTTCGCTAAGCCACTTGCCCTGATAGATACCGGCCAGCAACTGCCCCATGGCCCGCGGTGTGGCGCTGTCTTTCGTGTCAACACTCCAAGCGGGGTCGATGCGGCCGTCCTGCCGAATGAGCGTGGCGATATCGCGGGTGAGTTCGAATCCGTCGATACCTGCCTGTTTCATGAACTTATTTACTGCGGCAGGCCCGCCGACCGCGCCCAGAAGTGCATCGGTGCAGTCATTGCAGCTTTTGCTGATCATCAGGCGCAGATGTTGGTGGGCCGGCATATAGGCGCCACCAGGGCGAGGAAGGCGAAACTCGCTAGACAAACTCCAGCGTCCTTGATCCACACCGGCAAGATAAGTGGCGGCAATGGCGACCTTGCTGGTGCTAGCCAATGGAAAGCGCTGATCCGCAAGCACACCGATCTCCCGACCGGAGGTTAGATCGATCGCGTAAACGCCGATGCGACCGTTTGATCCGTCAGCAAGTTGTGCGATCTCACGTTCAAGGGGCGAGGAGTATAAGGCCCCCTGACTCTGGGGTACGCGAATTTCGGTACCAAGCGTATTGTCGAACTGCGCCTCGAAGGCGTTTCCCTGTGCCAGCGTTGGGGTGGCCAGAGCCATAGCCCCGATTGCTAGCAACCGTCCAAATAGTCCTTTTGCCATATCGACCCCGTACACCCTCCATGGTTAGGCAAATGTTAATGCCCGGAGAATGTGTCGATACAAGGGCTTGTCGACGAAAAGTGTCGTCGACAGGACAGTCTATTCCCGGGCAGTTGTTATAAACTGCCCGGAAGAATCGTTATGAACTGGCGATAACCTCTTCGATCTTTTCGGTTGGCTCCCCCGATAGAGTCTTGTCGATTTCACCAACCAGGCGCTTTTGCAACTCGGTGTGATAATGACGCCGCATCTCACCGAGCGTCTTTGGGTCTGCGATCACCAGAACGTCTGTTATTTCCCCCGAAATCGACTTTGCGTTGAGCCATTCTGCCGCGGCAGCGCCATGGGCCAGTTCATTCAGATCGGTTCTGCCGTGCCGCTGACTGACAGGGTCCTGATGCTTTATGCCCGCGCTGAAATTGGTGACGGTGAGATCGGGCTTTTCAGCCGAGGCTAGCTTGGGCTCCAATGGCGTTCCACTATTGCGCATGACGATGAAATTTTCCCCGTCGACGATCGCTACATGGGCATTATTCGGAAGGCGCATTGAAGAAGTCTCCTCTTGGTATTGGCTTATGTGACGTCAACGAGCGAGGGCACCAACAGGTCCGGGCTTGAGCGGCAGGGCGTTTCGCTGCACACATGAACCGCATGGGAGAGATAGATAGCGTGGATACGCTTGCAGCAGGGTTGGCGACAGCCCTCACGCGAACTGGCTTACCTGGCCCGAAAAAGCTTAGGCGCCTCACTGGTGGAGCCACTATGGAGAGCTGGGCTTTTTCCAGCGGAGGCGAGGATTTCATTCTTCGCCGCGCCCCGAGCCCGGCTTTCATGGAAGGCCGTCCATTCGGCCATGACACTGAAGCGTCGATCATTCGCGCTGCCCACGCGGCGGGGGTAACCGCACCGGAAGTCATCGTAGAACTCGCACCCGAAGACGGAATCGGCAGCGGTTTCGTGATGCGTGCACTTCCGGGCACACCCGATCCACGCGCCATCCTGCTGATGGAGAACCCAGCCCGCCTGCTGAGTGAGATGGCGGGCGATCTGGCACGCATCCACGGCTTGCCGCGTTCCGCACTGCCGGGTGATGTTCCGGAACTGGATTACGCGGCGGCGGTGGAAGAACTCGTCGAACATTTCAGGGAGGCAGGCGGGAACCGGCCGATTATTGCACTTGGTCTGAAATGGTTGCGGGACAATGTGCCGGCGCGCATCGAGCCGGTGCTCAATCACGGTGATTTCCGGCTCGGAAATATTCTTGCCGCTGATTCTCGTCTTACCGGTGTGCTCGACTGGGAACTTTGCCATTTCGGTGACCGACATGAAGATCTTGCCTTCGGCTGCATGGCGGTCTGGCGGTTCTCTCGGGTCGACCGGCCTGCTCTGGGACTGGGCACGCTGGAGGAGTATTTCGCCGCCTATGAGGCTGCCGGTGGTGGGCCGGTTGATCGCGAGCGGTTCCGTTTCTGGCTGGTCTACCGGACCGTGTGGTGGGCACTTGGCTGCCTGCGCATGGCGAGCTTTTGGCGCAGTGGTAACGATCGTATGCTGGAACGCGTCGTAATCTCGCGCCGGACGAGCGAGCAGGAGCTCGATTTGCTGCTTCTGCTGGAAGAAGATGCACCCGAGCAGGAGCGTGCCCGGCCCTTGCTGCCTGTAACCTCCCCCGAGACGTGTCAGGGGGAGGCGAGTGCGGGCGAAATCGCTACTGCCATTGCCGAATGGCTCGCCACTGTGAAGGATCGCATGGAAGGCCATGATCGCTTCCAGTTGGCCGTTGCGCGCAATGCACTAGGCATGATTGCGCGCAACGCCGAATATGGCGTCGAGGTAGAGGATGAGGCGCTGGCCAACGCGGCGCTGTCAGGGGAGGTGACGCTCGCGTGGGCAGGTCTGCTTGCCCGGCTGCGCCGCGGTGCGCTCGACAAGCTGAGCGCAGATGTACCCAAATATCCGATGCTCGCACTAGCACGCGAGATATGGACAGGAGAGGACTGATGGAGTTCGCAATACCACAGGCGCTCGAGGAATATTATGCGGAGCTTGAGACTTTCATCAAGAGCACGATCGAGCCACTCGTTGCGACCGACGACAACATCCGTTTCTTCGACCACCGCCGCGAGGATGCGCGCACAGATTGGGACCGAGGCGGCCTGCCGAACCACGAATGGGAAGGCCTGCTGGGCAAGGCACGCAAGGCGGCGGACAAAGCCGGACACTGGCGTTTCTCGGCGCCGAAGAAATACGGCGGCCAAGACGGATCGAACCTCTGGATGGCGGTGATCCGCGACCGCTTTGCGCAGCGCGGTCTGGGGCTGCACAACGATCTGCAGAATGAGCATTCAATCGTGGGCAACTTTCCCTTCGTTGCTATGTTCGAAGCCTTCGGCACGGAGGAGCAGAAAGACGAATTCATCACTGGTGGCTTCGAGGGCACCCGACGCGTCGCTTTCGGTCTGACCGAACCCGAGCACGGTAGCGACGCCACCTGGATGGAAACCACAGCGAAGCGCGAAACACGGAACGGCGTCGACGGCTGGCGGATTGACGGCGAGAAGATGTGGATCACCGGCATGCACGTAGCCACCCATTGCGCGTTGTTCGCCCGCACATCGGGCGAGGATGGTGATGCTAAAGGGGTCACCTGTTTTCTTGTTCCCAATCCGGCGCCGGGGCTGGAGATTGAAGAGTGGATGTGGACCTTCAACATGCCCACTGATCATCCGCGCCTGTCTTTCACCGATGTATGGGTGCCTGACAGCGCGATTTTGGGACAGGAAGGGCGCGGGCTGGCTCTGGCGCAGAGCTTTGTCCACCAGAACCGCATTCGACAGGCGGCGAGCAGCCTGGGTGCGGCGCAATACTGCGTCGAAGAAAGTGTCCGCTATGCGCGGGAACGCAAACCCTTCGGTGAGGAACTGGCGAAAAATCAGGCGATCCAGTTCCCGCTGGTCGAATTGGCCACCCAGTGCGAGATGTTGCGTTTACTGATCTACAAGACGGCATGGGAGATGGACAACATGCCGCACGAGGAAATCGAGAAGACGATCTCGGACAAGGTGTCCATGTGCAATTACTGGGCCAACAGGCTGGTGTGTCAGGCCGCGGACAGAGCGATGCAGGTCCATGGTGGGATCGGCTACTCGCGGCACAAGCCCTTCGAACATATTTACCGTCACCATCGGCGCTATCGCATTACTGAAGGTGCCGAAGAGATTCAGATGCGCAAGGTCGCGGCGTATCTGTTCGGTTATCTTGGGCCTCGGCGCGGAAAATTCGGCTGACCGACAAACTTGATTGCCAACCATTCCCGGAATGCTAGCCATTGTGCTGATTTGAGGGAGTCAACAATGATCGTACGCCTTTCACTGGTCGCCGCGCTGCTCGTGACCACCGCACCGCTCGCCGCGCAGGGCGTGCCGATCGTTCTTCCAGGCGCACCCGGTGCAGAGCCCCGTGTCATCGATGCCAAGCAGGCCATCGCCCTTTCCGATACGCGCTTCTCACCGGCCGACGTCTCTTTCATGCAAGGGATGATCGTTCATCATCAGCAGGCCGTCGATATGGCGCAATTGGTGAAACAACGCACCAATAACGAAGCTGTGCTGAAGACCGCTGACCGGATTGAGGCCGGACAGAAGGATGAAATGGATTTCATGCGGACCTGGCTGGCGGACCGCAATCTCGAGGTGGACATGCAGGGCATGGGCCACGCCCATCATATCATGAAGGGGATGGCTTCACCGGAACAGATGCGGGAGCTTGCGGCATCGAGCGGCACGGCTTTCGACCGCCTCTTTCTTGAACTGATGGTCGCGCACCACTTGGGTGCGGTGGATATGGTGGATGCGCTGCACAGCGTTTCCGGCAGCGCTTACGATCCGGTGATGTATGAATTCACCAATGACGTCGTGTCGGACCAACGGTCCGAGATCGACCGAATGAACGCGACGCTCGCCAAGCTCTCTGCCGACCCCCGCGCCACGCTGAAGCCAGGCTTTCGCAATGCGGGCGAGGCGATCTCGAATCTCCGACATGTTATTGCCCTTGGCAAACCGGCGGGCTTTTTCGATCCCGAGAATCCGGCGCAGTTGCAGCCGGTGAAGGAGAAGGACAAGGATGAAGACAAGCTTGGCAAGGCGCGGCGTGATGGTGGCGAGGATGAGGACAAGGCGGAATTTGGTGAGCGTGGATCGCTGCTGAGCTTCGCTTTCACCGATATGGCGTTCAGCGGCGATATGCTGGTCGCGGGCAGTTATCATGGCTTCAACGCTTATCGTCTGGGGCAGGACGGGGTGCCGGAACTGGTAAGTTCGGTCGTCTGCCCTGGTGGCCAAGGCGATGTGTCGATTACGGGCGACCTGCTGATCATGAGCGTGGAAGACCGCCGCGGCCGGATCGATTGCGGGCTGCAGGGGGTGGACGACAAGGTCAGCGAGGAGCGGTTCCGTGGCCTGCGCATATTCGACATTTCTGACATCACGCGTCCCCGCCAGGTCGGTCAGGTACAGACTTGCCGCGGCAGCCATACCCATTCGATCGTCGATGCCGACGACCGGCGGCTGATCGTCTACAATTCGGGCACCAGCTACGTGCGTGACGCGGAAGAGGTTGCCGGTTGTTTCAGCGCGGCGGGCGACAACACGGCGCTGTTCAGCATCGATGTAATCGAGATTCCCATTGCCGATCCGGCGAAGGCCCGCATCGTTGATCGCCCAAGGGTTTTCGCACGAGACGGCGAGATTGCCGGGCTGTGGGGTGGCGGCGACCATGGTGACGGCACGCAGGATACCAGCCAGACGAATCAGTGCCACGACATCACCGTCTTCCCATCCAAGAAGCTGGCCGCAGGAGCCTGTTCGGGCAATGGTATCATCCTCGACATTTCGGATCCGCTGAAACCGCAGCGGATCGACGATGTCACCGACAAGGGCTTTGCTTATTGGCATTCCGCGACATTCAACAATGATGGCACCAAAGTGCTGTTCACAGATGAATGGGGCGGGGGCGGGCGCCCGCGCTGTCAGGCGGGCGATCCCAAAAACTGGGGCGCCGATGCGTTCTACGGCATAGAGAACGGCAAGCTTGTCTATCGTGGAACCTACAAGCTGCCGACCCCGCAGGGGGACAAGGAAAATTGCGTCGCCCATAATGGCTCGATCATTCCCGTCCCGGGCCGCGATATCTTTGTGCAGGCGTGGTATCAGGGCGGCATCAGCGTGATCGACTTCACCGACGATCAGAACATTCACGAGATCGCCTATTTCGACCGCGGGCCAATCGACAAGGACCAGCTTGTAACCGGTGGGTACTGGTCTGCTTACTGGTACAATGGCCGTATCTACGCGACGGAAATCAGCCGCGGGCTGGACGTCTTCGCGCTTGAGCCGAGCGAGTTTCTGACCGCAGCCGAAATCGCAGCGGCCGAAGGGGCCGTTTATTCAGACGGGCTATTCAATCCACAGACGCAGACCCAGGTTACCTGGCCGCAGGAACTGGTCGTGGCTGCGGAAAAGAGCCGCAGCAAGGGCGGCTGACCGCTCCTGTCCGCTCGCTAACCGCAAATGACAAGGCCCCTGCCGGATTATCCAGCGGGGGCCCATCTGTCAGAGGCATTCGCCAGTTATCCGGCGGGGTCGGGCTGGACTTCGGCGGCTGCCAGCTGAACGCGCTGCGCCAATTCGGGATCGGTCTGCATCGCGGTGCCGATCGCGTTGAAAGTTTCGGCATCGATGCCAGCATCGGCAACGATCTGGGCGGCCTGCTGCTGCTTGGTTGCTTCATCGCCCGTGAGGCTCTGAAGTTTCACGACTGCCGTGGCGAAGCTCTTCACCTCGGTGTCGCTGAAGGTTGCTGCCTCAGCGGAATCATCCATGGCCGGGGCTTCCTGAGCCGGTGCGGTGGCCGGGTCTGCAGACTGATCATCCATCACCTGTGCCGAGGCGGCGCTGGCGAGGATCATGGCAGAGCTGGCGAACAGAATGTTGAGGGTTTTCATAATGGGTTTCCTTTGAACTGGTGTTCCCTGTGCCCATGACATGAGGGTTTGCAGGAGGTTTGCGAACACCTGCCGGGTTCAATTGTGTCTAAAGAAAGGCAGAAAACTGAATGTGTCCCTCACGTGCGACGAGTTGAGTGGGTTTGCCGATCTGGTTGGGAATTTGCTGCGGAAACCCGATTCTTTGCTGTTTCAAACGAAAGGCCCGGCAGGATCGCTCCTGCCGGGCCTCTGTCTGTCGGTAGGGAGTAAGGCTTAGAAGCCCATTCCGCCCATGCCGCCCATGCCACCCATATCGGGCATCGGCGCGGCCGGCTTGTCTTCCGGCTTTTCGACGATAGCGGCTTCGGTGGTGATCAGCAGACCGGCAACCGAGGCAGCGTTCTGCAGGGCAGTACGCACGACCTTGGTCGGGTCGATCACGCCGGCCGATACCAGGTTTTCATAGGTGTCGGTCGCGGCATTGAAGCCGAGGTTTTCGTCATTGCCGTCGGTCAGCTTGCCCGAAACAACAGCGCCGTCATGGCCGGCATTGGCTGCGATCTGACGGACCGGAGCGGTCAGCGCACGGCGAACGATGTCGATGCCGCGGGTCTGGTCGTCATTGCTGCCGGCCAGGCCTTCGAGAGCCTTCGAAGCGTAGAGCAGTGCAGTACCGCCGCCGGGAACGATGCCTTCTTCGACAGCTGCGCGGGTTGCGTGCAGCGCGTCGTCGACGCGGTCCTTGCGTTCCTTCACTTCGACTTCGGTGGCACCGCCAACCTTGATCACGGCGACGCCGCCGGCCAGCTTGGCCAGACGTTCCTGCAGCTTTTCACGATCGTAATCGCTGCTGGTGTTGTCGATCTGCGTGCGGATTTCGCTGACGCGCGCCTTGATGTCGGCTTCGTCACCGGCACCATCGACGATGGTGGTGTTGTCCTTGTCGATGGTGACGCGCTTGGCTTCACCAAGCATGCCCAGCGTGACGTTCTCGAGCTTGATGCCGAGATCTTCGCTGATCATTTCGCCCTTGGTCAGGATCGCGATGTCCTGCAGCATCGCCTTGCGACGATCGCCGAAGCCCGGAGCCTTGACCGCTGCGACCTTGAGGCCGCCGCGCAGCTTGTTGACCACGAGAGTGGCCAGCGCTTCGCCTTCGATGTCTTCTGCGATGATCAGCAGCGGACGGCCTGACTGGACCGCGGCTTCGAGCACCGGCAGCATCGACTGCAGGTTCGACAGCTTCTTTTCATGGATCAGGATGTACGGATTTTCGAGTTCGACCGTCATCTTGTCCGGGTTGGTGATGAAGTAGGGCGACAGGTAGCCGCGGTCGAACTGCATGCCTTCGACGGTTTCGAGCTCGAATTCGAGACCCTTCGATTCGTCGACGGTGATCACGCCTTCCTTGCCGACCTTTTCCATGGCTTCGGCGATCTTTTCGCCGACTTCACGGTCGCCATTGGCCGAGATGATGCCAACCTGAGCGATTTCGCTCGAGCCCGACACGTCCTTCGAACGGCCCTTGAGGTTTTCGACGACCTTTTCGACAGCGAGGTCGATGCCGCGCTTGAGGTCCATCGGATTCATGCCTGCGGCGACCGACTTCATGCCTTCGGTCACAATCGACTGGGCCAGCACGGTGGCAGTGGTGGTGCCGTCACCGGCAGCGTCGTTCGACTTCGAAGCGACTTCCTTGAGCATCTGCGCGCCCATGTTCTCGAACTTGTCCTTGAGTTCGATTTCCTTGGCGACGGTAACGCCGTCCTTGGTGATGCGCGGAGCGCCGAAGCTCTTGTCGATGACGACATTGCGGCCCTTGGGGCCCAGCGTCACCTTGACGGCGTTGGCGAGGGTGTCGACGCCGCGCTGAATGCCTTCGCGGGCATCGCGGCTGAATTTTACGTCTTTGGCAGCCATAATGCTGTCCTTTCCGTTCAGATTTCTATTCGATCAGACTACTGAAGTTGACACAGTTGACAGTGTCATGACGAAGGAAACGGGATCAGCCGATGATCCCCATGATGTCGCTTTCCTTCATGATCAGCAGGTCTTCGCCGTCGAGCTTGACTTCGGTGCCCGACCACTTGCCGAACAGCACGCGATCGCCGGCCTTGACGTCGAGCGGAGTGACCGAGCCGTCTTCCGCCTTGGCGCCGGTGCCAACGGAAACGACTTCGCCTTCGCTCGGCTTTTCCTTGGCGCTGTCGGGGATGATGATGCCGCCTGCGGTCTTCTCATCGGCTTCGATGCGACGGACCAGTACGCGGTCGTGCAGCGGACGAAATGCCATTGTCTGTGACCTCTTGAATGAGTGTGAATGTTCGTTGGCACTCCCACAATGAGAGTGCCAGCGCGGGGCATTTGGGGGCGGTCCGGCGGGGTGTCAACGGGTGCGCGAACAAAAAATTGTCCTGCGCGGCGGGCCGTGGCCGGGGGTGGCCAAGCTGCGCCCGGTTCCCTATCGCGCGCCCGAATCCGATAAGCCATTAAAAAGGGCCGACTGTCATGCCAGCCAACCAGAACATCAACGCTCTGACCATTCCCGAACAGATATGGATGTGGTTGCGGCTAAATATGGTGGAGATCGCCGGTGCCTTTGCCGTGCTGGTGATCGGCCTGCTGCTGGCCGGAATCATTTCGGGCTGGGTGGCCCGGGCGATGAACCGTTCGGATCGCATCGATGCGACGGTGGGGAATTTCCTGTCCAATCTGGTCAAATACGCGCTGTGGGCGCTGGTGCTGGTCACCGTGCTGGGCCAGTTCGGGGTCCAGACCACCAGCATTCTGGCGGCACTGGGCGGGATGGCCCTGGCGGTCGGCCTCGCGCTTCAGGGCACGCTCAGCAATGTTGCATCGGGTGTGATGATCCTGGTGCAAAAGCCGTTCAAGATCGGCGAATCAATCAATGCGGGCTCCATTTCGGGCACGGTTCAGCAGATCGGCCTGTTCACCACCGAACTGAAGCAGTTCGACGGGCTCTTCGTGATGGTCCCCAACTCGGAGCTGTGGAATCAGGCGATCGTCAACCTCAACCGTCATCCAACCCGTCGGCTCGAGCTGATCGTGGGCATCGGCTATGGTGACAGCATGCAGCAGGCACGCCAGGAACTGCTGGAACTGGCAGAGGCGGATGAGCGTGTGCTGGCTGATCCTGCCCCGCAGACTTTCGTCAGCTCGCTCGATGACAGTTCGGTTGGTATCGGTATGCGGGTGTGGTGTGCCACGGGCGATTATCTGGCGCTGTCGTGGGACCTCACCGAAGCGACCAAGGCGCGCTTCGACGATGTCGGCATTTCGATCCCCTTCCCGCAGCGCGAAGTCATTCAGCGCCCCGCCTGAGCTATCGACTGGCGGGCCGTATTGTCAGGCCCAGCACATCGCGTCGATGCCAGCGCCAGCCCAGCAGGGCGGCGGCGAAGGTCAGGCCCATGGCCAGGCCGATCCACACGCCGATCCCTTCGAGCGGGGTGGCAAAGCCCAGCACCAGCGCGGTTCCGATGCCTGGTACCCAGTAGGCGAAGGCAGCGATCCACATGGGCACGCGGGTATCCTGCAATCCGCGCAGGGCACCGGCAGCGACAGCCTGCACGCCATCGACCAGTTGAAAGGCCGCAGCGATGACGATGTATTGCAGGGCAAAGCCCACCAGTACGGCGTTTTTCGGGTCCCATGGATCGACATAGATCGCGATCAGCGGCTTTGGGATGATGATCATCGCCAGTGCCGTCAGCGCCATGAAACCGGTGCCCACCGCAATCGCAGTCCACCCTGCGCGCCGGATGCCGGCACTATCGCGGGCGCCATAGAAATAGCCGACGCGGATCGTTGCCGCCTGCCCCATGCCGAACGGCACCTGGAAGGCGAGCGCGGCAATCTGCATGGCCACCGTATGCGCAGCCAGTTCGCTGGCACCGATATTGCCCATCAGGAAAGCTGCCGCACCGAAAATGCCTGCTTCCGCGGTGATCGTCAGCGCGATCGGCGTGCCGATGGCGGCGATGTGCCGAAGGCGCGCCCAGTCGGGAGACCACAGGCGGCCGAAGACGCGATAGCGGTGCAGGCGCGAATCGAGGCGGATGGCGACGATATAGGCGACCAGCGTGGTCAGCGTGGTCGCGATCGTCGCCACCGCCGCCCCCTTGAGACCGAGTTCCGGCGCGCCCAGATTGCCGAAGATGAAAGCATAATTGGCCGCCGCATTGACGAAAATTCCGCCAGCAGTGATCGCCGTGGCAAAGATTGGCCGATTCAGCGTCGAAACGAAACTGCGCAGCACGTTGTTGAACAGCATGGGCACCATCGAAAACACCAGCAACGTGTTGTATTCGATTGCCATGGCAATGATTTGCGGTTCCTGGCCCGTCACCCGCATCAGCGGGCCGAGCATCAGGCACAGTCCCATGCCGCCGATCCCTGCGAACAGCGCCAGCCAAAGGGCCATGCGAACCGATCTGCGGACCGGACGCAGCGCTGGCGCGCGTTCGCCCAGTTCCGCAGCCGCCACCGGGGCGACGGCGCCGGTCAGCCCGGAAAGTGCCCACAGGACCATGCCGAATATGGCGACTGCCAGCGCCGATGCCGCCAATTGCTGTTCGCCCAGCCGGGCGATGAAGATCACGTCCACGGCATAGGTCAGCATCTGCAACAGATTGGCAACCGCCAGCGGCCAGCTCAGCCGCAATGTCGCGCGAAATTCGTCGCGCCAGCCGTCACCGCCCACGCCTGGATTGGCGGGCGTGGGCTTCATGGCCGTATCGTGCGTCATGCAGCCGGTTCGGATAGGCTGGCAAGGTCGGGGGGCCAAGCCGGCAAGGCCCGCTCGCGACCTATTGACAACGAGGCGAGGTAATGAGGCCACACCGCGCTTCAACACGCGGGTGAATGCTCGGGCTCGACGGCCCCACTTGGCGAGACCTGCCACGCCGTGATAGAGCGCCGGAGATTGCCAACAGGAGGCCCATGATGGGAGCCAAGAAATCGGACCACTAAGCCGCAGCAGCCATCCTTAAGCTGTTGCGGCGTCGTCTCGCGTTCAATCGTTGTCTTAACAGGACCGTCAGGACTGACGCTGCCGAACAATACCCGTTCTGCGGAGCCTTTCCCTATGTCCAGTACCCGCCCCAAATGGGCCTACTCGCTTTCCGCCGCCCTCGTCCTGATGGCGCCTTTCGATCTCCTCGCTTCACTGGCGATGGACATCTATCTGCCGGTCGTCCCGGCGATGCCGGACCAACTCGGCACATCGCCCGAAATCGTCCAGCTTACCCTCAGCCTCTATCTGCTCGGCCTCGGCCTGGGGCAGATTCTCTTCGGCCCCCTGTCCGATCGGATCGGGCGCCGCCCGGTGTTGCTGGGCGGTGCGGCTGTCTTTGCGCTGGCATCCGCCGGTCTTGCGCTGACCAGTTCCGCGCCGCTGTTCGTCGCCCTGCGGCTGGTTCAGGCACTCGGCGCTTCGGCGGCCCTCGTCGCCACCTTCGCAACCGTGCGGGATGTCTATGCCGATCGCCCGGAAAGCGCTGCGATCTATGGCATGTTCTCGTCGATGCTCGCTTTCGTACCGGCGCTTGCTCCGATTCTCGGCTCGCTGGTGGCCGAGCTGGGCGGCTGGCGGGCGATCTTCTGGTTGCTGGCGCTCGTGACCCTGGCACCACTGTTCCACGCCGGGCTACGCTGGCACGAGACGCGGCCTGCAGAGGTCGCATCCCGCTCGCCCCTGCCGATTCTCATGAACGCACCGTTCTGGTTCTATACTCTGGCTTTCGGCACCGGTATGGGCACGTTTTTCGTATTCTTCTCCACCGCTCCGCGCCTGCTGATAGAGCGCGCCGATTATTCCCAGCTGACCTTCAGCCTGGCTTTTGCCAGCGCTGCGCTTGTGATGGTTGTCACCGCGCGGTTTTCCGAAAGGTTCTCCACCCGCTGGAGGATCGACGGCTGCATCGCGCGGGGAATGGTGCTTCTGCTTGGCGGGGCCGGATTACTGGCGCTCACTTCAACAGTATTGACGCCCGGCTTCGTGTCGATCGTCCTGCCTATGTGGGTGATGGCTGTGGGCATCGTGTTCACCGTTTCCGTGACGCCAAACGGGGCGCTCGCGCCATTCGGCAATCAGGCAGGTCTGGCGGTTGCCATCTATTTCGCCGGGCAAAGCGTGATTGTCGCGGTAGTGGGGACCGCGGCTGTCGTGTTCTTTGGCGGCGACACCGCTTGGCCGCTGATCGTGTTCGCTAGCGTGATGCCAGCAGTGGTGTTGACTGCACTATTCCTGAAGACCCGGGCGCAGCGCGGGTGATGCAGCTAGAGGGTGTGCGGTCCACAATCCGCGCCTCTCCTGCCACTCTGCAATGAAAAAGGGCGGCGCCTTGCGGCACCGCCCTTCGTCTGATCTCGCGAAACGAGACCGAAGCGTAAGCGCAGCTTACTTGAGTTCGACGGTACCGCCGGCTGCTTCGATCTTGCCCTTGATTTCTTCGGCTTCAGCCTTGTTGACGCCTTCCTTGAGCGGCTTGGGCGCGCCTTCGACGAGAGCCTTGGCTTCCGAGAGGCCCAGACCGGTGATGGCGCGGACTTCCTTGATGACCTGGATCTTCTTGCCACCGTCGCCGGTCAGGACGACGTCGAATTCGTCCTTTTCTTCGGCTGCGGGGGCATCGCCACCAGCGGCGGGGCCAGCAACGGCAACAGCAGCAGCGGCGCTAACGCCCCACTCTTCTTCGAGTGCCTTGGCAAGCTCAGCGGCTTCCATGACGGTCAGCTTCGACAGTTCTTCAACAAGCTTGGCGATATCGGCCATGATGTTTCACTCCAAATATTAAGGCCGGGGTGCCCGTGGGCCATACCCCGATGAATAGGTGTTCTGTGCGGGAACCAGCTCTTACGCGGCTTCTTTGGCGCCATAGGCACCGAAAACGCGTGCGAGCATCGAAGTGGGTTCCTTGATCGTGCGGACGACCTTGGTCGCCGGCGCGTTGAGGAGGCCCACGATCGTGCCACGAAGTTCGTCGAGGCTGGGCATCGCGGCGAGTGCCTTGACCCCTGCTTCGTCGAGCTTCTGCGCGCCCATCGAACCGCCGACGATTTCAATCTTGTCGGTGGTCTTGGCGAACTCCACCACGGCCTTGGCCGCGGCAACCGGATCCTCGGAATAACCAAGGGCGGTCGGACCGGACAGATACTCTTCGAGACCTGTGTAGTCGGTGTCCTTCAGGGCGAGCTTGGCGAGACGGTTCTTCGCAACCTGGTAAGTCGCACCCGCTTCGCGCATCTTCGAGCGCAGTTCGGTCGACTGAGCGACCGAAAGGCCCAGGTTGCGGGTCACGACGACCACGCCAGCCTGGTTGAAGACTTCGCTGAGCTGGGCGACCGCATCGGCTTTCTGCGAACGATCCATGCCATACTCCTTCACTATGGCCGCCCGCTTGGGACGGACGACCGGCTACGTTTGTCCATGCCGAAAGACGACACGGGCGAGTCCGTTGAGGGGGAAGGAGGTGTGCCGGCCAATTGCTTGGAGTGCGGCGCGAAACGACGATGCAACGCATCGTCATGAAATCCCTGTTCCCCGTCTAGGCTGGAAATTAAGACCGGCATATTCCGGTCACCAACTGTCTCGGACGGATGAACGGGCAAACCGAAAAGGCCCACCGTTCGATGGCGGGCCTCTAAGGGTTACGGTGATTCTGTCAAGCAGAACCCGCATAGGTAGCGCAGACTGGCAAAATCATTTCGCCATAGGGTCCGTTTCCATCGGATCGCCAGTGGCCGTATCGGTCGGCCCGGCGGCCACTTCATCATCCATCGCGCCGGTTTCTGTGCCGGTCGTCACGGGATCCGGCGTTGCAGTTGGATCGGTCATGCCCTGATCCATCGGTTCAACGGCGTTGGGTTCAAGGTCGGCCGTATCCGTGCCGTCAACAGAATCTCCGCAAGCGGCGACTGAGAGGGCGATGGGCAGGGCGGCAATCATGGCGAGCTTTTTCATGTCAGTATCTCCTTTTCGAGAACATGGCCATAAAACCGCCACAATTGCCGTAAGTTCCGAGAAAGTCTTCACAACACGAAAAAGGCCCGCCCCGGATGGGACGAGCCTTTCGCATATCGAACCGTTCCGCGCAGAACGCGGAGGGCGGAAATTCGATTACTCAGCTGCGGTGGTTTCTTCAGCAGCAGGAGTTTCGGTTGCGGTGGTGTCTTCCATCGCACCTTCTTCAGCAGTCGCGTCGACAGCCGGGGTTTCTTCGACAACAACGGTTTCGTCGACGACTTCGGCGGGAGCGGTTTCGTCAGCCGGAGCTTCTTCAGCAGCCTTTTCGCCACAAGCGGCGAGGGTCAGCGCGAACGGAAGTGCGGCGACGAGAGCGATCTTCTTCATGTGACAAAGTTCCTGTACGGCCTTGATTGGCGTGGCCTTAAAATAGCCATATTTTTGCCGAGGAAAAGACATATTCTCGTCAAAGTGGTGATTTTTTGCCCAGGGTGGCTGCGTCTTCACGTTGGTCTGGCAGCAAGTGTCTGACTTTCCTGGCTGCTGCGCGTTTGGCACCATATGCCGTTGCCCCGGCCATCGATGCCGCAAGGAAGGCAACTATCACCGAATCCACCGCCATCGCCACCCAATCGAGAGCAGGCGGAAGAATCAGTACCGCAATGATGGCGAGGGCATAATGGACGATCATCAGGGGCAGGAAAGCCCCGACGTACAGGCCGAGTGCGTGCCAGAACGACCCATGCATTATTCCAACGGATGTGATCGGTCCGATTTTGGAGTTGCCTACCGACCAGGCGACAAACCATGCGGCGAGGTAGATGGTAATGGCGGTTTCGATCACGAACGTCACGCTCTGAAACCAAGGTGACAGGCTGTCTCCGATACCGATCAGGTCGGCAAGGGAAGGGCCGAACAGGCCGAGCCACGCATTGAACGCCATAATTGCAAAGGTGACCAGCCATAGCGCGAAGGCGGGCATTTCTATCCTGCCCGCGCGCCGTGCATCACGACCGAACAGGATGAAGCGTGTCACCCAATAGCCGGGCAGCATGATTGCCAGGACCTTGATGAAGCCAAACTGCATTCGTAGCGGATCCCCTTCCGCTGCCATCGCCCCGGTCTTACCAGCATACATTCCGGCCTGTATCTCGACGACATGCTGGACGAACTCCACCACCAGCGGAATGGCGAAGAGCGCCGGGCAGGCGAGAGCAAAGGTCCAGCTGTCCTTATAGACGGCTTTGAGATCACGGAGAAACATGGCTCACTCCTTATAGGTCAGCAGGTCGCCGGGCTGGCAGGCAAGCTCGCGGCAGATCGCTTCCAGCGTGGAGAAGCGGATCGCTTTGGCCTTGCCGGTCTTGAGAATGGACAGATTGGCGAGAGTCAGTCCGATGCGTTCGGAAAGTTCGGTCAGAGTCATGCCGCGTTCGCGCAGGAGATCATCGAGGCGTACGGAGATACGGTGCAGGTCGTCGCTTGCCATCAGACCGTCCCTTCCAGGTCCTCGCGCATGCGGGCGCCTTCGCGAAATACGTGGGCAAGCACGAACAGAAGCGGCACAGCGATCCACCCCGTCAGCGTGAGCGACCACCCCAGATATTCCCCGCTCGCTTCGCTTGCGCGGACCGAAATCCAGCCGAAGCCGAGGTCTGCGATGTTGATGGCGAGCAGAGCCCAGCCAATAGTGCGGAGGCGGTCGGCGTTGACATCAGTGAAGGCAAGGCCTGCTGCCGCATCGCGCACCAGCGCGATCAGGCGGGTCAGCAGGATGTGGACCGCCACGGCAATCGGCAGCACGAAGGCGAGCACTGCATACAGATAGTCCCGCATCGCCCCACGTGCGGGGGCGTCGAAACTGGACAAGAGTTCGTCCCGAAAGCCTCCCGCATCGCTTAGCAGGACGGCAAAGAATGCGGTAAGGAGAGCCGTGGCAATCCAGTTGAGCCAGTTGGTCACTCTTAGGCCGGTGATGATTGCGGAAAACATCGAATCGCACTCCTTATCGAAGTTCGATATGTCAACTGATGTATTTATCGTAAATCGATAATATCGAATTTCGATAAGACTGAAGAATTCCAACCCGCTTGACCCTGGGGGGAGGGCTTCCTATATGCCTGCTCGACCGCACGCTTCGAGCGAGTCCGATTCATGCGCGGGAATTGGGCACAGGATGGAGGCGGCGTTTCCATAATCGCGACGCTCGAGAAGCTGCAGCAGGCCGCCGGATCCGGTGCGCAGGACGCTGCGGCCTTTTCGCGTCCCGGCTATGGATCTCACGCGCATGAGACATTGAATTCCGGCTCTGTCCGCGCAGCAGCCGGTGCACACGAGAAGAGGTAACTACCCCTTATGGCTACCAAGGCGAAAGCTCCGAAGAAGGCTCGGGGCGCAAATGCGCAGGGCACGGCAAAGCGTCGTATCCGCAAGATCTTCGGCGATATCCATGAAGTCGTCGATATGCCGAACCTGATCGAGGTGCAGCGCGAGAGCTACGAACAGTTCCTGCGTTCCAACAAGGAGATCGATTACGTCTCCGGCCTCGAAAAAACGCTGCGCAGCGTCTTCCCGATCCGTGACTTCGCCGGGACTGCCGAACTCGATTTCGTCCATTACGAACTCGAGCAGCCGAAATACGATATCGTCGAATGCCGCCAGCGCGGCATTACCTACGCCGCCCCGATGAAGGTCACGCTGCGCCTGATCGTGTTCGAGGTGGATCAGGAAACCGAGACCCGCTCGGTCCTCGATATCAAGGAGCAGGACGTCTACATGGGCGACATGCCCCTGATGACGGGCAACGGTACCTTCATCGTGAACGGTACCGAGCGCGTGATCGTGTCGCAGATGCACCGTTCGCCGGGTGTGCTGTTCGACCACGATCGCGGCAAAACGCATTCGTCGGGCAAGCTGCTGTTCGCTGCCCGCATCATTCCCTATCGCGGTTCGTGGCTCGATTTCGAATTCGATGCCAAGGACATCGTGAACGTCCGCATCGATCGCAAGCGCAAGCTGCCGGTCACTGCGCTGCTGTTCGCGCTTGGCCTCGATAGCGAAGATATCCTCGCCCATTTCTACAACACCGTCACCTGGAAGCGCGCGACGGGCAAGAAAGGCGAAGGCTGG
The DNA here is from genome assembly GCA_023394965.1 of Pseudomonadota bacterium. Lineage (GTDB taxonomy): Bacteria > Pseudomonadota > Alphaproteobacteria > Sphingomonadales > Sphingomonadaceae > Qipengyuania. The sequence continues at coordinate 62,124 of JAEWZX010000018.1, read as the reverse complement.
AACATCCCCTTCATGGCGGAGCAGTGGCGCGGCCAGAAGCCGGCTTTCCCGCTCATCGACGCCAATACGGGCGAGGAAGTGTTCCCTGCCGGCCAGAAGATCAGCCCCCGTGCTGCCAATAAGGCCGCGAAGGATGGTCTCGAAACGCTGTTGCTGCCGACCGAAGAAATCTTCGGCCGATATGCCTCGCGCGACATGATCGATGAATCGACCGGACGCATCTACATCGAAGCGGGCGACGAAGTTTCGGCAGAAAATCTCGAAGTGCTCGATGCCGCCGGTATCGACGCGATGGATCTGCTCGACATCGACCACGTCAACACCGGCCCGTGGATCCGCAACACGCTCAAGGTCGACAAGGCCGAGAACCGCGACGAAGGTCTGGAAGCGATCTACAAGGTCATGCGTCCGGGCGAACCGCCGACCAAGGAAACCGCCGAAGCGCTGTTTGAAGGCCTGTTCTTCGATAGCGAGCGTTACGACCTGTCGGCCGTGGGCCGCGTCAAACTCAACATGCGCCTCGAACTCGATGCGGAAGACACCGTAACCACGCTGCGCAAGGAAGATATCCTCGCAGTGGTCAAGGAACTGGTCGACCTGAAGGACGGCAAAGGCGATGTCGACGACATCGACAACCTCGGCAACCGCCGCGTGCGTTCGGTGGGCGAACTGCTGGAAAACCAGTACCGCGTCGGTCTGCTGCGCATGGAGCGCGCGGTTAAGGAGCGCATGTCGAGCGTGGACGTCTCGACCGTGATGCCGAACGATCTCATCAATGCCAAGCCCGCCGTGGCTGCGGTGCGCGAGTTCTTCGGTTCCTCGCAGCTCTCGCAGTTCATGGACCAGACCAACCCGCTGTCGGAAGTCACTCACAAGCGCCGCGTCTCGGCACTCGGCCCGGGCGGCCTAACCCGTGAGCGCGCCGGCTTCGAAGTCCGCGACGTGCACCCCACGCACTATGGCCGTATCTGCCCGATCGAAACGCCGGAAGGCCCGAACATCGGCCTGATCAACTCGCTGTCGACCTTCGCGCGCGTCAACAAGTACGGCTTCATCGAAACGCCGTACCGCAAGGTTGTGGACAACAAGGTCACCGACGAAGTGATCTATCTGTCTGCCATGGAAGAACAGAAGCACACGGTGGCGCAGGCTTCGGCCGAACTGACCGAAGATGGTTCGTTTGTGGAGGAACTGGTTTCGGCCCGTCACGACAGCGACAACCTGATGGCTCCTCGCGACACCATCACGCTGATGGATGTCAGCCCTAAACAGCTCGTTTCGGTCGGTGCATCGCTCATTCCGTTCCTGGAAAACGATGACGCCAACCGCGCACTGATGGGCGCCAACATGCAGCGTCAGGCCGTGCCGCTGGTCAAGGCAGAGGCGCCCTGGGTCGGCACCGGCATGGAAGAAACCGTTGCCCGGGATTCCGGCGCTGCCATCGCGGCGACCCGCGGCGGTGTCGTCGACCAGGTCGACGCGACGCGTATCGTCATCCGCGCCATTGGCGATGTCGAACCCGGCCAGTCGGGCGTCGACATCTACACGCTGCAGAAGTTCCAGCGTTCGAACCAGGATACCTGCATCAACCAGCGCCCGCTGGTGAAGGTGGGCGAAGTGGTCGAAGCCGGCGACATCATCGCCGACGGTCCTTCGACCGACCTTGGCGAACTTGCCCTGGGCCGGAACAGCCTCGTGGCGTTCATGCCGTGGAACGGCTACAACTACGAGGATAGTATCCTCATTTCCGAGCGTATCGTGAAGGACGACGTCTTCACCTCGATCCACATCGAGGAATTCGAAGTCATGGCGCGCGACACCAAGCTCGGGCCGGAAGACATCACCCGCGATATTCCGAACGTCGGCGAGGAAGCGCTGCGCAACCTCGACGAGGCGGGCATTGTCTACATCGGTGCCGAAGTGCACCCGGGTGATATCCTGTGCGGCAAGATCACGCCGAAGGGCGAAAGCCCGATGACACCGGAAGAAAAGCTTCTGCGTGCCATTTTCGGCGAAAAGGCCAGCGACGTGCGCGACACCTCGCTTCGTCTGCCTCCCGGTGTTGCCGGTACGGTTGTCGAAGTCCGTGTGTTCAACCGCCACGGCATCGAGATCGACGATCGTACCCGTGCGATCCAAAACGAGGAAATCGAACGCCTCCGCAAGGACTCGAATGACGAACGCGCCATTCTCAACCGCGCGACCTACAACCGCCTGCGCGACATGCTTATCGGTCAGACGGCTTCAGCAGCGCCCAAGGGCGTGAAGAAAGGTATCGAGATCACTGAAGAAGTGCTCGATGAAGTCGATCGTCACGAATGGTTCAAGTTCGCTGTAGCCGATGACGGCCGCCAGGCGCAGCTTGAAGCTGTCAAGTCGCAGTATGACGAAGCCGTCAAGATCATCGAAGAGAAGTTCGAAGACCGTAAGGAAAAGCTCGAACGCGGCGACGAGCTCGCCCCGGGCGTGCTGAAGATGGTCAAGGTCTTCGTTGCGGTGAAGCGCAAGCTGCAGCCGGGCGACAAGATGGCCGGCCGTCACGGAAACAAGGGTGTCATTTCGCGCATCCTGCCGGTCGAGGACATGCCGTTCCTCGAAGACGGTACCCCGGTCGACATCGTGCTCAACCCGCTGGGCGTGCCCAGCCGTATGAACGTCGGGCAGATCTTCGAAACGCATCTCGGCATGGCGGCCCGCAATCTGGGACATCAGATCGGCGAGCAGCTCGAAGAGTGGAAGAAGGCGAATCCCAACGCTGGGGAAGACTATTCCCAGGCAAAGCCGCCGGAAGCCGTCATCGAACGCCTCAAGGACGTCTATGGCGAAGAATATCACGATGCGATCGACAGCCGTTCGACCGCTGAAGTGATCGAACTTGCCGGTAACCTGACCGCAGGTGTGCCGATGGGTACGCCGGTTTTCGACGGTGCGCGGGAAGGTGACGTAACGGTCGAGCTTGAAAAGGCAGGCCTCCACAGCTCGGGCCAGTCGGTCCTGTTTGATGGGCGTACGGGTGAAGCTTTCGACCGCAAGGTCACCGTGGGCATCATCTACATGCTCAAGCTGCACCACCTCGTGGACGATAAGATCCATGCCCGTTCGATCGGCCCCTACAGCCTCGTCACGCAGCAGCCGCTGGGTGGTAAAGCGCAGTTCGGCGGCCAGCGCTTCGGGGAAATGGAGGTCTGGGCGCTCCAGGCCTACGGCGCCGCCTACACGCTGCAGGAAATCCTCACCGTGAAGTCGGACGACGTGATCGGTCGTACCAAGGTCTACGAAGCCATCGTCAAGGGTGACGACACCTTCGAGGCGGGCATTCCAGAGAGCTTCAACGTGCTCGTCAAAGAAATGCGCAGCCTGGGCCTCAACGTCGAGCTCAAGGCGCTGACCGACGAAGACGACGACGGTCTCGCCATAGCGGCGGAATAGGGGGCTTCGGCCCCCACCGCTTCCGTCCCAAAGAATTCACCCGTTTAGGGAATTAAGTCATGAATGAACTGACCAAATTCACCAACCAGCTCGCGAAGCCCGAAACCTTCGACGAGATCCAGATCGGCATCGCCAGCCCCGAGCGCATCCGCTCGTGGTCCTTCGGCGAGATCAAGAAGCCGGAAACCATCAATTACCGCACGTTCAAGCCCGAGCGTGATGGCTTGTTCTGCGCGCGCATCTTCGGTCCGGTGAAGGATTACGAGTGCCTTTGCGGCAAGTACAAGCGCATGAAATACAAGGGCGTCGTTTGCGAAAAGTGCGGCGTCGAAGTGACCGTAACCAAGGTTCGCCGGGAACGGATGGGCCATATCGAACTTGCTGCGCCCGTTGCGCATATCTGGTTCCTGAAGTCGCTGCCGTCACGCATCGGCCTGCTCCTCGACATGCAGCTCAAGCAGCTTGAGCGTGTGCTGTATTTCGAAAGCTACATCGTTACCGAGCCGGGCCTGACACCGCTCGAAAAGTTCCAGCTGCTGACTGAGGACGAGTTGCTGGAAGCGCAGGACGAATATGGCGAAGACAGCTTCAGCGCAGGCATCGGTGCGGAAGCGGTTAAGTTCATGCTAATGGATCTCGATCTCGAACGCGAGAAAGAAGACCTGCTCGAAGAGCTCGCGACCACCAAGTCGAAGCTCAAGCCTGCCAAGATCATCAAGCGTCTGAAGGTCGTCGAAAGCTTTATTGAATCGGGCAACCGTCCCGAATGGATGATCCTCGAAGTCGTGCCGGTCATTCCGCCCGAACTGCGCCCGCTGGTGCCGCTCGACGGTGGCCGCTTCGCGACCTCGGACCTCAACGACCTCTACCGCCGGGTGATTAACCGTAACAACCGTCTCAAGCGCCTCATGGAGCTGCGTGCGCCGGACATCATCGTCCGCAACGAAAAGCGCATGCTGCAGGAAGCTGTTGACGCTTTGTTCGACAACGGCCGCCGCGGCCGCGTGATCACGGGGGCCAACAAGCGTCCGCTCAAGTCGCTCAGCGACATGCTCAAGGGCAAGCAGGGCCGCTTCCGCCAGAACCTGCTCGGCAAGCGCGTCGACTATTCGGGACGTTCGGTCATCGTGACCGGCCCGGAACTCAAGCTGCACCAGTGCGGCCTGCCCAAGAAGATGGCGCTTGAGCTGTTCAAGCCGTTCATCTACGCCCGCCTCGATGCCAAGGGTCTTTCGATGACCCTGAAGCAGGCCAAGAAGTGGGTCGAGAAGGAGCGCAAGGAAGTCTGGGACATTCTGGACGAAGTGATCCGCGAACACCCGGTGCTGCTGAACCGCGCACCGACGCTCCACCGTCTGGGCATCCAGGCCTTCGAACCCGTGCTGATCGAAGGCAAGGCGATCCAGCTTCACCCGCTGGTCTGCGCCGCGTTCAACGCTGACTTCGACGGTGACCAGATGGCCGTCCACGTGCCGCTTTCGCTGGAAGCCCAGCTCGAAGCGCGCGTTCTGATGATGTCGACCAACAACATCCTGTCGCCTGCCAACGGCAAGCCGATCATCGTGCCTTCGCAGGACATGGTGCTGGGCCTCTACTATCTGTCGATGGAGCGCCAGGAGAAGAGCCCCGAGTTTGTCGAGGACGCAGACGGCAACAAGGTCGAAAAGCTGCAGATGTTCAGCGACATGGCCGAAGTACACCAGGCGTTGGAAACGAAGCAGGTTTCGCTTCACACCAAGATTCTCGCCCGGGTTCCGCAGGCCGATGAAGATGGCAACATCACCATGCAGCGGTTCGAAACTACGGCCGGGCGCATGCTGATCGGTGAATGCCTGCCGAAGAACCACAAGGTTCCGTTCGACATCGTCAACCGCCTGCTGACGAAAAAGGACATCGCCGACGTTATCGACGAGGTCTATCGCCACACGGGCCAGAAGGACACCGTGCTGTTCGCCGACGCTATTATGAGCCTCGGCTTCCGCCACGCGTTCAAGGCCGGTATCTCCTTCGGCAAGGATGACATGATCATCCCTGAAGAAAAGGAAGGCATGGTTGAAGCCACAAAGACGCTGGTTGCCGATTACGAGCAGCAGTATCAGGACGGCCTCATCACCCAGCAGGAAAAGTACAACAAGGTCATCGACGCATGGAGCCAGTGTGGCGACCGTGTGGCCGAAGCCATGATGGAGAAGATCAAGGCCCGTCCGATCGACAAGGACGGTGTCCAGGCCGAGATCAACTCGATCTACATGATGGCTCACTCCGGTGCACGTGGTAGCCCAGCGCAGATGAAACAGCTTGCCGGCATGCGCGGCCTGATGGCCAAGCCGAGCGGCGAAATCATCGAGAACCCGATTATCTCGAACTTCAAGGAAGGCCTTAACGTCCTTGAATACTTCAACTCCACCCACGGTGCTCGTAAGGGCCTGGCGGATACGGCGTTGAAGACGGCGAACTCGGGTTACCTCACGCGCCGCCTCGTCGACGTGTCGCAGGACTGCGTCATCATCGAGGAAGACTGTAAGACCGAACGGGCGCTGGAAATGCGCGCGATCGTGCAGGGTGGCTCGGTCATCGCCTCGCTTGGCGAGCGTATTCTGGGCCGCACTGTGGCCGAAGACATCGTCAATGCGGCGACCGACGAGGTCATCGCCAAGGCTGGCACTCTGCTTGACGAGCCGACGATCAAGCTGATCGAGGAAGCCGAAGTCCAGGTCGCCAAGATCCGCTCGCCGCTGGTCTGCGAAGCTGCCCAAGGTGTCTGCGCAACCTGCTACGGTCGTGACCTTGCCCGTGGTACCCCGGTCAACATCGGCGAAGCTGTCGGCGTCATTGCTGCACAGTCGATCGGTGAACCGGGTACACAGCTGACCATGCGTACCTTCCACATAGGCGGTGCCGCACAGCTCAATGAAACGAGCCATCTTGAGGCGATCTCCGACGGTAAGGTCGTATACCGCGACATGCCGACGATCACCGATAAGAAGGGACGGATCCTGTCGCTTGCCCGCAATGGTGAGCTGGCGGTGATCGACGCTGAGGGTCGCGAACGCGAAATCCACAAGGTGCCTTACGGTACCGTGCTGATGCACAAGGATGGCGAGAAGGTGAAAACCGGTGAGCGTCTGGCAGAGTGGGACCCGTTCTCCCTGCCGATCATCACCGAAACTTCCGGTGTGGTGAAGTACCAGGATCTCGTCGATGGTACGACCATGGAAGAACGCGTGGACGATGCCACTGGCATCGCCCAGCGTGTGGTCACCGAAATGCGCACCACGGGTCGCAAGAAGGACGATCTTCGTCCGCGTCTGACGCTCTTCAACGATGCCGGGGATGAAACCGAAGCCGCACGCTACATGCTAGCTCCGGGCACCGTGCTCTCGGTCGAGGACGGCCAAACCGTTGAAGCGGGTGACATTCTTGCCCGCGCATCGCGCGAAGCGGCCAAGACTCGTGACATCACCGGCGGTCTGCCGCGTGTGGCCGAACTGTTCGAAGCCCGTCTGCCGAAGGACAACTCGGTCATCGCCAAGATTTCGGGGAAGATCGAATTCGTTCGCGAGTACAAGGCGAAGCGCAAGATCGCGATCGTTCCGGAGGAAGGTGAAGCAGTCGAGTATCTGATCCCCAAGACCAAGGTGATCGACGTGCAGGAAGGCGACTTCGTGAAGAAGGGGGACACCCTGATTTCCGGTTCGCCGAACCCTCACGACATACTCGAGGTACTGGGCGTGGAGGCGCTGGCCGAATATCTCGTCAACGAGATCCAGGAAGTTTACCGACTCCAGGGCGTGAAGATCAACGACAAGCACATCGAGGTGATCGTTCGTCAGATGCTGCAGAAAGTCGAGATCACCGATGGTGGCGACACCGTGCTTCTCCCCGGCGAACAGGTCGACCTCGAAGAACTCAACGAGACCAATGCCAAGCTCGGCAAGAACAAGGAACCCGCCAAGGGCACTCCGATCCTGCTCGGCATCACAAAGGCCTCGCTGCAGACGCGTTCGTTCATCTCGGCCGCTTCGTTCCAGGAAACCACACGTGTGCTCACGCAGGCCGCGGTCGAAGGGAAGAAGGACACGCTGGTTGGCTTGAAGGAAAATGTCATCGTCGGGCGCCTTATCCCGGCCGGCACCGGCGCGGGCATGAACCGCATGCGTATTACCGCTTCAAGCCGGGATGCTGCTCTGCGCGCCCAGTGGAAGAAGGCCCAGGATGCGATCATCGCTGCCAATACCGCAGCGGAAGAGCACGAGGCCGAACTGGCGCAGGGACCGGAAGCGGCCATTGGCGACGATCCGCTGGCGGTCATGGAAGGTGCTACCCACGGTACTGACGCCGACGCAGGTGAATACCTGAATCAGGATGCCAAGGACGGCGAGTAAGTCTCGTTGGTCTTGACCAGACACAATGGGCCCCGCCGGAGCGATCCGGCGGGGCCTTTTCATTGGCGGCGGTTACAAGGTGCCTTTCGCTTGCCAGCTTGACGGCAAGTCCTTGTAGAGGCACTTTAAATAGGCGGAGGCCGGGGGAAGTGGCCGCATCGCGGGGGAATTTGTGGCAGTAGAAGAGCCCGATACCGGACTGCTCGGAAACAAGAGCGGGGCAGCTGCAGCGGATGCGGTCGAGCGGCTATTGCTAATTCGAAGGCTCACCGACTTTACGACAGGCGCAAGATTTGTCCTGCTACCCGCTATCGGGTCCGTCGTTGCCCTAGTCTATATTTTCCGGGACCAAGCTTCGCTCAAGTTCTTGCTTGGTTGGGCGATTCTCCAGCTGATTTACATCGCAGCCTACCTTGTTTTCGATCACAGGCTTGATGCCGACAATCTGCCGGTCGCCGAACTGCAGCGTCACTGGCGCCGTTTCATCGCACTGCAGTGGGTTTATTCCGCCACTTGGGCGGCGATATTCCCCTACCTCGCAACCGTCGCGACAGGGGTCGATGCCATCGTTCTGGGGATAGTGGCTGTTGCTGTACTCAGCGGCGTTCTACTGGCGCAACGAACTGCGCGACAGGCGGCAGTCTTCCATATTTGTGCCATGACGATTTCCATCGCCGTGGCGACAATTATCTTAGCTGGTAGCAACGGATGGCCTGTACTCGCCCTCCTCGCGCTGTTTGTTATTGCGCTGCTGCGTTCCAGCCATGACCAGGAAACCCAGATTGTTGCGGCTGCCGCTGCCGAAATCAGCCGTCGCGATGCTGAAGCTACGGTGCGACTGCTGCTAAATGACTATGAAGAGCATTCTTGTGATTGGCTCTGGACGGTGGACGAAGCGGGCAATCTCCGGGAAGTTACGGAAAGGTTCGCAGCCGCTGCCGGTGCGCCTGCGGAAACGCTCGAAGGAACACCGTTGGTCGATATGTTTGCGGCAGGGGCTGACCGAGAGCGCCTTGTTCGACATCTGAAAGAGCGACAGCGTTTCCACGACCTGGTGACAAAGCTGAGCATCGCGGGAGAAGTGCGTTACTGGAAATTGTCCGCCAGGCCCCGAAGCGATGGAAGAATGAGTGGTATCGCGCGGGATGTGACAAGTGATCGAATGATCGAAGAGCGTGTCGCCTTCATGGCGCATTACGATAATCTGACGGGGCTTGCCAATCGCCATCTTTTTAACGAACGCCTGCGGACCGCGCTTGAAGAGGGGGATAGGGCGCGCAATGTCGCGTTGTTCTATCTCGATCTAGACGACTTCAAGGCAGTCAACGACACGCGGGGCCATCTAGTTGGCGACAGATTGCTGCGCGATGTCGGCAATCGGCTCGCTCACGAAATACGCGGGCAGGATTTGGTTGCACGTCTAGGTGGAGATGAATTCGCCGTTCTTATAGAAACCCGGGCCGGGGCTGGGATGTTGATCGAGAGGGCGCACAGTTTTCTCGCGGCGATCAGGGAACCGTTCAACATCGATGGACAGGTCTATCGCATCTCTGCCAGCGTGGGGATTGCGAAATCGCCCGATGCGAGCTGCGACGCGGAAGAACTCATGCGACGCGCGGACTTGGCCTTGTTCGCTGCGAAGAACAAGGGACGCGACACACTTGCGCTGTACGATCAGGCGATTGATCGTGCGGCGCGTGACCGGCGCGAGATTGAAACCGATCTGCGTGACGCGGTCGCCCAAGGGCAGCTCAACCTTCATTACCAGCCGGTGGTCGCTCTCGGTTCCGGTGCGGTGGTGGGTTATGAAGCGCTCTTGCGCTGGTATCATCCCAAGCGCGGTATAATCGGTCCGGCCGAGTTCCTGGGCGTGGCTGAAGAGACCGGACTGATCGTTCCGATTGGGGAATGGTCCATCCGGCAGGCACTTGCCGAAACTGCCAAATGGGAAGGTGATTTTCGCATCGCCATCAATCTCTCTCCTACTCAGGTGGGCAGTCCCCATCTGGTAAAGGTGGTTACGCAATCGCTTCATGCGCATGGCATCGCGGCAGAGCGCGTCGAATTCGAGATTACAGAGCACGTGCTGATGCAGGAAAACTCGATCAGCATGGGGAATTTGCAGAAATTACGCGAACTGGGTGTCCGCATTGCGCTCGATGATTTCGGCATCGGCTATTCGTCGCTCAGCTACCTTCGTCGTTTCCCGTTCGATCGCCTCAAGATCGACAAGGACTTCGTCAACGGAGTAGAAGATTCTTCCGATAACCAGGCGATCATCTCCAGTATTACGAATCTCGCCGAGGCATTGGGAATGGAAACAACGGCGGAGGGAGTGGAGACTCGCGCCCAGTTCGATCTGCTGCGCAAGCTCGGCTGCCAGGAGGCGCAGGGCTATCTGATCTGCGAGCCAGTGCCTGGCGAGAATTTTGTCACACCCGATGCCGCAGATGCCGTGATTAGCGGTGAGGAAGCTGGCGGAGTGGTAAATTACCGCACGGCACGTGAAGCCGCGCTGAAATGCGGCCCGCGCCGCGCAAGCTGACCTCTCGCCAAGCCCACCGCCCTCCGCTATCGGCCTGGGTATGACCACTGTCACCCGTTTCGCTCCGTCGCCTACAGGGCGGCTTCACGTCGGTAATATCCGCACCGCGCTGCATAATTGGATGCTGGCTCGAAAGCAGAGCGGGACGTTCCTGCTGCGGATCGACGATACTGATGCCGAGCGTAGCCAGGAAGACTATGTCGATGCGATTCGGGCGGATCTCGCTTGGCTGGGTATTGTGCCCGATGGTGAGGAACGCCAGTCCGAGCGTCTCGACAAATACGAAAATGCCTTTGCTGCGTTGCAGACAGCAGGACGGGTCTATCCCTGTTATGAAACGCAGCAGGAGCTCGAGCTCAAGCGAAAGATCAGACTGGGGCGCGGGTTGCCACCGGTCTATGACCGCGGCGCGCTGGATCTGAGCGATGATGATCGCGCCGACAAGGAGGCCGAGGGCATCGCGCCGCACTGGCGTTTCAAGCTGGACCACGAAGAACAGATCGCTTGGCACGATGGTGTTCGCGGACCGCAGAAGTTCGACCCTGCACAGCTGTCCGATCCGGTTATCCGTCGGGCGGACGGCACTTGGCTCTATATGTTGCCGAGCGCGGTGGACGATCTAGACATGGGGATCACGCAGGTCCTTCGTGGTGAAGATCACGTCAGCAATACTGCAGTCCAAATTCAGATGTTTACCGCGCTTATTGCTGCACATCATACTACGGCCAGAATTCCTGACTTCGCTCATGAGGCCTTGTTGGTCGGGAAGGAAGGCAAGCTGTCGAAACGCCTCGGCTCGCTGGGCTGTGATGCCTTCCGCGAACGCGGGATAGAGCCGGAGGCGATCATCGCGTTGCTGGCACGTCTCGGAACATCACTTCCGGTTGAGCCGATCGGAGAGATTGACGCGTTGCTCGAAACTTTCGACCTTTCGACATTCGGGCGTGCTCCGGCAAAGTTCGACGATACCGAGCTTGATCGGATCAACGCGGCGCTGGTGCATCGGATGGAGTTCGCCGATGTCGCTCAAAGACTGCCGCAAGGAATGGATGAGGCAGGATGGCATGCCATCAGGCCGAACCTGTCACACGTGAAAGAAGCCGGCGATTGGTGGGCGCTTGTCACGGGGCCCATTGAACAACCGCAATTCGCGCAGGAAGATCGCGCTTACCTCGCCAAGGCGGCGCAAGTTCTGTCGTGGGGAGAGGATCCTTGGCGCGTCCTCACCGGCACACTCAAGGAAGCGACCGGGCGCAAGGGAAAATCGCTGTTCCTGCCCCTGCGCCAAGCATTGACTGGCATGGATCATGGGCCGGATATGGGCGAACTGATGCCGTTGATCGGCGAAGATGAAGTGCGGGCGCGGCTTTTGCGCGCGGCGGGCTGAAGTTCTCTAGCTGACTTGTAGCGGGGCGCGCCAACACCTAGCTGATGGTATTATGCTTGATGTGGTGAACAAATTCGGGGCCCGTCCCCTGATCGCGCTATTGCTCGCGATCCTGTTCGCGCAGGCTGTACCATCGCAGCCCATCTCGCTCGATCGCGGGCGTGGGCCAGTCTTCAGTGCAGCGACCGCAGAAGTGACTTTGCCTCCAAGAGAGGACGAGGCCGCTCTGGTGCGCACGGTATCGATCCCGGCCCCTGATAAGGTTCTGCCTGTCGAAAATACTCCTGCTCTCAAGGCAGCGCGTGTTGCCAAACTCCCGCAGAAGACATGGCCCACGAACCGACAGCGGGGCCCCCCGCTAAAACCGCCACCCCGCTCCATCGCGGCGCCAAGAGAGCCGCCCCACCTGATCTGAACCGCTCGCGCCCCGTGTGGGGCGTTCAACTCGTTCAGACAGGACAGATACAATGACATCCACGACCGACGGCGGCGCCGTCACCGACCGCTTCGATCAGATCGAAGCGACATTGCAGCGTTATCCCAACATCGACAGCACGGAACTGGCCGATCTCAAGCGCTGGTTCGACAAGGAAGCATCCGCGCTGGAAGTTGCCAGCCTGGCCAGCAAGGATAAACTTCGCCGACAATACAGCGAATTTAGAGCCACCCACATCGATAAACTCGGTCTGATGGAGATAGCCCTGACCGTACTGGCAGGGATTCTTCTTCTGGGGGGGATAACCGTTGTGGCGCTAGGCGCCTAAACCAGCGATGACGGGCGGACGCAACACATCAGGAGCGTTCGCCCGTCATACCGCCTAACTTTCGTGCCTGTCGAGTTCGTCGCCGCTGACAGTCACGACGTGGAGCAGGTTGGTCGAACCAGGTGTACCGAAGGGGACGCCGGCCAGAGCGATCAGTTTGCTTCCCGCTTCGCCGAAACCGTGGCGCAGTGCCATACGTTTGCCTTTGGCTATCATCTCTTCGAAACTGCCGATATCCTTGGTCGCGACAGCGTGGGCACCCCAAAGAAGGCCCAGTCGGCGGGCAATCTTCATGCTTGGTGTGAGCACCAGCATCGGCACGCTGGGCCGCTCTCTCGCGACACGGCGGGCGGTGGAGCCTGATCCTGTAAAGACCGTGATTGCGCTGACCGGCACCGTATCGGCCACAGTCATGCAGGCATGTGCCAGCGCATCTGCTGTTGTCCGGTCAGGTGGCGTATCCAAGAAGCGGACACGCTCGAGATAGGCTTCGTCCGTTTCCACCTGGCGGGCAATCTTGTGCATGATCGTTACCGCTTCTTCGGGCCATTCACCCGCGGCGGTTTCGGCTGAAAGCATCACGCAGTCGGCGCCATCATATACCGCATTCGCCACATCGGAGACCTCTGCACGGGTCGGGGCGGGGCTTTCAATCATGCTTTCCAGCATCTGTGTCGCCACGATCACCGGTTTGCCTTTCAGGCGGGTGGCGTTGACGATGCGTTTTTGCAGCGGCGGAACTTCCTGCGGTTCCAGTTCGACACCCAGATCGCCGCGCGCGACCATGATGGCATCGCTCATGTCGATGATCTCGGCGAGCCGGCGCACGGCCATGGGCTTTTCGATCTTGGCACACAGGGCGCCGTGGCCGCCCATCAGCCGCCGCGCTTCGGCCAAGTCTTCGGGCCGCTGCACGAAGCTAAGGCCAATCCAGTCGACGCCCTGAGAGACAGCGAAGGCCAGGTCCTTCCGGTCCTTGTCGGTCAGCGCGGGAATCGGCACTTCTGCATCGGGCACGTTGACGCCCTTGCGATCCGAGATCACTCCGCCAACCTCTGCCGAGCAGAGGATTTCGCTTTCATCGGCGCGGATCACCTTCAGGCGTATCTTGCCGTCGTTGATCAGCAGGCGCTGGCCTTTTTCGAGCAGGCCGAACAGTTCGGGGTGCGGCAGTTCCACGCGCGTTTCGTCACCCGGTTCCGGATTGCGGTCGAGCGTGAAGTGGCCGGAATGACGTATGACCGCCTGCCCGTCGCGGAATTTGCCCACGCGCAATTTTGGGCCTTGCAAATCCGCCAGGATCGCGATGGGACGCATGAACTCTTTTTCCATCGCCCGGATGGAATCAATGGTTTTGGCATGGTCAGCATGTTCGCCGTGGCTCATGTTGACGCGGAAGGCGTCGACCCCTGCCTTGAACAGGCGGGCGAGCATTTCGGGTGACCGACTGGCAGGGCCGACAGTGGCCAGGATCTTGACCTTGCGGCCGCGGGGATCGAGCTTGGGTGCGGAAATGGCCATGGCAACGGCCTATGGCACTGGAATACGACAAAGCAAGGACGATAGAGACATGACTACGAATGCGCCCGACGCTCTCGACCAACTCGACGATGCCGTAGCGGCCGCAGCGTTCCGGCGCCTGGTGCGGCATTTGCGTCATCGTCACGATGCACAGAATATCGATTTGATGGGGCTGGCCGGCTTCTGTCGCAATTGCCTGGCCGACTGGATCATGGACGCCGGGTTCGAAGGCGACAAGGCCGCTGCGCGGGAATTGATCCACGGCATGCCGCAGGAGGAATGGAAGACGACACGTCAGACCCCTGCGACGCAGGACCAGCTGCTCCGAATGGAGGCCAGTCTCGCGAAAAATCGAGTGGAATAGCGAGTCGCCGCCTTCACCCCTGACGGCAGGCTGGCTATCGAGCCGCCAACTGATTCTCAAATTCTGGAGTTTTACAAGATGGCAGAAGCCACCGATGACCGCCTGCGCCTGCTGATCGAGCGCATAGAACGCCTCGAAGAAGAGAAGAAGGGGATCGCTGACGATATTCGCGATGTCTATGCTGAAGCCAAGGCGGTAGGTTATGACACCAAGATCATGCGGCAGATCATCCGGCTGCGGAAAATGAAGCCCGATGAGCGCAGCGAGCAGGAAACGATCCTCGACACTTACAAGGCTGCGCTTGGTATGGGATGAGGCTTTGCTACGGCGGACTGCCGGAACACGGGGGCAACTCAAACTGTTGAATGGGCGAAAGGAATTTCCCCATGTCCCCCACTCAGCCCGTCGACACTGCGTTTATCCAGGAAACCTCCGAAGAGCCGCGCATGCCGGGATCGGAAACCGATCTCGATCGCAAGCCCAAGTGGGAGCCGCGCTATCCGGGGGCCGGGCGGCTGAAGGACAAGGTTGCCATCATTACTGGCGGCGACAGCGGGATAGGGCGTGCAACTGCCGTACTTTTCGCCCGCGAAGGCGCCAAGGTCGCAATCGCCTATCTCGAAGAACATGACGATGCCGCCATCACCCGCGAAGCGTGCGAGAAGGAGGGGGCAGAAGTGCTCCTGTCCGCGGGCGATATCGGCGATCCCAGGCATTGTGCGGGGCTGGTTCGAGCTGTGATCGATAAATGGGGCAAGCTGGATATATTGGTCAACAATGCCGGGGAACAGCATCCCGACGATGAAATAACCGATATCACGGCAGAACAGCTCCAGCGCACTTTCCAGACAAACATCTTTTCGATGTTCTATCTGACTCAGGCCGCGCGCCCATATCTCGATAAAGGCGCGGCGATCGTGAACTGTACCAGCGTCACCATGTATCAAGGTGCTGGAGGCCTGCTGGATTACAGTGCTACGAAAGGCGCGATCACCGCTTTCACTCGCTCGCTTTCGGAGAACCTCATCCGAGACGGCATCCGTGTGAATGCAGTCGCGCCAGGTCCGATCTGGACCCCGCTCAACCCCATGGGTGGCCAGCCACCTGAAAAAATGGACAGTTTCGGCGAAGACACACCGATGGGCCGCCCAGGCGAGCCAAACGAGGTGGCGCCTGCCTTTCTGTTCCTCGCGTGCGACGATAGCTCTTACATGTCGGGACAGGTGTTGCATCCCAATGGTGGGACGATCGTGAATGGTTGAAAGGCATTCTTGGCGTTCTATGTATATAATACACTAGCAAGTCGGAGACGCTGATATGGCAGGCCCCTGGAAAGATGCTCGAGGCATAATTGTGACCACCACGCCCACGATAGAAGGGCGGCCGATCCAGGAATATCTCGGGATAGTGACTGGCGAGGTCATCGTCGGCGCGAATCTGTTTCGCGATCTTTTTGCAAACATACGCGATATCGTTGGTGGGCGTTCAGGCAGCTATGAACGCATCCTGCGTGATGCGCGGGAACAGGCAATTCAGGAGCTGCAGGCAGAATGCGGTGCACTGGGCGGGAATGCAGTTGTGGGCATCGATCTTGATTACGAAGTGATCGGTGACACGGGGTCGATGCTGATGGTCAGCGCCAGCGGGACGGCCGTGAAGATTTAGGCGGCACCGCCGCCAAGCAGAACCAGCGAAATGAAAGCGGCGTTGTGGAGCATGTGCAGCATGATGCTGGCCCACAACCCGTAATTCACCCGCAAATAGCCCAGCATGGTTCCAGTCGCGAATTGCGGTAGGATCATGGGCAGGGCCATCGCCATCTGTTCCAGTTCGAAGTTGAACAAATGCACGCTGGCAAAACATATGGTGCTGAGCCAGAAAAACAGCGGGAAGAGCTTCTGGAACCAGCCCATCGCACGCCGTCGGCGAAGTCGATAGACGACCGCCAAGGCGACAAGCGTACCTGCCCCTAAGGCTATCGGTACAGCGAGCCATATCTGTGCCAGCGTGCCGGTGGTGAGAAACGCAAATATGCCGGTGGCCAGCAGTCCGGCGGGAATGGCCAGAAGAAGCCCGGCAATGTGCCCGGGCCGACCGGATAGCCAGCCGCGGAAGGCCACTTCTTCCGCCAACGGGGCGAAGATCACCACGGCGAAGATGATGGCAGGTTCGATGTCCATGCCCGCAAGCGCGGTCTGGGGGACGTCGATCCCGGCCGACATCACCGCACCGACGATTGTCAGCAGCACACCCATCACGAGCAGATCGAGCAGGAAAAGCCGCAGAATGGCTGCAAGACTGGCAAGGCTGGGCATGGGCGCGCGGGCGGGCAGCGTCGGATGTTTCAGAAAGCGCGCAAACCGTTTCCACTCGCCACGAATGGAATTCGCAGGCGCAAGACTTGTCGTTTTGGCGTTCATGCGGCTAAGGCGACCCCGCAGAATCTCTGACGAGAACCGTTCCAACCACCCGAGTTATAAAGCGAAACCATGGCCGGCCATTCCAAATTCAAAAACATCATGCATCGCAAGGGCGCGCAGGACAAGAAGCGCAGCGCGATGTTTTCAAAGCTTTCGCGCGAAATCACCGTCGCTGCCAAGATGGGCATGCCCGATCCGGACATGAACCCACGCCTGCGCCTGGCGGTCAACGCGGCGAAGGCGCAGTCCATGCCCAAGGACAATATCCAGCGGGCCATCGACAAGGCCAGCGCGCAGGACGGCGAGAACTATGAAGAAGTGCGCTACGAAGGCTATGGCCCGGGCGGCAGCGCAATCATCGTCGAAGCGCTGACCGACAATCGCAATCGCACGGCGACCAATATCCGTACGGCTTTTTCCAAAAATGGCGGGAATCTCGGCACGGAAGGCAGCGTTGCCCATGGGTTCGAGCGCCTCGGTCTGATTTTCTATCCCGCAGAAGCGGGCAGCGAAGACAAAATTCTCGAAGCGGCCATGGAAGCAGGCGCAGACGATATCGCCAGTTCCGAAGACGGCCATGAAATCTGGACCGCCGCGGAAGATCTGCACCAGGTCGCATCCGATCTCGAAAAGTCGCTCGGCGAAGCGGAAACCGTCAAGCTGGCGTGGAAGCCCAATCTCACCGTCGACATGGACGAAAAGAATGCGGCCACGCTGCTCAAGCTCATCGATGCGCTCGATGATGACGACGATGTGCAGACCGTGTGGGGCAATTACGACATCTCCGACGAGGTGATGGAGAAGCTGGACTAGGCCAGAGGTGATCATCCTCGGTCTCGATCCTTCGCTCAGCTGCACGGGCTGGGGCGTGATCCGGGCCGAGGGCTCGCGTATCGCGCATGTCGCCAATGGGCAGGTGCCGACCGATACGAAATCCACGATGGCGCAGCGGCTGGCCATGCTGCAGGCGGCACTGGCGGAGGTGATTGCCATCCACCGGCCCGATCGGGCCGCGGCGGAGGAGATCTTCGTCAACAAAAACCCACAATCTACCATGAAGCTGGCGCAGGCGCGGGGGGCGGTGCTGGCGGCTTGCGGCGCGGCCGGCCTGGCGGTCAACGAACATGCCGCGCGGCGCGTGAAGAAGGCCGTGGTCGGCACCGGCGCGGCCGAAAAAGCGCAGATTCAGGCCATGCTCAAGGTGCTGCTGCCGGGCGTCGCGATTGCCGGGGCGGATGCGGCGGATGCGCTGGCGGTGGCGATTGCGGATGCTCATCTGACGAGGACATTATGACGATCGAATTTTACGGCATTCCCAATTGCGACACTGTCAAAAAAGCGCGCAAATGGCTCGATGCGCGGGAAATTTCTTATGTTTTTCATGACTATAAGAAAGAAGGCGCCGATCCTGTGAAGCTGCAGCAGTGGATCGCGGCGAAGGGCGTGGACAGCGTCCTGAACCGCCGCGGGACCACGTGGCGCAAGCTGTCCGAGGAAGAGAAAGCCGATGTCGACGAGGCCAAGGCCGTAGGTTTGCTGGAGGCCAATCCCAGCATGATCAAGCGGCCCGTGGTCGAATATCCCGGCGGCGTGCTGGTCGGTTTCGACGAAACCGCATGGGCGGCGGCACTGGGCGCGGGCGCGTAAGACGGGTGGCGATATACACGTCAATCACCCGTCCGATTGACGCAAACACCCGTCTGAAAGGCGCTGCACAGGCGTCGGCTGACAACAGGCCTCGGCTAACAGGAGCTTCGTGATCATGACCCGCGCGAAAACCGCCCACAGCTTCACGGGAAGCGTCACAATCCGGCTGGCGGCACTGTTCGCCATGCTTTGCGCCGCCCTGCCGCTGCAGGCTGCGGAACTGATCGTGATCGCCCATCGCGGGGCCAGCGGCGAGCGGCCCGAGCATACGCTGGCGGCTTACGAGCGCGCGATCGATCAGGGCGCGGACTATATCGAGCCCGATCTGGTGGTGACCAAGGACATGGTGCTGGTGGCCCGCCATGAAAACGAACTGTCGGACACGACCGATGTGGCGAGCCATGAGGAATTCGCCGACCGCAGGCGATCCAAAACCATCGACGGGCGGCTGGTCAGCGGCTGGTTCGCCGAAGATTTCACTTTGGCGGAGCTGCGCACCCTGCGCGCCAAGGAACGCCTGCCCAGCCTGCGCCCCGCCAATGCGCAGTTCGACCGGCTGTACCCGATCCCCACCTTTGCCGAAATTGTCCAGCTGGTTGCGGCAAAGGAAGCCGAAACCGGCAGGCGGGTCGGCATCTATCCCGAACTCAAACATCCCGATTTCCTGTTGCAGCAGGGCTTCGACACGGTCGATCTGCTGGTTACCGCGCTGCGGCAGGCCGGTCTCGACGATGCGGGGGATGCGGTGTTCGTGCAGAGTTTCGAAGTGGGCACGCTGCGCCGGTTGAACACGATGGTCGATGTGCCGCTGGTGCTGCTGGTCACGCCGGGGCAGGGCCCGGCGGACGAACCCGGCCTGACCTATGACGACATGCTGACGCCTGCCGGGCTGGCCGAAGTGGCCACCTATGCCGATGCCATCGGCGCCGATCTGAAGCTGGTGCTGGATCAGAACGGCGCGCCCACGCCGCTGGTCGGGGCGATTCATGCCGCGGGGCTGAAGCTGCACGGCTGGACGCTGCGCAAGGAAAACGCCTTCCTGCCGCCTGCCCTGCGCCGGGGCAGTGCGGAAAATGGCACCGGCGATGTGTCCGCGCTGGTCGCCCTGCTGAAGGCGGCGGGTGTGGACGGCGTAATTACCGACGATCCCCGGCTGGTGGTGCAGGCCGCAGCCGCTGCGGACTGAGACCGGCAGGCCCCCCGGATCGCCGGGGCGGCGCGGGGGTCAGGCGCGGCGGGCCGTGACCAGATAATTGAGCGAGAGATCGTCCGACAGGTGGAGGCCTTTGTCGGGGCGGAAGGAAATGCCGCGCGGTTCGCCCATATCGAGGCCGGCTTCGGCCAGCAGTTCGCCCAATTCGTCCGGCGTGATGAAATCGTCCCAGTGATGCGTGCCCCTGGGGATCATCCCCAGGCCTTCTGCCGCGCCGATCATCAGCAGGCGCGATTGCGGCGTGCGGTTGGGCGTGGACAGCACCATCAGCCCGTCGGGCGCCAGCCGTCCGGCAAGCGCGGCGATGAAGGCGGGTTTGTCGGCCACATGTTCGATCACTTCCATCGCGGTGACGAGATCGAAGGTGCCGATGTCGAGCGAGCCTACTTCC
Organism: Pseudomonadota bacterium; assembly: GCA_023394965.1. Lineage (GTDB taxonomy): Bacteria > Pseudomonadota > Alphaproteobacteria > Sphingomonadales > Sphingomonadaceae > Qipengyuania. The sequence continues at coordinate 42,058 of JAEWZX010000018.1, read as the reverse complement.
CCGGCGATGTACCGGATGTCGAGGCCCGCCCCATCGGCATGGACTGCGGCGGCAGCGGTATTTTCCGGCGCCGCATCGACCCCGGTTACCTCTGCGCCGAGTCGCGCCATCGGTTCGCACAGCAGGCCCGCACCGCAGCCGACATCCAGCGAGGACTTGCCCGCCAGCGGGTGACGCTGTGCGATATCGCCGCCCCAATGCAGATCAATGCGTTCGCGCAGGAAGGCGAGCCGCACCGGATTGAGCCGGTGGAGCATGGCGGAAGAGCCCTTCGGGTCCCACCAGTCCCTGGCCAGTTTGCCGAAATGGGCCGCTTCATCGGGGCGGATCGTTTGGCCGCCCGTAGTTTTGCTTCGCGGTTGCGTGGTTGCATCACTCATGCTGTCTGGCTAGCAGCCGTAGCCCATCTATTCCAGCACGGAGACCTCCTCGCTTGGCCCGTATCGTGATGAAATTCGGCGGAACCTCCATGGCGGGGACGGAACGCATCCGGCGCGTGGCCAATATTGTGCGCAAGCAACAGGCCCGTGGACACGAAGTGGCCGTGGTGGTCAGCGCGATGGCGGGGGAAACCGACCGGCTGGTAAATTTCTGCCGCGAAGCCAATGCGCTGTACGATCCGGCCGAATATGATGTGGTGGTGGCCAGCGGCGAACAGGTGACCAGCGGCCTTCTGGCGCTGACCCTGCAATCGCTGGGCTGCAAGGCGCGCAGCTGGCTGGGCTGGCAATTGCCGATCCACACGATCGAAGCCCATGCCAAGGCGCGGATCGACGCGATCGATGCCGACGCGCTGATTGCCAGCATGGCGGCAGGCAATATCGCCGTGATCCCCGGCTTTCAGGGCCTGGGCGACGATGGCCGCGTGACCACGCTGGGGCGCGGCGGTTCGGACACATCGGCGGTGGCCGTGGCGGCGGCCATCGGGGCCGACCGCTGCGATATATATACCGATGTCGATGGCGTTTACACCACCGACCCGCGCATCGTCGCCAAGGCGAGGAAGCAGAAGGCGGTGACTTACGAAGAAATGCTCGAGCTCGCGAGCGTGGGGGCCAAGGTGCTCCAGACGCGTTCGGTGGGACTTGCCATGAAAGAGGGCGTGCGGGTGCAGGTCCTTTCCAGCTTCGTCGGCGAGGATGCCATCCCTGCCGACGATCTTCCGGGCACGATGATCGTATCGGAAGAAGAAATGAACGAACTGGTGGAGAAGGGCGATATGGAACGCCAGCACGTGACCGGCATCGCGCATGACAAGAACGAGGCCAAGGTGATCCTCACCCGCGTGCCCGACAAGCCCGGCGCGGTGGCCCATATCTTCGAACCGCTGGCCGCGGCATCGATCAATGTGGACATGATCATCCAGAACGTCGGCCGCGACAAGGGCGAAACCGACGTGACCTTCACCGTGCCCCAGACCGATCTGGCCCGCGCACAGGCGCTGTTGGAAGACAAGCGCGAGGATATCGGTTTCAACCGCCTGATCACCGACAGCAAGATCGCCAAGATTTCCGTCGTCGGCGTGGGCATGAAAAGCCATGCGGGCGTTGCCAGCACCATGTTCCGCGCGCTGTCCGATCGCGGGATCAACATTCAGGCGATCTCCACCAGCGAAATCAAAGTCAGCGTGATGATCGACGAGGACGAAACCGAACTGGCGGTCCGCGTACTGCACACCGCCTACGGCCTGGATGCCGCCGACGAAGCGGCTTAATCATTGTCGCCTGAATGAGCAGCGATTGCAGGCACGCCAATTGGAGCCAATCGTGAGGACACACTTGAGCTTTTAATTGAAATCGATGCGCGTAAATCGTTTACGAATGATAAGAGTTGGGCGCTCATGTCGAGAGCACCTTGGCCCGATGATGTGCAACGAGGTAATAAATGAGCCACACCGCGAAAATCCTCCTGCTTGGCTCGGGTGAACTGGGGCGCGAATTCGTTATTTCGGCCAAGCGGCTGGGGGCCTGTGTGGTGGCCTGCGATGCCTATGACGATGCGCCGGCCATGCAACTGGCCGATGCGCGTGAGGTCTTCTCCATGCTCGATGGCGAAAAGCTGCGCGAAGCGGCGGAAAAGCACCGGCCCGATTATATCGTGCCCGAAGTGGAGGCGATCCGCACCTCGGTGCTGGCCGAACTGGAGGAGGAGGGCTTTACCGTCGTCCCGTCCGCCCGCGCGGCGCAGCTGACCATGAACCGCGATGCGATTCGCGATCTGGCGGCGCACGATCTCGGTCTGGTGACCTCGAAATACCGCTATGCCAAGAACCTGGAAGAGGTGAAGGCCGCGGCCCAGCACACCGGTTTCCCCTGCGTGATCAAGCCGGTCATGTCTTCCAGCGGGAAAGGCCAGTCGACCGTGCGCGACGAAGCCGGGCTGGAGGCGGCGTGGGATTATGCCCATGCCAATATGCGCGGCGACCGGCAGCGTGTGATCGTCGAACAGTTCGTCGATTTCGATTATGAAATCACCCTGCTGACGGTGCGCCACAAGGGCGGCATCACCTTCTGCCCGCCCATCGGGCACCGGCAGGAACGTGGCGATTATCAGGAAAGCTGGCAGCCCACGCCCATGTCGGATGCCGCCATTGCCAGGGCGCAGGACATGGCCCGCGCCGTGGTGGACGATCTGGGCGGCTATGGCCTGTTCGGGGTGGAATTCTTCGTCAAGGGCGACGAGGTGATCTTTTCCGAACTGTCGCCGCGCCCGCACGATACCGGCATGGTCACGCTGGTCAGCCAGAACCTGACCGAATTCGATCTGCATGCCCGCGCGGTGCTGGGCCTGCCCATTCCGGCCGATCTGCGCGCCCGCCCGGCGGCCAGCGCGGTCATTCTGGCGGACCGCGATTCGCATGAGCTGTCGTATGAAGGGCTGGCCGATGCGATGGCGGACGGGGCCGACATACGGATTTTCGCCAAGCCCGACAGCCGCCCCTATCGCCGCATGGGCGTGGCGCTGGCCACGGCAGGCGATACCGACGAAGCGCGCCGCAAAGCGCGCGATGCCGCGCACAAGGTGCGGATCGTCTACGGCGACTGATCAGCCGAAGAAAGCGTCGATGGCGAAGCAGGTGGCAATGCCGACGACGACATTCATCGGCAGGCCGATCTTGATGAAATCCATGAACCGGTAATTCGCCGCGCCATAGACCAGCGTGTTGGTCTGATAGCCGATGGGGGTGGCGAAGCTGGCGCTGGCGCCCAGCATCACCGCCACCACCAGTTCGCGCGGGTCCGCCCCGGTCACCCCGGCCAGCCCGATGGCAATCGGCGTCAGGATCACGGCAACGGCATTGTTGGTCACGCTTTCGGTTAGCAGGCTGGTCAGCGCATAGATCGCAATCAGCAGCAGCAGCGGGGATGCGTTGGCAAAGACCGGGGCCAGCCCCGACACGATCAGTTCGACCGTCCCGGCATTGTCCAGCCCCACCCCGAAGGCGAGCATTCCGAAAATAAGCACCAGCGTATTGCCGTCGATCGCGGCCCAGGCTTCTTCCGGCTCCAGACAGCGGGTGGCCAGCACCAGCCCGGCACCGATCAGCGCCAGCGCCTGGATGGGCCAGGAAAAGATCGCCGCCAGCAGCACCACGGCGGCCAGCGTCCCGATGGCGATGGGGGCCCGCGCGCGGCGGAAGGCGCGAGTGGGCGCCTGCGTCACCGTGCCCAGCATGACATTGTTCTGCAGCGCCTGCACCGCATCGCCGCCCGCCGCGATCAGCAGCCGGTCGCCTGCCCGCACCCGCACTTCGGCCAGTTCCGGCCCGGCGATATGGCGTGGGCGCGACAGGCCGAGCACGCGCACCTTGAGCTTGGCCAGCATCGGGATTTCGGCCAGCCGCCGGCCGATGATCGGGTGCGAGCTGGAAACGACCGCTTCGATCAGTTCGAGGTCGGCAGGGCGCCCGCCCCCGGCGGTTTCGACCCCGCCGCCCACTCCGGTCAGGCCGGTGCGGAAATCGAAGGCTTCCGCCAGCGAGGCAAGTTCGGCCGGGCTGGCGCCGACGACCAGCTGATCGCCCACATCGAGCACATGATGGCCGATGTCCTTGCGCACGATTTCGCCGCCGACCTTGATACCGATGATCTTGACGCCCGGCCGCCGCACCAGCTTGATGCTGTCGAGCTGCTGGCCGATCAGCGGGCTGTCTTCCGACAGGACGAGGTGGGAGAGATAGAAATCGCTCTCGGTATCGTCATCCAGCGCGCGCTGCGGGCGATCCGGCAGCAGCCTGGGGCCGACCAGCACGAGATAGGTTGCCCCGGCCAGCGCCGCGACAAGCCCCACGCCGGTAATTTCGAACATGCCGAAGGGTTCGAGCCCCTGCTCGCGCGCGACCCCATCCACCAGCAGGTTGGTCGATGTGCCGATCAGCGTCAGCGTCCCGCCCAGGATCGACAGATAGGATAGGGGGATGAGCAGGCGGGTGGCCGCCGTGCCGAGCGACCGGGCCAGCCGTTTCACCACCGGGATCATCACCAGCACGACCGGCGTGTTGTTCATGAAAGCGGAGGCGGCAACGGTCCCCACGCCGATTTCCGCCAGCGCCAGCCGCGGCCTGCGCCGGGTGCGGCGAATGATCCAGCCCGACACTTCTTCCAGCGTGCCCGTCCGCAGCAGGGCGCCCGACAGCACGAACATCGCGGCGATGGTTATGGGGGCGGGATTGGAAAATACGCCAAGCAGTTCATCGGTCGATATGAACCCCAGCAACAGCATGATCAGCGCGCCGAGTGTGGCCACGACCACCGGGGGAAGGCGTTCGACCACGAAGCTGGCAAACAGAAGTATGAGCAGGATCAACCCGATAAGCGGGTGATAGCTGGCGACCGAATCGGGCAGAAGCGACGGCATTCACGCAGCCGCTACAGAAAAAGCGGGCGAAGCATAGCGAAATCGCATCGCGGCATTGTCTTGCGGGGATTGCGGGGGGCGCTTAAGCGATTTCGCCATGACAACTTATCCTAAAACGTCGCGTCTGATGCAACGCGGCTGCGAATTCCTTGGCAGCGAGACCGCCATCCTGTGCGGTGCGATGAGCTGGGTGTCCGAACGCAATCTCGTTTCCGCCATTTCGAATGCGGGTGGCTTCGGCGTGATCGCCTGCGGCGCGATGACGCCCGAATTGCTCGACACCGAAATTGCCGAGACGAAAAAGCTGACCGACCGTCCGTTCGGCGTCAACCTCATCACCATGCATCCGCAGCTCTTCGATCTGATCGCGGTGTGTGAAAAACATGCTGTGGGTCATGTCGTGCTGGCCGGCGGTATCCCGCCCAAGGGCAGCGTCGAAGCGATCAAGGGGGGCAGGAACCCGGCCAAGGTCATCTGCTTCGCGCCGACACTGGCGCTGGCCAAGAAACTGCTGCGGTCGGGCGCGGATGCGCTCGTGATCGAAGGCATGGAAGCGGGCGGCCATATCGGCCCGGTTTCCACCAGTGTCCTGGCGCAGGAAATGCTGCCCGAACTGGCGCAGGATCATCTGATTTTCGTGGCCGGCGGCATTGGCCGTGGGCAGGCGATTGCCGGTTACCTGGAAATGGGTGCGGCAGGCGTGCAGCTGGGGACACGCTTTGCCTGTGCAACCGAAAGCATTGCGCACCCCGATTTCAAGAAGGCATTTTTCCGCGCCAGTGCCCGCGATGCGATCACCAGCGTGCAGGTGGACCCGCGTCTTCCGGTCATCCCGGTGCGCGCCCTGAAGAACAAGGGCACCGAAGAATTCACGCGCAAGCAGATCGAAGTCGCCGGAATTCTGGATCGCGAAGAAATCGCGATGGCCGAAGCGCAGTTGCAGATCGAACATTACTGGGCGGGTGCGCTGCGGCGTGCTGTGATCGATGGCGATGTGGAAAACGGCAGCCTGATGGCCGGGCAATCGGTCGGCATGCTGAAGGACGAAGAACCCGCTGCCACGATCATCGAAAAGCTGATGGCCCAGAGCGAGGAAGCGCTCGCGCGCCGGTGACATGACGATCCACCGCCTCGACCTCGATGTCGCCATTTACCGCGATCGGGTGCAGGTGACCCACCGGCCGACGGACACTTTCATCGACCAGCGCGCCGAATATGCGTTTTCGTCGGACAGTTCGGTAGTGGCGAACCCGCGCTATCTCGAAGATACGATCGTGCGCGCCATCCGGCAGGTCATCGCCACCGGCGGGTTTTCGCTGCGCGACCCGATCGCGCGCATCGTCAGCTGCGAATCCCCGCTGGACGAGGAAGAGAAGGACATCGTCCGGACAGCGCTGATCGAAGCGGGCATGCGCAAGGTGGAATTCCCACCCGACTGACCAATTCTGGATTGTGGCACCCAAAGCGGCTTTGCAGTTGCACTTGCGGGCGTGGCAGGCACAGGAAACACCATGTCCGAACCACTTGTCCTGACCCTGTCCTGCGCCGATCGCCCCGGCATCACTGCGCGCGTCACCTCGTTCCTGTTCGAACGCGGCGGCAATATCCTCGAAGCGCAGCAGTTCAACGACCGGACGAGCGATGCCTTTTTCATGCGGGTGGAATTCGATCCCGGCCAATCATCGCCGGAAACGATCCGCAGCGATTTTGCCGCGATTGCGGGCGAACATGCGATGGACTGGAAGCTTGCCCGGCGCGATCGGCCGCGGCGTGTGCTGATCATGGTCAGCAAGTTCGATCACTGCCTTGCCGACCTGCTGTATCGCTGGCGGATCGGCGAACTGCCGATGGAACCGGTGGCCATCGTTTCCAACCATCCGCGCGAGGCCATCGAACATACCCATCTGGGCGACATTCCTTTTCATCACCTCGCGATCACGCGGGAGACGAAGGCCCAGCAGGAAGCGCAAGTACGCGCCATTGCCGAAGAATGCGATGCGGAACTGATCGTGCTGGCCCGTTACATGCAAATCCTGTCGGACGAACAGGCCGCACATTTCAGCGGGCGCTGCATCAATATCCATCACAGCTTCCTGCCCGGCTTCAAGGGCGCAAAGCCGTATCACCAGGCCTATGAGCGGGGGGTCAAGATGATCGGCGCCAGCGCGCATTACGTGACTGCCGATCTCGACGAAGGGCCGATCATCCATCAGGACGCAGAAGCCATCGGCCATGCCGACACGCCCGATCAGCTCGTGCGCAAAGGCCGTGACATCGAAAGCCGGGTGCTGGCGGAAGCGGTGCGCCTGCATCTGGAAGAACGGGTGCTGCTGAACGGCAAGCGCACCGTGGTGTTCAAGGGCTAAGCAACCCCGCTAGGGAGCGGCATCCCTTGTTTTGGCGCGCTGCGCTTCCATCGCCTTGTCCTCGTTTGCGCGCTTGATCACATATTGGCGGATTGCCTCCACCTCGTCCTTCGACAGCGACTTGGCGAAGCTTGCCATCCCATTGTCCTGCAGCGCGCCACCATGGACGATCTGGGTCCAGGCATCGCGATTGTCGAGCGCGCCGGAACGGCGCAGATCGGGCAGTTCGGTCGATCCGACTGCGCCCGGCGCGTGGCAGACCCCGCAATAGCGCGCATATTTGGTGCGGCCGGTCGCGATCGTTTCGGCGCTGGCCCGCGATGGCGGCGGATCGAGCGGAGCGAGCGTAAAGTCGGGTTCTGCCGGCAATTGCCTGGTGCCGCCCAGCTTGAACACGAGAAGACGGCTGATGTTGCGCACCGGGCGCATATTATCGATCAGTTCGCCATCCACCGACAGCGCGAAAGCGCCGCCCCAACCGGCCAGCACCGCCACATATTGTTCCCCGTTCACGGTGTAGGTGATCGGCGGGGCGACCACGCCGGTCTGGGCGGCAAAGCTCCACAGGCGGTCCCCGGTCGCGGAATTGTATGCTGCGAATTCGCTGCCGGAATTGCCCTGGAAGACAAGGCCGCCGCCGGTCGCCAGCACACCACCGTTCCACGGGCCGGGGTGTTCGACCGTCCAGCGCGGTTTCTGCGCCACCGGGTCCCATGCAACGAGCCGACCCTTGATCGTGCCCTGCACTTCGCGCCGGATGCCCAGATCGGGCGGTAGATCGCCTGCGCCCAGATCGTATCCCACATTGAACCCGCGCGCCCGGTCGGGCTTCCAGTTCGCTTCCGGGGCATAGAGCATCGCCGCTTCGAAGGCGGGAATATAGACGAGGTTTTCGCCCGGATGGTAGGCCATCGGATGCCAGTTATGGCCGCCCAGCGGGCCAGGCATGACCAGCGCCGGTTTGCCGGTGACGTCGATGCGCGTTTCCGGGTTCATCTGCGGCCGGCCATCGGCGCTCATCCCGGTAGACCAGTTGAGCGGGATATAGGGTTCGGCGGAAATGAATTCGCCGGTCGCCCGGTCGAGCACGTAGAAATAGCCGTTCTTCGGGGCCTGCATCAGCACCTGCCGCTTGCGCCCGCCGATCTCCATATCGGCCAGAATGATGTGCTGCGTGGCCGTGAAGTCCCACGTTTCGCCCGGCGTGGTCTGGTAGTGCCAGACATATTCGCCCGTTTCCGGACGGATGGCGACGATGCTGGAGAGATAGAGATTATCGCCTTCGCCTGCGCCATCGGCACCCGGGCTGCGATAGGCGCGGTTCCACGGGCTGCCATTGCCCACCCCGATGTAGAGCAGATCGAGCTCCGGGTCGTAGGCCATCGAATCCCACACCGTCCCGCCGCCGCCGATCCCGTCTTCTCCGGATAGCGCATCGCCGCTCCAGGTCTTGGCGGCGGCCTTGAGATATTCGGGAGCGTCATCCCCCTCATCGCCCGGTACGGTGTAGAAGCGCCACAGCTCGTCGCCATCCTGCGCGTCATAGGCGGCGATATAGCCGCGCACGCCGAATTCCGCGCCGCCATTGCCGATCAGCACCTTGCCATCGATCACGCGCGGGGCGCCGGTGATGGTGTAGCTTTTGGCCTGGTCGACGGTGACTTTCTCCCATGCCACCGCCCCGGTGTCGCGATCCAGCGCGACCAGGCGACCGTCGAGCGTGCCCAGGAACAGCTTGTCGCCCCAAGCGGCCAGGCCGCGGTTCACCACATCGCAGCACGCCTTCACGCCGGTTTCGCCGGGAACTTGCGGATCATAGCTCCACAGCCGTTTGCCCGTGGCGGCATCGAAGGCGAATACCTTGCTCCACGCCGTAGTGACGTACAGCTTGCCGTCCATCACCAGCGGGGTCGCTTCCTGACCGCGCGCCGTGTCCATATCGGCAAACCAGGCGAGGCCGAGTTTGCCGACATTGTCCCGGTTCACCTGGGTCAGCGGCGAAAAGCGCTGTTCTGCATAGGTGCCGCCATGGGTGATCCAGTTGGCCGGATCATCCCCGGCGTTGATCAGGCGGACATTGTCGATCCCGCCCTTGCTCTCTTCCGCTGCCCCCATGCTGCAGCCTGTCGCCACCCCCGCAAGGCCCAATGCGGCCAGCGTTGCCCAGACGATCCCTCGCATCGCTCTCTCTCCCCGGCGACATTTGCGTCGCTCTATGAAACCTATCCTGCCGCGCGAGCGAGGCCTTGTCCATATGGCAGCTGGCTGCGAAGATAAGCGACGACGGGGAATGAGGAGGAACGATCGATGTGTGACCAAGAAATGGTGACCCGCTGGGCAAGGCAGGCCCTGACCCGCCGCAGCTTCGGGGCGGGTGCCCTGGCGGCAGCGGGCACGGTCGCCTGTGCGCCGGTCCAGGGCACGCCGGACAATGCTGCTGCGCCGGATGCCAGCGGCCGCAAGGTGACCTTCGCAACCCCGGCAGGCACGATGGATGGGGAATTCTTTCATCCCGCGCGGGGCAAACATCCCGCCGTGATCATGTGGCCCGATATTGCCGGCATTCGCCCGGCCAAGCGGCAGATGGCCCGGCGGCTGGCGGATGAAGGCTATGCCGTGCTGCTGGCCAATCCCTATTACCGCGATGTGGCGGGCCAGCAGTTCGAAGATTTCGCCGGTTTCGCCGCCAATGGCGGCTTCGAAACGGTCAAGCCCTGGCGTGGCAAATTCACCCCGGCGACAATCCAGAACGATGCCCGTGCCTGTGCCCAGTGGCTGTTTGCGCAGGACCAGGTCGATACCAGCCGCGGCATCGGCACGCAGGGCTATTGCATGACCGGAAGCTTTGCGGTGGTCGCGCCATCGGCAGACGATCATATCCGTGTCGGGGCCAGCTTCCATGGCGGGGGCCTCGTGCGCGGCGATGGGCCAAGCCCGCATGCGATGCTGCGCAGCGATGCGCATTACCTGATCGCCATTTCGCAGGACGACGACGCCAAGCAGCCGGACGCCAAGACCGCGCTGCGCGCTGCGGCGGACGCGACCGGCGCCGATGCCGAAATAGAGGTCTATCCCGCCGACCACGGCTGGTGCGTGCCCGATTCCCCGGCCTATGACCGTCTGCAGGCGGAACGGGCATGGACGCGGCTGCTGGCCACTTATTCCGACGGGCTGTGATGCGGCTTGCGCTCGCCATTGCGGCGCTGGCCTGTGCAGCCCCTGTTTCGGCGCAGGATTTCCAACCCGATTGCGCCGCAGTGGAAAGCTTTCTTGCAGGGGCTGTCGCGCAGGGGCGCACGGTCGGTGCCTCCACGCTGATCTGGCATGATGGCAAGGAAGCCTGCTTTGCGGCAGCAGGCGACGCGGCGCGGGAAGAAGGGCGGGCGTTTTCCCGCGATACCCTGGTTCAGATTTTCTCGATGACCAAGCCCGTGACGGGCGTCGCGCTGATGCAATTGTGGGAGCAGGGCAAATTCGGTCTGGATGATCCATTGCACTGGTATCTGCCGGAATATGCCGAAACCGGTGTTCTGGTTGGGGAAGGCGAGGGCGGGGCAGCCATCATCGCGCCCCCGAAGCGCGCCATCACCATTCGCGATGTGCTGCGCCATACTGCGGGTTTCAGCTACGGCCCGGCTGGCGATCCGCAGAATGCGGCCGATCGCATATGGCAGGACCTCGACCCGCTGAGCGCCGACAACACGCTGGCCGAATTTTCCCGCAAGCTGGCGCAGGTGCCACTGCTGTTCGAACCCGGCACACAGTGGAGCTATTCTGCCGGGGTGGATGTGCAGGCCCGTCTGGTGGAGGTGCTTTCGGGCCAGCCCTTCGCTGCTTACGTAAAAGCCCATATATTCGAACCGCTCCGCATGAACGACAGCGGCTGGAAGCGTGATAAAGCGGACCTCGGCCGCCTGGCGCGCATCTACATCGCGCAGGACGATGGCACCCTCGATCCCATGCCTCGTGACGCCTGGCTGGAGGCGAATTTTGCAGACAAGCCGATGACCATGGGCGGGTCCGGCATCGTCACCACGGTCGATGATTACATGCGGTTTGCCCGTATGCTGCTGGGGGAAGGGGCGCTGGACGGCGTGCGTATCCTGAACCCCGCGACAATCCGCCTGATGGCGACCGACCACCTCGATCCGCGCATCGGCCCGGACAAGCGCAGCTGGCTGGTCGGCAAGGGCAATGGTGGCTTCGGTTTCGATGTCTTCGTCCGCACCGGCCCGCCGCTCACCGCCGATGAAAACCGTGGCACAACCGGCGAATTTTTCTGGGACGGACTGCCTTCAATGCTGTTCTGGGTCGATCCGGTGCAGGACATGGCGGTAGTCTTCGCCACGCAGAAGATCGATTTCGACGGCACCTTGCATCACGATATTCGCGATGCAGTATATGGTGCGGATTACATCGGGCCGGACTAGTCGCGCCGCTTTCGCTTGCTGCCAGGCCCATCTACGCTAGGATAAGGGCCAATCGAGGAGGGTTTACGATATGGGCGGCACGCTCGTTCTGGCGCTGATAGTTCTGGTCGTCATCATGTTCCTGATGATGGGCGTTCGCGTGGTGAAGCAAGGGTATGTCTACACCATCGAACGGCTGGGCAAATACACGCTCGCCGCCGATCCCGGCCTGCATCTGATCATCCCTTTCATCGACCGGGTCGGGCACAAGATCAACATGATGGAACAGGTGCTGGATATCCCCGGCCAGGAAATCATCACCAAGGACAACGCCATGGTCGGCGTGGATGCGGTGGTCTTCTTCCAGGTGCTCGATGCGGGCAAGGCGGCGTATGAAGTGTCGGGTCTGCACAACGCCATTCTGGCGCTGACGACCACCAATCTACGCACGGTGATGGGGTCGATGGACCTCGACGAAACCCTTTCCAAGCGGGACGAGATCAACGCCCGCCTGCTCAGCGTGGTCGATCATGCCACCTCGCCCTGGGGCATCAAGATCACGCGGGTCGAGATCAAGGATATCCGCCCGCCAATGGATATTTCCGAAGCCATGGCCCGCCAGATGAAGGCCGAACGCCTCAAGCGTGCCGAAATCCTGGAGGCGGAAGGCGACAAGACCAGTTCGATCCTGCGGGCGGAAGGCCGCAAACAGTCCGCCATTCTCGAAGCGGAAGGCAAACGGGAAGCCCAGTTCCGCGATGCAGAAGCGCGTGAACGCGCAGCCGAAGCCGAAGCAAAGGCGACGGAAATGGTTTCCAACGCCATTGCCTCGTCCGGCAATCAGGCGATCAATTACTTCGTCGCGCAGGAATACACCAAGGCGGTCGCAAAGTTTGCGGAAAGCCCCAATGCCAAGACGATCCTGTTCCCTGTCGAAGCGACCCAGCTCATCGGCTCGCTGGGCGGCATAGGGGAACTGGTGCGCGGCACGTTCGACAAGGCGGATGGGTCGGTGGATAGCGGCACTCCCATCACCAATCCGCGTGAACGTGCCGCTGTGCGCCGCCCCAGCGTTCCGCCCTCGCGGAACGGCTAGGCACAGGGCCTGTGAACGGGATCGAAACCTACTGGGTCTGGCTGATCGTGGGTCTCACGCTGGCCGCGCTCGAAATGATCGTGCCCGGCGTCTATCTGATCTGGCTTGCGGTGGCCGCCCTGGCGATTGCCGCCCTGGCCTTTGTTTCCGAGCCGCCGCTGGCAATGCAGATCATTGCCTGGGTCTCGCTTTCACTGATCTTTGCCTTTTCGGCCAAGCGCTGGTTGCGCGACCGCCCGATCATTTCGTCCGATCCCCTTCTCAACAACCGTGTCGGGCGACTGGTGGGGGAAACCGCACTGGTCACTCGGGCGATCGAAAACGGCTCGGGCCGCGTAAAGGTGGCCGATGGCGAATGGATCGCACGCGGTAGCGATGTCGATGTCGGCGCGCAGGTGCGCATCATCGGCAGCAGGGGTGCGGAATTGCTGGTCGAACCCGTCGCCCTTCTGGAGAGCGGACCCGTCGACGAAGCCTGACGTTACGCGCTGGCCCGCTCGTTGAAGCGGCCGTGCTTGCGGAAGCTCACCATCCATTTGTCCAGGAACAGGCTTAGCGGCCTGGGGGTGATTCCGAACTCGTCCAGGCCGGGCAGTTGGCCCGAAACCACGTTCCCGGCTTTCAGCATCTGCCACTGGTCGCTTCCCATGGGTGTGCCGGGGAGAGCGGCAAACAGCGCCGAAAGCCCATCGGGCATCGGCAGGAAACTGCGGTCGCGATATTGCGCTTCGGCGATGGCACGGTTGATTTCCATCATGGAAAGCTGCTCCGGTCCGCCAAGCTCGTACACCTTGCCGCCGAATTCGCCAGGCTGTTCCAGCGCCCTCACGGTCGCTTCGGCCACATCGTCGACATAGACCGGCTGCAGCTTCGCATCCGGCGCGAAGACCGGCAGAACCGGCAGGCTGGAAATCAGGCCGGCGAACATGTTGATGAAATTGTCGTCCTTGCCGAACACGATGCTGGGCCGAAGGATTGTTGCTGTGGGGAAGGCGGCCAGAACCCGTTCTTCACCCAGCTTCTTGGCAGCAGCATAGTCTGTTTCCGTGTCGCCGGTAATGGCGCTGACATGGACGAAAGCGCTGGCACCTTCCCTGGCGGCGGCTTCTGCCATCCAGCCCGGTGCCTCGCCCATCAGGCGGGTAAGGTCGCCGCTGAACGCGCCAATCAGGTTGATCACGGCGTCGGCACCAGCAATCATACGCTCGATCGACGTGCGATCGGTGGCGTTGCAGCGGGCAAATTGCATCTGGCCCAGGTTGGCAAGCGGTTTCAGCGTAAACGCTTTTTCCGGATTACGGCTGGCAATACGCACGCGCGCGCCGCGTTCGAGCAGGGCCTGGGCGACGTAATTGCCGACAAAACCACTGCCCCCCATCAGCACTACCAGCTTGCCGTTCAACGCACCGCTTTTCGCCATGGTATTCGCCCGTATCCTCGAAGGTGGAATCGCTGCTGCGCCTCTAGCCTCAACACTCGTGATCCCGCAAGCGTTCCGACAGGCGCGAAAGGCGTTGACAGGTATGGCGGACCTTCGCTAGTGGCCCGCCCCTACCCGCGGCCGAGCTTAGATGACCGGCTTCGCGACAAGTGCCCAGATGGCGGAATTGGTAGACGCACCGTCTTCAGGTGGCGGCGCTCGCAAGGGCGTGGAGGTTCGAGTCCTCTTCTGGGCACCAGTAGCATCTTCGCGTTATATCGCGATTGAGCGGAATTCATTGAAAATAATTGAGAAAATCTGGGCCGAGCTTCGCGCTTGGTCGCCGTGGATTGCGTGAATTCGCATGTTGCGGGGGGTCAGTTTGGGGGTCTTTTTCATTCGACCCCCTAACCTCTAGTCCGCGTTCATTTGCTTCAGAGAATCAATCTTGTCCGACCACCACTGCATCATCCTATCGCGCTCGTCCCAATATTGCGTGCGGTTGTAGACTGCACGGACGGCATTGCTGTCCTGGTGCGCCAAAGCGCGTTCGATGGCATCAGGATGAAACTCGATACTCTCGTTCAGCAGCGAGCAGGCGGTCGTCAACGGACGCCCCATCAGCCTGTTCATGGCGACGGGCCAGGTCAGCGGCTCCACCGGCGCCGTCGCTCTTCTGGGCAGCTTTCCTGAGGCGAGTTGGCCGCTTTGTGACCGAGGCTACGACGCGGAATGGTTACAGGTACGCCTTGCAGGCCAAAAGCATCCGCAAATTCCGCGCCGAGCCCATCAGCTACGACAAGCGTCGAAACCGAATTGAAATCATGTTCGCCAGATTGAAGGCCTCGCGGCGTGTCGCCGCTCGCTGCGATCGCTGTCGAACCGTCTTCCTGTTCGACACGCCCTCACCGCAAGTGTCCTGTTGTGGCCATGAGCCATGAGCCAAGTTTTCATTATGAATAGCGTTCGATGCTGAAGCCGCTGGGTTCGACTGGTGGTTTCTGGCCCGAAATCAGATGTGAGATGAGGCTTGCCGAACCGCATGCAAGCGTCCAGCCCAATGTTCCATGGCCTGTGTTCAGGAACAGGTTGCGTATGGGAGTGGAGCCGACGATCGGGGTGCTGTCGGGCGTCATGGGCCGCAGGCCGGACCAGAAATTCGATGATGCGTTGTTGTTCGCTGCACCCGGAAACAGATCGTTCAGCGAATGGCGCAAGCTGGTCTCGCGCGCCGGAGGTAAGGCTGCGTTGAAGCCGGACAATTCCGCCATCCCTCCCACGCGAATTCGATCGCCGAGGCGCGTAATTGCGATCTTGTAACTTTCGTCCAGCACCGTGGAAGTGGGAGCAGCCTCGTGGTTGGCGATCGGCAAAGTAATCGAGTATCCTTTGACGGGATACACAGGGACACGGATACCAGCAGGCGCAAGCAATTCGGGTGTATAACTACCCGTCGCAACCAGATACGCGTCGCCTCTCACCAGCCCTTTATCAGTCTGTATTCCAGCGATGATGTCGCCCACACGATCAATAGCGTCGATACGTGTGTCATATCGTATTTCGGCTTTCCCGCTGGCGAGACGGCTGGCAAGCAGCTTGGTGAACAGGTGGCAATCACCCGTCTCATCGCCTGGAAGCCGTAGACCACCTACAAACCGGTCGCGCGAGGCGGCAAGGCCGGGTTCCGCCTCAATGCAGCCATGTGGATCGAGAACTTCGTAGGGCACACCATAGCTTTGCAGCACAGCAATGTCGCCGGCGCTCGCATCGATTTGTTTGTGCGTTCGGAAAAGTTGCAAAGTTCCCCGCGAACCGTGGTCGTATTTCAGGCCGAGCCTGTTTCGCAAAGCGATCAGCTCATCCCGGCTATACTCTGCCAGACTGACCATCCGGCTCTTGTTCAAAGCATAACGCGACGCGGTGCAGTTGCTGAGCATAGCTGCGATCCAGCGCATCATTGCCGGATCAAATCGCGGACGCACGATCAGAGGAGCATGTTTCATGAACAGCCAGCGCATTGCTTTTACGGGAATGCCGGGTGCCGCCCATGGGGACGCGTAACCTGGCGAAATTTCACCAGCGTTGGCAAAACTGGTTTCAAGTGCCGGTCCGGGTTGCCGGTCCAGCAACACTACCTCGTGTCCAGCCTCAGCCAAATACCACGCCGATGTGACGCCGATCACGCCCGCGCCTAGAATCACGACCCTCACATCGAGTCTCCTGGATTGATAAATTCGATATTGCCTTGCTCGGAGTAGATCCGCTGATGGCGGGGCCCGATCCGGGTCAGGATTTCATAAGCGATCGTTCCTGCATCGCGGGCCACGTCGGCCAGTGTCTGCGATGGTCCGATCAGTTCGACGAAGTCGCCTTCATCCAGAATCTCAGTGGTGAGGGCGTCGAGACACACTGTCATACTGTCCATCGATACCCGGCCTGCGATGGGCAGCCGGACGCCGCGGAAATAGGCTGCGCCGATCCCGCTCAGATTGCGAGGCCAGCCATCGGCATAGCCGATCCCAATGGTCGCAAGGCGCTGTGCCTTCGGCGCCGTATGGGTGAGACCATAGCCCACTTCGGTTCCGGCACCGACTTCCCGAATTTGCAGCACACGCGCATTTAATCGGACGACCGGACGAAGGTCGGCGGTACCCGGCCCCGGGTCCACACCGTAGAGTGCGATGCCCGGGCGTACGACGTCGTGGTGGAATTCTTTCGGCAACAGGCTGCCCGCGCTGTTGGCAATCGAACTCGCTATGTCTTGGTATAGGGTGCACAGGCTTGAAAAAGCGGCAAGCTGATCGTTATTGGCGGCGTGTGCCGGCTCGTCGGCACAGGCAAGATGAGTCATCAACAGGCGAATGTCTATTTCTCGCCGCAAGGTTGCATCTCCAGCCAAGCCGACAGCTAAATCCAGTGGCAGTCCAAGCCGAGACATGCCGCTATCCACTTGTAGCGCGGCGGATAGCGCGTCACCTCGATCGCGGGAAAGCGCGCGCCAGTTCCAGAATTGGAGAACGGAATTGATTACCGGGATAAAACCATGATCCGCGCATAGCGCTTCGTTGCCCGGATCGATGCCGTTGAGGATGTAGACTTTGCTATCAGGAGCGAGGACAGGCTCGATGGCAATAGCTTCGCTGAGGTGAGCCACGAAGAACAGTCGGCATCCTTCGCGCTGCAATGCGCGAACGGCAGGGCGCGAACCCAGGCCATAGGCATTTGCTTTTACCACTGCACCGCATTGAGCTGGTGTTACGTTACGGGCGATTTCGCGATAATTGGCGCGCAGGGCGTCAAGATCGATTTCAATGATGCTGGACGCGGCATATTGGTGATATTGATTGGCCATGGCCTCCTCCCGGATGAAGGGATAGGGAACAAAGCTTCGCAATATCTGCCGATGTGGCGCGGTTTATTCTGATCTAGGCTCATAATCTGCATGAGCTGCGAACAAATGGAATTTTTTGGCATGGCCATGCTGGATGAGATCGACAGAAGAATAGTAAAATGCCTTCGGCTGGACGCCCGGATTACCAACAACGCCTTGGCGGAAGCGGTAGGTCTATCTCCTTCGGCGTGCCTGCGCCGTATCAGAATTCTCGAACGATCGGGAGTGATACAGGGGTATACCGCTATCATTTCTGGTTTGGGGCCCGGGAATGGGATGAGTGCGATCGTTCAGATTGAGCTTGAGCGTCAGACCGAAGAATATCTCGCCCGGTTTGAAAATGCCCTGCGAATGCATCCTGAGATTCAGGAATGGTACCTGATGACTGGCGATGGCGATTATCTGCTTCGTGTGCAAATCGCTGGGATCGACGACTATGGCAATTTCCATCGCGATGTATTGTCGCGATTGCCCGGTGTGTCGCGCATCACATCGAGCTTCGCCATGCGTAGCCATCGCGGGCGATGACAGCGCGGCGCATCAGGCCCCATGATGGTGTTTTTTGTTCGAACACTCGCCAGAGCGCATCACCCCGCAACCGAGGCGGTATCTGCTGCAGGATTGCAGCATTGGCGACAGAGGCCAGTTTGCGTCTGCTAGGCCCTGTTGACAAACTGGATTCACAATCGCTGCGAGATGTGATTCAAGATAGCTTTTGCGGAGGTTATCTTGGCGCGGTTGCTGATGGAGGATGCCGAGTGGGCATTCTTTGAACCCTTTTTGATAGCGATCCGGGGGCAAGGCGGTCGCCCGGCCTCCAACCACCGCCTTGTTCTTGATGGCATTTTCTGGATTGCTCGAACCGGTGCTGCCTGGCGTGATCTGCCTGAAGAGTTCGGCAAGTGGTCGAGCGTGTATCGCCAGTTCCGGCGCTGGACCCTGGCCGGACTTTGGGAACTGGTGCTCGATGCCCTCAACGATAGCGGCGCAGCGCCAGACAGCGTCCAGATGATCGACAGCACCGTGATCCGCGCGCACCACTTGGCAGCGGGCGCAAAAGGGGGACTCAAAGACAGGGTTTTGGCCGTTCAAAAGGTGGCTTCACGTCCAAGATCCACCTCATTACCAACGCTCACGGCCTCCCTGTCCGGGCGGAAGTAACGGGAGGTGAAGTATCTGACTTCAAAGGCTTCGATGCTCTGGTCGACGATGACCTGCCGACGGCTCGCGTGTTCCTGGCTGACCGGGGTTATGACAGCGATCATATCCGGGCAACGATCACCGAGCGTGGCGGAACACCAGTGATCCCGGCCAAGGCCAATCGCAAAGAGCCGATCCCGCACGACACCGTCACCTACGCCTTGCGGAACCGCATTGAGCGGTGCTTCGCCAAGCTCAAATGCTCGCGCCGCCTCGCAACCCGATACGACAAAACCTCAGCAAGCTATCTCGGCTTCATACATATCGCCGCCGCCCGCCTCTGGACCAATCAGTTTGTCAACAGGGCCTAGCTTACGAGTGCAAGCGGCTCAACGTGATCAACGGTGGAAGCCGCAGTTCCCTGGCCACAGTGTACGTCACACAGGGCATGATGCGTTTTCTCACCGAGCAGTATGCCGAGCAACTGCCTATGGGGTGCATGCTTGGTTACGTGCTCGATGGCGACGTGCCCTTTGCCAATTCACGGATTGTCTGCGCCATCGGCAGCCATGTCCCTCTCGCGCTCGCGGAGGGGCCAACACCTCTTGCTGCGATCGAAACGATTGAGCGCTTCCACACACTGCACACCCGCCAAACCGGGTCACAGATCGAGCTTCGCCACGCGCTAATTCCGAAGCCGCCAGCGGTCGCGACAAACGTATGAGCAACGCGTGCTTACAGGTCCGGTCCGCGTAAGCGGATAGACCAGGTCGGCTGCATGGCAGCCCACCGGCACTTGCCTGCCAACAATGATTGCCGCTTAAACCATCGGAAACAATTGGGAAGCTCAAGCGATGCTCAGGTTCAACGCCAAGAAAAATAGACTGACTTTGGAGTATGAGCCAGAGATATTTGAATCGCGGTGGCTTTGGGAGAGGCTGAAAACTGAAGGCAAAGCGTCCGTTGGTAAGGTCTTTCATTTCAGGCGGGAAGACTTGATGTCCAAGCCGACCGATGAACAATTGGAAGGCAATATCGATACAGAATCGCTCGTTTATCGTTTCCCTCTCGCCCGAAGGTCAAAAGGGTATTGGCGGATAAAAGGGCGCAAGCTTGGAATCGAAAACGATGTCCTATTTTCGACCGATATCCCCCTGCATAAGAAGTACTTCGCAGCCCATCTCGACATCTCAATTTTTGGGAGGATCGCGAGGATAATGGACACAGCAGATGATATCATCATCGGTGGTGAACACCCTAAAGCGATACCGAACGATGAGTTTGAAAAGCTGCTCAGAAAATTTCCGACCACAACGGAGGTGCGTCGCTACGCCGATGCTCGTGTTGCAGATGTCTTGGGCAGTTATCTCGAAGGGATGCAGGATGCCCGTCGCAACTACGAAGACTATTTGAGCAAACGGAAGACCATCCTCGACGACGCACCGCTGCAAAAGACGGAGCTACTGCAATCCGAGCTTCAGAAGTACCAGTTCATTCGCAAAACGGTCAAAGACTGGCTCGACGATTCAGAGACACGTTGCGAGAGGGACTGGCAGCAGCTTTTGGTCTCGTTTCTGCTTCTGCTCTTTCCCAAATATGTGGCGGTCCTGCAGAACATCACGATCCGAGATGATTACTCGAAGCCGGACAAGACTACGCCGCGCTACCTTGATATCGCACTGGTCGATTCATCCGGGCATCTGGACATCATCGAGATCAAGACACCACACAAGGTAAGCTTGTTTGCCAGAGGGGATTATCGGGATAACCGGGTCCCAAGCCGCGAACTGTCTGGGGCGATCATGCAGGCCGAAAAATACCTTTTCCACCTCTCCAAATGGGGTCTGAAGGGCGAGCGGAAAATGACTGACACTTACCGCACGGAACTACCCGAAGGGCTGGACATAAGGATCACGAACCCGAAGGCGATCATCATGCTTGGCCGGGACCAACAAGCAGATGGGACTGACCTGACAGCTGCTGAGCAGCGGCTCGACTATGAAGTAATTCGGAGAAAGTACGCCAACATGATGGACATCATGACCTATGACGATTTGCTTCGGCGGCTGGACAATATGATCGCTGCGCTGCGACTGCAAATCAGTCAAGCAGGCGATAACTGAAACTATCGCCTGAGATAATTAGCCGCCCGGCTCGCAGCGCTGGCGGCTGCGAAGATAGCCCTGCGATCACCCTTCATGATGCGCAGTCAGTGATCGATATAGGCAGCTTGGTCAGCGCGATGACCTGCGCCAATCCCTAGATCCGTACAGAGGAAGACTCAGGGCAGCTATACTACTTTCAGTTGCCAAGATCGGACAGTCTCCTCCCGGCCCAATAATTCACCCTAGAGCGACCGTCCAAACCAGATCACCCGGCCTACCACGTGCACCTCGGAACGGTCCATATCATGCCAAGTGGGATAAGCAGGATTGTCGCTCGCGATGGTGATCTGCCGTCCACCCGGCTTTATCGCGATCCGCTTCACAACCAGTGCATCATCAGCGCGCAGGACGTAAATCCCGTCACGCAACCGCGACCCGTGGTCTGAAGCATCGACCAGGACCTCGTCGCCATCGCTGAGTGTTGGCTCCATCGAGTCACCCTTGACGCCGACGATCGAAAGGCTGGCGCTCTTGGCCGAGGTCAGGTGCCGAAGCCAGCGCTCGTCAAAACCGAAGCGGGTATGCGCTGTCTCGCTTGCAGCCACCGCGCCGAACCCTGCCGAGGCTTCGACGTCGAGTACCGGGATCTCCACCATGCCATCGGTGACCGGATTGGCGGGGCCACCGAGGACCTGCTCATCGACGCCGAAGAAACTCGCTAGCGTCTTGCGATCCTGGTCGTCGAGCTTGCGAGGAGAGCCGCGCTTGATGAACTGCTGCACATAGGCAGGGTTACGACCGAGCAGCCGCGATATCGATGCGTAACCGTAACCGCCTTTGAGGATCAGCCGGTCGAGTTCTTCCCTGACATGTTCCATCTGCTTGTCCTTCGAATCTCGATTGTAGGAATTTTCCTAGACTCACGGATATCTTCCTAATAGGAACATAACAGGAACACAAGCAGTTTGCGAGTCGGAGCCAGAAACGAATGGACCTGTTGGATCGGATCGAGAAGCATCTGAAGGATCACCATATTTCAGCGACACGGTTCGGTCGGCGGGCCGCGGGTGATCCGCGCTTCGTCCTCGACCTGCGGAACGGACGTCGCCCGCGAAGGCGAACGCTGGAGCGACTGGAAACTTACCTCAATTCGTTCGAGCAAGCGGAGGAGGATAGGGCGCCTATGACTTCGCCGTGCGAGCGCCAAGTTCCTCGAAACGCCGGTCAACCTCGCGCCAAAGCTGCACGCCGCCTTGCTCGCCAGAGCGCGCGAGATGTTCGATCTTCGCTGCGATGAATTCAGCTCCGGCATCGCCATGGATTCTCTCGACCCAGAGCGCCATGCCCCAAAGCTCCTGGTCTCGCGTCAGCGTCAAAATAGCGACCAAATCGCGAGCAAGAGCATCAGTACCATCGGAACGCCTAGCATCCATGCTTCCAGCATTACCTTCCACTCGGCTTGTTCTCCGGGTGCCGGGTCATTCTCGTGCGGCCAGAGGCGCATCAGCACCATGCCTCCCGCCGTCCGGTCCATGTCCGTGCCAGTCCTTCGGAGACGAGCTGGTCGCCGAGCGAACGACCACCGCGCAGAATGACGCGCAACTTGCGACCGTACTGGTCTTCATCGCGGTTGCCGATTGTCGCCAAGGTAAACTCACCCTCGTTGAGAAGCACGACAAGCCGATCGCGAGCTTTGATGCCAAGATCGTATTCATAATCGCACTTCGGCTGCGAGATTTCTGGCGTGTCGATATCGGCAATCCTGATCTTCACGCCCTCGAGCCAGATCGTGTCGCCGTCAACGACGCAGGTCCTACGAACCATGCCGCAGACCGCGAATTCCTGCTTCTGCCGTGCCTGGGCCGAGGCCGAGCCCGATATCCAGGTGATGCCTGCAAGCCCGCCGAGCACACCTACAAGGAGACCTCCGGCTATGAGCAAGACCGGAGTGCGACGACCACCAAGCCTGAGCTTGCGAGCCTGGTCATGAAACTCGACGACCGAACCCCTGGGGTCTCTATTCTTGCTCATAATGATGTGCCGACCATGCCGTTATCTATTCAATTCAAGCGGAATTGGCCATTTCTCGTACTCGCTTTTCCCGCGATTTTCGGCTATTTACCGGGCAACGAATTCAGGATGCTAGGCGATTTAGAGGGGAGGGGGCGTCCTCGGTCGCGAAGGAGTGCATGTCATGAATGATCCGCAGAAAATGCCACCAGCTGGCAAGGACGACTGGGAGGGCTTTCGTGAACTCGACCGTGCGCTCGCCGAGGACCGGCTCACCTCCTACACTTGGCGCAAGATCTGGGCAGATCCCTGGGAGAGACGAGGCATATTCCTCTTAGCTGGGCTGTTCGCCGCTTTTGTCATCTACGTCGTAGTTTATGACGGTCTAATCTAAGCTACCACTCCTTTACATCGTCGGCGGCCTCCGCTGATGCGCCCTTGGCATCCCGTGTCTTCCCGTCGAGATATCCCTTCACGGTCCCAACCCGGTCACCGCCGCGGTCTTGAACCCTATCGACTTCGCGCGCGATGTCTTCCCGATCGATGCCTGGTCCGCTCAGGCTACCAGGAACACCGCCAAGCCTGACCGAACCGCGTACTGCTCCGGCACTCCCGATCGACGGTCTAGCCACAGGCCTCGAGGCGGGGAGGGTCAGGTCATCGGCAATTTCGGCGTTCAGCCGCTCGGCGTAGCTTTCGACGAACCGTGCCTGCAGCTGCTGGCCCGCTGCGCTCATCTGGAAGTCGATATCGTCGAACCGCACCGGCCCGTAGTAGTCGCGGTTGGCATCGATCTCGGCCATTCCCCATTCGCGGTAAGCCTGGCTGAGGTTGAGCGATCCGGCGGCATTGGCGCTCTCGTACCAGCTTGCCTGGTTCTCGAGCCGGCTGGCGATTTCTTCGGCCCGGCGCGCTTCGAGCGTATAACTTTGCGCTTCGGTGATCGAGGTGGTGATGCCTGCGGCACTGCTCGAGACCAGCGCTTCGGAGCTCGAGCTGGTCTCGCGCAGGAAACCTTCGCGCGTGCTCGACCAGTTCCGACTGTCGGAGAGCTGTCGCAGCGCACCGGTGATCCGCGAACGATCTTCCGATGCGATACCGATATCGCTGTCCGTCCAGGTCTGATTACGACCGCCGCTGAGGCCCAACGTGCCTTTGGTTGCCCTTCGCTCGACCTTCCCCTGAATGCCCGCATTGCCATTGAGAAACCAGGAGACGGTAATGTCATCCGACGCGCGCCGCGACAGGCCGAATTGCTGCTGGAGCATCTTCGAGGCGTTATCGACTTCGCTGAAGGCGCTGCCGATGCTGTCGCTGGTCGAAGTGCCGCTGACGGCCTCGTTCGAGCGCGATCTGGTGTAAGCGTCGCGCAGTTCGCTGAACCGCGTGACCGCCGAACTGGTCGATTGCTGGGCGAGGTTGGAAAAGGTCTCGCTCTGGCCGCGGCTCTGGCTCGCCATGGTCGACAGCCTGCTCGAGAAATCCTGTCCGAGTGTCGGCGTGAAGGGATAGCTCGAGGTCGGCACTGCCGCGAACTCTGCGTCGGGGAATCCCGTCGTCTGTGTTCCGGAGGAGCCGAACCCGCGCGTCTGGGCTGCGCCATAGGCGATGTTCGGTGCAAGGCTGGCCTGGGCGAACTGGCGCGAGAACACGTTGGAGTTTTCAAGGCTGCTGTTGCCGAGCGAGACATTGCCGGTGCTGGCTTCGCGCGCGGCTTCCTCGGCTGCGTTCTGGCTCGGGTTGAGATAGCTGGTTGCCTGTCCCGACATCGCCATCGCGCCCCTGGCGACGCCGCCTGCGAGAAAGGGGATCGAAGCGACGAGGTAGCCCGCGAGAATGCCGATATCGTTGTTGACGTCGGCCATGCCGGAGAAAGTGGCGAGGCTGAGGCCAGTGGAACCGCCTGCGGCTGCCACATCGCCAGCGCCCTTCAGCATCAGGATCATGTGGAGGATGACGAACAGCGGCCCCCAGGCAGCGAGGTAGAAGAAGCCGGTGACATAGCCCCTCAGCGCAATCGGTCCGGTTTTCGGCATCAGGAACAGCGGGAAGAGCACCGGGAAGAGCGCGTAGAACACGACCGTGAGGACCACGTTGAGGATCGGCACCCATTTCATCGCATTGTGCGCGATCGAGGCATAGGTCCGTTCGGTCTGGATGTCGGCACGGGTCTGCGCGAAGACATCGACGCTCGAGGCGCCGCTCGCCCCGGCAAAGCCGTGCATCGCCTGGTTCATCGCGTTGATTGTCAGAACCTGCCGGAAGATGCTGCTCGCGTCCTTCGAAATCCCAGTGAGATACTGGTAGGCGACCGGCAAATCCGCGATGAGTTTGGCCTTGGCGAGCGCTTCGGTCTGTTTCGGGTAAAGCTGGCGCCCCGCAATGCGCGTCATTTCGTCGATCATGCCCGCCCATTGTCCCGAAAGCGCGGTGTAGGCTTCACGGCAGGTCAGGATCGAGGCTGTCACGCTGTCGTCGGCCTGCCTTGAGAGGAATTTCTGCGCGCGGGCAGGGCTTCCCGGCGCAATGGTCGCCCAGATGTCATTGCTTTCCGAGAGCTCCTTCATCGAGTAACGGCCGAGCAGCAGGTCGTAGAAGACGCACTGGCGGACATGCTCGTCGAAATTGGCGGCGAACTCCGGATCGGCGATGCGCAGCGAGCGCGTCGCTTCGAGCAGCCGCGCGCCGTAGATCATGCCGTTCTTCGAGTAGTTGAGATCGTCGGGGAGGCCGAAGACGGTCTCCGCCGAGCGCGTCAAGTAGTCGCCCGCCTGGCTGGTGAAGCTCGCCATCAGCGCAAGGCCGAGCGGGACGTTGGCGACCGATGCCGGTGCGAGGCTCGGGTTGACCCGGTCGGTGACCTGAACGTCCATCCGGGGCACCATCAGGCACATGTAGATGAGCGTCGCGCCGAGGAACCAGTTGAGCCAGGCGCGCCAGTCCTGGTTGAACGCGACGACGATGACAGCGAGCGCGAACCCCATGACCAGAGCAACCTGGATCAGGCTCTTGTAGCCGCCGGCACCGGTCCACGCGGCAACGGCGTTGAGGACATTGACGATGTACTCGCCGCCGCCGGTGGTGAAGATCTCGACCATGGTTCCTGGCCTCAGGGGATGATCGAGCGCGACTGGAGGCCGCGCGACCAGTCGAGCGCTGCCGACATCGAAGGCGACATCGAGGCAGCGAGCGCGTTCTCGATCATGGCGGTCTTCTCGATAATCTGCATGATCGCCGAGACCTTGGCCTGTCCCGTTGCCTGGCGTTGGACCAGCCCGGAACGGACCTCGGCGACCTGACCGCGCCAGATTGCGAGCTTGGCTTCGTCGGCAGCGATGAAGCTCGCCATCGAGCGCCCGGCTTCGGAAACGATCCGGTCGAGGATCGCATAGAGCAGATCGATGCTCGCGATCTCGGCGAGCGTGTCGCGATCGTCGGTCGGCATGCCGCGGCCATAGGCGGCCTGGACGGTGAGGATCTTGTACAAGGGGACCGAGGCGACCTGCAGCAGTTCCTTCTCGGCATTGCCGATCGCGCTGTCAGTGCGGATCGCATCGACCATGTTGCCGATGAGGAGAGCAACGCGCGGACGGATTGCCTTAGCATTGGCGAGGCTCATTTGCTGGAAGGTCGGGTTGAGACAGAGATCGGTCTCGTCGCAGCGGAACACCCGCACGGTCTGTCCTAGCGTCCCGTCGAGGAGCGCGCTGACCAGCGTCGAGGAGGCGTCGCCTGCAAAGGGAACGAACTTGCCTGCCTCGTCATCCTTGGGCGGCACATAGATCACCGTGCCGATCAGGGTCATGGCGTATTCGGCAAGTTCGCGGTCGAAGGTTCCGCCGGGATTGAAGAAGGCGCTCTTCTTGAGCACGTGCCAGGTGTAGTTGCGCGGCACGCCCGGATTGACGTCGGCATAGTCGGCGCCGGCCCCTTCATTGGTGTTGCTGCGCTGGCCGCGGGTGCCGCAGCCGTGTTTGGCGGCGGCATAGTCGGTGAAGATGCCTTCGGAATTGCCGATCGCCTCGCAGATTGCCTTGTCGGCGAGATCGCCCTTGGGCCACAGGCCTCCGACCAGTCCCTGTGCCATCTCGCAGGAATTGATCGAGAGATTGTTCATGAGCTGCGCCTTCTGCGAAAACTCCTGCATGATCTTGTTGCATTCGGGACAGACGGTATCGATCGCGAGGCTGAAAGCGAAGCCGACCGCGTTGTTGGCCACGGCTTTGAGCAAAGCGACCATCTCGCTGGCGTTGATGAAGGAGAAGGACCCGGCGAAGATGTCGATTCCGCCGCAGCCTGCGCGGGCGCGCGGCAGCTGAAGATTGGCCACGTTGGTGGTCTTCTGCGGGAACCGCGTCCAGACATTGCCGAGGCTGTAATAGCCCGCCGACTGGCCTTCGAAGGCGGTCGGGCCGGTGACGTTGGCGGCCGCGCCCATGTCATCCATGAAGCGGTCCATGCTGTCACCGACATTTGCGGCGACAGGCGACGCGACCATGCTGGCTGCGGCAATGGTGAGCGCAGCGGTGCGAATGCTAATAGTCATGTCCGGCTTCTTTCGAGGTGAGGAGGTAGATGCGGTCCTGGAGCTCGTCGGCCGAAAGGACGCCGTAGCCGATCGGGATCGGGCGTTTGGTCACGCTGTCCCACAGGACAAGCGCCGGGGTGACCTTGGGCTCGAGGCCGAGCTTGCTGCGCTGGGTCGTCTCGACTTTGTAGTCGGGAAAATGGCGCGAAGGGCCGCCATCGGTCGAGATCGCACGCACGGTGATGCGCCAGCGCTCGGCGACCCCTTTGACGATCGGGCTCATCACTTCGCACGGGGCGCAGGTCGAGCTGAAGAAATAGAACAGGCCGTAGCGCTCCGAGAGATGCGCCAGCACGCTGTCGCGCTCGGCGCCGCGCGCGTCCTGCCATTGCTTCTTGGCGAGCGCGCCGACCGGGCGCTCAAGCGTGTAGTCGAGTTCGGGATCCTGCCAGATCGCGCGCTGCCAGACGTCCGAGAACAGCGAGGCCCGGTCGAGCTGTGTGCGCTGGAAGCGGATATAGGCCGCGACATTGGCCTCGGTCGGATAGAGGATCGCGCGCGCTTTCAGTTCGCGCAGTTCCGCGGTGATCGCATCGAGTTCCTGGACCGCCGGGACCGGCTGTGCGTCAGTCTCTTGGGTCTCATCGACTGTTACGGGCTTCACGCAGTAGAACCAGTAGCCAAGCCGGCGCTGTTCGCAGTAGAGATTGCTCGCCGCGTCCGTGCTTGGACTGGCGGCGCTTTCCTGCGCTGAGGCAGCCGGGGTAAGCATGGTCGCGAGCGTGAGGGCCAGTCCGGTAATCGTGGGTATTCGGGTCATCGGTCGGTCCTCGCGTAATAGTCTTCGATTTTCTGCTGGATGAGGATGCTGGTCTCGAGCTCGTCGGGCAGCCGCGCGGCCTCGGTGAACTCGGCGTAGACCTCGCTGAAATCCATCTGGCTGAGATCGAGACGCGCGAACTCGTCGAGTGTGAACCCCTCGCACTGCTCCTCCTTGGGTTTGTCCCAGGGCTTGGGGAGCTGCTTGCGACCCTGTTCCTGGAGGATCCGCGAGAGCTTGCTCTCGAAGCAGCAGTAGACCTTCTTCTTGGTCAGGCAGACGCCGAGGAACTTGTCCGAGCAATAGGTCCCGACATAGGCGCACAGGCCCTGCGCATCGCGCTCGTGAAGCAGCACTTCCTCGCGGTTGCAGCCGAGCGCGACGAGCAGGCTGATGCCGGGGATGAGCGGGAAACCTTTGCCCTTGCAGCAGTTGAGGACGCCGAAGACCTTCGAGGAGCAAGTGTTGCGAGTGCCCTTGAACAGCATTAGCGTCTCAGGATCGAATTGGCCGCGTGCCTCGTCCATCGCATGGAGTGCCACGGCCGCATCCTTGAACTCGTCATTGGCGGTGCGGGTGATCGTCTCGCAGCTGCCATCGATGCAGTAGACATCGCCGTCGCAAACAAATTGCGCGGTGCTGTCGGTCCCGGGAAGCGGGCACTCGTAGATGCGCTCCCAGGTCTCGCATGGTGTCTCGTCGGTGAGGCATTCCTCGCGGAGGAAGCGGCAGGTGCCCTGGCTCTCGATATCCGAGCAGTCGGTTGCCGCTTCGCGCGAGGTGCAGGTGTAGCTGCGCTGCCATTCCCAGCAGGGGCGGGTGACCGACACCCCGTCGATCACGCGGGTCTGCGGATCGGCATCGGTGCAGATTTCGGCATCGAGCGTGCAGTCGCCATTGTCGCCGAAGCCAGTGCACTGGCCTTCGTCGGGCGTGGTTGTGACCGTGGTTGCGGTCGAGACCTGGTAGGGTGTCTGGCCCGGAACCTGCTCGTCGCAGGTCAGCTCGGTGATCGGATCACCGGGCTCCGAACACCATGGTCGCCCGCCCGACGAACTCCATTGCAGGCAGGTGTCGCGGTGCCCGGTCACCCGGCAGGAATAGCCATCGAACCCGAGGCATTCGGGCTCGCCCGATCCGTTGAAGTCGCCGAACCGATTGCACAGGTAATGGTATTGCGGGCGCTGGCTGACAGTGGCGACGAGCGGGACCGCGCACTGGCCCGCCGACTGGTCGATCCGCGTGCCGCTGTTGCAGGTCGCGGTGTAGGTCCCGGCTGCCCCCGAACCGGGCGGCAGCGGCACACAGCTTCCCTGTCCACCCGAGATCGCCATGCCGCTGGTGTAGTCGAGCGGGGTCTGGTTGATCGCAATGCTGCGCGCGATCACGTCGTCGATCTCGGCCGGATCGAAGCGAGCGCGGTTGGCGAGGCTGTCGCGCATTGCGCGGTAGCCCTCGTGCCCGGCCGCGGCGGACGCCGCATTGCCTTCGATCCGGTCTGGATCGTCGGCGAGCGTCTCGAGGCCGCGCACCGCGTTGCGGTCGTAGTTGGGGAGGCTGTCCGCGTCGGGCTGGGCTTGCGCGGCTTGCTGCGCTTCGCCGCGCAGGCTTTCGGCAAAGGCCTTGCCGTCCGCACGCGCAGCCTGTTGCTGCGCGAGAGCCGGGTTCGGAAGCTCCATGACGAGAAAGGCGAGAGCGGTCAGGGTGCGCTTCATGATCATCGGTGGTCTCCTTCGAGCAGGGCCAGGTGGAGCCGTGCCTGGGCGGCGGCGGCGCCGCGCCCGTCCGCGATGGTTTCGAGCACTTCGGCGACGCTGATATTACCCGCGATGCGGTCATGCGGCGGGAGGCTGTCAGAGCAGTCGAATCCATCACAAGGGCTGAATTCGGCGGCCAGGACCACGAATGTCGGGGCCGCCTCGACGCCGAAGGCGCGGAAGAGGCGCGGGTCGATCCCGAGCGCTCCTGCTTCCTCGCGGCTGCTCCACAGCGCGGCAAGCCGCTGCTTAAAATGAGCGCTGCTCCCTTGCGGGAAACCGCGCAGCACCGTGACGCCGCCCGCGCGCGTGACGTCGCGCACGAGGGCTTTGAGAGAAGCCTCAGGCATGCCGAGCGAGGCGAAGGCGATGAACCTCGGGCTTTCTCCAAGCGATGCGCTTTCCGCCTCGACCTGCGCCTTGACCATGGCGTCGAAATCGAGCGGTCCGTCCTGCGGCCCGGGTACAATTGCTTCGGCATAGACGGCACGACTTGCGATCGCCGCTTGCTGCGTCGCCCTTGCGTCCTCGGTGAGCGTTTCGGCACGGGTGCGCACCGTGGTCGCCAGCGCCTCGGCATCCTCGCGGTGTTCCTGTGCGCGCGCGCGAATCTGGGCGATGTCGAGTTCGGGCGCGGCATCCTGCGCCGAGGCGGCGGCAAAGCCCGCGGCGATGACGAGGCTCGCGATAACAAGCAGATGAAAGGGGTTTCTCATAGCGCGCAGCAATTCCTCTTGCGCCAGACGAGGTAGCCCATGTCCTCGCCGATGGCGGGGATGACCTGTCCAGGAGACTGGAAGGTGGTCGAGGCACCGATCGGCGGGCAGGCGAAGCGACCGCTCGTCGCCGGGTTGGGGTTGGTGGCCTGGAAGCGGTATTGCTGCTTGCGCATCACCGGCATCAAATATTTGCCGCACAGGCCCTTGGACCCCATCGTGCCCCACGAAACGAGTTCGCGGTGGAGCTTGTAGGCGAAGCGCGAGAGCACGAGCCGCGAGGCCTGGACATGCCCGATAGAGGCCGAGACGTTGCCGTTTATCGGGTACATCGACCCCTGGCACCCGGCGCACCAGAACATGCCGTCGATCGGCAGCTTGGCGGTCGCAGCGGCGCAATCTGCCGCGCAGGCGGCGAGCGCCAACGGGTTGGCGAAGAGCACCGCTTCGGGGTTGATGATCGCGGTAAGTTCGCTGTCCTGCCACAGCGGATCGATCTCGGAGATATATAGGATGTCGACCGAGCCCGGCTCGAGGCACAGGAAATCGGCGACGATCTCCATCCAGTAGATCAGCGGATAGGCGTACCAGTGGACGTGCCAGCTCGAATAATACTGGTTCGCGCCGCCCACGGCCGATGGACCCGAGATCGAGCGGAAGCCGATATCGAAGCCCGGATCGAGTTTCATGCCGCCGAGGTTGACGAAGCACCACGGCTTCATGCTGACATCGGCAAGCCGGACGGGCTCCCAGAACCCCATGGCAATGCCGGGGCGAAGGCCGCACAGGCACAGCGGAAAATCGGGGTTGTCGGGGTCGGGGCGATTGCTGGGCCAGATATCGAGCCCGCCGATCGAAATCGGGAACAGGCACGACCAGCAGATATCGGTGATCGGGTTGACGAACTGCCCGGTGCACTTCCCAGGGCCCGCATCGGCCGATGCGGGAGAGGCCAGCATCAACGAAAGCGTCGCGGTGACGAGGACGAGCAAGGCGCGAATGCTGCTCATGGCTTTGCCTTTCGGGGTGGCAGTGCGATCTCGCTCACTTCGAGCACGCGGCCTTGCTGGCGCACGCGCGCGGGGACGGCCCTGATTCCGAACTTCTCTGTGAGCTTGCCGCCCTGGTCGAAATAGAAGCGGCGCTGGCGCGCCTTCATCAGCTCGAGCGGCGCGCCCCTGACAAGGATCAGCTTGGCGTTCGCGCCTTGCTTCAGTGCCCAGGCGAGCTGGTCGGGATCGTCGCCGTCGAGGAACAACAGCTCGGCGCGCAGCGGCACGCTGTCGAGCGGATTGACCATGGTGCCGGCGGCGTGGATCAGCTCGCCCTTCGCACCGCGAATATCGGCGGCAAGTGTGATCGTCGGATCGAAGTGCCAGCTGCGCGCTTCATATGCGCGGGCGAGGCCCGCGACGGGCTCGGGGCGGTTGACCCGGGCGATGGTGCGCGTCTTCAGTTTCTCGTTGAGCCGCGCGGTTTCGCCCGAAGCTTCCATGGCGAGCAGTTTCGAATTGATCTGCTCGAGCAGGTCACGCTCGATAATAGGAAAGATCGCGCCGCGCTGACCGTAGTCGCGCGCCTGCGCCGCGTTCGGAAGTCCAGGCAGGGCGAGCGCCGCAGCAAGGGGCAGGAGGTATCTCACAGGATCGCCCTCCCGCTGCCGAGGATCTGGCCGCGGCAGACGAACCCGATCGCGCCGTAACGGCTGTCTAGCCCGCGCGGATGCGATGTGCCGGTGTAGAAACAGCCTTGAGGGATAACGCCCTCGGGACCGGCAGCGAGCGGCACGCCGAGGCGGGTCACCTCGAGCCGCGTGGCAACGCGCTTGCCGTTGATGAAGACCGCGCTGCCCTCGTGCGAGACGGTATCGCCGGCCACGCCAAGCACGCGCTTGCCAAACATCTGCGGTCCCGGGCCGAAATGGCGCTCGACGAGCGTGCTTAGCGGCGGCTCGAAGAAGATCAGGCTGCCGCGCGCGATCGGCGCTTTCTTGTCGAGCCAGAAGGCCCAATTGGGCAGGCTCGGGCTCGCATTGATGAGGAAGGCGTGGTTCTTGCCGAACGCGTCGAGCGGCCCCCAGGCAAGCGGGAGCAGGACGATGCCGGTGAGGAGGAGGGAGCGACGCAGGCGTGGGACAAGCGTCATGGCTGCTTCTCCTCGGCAAGCTTTTGCGCGATGCGCTGTTCGAGTTCGGGGGTGGCGTCTTCGGCGGCGCCTGCGAGCACAGCTTCGGCGACGAGAACCACGCGGCCATCGTGGCCCATCTCGGCGACGGCGCTTTCGGCGGCCTTGAGATAGGCAAGGCTTGCGGCCTGGACCGCGGCAGGGTCGGCATCGGCGCGCGCGGCATCCTCGACGAAGGTGCCGATGGTCTCGGCAAGCCGGACGGTGACGATCCGCTGCTCCGGCGCCTGCACGATTTCGCGGGTAATCCAGCCTGCCCAGAGCAATGGGACAAGTGCAGTCAGCGCGAAAATAGCTTTCTTCGAAGTCTCGCGATGTCCGAGATCGAGATCAGGCATAATTCTTTCTCCAGTCTGTGAGCCCTCGGTCGAGGCGAACAAGAAAGCCTGGCAGGCGCAGCAAGCCGAGGCCGCCCGCGACCACGAGGAATGCGATCTGGAGGTCCAGCGAAAAGATCGACTGTGCTGACGGACCTGCAGCGGCATAGTGCTCGGCGAGATTGCCGAGCTGCATGAACAGGAGTTCGAGGTCCCAGCCCATGAATGCGAAGTAGAGGAACCAGGGCAAGCCGAGCGTCAGCAGCAGCGTGGAAGCGGCAAACCCGGATAACTCGACTAGCACAAAGCAGAAATCAGCGAAGATCCTGCGCCAGTTGGCGTTCCGGCGACGGCATGTTCGTGCGGAGGTAGAAGGCGGCACGCGGTCGACAAGGGTGGTGGTTTCGAGGACCATCATGCGTCTCCTTCCACGCCGGCGACGAGCGCGACCGCGCGTTCCAGCGGCATGCCGGTTTCGACATGGCGGTGGATCGCGGCATAGGTGTCGGGATCGGACGAGAAGACCGTCGCCGAAAGCGCGTCGAGCACCAGGCGGCCGACCGCTTCGGTCTCGGGGCCTTTCAGATAGATCTCGCTGTATTCGGTGCCCGAGCGCTTGAGGCTGCGGATTAGCGTCTCGGTGCGGTCGTCCATGTCGAGCCGCGCTTCCTTGCGGAAATCGGCGATCGTCTCGGGTTTCTGCTGGAGCACCAACATCCAGTCGCTGTTCTCGAGCGCAGCGCGCGCGCCGTCGGACTTGTAATAGTCGTTCAAGGACTGGGTGGCGGTGGCGAGCGCGCCGCCATACTTGCGCGCGGTGCGGGCGTAGGTCTCGACGAACTCGCCCATCGAACCGCCCTTGAGCATCGCCCAGGCTTCGTCGATCAGCAGCAGCTTCTTCGTCGCCCGCGAACTGCGCGTCATCGCCTGGCCGGTCATGAACATGATCGCCGAGAGAACCACGCTCCTCAGTTCCTCGCGCGAGGCAAGGTCGCTCATCTCGAACACGGTGAAGTCGTCCTCGAGCGCGAAACTCGCCCTTCCGGAGAAGAACCCGGCGTAGCTGCCGCCGCGGCAGAACGGTGCGATCGCGGTGGCAAGGTCCTTGCCTGCCTCGTTCTCGCTGGTGTGAAGCGCATGGGCGACGTCGTCGATCGCTCCGCCGCTCCCCAGCGCTTCCCAGACCTGCGTCACCGCGCGGTCGATCAGCCCGCGCTCGGTGTCCGACGGTGCCGCGCTCGGCCGCGCCATCTGGCCGACGATCGCCTTGATCATCGCGAAACAGTCGAGCCGGTAATCCTCGTCTCCGTCGGCGCGGGCATCGTCGACCAGCGAGAACGGATTGAGCGAGAAACCCGAGGCAAGCGTGAACTCGACAAAGCGGCCGCCCTGCAGCTTGACCGAGTGCTCGAAGCTGCGCCCGTCGTCGATCACCACGACCTTGGCGCCCGCGCCGCGCAAGGCGGCGCAAAGCTCCTGCAGCAGCACCGACTTGCCCGAGCCGGACTTGCCGCAGATCGCGATATTGTGGTTGCCGGCCGAGTTCTCGAACGGCGACCAGAAGAAGGGCTGGCCGCGCCGGCCCAGGAGCAGCAGGTGCGGGATCGGGCCGCCGAGATACTCGCCCTGCAGGGGAGCGATGTTCGCCGCGGTGGTCGAGAGCATGGTGCGGAAGCGCTTGAGGCGCGCCATGTCGTGGACGAGCCCGTCGACGAGGCTGAGCGGGAATGCCGCGACAAGGCCCTGCAACTGGAGGAAGCGCTCGTCGGCAAGATCCCAGCCGGCAGCCTTGTAGATCGCCTTGACCGTGCGCTCGTGCGCGTCGCCCTCGCCGAGCGGCGAGATGGTGGTGACGCCGTAGAACAGCTTGACCAGCTTCTTTCCCGCCTGGAGCTCGGCCTGGACATGCTTCCACTCGGTCGACTGCTCGGCGAGCCTTGGCAGGAAGCGCGCACTCTTCGTTTCCGAGAGGCTGGTGGTGCGCATGAACTTGTAGCCTGCGCGCGCGGCGGCGGCTTCCTGGTCGGGATAGTGGAGGCAGAGCATGGTCGCCGCCGGGCAGGGAAAACGCAGCTTGTCGGTGAACATGTCGCCGATCAGCCGCGCACATTCCCACGGTGCCCAGCGTTCGGGTGCCGAGCGCACCCCGTAGTGGCGGATGTCGAAGCGGTCGGGATAGCATGCGCCGACCTGCGGCACACCGTCACGACTGCGTCCGGTCTCGCGGAAGCGCTCGGTCCTGAGGATCAGCCGGTCGTCCTCGACCTCGAGTTCGATGTCACGGCGGATGGCCTGGGCATCGAGCGTGTCCTCGCGGTTCCAGTGGATCGCATCGGGCTCGCGCGCAGTGGTCGGCGAGGTCAGTTCGTCGACCAGCGCGAGCAGGCCTGCGGGCATGAGCGGCGCAGCTTCGAGCCCCAGCGAAGCGAGCATGCCGACAAGGCCGTCGCGGCATTCGGCGAGCTCGCGGTCGCTGGTGCTGCCGGGGACAGGCACGCCCAGTGAGAGCACGAGCCGGACATGGCGGGCGTGGAACGGCGCATGCGCCGTTCCCGACTGCCAGACGAGGTCGTAGAGCCTCTGGGTGCGCGCCCGCGCGATCGCCTCGTAGATCCCGCCCTGCTCGTAGCGCGGTGCAAACCATGGGCCGACGATGCTGCCGATCCTCGGGCTCGCGAAGTTGAGCACCTGGAGGCAGGCCCCTTGCGGCAGGCTCTCGGAAAAGAACTGGCCGAGGATCTCGCCGGTGCGTTCGTCCGCACCGATCAGCGGGGTCACTTCGAGGACGAAGCCCTTCGAATGTGCGTTGCGATAGAGCTTCGCGCTTTCGTCGTAGACCCGATAGGGCAGCCAGTCGGACAGCATGTCGAGCGCGAAGCTCGGCCGCCCACGGTCGGCCCTGCGGGCATCGCCGAACAGGCCTGAGAGGAGCGCATCGCGCGCATTGGCAAGCGAGAGGTTCACAGCCCGTCTCCTTCTGCTGTGTCAGGGTGGGGCACCCGGCCGGGGGAGGGGGGACGGCCGGGTGCCCCGGTGACCGGCGCCTCTGCGCCGGGCAGCTCCGGATCCGTCTGGGAGGGGGTCACCAGTTGATCCGGAAGCTGCAGGGGGTATGCGAATTCAGTGGGGGCGGTTACGCCCTCGCCGTGCTGAACCGCGCGGCCGAGCGCGCGCAGCACTTTGCCCGTGCTCAGCGGGCTGCGAAACCCATTGGCAGGGCTCTCGGGCAGAGGGACATGGACGACCCGCGGCTCGTGCTCCCGACCCTGCGCGTCGCGATATCCGGCGAGCACGACCCGCAGGCTGCGCCCGCTGGTATTGGCAGGAGCGTGCACGACCGGGGCGAGCGCGCCCGCTCCATCCGCAGTCGAAACCTTGGTCGCCTGTTCGTCGATCAGCGAGGTCGGCGCACAGCTGCCATCGGGGGCGCGGCAGGCGAAGTCGCCTTGGACGTTGCCGCCCAAAGTAGTGCAGCCGGTCGCGATGAAGGCGAGGGCCAGCGAGGAGAGCGAAGCGAGGCGCGCGGTCACCGGACACCTCCCGCCTTGGCGGCAAAGGCGCGCAGTGTCGGCGCGTCGCGGTAGCCATGCAGGACAGCGCCATCGCTGGCCCTGACGATCACCGGGGTTCCGGCAAAACCATTGGCCTTTGCGAAGTCCTCGTTGGCGTCGAGCGCCGTGGCCCTGGTGCAGGACTTGCCCGGGACGACTGGTTTGCCTTCGTAGGCCGCGTGGAGCGCCGCTACCGGATCCTTGGCACAGATCACGCTCTCGGAAAGCCGGCGGCTTGCCGCGCCGAAGATCGAGATCGGACGTTCCTCGACGCCGACCCCGGCCTTGATGAGTTCGCCGGTCAGCCGCTTGCAATAGCCGCACTGGAAATCGGAGAAGACCACCAGCCGGGGACCCTTGGGATTGCCCCAGCGGATCGCCCCTTCGGCGGGTAGCGTCGACAGATCGACCTTTGCTGTGGCGGCTTTCGACGCGGTGGTTGGCTGTCCGGCGGCTTCGTCGTGGCCTGCGGCCCTCGCGGCGCCGGCAGCGAGCAGGTCGGCGTTGAGTTCGAGCAGCCGCGTCGCGGTGACGTCGCGGCGCTCTTCCATGTCGTAGAGCCGCCCGACGAAAAGATAGCGCGCCGCCTCGTCGATATAGAACAGCGTGTCGCCCGAGACGACCTCGCACCAGGGCGCAAAGGTCTCGCAGTCGAGCGCATCGATGGGCGTCTTGGGCAGGCGCAGCTTGAGCGCCTGGGCAACGTCACGAGCGATCGCTGCCTGTGCGGGCATGGCGGTAACGACCGACACGCCCGCAGTAAGGACGGCGGCTGCGCTGGCGAGCGCGAGCGAGACATGGGCGGCGCGGGCTTTGAGGCCCGGCCGGTGGTTGGCGTAGTTCATTGGGGTGTGCTCCTGACATGGACGCCGTCGAGAAAGACGATCTCGACTGCGATGCCGGTCGGCATCTCGACGACGGGTTGGTACTGTTCTGCGCGTTCGATGAGGTATTTGCTGACGGTGTCGGCGGCTTCGCCCGCGCCCTGGCCGAATCCGCCGGCGAGAATGTCGGTCGGCGAAAGCGCTTCACGCTTGCCGTCGCTGCCGACCTGCCCGGTGAAGATACCATTGGCGTTGGCCGAGAAGCCGCGCCCGAACCCGCCGACGATCCCGGCGAGCAGTGCCTGGCTGACGAGGCTGCCTTCGCGGCTGACGATCCGGCCGCGCACCCCCGACTTGCCGGCAAAGGCGATGAACCCCTTGACCTCGCTGACCGCGTAGCGCCCGCCGGGCTGGGCGCAGGTCATGCGCACCAGCTTGACGTAGACCTTCTCGGCCGAGAGGTCGCCGCGCGCCGCGCCGTTGACGAGGCAGCCGGTGATGTCGGTCGTGAGCAGCTGGCCGCCGCGCATCACCGAGCGGGCCGGACCAGTGATCCGCAGCACGACGGGGAGCGGATCGCTTTGGCTGACGACCCCGGTCGAGGCATCGACTCCGACGATGACCGTCGCCGGTGCATAGCTGTTGGGCGGCAGGTAATCGCGGCTCGCTTCGAGCAGCAGCGGCGGCGTGCTTTCGCCGGTCTTGGGCTTGCCGGGTTTGGCGGGATCGCTGGTAAAGCTCAGCAGGCTCGCCTTGGGTTCGTTTGCTTGTCCGGACGGACCATCCAGCGGTGTAACCGGTCCTCCTGGAACAGCTGCAACTCGCGTTGGCACCGATGCGACCGGCGGCGGTGCGCTGCGCACGGTGTCGAGTTCGCTGCGCAGCGCGGCGTTCTCGGCCGAGATCGCATCGATCGCCGCCTGGCCATCGGTCAGCATGCGCGCGTTCTCGCCGCGCAGCATCTCGAGCTCCTGTTCGATCGCGGCCTTGGGCAGCTGGCTTTCTTGCAGGTCCTTGATCGCTCGGCCCTGCGCATCGAGCCGGTTGCCGTAGGTCGCCACGAACTCGCGGTTCGAAAGGTTGCGATTGACGAGGCCACCGGTGTCGATCTCGATCGGCCCGTTGCCATCTGAGGCCGGGTCGTCTTCACCCGAGAAGATGAACATGGTGCCGCCGATGAGTACGATCCCGCCGATCCCGGCGAGGAGCAGCTTCTGGCGCTGGGCGATCGTCTGGTTGAGATTGCGCCGCGCTTCGCCCCGGCTGCTGTCCTGAGCGGGTTGCTCAGTAGGGGCTGGATCCTGGTCGGCCATTATCGGGGCCCTCCCTTGGCGAAGACGAGGAAGGCGCTGGTGGCTTCCCCAGGGGCGAGGGTCTCGATGGCGTAGGCAAAGGCGCGCGCGCCCGCGGGCGCATCGCGTTCGCCGCCAAGGTCGATCGGGTCTGTGCCAAGGTTCCTGAGAACGAAGGCCTGCCCGGTCAGCTCGGCGCCCTCGTACTGGGCGACTTGCTGGACTTCGAGATCGCCGGTCCGGCGCGGACGCGAAAGTTCGGCGCGCGCGCGGTAGCCGGGAAGGACCGCATCGCTCGCCATCGCCGCGACTAGCGCGATCGCGGCATCGTCGGGTCCGCCCCTGGCGGCTGCCCATTCGACGGCTTCGGATTTGGCGAGCGCCGGGTTGGTGACGAACAGCTGGCTCGCCTCCTCGCCTTCCACCTTGCAGGCAAACTTGTAGACATGGCCCGCACTGCTGGTGGCAAAGAAGCTGACTTTGGCGCTCGCATATTGCAGCGGGAACGAGACATAGATGTCGCCGCGCACCGGCTCGTGGGTCACCTCGAAATCGTTGTAGGGATAGCCCCTCGCCATCTTCGAGACATTGGCAAAGCCGTCCTCGATAAGCGCGATGCGGGTCAGCGCGCCGCGCGCGAGCACGCAGTCGATGGTCGAACCGTCGGCGGCCTCGACGAACTGGTCGGCGCGCGCCGGGGCCGCGTAGGCCGCCGATGCGATCGCGAGCGCGACCGCCGTGAGCGCCACGGGGAATGGCCGGGAAAGGGGCGTCATTGGTCCTGGTCCTGTGCTTGGGTTGGATCGGGAAGCTGGCGGAACCCGGCGAGCGCGAGGCTCAGGCCGCGGCGCCTCCAGGTGAATTCGAAGCTGCGCTGCTGGCTCGCGATCACCTGCGCGCCGACGAAGGTCTTGAGCGTGCCGGTGGCGGTCGAAGTGAGGCTCTTGGGGTCGACCATCATCTTCGAAATCACAAAGGCCTGCGCGACGTCCGAGCCTCGTTGCTCCTCGACGATTGCGACGAGCTGCGCCTTGAGCCGCCCGTGTGCGGCCGGATCGGCTACTTTCAGGATCTGTTCCATCCAGTAGTCGAGGCTCTCGGGCGAGCGGTTGAGGAGCATCAGCGCGGTGTCGCGGGTGATGAGCTCGAGATAGTGCGCTTCGACCCCGCCGCTGGTGAGCGCGAGCCGCTCGGACGTGATCGGCACCAGCACGAGGGATTCCTCGCGGGTCGCTGCTGCACCCACTGCGAGCAGGCTGGTGAGCCCGAGCACGGCCGAAAGCGCGGCGAAGCGGTTGCGTTGCCGGAGATGGCGCTGCGCTTCCTCGTAGGCAAATTCGTCTCTCATGATGGCCTCCCTCAGCCGGCAAGCAGGCGGCAGTGGGAGGGCGGCGTGGCTTTCAGTCCCAGGAAGCTTCCGGGCAGGTACCAGTAGGCAGCATGGACCAGTTTCGACCCTGCGCCCGATGATTTCGCCTTCCGAAGAGCGAACCAGGCGAACCCGGAAAGGGCTGTGCCGATGATGATGTGCTGCGCAAGGATGCCCCAGGCGAACGGGACGAGAAGTCCCGCAAACTCGTCGATGGTCCAGAAACCGATCAGTTCCGGGTCGTCGAGCCGCCGTGGAACGAGGTACCTGTCGGCCATGCCGCCCTCCCTTCGTTGCCGCGGATCAGATGACCGCGGTCACGACCGAAGTGACGATCGGCACGCCGGTGCCGACGCCGATCCCGACGCCCACGGGCACTGCGACCTGGCCGAGCGCGAAGCGCCCGGAGGCAAGGGCGATGAGGCCGCCGGCGAGGC
This sequence comes from Pseudomonadota bacterium, assembly GCA_023394965.1. Classification (GTDB taxonomy): domain Bacteria; phylum Pseudomonadota; class Alphaproteobacteria; order Sphingomonadales; family Sphingomonadaceae; genus Qipengyuania. Next base: position 1,469 of record JAEWZX010000018.1, on the reverse strand, counting down.
TGAGCACGGTGATGATCTTGCCGCCCGAACCTTCGAGGAAGTCGGTGAACTTCTGCAGCGCCGGATCGAAGGTGGTGTCGGCACCGGCGTAGGCGGCGCCAGCACAAGCCAGCGCGATAGCAGCAGGGAGCAGGTAATCGCGGGCACGGATGCCGCGCTTGGAAGCGACGGGGAGGGCGAGGGTCTTGATCATCGAGGAACTCCGTTTCGAACATTGGCCAGCGATGTGTTCGCTGTATGTTCTTTCCTCGATTGATCGGCGGGGTGTAGGAAAACGGAAAAGTGCCGCAGGCTCGTGAGAGCCAAGAAGAATCGACTAATTGGCTGCTATGCGACGGATTTCGAGCGCGATGGTCGGAAATCCGGCACTGGTTTGCTGGATTCCGCGCCAGCGTTACCGGATCTCGCGCGAGGCCTGCCGGAATCTGCGCGAATCACGCTGAAGCAGGACCTGAGGTCTTCCTATCTGTTCCTTATATGTTCTTCTTGTTTTCCTACAGGTGGGCACTCCCACTACCGTAGTTGAATGGACGATTCGATTCCCAGATCACAAAGCATAGAACGGCAGGCCACCCAGGAAGAATTCGCCGATACTGCAGTCTCGCCAGATCCTGTTTGCGCGCTCCTTGCATTGGCGGTCCGTCAGAGCGGTCGCACCCGCAAGGAGATTGGTGCAAGGAGCGCAATCCATAAGGACGGCTTGCGGCGCATCCTTTCAGGTGAGCGCTCGCCAACGCTGCGCGAGGCCACTGCGATTCTCGATGCATCCGGTTCGGCGACCCGCGCCTGTCTCGCGCTTTGCCTGGTGGGGGAACACGAGCGGGCGCGCCAGTGGCTGGGTGAACCGGTGGAGGAATTCATAGAGGCTTTTCTTTCCGAACTACCGGCTTCGCTGCAAGATCTGCCTGAACGTCGGATCCATGACATACGACCACGCTGGGCTAAAGGTGCAGCACACCGTATTGCGCGGCTCCTGTCTGATCACATTGAGGATCTGGATCGCAGGGATGAACATGTCTTCTCATGACGACCCTGACCCCGAAGCGGGCAGCATCGACCAGTTCGAGCCCGCCCGCAGCGGATATCGTTTGCTCAGGTTGCCCGAGGTGATGTCAAAGGTGGGTCTTCGCCGCACAGCGATTTACGAACGGATGAAGCGTGGTTGCTTTCCCCAATCGCGATCGCTTGGGACCCGGTGTACTGTTTGGCTGGAAACCGAGATCGACGAATGGATCGAGAATATCGTTTCATGATGCAGTTTCGACGCTGAGGTTATATCCCGTCAGCGCGCCAATGATCCGTTCGCAAGTGCGTTTCTTGCGGTGCATCGTCCGTCCTTCCTTCTAGGCCCTGTTGACAAACTGATTGGTCCAGAGGCGGGCGGCGGCGATATGTATGAAGCCGAGATAGCTTGCTGAGGTTTTGTCGTATCGGGTTGCGAGGCGGCGCGAGCATTTGAGCTTGGCGAA